>JAGNXB010000006.1:0-92668 GCA_017985675.1 Saprospiraceae bacterium | reverse complement strand
AGATGAATTTTTGAAACATATCAGTTAAGGGGAGGGGAGTAGTCAAGGAGTCGAGGAGGGGAGGAGGTGGCGGAAGTGGAGAGTGGATAGAGGAGTGTGAATAATTTCGTAATAATCTGGAATCTGGAATCTGGGAATCTGGAATCTGGACCGAGACGTGAGCCATTCCTGACTCCTCATCCCTCATCCCTAGTTATAGGTCTCACTTAGGGGGTGGAATAATCTGGAATCTGGGAATCTGGAATCTGGACCGAGACGTGAGCCATTCCTGAATCCTTATCCCTCATCGCTATTAATAGGCCTCGCGCAGGGGAGCTCGGTTCGCTCACCGAATGTCCACTGGAAACCAGATCATTCCTCATTCCTCAGCTCTCATCCCTAATAACAGGCCTCACGCAGGAGCGCTCGGTTCGCTCACCGAATGTCAACATTTTGTTGATTTGCTTTAGGGCATTTCGTAAGCCTCGCGCAGGAGCGCTCGGTTCGCTCACCGAATGTCCACTGGACATTCGCCCCTTCGGGTACGTGAGCTCATCCTAATCTACGATTCCAGATTTCCAGATTCCAGATTATTTCCGTTGATATGCTATGGGGCATTTCGTAAGCCTCGCGCAGGAGCGCTCGGTTCGCTCACCGAATGTCCACTGGACATTCGCCCCTTCGGGTACGTGAGCTCACCCTCCTCCCCTCCTCCCCTCCTCCAACTTTTCAAATTGTTTTAGCTTTGGCGGGTGAGTAAGTTATCGCTGGTCGTCATTACCCTCAACGAAGAGGCAAACATTCGCAGATGTATCGAAAGTGCGCTACCTGTGGTGGATGAGGTAGTCGTTGTGGATTCCTTGTCGACAGATGATACGGTAAACATCGCTGTATCACTCGGCGCAAAAATCATCCTGCAGCCATTCCTGGGCTACAGGGAACAAAAGGCATTTGCTTTAAAGCAGGCAACCCATGACCGGATACTGGCACTTGATGCCGATGAAGAACTCAGCCCGCTCCTGGTAAAAAGCATCCTGGCCATTAAAAATAGTTGGCCCGCCGATGCCTATCGCATCAATCGTCTCAATCACCTGGGCAGGGTACCTGTGCGGCATGGCGGCTGGTATCCCGACAGCAAAATCAGGTTATTCGACCGACGGATCATTCATGTCGGGGGCAGGGATCCGCATGATCGGTTTGAGGTGGCAAAAGAAAGTCCGGTCCTGCCATTGCGTGGCGACCTGCTCCATTATACCAACCGCGATATTGAAGACCGCATCCAAACGCAAAATAAGTTTAGTTCACGCGCGGCCGTCGCCTACTACCAGGAAGGAAAACGTGGTTCCTGGATACGTTTACTAATCAAACCCTGCTTTAGATTTCTGAAGGAGTATATCTGGTTGGGCGGTTTTAGAGACGGACTGGTCGGGCTGGTTATCGCGCGAACATCAGCCGCTTATGTTTTTTGGCGGGAAGCAAAGCTCCTGGCTTTGCATCGGACACCACCTCATTCAAAACCATGAAACAGCAGTATAAACTTTCCAGCTCTTTTGTTTTCACAAGGTTGGGGATCACACTTCTTGGATTCCATTTCCTACTGATCGGTTTTTCCGGATGTAAAAATAAGGCAGAGACGCCAGCCCAGGCAGAGAGTCCTCCACCTGTGAGTCCCACCGATTGCAACAGGGCTTCAGGGTATTTTTGGTCCGAATTACAAGGAGACTGTATTGAATTGTTTAGAATAGCGCGCAAACTTAAAGCGGCCTCCGATAAGGTCAACAAACATGGGTCGGTCCTGGTCGTTTTTAATGCCGACTCTTCCAGGGTGGAGATGTACATGCCCTTTACACGGCAGGAAACAATTGTAATGGATAAAGTAGATTCGTCCATTCCTGTTCGATGGGCCAATGAGCAGTATACTCTCATTAACAATTCAACCATGCAACTGATGGAAGGGGAGGAACTCCTCTATCAGGAACGGGTCAAATAGAACTGTGGCCCCTGTTAGTTGGAGGAGATTTATACTTTATGTAAATACGAAGTGGTACGGGGAAGTTAAGCCGTCAATAAGCGTTTGGCAAACAAGCCCCGCTTGTTTTGAGCCAGTTCAAATTGGACCACATCGCCCACTTTCAGCCGACCATTCAATTTGGAGCGATGGAGAAAAATCCGTCCTTCTACACCCGGACACTCAATAAATCCATATCCTTTGGACCAATTGAAATAGGTAATAGTGCCTTTTTTTAGTTCGCCCGGCCCGCTATCACCTTCATGGTCCTGCTGCTTACTGCCGCTAAAAAACGCCTTGATTTTGGAGAAAAAAGATTGCATTGTACAATTAAATTAAACAACCCACAGGCAAATAGGACCGGTCTTCCATTTACTCACACCATTGCCTAAAGGTGGTATTAAGTTAATCAATGGAAATGCCCGGCATCTTCAGCGCCCAAAGGCCAAATGAAAGCGCAAAGTTAATGGTTTCAATCCAAACTGTATTACACTCTTCCCACCTTGTTTGCATGGACTCACGTGCCAAGAAGCTATTGTGATGGTTATCAATGATTGATATGATGCCGATCACCCCGTATTCGACGAATCTCCCTTAGCTTGCAGGGTGAAAAAAACGTTAATTTTTAACTATCATCTGGCAGGACGAAACCTAAAATTCGCTAACAAACCACGTGAAATGTCACTGTTTGTTATTCCAAATGATGGATCGGAGCTTTTTGAGATCTCCGCTTTCGTTTATTATCAAAAATAAAAGTACTGAGCGGCTGGATGAGATCATATGGAACGCCTTTCGCACTTTAGCTGTATATATTTGTATTCTGGCTTTTTTTTCCAGATCGATTGACTGGTGATTTAATGGATTATGACGGAAAGTAAAGAAAAAACCTCTAAAAAAGGGCCCACATTAATCGGACGCTATGAAAAAGTCATTAGCACCCTGATTAAATATGGGTTTGCCGATATCATAGCCCATCCGCCTTTCAATCGATTCATACCTGATTCGCGCAAGTTCATTCCACGTCGAGAGGGTAAGGCGGTCACTGATTTTACCCGGTTTGAGCGGATGCGGATGGTCTGCGAAGACCTGGGGACGACGTTTATCAAGTTTGCACAAATAGCGAGCAACCGGCCTGATTTATTGCCAGAAGGATTGCTCTCCGAGCTGAGTAATCTTCAGGACCATGCACCGATGGTTCCAGCCGAGGAAATACAGGCTGTATTTATTCGCGAATTCCACGATTTGCCGGAAAACCTGTTTGCTGAATTTGACTATGCCCCCGTTGCATCAGCCTCTATGGCCCAGGTACATCGGGCGGTTTTAAAAACAGGGGAAGAAGTGGCGCTCAAGATCCTGCGTCCAGGCATAGGGGAGGTCATCGATCAGGATATTCACATACTCAAGCAGTTGGTTTCCCTGCTGGAATCACATTTTCCTGAATACGGCTCCTTCCAGCCGGGCGAATTGGTAAAAATGTTTGAAACCAGTATCCGTAAGGAATTGCATCTAAAATACGAGGCCAACAATTTAATTCGGTTTCGCCACAATTTTCGCGAAAATCCAAACATACATATTCCGGCTTATTTTCCAGCATTTTCAACAGATCGTATCCTGTGCATGGAGTTTATCCGCGGTATCAAGATCACAGATCTCGTCTCGCTTGATGGTATTGGAATGACTGGACCAATCATAGCCATAAAAGGAATAAACCTTTACTTTGAGCAGGTTTTCGAACATGGGTTTTTTCATGCGGACCCTCATCCCGGCAATATTTTTATCCTTAATGACCAGCGCATCTGTTTTGTGGACTATGGCATGATGGGAACGGTGTTGGACTCTGATAAATACTTGTTGGCTAACCTGCTCATCGCCATCGCCGATAAAGATATCCGGGGGTTAAAACACGCTTTGCTTCGTTTTGGAAAGATCGAAAAATTAGAAGAAGCGGTGGATAAAGAAATGGAATACGATCTGGAGGAATTTCTAACGGAATATTCAGGTATATCGCTGGAAGATATCGAAGGGATGGAGGTGATGAACGGCGTGAACAGGCTATTTTTTCACTACAAAGTGCGTGTCCCGTCCAATCTGCTTCTGTTGCTAAAAGCGCTGGTCATGATCGAAGGGGTAGGGCTACAACTCGACCCCAAATATAATATCATTGAAAATATCACCCCCTTTGTGCGCCGGCTGCTCGCTAAAAAATACAGCCCTGCCCGTATGGGAAGAAACATTGCTCGTGCCGCAGGAGATATGATTCGATTAGCAGGAAGTTTGCCGGAAGACTTGATGGAGGTGATGCATAAAATTCGGCAAGGGCGCCTGCACATTGAGTTTGAACATACCGGACTTGATCCATTATATGCTGAAATGGATCGGGTGTCGAACAGATTGGCATTTTCGATTGTTGTAGCTTCTTTGATCCTTGGATCAGCCTTATTGGTTATAGCTCACATTCCGCCTTACATTTACAATATATCCGCATTGGGATTCATTGGTTTTGTAGTTTCAGGTCTCTTGGCATTACGATTGGCCTGGGCGATCCTGAAACATGGTAATTTATAGTACATATATTTAAAAAACATGGTAAAAATCCTACCTGCATATCAACTTATTCTGGCGGAAATTGGTGATGTTTCCCGGTTTACACTGCGGTTTTTTAAGGAATGGCTGAAGCCTCGCTTCGAAACGCGTGAACTGATCCACCAATTTTATATGATTGGTTATCGCTCTGTAGGATTAGTGGCCATCACCGGCTTTATCCTCGGACTCGTGATGACAATCCAATCCCGACCTACGATGGCCCAGTTTGGGGCAGAGGCCTGGATACCTGCCATGGTCGCTATTTCCATCATTCGGGAGATTGGCCCGGTAGTCACAGCCTTGATCTGTGCCGGTAAGATTGGCTCTGGCATAGGGGCCGAGTTGGGATCAATGAAAGTGACGGAGCAGATTGATGCCATGGAAGTCTCCGGCACCAATCCATTTAAATATCTTGTTGTAACCAGGGTTTTAGCTACTACGCTCATGGTGCCCATACTGGTTTGTTTCAGCGCGGGTGTGGCTATTTTTGGATCTTTTCTGGCGGTGAATATAAAGGGGGTTACTAGCCTGGCCCTTTTTTATCAGCAAGTGGTGGACAGTCTGGCGTTCAGTGATGTATTGCCGGCTTTTATCAAAACATTTTTTTTTGGATTTGCCATCGGGATTATAGGATGTTATAAAGGATACACATCAAATAAAGGAACGGAAGGTGTCGGCTTAGCAGCCAATTCAGCCGTTGTGATTGCATCGTTGCTCGTTTTTGTAATTGACCTGCTTGCTGTTCAGGTCACGGATATTCTTGGCTATAATTAATGACCATGTCAAATAGTCAAACACCAATAGAAAAATCCGATGTTGTCCTGGAGGTCGCACACCTGAGTAAATCATTTGGTGATAATCATGTCTTGCGCGACCTTAGCCTCACCCTCCACAAAGGGGAGAATGTAGTAGTGCTGGGCAAATCGGGCTCCGGCAAATCCGTCCTGATCAAATGTATTATTGGATTACTGAAACATGACAAGGGGACTATCAACGTGCTCGGGCATGATGTGAAGGAGCTCGACACCGATGCCCTGGACCAAATACGTGCCCGTGTAGGATTTCTTTTTCAAAGCAATGCCTTGTATGATTCCATGTCGGTGCGGGAAAATCTGGAGTTTCCACTCCGCAGACATGGCAAAGACAAAAATAAAGAGGAGGTCAATAAACTTGTCATGGAAGCTTTGGAAAATGTAGGACTTGCCCAGACGGTAGACATGATGCCGTCCGAGCTATCAGGTGGTATGCGTAAACGAATAGCACTTGCACGAACACTTATTTTAAAACCGGAAATCATGCTTTATGATGAACCCACCACCGGACTGGATCCAATTACATCTAAAGAGATTGTGAATCTCATACTTAAAGTTCAAAAAATTTACGACACCTCCTCCATAGTTATCTCGCATGATATGTCCTGTGTAAAAAACATGGCGAATAGAATAATAATGCTTCTGGATGGTGTTTGCCATGCAGAAGGCACATATGACGAACTCATTTCTAATCCCGACCCTCTGGTTCAAGATTTTTTTGATTAATCCCCCAGCTTATGAAAAATACAACAACAGATAATATTAAACTGGGTGTCTTTGTACTCCTCGGTCTTGTGGGACTTGTGGCCCTCTTATATTTTATTGGGGCCAACCAAAATTTATTTGGAAAACGTTTTCCCTTGCAAGTAACCTTCAAAAATGTCAGTGGCTTGCGGGTAGGGAATAATATCCGATTTGTGGGAATAGACATCGGCACAGTAAAAAAGATTGTTATCCTCAATGACACGGCCGTCAATGTACACATGAATATTGACGAAAAAATTGCACCATTTATTAAGAAAAATGATGTGGCCAATATAGGTACCGATGGATTAATGGGCAATAAAGTAGTGAATATCGAACCCGGAGCTCCGGGCAGTCCTCGCGTTGAAAAAAATGATGTACTCAAACCCAGGGAAGTGCTGGATATGGATGCCTTAATGCGCACCTTGGATGTCACAAACAGGAACGTAGCCAGAATGTCGGAAGACCTCGTGACCATCGTACAGCGGGTGAGCAAGAGTGTAGCTATTTGGGAAATTTTGGAAGATCCTTCCTTGCCGGCACACATCCGCAGCACATTGGTCAATGTCCGCCAGGCCAGTGAACGGGCGAATTTACTAGCCGGTGAATTTCAGCAAATTGTACATGAAATCGGTTCTTCTCCTGAGGGAATTGTCGCACTGATGAAGGACAGTGTTATCAGTCGTGATATTCGCAGCGCAACAGGCCGGATAAGGGCTCTTGGTGTACAAGCGGAATCGATGGGCACTGAAATGGAACTAGCCGTAAAATCGCTTTCAAATGATGTCCAACATGGCAATGGACCTCTACAGGCTGCCCTGCGTGACTCCATTCTCACACTTCGTCTGCAAAAAAGTTTGTTGAACGTCCAAAAAGGTACAGACAACTTCAATCAAAGTATGGAAGCCCTAAAAAATAATATCCTGTTCAGAGGCTATTTTAAACGAAAAGAAAAACAGGCAGAACAGGATGTGAAGTTAGAAAAGGCTTTAAAAAAGGAACAGGAAAAAGAAAATAAAAAAGAATAACCTAAAGCCCTATTATTGCAATGTATTTGAATAATAGTAAAATCTGATTATGAGCCAACCAACCATGCGTGATAATCTGGTTCCGGACATTCGGAAAGCGTTTCCCGATTTGCACGATCAAAATCTGATCAACGAGTTGAGTGAACATGGCCGCTGTATGAAATTTAAGGCTGGAGATACCATCATCGATTATGGCGAATTCATCCGACTTGTACCCCTGGTACTCGAAGGATCCATTAAAGTTTTACGGGAAAACGATGAGGGGGAAGAGCTATTCCTTTATTTTCTAAATTCAGGGGAGTCCTGTTCCATGTCATTCACCTGCTGCATGACCGACAAACGCAGTTCCATTCGAGCCATTGCAGAGGAAGATACCCGCATATTGGGCTTGCCGGTACGTTACGTGGATGAGTGGATTACACGTTATCCGGTTTGGAAAAATTTTGTGATGCGATCTTATGATCAGCGGCTGCTGGAACTGATCAATACCATCGACACCATTGCCTTCAAAAAGCTGGATGAACGTTTGATGGATTATTTGCTACAAAAGTCAGAAACCCACAACAGCAAAGAAATTAATACAACCCATCAGCAGATTGCGTATGATCTGCACGCATCCAGAGAGGCTATATCAAGACTGCTGAAACAACTGGAAAAATTGGGAAAAATTGAATTGGGCCGAAACAAGATTAACATACACTAATCACATTCTAATGCGCTTTTCACAACCCATTTTAGGTGTCGTTGTTTTTGATCAAAAAAGGTGGAATGTTAATTCTTATTGTTGAAGATGAGCCAGGGGTGGCATCCTTTATTTCCAGAGGGCTGATCGAAGCGGGTCACCACGCCGATATTGCCAAAACCGGTGAAATAGGCTTAAAAAAGGTGATGGAAAATACATATGATGCTTTGGTACTCGATCTCATTCTACCAGGTATGACAGGCCTGGAATTATGTTCTAAATTTCGGGAAACAAAGGGGTATGATACGCCTATCATTATGCTCACAGCCCTGGGTAGCACGGAGGATGTGGTCAAGGGGCTCCAGATAGGAGCAGACGATTATCTCGTAAAACCTTTTAAATTTAAAGAATTGTTAGCTCGTTTGGAAGCGATGCATCGCCGGCGACAACAACCTGCATCCGATACCATTCTCCAGATGGACGATTTGAAAATAGACCAGTTCAGGCGTGTTGTTTTGCGAAATGAAAAACTGCTAAAACTGACGTCCAGAGAATATGATTTATTGCTGTTTCTGATGAAAAACCCAAATCGTGTGCTCTCCAGAGAAACAATACTTTCATCCGTATGGGAAATGGACTGGGATGTAGAAACAAATGTCGTCGATGTCTATATTAGTTACCTTCGTAACAAGGTAGATAAACCCGCAGCAAAAAAACTGATAAAAACCGTCATAGGAATGGGCTACATCCTGACGGAAGACGATATTCAATGAAAATAAGACAAAGGCTTACGCTCATCTTTACCCTGACTATAGCAGGGGTTCTATTTACATTATCGACGATTATTTATTTTGTTTCGAAGGGATTTCACGAAAAGGAATTTAATCAACAATTGGACCTGCGCCTGGACCGTACGGAAAAGTTTTTCCTGGAAACGACTGGTTTGCCCAACGATTTAGCCCAACAAATCCGCGAGCTTTACCTCCAAAAATTACCGCAGGAAATAGAATGGGCACTGGATCCGGACAAACCCTTTCCTGAGGAGCTCGCTCCTTATTTAAATGGGAAAATTAATTTCTTACTTCAAGGAAATAAATTATGGTTTAGCCATGATCACCGTCAAGGCGTAGCCCGAATTTACGAATTGAATAATAAACGCCATTTAATTGTCGTGACTGCTCTGGATCAATTTGGCATCAGCAAGTTGGCCAATCTCCGACGCATATTGCTCATCGCCTTTCCACTTGGATTAACTTTAGCCGCTTTCATCGGATGGTTTACCACAAAAAAGGCACTCACCCCGCTGGAGGTCAATATAGCCCAGGCTAGACAAATCAGTGCTACCAATCTGAGCACCCGTCTTGCGCTGCCCAACCAAAAGGATGAGATTTATGACTTTGCTGTTATTTTTAATGAACTCCTCCAACGCATCGAAACAGCTTTTTCGTTTCAGCAAACCTTTATAAGTAATGCCTCACATGAAATCCGCAATCCACTCACGGTAATCGCTGGCGAAGCAGAGATAGCCTTGTCCGCAACGCGTACAGTGGAGGCGTATCAGGAATCGCTTGAAATTATATCCCACGAAGCAGATCGCTTAAATGAATTAGTGAATAATTTGTTATCATTGGCTAAAACAGGGGGCGAAGGTTTGTTGACCAACAGGGAATTAATCCCCGTGGGTAAAATACTCTCTGAAGTGCGAAAAGTAATCGTACAGTCCTGGCCGGATCAACACATCATCTGGCCCCAATTAAATGCCGCACAGCTCAAAATTCAATTGCCCTGTAATCTGCTGATGCTGCGTTCTGCCCTCGTTAATATCCTTGACAATGCCTGTAAATATGGCCACAATAATCCTGTGGAATGGCAGATCTCCTTTATTGAGCATACCATACATTTTACGTTTAAAGATACAGGAATTGGTATTCCTGATAAGGAACTCCCCATGGTTTTGGTTCCGCTCTTCCGTGCGTCCAATGCCCGGTCGTTTTCGGGTCAAGGCATTGGATTGCCCCTTGTGGATCGTATCGTGAGGATGCACGGCGGTACGCTGGACATTCAGTCCGAACCTGGTGTTGGCACCGTGGTGACTGTCGTCTTAGGATTGGCAAACTCTTGATTCGTGCCATGATGTAATATTTTACTCCTCCCCGCCAAATCATCCCTTTCGTAATTCCGGGCTTTCAACCCATTCCGTATTAATAGAATGTTAAGAAATTAACCTTTCCCTTGGATTCCCGTTACTTGCAGTCTGATTTGAACACTATGATCCGATATACACTCCTTCATCTCCTGTTTTTTGTTCCTTTGGCACTCTTGGCACAGATGCCCGGCAGAGCTGGAAATGCTGCCCCTTCTATCAAAGGCATCATCAAAGGCATCCTCGTAGATAGTCTTACCCAAGCCCCACTCGAATATGCGTCTGTCGTCCTTACACTGCCCGGCGGCAAAATGCTTGACGGGCAGATCACCGATGAAAAAGGCCAGTTTCGTTTTCGCGATGTCAACACATCTACTTATGAGCTACAGGCTACCTTTATAGGATACGAACCTAAAATTACCAAAGGGGTCACTACAACACCTGTAAAACCTGACCTTGATCTGGGTAAAATAATGCTGGTTTCGCAAGGGGTCAACCTGGATGAAATAGTGGTCGCTGAGGAAGCCCCTGTCATGGAATCCAAAATCGACAAGCTCGTGTATAATGCGGACAAGGATATTACGAACCTGGGCGGTGATGGTGCGGACGTATTGCGCAAAGTTCCCTTGCTCAGCGTAGATCTGGATGGCAATGTGAGCCTGCGCGGCAACAGTAATGTGCGGATTTTTATCAATGGCAAACCTTCTTCCATGTTTGCGGGGAACGTGGCTGATGCATTGAAGAGTTTGCCTGGCGACCAGATCAAATCGGTCGAAGTGATTACTACACCAACAGCACGTTATGATGGCGAAGGCAGCACAGGTATCATAAATATTATCCTTAAAAGACCTGAAATGCAGGGCCTGACAGGCTCCGTCAACGCCAGCCTGGGTACCCGATCCAATAATGCGGATATAAATATCGCCAGCGCCAAAGGACGATTTGGACTTAATGCAAGTGCCGGCACCCGTTTCACCTGGTACCGTCCAGGCACACAATCCTTCTATCGCGAGGATGATCTGGCTACCAATCTCACAAGGGTTTTGGAACAATCAGGCAACGCACGCTCTGCCTGGCGTGGATTTAATGGGTCACTCGGTGCCTTTTATGATTTTAATGCCTATTCCAGTTTGAATTCCAATGTCCGGATTAATGGTAACCAATTTGTAAAAGATGGTCGTACAAATTCCTTGTTTGACGATCCCTCTATAGGGCTGCATCAGGAATACAGCCGATATAATGATGATGTGAATCTGGGTGCCGGGATCGACTGGACGACAGACTATCGACGCACATTTGCAGGTAACAAAGAAAAAGAATGGTCAATTTCTTACCAGTTGAGTACCCGCTTTAACGACGAATCCACCTTAATTGACCAAACCGGTGACCCCCTATTATTGCTCAATCAAAATAATGACAATCTGGGCTTGAATCTGGAACATATCATCCAGACGGATTATATTCATCCCTTTACGCCGGCCATTAAATTGGAGACAGGATTAAAAGCGACGTTGCGTCGTATGGAAAGTGATTTTAATTATGCAGATTTTGATGCCGGGACGGGTGAATTTGTCCGCAATCCAACCACCAGCGGATCATTTAATTATCTTCAGGATGTAGGCGCTGCCTATGCCAGTTTGAATATCAAATTATCGGATAAATATGATCTCATTGCCGGTGCCCGCTATGAATACACCACGATAGAAGGGGAGGCCGTAAATGGAGAACAGCCGTTTACAAATAATTACGGCACCATTTTGCCCAGTGCGATTATTGCCCGAAAATTTGGTCCATTTACCAGCCTGAAACTATCCTACAGCCAACGTATTCAGCGTCCTGGCTTACGCTATATCAATCCATATCAGCAGCTCAGCGACCCTCGTAATATTACTATCGGCAATCCGGGTCTCTTGCCGGAATTGACTAACCAGATCGAATTAAATTATGGTACATTTATAAAAGGAAGTGTGCTCAATGTCTCCGTTTATTACCGCAATACAGCCGATATAATTGAAAATTATCTCCTCATCAATACTGAGGGCGCGAGCATAAATACGTATCGAAATATTGGTCAAAATGATGCCATAGGCGCCAATTTCTTTGGGACGACGTCCTTCTTTAAAAAGAAATTTACGGTACGTGGCAGTCTGGATGTATTTACGTATCAATCTGCTGCCACCATTAATGGAGAGAACTTATCCAATCAGGACATTAACTGGAATAGCTTCCTTACAATGTCTTATGATTTTGGCAAAGGGTATAAGGCAGAAATGTTTGGCATGTTCCGTTCACAACAGACGACACTCCAGGGACGCATTCCTTCCTTTTGGCTCTACAGTTTGGCTTTTCAAAAAGAGATTGCCAAAAAACTTTCAATCGGTCTCACCTTTGTTGAACCCTTTAATCTGAATAAATCTTTTGCCACCAATCTTACCGGCCCGACTTTCCGTCAGGAGAGTAAGTTCACCGTTCCCTTTCAAAGTTTCGGCGTCAATGTCCGTTATGCTTTCGGTAAATTGGAAGGCCGCACTCCTACCCGTAAGTCTAAAGTAAAAAGTGATGACCTCAAAGGAGGCGAGGACAATAATTTTTAAAGATTGTGGGAAGTACTATAATTATTGGATCAATTTGCATAATCCCGATAATTTCAGTTTACCATGTTAATAGTGTTACTTTTGGAAATGAAATAACACAGGTGTGGTTATTTCTCCAAAGACACAAAACGTATGCAAGAGGTTGATCATAAAGGCTTGACCAATTCAGAGGTCGAAGCAAGCCGGCTTCAACATGGAAGCAATAGGATTGAAGCCCGTAAAAAAAATCGATTTTGGGAAGTGGTTAGGGAAATCGTTTCTGAACCCCTTTTTTTAATTCTCGTTTCCACATCACTGATTTATTTTGTGGTGGGTTCTATAGATGAGGGGATTATTATGGTAGTCGCCCTCCTTTTGGTAGCAGGCATATCCTTGTTTCAGGAAAATCGCAGCCGGAGTGCTATGGACAAACTCCGTCTGGAGTCCGGGCCGCACGCCAAGGTAATTCGCAATGGCCAATCCACGCATATTCCCACCGAAGAAATAGTCATTGGAGATCTGCTTGTATTGGAAGATGGCACCATCATTCCGGCTGATGCACTTGTGCTGGAACTACATGATTTTTCGGTCAGTGAAAGTATCCTGACTGGTGAATCGCTGCCCGTATTAAAAAGCACTGCAGAGGATAATAATCAACTTTTTCAAGGCACCATGGTGCTCTCCGGGTCATGCACCGGACGCGTCGTGGCTATAGGTGCCGAGACCGCCTTAGGCAAAATTGGCACCTCCCTGGAAACTATCGAATCGGTCAAAACACCACTCCAAATCCAAATCAGGTCATTCATACGATCCATGGTTGGCTTTGGTATTATCGCCTTTCTTGTCGTGTGGGGCTTACATTATTTTATTTATGGGAACCTGTTGCAGGGTTTATTGCAGGGGCTGACACTGGCCATGTCCATCCTCCCCGAAGAAATACCCGTGGCTTTTAGCACATTTATGGCCCTGGGGGCATATCACCTGTACAAAAAAAAGATCATCGCTCGCACACCCCATACGGTTGAGACCCTGGGCGCAGCTACCGTTATATGCGTCGATAAAACGGGAACATTAACAGCGAATCACATGACCATTGCGTCCATTTTTTCGCTGCAAGAAGATAAGTTGATTGATTATCTGGAAAACCCTGGCGATTTTAATGAGGTGCTCGAATATGCCATGTGGTCCTCTGAAATGGTACCATTTGACAATATGGAAAAGGCGATCCATGATAGTTACGGGGCAACTGCTCCTGAAGACAAACGCCCCGCTTATAAAATGGTCCACGAATATCCTCTGGGAGGTATTCCGCCTATCATGACCCATGTTTTCCAAAATAATAAAAACCACCGTATCATTGCTTGTAAGGGCAGTCTAGAAGGAGTGCTCAAACAGTGCGCATTATCGCCGGAAAAACTCTGGCATATAACGGAACTTTCGAATCAATTGACTGCAAAAGGGTATCGCGTCCTTGGTGTGGCCCAAGCAGATGCCTTCTCGGGTTCCTTGCCGGCCACGCAGGATGAATTAGCGATGGAATTACTGGGATTAATTGCTTTTGCTGATCCGCCCAAAAAAAATATACAAGAGGTTATAAAGGGATTTTATGATGCGGGTATACAGGTGAAAATGATCACTGGCGATCATGCCCAAACCGCTAAAGCAATCGCCGACCAGGTGGAACTTCGTCCCGGAAAATCGATGCTCACCGGTAAGGAAGTGATGGATATGTCCGAGGCTAGTCTAACTGAAAAAGTCAGGGGATCCAACATTTTTGCAAGGATGTTTCCCGAAGCCAAATTAAAAGTCATTAGAGCGCTCCAGGCTAATGGGGAAGTCGTCGCCATGACCGGTGACGGGGTGAATGACGGCCCTGCATTAAAAGCTGCACATATAGGCATCGCTATGGGCAAACGCGGCAGCGAAATAGCGAGAAATGCGTCATCCCTTATCCTGATGGATGACAATCTGGCCCACATGGTAGAGGCAGTCGCGCTGGGCCGACGTATTTATGAAAATCTTAAAAAAGCGATTAGGTATATTATTTCCATTCATATCCCCATCATTTTAATTGTATTGCTCCCCTTGATATTCTTTTGGGAATTTACAGATATCTTTTCTCCCATCCATGTCATTTTTTTAGAATTAATCATGGGCCCTACCTGCTCCATCGTTTTTGAAAATGAGCCCATTGAAGCGGGCTCCATGCAGCGCAAACCCCGGAAAATGACCAGCTCATTTTTTGCCTGGTCTGAACTAAATACTAGTATTATTCAGGGACTGGCCATTACAGCAGCATGTCTCGGGTTAGGATATTATTTTATTCAGACGGGTGCCGGGGATAAAACCGTACGTACCATTATTTATGCGACCTTAATTTTCAGCAATTTATTTCTTACCCTGGTCAATCGTTCCTTTGTCCATTCCGTGTTGACCACCCTTCGGTATAAAAACAATCTCATGCCGATTATTTTACTGGCCTCTTTAGTTATATTAATGCTCTCTATTTATTTCGACCCTGTCCAGTCTATTTTCCAACTCGCACCTTTATCATTATCTGAGCTTGCCCTGAGTTTATGCACTGCTTTTATTGGCGTCATATGGATTGAAGTATGGAAAATGGTTAGACGGAAGAAGGAGGAATCGGCAATTCGGTAAGGGGTAAAGGGCAAGGGGTAAATGGTAAGGGGTGAGCTCACAGACCCCGCAGGGGCGAATGTCCAGTGGACATTCGGTGAGCGAACCGAGCGCCCCCGCGCGAGGCTTACGAAATGGCTTTTCGATTTTTTACTTGAATTAAAGACACGGAGTCTGAAATTTCGTAATAATCTGGAATCTGAAAATCTGGAATCTGGAACGTGGCATGGAATGAGACATGGAATAATTTCGGAATAATCTGGAATCCGGGAATCTGGAACCTCAATCCCTCCTCAAACCCTCAAACCCCTGCCTGCAGCAGGCAGGCTCAAAACCTCAAAACCTCAAAACCTCCTCAACTCATTCCACCATTATCCTCCCTTCCGCCATCGGTTTTGAATCCGCAGTATGCAGCCTCCAATAATAAAGGCCCCGATGAATAGGAGCGGGAATGACCATTTCTGTGCGATCCGAAGTAATAGTTTTTTGCCAGACTTGTTGTCCTGTAATTGTGTATAGCGTAAATTGGGCGACGCCGTTCCAATCCGGTAATTCAAGCGTAAAATGATCACTTGCCGGATTGGGATAAATCAGGTTGGTTTGCCGCTCCGATTCCGGTATTTCCAATGCAGTCGAAAGTCCGTTGGTATCCACCACATATAACATGATCATTACCATCATTTCATCTTGCGAAGTGGGCCCGAAATTGACAGCCGCCGGACCGTCATTTACCCAGGACGCCTCATGGATGATTCCATTTTGCAGGTTGAGTGTGATGGGTTCAAATGCCTCAAAATAGCGCATCGGGGTGTGCTGATAATCATACCACGGCGAGGGACATCCAGGTTTGCCCAGGGGGCAGGCACCGTCATAAAGTAGCTCACCTTTTTGGTTGCCCGGCAACCGTTTATACACTTTATAAGCTTTCCCATATTTATGGGTATGGCCCATTACCCCCCAAAGAAAAATATTTGCCGCAGGAGTCATAATAGATTGGGTATGGGTCACCAACTGGCCATTATTTGGAATAGGGATGCTGGGGTTTGCCACCAGGGTGCTGTACATCTGTTGCTTGGAAGTCCCCACAGGTTGGGTGTACACATTGATAAAACCTTCCGCCTGGAGCGGTAATAATCCACTATAATTGATATAGTGAAAATTGAGATCGAGTATCAAATTATCCTTCCAGCGGAAAGCTGTTCCTGCCGGTAGTATGAGGTCGTCACTATATTGAAATGCCGCTACAAGTCCGACTCCGGAATGATACGGCGAATCCCGGAAACCATGAGGCACAGCCGCAGCGGCTGCATCCGTTTCGAAATTATACAAGATCAGGTGGTGCGAGTAACTGCCAATTTGAATCGTAATCCGGTTGACCTCTACCTCCTCGGGGAGTTTGAGTTCGTATTTTTGGAAATGTTCTGCTTCACCGCTGGGCGGCAAATAAAAAGGACCAAATTTAAATTGAAATCCCTCCGCGGCGGAGGGGGCTGCAGGTGCGCCGGAAGGAAAACTTTGCACGCCACCATTAAGATGATAATCGGCCAACACTGCCGGATCAAATTGCGTTCCGCTCGTTTTGGCCCCATATAATATCCACTGGCGTATGATTTCTTTTTCCGTGTTCGACAACGGGAGATTGCCATAGGGCGGCATAGCCTGACTATCGGCGGCAATCAAATGGATTGTTTCTTCGAGGTTGCCATTTACCTTTTTGAAAAGGAAAGACAAATCCGGCCGGCCGGGATATGCCAGCTTTTCACCACGATTTTTGGCTGCGGGGTTCTGCGGCGTTTTATTGGTGATGTTTTGAGCGACTTGCAAAGCACGCAAGGCATCGGTGGCTGCAGTGCCTTTCAGGTCCAGTCCGGCGGATGGTTGGGCACCACTATGGCAACTAATGCACTTAGCCTGGAAAACCTGGTATACCTCCATCAGCGAAGATGTCTGTGCAAACGCCTGGACCGCATAAAGAAAGAGGATGAATAACAGTGTGGTGAAACGGATTCGTTGAGCCATGAGCGAAGTATAAATGATATTTCCAGGTGTTAGTTGCCGGATGATTAAAAGGTGACCTATCATAAAAAGGAAACCAAGGTACAATGCCCCATTTGGGCTTATGAGCTACCAAAGTTAATCCAAAATAGAGAAATCTTGCGGGTTAACCAAAAATTGACAGTGGTTCCGGGACTTGTGCATAAACATGAATCGGAATATTCCGTATCTTTGCACATGGAAACGGCAAAAATTCTCTCCCCCGCTCAGCCGCATGATCGGCCAGCAAACTCTCCCTCTTTTCTCCATCGATTTACCGAAGAGGGTCTCACATTTGATGATGTCTTGTTAACGCCCGCTTACTCGGAAGTACTTCCACATGAAGTAGATATTTCTACCCAACTGACGCGCGAGATTCGTATAAAAACGCCCATTATTTCGGCAGCAATGGATACGGTCACAGAGGCAGATCTCGCAATTGCTATAGCCCGACAGGGCGGTATGGGCGTGATCCACAAAAATATGTCAATTGATGCCCAGGCCGAGCAGGTTCGCCGCGTAAAACGTTCGGAGAGTGGTATGATTCAGGATCCTGTTACCTTATTTGAAGGAGCGACCGTCGGTGATGCGCAGACGCTGATGAGAAAATATCATATCGGCGGTATCCCCATCGTAGACAACCAGAATGTATTGACCGGCATCCTTACCAATCGCGATTTGCGATTCGAAAAAGATCCCGCCCGGCCTATCTTGCAGGTGATGACCCGCAAAGGGTTGATTACAGCTCCGCTGGGTACAACGCTCGATCAGGCCAGAGAAATATTGCAGGAATATAAAATCGAAAAATTACCCGTGGTAGGTCCGGATGGCAAACTAGCCGGACTCATCACCTACAAGGATATCATGAAACACCATGATTATCCCAATGCCAGCAAAGACTCTCTCGGCCGTCTGGTAGCCGGCGCGGCCGTAGGCATTGCCGCCGATACCATCGATAGGGTAGATGCCCTGGTCGCCATGAATGTAGATGTGATTTGTGTGGATACGGCGCACGGCCACTCCAAAGGCGTGCTGGACATGATCCGTACGATAAAAAAGCGCTATCGCGAACTCCAGATCATCGGGGGCAACGTGGCTACGGGTGAAGGAGCCAGGGCCCTGGTGGATGCCGGTGTAGATGGCGTGAAAGTAGGTGTAGGACCCGGCAGCATATGCACAACCCGCGTCATCGCAGGTGTTGGCGTGCCGCAGTTGTCAGCTATTTTTCGCGCCGCCGATGCGCTCCGGGGTACCGGCGTACCCATCATCGGTGACGGCGGTATCCGATACACCGGCGATATCCCCAAAGCCCTGGCTGCTGGTGCCAATTGCATCATGGCCGGTTCGCTTTTTGCGGGTACGGAAGAAGCGCCTGGAGAAACTATTATTTTGGAAGGCCGGAAGTTTAAGGTATACCGCGGCATGGGTTCTATTGGTGCCATGCAGCAAGGCTCGAAAGACCGGTACTTCCAGGATATGGAGGAAGACATCCGCAAGTTGGTGCCGGAAGGCATCGAAGGCCGGGTGCCTTTCAAGGGCAGCCTGACTGAGGTAATGGTACAATACATCGGCGGACTTAGGGCAGGTATGGGCTATTGTGGAGCAGCTACGGTAGAACAGTTGCAACAGGCCAAATTTGTGCGCATCTCCGGCGCAGGTGTCCATGAAAGCCATCCTCACCATATTACCATCACCAAGGAATCACCCAATTATACGCGGTGAGGCAAAGAGGAATCGGAGTTGCGAGGTTGCAGGACGCGGGTTCCGGGATGAGGAATGGGTTTGACCAATGATGGGTTCCAATCACTAAAAATAAGTGATTTGACCCTCTGTTTGAAGGTAAAGGTCAATAGGGATGAAAAAAACTTGAACAAGCGCTTCAATCATCATGCAAAACGGTATGTTTTCTTACTTTTGAATAGGTGAGTATTAAACGCTTTTCTGGAAAGCTCTAAACAGGGCTTGTTCAACGGGTAAGTGTAAACCCCCGTATACGTTTGTGATGTCATTCCGGCCAATTGTTATGGAGGCGTATATTTAGCTTTGATTTAGCGGAAATGGCAGAGTGCCAGCCACGAATTCAACATAAAGTGCTAAAAAGATGGACAGACAAAATGCCACCGTTTCTCAAAATATAAAGAGCTGCAATGCCTCCCTCAAACAGACACAAATTGCAGCACATTTTATTTTGCCCAGCCGCACCCAAAGTCAACCCACTACCAGACAATTTAGGAGGAGCGAAAAAAATTGCTTTCCAATTAAACCTTTTCATATTCATACAGTCATAACCATAATTAATAAAAAATAAAGAATGAGAAAAATAATTTTACACGTTGCAATTGGATTGTTTTTCTATGCTAATTCCTTTGGACAAACAAACCCTTTAATTACTTCTTGGCAGCTAAACACTACTGGTGCGACGGGCTACATGGGCTACACTACCAATGTTAAACAAGTGCTTTATTCTGCTACAAGCGTTTACATTAAAACAAACGACATAGCCGATTACATTCCAGTAAATGCAGGCAATGGTATGGGACAAGTAGACTGGTGGCCAAACAACCCTTGGTTTCCAGATAGTATGGGTTATACGTTTAGGTTTAGACTAAACCCAACACCCAACACCGGAGTACCACGTAAACCTCCTTACGGGCATGTTGGTGTTTGGCGAAATGGTGTTTCCATTTATAGTCCATTGGATGCCAAAAGTTACAACAATGATACTACTTGGTTTCAAAATGCCTTTTTTTGGGAACATTTACTATTAGAAACATTTGATAGTTGTTGGGGGCACCCTAATGGGTCTAAAGAGTATCATACGCACCAAAGCCCTGCTTGTGTATACGACCAAACCGACAGTTTAAACCATTCACCAATAATTGGCTTTGCATTTGATGGTTACCCAATATACGGTTGCTATGGTTACGCAAATACGAATGGCACTGGAGCTATAAAAAGAATGAGAACCAGTTACAGGCTTAGAAACATCGCAGCCAGAACCACCTTGCCTGATGGCACCGTACTACCTCCTTCATTATATGGTCCAATTGTAGACCCAAGTGCAACAAACATCCCTCCTAATAACCAATCTCCGGTAGGAGCTCCTTTGGGTGCATACCAGGAAGATTATGAATATATTGCTGGGTTGGGCGATTTAGATGACCACAACGGAAGATTTTGTATTACACCGGAGTATCCATCGGGAATTTATGCTTATTTTGTTACACTTGACTCCACCCTAACTCCCGTGTTTCCTTATGCACTGGGTTTGACTTATTATGGCACAATCATACAGCAAGATGGAAATATGGGGCCAAATTCTGGCTTTGTAACCATAAATGAAACCGTAACAAATTACATTCCTGCTACCACTGCAATTGAACAAACCAAAATAGAAATAGAGTTTGAAGTTTATCCAAATCCAGCTTCCGACCAAATAACTTTTTTGCTCAAATCAAACGATTTTACCAGTGTTATGAAAGGTGAAATTTATAACCAAAACGGAAAATTGGTAATAAGTGGTGATGTAAATACCAATAGGAATTATGCTTTCAACACCAGTAATCTGGAAGCAGGTGTGTATTTTCTCAAAATTACGACGGACAACAAAATATATTCAACCAAATTTATCGTTACCAAATGAGAATAATTATAGCAGTTGCAGTAATGTTTTTTTCGCTGTCATCAAGTGCTCAATCCACCATTGGTTTGATGCAATACGACAACCAAAATATGGATGGATATGTATTGTTTACAGGCATTTCAAGCACTAAAACCTATTTGGTTGATAAATGTGGAAGACAAGTAAACCAATGGAGCAGTAGCTACAGGCCGGGGCTTTCAGTTTCATTGCTTCCTAACAGTGATTTATTTAGAACGGGCTTTTTAAACTCATCCTATTTTGGAACAGGTGGTGGAAAAGGAGGTGTTTTAGAAAAATACAATTGGGCGGGAAACTTACTTTGGAGTTATCAAATTTCCGATTCGACGCAATGCCAACATCACGATGCAATGGTTTTGCCCAACGGAAATATTTTAGCCATTGTTTGGGAGCGAATCACTTCAGCACAAGCTACACAAGCAGGGAAAAATCCTGCTGTAACTGCCTTGCTCAACAATCAAGAAGTATGGAGCGAAAAAATTGTAGAAATTCAACCACTGGGAATAAATAGTGCTAATATTGTTTGGCAGTGGAACGCTTGGGATCACTTGATACAAGATTTTGACAATACAAAAGATAATTTTGGTGTAGTAAACCAACATCCCGAATTGTTGAATGTCAATTATGTACTGCAAGGCCCACCTACTAATTCGGATTGGTTACACTTAAACGCTATTGACTACAATCCCGTTACCGACCAGATTATAGTAAGCTGCCATAGCTTTAGCGAATTTTGGATTATAGACCATTCCACAACAACTGCTCAAGCAGCTAGTCATACAGGTGGAAACGCTGGCAAAGGTGGTGATTTGCTTTATCGTTGGGGCAACCCTATTGCTTATGGAAGAGGCGTTGCAAATGACCAAAAACTTTTTAAACAACACCATGCTACATTTATTAAGCCGGGCTACCCAAATGCAGGTAAGGTATCTGTCTTTAATAATGGTGTAAACAGACCCGGTGGAAATGCATCATCGGTAGATATTGTCGATATTGCTCAAGCTGGTTTTCCTTATACAATTGGAGCTACAACTCCGTATTTACCTAACGCAACTTCATGGAGTTATTTTGCTGCTAATCCTGGCTCATTTTATGCGCCCAATATTAGTGGTGTTTATCCACTGGCAAACGGCTCATTTATGATTACCAATGGCCCCAAAGGAGAGATTTTTGAAATTGATAGCACAGGAACAACAAAGTGGAGATACATCAATCCTGTAAACAATACTGGTGCAATGACGCAGGGAACAACACCAACGTTGAATACAGTTTTTCGTGCAGAATTTTATACGCCATCCTATCCGGCATTTACAAGTCTTACCTTAACGCCAACAACCGAAATTGAACTAAATCCGACAGTTCCATCTTTGTGTTCCATAGCAACGGGTATTGCTGATAATATAGAGGCTAATTTCAATATTTATCCGAACCCAATACAAAATGGAAATGATTTGACTATTGAGCTGAATAGCACCAAAGATTTTCAAGTTGAGTTAGTTAATTCAATTGGACAACAAATCTATTTCACAACAATTTTTAAGCAAAGTAACTTATCAGTATTGCGACTCCCATATATGATTGCGGGTATTTATTTTCTTAAAATAAATTCTGGTCCTGATTTTTATTACAGAAAAATAATTGTCAACTAAACAACATCCAAAAATGAGGTTGTTAATTTACACAAGTTCAATACTGATAGCAGTTGGCATATTTGGCTTTACATTAAAGTCGAATAGGCCGACGGGCTTAGTAATAATCAACTTCAATCATTTTGTGAACAATGAATTGTTGAGGTTAGATTCTGTGTTATACAAAAATGAATTCGGACAACCTTATACCATTTCAAAATTAAAATACTATGTTGGAAACATTCAATTGAAAAGCACAAGTGGTAAATATTACACTTGCAATGAATACTTTCTTATAAATGAGGAAGACGAAATTTCAAAATCAATTGAACTACAGAATATACCCATTGGGGAATATGATGAAATTAGATTTTTGTTGGGTGTTGATAGTTTACTTAATTGCAGCGGTGCTCAATCTGGTGCTTTAGATCCCATCAATGGAATGTTTTGGAGTTGGAATACCGGTTATATTTTTTTGAAATTAGAGGGCAACTCTAATTCTTGTAAAACACCTTCCAATATGTTTGAATATCATATTGGTGGTTATAAGCAACCTTATAATTCAATTCGTGAAATGAGATTGAATTTGCCTAATCCAATTTTAATTACCGGATTTTCACAATCTTCCATTCAGATAAATGTTGCGATAGATGAAATTCTTAAAAATCCCAATGCAATAGACTTTGCAGAAACACCAACAATAACAGACCAAAGCACATCATCAACAATTGCCGACAATTACATGGATCTATTTATGGTATCAGCGGTATCAAATGAAAAGTAAAAATCAAATATTATTATGGGCACTTTTATGCTTATTAGTTATTTTGCTAAATAGTTTTGGCAATGACCCAAATTTAATTTCAAAAAAAAATGTTAAATTAGTTAAGCCTGATTATTTTCCCAAAGCATTTTACAACTTCAAGAACAATAAAATAACTCCTGAAAGATTTGTATTAGGTAGAATGTTGTTCTACGACCCCATTCTTTCACAAGACAGTACCATTAGCTGTGCATCCTGCCATCAGCAGTTTGCAGCATTCGCACATATAGACCACAAACTAAGTCATGGTATAAATAATAGCATAGGAATTAGAAATGTTCCCGCCTTGCAAAATTTGATATGGAAAGATGATTTCATGTGGGATGGTGGTGTAAATCATATTGAAATTCAGCCCATTAATCCTATTACAGACAAAGTGGAAATGAATGAGAGCTTGGGAAATGTAATAAAAAAACTTCAAAGGAGTAATTACTACAAAAACCTTTTTAGGTCCGCATACAATGACACAATAGTTACAAGCGAAAAAATATTAAAGGCGTTAACTCAGTTTACGGGATTAATGATTTCAGCAAACTCAAAGTATGACAGATATGTAAGAAAAGAAGTAGAGCTTAAAGAAGCCGAACAACGTGGATTGATCTTATTTAGGCAAAAATGTAATAGCTGTCATACAGCACCATTGTTTACAATTAACGCTTTTGAAAATAATGGACTAAAAGTTGACAGTTCATTGAATGACTTGGGTAGAGGAAAAATTACGGGGAATTCGGCTGATAATTACAAGTTCAAAATTCCTTCATTAAGAAATGTGGAAGTTACATTTCCATATATGCATGATGGTAGATTTAGCACCTTAAAAAAGGTGTTAGACCATTATAGCAATCTAAGCACATCCCAAAAGTCCGAAAACATTAAACTACAAACGATTGGTGTTTTATCTGAAACCGACAAGCAAGACTTGATTGCTTTTTTAAAAACCTTAACGGATAAAACATTTTTGCTTGATAGACGATTCAACATTGTTAAAAACTAAATATTTGTTTACACAATTTGAAGCTAAACAATAGATCCAACGCATTGGCAGGCACATTTGCTTTTTTGCCGTTTCCGTTCGACCTATCCGTCCGACTTACTGATTGTCCACCGGACATCCGCCCCCTTCGGAGTATGTGAGCTCCTCCTCAACTCCTCAACTCCTTGACGCTTTCCCCGTTGGTTCCAGTCTCCCGACCGGATACCCCTATACCGACGTCTCCAGACGTGTGTAACCTCCAGTAGGTTGCGTGCAACGCGTTGGATCATCAAATGGATAGTCCCAACCCCGAAACAAAGAACCCCGAAACAAAGAACCCAGAACTTATTCCTCAACCTCAACCTCAACCTCAACCTCAACCTCAACCTCAACCTCCTCACCCCCATCAATAGTCTTTTTAATCCATTAACATTTTTTTATCCCGGATGCCGTGTTGACAGACATGGGCGAAAATAAGATATAATAAACACACAATCAAAGTAATATATATATATCAGATAGTAATATTAAATTAATAAAGTATCACAAGACTTTGTTTTATTTTCAACGCTTAGATATGCAACAGAAGTTTTTATATTGCAATGTGAAATAATGTAAAAAGTAATCCTGGTAAAATTATTGAGATCACAGAACGGATTGGTCTATTTGTCAAATTAAATAACGAAAGGACTAATGGTATACCCCTTTTTCAATTATAATTCCCTACTCAACAAACTAAACTATCCCCTTATATGAAGCGAATAATAAATCAAATCTGTATTGTTATCCACATTCTTCTTCTATCGGCACTTAGTGTTTACAGCCAATCGGATGTACTCTTTACATTTTTGCCCGAAGAGTTTGTCGATATCGAAGGGTATGACAGGCTGAACGATTCTATAACTATATATTATGGCACTACGTATGACTCCGCCTATGTTTGGCGAACGGATGGTACCCTAGAGGGCAGTTACATCATTCATCGATCTAAATATAGAATAGGTTCGATGTCAACACAGGCTTATTTTCCGGAGTATTTAGGTGCTATTCATGGTAAGGCCTATATTGCTTTATTTACTCCGGAAACAGGCAAAGAGATATGGGTCATCAATGAGCACGGAAATACATGTACTCTTTGGAAGGATAATGTTCCAGGAACTGATGGTTTGTTCAGTTGGAATAATTCTGGGATATTAAAACCTAAAACGCCAAAGGATAATGATTTTTTATATTTTATTGGAAGGCATCCAATGGATGATTCATCTGTAAGAACGTATTTTATTCGCTTTAATGAAGTAATTGGAATGGATACTTTATCCCCAACACGTTTATATTGGAATGATAATTCACCGGTTTTTATATATAATGAAAGTTTATTAGCTTTTGCAAACCAAAAAAACAATCAGGGTTCACTGGTTAGGTATAATATGATCTCTCAGGTTCATGATACAGTCTTATACGAAATGTCATTTAACGAATATTTTGATTGTATTCAAAAGGATTCAATTATTTTCATTTTGTCAAATCCTGATCTTGGGGGTGGGGTGTCTCCTTATTTTATAAACCTTGAAAGTGGCACGTTTGAGCAATCCAATTTGGTTGGTTCAGAGATTTATTCATTAGATTTTCGAAAAGACCGGGACACACGTATGTATAGCACTCAGTATGGTGTGTTTTTTAGCCTGGCAAGGAATGGCAAGTGGGAGGTGTATCGGACAGATGGCACTGTAGCAGGAATGGAAAAGATAACTGTACCTGTCGGTAACACAACAGATTTTGGGTACATGCCACACGGATTTACAGATTGGGGGACATTTGTTTATTTTTATTACAGAAAGGCCGCGGGTCAGATTACGTTGGCACGATGGTCTCCATCTACAGGGACAGAGGATGTGAAGCAGTTCTCGAGTACAAATGTTTACCAAAAAACCCGGATGGAATTGCTCCCATACAAAGGATGTTTTGTGTTGCCGTTTTGTGGATTAATCGATGGGAAGGCGTTGCCCTTCACACATCCCTGGCTGTACTGTCCTGCCACAGACACGTGGACCTTATTGGCTGATCCAACGAGCTATCCCAATATCCCTTATGAACCGGAACATTTTCACATCGTAAATGACACAGATATCCGATATGTAGCGAATGAAGATTATACGCAATTGTTTGAAGTAAAAGATCTCAAGGTGTCCGTTGAAAACGAAACCTCTAAGCCTTCAATTCAACTGCTGCCCAATCCAGCCCAGGATATTCTTTACCTATCTGACATTACAACGAAGCAGATCGACTATGGGAGATGTACAATTATAGATATGCAAGGGCGAATGATCATGAATACAAACTTGGACGGATATCCAGCCATCAATATTTCCACACTGGCGCCAGGCCAATATCTGTTGCGTCTGGAATGGGAGGACCAGGCGATTGCGTTACCATTTATTAAAATGTAAACCCGGCAGTATCCCCGCTGGTTCCATCCCCGCTGGTTCCGGTCTCCCGACCGGATACCCCTATCCCAACGTCTCCAGACGTGTGTACCCTCCGGTAGGTTGCGTGCAACGCGTTTCGGACCATCACCTGTTCAAGTCCCAACTCCGAAACAAAAGACCCCCCCAGAACAAAGAACCCAGAACAAAGAACCCAGAAACAAAGAATCCAGAACAAAGAACCCAGAACAAAGAACTTATTCCTCAACCTCAACCTCAACCTCAACCTCAACCTCAACCTCAACCTCAAACCCTACCGCCTGGTCTCACTTTTGGGTTATACAAAGTAGGTTATGGATTTGATACTTAAGTGGAGCATGGTTAATAAAATACGTAAATTTGTTTATTGTAGTAAACTAATCCTAACTAAAAGAATCAACGACAAATGAAATATTCAGAAAAAATAAACAGTTTAGAGGTGCTTTACAAAAGAATTATTGAGGGAGCATCCTTTGAGCAAGTTGCTGGTGATACTAGGTTGATCGATGAATTTAAAATTAGCAAATATGAGCTTGAAAAACTTGTGGATCAAACAATAAGAGACATATATAACAACTACATGGCTGAAATCAAGTCTTGTATATTAGATAACAAATCACTCAAAACGCTGAATGAATTATCAGCATTACATGATGATTTCATTCCAGCCTTACATACTAAAGGCATCAATGACTTAAATCATGAGGCTCGAAAAGAAGTTGAGAAACTACTAGACGAAAATTATTCCGAAGAAGAAATATTGGAAAAGATTCGATTAGATATTTACCCTAAAGATAAAGTTATGGACCAGGTATTAAAATGGAATGCTGATAAGGATGCAAAACAAAATAAAAATAACTGGCATTTGTATGGAGGGGCATTATTATTAAGTATTTCCTTATTAACCATGCTATCCAGTTCTGGACAAAGACCTTTGTATATTATAGGAATAGCTGGCCTTGTATTATTATGGAAAGGGCTAAATAATTCGCATAAATTGAAAAAACTATAGGAAAATATCACCCATAAACCTCGCTGGTTCTGGTCTCCCGACCGGATACCCCTATCCCGACGTCTCCAGACGTGTGTAACCTCCAGCAGGTTTCGGGATGCACTTCTCGGATCCAGTGTCTGGATAGGCCCAGAAAGAACCCAGAACAAAGAACCCAGAACAAAAAATCCCAAAAGAACCCAGAACAAAGAACCCAGAACTTATTCCTCAACCTCAACCTCAGCCTCAGCCTCAACCTCAGCCTCAGCCTCAACCTCAACCTCAGCCTCAACCTCAACCTCAACTTCAACCTCAATCTCCTCCACTCCTCACCTCATCGACTACTCGACTTCCTCAAAAATGCCACCCAATACACCCCTGCAACCAACAATGTTCCCCCAACAATATTACCCAGTGTCGAAGCAATTATGTTTATCGCCGCACCTTCAAAAGTGATCTGACCTGAACTGTCAAGTACCAATGCATAAGGTAGAAAAAACCAGTTGGCAATCGAGTGCTCGAAGCCCATCGTCACAAACGCGCTGATTGGCAAAAGAATAGCCAGAAATTTATCCGTCAAAGTGCGGCCACCCATCGCTAACCACACCGCGAGGCATACCAGCGCATTGCATAGAATGCCACGGCTAAAGGTGGCCAGAAACGAAAGATTTTCTTTGCCATCCGCTATACGTATGGCCATTTCGCCCACCTGACCTTCCTGCATGTTTCCAATGCCCGCCCAGGATACCAGCACCACCGTGCCCAGGCATCCTATCACATTGCCCGCATAAACGATGAGCCAGTTGCGCAGCAATGCTCTGGTACTGATCAGCCGACTTGCCCAGGCCATAGCCAGTAAATTATTTCCTGTAAACAATTCGGCCCCGCCAATGACCACTAACACCAGGCCCAAACAAAAAGCCAGTCCGCCTATAAATCGGGTCACGCCAAATCCCAGTTCGGAACCCGTCATGACCACCGTATAAAACAAGGCACCGAGGGATATAAATGCGCCGGCAAGTATAGCCAGAAGCAGTAAAGTAAAGGCATCCATATTAGCTTTGGCTACACCCAGGTGTTCTACCCGGTGCGCAATTTCTTTTGGCAGATAGGCATCCCCAAATAATGGTGTCGAATTGGTCATACTTATCGTTTTTAAATCTCAAATATTGTGTACTGCTTGCCTTCCTTATGTTAAAACAAGATAGGGGCATTTGCACAAATACCCCTATCTTTTTCACGATTAGACTAGGCCCCATCGGTCAACATTTAAGCACCTGCTAATTCTTTATTTTTCCACGCTTCTGTATTATCATGCCATTAACGCGGAATGAGGATGATTTTTTTTATCATCGACTGACCATTTTGTAATACCACTTTCAGATAATGCGGCCCACCTGCATTCGGGATATTTATTTCGTATTTACCCCCTCCTTCAAAGGTAGCGACATACAAGGGTTGCCCTGCTGCATTATAAATATTTACGGTAATTGGATCAGTAATTGTACCCATATCCATGGTGAATGTGCCACTCGTCGGATTTGGGGCAATGAGGATATCCAGTGGGTGGTTAATGGGAATAATACCTGAAGTGACTTCATGCATTTTGGACACAAAAATATCCCACAACGGTGCAGAGGAAGGCAAAATAATCGAATCAGGCCCGGGGTCTGCATCAATGGCAGCCCGTATCCACGCCGAACTGTATATATTCCCTTCGTGATCGAGGGCTAACCCAAAATCCGCTCCGCCATCATGGTCCACACTACCGATGGTGCTGGCCCATTTAAAAGTGCCATCCGTTGATATGTTTAACCAAAAAATATCCTGCCCGCCGACACTGGTCAATTGGAGCGGATTTAACGTGTCTTTAGAAAAATCAACCTCGTCTACAAATCGTCCCATCACTACAAGGTTGCCACTGGTATCCACTGCAGCGACTTCCGGAATTACGTTCAGGAGATTGTGAATAGGATAATCCCACAATAATTGACCCTGTGCATTTATTTTAATCACAAATCCATCATAATCGCCCTTGGATGTGACGGGATAAATGCCTGCACCCGGATCAAGATCTGCAGTTCCAAAAAAATAGCCGGCCAATAAAATATTATTAGATGGATCAATGACCATGCTATTACAAATCTCATCGTCCATTCCACTTATTTGGCGCGCCCATACAATATTTCCACTGGCGTTTAATTTACTGATATACGTATCCCAACTACCAACAGCCGTTTTAAAATTCGTCGTCGTTCCCGGATCCAAATCAACGGTACCTTTAAAAATACCGGTGGAATACACATTGCCGTTATCATCCGCCGCTATATTATAGCCAATGACATCTTCCGGGCCTCCTAGTTGTTTTACCCATGCAGGGTTGCCGGCGGAAGATAGTTTCATGACAAAGGCATCCGCACCGCCCTGGCTTTGCAAAATATACGAACCGGCCCCCGGGTCAAAATCAGCGCCATCGCCAAAATAACCAGTCAAATAAATACTTCCAGCGGCATCCACAAACACACTTCGTGGTCCGTCGTAATTCATTCCGCCAAAATGTTTTGCCCATGCGAAATTACCCTCTGCATCGAGTTTGAGTAAATAGATATCTGCCAAACCTGCGGACGTTTTGTACAACGTTCCACCACCAGGATTAAAATCGACCGTTTCCCCAAAGATGCCTGTTAGAAAAATATTGCCTTGTGCGTCGGTGTGCATGGCCGAAATATCATCATACGAACTACCGCCATATCGCTTAGCCCAAATCAGATCGCCATTAGGATCATACTTGCTGACAAAACAATCATAATTCCCCTCAGAAATCAGGTTTTTGATACCGGAGCCGGGATCAACATCAATATTTTTTGTGAACTGACCAGCCAGTATGGTATTTCCTTCCGGATCGACCTGCAACCCCTGGGTCAGGATCAAATCATCTCCACCGATCCGAAATGCCCAATCGGTTTGGGGTAATTGCCCCCAGCTATTCAACGTCAAAATACACGCTGTTGTTAAAATACAGAACCGTTTCATTGTAGTGGATTTTGTATGTAAAGGTGATTGTGCACCTAGTGCTATTCTGTGATTTAAAGCACAATAAATATTGATCTCCATAACTGGGGCAGATGATTTGCATAACTTAGGACGCGCTTTTATTCCAGGCACATGTATACCTTTGGTCCAAGGTCAAATACCCTTTCATGCCTGCTCCATTTTTTGATTCCACTGCATTAAAAGCTCAGGCTGCCACCTTGGGCTTTTTTCAATGCGGTGTGGCAAAAGCGGAGCGTATGGAAGAGGAAGCCCGCCGACTCGAAGACTGGCTCAACCAGGGTAAACAAGGCCAAATGGCCTATATGGCCAATCACTTCGATCTGCGCATCGATCCTACCCAATTGGTGCCCGGCGCGCGCACCGTCATTAGCCTGGCTTTTAATTACCACAATCCGGACAAACCAGCCGATCCCGAAGCTCCAAAAATCAGTCAGTACGCTTACGGTGAAGATTACCACCATGTCCTCCGCAAAAGATTAAAATCCTTACTCGCGTGGATACGTGATACGTATGGTCCCGTGGAAGGAAGGGTTTTTGTGGACTCCGCCCCAGTGCTGGAACGCGACTGGGCACGACGGTCCGGGGTAGGGTGGGTAGGCAAACACACCTTGCTCATCCATCCCAAAGCAGGCAGTTATTTTTTCCTGGCAGAGCTGATAATTGACCTCGCTTTTGCGCCCGATCCACCCATACGCGATCACTGCGGCACTTGCCGGCGCTGTATCGATGCCTGCCCCACAGACGCCATATCACCCGCAGGGTATTCTCTTGATGCGTCTAAATGCATTTCATACCTCACCATTGAATTGCGCGACGCCATTCCTGGGGTCTTTCAAGGCAAAATGGAAGGCTGGATGTTTGGTTGTGATATTTGTCAGGAGGTATGCCCCTGGAACCGATTTGCAAGCAGGCACAACGAACCCGCGTTTGACCCTCACCCGGATTTATTGCACATGTCTGCATCAGCATGGGAAGAATGTACCGATGAAGTATTTAATCACTTGTTTAGCCGCTCTCCAGTCCGGCGTACCGGCCTGACAGGGCTCCGCCGAAATATTCGTTTTTTGCAGTCTGGTGCTGGCGTAGATAAGGACACAGGAGGTGCAAAATAAAATCGGGGTCGCTGTTGCGGAACGACCCCGATAGTACCTTGTATCCTAAAAATACAAAGCCATTTAACCCTTTAAATCTTCTTAAATGATATAACCCTAACTCATAAAAAGGGCATGAAGTTCCATTTGGTTGTTTTTAGTCCATTGACCACCTCCGCAGCTCTCCAATTCCTTCTTACCTTCGCCGTATGAATAAATGGTGGCTTACGCTTAAACAAGGCCGGACTATCGCACTTATCGCCTCCTTGATTCTGATCAGTTTAGTAGTCTATTTTTTTGCTGACATCGTCACATATATCCTGTTGGCCTGGGTCATTTCCATGATCGGCGCACCCTTTATGAATCTCCTCAAACGGATTCGTTTTAAAAATCGCTCCCTGGGCCCCTCTTTCCGGGCCGCCATTACCCTTGCCCTGTTTTTTACGATACTCGGCCTGTTGGTATGGATATTTGTACCCATGATCATGGCGCAGGCTATTTCCATCTCTAAGGTGAATTATGTCGCTATCGCCCAATCGCTCGAAGAGCCACTTGAAGCCCTGAATCAGCGACTGAAAGAAATTGGATTGGTCAACGATACCCGATCGCCTTCCGAGCAGGTCATCAGCGTATTGCGTACCTGGTTTGAACCGGCCAAATTTGGTGCTTTTTTTACCTCCTTTCTCGCCCTTGCCGGCAATTTATTGATTGGTTTATTTAGTGTCATATTTATTGCCTTTTTCTTTTTGCGGGAAGAGGGCCTGTTTAAAGATTTTGTCAGCAGCCTGGTGCCGCAAGAATATGCCTTGAAGGTAAGAGACGTGATAGATGAGGTGAGTGATCTTCTGTCGCGCTATTTCGGTGGTATTGTGCTCCAGATTTCGCTAATCACCATGATAGTCACATTTTTCCTGGAGCTGAGTGGTGTTCGAAATGCATTGCTGATTGGATTTTTTGCCGGCATCATTAATGTCATTCCTTACATAGGGCCCATCATCGGAGCTGTGTTTGGTGTGATGATGACGATTTCCTCCAATCTCGATCTGAACTTTTATTCAGAAATGCGCCCCTTATTATTCAAGGTGCTGGGCACGTTTGCCCTGGTTCAGTTGATGGACAATTTTATTTTCCAGCCCTTTATCCTGGGCAGCAGAGTATTGGCGCATCCGCTGGAAATTTTCATCGTTGTCATGGTGGGCGCCAAAATTGGAGGCGTGACGGGTATGGTGCTGGCTATCCCGGCGTATACTGTCCTGCGGGTCATTGCCCGTGTATTCCTAAATCAGTTTAGCCTCGTGCAGAAAATGACCCGCCGTATGGAGGACCATCGGAATGGGCAAGATCTCATACTGTGATGGTACAAGGAACGGAACCCCCCATCTGGGATATTCTGGTCGTGGGTGGAGGAGCGGCAGGCTATTTTGCAGCGATCACTGCTGCCGGGCAGGCGCCGGGTTTGCAGATTGGCATCCTCGAACGGGGCAAGGATGTCCTTGAGAAAGTGCGCATCTCCGGCGGCGGTCGCTGCAATGTGACCCATGCCTGTTTTGAACCAAAGGAATTAATATTGAATTATCCGCGGGGTAGCCGGGAACTGCTGGGGCCCTTTATGCGCTTTGGACCGGCTGATACTATCGAATGGTTCAAAGGTCGGGGCGTCCAGCTCAAAACGGAAGCCGATGGGAGGATGTTCCCCCGAACCGACAACTCCGATACCATTGTACAATGCCTGCTCCAAAGTGCCCGCAATGCCGGCATTCGGCTGTTTACCGGGTCCAGATTGGAACAAATACAGGCGCCTGCCGGGACGGAGGATACATGGCGATTATTAGTCAGCGGGAAATGGTTGGTAGCCCGCAGGGTGCTTATCGCTACAGGAAGCAGTCCGGCAGTTTGGAAATTGCTCGGCCATCTCGGACTTTCGATGGTCGATCCGGTACCTTCTTTGTTTACATTTAACATAAAGGATCCCCGCTTGAGTGGATTAGCAGGTGTGAGTGTGCCCAAAGCGGCTGTCCGTGTGGAAGGCGACGTCGCATTAATAGCCGAAGGCCCACTGTTAGTGACCCACTGGGGATTGAGCGGTCCTGCTATACTCCGCCTTTCTGCATGGGGTGCGTTACAGATGGCGGAATGGGCATACCAGTTTACTATTCGGATTCAATGGCTTCCCGGCGAAAAAAGGGACCTTGACCTCTGGATTCGTCAACAACGGGAATCGTCACCCAGGAAGCTGGTGATGAATACAGCGCCCGCCGTTTTACCCGCCCGATTGTGGGAACGATTTGTGCAGGCAGCCGGGATACCCCCTTCGCGCTACTGGGCGGAATTAAAAAAGGAAGAAGCCAATGAATTGATAGGGCAATGTTTGAATAGCTGCTTCAGCGTTTCGGGTAAAAGCACCTTCAAAGATGAATTTGTGACGGCGGGTGGAGTAGACTTGAAGGAAATCGACTTCAGGTCGTTTAGTGCCCGGAGGATACCTGGTTTGTTTCTGGCCGGTGAGGTATTGAATATAGATGCGATCACTGGTGGGTTTAATTTTCAGGCTGCCTGGACGGGAGGTTATCTTGCGGGCCAGGCATTGGCTCAAGGATTAACGCCACGCAGGTTTGGGTGAAAATGCTGGGTACGCCCTAAAAAAAAGAAGCCCCACGGTGAGGTGGAGCTTCTCTGCTATAATGTCATCGAAGGACTAGTCGTCAAAACGATTCCAACGATTATCTTCTTCACGTTTCGGACGCTCTTCGCTACCGCCGCGTGGTTTGTCGCTGGAACGGAAGTCTCTGCGACCTCCGCCGCCGCCACCACCGAATCCGCCACGGCTTCCACCGCCGCCGCCGCCGCCGTAGCCACCACCGCCGCCGAAGCCACCGCCTCCGCCGCCACGGTTACCACCGAAGCCACCGCCTCCGCCGCGGCTTCCGCCGCCACCGCCACCTGGACGGAACTCACGTTTTGGGCGATCTTCAGCTTCTTTTACCACGATTGTGGCACCATCAAGCTCTGCTCCATCAAGCGTATCCACAGCCTTGCGGCCGGATTCATGGTCTGCCATTTCGACAAAACCATAACCTTTGGAGCGACCAGTTTCCCGATCCATAATTACTTTGGCAGAGGTTACCTCGCCGAACTGTTCAAAAGCTGCCTGCAGATCCTCATTGGAGGTCCTGAAATTGAGCTTGGCTACAAAAATGTTCATAACAAAATTAATGATGAGTAAAAAATTACACGGTTGAGAGTGTAGCCAGCATTTATCCAAACAACTTCCATTCGGGGGGTACAAGCTGATTTCCACTAAGGGGGCTTACAAAATCACAGCTTTCTGTGTATCTTATCCATTAGCCACGACAAGTATACGAAATGGTTTTGGGATTAGTTCCAAATCGTTATAAATTTAATTATTTATCCTGTTTAGAGAATACCTTCTTGAGCAATTCACTCGTCCTCGCTAAAGGGTTGGCACGGATATTTCGTTCTTCTTCCTCAATTTTGAGAAAAAGTCCATCAAGTGCTTTATTTGTGACGTGATCGTCCAGCTTTGTGTTGACCTTCGTGACTAGCGGGATCTTATTATAGGTTGTTGATGCGGTTGACCACAACGATACGGCATTCACTTTCTCCAGGGATTCATTAATCACCGGTTGAAACGCATCATATAAGGGCGTTCGTGTGGTGCGCACCAGGAATTGGGTTGCAGCATTTTTTTCGCCCATCAGTATATTTATGGCATCCTTGATGGTGAGTTGCCGGATAGCGTTGAGAAAAATGGGTTTGGCTTTTGTCGCGGCATCCTCGGCAGCCCGGTTGAGCCGTTCGGTAAGGTCGGCCTCTAGCCCTTGAAAACCAGGTACAGATTGGAGTTTGTTGACCACTTTCTGCGCTTCTGTAGGCAAGAGGATTTTGTACGGACTCTTGAAATAACCGTCTGGTCGGGCCAGGGCATCGGCTCCTTTGCTGACACCAATTTCCAGCGCTTCCTTCAAACCTTTGCCGGTTTCATCTTCACCGAGTGGAAACGCTTTTTTAGCACTGCCAAGGAGTTTGTCCAGGGTCTGCACTTGAGCTGTATTGCAGGAAAACGCCACGATAACAATGGCTAGTAGATAACTGAGCTTCATAATTTGGTTATTCATTTTACAAAGAAACGCCTTTCAGGTCGCTATGGGTGTTAGGGAAAAATTAAAGTTTATCCGAATCGTCGGTTATTTGAATGGCAACCCGTTGGCAATAACCACTAAACGGGGGATTTTCCTTGGCAACAGTAACTGTAATTTGCCCGCAATCCGGTGCAATCGCACGAATACCATCCAGGATGCGGGAAGCCAGGGTTTCCAAAAGTTTGACCCGTTGTGCCATTACTGCCTGACATACCCCATAGATCGCTTCATAATCCAACGTTCCGGAAAGTTCGTCTCCTGTTGTGAAGACGCCATCCGGAAGTGAAACCTGGACATCCACTGAAAACCAATGACCTGTATCTGCTTCTTCCAGATGGACACCATGTCGCGCATGAAAGCGCATGCCTTCCAGGAGAATTGTATTTTTTCGGATGCTCAACATACCACCATTCATTCCTTGTGGAAATTTAATGCAACTTACAGCGATTGGTGAAAACTCTCTCTATTTGTCTCATGTTACCTTGGTTCATTGTACATTTGCCTCGAAAATATAGACCATGCAGACAAGCACCACCCCCCCAGGGATCGAGAAAAAAGCAAAAGAAGACCGTTACCAGGGCCATGACTATTATGGTGTAGATGAATTGCTTAACGAAGATCACCTGCTGGCGCGTGACGCGGTGCGCGATTGGGTCAAACAAGAGGTCAGCCCGATTATCGAATCGTATGCCGATAAGGCTCAGTGTCCTACACATCTTTTTAAAGGACTCGCTGACATCGGTGCTTTTGGCCCCAGCCTGCCTGTCGAATATGGCGGTGGCGGCATGGATGAGATTGCCTACGGTATTATCATGCAGGAGTTGGAGCGAGGGGATTCGGGTATCCGGTCCATGGCTTCCGTACAGGGTTCATTGGTCATGTACCCCATTTACCGGTTTGGAAGTGAAGAACAGCGCCGCAAGTATCTCCCCAAATTGGGCAGTGGCGAATTTATTGGTTGTTTTGGATTGACCGAGCCAGACCATGGGTCCAACCCCAGCGGGATGGTTACCAACATTAAGGATGATGGCGATGCCTACATTCTGAATGGTGCCAAGATGTGGATTACCAATTCGCCATTGGCAGATATTGCTGTTGTGTGGGCCAAAGATGAACAGGGTATGATTCGGGGACTTATCGTTGAAAAAGATATGCCGGGTTTTTCAGCACCTGAAATCCATGGCAAATGGTCACTGCGTGCTTCCATCACAGGTGAACTGGTGTTTGAAGATGTGCGTGTCCCCAAATCGCATATATTACCCAATGTGCAGGGGCTTAAAGGTCCGCTTTCCTGCCTGTCCAAGGCCCGTTACGGTATTGCATGGGGCGCCATCGGTGCTGCATTGGATTGTTATGATAGCGCGCTGCGGTACAGTATAGAGCGTCAACAATTTGGTAAGCCCATCGGGCAATTTCAGTTGACCCAGAAAAAATTGGCTGAAATGATCACAGAGATTACAAAAGCCCAGCTTTTAGCCTGGCGCCTGGGTGTGCTGGCGAACAATGGCAAGGCTACCCCGGGTCAGATCTCAATGGCCAAACGAAATAACGTGCATATGGCACTCGAAATAGCCCGTGAGGCAAGGCAAATTCATGGCGGTATGGGTATTACAAACGAATATCCGGTGATGCGCCATATGATGAACCTTGAAACCGTATTAACCTACGAAGGTACCCACGATATCCATTTGCTGATTACAGGGATGGATGTGACAGGATTGAATGCTTTTGGTTAGGCCGTAATTGGAAAATGCAGGAATTCGGCACAATTATGGCTGGATTTAGACATTGGTTTAACATTTAGTACAATCTACAGCCAATTTATACGTTACTGGCACGAGAGAATTAATCTATGAAGTACCTCCTGTTTCGGGGAATATCGATGTTCATTTTGTCCGGCATTTGCCTGACTCCCTTATTGGCGCAATACGAACCCATCCTGCTTACGAATCCATCGTTTGAAGGGGTACCTGCTGCAGGCATTCAACCACCCGGCTGGTTTGATTGTGGTTTCCCTAATGAATCTGCTCCCGATACCCACTCCGGCGTCGATTCGTTTTTCCGGGTCAATACGACCGCACAAAAAGGCCGCACCTACCTGGGATTGGTGGTCCGGGATAACGATACGTGGGAATCTGTATCCAGTGAACTGCCCAAGGCACTGGAGCCCGGCACCTGTTATACATTTAATCTCTACTTGTCCCGCTCAGCCGATTATATCTCGCCTACCAAACGGGGCGGACCCACCTATCATACCACCCCTGCAGTTTTTCGCATCTGGGGGGGGAATAATGCCTGTGACAAACACGAAATGTTGGGCTCCACCTCGGTCATCACACATACGCGCTGGGTCCGGTATCAATTCACTTTTGAGCCAAAGACACGACTCAAATGGTTCATCCTCGAAGCGTTTTACCAAACACCTGTCCTCTTTCCCTACAATGGCAACATTCTGGTAGACAATGCATCGGTCATCCGCCCCGTGCCTTGTAACGCTGTTCAGCGGGAAGAAGAAGAAGTGGCCGACGCAACACCCCCGGCTCCACCCAAACCCCCGGTTACACCCAAAGTAGAACCTGCACCTAAGAAGGAAGAAGCCAAATTGGGCGGTCTGTCCCGTGCCCAGTTAAAAACCGGGCAGGTCGTCAGTGTAGATAAGATTTATTTCCAGTCTGATACAGCTGCTATTAACCAGGCATCTTATCCGACTTTGGATGGCATTTATCAGTTTCTTGCTACAAACGTTGACGTAGTTGTTGAAATCGGCGGACATACCAACGGCAACTGCGACCATCCTTATTGTGATCGATTGTCAGAGGCCCGCGCCAAAGCTGTGGCAGATTACCTCATTGCCAAAGGCATTCCTGGATTACGAGTCAGGTATAAGGGTTATGGAAAACGGAAGCCGGTAGCTACCAATAACAACGCAGACGGCCGGAAGAAAAACCAGCGGGTAGAGGTGACTATACTGGAAATCAAACAATAATTTTTCCTTCCACTTTGTTATTCCTGGATCAAACCGAATCCCAGGTCCTGCAATACTTTCCAATAGAGGGGGAACGATTTAGTAACAACATCCGGTTCTGCAATGGTTACTTCACCACTAAAGGAAGCCAGACTCATTGACATGGCCATTCGATGGTCATGGTAAGTGCCAATAGGTAAATGGGTGGGCTTCCAAATGCCAGATAACACCCAGACGCCGGTCTCTGCTTCATGAAATGTTACCCCTCCATTTGCTAGTTCAGTCTGTAATGCAGCAGTGCGATTCGTCTCTTTTATCAATAGTGTCTGTAGTCCCGTGAATCGGCCAGGGATACCTTTCATGGCACAGAGTGTTATAAGGGTTTGAGCCAAATCGGGATGATCTTCCATATCTAAATCCAAACGGCTGGGAGAATGGTCCAAGGAATGGACGATACGACAACCTTCAGCAGTAACAAAGGTTTCAATGCCAAATCCCGACATCCATTGGGACAAAATCTCATCACCCTGCCATCCGGATAGCCGCAAGCCCGGCAAATCCAAATAGCTGCCGATCGGAGCCATGGCGACCAGACTGTACGCATAAGATGCTGCCGTCCAGTCGGATTCAAGGAGAAAGGGGTGGGGTAGGACTGGTGTGGCATCAATGTGAATACGCTGAGGCGAGTACTGAAATGGTACCCCATAAGTCGTCAGCACACGAAGGGTCATCTCCAGATATGGTCTTGAAACGGGCTCCCCGGTCCATTGGAGCGTCAACCCGTTGGGGAGGAGAGGGGCGACTAATAACAATGCGGTAAGAAATTGGCTGCTCGTCGCCGCATCAATAGTGATGACGTTTTGTTGTTGGTGCGTAAAGCCCTTGAGCAATAAAGGCGGAAAGTCTTCCATTCCAACATAATCAATATCCGCGCCGATCTGTCGCAGTCCTTCGACGAGGGAGCCTACCGGTCTTTTGCAGAGCCGATCCGATCCGGTTATGGTTCCTTTTTTGCCACTCAGTGCCAGAAATGCCAATAAAAACCGAAACGTTGTGCCCCCTGCACCGGCGTCCCATACAGGGCCCGGATGATCCAGTAACGACGCGAGCATTGCGACATCATCCGGCAAATGGGCAGGCAATGGGCTGAGGGACCTACCGGATAACGCATGCAAAATCAACTGCCTGTTGACCAAACTTTTGCTGACAGGTAAGTGGAAAGTTCCCTGGATCATGCCTTCAGGAGCAATGATATGGAGTAGTGTTTTCGGTTTTGTCATGGTGAGCACATTAAAAATACATCCAATGTCCTTTGAATAATCCATCCGAACGGAACTCCAAAGCTGGACCCGGTATTTTTATAAAATTAAGGCCGTGCAGTACAGATCGCCAAAACGGATGCCTTACATGGATGCGCGTCAAATCCACATCCCAGGACAAATAGACAGACGATCTTCGGGGGTAAGCATTTTGATCCCGATGATAATGTGCCCCACTTTTGTCATCTTCCCAGGAATAGCCATAACCCTCAAACATGTTTTCTGCACCGACACCGACAGCTACATTGATCCAAGCCGGGAGCCAGTCGGGTTTTTGAGGACAAAAGGAGGCAGGATTAACACTAAGCCAAAAGGTGCGCGCATTATAATCTTTTAAGTATTGCGTCGCCCAGTTGTTGCCGTACAATTGTTGTGCTCGCTCCGATAGCGTAGTTTGAAATAACCCATCACTACTGGTTATCACATCTTCGGGATACCGAACTGGGAAGCTCGAGGTTTTTATCGAAATCCGTTGTTCGTTCCATAAGATATCCTGTGCTGCAAATAGTCCGCAACCGGCGGTATTAAACGCCATATCCCACCAGGAAAAACCCCATTTGGCCGAAAAACCATCCAATATTTCAACACTGGATTGTAATAAAAAAGCGCTCCCTGTTCCCAGCCAAAGTGCTCTCCTTCGGTTCATTCCGGTCCAACGCGCACCCTGAGTGAGCCAACGGCTCTCCTGATAAGCAGTAATGACATGGCCATACTTGTCCATTTGCTGCCATTCACCCCAGTCGTCAAAAGTATGAAAGGGTGTCCGTTTGGTGTCGGCATACCAGGCCTGTACTAATCCTGCCATAACGCCGGTGTAAGCCAAAGTACCCCCTCCCGCTGAAATCCAGAAGCGATGTTTATCGAGCGTATCCGCTGGCGTAAAAAAGGAAATATGCTGGCTGAATAAGTGCCCCCGACTTGGGATAAATATCAGAAAGAGGAATATTGGCCAGCAGCGCATAAGCAAAGTAAAAAGCGAATAGAAACGGAAAGTTACCCAGGCGGGTGAAATTTAATTGTTAATTTGCGACTCAATCAACGAAATAAGAAATGGAAAACAGAAACATGGTCATCCGGGTTGCACTTATTGTGTTTGGGATTATCCTCATGTTATCGCTGACTGGAGGTATGTTTTTGACCATTGAGGCAGGTGAACGCGGCGTGTTGTTTCGGAGATTTGCCGGTGGATTAGATAAGGAGACTATATATACACCGGGTTTTCATGTGGTGGCACCCTGGAATAGCATGTACGTTTATGACGTGCGTGAAAAACAAACTGAAGAAAAAATGGATGTGTTATCCAGCAACGGATTAAATATCAGTGTTGACATTACCATTCGTACCAATCCCAATTATAGTTCGATTGCAGACCTGCATGAAAAATTTGGCAAAGACTATGTCAATACCTTGATAAGGCCTGAAGTACGGTCTTCTGTGAGGAAAATCATCGGCCGCTTCGAACCGGAAGAGCTATATGCTTCCCGCAGGGATGAGGTCCAACACATGATCCAGACGGATCTTGAAAATGCGTTGAAGCGAAATTATGTAGAACTCAAAGCGGCACTAATTCGCGATATTCAGTTGCCTGAAAAAATCCGCTCTGCCATCGAGCGCAAGCTGCAGCAGGAGCAGGAATCGGAGGAATACAAATATCGCCTGGATAAACAAAAGCAGGAGTCGGAGCGGATGGTCATTGAGGCCCGGGCAAAAGCCGAAGCCAACAACATTGTCAGCGCGTCGCTTAATGACCGCATATTAAAGGACAAGGGGATTGAGGCTACCATCGAATTGAGCAAGTCCACCAATTCAAAAGTCATCATTATTGGCTCAGGTAAGGATGGTCTGCCTATCATTTTAGGTGGGGACAATCAGTAGACGAAACGGGGCGCCCCTGTGTGCCGATTAAATATAATCACTCCACATACTGCTGCCTGATCACAAGTGCCAGGAAGTCATTGTCCAAAGGCAAGTAGCCTTGTTCGTAACAGAAAAAATAGGTATTGCCACCTTTCGTAGTATAGGTATTCGTAAAATAGCTGAACTTAAATCCACGTTCCAGCAGGTCATCCCGATGCACTTTTGCCTTTCCGTTGGGGTTTAATTCGGCAAGTATCCGACGATTTTTACGCAGGGCATTGTTGATGTTGCGCACAAAATTGGTGGCATCGCTATTTTGTCGGTTATGCCATGCGGAGCGACATTGGTCGCAACAAAAGCGTTTGTCATCCCGGCCGTGGATGGGATTTGCACATTCTTCGCAGGTTTTAGGTTTTGGCATTTTCCGATTAGGTCTGGCCAGCTAAAATACTGAAAATATTTTTATCCGGGTGCATAGGGCAAAATCCGGTATCCCACAACCTACCTGACAACATGTCCGAGCGGAGGACTTTGGAATGAATTTAGCCGCTCTATGGGAAAGTTGACCATGGAAAACCAAGCGGCACCCTCTCGTCCCACAGATGATTTTTCTCTTTTGGATGCCTATTCGCAAACGGTAGTCAGTGTGAGCAGCAAAGCGTCGGGCGCTGTAGTGCAGGTCAAAACCAATAAACCCAAAGGTCAGCAAGTGGGCCAGGAAGGCATGGGGTCCGGCTTTTTCCTAAGTGCCGATGGCTACCTTGTCACGAATAGTCATGTCATTCAGCAGGCGCCAGGATGGACAATAGGTCTGCCAGATGGGCAGCAAGTGCCGGGTCTTCAGGTGGGAAATGACCCTGCAACCGACATTGCCGTATTGAAGGTAGATGTAGCTCATCAGGCCATATTAACGTTTGCAGATACGACTAGACTCCAGGTGGGTCAACTCGCAATTGCAGTGGGTAATCCGTTGGGGTTTCAATATTCGGTTACTGCTGGTGTGGTGAGTGCACTAGGCCGCACCCTGAGATCGGCTACGGGTCGATTAATTGATGATGTTATTCAGACCGATGCCGCCTTAAACCCAGGTAATTCCGGAGGCCCCTTGATGAATAGTAATGGAGAGGTGATCGGTGTGAATACGGCTGTAATTCAGGGCGCCCAGGGCATCTGTTTTGCGGTTGCCGGTAATCTGGCCAATTGGGTTGTGAGTCAATTAATCAGTCAGGGAAGGGTACGGCGCGGCTTTATTGGGGTATCAGGCCAGCAAGTTCAGTTACAGGCACCTTTGCAGGAGCGACTAAAGCTACGTCAACGCAACGCTGTCCTGGTGCAACAGGCTCAATCCGGCGCACCGGCTGCCCAAGGTGGTGTGGTCCCGGGTGATGTTTTGTTAGCCTTTGATGGAAAACCCATTCGGGGTATTGAGGACCTTCACAAGTATTTGGATCAATCAACTATTGGGCGGGCAGGCCGGCTTGATTTGTTGAGAAATGGCCACATGATTCATCTGGATATTGTCCCTGATGAATGGCATGGGTAAAAAGATCCAACTTCAGCGGTGTGAAATCCTGACGCTATTCTTCCTTGGAAGAATAAACCAACTTTCCACCTAGTATGGTTTTGAGCACACGGGTTTGCTGTATGGCCTCAACCGGACAACCGGAAAGGTCATTGGATAAAATGATGAAGTCTGCAAATTTGCCGGGTGAAAGGGACCCTTTGTCATGTTCTTCAAAAGCTGCCCAGGCATTGCCAAGCGTATACGCATATAAGGCCTCCTTACGAGTGATAGCTTGATCGGGATAAAACGGCTCCGCATTGTCCAACCGTTTCCGGGTTACAGCGGCATAGATATTGGTAAATGGATTCACGCTTTCAACGGGCACATCAGTTCCTATGGCAAAAGGCGCCCCGGCATCCAGAAGATCCCGCCATATATAAGCCCCGTCCTTCGTGCGTTGGCCGCCCAGCCTCTTTTCCACAAATGGGGCATCGCTGATACAGTGTACCGGCTGCATGGAGGCGATGATCCCCATCTGGTTAAATCGTTTGATATCGGATGTGTCCAGATGTTGCACATGTTCTATTCTCCAGCGCAAATTATCTTTATCCGGATGCGTAGAAAATAGGTCTTCGTAAATGTTCAGCACCTCCTGGTTGGCCCGATCCCCTATCGCATGGACACAAAATTGGAGTTCGCGGTCCAGTGCCAGCTTTGCAATATGGGCGAGCGTATCGGGTGGCACCACGTTTTGGCCCGTGTATCCGTTTTTATCGGTATAGGGTTTAAGCAGCCAGGCGCCATGGGAACCTAAAGCCCCATCCATATATGCTTTTATCGCACGCACCGTCAAAAATCCATCCCCGAGCCCAATCCATGGGAGTCCTTCCATTAATTTAGGCAGATCAACGGTCGGCTCTATCAGCATGGCCCAAAGGCGAACGGTCAATTGTGACTCTTCTGCCATAGTACGCAACAGATCCAGCAAAGACCTGCTACTTCCCGCATCCTGAAAACTGGTAATGCCGTAAGCCAGGCAAGCTTGCTGGGCCAATTGCAGGGTTTCAATGGTTTCCTGTTTTTTTTCCTGGTCAGAACGACCATCCTGATGTCTGGTAATTAATTGTTGAAATAGATCCATTGCATTTTCCTCAAAAACGCCGGTAGGATTGCCTGATTTGTCACGGATAATGCGTCCACCAAAGGGATCCGGCGTTTGAGCAGTGATTCCGGCCAGAGTCATGGCCTGTTGGTTGGCCATTAAAGCATGGCCAGAGGCGTGGCGGAGTATCACAGGATGTTCGGGGCTGATCAGACTCAGTTTGTGATGAGATGGGTAGCCCTCCACAAACTCGGATTGGTCACCCGACCATTTTTCCTGGTGCCATCCACGGCCATTTATCCACTTCGATGTTGAATTGCCTTTAATTTTCTGTTCTACAAGACGGACGATCTCATCCCAGGACTCGGCCTCCATCAAATCCAGTTGTTGCAGAGACTGGCCCAGACCCAAAAAGTGGCCATGACCTTCTATAAATCCGGGCATTACAAATCGGCCTTTGAGGTCCGTTTTTTCCGTTTTGGTACCCGCCAATGCCAGTATTTCGCTGTTGTTGCCCAAGGCCAGAATGCGGCCATCTTTTATTGCGATTGCAGCAACTACAGGCTGTAAGGAGTCCACAGTGTAAATAACACCATTGTAATAGATGGCGTCCGGACCCGATCTTTCCGGGGAGGAGCAAGCTAATAAAAAAACGAAAAGTAAAAAAGGAAACGCCTTAATGAAACTCATTCCTGCAGGTTTAGCCCTAAAAGTAACCCTTTAGGCCGAGCCAGGGGTTATCGAAGCACTGATACCATTTTAAAAACCTTATTTTTTAGTTCCTCCGGTTTAAAGGGCTTTGAGAGATACTCATTGATGCCAACATCCTTGCAGCGTTGAGATTCGGATTCAGAGGCATGGGCTGACATAGCTATGATCGGAATATCGGAGCGCTGGCGGATTTTTTTGCTGGCTTCTATACCGTTCATTACAGGCATTTGGATATCCATCAGGATTAAATCGTAGGTGTACTCTCTGGTTTTTTCGACAGCCACCAGCCCGTTTTCCGCTATATCAACGGTGATATATTCGGACCAAGAGGTTACCACATTGCGGGTAGCAATTTGATTGAGAAAATGGTCCTCTACCAAGAGGATCCGTATGGGTTCAATCCAATCCTGTTGGGCTGCTACGATGATTTCTTCAGACTGTAATTGGTACGGCAGGGAAATGAGAAACCGCAGTGATCCGCCCGGCAGTTGATTTACCTGATAATTTCCGCTAGCTGCTTTGGTGAGTGATGCCAGGGTAAGCATATTGACCCTTCCCATACTTTCGCTTTCAGGTAAGGCATCATAGTCTGCGGACAAGTGTGATTTTTCCAACCATGAATTAGGGTTGAATCCCTGGTGGTAGGCAAAGTGATCACGGCACTGAATGCGCAGATTAAACCACTCCTTATTATGTGTATCAGTGATGATCTGAATACTGACCCTTCTTTTATCCGATTGCAAGTTTTTAAATAAGTCTTGCATATTAAAGAGTATCCGATAAAGGATAGATGCATCACCAATGACAAATTTGGGAATGTCAGGTTGGATCTGGACATCACAGCTTATGGCTTGTTCATCGTTTTTATACTCCAATATTTTTTTGATCATTTGCAGATCATAGTGTAGGTCAAAAGGCTTGGGTGTGGAGGGCGTGCCGTCTTTGGCGATCCCTGAAAAATTCATTAATTTGTTGAGGTAAAGCTGCAATTCATCGACAGATGCTTTCAGTCCATTGAAGGCATCCCTATGTTGGTGGCGCACCGGGTGGTCCTCCAGGAGGTATATAAAATTGACAATTGAAAACAGGGGCGTCCGGATGTAAAAGGCAATATCGTTGAGCATATTATCGCGCAACTCCATTACTTTGGAGAGATAGAGTTTTTCGCTGTAGAGCGCCTTTATTGCCGATCTTTCAGAAATATCCTGAACAATACCGATTACGACCAACTTTTCTGCCGATTCATCGACCTGGACCCGGGTAGACATACGAAGATGTCTGAGTTGGTTGCCGGAGATTAATATTCGAAAATCAAAATTTGACGATTCCTGCGACGTGTCAAGGTCGTTAAAAAATTCCACCACTTTGGGTCGGTCTTCCTGATAAACACGATCAATAAAAGCTGCCTTAGAGATGGCTTTCATGTTTGCTGTGAAGTCCATCAAGTGGAAGAACTGTTCATTACCTTTTATTTTTTGCTCCAACAGGTCCATATCCCATGTTCCCATTCCGCTTATCCCTTGTAATTGAATCAATTTTCGTTCATTTTCGACCAGCGCGTGGTTCTTTTTTTGAAGTTCCAGTTGGATGTCGTGGCGATGTTTGGCAAAATGAAGGGTGCGGGAAAGGAGCTTTACATCCAGTCCGGCTTTCACAATATAATCTTGAGCTCCAGACCGAATGGCTTGTTCACCGATGATTTCGTTGCCGCCGGATGCAAGTATAACAATGGGCAAATGAGGAATACTTTTCCTGCAGTTTAGAAAAGTTTTATATCCTTGTTGATCGTTCAGGTTTAAGTCCAGGAGCAGGATGTCCAGGTTTGTATTTTGCGCAATTCTTGAACCCTCTAACAGGGTGAACGCCGAATAGACCTTGTTTTTGGGATTGATCTGGTTGATCATCCTGACAAGGTCTCGAACCTCCTGCTCATCCGATTGCAAGAGGAGTATTTTAAGCGGATTATTAATAATCATCCGGGTGAGTGTCTTGTTTAGTTCATGTAATGGAGTTAATCAGTTATTGGGATTAATTGGGCTAACCATAAATTGGTCTGCTAGACATTTTTTAGGCTACAACCTGACCGTTGTGTCCATCATCTGTGCAGACAAACAAGGTTTAATCGGGGGCTGAACTGTACTTTTACGCGCAATTCTACCTAAGCATGCAAACATTAAGCCAAATAAAGGCAGCAATTGATGATCACATCCAGGCCTATTCACTGCCAAGGAGCCCAAAGAATTTATATGAGCCAGTCGGTTACATCCTCGCACAGGGTGGCAAGCGAATCCGGCCGTTGCTGTGTGCATGTGGTTACCTTACCAGCCGAACGACTTTGGAAAGTCGGGTCCTTGATGCCTGTCTGGCTTTGGAGGTTTTTCACAATTTCAGTCTGGTCCACGATGATATCATGGATGAAGCGCCCATTCGGCGCGGGGAGCCAACGGTGCATAAACGATGGAATATTGCCACGGGTATTTTGTCTGGTGATGTCATGCTCATTGATGTGTATCGTTTATTGCGGCAGTCGGCCTTGCCTGATCAGTTAGAACCTGTTTTGGATAAATTCCACAAGGTGGCAATAGGTGTCTGTGAAGGGCAACAGCTCGATATGGATTTTGAGATGAATTTAGACGTTTCGCGGGAGGCGTATCTGGATATGATCTATGGTAAGACGGCCATTTTGCTTTCCGGATGTTTGGAGATTGGTGGTTTGTTGGGAGGCGCATCTGAAGTGGTCATTGAAAAGCTTGGAAGGTTGGGTTTGTGTCTAGGGCTTGGCTTCCAACTTCATGACGACTGGCTGGATACGTTTGGCATCCCTAAGGAAACAGGTAAGCAGCCGGGAGGTGATATTCTGCGAAATAAAAAGACGGCCCTCTATGCATTTGCCATGGAATCCGGCTCAACGGATGATAAAGCAGCACTAATGCAATGGTTTTCGGATTCAGATGGAAAGAATAGTAAAGCCAAAATTGAGGCCGTCCAAGAGATTTTCCAGCGGAGTGGAGCGGCCCAGGCGGTGGCTGATGCGGCTAGCGCGTACAACCGGGAAGCTGGTGAACTCTTGGGTTCATTGCCATTGATTGGACCGGGTGCCACTTATCTCAATGAATTGCTCAAATCCCTCAGTGGAAGGACAACTTGAGCTGGCAAACGAGTGTAGATAGTTATATAATGCGGTTGTTAACTTAGAAGTAGATACGTCCATTTACCCATTCCGCGTCTAATTCCGCATTCCAGCCGGAATAAAATCGTATCGCTGGCTCGTTCCATTCTAAAACCTGCCATTTGAGTGAACGAGCGCCTGTTGAACGCGCATGAGCAAGGATAGCATTAAAAAGCATTTTTCCAATGCCACAATGACGATGTGCTTCGTTAACGACCAGGTCATCCAGGTAATACATTCGGCCATTCCAGGTAGAATAAGCTCGATGGCCAAGGGCAATACCCACAATCTTGTCGCCAGCATCGGCCACAATTAAATCAAACCATCCTGCTTCGAGATCAGCCAGGTAATCCTGGACGGTAGTGACGACGGATTCCGGGGCATTTTCATATCGGGCGAGTTCTTTTACAAGATGGAGGGCATGTCCTAGGTCATCAACGCCACCTTTTCTGATGGTTACATCGTTTTTTTTCATGGGATAAAATTAGAAAGCGGAGGTGAAATGTGAAGAAAGGCGGGCGGTTTAATATTTTTTTTCAAGAACCTTTTGCCAAACAGCCAAATAGTAGTATCTTTGCATTCGCTTTTTGAGAAAGGCGTGGTGTTTTGCTCCAAAGTAATTCAAAATCAAGGGGTTTTAGCACTTCGTCCTGAATAAACGGTTAACACATGCCTACGATTAATCAGCTGGTCCGGAAGGGTCGCATCAAAATTGAGTTAAAAAGTAAGGCCAAGGCGCTAGAGTCTTGCCCTCAAAAGCGTGGTGTTTGCACCAGGGTTTATACAACGACGCCAAAGAAGCCAAACTCAGCGCTGCGCAAAGTTGCGAAAGTGCGTTTGACAAACGGTTATGAGGTGATTGCATATATACCTGGTGAAGGTCACAACCTGCAAGAACACTCCATCGTCCTCATTCGTGGGGGTAGGGTGAAAGACTTGCCAGGTGTACGTTATACAATCGTTCGCGGCGCCTTGGATACAGCCGGTGTAAACAACCGGAAGAAGAGCCGCTCCCAATATGGTACAAAACGTCCTAAGAAATAATTTCAGTTAGTCAACTGCGATGAGAAAGAGAAAGCCAAAATTGCGTGTCATTCAGGAAGATCCCCGCTACGGAGATATGATGGTGACGCAGTTCGTCAATAACTTAATGTGGTGTGGAAAAAAATCCACAGCGCTTCAGGTTTTTTATAACGCCATGGATAAGGTGAAAAGCCGTTCTGGTGAGGATGAGCATGAGGTTTGGAAAAAAGCCCTCAATAATGTGATGCCACAGGTAGAAGTGCGTAGCCGTAGGGTTGGTGGTGCTACCTTTCAAATTCCTACAGAGATCCGCGCAAAACGCAAGATGTCTATTGGCATGAAATGGCTCATCAATTTCGCTCGTAAACGCAGTGGTAAAGGCATGTCTGAAAAGCTTGCTGCTGAAATTTTGGCTGCAAGCAAAAATGAAGGTGCTGCCGTGAAGCGTAAAGAAGATACGCACCGTATGGCTGAAGCTAACCGCGCATTTGCACACTTCCGTACCTAATCCAGTATATCTCCCTGAACGATCAATTATTAAACCATGTCCAAGGATCTTAATTTTACCAGAAATATCGGGATTGCTGCCCACATCGACGCCGGTAAAACGACAACGACGGAGCGCATTCTTTATTACACGGGCATAAGTCACAAGATCGGAGAGGTGCACGATGGTGCGGCGACCATGGACTGGATGGAGCAGGAGCAGGAGCGTGGTATCACTATTACATCTGCTGCAACAAGGACTGAATGGGTTTATCAAACGCAGCCTTATACTATTAACATTATTGACACACCAGGCCACGTGGATTTTACCGTTGAGGTAGAACGTTCCCTGCGTGTACTAGATGGTGTTGTTGCTTTATTTTGTGCTGTAAGCGGCGTGGAGCCTCAGTCTGAAACCGTTTGGAGACAAGCTGACCGCTATAAAGTGCCGCGTCTGGGTTTTGTCAACAAAATGGACCGCTCAGGTGCTGATTTCTTTGAAGTGGTCAAGCAGGTTCGCGAAATGCTGGGTGCCAATCCGGTGCCTTTACAAGTACCCATTGGTGCAGAAGATAGCTTCCGCGGTGTTGTTGACCTGATTATGAATAAAGCAATCATCTGGAATGACACGGATATGGGCATGACCTATACTGAGATTCCTATTCCAGATGATATCAAGGATATAGTGATTGAATACCGCGAAAAATTGATTGAGCAAGTCGCTGAATATGACGACAAGCTTATGGAGAAGTTTTTCGAAGATCCGGATAGTATTCAGGAAGAAGAAATTCGTACAGCTGTTCGCGCAGCTACAGTGGATATGAAGATTATCCCTATGATGTGCGGATCTTCATTTAAAAACAAAGGGGTGCAGGCCGTATTGGATGCTGTTTGCTCTTATCTCCCTTCACCATTAGATGTGGATGCTGTAGAAGGTATTGACCCTCGTACAGGTGCTGAAATAACAAGAAAGCCTGATTCCAAAGCGCCATTTTCAGCTTTGGCGTTCAAAATCATGACGGATCCATTTGTGGGTCGTCTGGCTTACTTCCGCGTATATTCTGGTACGCTGCCTGCAGGTTCGTATGTATTAAATACACGTTCTGGCAATAAGGAGCGGATCTCCCGTCTATACCAGATGCACTCCAACAAGCAGAATCCGATTGATCAGGTTGAAGCCGGTGATATCGCAGCAGCCGTTGGTATCAAAGATTTGAAAACGGGTGATACCCTCTGTGATACAGATCATCCTATTGTTTTGGAATCGATGACATTCCCAGAGCCAGTTATCGGATTGGCTATTGAACCTAAAACCCAAAAGGATTTAGAAAAATTGGGCATGGCTTTAGCTAAGCTGTCAGAGGAGGATCCAACATTCCGCGTAAGTTATGATGAGGATACCAACCAGACAGTTATTAGCGGTATGGGCGAGCTTCACCTTGAGATCATCGTAGACCGTCTACGTCGCGAGTTTAAAGTTGAAGTGAACCAGGGTGCGCCACAGGTTAACTATAAAGAGGCATTAACAACGACTATTTCTCACCGTGAGCGCTTGAAAAAGCAGACCGGTGGTTCAGGTCTGTTTGCGGATATTGAATTCCAGCTTGGTCCTGCTGATCCAGAATTCCTGGAGTCAGAGGATTTCAAAAATGGCAAGGTGCGCATGCAGTTTGTGAATGCGATTGTAGGGGGTAGTATTCCAAAAGAATTAATTCCACCTGCGGTTAAAGGTTTTGAATCCATGATGGGTAATGGTATCCTTGCCGGATATGGTATGGATAGTATGAAAGTCCGGATTTTTGACGGATCGACCCACGCGGTTGACTCGAAGCCTATCGCATTTGAACTTTGTGCAAAGGAAGGTTTCCGTGCAGCGGCTCCTCGTTGTAAGCCTGTTTTGCTTGAGCCTATCATGAAACTTGAAGTAACAACGCCGGAAGAATATACTGGTGCGGTTATCGGTGACCTAAACCGTCGCCGTGGTCTCATCAAAGGACAGGATTCTAAAAATAATGCTGTAGTTGTCAAAGCGGATGTGCCGCTTTCTGAAATGTTTGGTTACGTCACACAGTTGCGGACCATCACATCAGGTCGGGCAAGTTCCAGCATGGAGTTCAGTCATTATACACCTGCTCCATCCGGTATTGCGGATCAGGTGATTGAAAAATCAAAAGGTGCAGTAAAGATCTGAAGCAAAGGAGCTTCAGAATAACAATTTCGAACAAGGGTTATGAATCAAAAGATCAGAATCAAGTTGCGCTCTTACGACCACAATCTCGTGGATAAATCCACTGAGAAGATCGTGAAGACTGTACGTAACTCGGGGGCCGTTGTCAGCGGTCCGATTCCGCTGCCCACTGAGAAGGAAATATTCACGGTCCTGCGGTCTCCGCACGTGAATAAGAAAGCTCGTGAGCAGTTCCAGTTGCGTACGCACAAACGCCTGATAGAAATCTACACACCCACGCCACGGACGGTTGACGCCTTGTCCAAGCTGGAACTGCCAAGTGGTGTAGATATTCAGGTAAAACTGACCTAATATCATTGCCTTCGGGCAATTGAGGGTTAACAAATGGGGTTGGACGTATATGCGGTTTGCCGTGTATATACCAGCTTAGGTACGCTTTAATTCATCTAAGGATAAAATAGATCTGAAGTGAAAGGTCTCATAGGAAAAAAAATTGGCATGACCAGCGTCTATGATGCTGCCGGCCGCAATCAAGCCTGCACGGTTATCGAGCTGGGTCCCTGCGTGGTGACTCAGGTGAAAACCGTTGAAACGGATGGTTATGATGCACTCCAACTTGCTTTTGGCGAGAAAAGAGAAAAAAGCACTACCCAACCGCTGAAAGGGCACTTCGACAAAGCGGGTACAACGCCTAAAAGCAAGGTAGCTGAATTCAAAAACTTCTTTATTGAGAAGAATTTGGGTGAAACGATCCGAGTGGATGAGGTTTTTGCAGAAGGTGATAAGATCAGTGCGGTCGGAATCACTAAAGGCAAAGGTTTCCAGGGTGTTGTTCGCCGTCATGGTTTCGGCGGTGTAGGCCAGCGTACGCATGGTCAGCACAACCGGGGTCGTGCACCGGGTTCTATTGGTGCGTCATCGTTTCCTTCGAAAGTATTCAAAGGAATGCGGATGGCAGGTCAAATGGGCAACAAGCAGGTAAAAACAGCTAACTTACACGTTATCCGTATCTTACCTGAGGAAAATGTCATTTTAATTAAAGGAGCGGTACCTGGTCACAAGGGATCCTTCGTAATACTTGAAAAGTAAACCGGCATGAAACTGAAGGTTTATAACACCAACGGAGAAGAGACAGGACGGGAGATTGAACTTCCAGCCGACATCTTCGGGATTGAACCCAACGAGCACTGTGTGTATCTGGCGGTCAAGTTGTTTCTGGCTAACCAACGCCAGGGAACACACAAGTCCAAAGAGCGTAGTGAAATGTCTGGTTCAACCAGAAAATTACACAAACAGAAGGGTACAGGTGGATCCAGAAAGGGAGACATTAATAGCCCGACATTCCGCGGCGGAGGTCGTGTGTTTGGCCCAAGACCCCGCGATTATTCCTTCAAACTGAATAAAAAGGTGAAGGCTTTAGCGAGAAAATCCGTTCTCAGCAGCAAGTTTGCTGGTGGAGGTATACGTATCATAGAAGACTTTGCGCTTGATGCACCTAAGACATCTGCATTAAAACAGATATTGCAACAGCAAGGATTTACCGGTACCAAAACCATGTTTGTCACAGCTGATTACGATATGAATCTTGTTCGGTCCTGTTCTAACCTGGAGAAAACCTGGGTACGTGCAGCAAGGGACCTGAATACTTATGAAGTGCTTAATGCAAAGCACCTTTTGATATCAGAAGGAGCCGTGCAAAAGATTAGTGAAACCTTCGCTTAACAGGAACAGATCATGGCAAAAGAAATATTGATCAAACCGTTGATCACGGAAAAGGCTGAAAGACTTAGTGATAAGTTGAATCAGTTTACCTTTCTGGTGGATCGGAAATCGAATAAGATTGAGATCAGGAAAGCTGTTGAGGCAATGTATAGTGTGCAGGTTTCTGCAGTCAATACAATGATCATGCCTTCGAAAACACGCAGTCGTAATACAAAAGGTGGTTTTATTAAAGGTCAGGTATCTGCTTATAAAAAAGCAGTTGTTACCCTGGCTGCTGGTGAGACGATCGATTTATACGGCGAAATTTAAAGGATAAGGCAAATTAGGATAAATCATGCCCGTCAAGAAACTTAATCCACTAACACCCGGTCAACGTTTTCGCATTGCGAATACATTTGCAGAGGTGACCTGTTCCGAACCGGAACGGACGTTGTTAGCTCCGCTGTCCAGCACAGGTGGGCGCAACAAGACCGGCAAAATGACGGTCAGAAATCGCGGTGGTGCCCACAAGCGCCGTTACCGGATTATCGACTTCAAAAGGGACAAGGATGGTGTACCAGCTGTTGTAAAAACAGTAGAGTACGATCCAAACCGTTCAGCTTTTATCAGCCTGCTGTTTTATGCAGATGGTGAAAAGCGTTATATCCTGGCCCCAAAAGGAATTAAAGTCGGTTCGACCATAGTTTCTGGTAAAGGTGCAGCTCCTGAGGTTGGTAATACTTTACTCCTTAGCGAAGTGCCACTAGGTACAGAGATACATGCCATTGAAATGCAACCAGGCAAAGGTGCAGCGCTTGCTCGCTCTGCCGGGACTTATGCTATTCTCACTGGTCGTGAAGAAAAATATGGTGTCATCAAGTTACCTTCTGGTGAAGCCCGTAGGGTGCTGTTGACATGTCGTGCAACGATGGGTGTTGCGTCCAATCCAGATCATGGCCTTGAGGTGATGGGAAAGGCGGGACGGAACCGTTGGAAAGGCCGCAGACCTCGTGTCCGTGGTGTAGCCATGAACCCTGTCGATCACCCCATGGGTGGTGGCGAAGGCCGCGCTTCTGGAGGACATCCGCGTTCCCGTACGGGTATTATGGCTAAAGGCCAGAAAACGCGCAGTCCGAAAAAAGCCTCTGCAAAACTAATTATCAGTCGTCGTAAAACAAAGCGTTAACCCGCATTAATCTTTCCGAAAATGGCAAGATCCATAAAAAAAGGACCCTACGTTTTTTACAAGTTGCTTGAGAAAGTACACGCAGCGAAGGAGTCGGCAAAAAAACAAGTGATCAAGACCTGGAGCCGTGCTTCCATGATCATTCCGGATATGGTAGGTGAAACCATTGCTGTGCACAACGGCAAGACGTTTGTTCCAGTCTATGTTACGGAGAATATGGTTGGACACAAACTAGGTGAATTTGCCCCTACACGGAATTTCCGTGGACATGGTGGTAATCGTAAAAAATAAAGCAGTCTAAAATCAGCCTTCCATGGAAGCGGTAGCAAAATTGAAAAATTGTCCTCTATCGGCTCGCAAGATGCGACTCGTGGTTGATAACATCAGGGGACGGAATGTCGTTGAGGCGCTTAGCCTGTTGAAGTATACACGCAATGAAGCTGCAGTGTGGCTGGAGAAAGTTCTGCTTTCTGCTGTCGCTAACTGGGAGAACAAAGCAGGTATGCAGGGTGGAGCGGATGAGTTTGACTTGTATGTCAAGACGGCACTTTCTGATGAGGCAGGAATGCTTAAGCGGTTTCGTCCGGCCCCACACGGTCGTGCGCACCGTATCCGGAAAAGGAGTAATCATATTACACTGGTCGTATCCAATCGCGTTCCCTTGGAGCAGGATGGTGCAGCAAGTGAAGAAGAATAATTAGCGAACGAATAGAACCTAAGATAAATGGGTCAGAAGACAAATCCAATCGGTAATCGCCTCGGTATCATCCGGGGATGGGAATCCAACTGGTTCGCCACGAAAGATTATGCGGCCAATGTAGTGGAGGATGAAAAAATCCGCCGTTATATGCGTGCGCGTATCCCTAAAGGCGGGATCTCTCAGATTATCATTGAGCGCTCCATGAAGCGGATAACGATTACGCTTCACACTTCCCGTCCTGGTATCATTATCGGTAAGGGTGGCCAGGAAGTAGATCGTCTTCGCGAAGAGCTCAAAAAGTTAAGTGGAAAAGAGATTCAGATTAATATCGTTGAGATCCGCAAGCCGGAATTGGATGCCTATATTGTAGGTGAGTCCATTGCGAAACAAATCGAATCTCGGATCAATTATCGCCGTGCTATTAAAATGGCTATACAATCGACCATGCGGGCCGGTTCAGAAGGCATAAAAGTGCGGATTGGAGGTCGACTGAATGGTGCAGAGATTGCACGACGCGAAGAATTTAAAGATGGACGTACACCATTGCATACGTTCCGTGCAGATATTGATTATGCCATAGTTGAAGCACAAACGGTTTATGGCAAAATTGGTATCAAGGTATGGATTTGCAAAGGCGAAGTCTTAGGAAAGCGTGATTTGTCACCACACGTTGGTGTAGAAGCGCGCTCTGATCGTCCTGCCGGACCAGGTGCTGACCGTCGTCAAGGCGGTGGCGGTGGCGGAGATCGTCGTCAAGGTGGTGGTGGAGACCGTCGCCAGGGCGGCGGTGGCGGTGGCGGAGATCGTCGCCAGGGTGGTGGAGCCGGTGGAGGAGACCGTCGCCAAGGCGGTGGAGCTCGGCCCGGTGGAGCTGGAGGACGCAAAAGGTAGTTTTAACCAAAAAATAACCGTACCTTTGCACTGCTTTTTTCAAAACCTTGAATAATCAGGCAAAAACGCGGGGAAAACGTTGAATAATGTTACAGCCTAAACGACAGAAATACCGGAAGCAGCAAAAAGGCCGGATACATGGAATCGCCTATAAAGGTAGTACCATATCATTTGGATCTTTTGCGCTTAAATCAATGGATGCCGGATACATTACTGCCCGACAGTTGGAAGCGGCTCGTATTGCGATGACCCGTTACATGAAAAGGGAAGGTAAAGTATGGATACGGATATTCCCTGACAAGCCAATCACATCCAAGCCATTGGAAGTGCGTATGGGTAAGGGTAAAGGTGCTGTTGACCATTTCGTTGCAGTTGTTAAGCCAGGTCGTATCATGTTTGAACTCGACGGTGTAACAAAGGAGGTAGCTTACGAAGCACTTCGTCTTGCAGCGCAGAAGTTGCCGGTAATGACCACAACGGTATCGCGTCCTGACGTAGTAGCTTAATGAGATAAAGGAGTCAAATTATGCCAAGTAAAAAGACCATCGATTTGCAGGAGTTCTCGGATGCTGACCTCCTCAACGAGCTGAAAGAAACAGAAACGCAATTTCAAAAAATGCGTTTTGACCATGCGATAAAGGGATTAGACAATCCGTTGTCTATCCGCGATGTACGTAAGGATATCGCCCGGCTAAATACGGAATTGCGCCGCAGGGAGCTTGCGAAGGCTGATGAAATGGAAATTGCAGGTCGTGATCGGATTCGGTTGCGTCGCAGAAAAAAATAATCCTTGCTGACTAATTGAATTATGACAGAAGAAAGAAAGCAACGAAAGCAACGGGTAGGCGTCGTCACCAGTAATAAAATGACGAAAACGATAACCGTTTCTGTAGAGCGTAGGTTACAACACCCGATCTACGGAAAGTTCGTCAAACAAACGAACAAGTTCATGGCTCACGACGAAAAAGCTGAATGTAATATCGGCGATTTGGTTAGGATCATGGAAACACGACCACTGAGCAAGCGTAAGCGCTGGCGCCTGGTTGAAGTTTTAGAGAAAGCGAAATAATTTGTAATCAAGTTAATAAGCGGAAGCGATGATACAGCAAGAATCCCGGTTGCGGGTAGCCGATAACAGTGGTGCCAAAGAGGTGCTCTGTATCCGTGTCCTTGGCGGGTCCAAGCGGCGCTATGCCTCGATTGGCGATAAAATTGTAGTTACCGTTAAAGATGCCACTCCTGGAGGTATTAAGAAGGGTACTGTTTCGAAGGCTGTTATAGTCCGGACGAAAAAAGAGATCCGTCGTAAAGACGGCTCCTACATCCGCTTTGATGATAACGCCGTTGTTTTATTAAATAACCAGGATGAACCCAGAGGCACCCGCATATTTGGCCCAGTTGCTCGTGAGCTTCGTGACCGAGATTATATGCGTATTGTTTCACTTGCACCAGAAGTCCTTTAAACGGAGAGAAAGTCAGCTGCTATGGCACATAAAAAATCAATGAATCAACAAAAGCGCTTCGCACCCAAACTGCACGTCAGAAAGGGTGATCGGGTGCGCGTCATCGCCGGCTCTCAAAAGGGCAAGGAAGGTGAGATTCTACGCGTGTTTCCTGAGAAGAACCGCGCTATTGTGGATAATGTAAATCTGGTAAAGAAGCACGTTAAACCTACCCAGAATAATGCGGGTGGAATCCACGAAATAGCTGCGCCACTTCACATATCGAATTTGATGGTGCTGGATCCAAAGACCAATGAACCCACACGCATAGGTCGTCGTGAGGTCGAAGGTAAGATGGTCCGCTTTTCTAAAAAAACCGGCGAAATCATTAACTGATGAGTTATCAACCGCGCCTTAAGGCATACTATAAGGACCATGTAGTTCCTACATTGATGAAGCAGTTTAATTACAGCAACGTCATGCAAGTTCCTCGTTTGGTCAAAATCGCTGTTAACCAGGGAGTTGGCGCTGCGACACAGGATAAAAAGATTGTGGAAGCCGCTCTTAAGGAGATGACAACCATTACAGGACAGAAAGCCGTGCCTACTAAGGCAAAAAAATCTGTGTCTAACTTTAAACTGCGTGAAGGCATGACTATTGGCGCACGTGTTACACTTCGCCATGACCATATGTTTGAGTTTCTTGATCGTCTGGTCAGTGTTGCCTTGCCTCGTGTACGTGACTTCCGGGGCATCAATGATAAAAGTTTTGACGGACGCGGCAATTATTCGCTGGGTGTAACGGAACAAATCATCTTCCCAGAAATTGATATTGATAAAGTGGACCGCATTAGCGGGATGGACATTACGTTTGTCACCACTGCAAAAACAGACGCCGAAGCGCTCGCTCTTCTTAAAGAGTTGGGTATGCCATTTAAAAACCAACAACGTAACTGATCCAACGATCATGGCAAGAAAATCACTTATAGCCAGAGAGGTAAAGCGGGCCAAATTGGTCAAAAAGTATGCAGATGTTCGCAAGCAGCTCAAAGAAGAAGGGCGTTGGGACGAACTGGATAAGCTTCCACGTAATTCCTCTGCAAAACGTTTGCACAATCGCTGCCAACTGACCGGACGTCCGAAAGGCTACATGCGCAAGTTTGGGTTGTGTCGTGTAATGTTCCGCCTCATGGCTAATGATGGTAAAATTCCAGGTGTAACCAAATCCAGCTGGTAATTCTTTTAAAATTTCGATTTCGCTCACTATGTTGATTCTTGATCCAATAGCTGACCTTCTGACCCGGATACGCAATGCCCAAATGGCTGGTCACAGTGTCGTTGATATCCCTTCTTCTAAAGTAAAGAAGGCTATCACAAAAATCCTCTATGACCAGGGGTTCATTGCCAAATATAAGTTCGATGCAGAATCGGGCAAGTTTGAGACGATTAAAATCGCCCTCAAGTATGATCCGTCCACGCGTCAACCGGTGATACGTGAACTTGGACGCATCAGCCGGCCGGGTCTGCGCAAATACGTCAAATGTGACGAGTTGCCCAGAATTATCAACGGATTGGGTATTGCCATTGTCTCTACGTCGAAAGGTATCCTGACTGACAAAGAAGCAAGAGCACAAAAGCTTGGTGGCGAATTGATGTGTTATATCTATTAATTGACTGAAAATAACGAGACCATGTCCCGTATAGGAAAAATGCCGATCTCCATCCCCGCAGGAGTTTCCATCTCGGTGGAAAATAATGTGGTTCGGGTGAAAGGGCCGAAAGGCAGCCTCCATCAAGTGGTGGATAAGGATATTGAGGTAGTTGTCGAAGACAACCAGGTGGTTGTGAATCGCCCTACAGACCAGAAACGGCACCGTGCGATGCACGGACTGTATCGGTCACTGGTGTTCAATATGGTACAGGGTGTATCGGACGGATTTACAAAACAACTTGAATTGGTTGGTGTAGGTTATCGTTGTTCCAGTACTGGTCAATTATTGGAATTGGCCCTTGGTTATTCGCACCCTGTCATGTTTTATGTTCCTGAAGAGGTAGTTTTAGCTACCAAGATGGAAAAGGGTAGCAATCCAACGGTTATTTTACAATCATCGGACAAACAATTACTTGGACAAGTAGCTGCCAAGATCCGGGCGTTCCGTAAGCCAGAACCATATAAAGGTAAGGGTGTACGCTACACTGGTGAGATTATCCGTCGGAAGGCTGGTAAAGCAGGTGCTAAGAAAAAATAAGGGTATTATCTGAATTTATTGCGATTATGAAGTTCCAAAAAGAAAAGCGGAGACATCGGATTCATCAGCGAATTCGACATACGATCCGGGGTACCGAACAACGTCCTCGTATCTCTATCTTCCGAAGCAATCTCCAAATATACGGGCAGATCATCGATGATCTTAATGGTCACACGTTGGTAGCAGCGTCCTCACGTGATGCTGCGATAGATCGCAGTGCCAATAAATCGGAGCAAGCCCGGCAGGTTGGAAAACTTCTAGCCGAGCGTGCAAAGGAAGCTAATATCGAATTGGTTGTATTTGACCGGTCCGGTTATTTATATCACGGGCGTATCAAAGCGCTTGCCGAAGGGGCACGCGAGGGCGGTCTTAATTTCTAAGCTAATCAGGCATCACAGCAAATGACTAAGAAACAGGTTAACAGGGTAAAAGCTACCGATACGGAACTCAAAGAGAAAATGGTTGCCCTTAACAGGGTTGCTAAAGTAACGAAGGGTGGTCGAACATTCAGCTTTGCTGCCGTTGTCGTCGTTGGTGACGGAAATGGAACAGTTGGTTATGGATTGGGTAAAGCAAGAGACGTCTCCGAGGCAATTGCCAAGGCCGTCGACGATGCTAAAAAAGACCTCATCAAGGTGCCCATTTTGAAAGGCACAATACCACATGCCCAAAAGGGAAAATTTGGTGCTGGTCGTGTGCTTATCAAACCAGCATCTGACGGTACAGGTGTTATAGCTGGTGGTGCTATGCGTGCAGTATTAGAAAGTGCGGGCATTCACAACGTACTAGCTAAATCACATGGTTCATCAAATCCGCATAACGTAATTAAGGCAACATTGGATGCATTGTCCAAATTGCGCACGCCTTATGATGTTGCCAGACAACGCAATGTTAAATTAGATCTGATTTTTCACGGTTGAGCATAGTTTTTGCCAGAAGAAGAAAACGTCATGAAAAGAATACGCATAAAACAAGTCCGCAGCGCTATCGATCGTCCGGAACGGCAGAAAGCAACCTTGATTGCTCTTGGTCTTAGGAAAATCAGCAACACTGCTGAACATGAAGCCACTCCCCAAGTAATGGGTATGGTTGAAAAAGTAAAACACCTCCTCCTAATCGAGGAAATCTGATCACGTATTAACTCTTGTCAGCAGACATGGAATTACACACTATAAAACCCGCAAAGGGTGCAGTCAAATCCTCCAAGCGTATTGCGCGTGGACAAGGCTCTGGTAAGGGTGGCACCTCTACCAAAGGTCACAAGGGGGACAAATCTCGTGCAGGTCACAAGGAAAAGCGTCACTTTGAAGGCGGTCAAATGCCTATGCAACGCCGCTTGCCAAAACGTGGTTTCACAAATATCAACCGCGTTGAATATGTGGCTGTTAATCTTGCCCGTCTCCAGGATCTCATCGAAAAACATCAGTTGACCATTATTGATGTGGAAACATTGGCAGTGCACCATGTTATCAAGCGTTCGGATCGTGTGAAGATTCTTGCTAACGGCGAACTGAAAAGCAAGTGCCACCTTCAGGTTCATGCCATTTCTGCAAAAGCTCAGGCTGCCATCGAAGGTTTGGGCGGCTCTGTTCAACTCGTATAATCCTGCATCATGAAAGGACTGATCACTACCATTCAAAATATCTGGAAGATCAAGGAACTGCGTGACAGGATCTTGTTCACCCTTGCCTTGTTGTTTGCTTTTCGCCTTGGTTCACATATTCTGCTTCCTGGTGTAATTCCCGGGGCGCTGAAAGCTGCTGTTGGCGGTGGCGGTAATGCAAATGATCTCATAGGATTAATTAATATATTCACTGGGGGTGCGTTCCAAAATGCAGCTATTTTTGCATTAGGTGTAATGCCTTACATCACGGCTTCCATCATTGTTCAGCTTCTTGGTTTTGCGGTACCTTATTTTCAGCGACTACAGCAGAAAGAAGGGGAGTCAGGACGTCGTAAGCTCAACCAGATCACACGTCTGTTGACACTTGCCATTACAATGGTTCAAGGTGGTGCTTATCTAACCTATCTGACTAGTGTAAATGCTGTTGATCCGGCTATGAGTGTCAAATTGTTCTTCTTTGGGAACATAATTGTTCTTGCCGCAGGTACTGTTTTCGCAATGTGGATTGGTGAACGGATTACTGATAAAGGGATTGGAAACGGTATTTCTCTGCTCATTATGGTGGGGATCATTGCTACGCTTCCAAGCGCACTTATTCTGGAGTTCCAGTCTGCTTTTGGTGGTGGCAAACTCCTGCTTTTCGCTATGGAATTGGCACTTTTATTCTTTATCGTGCTGGTTACTGTCGCTATAGTACAGGCGGTGCGTCGAATTCCTGTGCAATTTGCTAAGCGAATGGTTGGTCGTGGCGATGCGAACATTCCAGCAGTCGGAGCTCGTGATTATATCCCTCTTAAGGTCAATGGTGCTGGTGTAATGCCTATCATTTTTGCCCAAGCCATTATGTTCCTGCCTGCTACAGCTGTACAATATCTTTCAGGTGGTGATGCAGAGGTGGCTTCCAGTGGATGGCTTCGTGCACTTAATGATTTTACCAGTGCTCCTTATAACATTATGTACTTCCTTTTAGTGGTCATATTCACCTATGTTTATACAGCGCTTCTGGTAAACCCTCAACAGTATGCAGAATACCTGAAACGTCAGAACGCATTTATTCCGGGTATCAAACCAGGAAGTAGTACGGCGGAGTTCATTGATTCCATTACAACAAGGATTACATTTCCCGGATCTATATTTCTTGGTTTTATCGCCATATTCCCTGCATTTGCTGTGGCACTGGGTATAAACCAGGGTTTCGCCTTATTTTTTGGTGGTACATCTTTATTGATCCTGGTAGGTGTTGTTTTAGATACGTTGCAGCAAATTGAAAGCTATTTGTTGATGCGGAAATATGACGGTTTGGTTAAATCAGGCAAGTTGAAGGGAAGAAGTGGAGGCATGGCGCCAATTGGCTCCAGCATTTAACATTCCCAGGACTGCTAAAGCCAATGATTTATTACAAAACGGCAGAAGAAATTGAATTGATCCGGCAAAGTTGTTTGCTGGTTTCTAAAGCGCACGCCCATGTGGCGAGCATACTCAAACCCGGAATGACGGGTTTGCAAATTGATAAGGAAGCGGAAAGTCTGATTCGTGATCATGGCGCTTTACCAGCATTCAAAGGTTATCGGGGATTCCCGGGTACACTTTGTGTTTCGGTAAATGAAACCATTGTACATGGCATTCCAAATGACAAGCCTTTTCGTGAAGGTGATGTTGTTTCTGTGGACTGTGGTGTACTTTGGAAAGGCTACTATGGTGATGCTGCCTATACTTATATGGTAGGTGATGTTGCCGAAGAAGTTCGCCGACTGCTAGAAGTTACTAAGGAGTGTCTTTATTTGGGCATTGCTGAAGCGCGGGCAGGAAATCGGATTGGTGATATCGGAAGTGTGATACAGGACCATGCTGAGCGAAAGCATAGTTATGGTGTGGTCCGGGAATTGGTTGGTCATGGGGTTGGAAGAAATCTACATGAAGAGCCGGAGGTTCCGAATTTTGGTAAGCGTGGACGCGGTCCAATGATCAAGGAAGGATTGGTAATTGCCATTGAGCCGATGATCAATATGGGAACACGACAAGTACGCCAATTGCAGGACGGGTGGACGGTAATAACACGAGACCGAAAGCCTTCAGCCCATTTCGAGCACACGATTGTGGTGCTTGCAACAGGGCCTGAACCCCTTTCTGATCACCGGATGATTGAAGAAGCAATCGCTGAAAATAAGGAGTTGTCGGAAATGTCAACAAAAAGTTAGATATTTGCACTCCCAAATCAGGGTATGGCTAAAAAGGACTTAATAAAACTGGACGGAACCATCGAGGAATCACTTTCCAATGCGATGTTTCGAGTCCGATTGGAGAATAATCACCTGATCCTCGCGACGATCTCGGGTAAGATGCGAATGCACTACATCCGAATTCTTCCTGGGGATAAGGTATCGGTAGAAATGTCGCCCTACGACCTAACTCGTGGACGAATTATTTATCGTTACAAATAACGGAAAAAAAGAGTACGATGAAAGTACGGGCATCAATTAAAAAGCGTTCGGTCGACTGTAAGATAGTACGTCGGCATGGAAAGCTTTACATTATTAACAAGAAGAACCCTAAGTTTAAACAACGGCAGGGTTAATCTCTGTCTTTTAACTTATAACGTATGGCACGGATTGCAGGTGTTGATTTACCAAGAAATAAGCGAGGCGTAATAGGCCTTACTTATATATATGGGATTGGTCGTTCCACGGCTTCAGTTCTTTTGGAAAGAGCTGGGATCAGTGAAGAGGTAAAGATCCAGGAGTGGACAGATGAAAATGTCCGTATTATCTCCGGTATGATCCAAAATGAGTTTAAAGTTGAAGGTGAACTCCGGTCGGAGGTGCAGCTCAGCATCAAACGATTGATGGATATAGCCTGCTATCGTGGGCTTCGCCACAGGAAGGGATTACCTGTCAATGGCCAACGGACAAAAACAAATGCCCGTACACGGAAAGGAAAACGTAAAACTGTTGCCAACAAGAAAAAGGCGACTAAATAATTGATAATTGTCTTTAGATTATGGCAAAAGCGACAAAGAAGGTCAAAAAACGTAAAGTAAAAGTCGAACCGGAAGGTTTGGTTTATATTCAAGCTACGTTCAACAATATCATCATCTCCCTAACTAATAAACAGGGACAGGTGGTATCATGGGCTTCCGCAGGTAAAGCGGGGTTCAAGGGTTCCAAGAAAAATACCCCTTATGCTGCTCAAATGGCAGCAAACGGTGCAGCACAAACGGCCTATGAGGCAGGGATGCGGCATGTAGAGGTGTTTGTTAAGGGCCCAGGTGCTGGTCGTGAAGCGGCTATCCGGGGTATCGATGGTTCTGGTATTCGTGTTACAACGATTCGAGACGTCACCCCTATTCCGCACAACGGCTGTCGTCCACCAAAACGTCGTCGCGTTTAATCACTTATTGCTATTCGTTACAAGTAAGAAATTATGGCAAGATACACGGGGCCAGCTACTAAAAAAGCAAGATCCTTCGGGGAGCCCATTTTCGGTTATGACAAGGCGTTTGAGCGTCGCAAATATGGACCTGGTCAACACGGCCCATCCCGTAGACGTAAACAAAAGTCGGAATATGCTAACCAGCTCATGGAAAAGCAAAAAGCCAAATATACCTATGGTGTACTTGAGCGCCAATTCCGGAATACGTTTGTAGCCGCAACAAAGAAAAAGGGCGTTACTGGTGAAGTATTGCTCCAGTTGCTGGAAGCTCGTCTGGATAATACGGTATATCGTTTAGGCCTTTCTAACACACGCCGTGGTGCACGTCAGCTTGTAGGACATAAACACATCCTTGTAAATGGTGTCGTAACCAATATTCCTTCCTGTCAGTTGCGCCCTGGTGACGTTGTTTCTGTCCGCGGTAAATCAAAGGGCATGGAGGTTATCCAAAATAATGCTGCTTCTTCCAAAGCGGAGGTGCGTAAGTACCCCTGGCTTGAGTGGAATCCAGACAAACTGGAAGGCAAGTTCCTCGAATACCCGGAGCGTGATGCCATTCCAGAGCGTATCAATGAACAATTGATCGTTGAACTTTACTCGAAGTAATTCGAATCATAATAGCGAAAGGACAGCTTGCTGTCCTTTCGTGCATGGTGGTAAACTGCATTCTTTCCCCCCCAATTATTTCGCCTTTTATGAATATTCTTGATTTTCAACAACCCGATAAAATTCTCCTTCAGAAGGCTAATGACTTCGAAGGAGTTTTTGAATTTAAGCCATTAGAACCCGGCTTTGGCCAAACCATTGGCAATTCACTTCGTCGGGTACTTTTGTCTTCCCTTACTGGTTACGCCATTTCAGCGATACGCATTGGCGGCATAGATCATGAATTTTCCACCATCAAAGGTGTTGTGGAAGATATCATTGAGATTATCCTTAATGTAAAACAAATCCGACTGAAACATAATCTCAAAGATGATCAGTCAGTTTCTGAAAAAGTTTATTTGACCATCAGTGGTAAAGAACAATTTACTGCGGGTGATATCGAGCAGTATACCAATGTATTCTCTGTGATGAACCCCGAGTTGGTCATCTGTAATATGGAACCTTTTGTTACATTGGAAATCGAATTGACGATCACTAAAGGTCGGGGTTACGTGCCGGCTGATGAGAACCTCACGAAGGATGCACAAATTGGTGTCATTCCAGTGGACGCTATTTACACGCCGATCAAAAATGTATCTTATCAGGTTTCAAATACCCGTGTAGGTCAACGGACGGACTATGAAATGTTGACATTGCATCTCAAGACCGACGGCACCATTCATCCCGAATCAGCTGTAAAAGACGCAGCACGGATTTTGATTCAACATCTGATGCTTGTGAGTGATGAAAACATCACATTTGACGAAAGTGGCAAAACCGAAGAAAAAGTTGTTGATGAACAAGTATTGCATATGCGCAAATTACTGAAGACTTCCCTGGAGGATCTTGAGTTAAGTGTGCGCGCTTATAACTGTCTCAAAGCAGCTAAAATCAACTCCCTTGCAGAATTAGTGCATTATGATATGCACGAACTGCTTAAATTCAGAAACTTCGGCAAAAAATCACTGGTTGAGATCGAAGAACTTCTCCAGGACAAAGGTCTGACCTTTGGCATGGACGTTGCCAAATACAAGTTGGACGAAGAATAAAAAATCATTTTTACTAACCTGCAATAATCGTTATGAGCTTTAACGCTCCGATGTTGCGAAGCTAAATTTTTTGATATGAGACACGGTGATAAGGTAAACAATCTTGGTCGGAAAACCGGCCACCGCAGAGCCTTAATGAAAAACCTGAGCAAGGCAATCATTGAACATAAGCGGATTAACACAACACTGGCAAAAGCAAAAGCATTACGTGTGCATCTGGAGCCACTGATTACTAAAGCAAAAGATAATACGACCCACAATCGCCGTGTTGTTTTCTCTTATCTGCAGGACAAGGAAAGTATCAAAGAATTGTTTGGCGTAATCGCCGAACGTGTTGGTGATCGTCCAGGTGGTTATTTGCGTATCATTAAGACGGGATTTCGTCGTGGTGATGCCGCTGATATGGCCATGATTGAATTTGTCGATTTTAATACGTCTTATACGAAGGATGGTAGTGATGCTTCATCTACCAAGAAAAAACGTACACGTCGGGGCGCTAAAAAATCCGGTGGTGATACTATTGCTGTAGCAGCTACGGCTGGAGCAGCAGTGACCACCGCAGCCGCAGCTTCAACAATTTCACCTTCCAGCGAAGAGGAATAGTTTTCTATTCAAAGCAAAATATAAAGGCGCTCTGGTTCATTCCGGTGCGCCTTTTTTAATTCATGCTATTTGGAGTGTTTTCGACTTTTTTGACAATTCATGCCCCTTGTGGATAGACCATCGTTTGACTACGAGGGTTGTTAACCCTATTTTAGAAATGGGTTACTTCATGAGATCATTGCTATTCAAATGCTGTTTAATAGCCGATTTTAACCAAGGGGATCCGTTTTTGAAAAGGTTCTTCAAAGGCGAGCCAATAATACCCGGGAGCTAAATGTTCTACATTAAGTCTTCCATCCATAGCAGGGATAATTCCTCCCATGACTTCTATACCAGCAATATTGTAGACCTTAAACACAAGCGGTTGTTTTGTCGACGTCGAAGGATTTCGAACAAATAGTTCATGCTGAACAGGATTTGGAAAGACATGCCATTCATCAGGGAAAAAGGTGTTAATAGGGGAAGAGATCTCATAGCTGGGTAATTCACAAATGGCTGGAGTGGGCGTAAGTGTCAGTGCGCGATGCGCAGCTTCAATGAGTGGATCGGATGAAGTCCAATTATCAACTTGAAGCGGAGGGATTTGTGTTATATTTTCATAATATGAATTAAACGGATAGTCGAACAAGGTCAAATTGGTAGGTTCGCTGGTACCATTTGGCAGAATGGAGCCTTTGATCATATTACCAAATACGTAGTGATCCAATCCTTGTAAACTGAACAATCCATAAAAGGGCGAAGTAGTATTAGTAACTTGATTGCCAATAAAATTTTGTTGATTTGAAGCCGGTCCAGTATTCATAAAAATGCCATATAAAGCGGCCCTGTTCCTGAAAAAAGTATTGTATGGACCATTCATTCCATGGCTATTATCAATCACTATATTTTGAACCATATTTCCTTCGAATAGATTCATGTACGGATAATTGCCATGTAAAACCACATCTCCTGCGGCATCAGCAGGCAAAAAGGTGCCCGTCCAATAGGGTGTGGTAGAATGATTATAGGCAATAACATTTCCGTTCGCTCCTGATTGTAATAATATACTATGTCTTAATTGTTTGAAATTATTGGCATGAATATAACAGGAAGATGAACCTGCTTGCAATACAACACCATATGCTTTGCCGCCTCCACCAAAATTAAATGCATTTGTAAAAAAGGAGTAATCTACAGTAATACGTGAGGAGGATCGGATATCAATATGTGCAAAGTTGCACAGGGCGCTTGAAACACCTCGGACGCTACAATTTCGGGCATGAGTAAATGAAATATTGGCTGACTGAGATAGCGTAGAATCAAGTCGTTCTATTTGAAAACATTTAATATGTACTTGTTGTCGTGGGATTACATGATAGATATGAGGTAACAGTTTCGGATCGTAACTCCTTCGAAGGGGTTCTTCTAGAAAGAGTGTGTCCTCTACTATCGCAGTAATGGATGTTATTTGTCCGGTGGTGTGATAAGCCCAAGAATTATTGACCAAAAGGCTGTCATCCATAGCATGGAGTCGAATGATATCACCGATTATAAAGGAATGAAATGGTTCTAACAGGATAAAAGCATCGCCCTGTACAGGAGGAGAACTTGGTTTGAAGCCTGAGTCAACTTCTTTTCCCACCAGTTGAATGCCATCCTTATTGTTGCCGGGTGAGCATAATAAATAAGAAATTGGTGAATTGGTAAAAGGATCTGTAGTGCCTTCCATAACAATCGAGTCGGGCAGCGAAATAGATTGTAAAAACAAATATTTACCTGGCGGGAATAATATTCGGCCCGGACCGTCAAGTGATTGAATAGCTGTTTCCAGGGCCAAATCATTTGAAGAAGCTCCGGTAGTATCCGCATTGAAATCGGTAAGGACTACCGTTTTTGAATAGTAAAATGTTTGGTCAAGACCGGCATTGACCCATGATGTTCTTCGGTGGGGTGGAATATCCTGGGCGAGGATGCTATTTAGTCCGAAAGACAAGGTAAGGAGTAACGTATAAATAGTTCGCATATTCGATCAAATAGATACGTGAACAATAAACTTCAATTTGCTTAACGCTAAGTTATTAGAGTTCCAATATCTTTTTGATGTCTTTTATATCACCATAAATAACCAGGATGTCATCTTTTTCAATAATTGTTTGCGAAGAAATGACTCCCTGGACTTGTTGGATACGTCTAATATTTCCAAGGGCACTTTTTTCTTCGACATATTTAATCGTTGTCAATACCAATACATTATGATTTCTGCGGAATCCGATCTCTTTTAATGATCTGCCGACATACTTCTCCGGTGCTTTGGCTTCAACAATATTATAAACTACGGAAACGGCAAACGAGTCAATAATACCTTTAATATCCAATTTTTTAGCCCACCGGTCAGCTGTTTCTTCTTCAGGATGAACGATCTCATCAACACCCATTGCTTCAAGGACAGTTTCATGCAAAGGTGAGACTGCACGACTAATTAGGCGTCGAGCACCTAATTGTTTCATGAGTGCAGTCGCCATGATATTGGCACCTTCATCTTCGCCTATTGCAACAATAGCAATATCCGTTTCACTGATGGGCAAGATCGAAACAGCCATTGGGTCTGAACAATCGAGGCATATGGTGTGGGTGAGTCTTTCTTTCAGTGACTCTACCTTGCTCATATTGGTGTCAACACCGATTACCTCATGACCTAATATAGTTAATTTCATGGCTAGTGAAGAGCCAAAATTTCCGAGGCCTAGAATAAGAAATTTCATGGAGAAGCTAGTTTAGTTGATGAGAATTTCTTCTGTTGGATATTTGTATCTGATTTGGCGCGCTTTACGAAATACGGCGATGAGGATAGTCAGCATACTGACCCTGCCAACAAACATTGTAATGATTAATACCAGTTTACTGGCATCACTTAAAGCTGCTGTAATTCCGAGACTTAGCCCCACGGTGCTAAACGCAGAAAAACATTCAAATGCGATGTGAAGTAAATTTTGTTTTTCATCAAAAATAGTAATAAAAAATACAGACATTCCGATTGCAATCAAAGAGAGTGAAATCATAGCAAATGCACGACGTAATGAAGTTTCGGCTATTTCTCTGCGAAACACCTCCAATCGTTCTTTACCACGGGCAATGCTAATAAAATTCAATGTTGCTATAGCCAGCGTACTTGTTTTAATACCGCCACCTGTAGAACCCGGTGAAGCACCTATCCACATAAGGAATATGACAATCATAACCGTAGGAAATGACATTGCAGCCATATCAATGGCATTGAAACCTGCTGTTCGGGGGGATGCAGCACTAAAAAAAGCAGTTACCAACTTCCCGTAACCACTATGCTCCGCGAGAGTATTGTTGTATTCAAAAATGTAGAAGAGAAAAGTACCCGAGATAAGAAGTATCAGTGATGTTATAATTACAATTCTGGAGTTAATGGTAATAACCCAGGGTCTATGTACCCGTTTGTTACCTGTTTTTATTGCAATAAACGAATTAATGACTAGATACTTGACATATTTCCATAAATTGAAAAGGATAGAAAAGCCTATACCACCTAAAATTAATAAAAAAGCTGTAATCAGTTGAAGCGAATAGTTATGCCGGTAGCCTGTCTCATAGAGGCCGTTTTTGAGCGTGGAAAAGCCGGCATTGCAGAAGCCACTAACAGCATGAAAGAGGGAAAAAAATACCCGGTCTCCCCAAATAGGTATAAGCTTTTGGTCCAGTGACAAATAAATGAGTACCCCCCCGATTCCTTCTATAAGAAATGTCAAAAGGATGATTTTATATAATGTGCTGAAGGCCTGGGAGATTTCCTTGGTATTGGTCATATCATTTAATACCAGGTGATTTTCATAGGACGAACTCCCTCTAAAGAAGTAAGCAAAATAACTGGTAAACGTCATTATGCCAATACCACCTACCTGCATCAAAAGGATAAGGATAGATTGGCCTAATAAAGTAAAATGTGTGCCTGTATCTACTACGGCCAATCCGGTCACACACACTGCACTAGTAGAAGTGAATAGGGCATCTATAAAACGGATTCCTGAGCCGGTGGCATTGGGTAACATAAGGAGCATAGTGCCTAATAACACCAAAATAAAAAAGCTTGAAATAAAAAGCTGGGCTGGATTAAGATAACGCCTTTTGAACACAATGCGGATTGTGGAAAATTCCCGGATAAAAACTAAAACTACACCCAGGTACATGCCCATCCTGTAAATAATCGTATTTACAGCATCCGGAACACCCAAAATCATTATCAATAAAAGGAAGAGCACATAGCCCCCGTCAAAAAACCACACTTTGAAAGGAGGACGCTCCACGACTAAATAGTACTTCCTACCCAGGGATATTATGCCAGCAAACATCGTCAGGCGGGCAAACAAAGGCACACTGATAGGGAGAGATGAAGAAGGAATTGCCAGTCCAATTTCAAATAAAATGGCCAGCAATGTTATCATTGCCAGCCACATCGGTATTTTTAATACGGAAAGCGTTAAACTTTGACTAAGTTCGCTAAGCAGTTTCCTGATTTTGCGAAGGCGTGAGCGGTGCATATGATTAGAATGACGGTGTAAATGTAGATCAAATCCACCGTTACCAACACGATCTGATCAATTTTTAGATTTTGGGTTTTATGATGGTAAATACCCGACTGATATTAAATCCAAAATGAATACCGCCGTCCATCCAATCGCCTGTGGTCTCTGTGATAAACCCTGGTTCCGTCATTGCCGTTGCGTTTGTTAGGTGCAATTGGAACACATGCCCTCCTGTTTCAATATCCAGGCCGACACTGATTGCATTTTGATAACGCGAGAGGATTTGGTCAGGTAACACATAGGTGTACTCTGCATTTAGTGTGACACGTCGACTCAGCCTTTGTCGAATACCAATCCCCACAGCATAAACATCATTTTCTTCAGCCAGGGTACCAACCAGGTTACGGTGGATCAAAGTGGGTGTCAACTGGACAGTAATCCAATCATTAAATTTGCGGCCAAGTATTAGTTGCCAGGTATAGCTCATTCGTGACGAAAAATAATTTTCCCGGTCCGGGTTGGCCCATTTTAATGTATTGACATAAATGCCGGCCACAGCCGTCAATGAAATGGGCATATTTACATTTCCTGTGCTTTGTCGGAGGATCCGATATTTGGCATAGCCATCCAGCATCTTTTGGTAAGTACTACGGCCTACACCAATCTGAAAACGGTTGGTAATGCCATAATCAAGGCCAAGGCGAATCGTTGCATTATCCAAACCAAAGAGGTCATATACACCCTGGTTGAGCATTCCAAAGCGATGGCCGATTTTGAAATCCAGCACACCTGCATGTGTATTCTCAAGGCTATGACCATTGATCACCCTGTTTGTTTTAAAACTGGCCGTTACATAATTTGTCGTTTTTTCTTCTCCCAGCAGTGCTAGTAAATCATCCTCTTGTGCACCTAAAGGAGCAATGACAAAAAAACTAATAAGCAAACCAAAAAAAGCAGCTAAGGGTGTTTTCATACCAATTATTTTTTCAATTCAGATAATCCGGCTTCAACTGTAATTGTTACAATTCGGGCAACCTTGTCAGCTACAACAGAAGGTATCTTGATATTGTAATCCGCAACGGCTACGTCAAATTTAGTAGTAGCTAAAATCTTTCCACCTTTTACTGAAATCCGTGCATCTGTGGTTACTTCCCGGGATACACCATGAATGGTAAGCGTACCTTTCACTTTGACCGGGTAGTCACCATCTTTTGTCCATTTTACGGATGTCGATTCCTGGATTTTGCCTTTAAATGTCGCTTTTGGAAATTTGTCTGATTCCAAATAATTTTCATTGAAATGCTCCTGCATCAAGGCGCGTTCAAAGAGGAAGCCTTTAACGAGAACAGCAAATTCAATTGCGCCAGAAGCGGCATCAACAACGGCTGTGGTGCCCTTGCTGGTAGCATCAATTTTTTCCATCGGCGTACTGGCCGAAAATTGGATTTTACCATCACGGGTAAAATATTTTTGCGTTTGCGCCTGCGCCTGGATACCAAGTCCGGAAAGTAGCAGTGCGGCAAAGATCATCTTTTTCATAAGTTCGATTTTTAATTGTTTGAAATAAGTACACAACGTGCCAATTCAACATCCATTATTTTGCCCGTGCATTCTCCTCGGAGTGTCACGGATTGGCCTGGCAGAACTGTTAAAGAATTAAAAGTAGCCGCAGAATCAAGACGGCATACCACGCCACCCATCATTCCACCAGCTTCCAAAATCAGGCTTGTTCCCCCCTGGTCACTTTGTTCGACTGCCATTAATGTGCCTTGGACTTCCAGCACTTTGCCAATATACTGTGTTGTGGCATTCGCCTCGTCGGTTTCAAATGCAGTATATAATTCCGTTGCGGGAATACGTATTTCCGCCTTTATTCCGGACATACTTTCTACCGGCTTATTGTACAGGTAAAATCCTATAGCCCCACCAATAAGCCCAAGTGCAGCGACAATAATCAGGATCTTTTTCATTGTTTATTCTTTTGGGTTAATTATTAGGTGCTCCGGCTGCAACCCATGATGCTATTTTATCAATGGCGCATGGAGTGAGTTGTGGCTGGCCTTGGGGCATGGCACTAAATCCGACTTCGTGGCGAATAGCACCCAGCAGTCGCACAGCATCCACTTGTTTTTTTACCTCCGCATGTGTATCGAGAATGACATTTCCTTGTGCCTGACTCGTGGCGTGGCATACATTGCAGTTTTGGTTAAACAAGGGTAAAATATTTACTGCGAATGACATATTGGTTGTTTCACAGCTTTCAAAAGGATAGAGTTCCTCTTCATTGTCATAATAACATCCTGACCAAAAAGTACTTGTCAGTGTAAAGAGTAATGAAATGGCAATGAAACGTAAAATAGTCATAGTCATTAATTGTTTTTTATGCCCTGGGCTATCCAGGCTTCGATTTTATCAACGTTACAAGGAGATAAAGCATTGCCTGCCGGAGGCATTGCGGTGTAGCCGGGGCGTTTTTTTATTGCACCCGTCAGCCGCCCGTTGGCTGCTAATGCTGAAACACCTTCAAAAGTACTTAGATTTATGTTACCAGATGCACTTGATCCGCTATGGCATCCCGTGCAGACATTTTTTAAGAGGGGCATGATATGTTGGGCAAACGACATATTTATCGTAGAGCACCCATTCGCATCTGCATCGCAGGTTTTGTCCAGGGCCCCTTGCTGGATCCATTTCCGAATAAGTTCTAACTGTTCAGTAGAAAGAGGTGCTCTTGGCGGTTCAGGCATCCGTTTTTTAGGGTCCGTTTCATTGATGGCTTCCCACAAGTCACCTTTCAGTTGGCCGGGTTTGATATCTGCAGTCGCCATGACCTTGCTGTATGAGGTGAGATTGACTCCTTCCTCAGGGTTATTGTTGGAATGGCAATTGTCCATTGCACAGTTTGACACCAGGATGGGTAATATTTGCAGACTGAAATAAACGGAGTCCGGACTACACGGTATGCCTATGGGTACGACAGTGGTTGTGTCATCAGGAGGCATTGTCATGTCGATCACAGGGGTATGTTTACATCCGGAGTGGAGTAAAAGGTTGAGCCCCAATAGGACGATGAAAGTCCCGGCTAATCGAATGGATTTTTGAATCATCATGGTTCAAAAGTAAGTTGTTCTATCCTCCTTATAAAATAGTTCTGACTGAACAGGAAATAGGGTAGTGTGAACCCGCAATTTTGTCTACTCAGGTTGTTGAGGATCACCAGCCAGCCAATGTTTAAACTGAGCAGACCGCTCAGTGCTCACAATGATTTCTGAAGGCGCGGGGGGCTCCGCGATTACTTTTATCCGTGCTTTGCTATGCATATGCATTTCCTTGATGGCATGAATGTGGATAATAAATTGTCTATTTAGCCGAAAAAAAATGGTCGGATCCAATTGCTTTTCTAATTGTTCCAGGGTGATATCCAGCGGGAAGCGACGCCCGATCCGAGTCATTACAAAGACTGATTTTTGTTCGGTATAAGCATAGGCTATGTCGGCCACTTCCACCACGCGGATGGTTGCTCCTAAGCGCACAAGAAACCGTTCTCTAAAATCATGGCCGGGTTGACCTTTAAGAATCGCTTGTATCTGGAGCGGATCAGGTAAATTGGGTTTTTGGGTGGCTTTTGCTCGCTTGAGTGCTTGAGCAAGTTCCTCTGCCTTGAGAGGCTTGAGCAGGTAGTCCAGTGCCTGCACCCGAAATGCTTTTAATGCATACGCATCATAAGCTGTCGTAAATACTATAGGACAAGTAATCGTAACGGCATCAAAAATACTAAAACAAATACCATCTGCGAGCTGGACATCCATGAAAATCAGGTCCGGGTTTTGATCCTGAAGAAATGTCACACTGGATTCGACACTATCGAGAATATCCAATATGTTGAGGCTGGGATCTTCCCGGAGCAACATGTCCCGAAGCCGTTCTGCTGCGGTAATTTCATCTTCGATAATTAAAACCTGAAGTGCATTCATCCATTTAAAATTAAAGGTACGGTGACACGAAATGAGTCCCCTGATTGATTTACGCTCACCGAACGCCCACAAAGTAGTTTATACTGGCTATCAAGATTTTGGAGTCCAATGCCTGTTGAAGGTTCGGAAATGTTTTTGATTTGTCGATTATTTTCAATAATCAAAGCAGCCTCATTTCGATAAATCCGCACGGTAAGTGGCTTTGATCGGGAAGCCACATTGTGTTTGACGGCATTTTCTACTAAGAGTTGTAAAGTGAGTGGCACTACAAATCCTTCCGTATCATCCAATTCGATCATTAAATTTAGCGCATTTCCAAATCGGCGTTTTAATAGTTTGCCATAGTGTTGTATAACAAGGATTTCCTCGAAAAGGGGAATAAGTTCTTTTTCGCGGTAAGCGAGAATAAAGCGAAAGAATGCAGAGAGTTCTTCGACATAATGGATAGCTTCTTTTGGATCCTTTTCGATCACTGCCAGCAGGCTATTAAAGCTATTAAATAGAAAATGAGGATTGATTTGGCTCTTTAATATTTCAAGCTGCATTTCGACACGTTCTCTTCTGATTTTAGCTTCTTTTGAAATGCGGCGTTCTCGAGACTGGATTACCAGGTAAATTGTACCAACAACGGAAAGTAGGATTAGGGATAAAAACCACCATTGCAAATACCATGGTGCAGCGATTGAAAAAGGTACAACAACTACCGGCTCATCTGTAAATATTTCATTTTCAGAAGATTGGATGTGAAGTTCATAGCTGCCTTTTGGCAAATTAGAGTAAATGACCTGGCGGTCACGTGTCTCCTTCCAATCCCTGTCGTAACCTACCAATTTGTATCTGTATCTCACTTTATCCGGGTTGGTGTACCAAAGCCCAGAAAAATGAAAACGAAGATAATTTTCGTTCGCGGGTAATCGTTCGCCAACACCTATGGACCGGCCATCCAATAAGCTAAAATCTAAAATAACTGTTTTGGGATGAATTTGTGGTGATTGGAGGAGCGTGTTATAACTATATAGGCCGTTATCACCACCCATCCATATCGTACCTGATTTATTACTGGAAAGTGCATTTAAATTTGGCATAAACTCATCCAAGCCAACACCTTTGTCATAATAAATTAAATGTCGTGTAGCTGGATTAAGGATGGCTATTCCTGCGGGATAAGGAATAATAATATTACCATAAATATCTTTGGATAGCCCCATTATCCCGGTGCTGGCCAAGCCGGATTTTAACAATAATGTGGAAAAGGTCTTTCCATCAAATTCCAATATGCCTCTATCTGGCGAGCATATCCACAGATGTCCTCTGTCGTCTTCAATGATTGCATAAACACTGTGCAGGGGCTTGTCAGCTACTTGTGTATATGTTTCTATGGCCCCTTGCGGATCAAGGCGGACCAACCCGTTGCCGTCGGTTCCAAACCAAAAATGATCATTTTTTGTCTGATATGAACAGTAAATAAATTGGCTGGATACACCTTCTTTATTTGACAGATTATAAATGGTATTTTTTTTTCCTTTTATAAAATGCCAGGCTAATTGCGACACACCACCTAGTGTTGTTAGCCAAATTTTTTCTTTTGAAATATGCAGCGATAAAATGTTTCCGTTAGTCAAGCCATCATTTTCTGTCAGGTGCAAAATACTGCCATCCTTACGGTCTAGTCGGAATACACCATCTCCGAAAGTGCCCGCCCAGATTGCCCCATCCGGACTTTCGCCTACACATAGAATATTATGCCCCATAAGATGGGTTGGCGTCGAGGGCCATGTCCAGCCACATTCCGGTTCATACTTTAGTTGAAATAAACCTTGCGGGGTGCCTGCCCAAACTTGCCCATCTTTATTTTCTAGTATGGCCTGGACATTATATGGATCACCTGACACTTTTCTGATCTTTGCAGTGATGGATACCAGCCCTTCAGAAGGGGTAGAAAACCAAATATTCCCTTCGGTATCTGCAAGCAAATCATTTATTTTTTTTTGCCGTTTTTTAGTAGAACAATCAATTCGGTTAATACTTTTAAGCCCGATATCATAACGCAACAGGCCGTGCTGGTCCGTGCCGATCCAAAGTTCTCTTCCAGGAAATAAGGCAAGGGACTGGATTGGTCCATGCGACCAATTTGAAAAAGGAATCATTGACGTACCTGTCGACGGGTTATAGAGGGCTATGCCGCCATCAAAAAATCCCAACCAAAGTTGGCCATCAGCATCTGGCAGAATTGCCCGTACTATTTGATCCGGGAATGTTTTTTTCGCAATAGTGACTGCTTCTTTTTTAAAATCGGCATGGAATCGCATTTCCACAAGGCCTGCGTCACTGCCGGCCCATACTCTCCCCAAGTTATCTGTAGCGATAGTGTAAATATCAGCACTTAACAAACCATCGTCTTCACCAAATTGAAAAAGTCGTTTTCCAGTCCATATATAAGCTCCCTCACCGTAAGTACTGATCCATAAATTATTTCTTACGGAAACAAAACCAGTGATTGGAACCGTAGGCAATCCTTCCTCGGGTGTAAATCCACGCAACTTTTTTGCTCCTTTTTCCAGCAAATCAATATGCCCGTTGTTATAGCCTACCCATATCTGTTGGTGTTCATCTTCAAATATCGCCGTGACCGTATTGCTTGAACTGTCTGATGCTGGATATCTTTTAAATTCCAATCCATCGAAGGACATGAGTCCTTTGCGTGTGCCGATCCAGAGGTGTCCGTCGCGGGCCTGGATGATATCATCAATTGGTTCCCTGCGGAAAGGATCTGGTAAGGTGTGGATGCGGGACAACGGTACTTGTGCCAAAAGGATCTGTCCTGTTAAGACAAGTGTGGCAATTAATCCGAGGAAAAAAGTCTTGAAAGATAAATGAAATAATGGCATGTGTATTTTCATTTTTTAGCCATTATTTTTTCAGGGTCATAGAAACATGAACGTTTATTTCCTCTGCTATTTTTTGGTGTACCACACGAGGTATTTGGATACCATGGTCTACAAGTAATACCGAAAAATCTGAAGTGATTCGGATTTCATTATTGTTTACCTTAACCGTGCTTTTAATGATGCGTTCAGATACGATACCGTGTATGGTTAGTTTACCTTTTGCTCTAATGGTATAATCCCCAGGTAAAAGAAAATCAATTTGTTCAATAATTTTTCCAGTGAATGTGGCTTCGGGATATTGATCCGATTCAAGGTAATTTTCATTAAAATGTTCCCTTTGCAATGCACTATTAAACCCCTGAAAACTGGTCACAGGCACACTAAATGCAAATGCCCTTTTTTCAGGGTCAAGAATGCCGCGTAATACCGATGATTTTGCGCTGATTTGTTCCAGGGAAGCATCGGATGTAAATTCGATTAGGCCCTTTTGTGTTTTATAAGCTGCAGCTTGTGCATCCACTTTATAAATGGAAAGGACTGACAGGAAAAGAATAAGGCCAGGTCTTAGTAGCTGATTTGAAAACATTCAACAAGATGAATATATTTTGCGGGTATTGTCTCGGCTTTCGTGCCAGGACTGAAAAAAAAGCGGTTAAACCCGTAGTTTACGGGGCTCAAGGCGACAGATGATACTTGATAGCCAGACATTATAATGCAAAAAACGCCCCAGGAATTCCTGAGGCGTTCATTTGAATTGGCTATAGTTTGTTAATGGTGTCCGCTTTATTATTGGCGAATCATCTTTTTAGTCTCCGTAAAGCCCGGACCTTCCAACTTGTAGAAAATGAGACCATTGGGGGGCAGTAACTCACCAGGCACGGCGATTTCGTGGTAACCCGGAGGATATTTGCCCCTGAATTCGGTAATTGTTTGTCCACCTGGTGTAAAGAGCGACAAGGTGATTTCAGTAGCTAATGGTATCCGAAATCCAATCATCGTCATATCTCTGAACGGATTAGGTTTATTCTGATACAATACATACTGATCTTCTGCTTGAGGATTATTTTCCCTCCAGGTTAGCTGAATATCCTGAAGTATATCCGATGTGGCCATGCCCGGAAGCTCCAGTCGGGCGGCTTCTGCCCGCATTTGTTTGGAATCAATACGAATTGATTCAGAGAGACGTCCTGTTTTTAAACTGGTGAATCGAACCCGGAACAAAGGGGCATCCTGTGGGAGATCCATGCCATAAGCATTGTGCCAACTCAGACGAAGTGAACCCGTCTGGGTTTGGGTCAATCCAAAGTTGCTGACATCCATATTTAGCTCGTTGTCTACTGTTTGGATTCCTGCAAATTGCAACACTTCGGGGTCCCAGGCCAAAGCCATTTGTAAGGATTGGATATGATGAAAATCATGTGCAGCCATAAACCATTCTACTTCTTCGCCGGCTTTAAACAGCACGTCGTTTGACATGAGTTCCAATGGTTCATCTGCATGGCGTACTTCGGATTGCCATAATCCCTGATCAAAAGCATCTCCACTGATATCACCTACCTTGAATGCCATGAGGTCTACATTGGTCAGATCTGCATTAAATGGATTGATGTTAATCAAATCAATGTTGGGTGTACTGAATGGATCAATAGGGTTCATGGGTGTAGCCGGATTTAGAAATCGCCATGATTTCAATGGAGAAACATCCGTTTGTGGTACAAGAATCCATTTTCGAAGTTGAATAATGTCCGAAATTGAAATTGCTCCGGACATATTTACATCGGCTGCCAGGAGAAGATGCACATCTTTTATTGTTTTTACGCCCAGCAAATGTTTTTGGATGAGCAGCAGGTCATAAGTGGATACGCCCATAAGTGGGTCGCCGGATTTTTCCGCACTTACCTGGTAGGACTTGCCTTCTTCCAAGCCATTAAATGTAAATTGACCACTTGGGTTGGTTATTGTCGACATATTGTTGGCGCCACTCAACAAAACATTAATATCGGGAAGCGGAGTGCCTTCCGGTGAAACAATATTTCCCTGAAGTGAGGATGGTTTATTCCCTGGACATAGGTCAAAGTTGTCCTGGACAATAATATATGTTTTGCAAAAATCCTGGTTGCCATCCATATCGGTCACCCACATTTCTACATAATTTGTATCCAGATTTTCACAGGTGTACATTATCGTTTGATCGGACGTATCGGAGGAAAAGGAAAAAATTAATTTTCCTTGTGGCGAACAATTGTCATAACTCAGGTGATTAAAAAATTCGGCCTTTATTTTCACAACGACCTCCCCATCGCAAAACCCAATATCCGTGGTAAGACCATGCAGGCATTGTGGTGTGGGTGGCGAAAAATCGGATACGACAACTTCGGTATAACAAAAGGAAAAATTGCCACACATATCGTTGGCTGTAAATGTCACTGGTGTCGAACCAATAGGATAATTGCCTGAAGCATTTGGACCTTTTGAGGTAGAGAACGGGGAATTATTTGTAATTTTCACCAGGGGATTACAATCATCAGCAGTGATGTCGGGTAGATTTGCAAAAATCACTGTACAATTAGGCCCTACGGATACAGGCAGAAAATCCGGACAATCAATGACGGGCGGTTCATTATCCATTACCTTGAGTAGCTGGGTATGGGTATAAATTCCCTCTGAATTCGGATCAGCCGGATCCCAGATGCAGCAATCTACTACAGTCCAGGTGCGGAGAATTTTGAAACAGGCCGGCTTGGCAACCACCAGGACTTCGTCTTTATAGCCAATAGCAATAATGGAACAGACGGAGTTGTCTACGATCGGTTTATTGTAAGGTGCCTGCAAGCTGTCCGGATGTAAAAATTCGGAAGAAATACATCCCATTTGGGTGAAATCTTCCGGCCATGTAATCAGATCCTCGCTGAGCGGACTACCATTGATGATATTCAATATTTGCGAACAAGTACTGATATTTCCTGATAAATCGGTCGCTTCGAAGGTGCGGACAATTAATCCTACACCACATTTATCGCGATTATCGATAAAGGTGTCTCTTTGTGAAGCGATACCGCAGGCATCGGTAAATGTGGCCATACCATAATCATCCGGATTGCCTGTAAAATCATCGCATTCAAGCATCAGATTTTGCGGACACTCTAATACAATAGGTGGTGTTTTGTCTGCAATATTTGCAATGGCCTGACAGCTATCCACATTTCCTGCCGCATCAAAAATTCGAATGGTAATTGGGACAGCATTACCGGCATCAGCACAGTCAAAAGACACATCCGGGCCAAAAGGTTGTAGGCCATCGCTTCGACGGACCTGGCGCAAAACAATGCCACAATTATCACTTTGGGTAAAGATAAAGCTGCTCGCCGGGAGGGTCAGATTGCCGGAGGGTTGCAACGTCGGATTTAAATTTTGGCAGGTTACTGTTGGTGGTGAAGCGTCAATTACAGTGAGCACCATGGTACATGATGCAGTGTTATTCAAGGCATCAAATGCAGTGTATGTAATGACATGATTTCCAACAGGAATGATATGTGGGCCTTGCCCAATACCAAAGCCAGAGCTAATGGTGATCAATACAATTTCTGTACAGGTATCGGTGGCTGTAGCTTGTGGCAGGAGCATATTCACATTGCAAAAACCCGGTGTATTTTCAACTGTAAGATTAGCCGGGCAGGTGATTACTGGGAGTTCTGTATCTGTAACGGTAATGACCTGATCAAATTCTAAAACAGTGCCGGTGCAGCTTGTAGCTACCCAGTGCCTGTTGATGATCCGTGTCCCACCCAACGGTGGTTGAATGTCAGAATCCGTGAACGTAATCTGAAAATCACAAAATGGACCGCTTTCAAGTGGATTGCCATTCAACATAGGCCTTCCGGTTATATCCAGGTTGTAGGGACTGCCACCACAATTCAAAGTAATATTCCCTGGCCATGTAATATTTAAAATGTTCTGATAATTGAGGGTTATTGATTGCACACAGGATACCGAATTGCCGCCCTGATCCGTAGCAATAAATGTTCGATTGATTTGCCAGGGGGTAACAGGGCAAGTGCCGCTGAGAATGACATCCGAGGTCGTGATGATCAATGGACCGCAGTTGTCTACAAATGCCGGACCAGGCAATGCAGCTACACTTGTATCTGCGTTACAGGCGATACTTTGTGCCGGACAAGGATTAGCAATCAAAGGCGGTATGACATCTATAGGTCGGACGGTAGTTGTGCACGTCTGAATGGGTACCCCTATAAATGTAACAATGGCTACGAGGGTGTCATACAGGTGCGAACTATTCAGGACATCGCCTGGTATAGGAATGCCATTGGCATCAAAAACCTGGACAGTAAATGGGCCGAGGCAGGTGTTGCCGGGTCCTAAAAGCGGAGCGGCCTGGACGACAGCCTGGCAGGAGGGATCCAGTGGTATATTCACAGGACCCTGGATACATTGGAGATTGCATTGCGCATGGCTAAGCAGAGGCCATAAAGCAATGAATAGAACCGTTAAGACGGTTCCCGGGAAGGGGAATTGGCGCATGGGATTACACGGGTTTTTGGGTTTCCTAATAGAATGAACTACAGGAAGAGTGCTTGTCGGGCAAGTGCGGAAATACAGCCCATTCCGACCAGGCTAACATGCTTAGGTTGGATTGGGTCGCAGTAGGCGGCTTGTCCGGTGTGTGTAAGTGGGGATGAGTCCTTTCGTCCGGATGTTGACGCATTTGGATCAGGACAAATATTATGCCTATTTGTAATATCAAATGTTAAAGTTCAGTCAGGGAAACATCCTACCTTGTGCGAATGAATCGAATAAGAGTCGCCGATTTGTTTACGCTCGGCAATCTGGGAGCCGGTTTTTTTGCAATCCTCAGTGATAATTTACTGTTTGCCGCGGGATTAATTTGTCTAGGCGCAGTGCTCGATGTTTTTGATGGTTGGGTTGCTCGCAAAATGAATCAATCATCTGACCTGGGCGTGCAATTGGATTCACTGGCTGATATGGTCACATTTGGGGTAGCTCCGGCAATTTTATTTTACCGGATGATGCCGGAGGGATGGCTAACACTCGTCGTTTGCGTATTGATACCTATGGCAAGCGCATGGCGACTGGCTGCGTTTAATTTATTGCCACCTTCACCCTGGTTTCGCGGATTGCCGACACCTACAAATGCATTGTGGTATGTAGGTCTGGCATTATGGTTGCCTGGGGATTCCGACTGGCCATTATGGCTTATTTCTCCGACAATTCACCTGGTCATTTCGCTAAGTTTAAGTACACTTATGGTGTCATCGATGCCAATTTTAGGGATGAAATCCAAAGCAGTTATTCAACGTTCGTGGTGGATCATTGTTGCTGCCATGCTGGGCTTGATACTTCCTGTTATAACAGGACATTTTGGTTTAGCAATTTGCAGTGCGTTGATTTTCTTTCTCATAGCGAGTATCATCAACGCCTTAGCCGTAAATACTCAAAGAAAAATAAATTAGCATACGGATGATCGGAATTATAAACTATTTTTATACCCTAAACAAAACCCTACTAAAATGAAACTTCTTAAGATCATTGGCTGGATTATCCTCAGCCTTATTCTCCTTGTGGTCTTACTGGGCCTGATTATGCCCAAAGATTACGAAATCAGCAGAGAAATTGACATCGCCGCGCCCCGGGGCGTCGTGTTTAAACATGTTGGATCGCTCAAAGCAATGGACGAGTGGAACCCATGGTCAAAAATGGATCCCAACATTCAGAATACCTTTGAAGGGGAAGATGGTGCAGTTGGTTCGACAATGAGCTGGTCAGGTAATAAGGATGTAGGGAAAGGATCCAATACGATCACGGCATCTGAACCTGGCGCTCGTGTAGAAACCAAATTGAATTTTATAGAACCATTTGAATCAGAGGCTGGAACGTATATTCAATTAGATGATGCCGAAGGTGGCACGAAAGTAACCTGGGGGATGACAGGCACTATGCCTTTTCCCTGGAATGCACTGAGCCCGTTGATGGGAATGAAAGGTGCTATTGAAAAGGACTACGACAAAGGTTTAGCTGCGCTAAAAGCAATGGTAGAAGACAAAATAAAAAATCCAACCTATAGGGGCTTTACTATCCAAACGGTGGATCTGCCTGCAAGGACATATATTGGGTATCGTTCTAAAGTGGGCTTTAATGATATGGGTGCCTACTTTCAAAAAAATATGCCCGCTATCTTTAAAGCTGCGTTGGGTGCAGGTGCTGTCCAGGCGGGCGCTCCTTCCGGATTATATTTTGAGTGGAACATGGAAACAAACATCGCCGATATGGCAGTTGCTATCCCGGTAGCATCGGCGGTGGAAATAAAAGGTGGTTCGGTGGCGGAAATTCCAGCAGGGAAAGCTGCTGTAATTGACTATTATGGCGCTTATGAAGGTTCTGGCGAGGCCCACTTTGCGATGGACGATTATCTCAAGGAATTTGGACTTACCGCTGGTGGTCCCGTTATAGAGGAGTATATCACGGATCCGATGACGGAGCCGGACACAGCAAAGTGGCTCACGAAGATTATTTATCCCTTGAAATAATTTGCACCCAGAGTGTGACCTGTTCAACCAGGTTAATCATGGCGGCTCCGGTTTTCCGGGGCCGCTTCTGTTTTTACGGGCAACCTGGAACTAAGACCCGGATTCAGGAAAATACCGTATTTTGTGAGGTCAGACAAGGGTAGTAGCATCCTGAGCATGGATCTATTCTCTTTTTGCTCTCATTTACTTGGATTTCATTGAAAAACTAACCATATCAAGTATTAATTACCATGCGTATACTTTACATATTTGCCATACTACTTCTATCGTGGCAACTTGGCGCTCAAAATGAAAACGATAAAAAACAATCTGTCCTCCTGAGTGCAGAAGTGCAGGAAAGTCCTGCTCAGATCACATTGCATTGGGTCCAGGACCTGCTTAATTCGGGATTTACCATCTACAGGAAGACGAAAGCTGCTACAACCTGGGGGAGTCCGTTGGGAACAAAATTGAGTACAGATACGACCTGGGTTGATAACAACATCGTGCCTGGTCAGACTTACGAGTACAGGGTGCTGAAAAATCTGACCGGATATGGAGGAGGCAATAGTGCAGGCTATATTTATGCTGGTATCAAAGCTAACCCAACACATTTTTGGGGCTCTTGCATCCTGGTTGTAGACAGCACGTTTAAAACCAGCCTTGATTTTGAGATCAATCGACTTCAACAAGACATCAAGGAAGACGGTTGGCGGTTGCACACGATTTTTGTAGATCGCAATGATCCGGTAACGGTAGTAAAAAATGCCATCAAAGCGATTGTAAATATTGATGGTAATCCCTTCAAAACAGTTTTCCTTCTGGGGCATGTGCCCGTTCCTTATTCCGGATTTATAGCGCCTGACGGACACACGCCGGATCATCAGGGCGCATGGCCTTGCGATGGCTATTATGCTGATATGGATGGAACCTGGACGGATAATTCTATCAATACTACGGTGCCTGCCGACCCGAGAAATCATAATACACCGGGTGATGGGAAATTTGACCAAAGTTCATTTCCATCTGCACTGGAACTTGGTGTAGGCCGTGTTGATTTTGCGAATATGCCGGCATTTGCCTTGTCTGAAGTGGAGTTGTTGCGGCGGTATCTAAATAAAAATCACGCCTGGCGCAAAGGATTAATGCCCGTCCAGGAACGCGGTTTGGTTCAAAACAATTTTGCCGGCTTTCCAGAAGGTTTTGGTCAAAATGGGTGGAAGAATTTTATTCCGATGTTCGGCGCGGATAACGTTAAGGAATTGCCTTACAGAAGTACATTGCAAAGCAATAATTATTTGTGGTCCTACGGTTGTGGTCCGGGATCATATACCAGCGCCAGTGGTATAGTGACCACCAGCGAATTGGCAGTAGATTCGTTGCAGACGGTATTCACAATGTTGTTTGGTTCCTACTTTGGAGACTGGGACCGATCCAATAACCTGCTGCGAGCTGCCCTTGCCTCGGGCTCTACACTAACGAATGCCTGGGCTGCTCGTCCCAACTGGATGTTCCATCATATGGCTTTGGGTGAGCCAATAGGTTTTTCGACACGATTGAGTATGACCAATAACGGTGCACTTTATCAGTCAGGTAACAGCCCCATGTCCGTTCACATAGGATTAATGGGGGATCCGACTATTGGCATGCATGTCAATGGGCAGCCTCAAAACTTAACTGCCAGTGCCGTTAATTTTAATGTAGAACTAACATGGGATGCTGTGGATAATGTCATAGGCTATTATGTGTATAAATTGCCAAAAAACAGTTCGCGGTATCAGCTGATGGTGCCCAATCCTGTAACGAGCACTTCCTTTACGGACACTTGTTCGGGCGAAGGTCTGCAAAGCTACCAGGTAAGGGCAGTGTCGCTCCGGGAAAGTGCAAGTGGCTCGTATTACCATGTAGGACCGGCAGCATCTTTTGAGGTCATGACGGATCACAGCGCCATTGCTGCGGTAAGTGGATTTGTCGCTGTGCCTTTTTTTGATGAATTGTCCCTGGCCAATGCGTCGTCAAATGCATCTTCCTATTTATGGAAATTTGGCGATGGTTCGACCAGTACCGAAGCAGGCCCAACGCATTTTTATCCAAATCCGGGCAATTATAATGTGTGTCTGATTGCTTCAGATGCATGTTATTCCGACACGCTTTGTCAGGATGTAACTATCTTAAATAGTTTGCCAAATGTGGCTTCGGGCATTACGCCCGTAAAATGTTCTGGTGAAAATACGGGTGGTGTCCAATTAATCCTTACCGGTGGCGCACCGTCGCCTGATATTATTTGGAGCAATGGGAGCACCAGCACAACCATAAGTAACTTGATTGCCGGTTCGTACAGTTGTACCATTACGTCATCCACTCAAAAGACCGAAATTTATGGTCCCTTTGTCGTCACACAGCCGGACCCAATCATGGTTCAAATCACATCAGGGCCAAGTGATCAGGGGCAGAATAATGGATTTGTAGATGTGTTTATTGAAGGTGGTACTTCACCGTTCACTATTTTATGGTCGAATGGGTCTGACAATCCTACGTTGACGGATCTTGCTCCGGGGCAATATTGTTACACCATTACGGATGCCAACGACTGTACCTATGATGATTGTTTAATGATTGAGGAAGTGTCAGGAATACATCAGCTGCCCGGTTTAGTATCTTGGAAATTATCCCCTAATCCGACCCGCAATGACGTGCAATTGCAAATGCAATTTGAGCAGGGACATCGTTTGCAGATTGCGATAATGGATATGACCGGCAGGGTTAGACGTGAACTGATCGCAGAAGGAAATACAATCAATCAAACCATTGATATGTCATCGTTGCCTTCAGGTCAATATATCTTGCGCATCCAAAGTGAGGATGGCCAAATGACCATGCCGCTGAGTAAGGTGGAATAAACGATCTACGATTGTTGAATAAGGGGACTTTGTTGATAGTTTTCAACAAAGTCCTTTTTGTTAATGAAGCACATTTTATTGAAAAAGTATTGAAGGAGTTTTGACTTTCCTTTGGAAAAATTCCATCATATAATCAAGTAAAGAGATTAAATGAAAAAACCCATTTATTACACCGGATACGTAAATATTGATGCGCCCAAAGAAAAAGTATGGGATGCACTGATTAATCCGGCGCTTACGCCTTTATATATGTACAACTGTGAGCCCATTACGGATTGGCAGATTGGAAGTCCTTTGGTTTGGCGGGGCAAAATTGACGGCACCGAATATGTCACGGGCAAAGTGCTTCGTTTCGAACCTGGGAAAATGTTGTCGTTTACGACGTTTAATCCCATGGGTGATTTCCCGGATGTACCCGAAAATCATCTCGTTACCTCTTATGCCATCAAGCCGATTAAGGAGGGTGGGGTAGAGCTGACTGTCTCACAGGGTGATTTTGCAGCGGTTGCAGATGGTGTGAACCGGTTTAAAGATGCCGATGGCTGGATGACGGTGCTTGTGGCCATTAAGGAACTGGTCGAGGAAGAGATCGCCTGATCATTAAACTTCACCATTGGGGACGAGCGGATTCATTCCACTTCGTTTATCTTGGGCCGCATGACAACAAGTCAATCCATTGATGTATTTATTGCGGGTGCAGGTCCTGCAGGAGCGGCCGCGGCGTTGAAGCTAAACGCCATGGGTGTCTCCTGTGTCATCGCGGATAAAGCCACCTTCCCCAGAGACAAAATTTGTGGGGATGCCCTGTCGGGTAAAGTGATGATTAATTTGGGGCGAATTGATCCGGGATTACTTGATCGCTTTTATGCCAAGCCCTGGAAAACGGGCGTGTGGGGGATACGATTTATTGCGCCCAATCATCAGGTTATCGATATTCCCTTTTCCCAATCCTATGAAGCGAATGCAGACATAGCGCCAGGTTTCGTGGCTCGCCGGATGGATTTTGATCTGTTTTTAGCGGAGGAGCTGCGCAGGGCAGCTTTGGTCGATTTTAAGGAAGGGTGTAAAGTGGAAGGAGTCAAGTCTGTTAGTGATGGGTTTGAGCTCATGTGTGGCGGTGTACTCTACAAAACCAAACTATTCCTGGATGCCTGTGGTGCCCAATCCGTTTTTGCCCGAAAATTTGCCGGTTTGTCCAAGCGGGATGCGCATCATGCTGGCGCATTGCGTGTTTATTATAAAGGTGTAACCGGATTCCATGCACATCAGTTTATTGAATTACAATTTTTAGACCCAATTATCCCAGGCTATTTTTGGGTCTTCCCACTGCCCGATGGGTATGCTAATGTTGGGATTGGAATGCGGACCGATTACATTAAAAAACGTGGAGTCAATCTCAATAAAGTGTTGGATGAACTGGTCGCCACGCATCCTGATTTAAAAGATCGGTTTAGAAATGCCGTGCGTGTAGATAAAGTCGTTGGATACGGACTGCCCTTAGGTTCCCGGCTCAGGACAATCAGTGGGGACCATTATATGTTATTGGGTGATGCCGGGCATCTGATCGACCCATTGACTGGTGAAGGGATTGGAAATGGTATTTATAGCGGGGTGTTTGCTGCCGAACAAGCGGTGATTTGTTTACAGGAAAATAATTTTACCGCAGCTAAGATGGCTGATTATGACATTAGGATCCGCAGGGTCATTGGAAAGGAAATGCAGCTTAGTTATCGGTTGCAACAATTGATGTCCAAGCGATGGTTGGTAAATATTTTGGCTAATATCGTAGCAGGAAACACCCATTTTATGGAAGTGATCTCCAGGATGTACACCGACTTTGAACTTCGGCGCAGATTGGTAACGCCTGGATTTTGGTTGCGTTTGCTGATATTGAAAAAGTGGAATTAGTAGTATCGCGCTGCTAATCTCTGGTATTTGGGCAACGAGTTTATTAGCCATTAAATGGCCAAAAAAAAAGCCGCATCATCCTGAAGGATCATCCGGCTTGAAATATAAGTTTCGGTTGTATTAATCTCTATTGAGGGAAAAACGACCACCAACACCGATTTGCAATAAGCCAATACCTCCATCAAGGTCACTATTGCCTACATTATAATAACCGACATCCAGACCAAATTTGTGACGACGGCCGAAAAGGATACCGGTATTTCCACCGATATAATTCAAACCATTATCAGCACCAGCGTAAGAGGTAAATTGATAAATGTATCGCGGACTGAGATACCAGGAAAAACGCTCCGAAGGATGGAGGGAGAAGTAAACAGGTATCTGGACATTCCATAAACCGGAGACCAGGCCAAAAGTACCTACCTCTGCGCCCACAGCGAGTGCAGTCATGGATTCCTGACCACCTAACAATTGAAATTTAGCGCCAACGCTTATGTTGAGGTTGGTATTTAATTTCATATTGATGTCGAAATTTTCAGCAACGCCATAACGTCCACCTACTTCGATGCTGGGGAAAAATAAATTTGGAATATCCGTTTCCAGCGAATCATCCTGATCTTCCCAATCATTAAAATCTGGGCTCTGAGATAAGTTTAAGGATACGGAAAGATCGGCTTTGTCTTTACCGACGGTGCGGCCATCCTGGAAGCCACTGAGCGATGCGCAGTTGCTCAACAATAATGCCATTGCGGCAAGGCCCGTCATTTGTAGTAGTGATTTCATCATAGGTTTAGGTTATTAATGTGAATGAAAGTGTAAATATACGGTTTGGCGAGAAGTGGCCAAATTTAGTTTGGATAAATTTACTCAAGTGGTTGATTTGGAACGAACTATTGCACTCTTTGCCCGGCTCAAACGTCTTTAGATTGAATATTTAACTTTTTTTTAAGGGGTAAAAAATACAACACATCAATCTATAATCGTAATATTGCAATGTATAAATGAATAACTAATGGGACTTACTAAAACAGAAGCATTTACGGACCAGCAAAATGAGCTGGCCAACCTCGCCAAAGCATTAGGCCATCCGGCCCGCATCGCCATTCTCGAACATCTCATCAAGGTGAATGCCTGTGTGTGTGGCGATCTTGTGGAAGAATTGCCCCTTGCGCAAGCTACGGTCAGTCAGCATTTGCGCGAATTAAAAACAATGGGTCTGATCAAGGGCAGTATTGAGGGCACCTCTGTTTGTTATTGCATTGATACTTCTCGTTGGCAAAAGGTCCGTGACCAGTTTCTGGCCTTGCTGAATTCATGTTGTTCGCCTGGTACAACATGCTGCTAAAAATTCATTCATTCCATAAATAAACTATTTCATGAAAACTTCAGAAGAACTAAAAGCCATCGTTCGCGAAAAATACAGCGAAATTGCGCTGCAATCGAAAGAACAAAATCAAAGCTCCTGTTGTGGAGCCGGTGGATGCTCCACAGCAGATTACACCATCTTTAGCGATGATTATTCCAACCTGAAAGGTTATCAGCCTGACGCCGATCTCGGTTTGGGTTGTGGGCTACCCACTGAGTTTGCGCTGATTAAAAAGGGCGATACCGTGGTTGATCTGGGCTCGGGTGCCGGCAATGATTGTTTTGTTGCCCGTTCATTGACAGGAGAATCGGGCAAAGTCATTGGACTGGATATGACGGATGCTATGGTAACCAAAGCCTGGGAAAATGCCGACAAACTTGGATTTACCAATGTTGAGTTCCGCAAAGGAGATATTGAACAAATGCCCATCGGAGGAAACCGTGCAGATGTAGTCATTAGTAATTGTGTGTTGAATCTTGTTCCGGACAAACAAAAAGCTTTTTCGGAAATATTTCGCATTCTCAAACCCGGTGGACATTTTTCTATCTCTGATGTGGTGATAGAAGGGAGTATGCCTATGGAATTGCAGGAGGCTGCAGAGATGTACGCCGGCTGTGTGTCTGGTGCCATCCAAAAGGAGGTGTATCTGGAGC
>JAGNXB010000038.1 GCA_017985675.1 Saprospiraceae bacterium | reverse complement strand
GCAGCAAACCTGCCAGCCTTACAATCCAGGGATTGCGAACAGCGAGGTACCTTGTTGAAGGATTAGGGTCTTCCAATGCTTTGAGAATTAGCGCGGCAATATCAGCTACTGGCAAGGCATTTTGCTCTGTTGCATCAATTAATTTATCTTGCTGTTGAAGTAATTCCTTGTATTCCCATTGCGGATACTTTTCAACGGGCTGTCTTGCTTTGGTCCAAATCGGTGTTTTAACCGGGCCCGGCTGGATAGATATCACTTTCATACCCAACATACCCAGTTCGTTGCGATACGCATCGGTCAATGCTTCCAGGGCAAATTTTGATGCAGCATATGCTCCAATAAATGGAGTGACAACCCTACCCGACACAGAACTAATCATCACCATCCGGCTTCCTGAGGATAAAAGCGGGAAAACCGCTTGGGTAAGCTTAAACACGCCCTGGACATTCGTTTCAAAAATGGCCCTGAATTCATGTTCAGGTTGAAAGAGCAATGGTCCTCCCAGCGCTATTCCCGCATTATGGACCAAACCATTCAATGGTTGCCCCTGTAGCATGTCGCTGATATGCTTGGCCGCTTCTGTATGTATTTCCGGAGGACTGGAGACATCCAACACGACAGGATAAAAACTATCACCCAGATCCTCTAATAGCATGTCTGCATCTTCCTTAGACCTAACAGTCCCAATGACATTCCAACCATTTTCTATTAGTACGCGGCTTGCTTCACGTCCGATTCCAGAACTTGTACCGGTAATAAGTGCATAACGATTCCTTGAATTCATAGATCAAAAGTTGGTTGTGGTCGAAAAAGTAAGACTTTTAGGAACAAATGGAACCTGTTAATTATTCATATCGGCAAATCAGGCATTAACGTTGACTTACTTTCATTCCGGATCTTACCATGCGAATCATCATTTTCCTTTTTGTACTTCTGCTTATTGATAGTTATGTCTTCCAGCCATTCCAGACCAGTATCCAATTTGCAAATAAGCCTACAAGGTTAATATTACAAATTTTATACTGGAGTATTCCTTTTATCAGTATCCTGTTTCTTGTATTGTTTCAGACAGGATATGCCCATCTTTTGCCGGGCACTAATGGCCGATCCCTGTTTTCAGCATTACTGGTGTTGGCGTATATCTGCAAAGTAATCGTACTGCCTTTCGTTCTTTTTGATGATTTGCGTCGGGTGCTGCTTTATTTCCTAAGTTGGTGGCAGGCCCCAGCGCCATATATGCCAGGCCGTTCCCGCTTTTTATCGGCTCTGGGTCTTACCGCTGGATTATTGCCGTTTTCTATGCTCATTTATGGCATGTGGCGCAATCCATACAGGTACACAATACACCGGATAAAAGTACCTGTGCCTGATTTGCCTGCCGGGTTGGAGGGTCTAAAAATTGTACAGATCTCTGATATCCATTCCGGTAGTTTCACGCTGACTGAACCTGTAGAAAATGCCATCCGGATGATCAATGATCTCACACCCGATATTATTTTTTTTACCGGCGATCTGGTCAACAATCAGGCGAATGAAATGGGACCGTTTGTTGAAATGTTTTCAACTATTCGCGCTCGTTACGGTGTATTTTCGGTCTTGGGCAACCATGATTACGGGGATTATCATCGCTGGGACAATCCTGCTCAGAAGTCAGCTAACTTTGATCTTTTGTTGGAAACGCACCAAAAAATGGGTTGGGATTTGCTCCGCAATGAAAACCGGGTGCTTCAAATTGATGAGCACAAGCTAGCCATTATCGGCGTTGAAAATTATTCAGCAACGCCCCGATTCCATCAATACGGTGATTTAAGGAAGGCTATACAAGGTACAGAACAAGTAGCTTTAAAGTTGCTTCTATCCCATGATCCCTCGCATTGGGATGCACAAGTTGCCGAAAAAACACCGGATATTTTCCTCACTTTATCCGGCCACACCCACGGCATGCAATTTGGTGTGGAAATACCGGGCTGGTTAAAGTGGAGTCCGATCCAATACGTCTACAAACAATGGGCAGGCCTGTATACCAGAGGAAATCAACACCTATACGTCAATCGGGGTTTGGGTTTTCTGGGTTATCCAGGACGAGTAGGCATCCTTCCAGAAATCACCCTGCTTGAATTGACTCGTCCGAATGAGATGAGCTAACAGTCTGTATGGCAAAACATCCCTATATTTGTAATGATGTTGAATACTTCTCTACGAATCATACTTTCGGCAGTGGCCCTAACCGCTCTGATCAGTTTTAATGCCTGTCAAAACAAAGCATCCGATGCACCTTTTGCCAGATATTCTGAACATTTAACGGGGGAGTGGCAATTGGTCACAGCCTACCGCAACGAGCAGGAGACCAGAGTATTAGATGGGACTTTTTTCAATTTTAGCGCGGGCCAGGCAATGGAAACAAATCTGCCGCTCGGAGGTCCGTTATCAGCTGGCAATTTGAAGGCATCATACAAGTTGCTTTCTGACAGTTTGGTCATGAATCCAGGCAGTCTTCCCACACAAACCTTTCATATATCTGTGTTGGATAGCCAGTATCTGATTATGACAACGATGATCCAAAATCAGGCATTCCGGTTTGATTTGGAGCGTAAATAAACATAGCCGACAAAAAGGCTTTATATTTATTACTCATTCATTTATATGCTGAAAAAATCGCATTGGCTGATCATTCTTTGTTGGCCCGTCTTCTTTCCATTCCATTTGAACGGACAGAAAATTGGACCTGTACAATTATTTGTAGATGTGACACGGTTTTATAATGGGGCGGATGCCTATGCTGAGGTCCAATTTTATGTTGCAGGTAATTCCCTTGTAGCCATACCCACTCCTGATAGTCTATGGGAATCATCGCTTGATGTATTGCTTTACTTTAAGCGCGATAGTGCGATTGTGCAATACGATCACCTTGTATTACATAGTCCAAAGTCAGGTATTAAAGGGCAGGACTTTGTTGATATTCGGCGATATGTCCTTCCTGCCGGGAATTACCAATTGCGAATAGAGGCATTTGATGTGCACCAATCTGTTGATACCTTAATCATGGAACGCACACTAGTCATAGAGCCTTCGAATGCCGACTGGACCATCTCAGACCCAATGTTACTCATGTCTGTCAACCCTTCAAATGAGCCACATCCACTGCTGCGAAATGGCTATTTGATGGAGCCATTACCCCATCGTTTTTATTCCGGACGCTCAAACATGCTTTACTTTTACCAGGAGGTTTACTGTAATGAAGAAGAACAATGGGGCAAGCCTTATCAATTTGATTATCATCTGGTAAGTATAACCGGAAATACCACCCAGCGGATCCAACAGGCCATCTCCAAGAGACGTCGGGCTCGTATGCTGGATCCTGTTCTTATACAGATTGATATTCAACATTTACCCTCTGGGAATTACGCTTTAGTAACTGAAATCCGAGATACACTCATGCAATTGCTCGGAAGCCGCAAAATTGCTTTTCAACGCAGCAATCCGGCTTTGGAACCAGAGGCATCATCATTGCAAGCGCTCGAGGGTAAAGATTCAGCAGTACTTTTCCTCCCTGAGCTTGATGAGGAGGCCTTAAATTATGCACTTCGTGCAACGGCTCCAAGAGTCTGGGATAAAGAAGTAGATCTCCTGAATGTTACGATACAGAACAAAAACCTGGATGCAAAACGACACTTTTTGCATAATTTTTTCTTGAGAGAGGATGCCAATCAGCCTGGGAAGGCATATGAAAAGTATATAGCCATTGCGGATGTTGTAGACAAGCAATACAAGTCCGGTTTTGGCTATGGATTCGAATCTGACAGGGGATTTGCACTCATGAAATATGGCAAGCCAAACGACATTATTGATATAGAGGACGAACCACATGCGCCCCCTTACCAAATCTGGTTATATAATGAATTCCCATACACTGGGCAGCGGAACGTTAAGTTCCTGTTTTACAATCCAAGCCTTGCGCCAGGAAATTATGAGCTCCTGCATTCGACAGCACGAAATGAACGGAACAATCCCAGGTGGGAAATTGATTTATACAGCAAATTGGGAGGAAATGAAATTCAGGGGGGCAATTACCAGGATGCTACTCAGGTCACCGATCAGTATTATAGAATGGCAAGACGCTATTTTGAAGACAATTAAACATGCGATCCACGCTTCTACAGGGGCATATATCAATTAAAGGTAAACGTTAAATAGCCAACTATTGGCAGTGTGGTACTTTGAATAATAAAGCGGAATAAATAGTGGTTCTATGTGGATGAAATCGATTTTAAGGATAGTGAGTGGTGGCATCCTTGTGTTGCTGGTTGTACAGGGTATTGCTCAAAAGGTAGAGGAGCCAAAGGGCCCCCCGAGTACGGAAGCCGAATTTGAAGCGCAATATGCTGAACGAATCAAACAGACCCACCTCTACGATGTATATATACCCTCTGATCTAACAGATGCCATTAAAGAATTGGTTCGCTTGACACCTGAATCGTCCCGAATAGCTTATCAAAATGCAGCTGAAGATGTCGTGGTCCAAAAACTATTTTTTGGCCTTGGCCGATGGATGATTTATAATTGGGGGTTTTATGAAGGTAGCCGGCTCTCTCATTCACTGCGTGAAGCGGGAATTTACAACCCTGATGATATGGCCAGGGTTTTAATGGTTTCTTTCCATCGGCATTTAAATAATAAACCGCTTGACGTTGATAGTCAGATAAAAATGATCCAGGAACGCGTAGAAAACGAGCGACTTGAAAAGCTCAAATCTGCCAAGATCTTGCATGAAGAACGGCGCATAGTACCACCTAAGGAAAAGTAGCTTAAGCAATACTCCTCCGCTGGAAGTCCAATTTCTTTACCTTTGCCCACTCCCGTGCGTATTTCGGGTAAAAATATATCGTAAATGGGCAAACAGCTACTCATCGTCGAGTCACCTGCCAAGGCAAAGACAATAGAAAAATATCTGGGTAAAGACTTTTCGGTCAAGTCTAGTTATGGGCATATCCGCGACCTGGAGAAGGGAGATAAAGGGGTGCTTATTGACCAGGGATTTAGTCCAAACTATGTGGTAACACCCGACAAAGGAAAGGTTGTAAAGGAGTTAAAGGAATCCGTTAAGAAGGCTGACGAGGTATGGTTAGCAACGGACGAAGACCGCGAGGGAGAGGCCATTTCCTGGCATTTATGTGAGGTACTCGGGTTGGATCCACTTACCACGAAGCGAATCGTCTTTCACGAAATCACTAAACCGGCGATTCAAAATGCTATTTTGAACCCGCGGACAGTCGACATAAACCTGGTCAATGCCCAGCAAGCGCGTCGCGTGCTTGATCGTCTGGTAGGCTTTGAATTGTCGGAGCTTTTGTGGCGAAAGATTCGTGGAAAACTCAGCGCTGGCCGTGTACAATCCGTAGCCGTAAAATTGATTGTCGAAAGGGAACGGGAAATCCAGGCATTTGATTCGCAACCCTATTTTAAGATTCAGGCTTTATTCCAGGTAAAAGATAAAGACGGACGTAGTACAATACTCAAGGCTGAGCTTCAAAAACGATTCGGAACGGAAGGAGAAGCACGCATATATTTGGAAAATGCGCGTACATCAACCTTTACCATAACGGATATCGAAGTCAGTCCGGTACGTAAAAAACCGGCACCGCCTTTTAATACCTCTACATTGCAACAGGAGGCAAGTAGAAAACTTGGTTTTTCAGTGCAACGGACTATGTCTGCCGCTCAAAAACTCTATGAATTTGGGCATATTACCTATATGCGTACCGATTCGGTCAACCTTAGCGACACAGCGCTTGCAGCTATGGCCCAGGAGATCGAAAAAAGCTACGGCAAGGAATATGTGCACATCCGAAAGTATAAAAGTAAAGCTGCCAATACGCAGGAAGCCCACGAAGCCATTCGGCCTACGTATATGGAAAACCGAACCATGACCGGAGATCGGGATCAAGAACGGCTGTACGAATTGATTTGGAAAAGGGCGATGGCGTCACAGATGGCAGATGCACAATTGGAGAAGACGACAGTCACCATTGATGTTTCTGGCAATCCCGGTCAACCTTTGGAGGCAATTGGTGAAGTGCTAAAATTTGACGGGTTTTTAAAACTTTATCTCGAATCAAAAGACGATGATGAGGAGGAGGAAGCAAAAGGAATTTTACCCCCCTTGTCACTAAAGCAGCAATTGGATCTGAAAGAAATGACTGCATTGGAAAGGTACACCAGACCGCCGGCAAGATTTACAGAGGCTGGATTGGTGAAAAAAATGGAAGAATTGGGTATAGGGCGACCTTCGACCTATGCGCCTACTATATCCAAGATAATGGAAGAAGGTCGTGGTTATGTCGTGAAAGAAAGCCGTGAAGGCACCACCAGGAATTATCGGCAATTGACATTGGCCTCTGGCAATATCATAGAAGAACTTAAGTCTGAAATTACTGGTGCTACCAAAAACCACCTCTACCCTACCGACATGGGGATGTTGGTGACTGATTTTTTAGATGGGCACTTTGAGGCGATCATGAACTATCAGTTTACGGCTGGCATTGAAAAACAATTTGATGATATAGCTGAGGGTGAAGTCCAATGGCAGCAGATGCTTGAAGGATTTTACCGGCCATTCCACAATCAAGTAGAACTAACCCAGTCGGGAGCTGAACGGGCATCCGGAGAACGGATACTTGGCATAGACCCGGTGAGTGGGCGTACTGTCCTTACCCGCATGTCGCGATTTGGTCCTGTAGTGCAAATTGGAAAACCCGAAGAGCTAGGTGAAGATGAAAAACCGGTTTATGCCAATTTGTTGGCCAACCAATCCATGGGCTCTGTGACGTTAGAAGATGTGCTTGATCTTTTTAAACTACCCAAGGATTTGGGCACTTACAAAGAAAAAGCCGTATCAGTTGGTACAGGACGATATGGCCCCTACGTTAAATGGGGGGATCAATTCATTTCCCTACCTAAAGGGGAAGACCCCATGACGGTAGATATGGACCGTGCTGAGGCATTACTGCAGGAAAAAGAAATAGCAGATGCGCCATTAACCATGTTCCAGGGGGAACCTGTCACGAAGGGTAAGGGGCGATTCGGGCCATTTGTAAAATGGAAGAGCCTGTATGTCAATATACCTGCGAAAATTAATAGCATGACCCTGACGGCTGAGCAGGCGATAACTTTAATTGAAGCTAAAATTGAGAAGGAATCCAATCGGTACATCCAGCAATGGGAAAAAGAACAAATTGCCATCGAAAATGGTCGCTGGGGACCTTATATCAAATTCAAAAAGCTTAATTTCAAACTTCCTAAAGGTGCTGATGGCAAGATGACAGCAGAGGAAGCTGTTTTACTTTCACTTGAAGAAGTCAAAAAAATAATAAACGAACAAGCACCTGGCACTTTTAAATGAGAAAAATCACAGGGGCCCATTGCGTTACCATCCCTTGCTGCAACCTACGGCGTTGCGCTTAGGACATAAATAGATAGATTCGTTTAACTATTGAAGTTTATTGTAAATAATTGCTGCAGCTTGCTTTGCCGCACCATGTTGGCCAAGCAGTTCACGCAGTGTTTTGTAGCCTGAGTCCATGCGCAGACGTCCTTCAGGAGTTAGTATTTGCCGGAATGCCTGGGCCACTTTAGACACATTCATATCTCCCTGGATCAGTTCAGCGACCAATGGCTGATCCAAAAGAAGGTTTACCAAAGAAATGTACTTCACATTCACTACCCACCTGGCAATTTGGTATGAAATGGCATTCCCTTTATAGAGCACTACCTGGGGCACACCAAATAGTGCAGTTTCCAGTGTAGCCGTACCCGATGAAACCAAGGCTGCATGAGCATGAGCCAAAAGATCATAGGTCTGTGACTGCACAAGTTTGATGTGGGGTCCTTTATCCATAAATAACCTGTAAAAGTCTTCTGGCAGGGAAGGTGCCATAGCTATCACCCATTGAAACTGGGGGTACAGGGAAGCCACTGCCAACATAACCGGCAGCATTTGTCGCACTTCCTGCCGTCTAGAACCCGGCAAAAGCGCAATGATTGGCATAGCAGCGGTGAGATCGGATCGATGCAAGAAATCCGGATTTTTTTCGAACGAGGGTATAACGTCCATCAGTGGATGCCCGATGTATGTGGCTTCCACGCTATTTTCCTTAAAGAAGGTCTTTTCAAATGGCAAAATGACCAATAAATCATCCACATAACGCCGGATGGTTTTAACTCTTGACTTGTGCCAGGCCCATACTTGTGGTGCGATATAATAGACTGTGTGAATCCCCAGGCTTTTTACCCTGGGCACGAGCCGTAAATTAAAACCCGGGTAATCAATAAAAACAACAACATCAGGCTCAAAAGCAGCGATATCCTTGTAAGCAAATGCAAAATTTGCTCTGATCGCCGCTAGATTTTTAATGACTTCCACAAAACCCATAAAGGCCAGATCACGATAATGTATCACTATTTCGCATCCAGCATCACGCATCAGGTCACCACCCCAGCCACGTAGCTTAATATGAGGGTCAAGGGCTAAGAGCTCTCGTGCCAGATTGGCGCCATGTAGATCCCCCGAAGCCTCCCCGGCGAGCAAATAAATCTTTCGCACCCGATCAGGCAATTAATTCTTTAAAATAAAGGACTATCCAAAGCATAGCTAATACAACGGTGACCGTAACAACACCGCGCAGGCTATGGAGAGCTTTGCGCTTGTTGAAAGCCCTAAAAGGAATTAAGTTCAGACAGATCGCCAGCAATACCAGCGTTCGTTCTCTTACAGGTCCTGTTTGACCCTCCGTTGCCAATTGGCTCCATACAAAGCCGATCAAAGCGGCCAAACCTATCCCAATCAGCGGAAATAAAATACCAAGTGAAAGGCCGAAGGTAAATTGGTTGCGATTGAACATGTGGTTATAATTTTTCTAATGCTGAAAGTTCAGGAATTGCCGGATGAATCGTCAAATCATGTCCTGAAGGCACAACCGAGATGTATCCGCTTTCCAGGGCCGTCACATCCGTGTCCAAACCTTTATCCAAATTTACAAATTCTCCTGTCAGCCAATAATAAGGTTGCCCTCGCGGGTCCATGGCTTCTTGGAATTCCTCAATCCATCGGGCATCCGCTTGCCTGCATACACGCACACCCTTGATATCAGGACCTTTGGGGATATTAACATTAAGCAGCTTTGTTTGAACAGGAGGATGATGCAATGCATGCTCTGCGATGGCTCGTATAAATGGGCGCGAAGGATTAAAATCAGCGTCAAATCCATAATCCAACAAACTAAATCCGATGGACATTATGCCTTCCAGTGATGCCTCCATTGCTGCAGATAAGGTACCGGAATAGATGATATTTATGGATGCATTAGACCCATGGTTAATTCCTGACACACACAAATCAATCTTTCGGCCTTTGAGCACAACATGTTTGGCCAGCTTAACACAGTCGACAGGTGTGCCAGAACATTCCCAGGCTTCGACATCCTCAAAAACATGTACCTTATGTATGCGCAAGGGATCATGGATTGTAATGGCGTGACCCATACCAGATTGAGGCGAATCTGGGGCGACTACGATGACTTGGCCCAATGCTTTCATTTCTTCGACGAGCACCCTTATGCCCGGTGCAGTTATTCCGTCATCGTTTGTTACCAGTATCAGCGGTATTTTCATAAAGGTAAAGGTAAGCACGCCTATCTTCTTAAGCGTGAAAATCGAACCCAAGTTATCAACCCGAGTAACTTACTTTTGCGTCCATGAGTATTGTAACCTCCTCGTTTGATTTGATCAAGGCCTTCAAAAAGAAGGATTTTGCGCCCATTTACCTCTTTCATGGCGATGAGGATTATTTTATAGATGAGCTGGAAAATGCGCTGGAAAAAAATGCGCTGGAAGAATCTGAAAAAGCCTTTAACCAGAGTGTAGTATATGGCAGGGATGTGAGCATTGGAGCCCTGCGGGATATGGCTTCCCGCCTGCCAATGATGGCACCAAGACAAGTTATCATCGTACGGGAAGCACAGGATCTGAAGGAGCTCATCACCCTGCAATCTTATGTTGAAAAACCTGTCACATCAACCGTGATTTGTTTGTGTTACAAACATAAAAAGGTAGATGGTCGAACCAATTTTTTTAAAGCCCTAAAGGATAAAGGTGTCATTTTTGAAAGTAAAAAACTATACGACAATCAGGTAGAGGATTGGATTCGCGCTTATGTCAAGGATTTGGGTTTTGATATTAGTCCGGAAGCCACTTCAATGGCGTACGAATATATCGGAAACCAGATTAGTACGATTACAAATGAGTTGCAAAAAGTAGTCCTCAATCTGCCCAAGGGGAGTAAAATTGAGGTCGACGCAATTCAAAATGCAATAGGCGTCTCCAGGGAATACAATGTCTTTGAATTGCAAAAAGCGTTGGGGCAACGACAAAAGGAGCGTGCATTTTTGATCCTGCACCAGATGAACCTGGACATAAAAACAAACCCCGCGGTGTTGATAATTGGAAGCCTGGCTACATATTTTACCAAAATATTCACCCTGCATAGTTTACATGGAGCGACAGAAAATGAAGTGCTCGCTGCAATGGGTTTAAAAAGTAGTTTCTTTTTGAAGGAGTATCGTCTGGCTACAAAATATTACCTGCCACATCATCTTGAATTTGTTTTTGGACTTCTTCATGATTATGATCTGAGGGCTAAAGGCGTGACTAACAGGGACACGGAAGAAGGTGAGTTGCTAAGGGAGTTGGTACATGGCATTCTTTCCAGTTAAACTATTTTCAAGATCCACTTTCTTTGAACTTCTACCGCACAACCGAATGGTTCAATGCCGCCTCAATACCCTTCCACTTCATCATCTCCTCGCGGATCTGCAGCTCCATGGATCAAGCCTTTCTTATCGACCCATATCGCATCTACCCTGCCTATTGATCTTCTTTGCACCACTTTATGCCCCTTGGTTTTTAATTGTTTTCGAGTAAGCTCAGGGATACCCTCCTCAACCCAAACCGTGTCAGGAAGCCACTGATGGTGGAATCGTGGTGCCTGCACCGCCTGATCTATGGTCAATCCATAATCCAGTACATCTGTTATAATTTGAAACACTGTGGTAATTATAGTAGAGCCTCCTGGTGACCCTACAACTAATATGGGATGGCTTTTATGCTTTACAATGGTTGGGGTCATACTGCTCAACATTCGTTTCCTTGGTGCAATGGCATTTTGTTCGCCACCAAGCAATCCAAAGGAGTTTGGGACACCTGGTTTGGCACTAAAATCATCCATTTCATTATTCAGGAGAAAACCAGCACCTTCAACAGCAACCTTCGAACCGAACTCAAGATTAATGGTAGTTGTCACGGCCACACTGAACCCTTTATCGTCCATTATGCTAAAATGCGTCGTTTCCTCTGACTCCGATTTAGTTTCAAGTCCGCCTTGAATAAAATGGGATGGAGTCATGGTATCTTGCTGAAAGGTCGCCATCCGCGATTGAATATAAAGACTGTCCAGTAAAGATTGGACCGGCACAGTTACAAAATCTGGATCACCAAGGTAAACAGAACGATCTGCAAATACCCGCCGTTCGGCTTCTATCATCCGATGCATATGTTCAGGATCGAGATAAAAATTCCCCGGGAGCTCATCTTCAATCATTTCCAATAATTGCAGTAATGCAACTCCGCCACTGGATGGCGGGGGCATAGTTAAAATTTCATAATCTCTATACCAGCCTCGTAAGGGCTCCCGCCAGACAGACGTATATTGATTCAAATCTTCAGCGGTAATCAGTCCGCCATGAGCTGTCATTTCTTTAGTGATCATTGAAGCTACAGGACCACCATAAAAACCAGCCCGACCAAAATCACGAATATAAGTCAATGTATTGGCCAGATCTGTTTGGACAAGGGTATCTCCGGCCTTCCAGTTTTTTTCATTTTGAAAGGGTGTAATCCAGGAATTTTGTTTGTCAAATTCGGGTTGATTTTCATTCAATTCAGCAGCGGCCAACGCTGTTAACACAAATCCATTCCGAGCGTAATCAATGGCATCCACCATTAAAACTGACCAAGGAAGGCTCCCAAAGCGCTTGTGAGCTGCAACCATCCCATCAACCACACCTGGCACACCAACAGCAAGATGACCCAGCACACTCGCTTCTGGCAAAATGTTGCCCACACTATCCAGGTACATATCTCTGTGCGCAGCGCCAGGTGCACATTCTCTAAAATCTAAACAACATGGCGCTCCATGCGGTGTATCAATCATCATAAAGCCTCCACCTCCAATATTGCCAGCAATTGGATAGACAACAGCAAGTGCAAATTGGACTGCAATTGCAGCATCTACTGCATTACCCCCTGCTTTGAGGATACGCAAACCCGTTGCCGTCGCTAGCGGATGAGCTGTTGTTACCATGGCTTTATTACCTGTGGCTGATTTTTTAGGTACATAGCCGAAATGCGGAGGTTGTTGACAGGAAATAAAAATAACCAAAAGCATCAGGATAAAAACGGGACCTTTCATAGATCTTCTTTGAAGCATAATAATTAATATATAGAAATTATCGCAATATGGCACGTCTTTTGTGCAAACTTGATAGACTTCGTCACCCACCATTTACCCATAATCACACCCAATGTACCCAAATCCGACAAAAAACCTGATGCACATTCTTCTGGTTGTTATGACCATGTTGTCTGTTACTCCCATGTTTGGTCAGTGCACGTTTTTGAAACCCATTCAGGTAGAGGAGGCAACCATTGGCAATCTGATTACCTGGTCGACGGATACGGAGGTGACGAATCTTCGTTTTTTGGTTCAAAAATCCTTGGATGGATGGAATTTTGAGTCCATTGGGGAGTTGAAGGGCATGAGTGAAGTCAAAAAAGAAAAAATCTATCGGTTCCTGGATTATAGTATTGGTCAGCAATCGGCCTATTATCGGTTAATGACCATAACAAGCAATGGTTCGTTTAAGCTGACGCCTTCCGTATTTGTCCAGCGCGATCACCCCAACAATTTAATGATTAGCGGATTGAGTCCCACCGTAACAGACAAGTTTTTCAATTTTACTGTACGTAGCACGTTGGACCTAGCGCTGACTGTAACGCTTTTTTCAATGGATGGAAAGTCAATTCGAGTATATCCATCTTCACTCATACCTGGATCCAACCTGATTAGTTTGGATGTGGTCGATATACCGAATGGAACTTATCGTATACTGTTGGATGCGGGAGACGAAAAAGAGGAAATCGTGATCCAAAAAATTGATGAAAGTGAACTTATTCGAGTGGCATATCTTGTCAAGGAATAAATTGGTACAACTAAATGCCAATGTGCGAGGAAGGTTAAACGCTACTTGTTGTGCCTAACTTTTAGTTATTTTCCTTTAGCGGAGGAAATGCGGGATCAGCTTCTGGCAATTCATATTCCGTTTGTTTTCTTCCGATTACGGATACATTAATATACCGTTTGGGGTTGAGTCGAACATCCTGCAGCAGAAGATCGATGTTTTTGGAGGTTCGAATAAGATTCTGGTAAACCGTAGGATCATTCACTAACTTGCCCAAAGTCCCTTCCCCTTCGTTTACTTTCTTCAGAATAGTTTGAAGATCTGATGTGGCTACATTTAGTTCGGCTAACGTTTTATCCAATGTTTTGAGCGTTTCCTGAGAGCCAGAAATGGCCTTCCCCAGGTCTGCTTCCTTCACCTGAGCGGTTATAGAATTTGTATTGGCTAGTATCCCGGAAATATCCTGATTGCTGGTCTTCAACGTGCCAGTCACTACTTGTAAATCTTTCATAATCGTCGTCATTTGGTTTCCCAACCTGGCTACCAGTAAGGCCAGCTCTTCCGTCGTTACACGGGTATTTGATAGTATTTGACGCGTATCATAAAGGCTTTGACCAACCATATTAGTGCTTCCAGCATCAGCGCTCATTTGATCCAGCGTATCAACAAGGAGTCCAATCTCTGATTTCAGTTTATTAAAATATCCATCTACCTGATCCTGATCCAACATCTTGCTCAACAAAGAAGCTGACCCACCTTGCAGATATGCACCTGATTCGGCGCAATCCGCACCACTACAGGGGCCATCAAATTCAATCGCAATTTGCGAACCACCCATAATGCCCACCGGTTCGATAATGGCTCTCGCATTCCGAGGAATAATAGTTGAAATATCTACATTAAGCTCGGTGACGATGGTGCGCATATCTTCCTCCTTCAACGATATATTGGTCACCGTACCCACTTGAAATCCATTGATTTTTACAGGGCTGGATACCATTAACTCACTGATATTCTGATATTCGACATAGAATACCTGGGATCTGGAAAGGAGGTTTTTTCCTTTCAGATAATTATACCCCCAAATGGAAGTGGCCAAAATTAGGATAGCAAATATGCCGAGTTTGGTTTCTTTTCTCATAGATGGTTCTTGAACGTTGCCGGAAGATTATTTTTTCACACCTTGGTCAATCCGATTAACGCCATTAAATGCGACGACAAAAGTACCTTTAAAGCCGGACTGGACGAGATTTCCTTTGATTTTTTCTGCTTCTAAGGCTGATGAATAAGGACCCGCAAAGTATTTATAAAATCCCGACTCTTGTTTTTCTATTAATTGTGGCACTTTAGTTCGGTATGGATGATCCATGGCCATTGGTGTTTTTAAAGCACCAATCTGCACCCCAAACCAAAGTCCTGAAGGAATGGAAGGCGATTTTGCAGGATCCGTCCCAGCTACAACTTTTCCCTCCTGCTTTTCACGGTCAGCTATTGAATCGATTGTTTGATTCAAGGATTCGCCTTCGATATGGCGTTTATAACGACTAAAAGCCTTCAACAAGCTTTCTGCAACCAATTCCTGCCCATTTGTTGTACGCAGAAATTTTTCATCATCGACATTAGATAGAAATCCGGCCTCAACTAAAACACTCGGCATCGCTGTCTCTCGTAAAACAAGAAATCCAGCTTGTTTGACGCCCTTACTATGTCGTTTTGCATGTCCATGGATGGCTTGTTCGACAAAATCTGCAAAGACGATACTTTGCTCCAGGTAGGCATTTTGATACATGGCCATTAGGATATAGGCTTCGGGCGAATTGGGATCGAAGTCTCCATAATTCAGCTTGTAGTTGTCTTCCAACAAAATGGCTTCATTTTCCCTGCGCGCAACGGCAAGATTTGCTTCAGCTCGATGCAGACCAAGGACATAGGTTTCAGATCCTTTCACGTGATTGCCCCTTTCTACCGCATTGCAATGCAGGGAGATAAAAAGATCGGCTTTTGATTTGTTTGCAATTTGGGACCGCTCGTGTAATGGAATAAACTCATCTTTATCCCGCGTGAGAATTACCTTAACCTCAGGAAAGGCTTTGTTGATTTTTTTTTGAAGCAAGAGCGCAATGCCGAGGGTAATCTCCTTTTCTTTTGAGCCTGCGCCCAGGCATCCGGGATCCTTTCCACCATGACCAGCATCAATGACTACTTTTCGAATCGTGTTTTTACCGGGATCCGGATTCACCCAGCCATCAGATGCAACATCTGGTGGCAACCATAAGCACAAAATGGGAAGAATTAACGTTAATGCTAAATACATGGGATATTTTCGCCCTTGATATAGATACCCTTCATATTACAAAAGTAATAGACCTTTGCCAGATCATCTTCACAAACGATTATTAATGCTACATGAATAATAAACGTTCTATTTCCAATTGTAATTTATAATGAAATACTCGAAACGCTGAATAGCACCCCATTGTTATGCCTAATCACCTGGTCCGACTCCTTATTTCGCTTTGCCTGCTGACAGGATGGACGATTGACGCCTTTGGACAGGATGTACCCTCCGGGCCAAATGATGTGGTTATTGATACGCTCCCAGGCACCGCAGTAGACACCTTACAGGTGCAGCTTTCTGATGATGCGCTGGATGCACCTGTCAATTATAGCGCAAGAGACACGCAATGGATTGATCTTCGCACCAAGCAAGTCCATCTGATTGGTGATGCAGAAGTGACCTACCAGGATATTAAGTTAAATGCGGGGTACATCGTATTTTCCTTCGAAACGAATGTCGTTCATGCTAAAGGGATTTTGGATAGTATGGGCAATTATGTCGAACGCCCACAATTCAAACAAGGCAGCCAATCGTTTTCGGCTTATGAGATGAATTATAACTTTAAAACGAAAAAAGGACTTAGTATTCAGAATAGCACCCTTGAAGGAGATTTACATGTTTTGACGGACCGGGCTAAATATATAGCAGCAGAAAATGAGGATGAAAACGATCGAATATTTGGGAGAAGAGCTATTATCACAACCTGCGACCATGAAATTCCTCATTATGGTATTCGAAGCACCAAACAGAAGATAATTCCGGAAAAATCAGTCATTGTTGGGCCTTCCAACATTGAAATTGCTGGCATCCCCACACCCATCTGGCTTCCATTTGGCTTTTTCCCTATTGCTACAAAACGCAAAGCTGGGATTGTTTTTTCACTCGACTATGATTACCGTCAGGATTTGGGGTATGGTCTTCGTGGAATTGGTTATTTCACGCCTTTAGGTCCATATGCCAACATTAGCATACTGGGTGACATTTATACCAGAGGCAGTTACCGGCTTAGTGCGCGTAGCAATTACGTTAAAAAATATAAATATAATGGCAATACCGAATTGACCTGGACCGACTTTGCCATTGAATCACCTGAAACAGGGGAAATCGAACGTGAACGCCTTTTTCGGATAATGATCAATCACAATCAGGATGCTAAATCCAATCCTTATCACAACCTCTCCGGTCGAATCCAATTCGAATCAAGCGCCTTTTCCCGTCTAAATTATTACGATGCCAATAATGTCCTGGCGAACACGATTTCATCATCAATGAACTACCGCAGGACATGGGATGGTATGCCATTTCAGTTTACTACTTCGCTGACACAATCACAGAACCTACGCAGTGGCCGTATTGATATGACCCTGCCCGATGCCAGCTTTGTACTCCAACGCATTCAACCCTTTAAACGAAAATCCGGAGGGCAGGAACGGTGGTATGAGCGCATTGGTGTAACCTATACAGCCAATGTGGTCAGTCGTTTTAGTGCGCCCGATTCAACCTTTTTTACGTCTGCGACATTTGAAAATGCCCGGCCAGGAATGCGTCAGAATGCTACAGTTAATTCAAATTTTAACTTGTTCCGGTATTTCAATTTTACGCCAAATGTTAATTATAATGAGGTCTGGAATTATAACACCTTGCGAAGGGAGAACGATGGTATTGCAATAGTAAAATTGGATACTATATTCAACACAGATGGATCGCCGCTCAGGGTTGAAACAGATACTTTGAGTTATGGCACTCCTGTAGATCGCTATGAACGCGATTTCAAAACCTACCGTTCGTTGAGTTTTGGCATGGGTATGAACACGGCTATTTTTGGAACAGTTCGTTTTAAAAAAGGCTTTCTGCGCGGATTGCGACATACTATAAAACCAAATATAAACCTTAACTTCACTCCAGGCAATACCGGACAGCGCTGGTTTGATAGTTATGCACTTGGGCGGGAATCGGATTTTAGTGACGTCCAGCGTTATAGCTATTTTGATGGAGGACCATTTGGTGCGCCAGCGTATTCCGAAGGGGCTATGTCGCTCAATTATTCCTTGAATAATATTTTTGAAGCCAAGTATTTCAGCCGCAAAGACACCTTAGCTAAAAAGGTAAATCTATTCGACAACATCATTCTTTCCGGCAGCTATAATTTTTTTGCAGATAGTTTAAAATGGAGCCAGATAAGGTTGTCCGGAGGCAGCAATCTATTCAAACGAATCTCCCGTATTGATGTGGGCTTATCCTTTGATCCGTATGCCTCAGAAAATGGTCGATCGGTCAATAAATTTTATTGGAATACCAACAAAAAACCGCTGCGATTTGTACAGGCGAGTTTCCGGTTGACAACAAATGTGACAATTGGAAAACTGCGCGAACTCTTTACCGGAGAGCCCGCCGCACCTACGGATGATTTCCTGGGACTGTTTGAATCATTTGGCATCCAACACAATATCAATGCAGATATCCGACCAGTCAATGGTAAGGATACGCTCACGATAACCACCAATAGTATTAACACCTCCGGTAGTATTCGTATTTCTGAAAAATGGCAAATTGGTATCGGCAACATTGGATACGACCTCCGTTCTAAACAAATTACTTATCCCAGCTTCAACTTTATCCGCGATTTGCATTGTTGGGAAATGATCTTTGGCTGGTATCCTGAAATCGGCGCTTATACCTTCATGATCAAGGTGAAACCTTCAACCCTGGATTTTATCAAAATCCCTTACCGAAGGAATACGGTCGGCAATTTTGTCGGCTTTGGTTTTTAGTCTCTGAGATGAGCTACACGGCTTCGGGAAACAGATTTTACATTTGGATCCTTTCTTAGTAACCGGATCAATTCGCTTGCACTAATAGCTTCCTGTTCGTATTGAAGGATGAGATATTCACCGGCATTATCCACCTTTCGTAAGACGTTGAGTTGGTAGGTACGATAAGCCTCCAGCCAATTGAGGTCACCACCGGGCTCAGCAACACGGAGAATAAGCTCGACAGGTGCTTCAATGGCATCGCCCTTTTCATTTGGCGCCAACCAACCTTCATCAATCGCTAAGGAATCTAATAAGCCCATCAATTGATAAAGCACACGTGGAGCCCCGGCATTCCAGCGAATCTGTTTTTTTTGAAACGTTATCGAAAACGTGGGAATATCTGAAATAGGTTGCAAATATTCCGTGGCCATTGTGTCCAGTCCAGCCTGGTTAAATGCGGAAAGAATAGGTTCCAGTGGCCAGTGTGCTGTAACGGTATCCTCTCGTAGGGTAAACATGCGCGGCATGAACACCACCCTTCCATCGGAATATATCTCCAGTTCAAAGACGGGGCACGTCCCAAAACAAGGACCTTTTGTCATGCGAATAATGCGATCTGCTTCTTTTGACGCAGCGTTTGGGTTAACATGGCTTGTTTTTGGCATACAGGAAATCATTAATAGAAATAAAAAGAAAAATGAACCATTCATCTGATAAAGTTAACTGTGTTATTGCCTAATCACAAACTCTGTCGTGGCATTGAAAATTTAAAAATACTGAATTATTGCCCCTGTTTGCAATCTAAAAAATGGCTCCGGCTACCTGTAATTACGACCCAATCATTTGAAGGATTTTTTCTAATTGGGGTGCTAGAATAATTTCAACGCGACGATTTTTTGCTTTGCCATCCGCTGAGTCATTTGGCGCAATGGGCAGATAAAAAGCCCTTCCTGCTGCAGTAACCATTTTGGGATCCACCCCTTCCTTTGTCAAAATCTTTACCACTGAAGTTGCTCTGCTTGTGCTAAGGTCCCAGTTGAATTCGGCACTACCGTCCGTATCGGTATGCCCCTCGACCAGGATCTCAATATCCTTTTGTAGTTTTAATACACCTGCCAATTGTTGTAATGCAGTGACACCTTTGGGGTCCACTTTATCGCTGCCAGTAGGAAAAAGAAGGTTTTGAGAAAGTGAAACGTAAACCCGTCCATTTTCTTCCCTGACACTAAGGTCTGCGGCTGAATAACCCTTTAGGGCATTCAGCAGACCACTACGCAAGTTGGACAATGCCACTTCGCGATCCTTGAGCAATTTATTTAGTTCATCAATGCGCTGCTCCTTATTTGCCAATTCCGCTTCTACCCCTTTAAAAGATTGCTCTCGGATTGTGAGTGCTTTAGCAAGGCTATCCTGCGTTAAAGCGCGACGATTGATCTCCGCTTCTTTTGCTAAAATTTCCTCGACCAACAATTGTTTTTCACTTGATGATGCACTCAACAATGCTTGATTTTGGGCAATCAAGTCATTCAAACGTACTGTAAGGTCATCACGGCCTTGCTCAAGACTATGAATTACGGCGTGTTGTCGTTGGATTTCTTGTTTGCTCAGCGCCAAGTCATCCTGGAGCTTATTGTGAGCAATTTCCAGATCACGTTTTTCATCACGCACTTTTTTCAGGTCATCATACTCGCGTTCAAGTCTGGATTTGGAAGCAGCCAGATCTTCATACTTTCGAGACGATACACATGAAGTTAAAAAAAGGAAACCCAGGGATAAAAAAAGGATTGGATGTATTTTCACAGGTGCAATTTTGGACAAAGCTACATGGTATAGGAAAAATTTCAACTTCCTTTGAACATTTAGCCTACATCCCTATGTTATGTTCGGCATATGAAAGCTGTTCATCATCGGGAAGATATCCATCTTCAAATTTTCACCTCCATCTCAGATTGTAGGGTATTGTGGGAAGAAGTGGCTCCTGGTGATAATCTCTTTCTTCAATATGATTACCTGTCCATTGTAGAAACTTATCCGCCGGCTGGTATCACGTTCCGTTACGCTGTTGTTTTCAAAGGTGAGGAACCTTTAGGTGTAGTCTATACTCAGATCGTCTATTTTAATGGGGCGGAAAGTATTCGTTATCACCGGCAAATGGAATCACCCCGTTGTTTTTTCCAAACGTTTGGACAGAATCTCAAAGGTCTGGTGGCGAGACAAGTCGGGTTCAACACCCTTGTTTGTGGCAATCTTATGCTGTCTGGTGAACATGGATTCGCATTTACGGATCCAACCCTGAATACTCCTTTTGTAGTGGAGAGTGTATTACATGCTATTCGAGCACATTTGGACAATGCTGGAACAACTATTTCTGTAACCTTACTAAAAGACTTTCACAAACAGCCGGAACGACTGCGCAGCGGACTACAAAAAAAGGGGTACCACGATTTTCACATCTTGCCAAGCATGGTGATGCCTTTAGACCCAACCTGGAAAACCTATCCGGATTATATACAGGCACTGAGCAGCAAATATCGGGTGAGAGCCAATAAAGCCAAAAAGCTATTGGATGCTACAGTAGAGCGCCGCATTCTTTCGGTTGATGAAATCAGAACAGCCAAAGACAAAATATTTGACCTGTATCAGCAGGTTGTTGATGATTCTGGTTTCAATGTGATTACCATACATCCTGAATATTTTCCGGCTTTGGCAGAGGGCCTGGGCAATCGGATACGAATAACCGGTTATTATTTGGAATCTGAGCTGATTGGTTTCATGAGTGCTATTGTCAATGGAAATGGTGAATTGGAAGCCCATTTTTTAGGCTACGACAACAACCACAACCCACCTTACAAGTTGTATTTCAATATGCTACTTGACTTAGTAGCAGAGGGGATAAGGTCCAGGTCGAATACGATCATTTTCTCAAGGACTGCCGAAGAAATTAAGAGTTCGGTAGGAGCCATTCCGATTGAATTATTGTGTTTTATCAAACACCGCAGTAATTTTTCTAACCGGTTTATCAAGCCCTTGTTGGATTATCTGACGCCATCAGAAGAAATTATCCTTAGACACCCTTTTCGGATGCTTGAAACGACGCCCCCCAGTGTCCATCCTTTACATGTCCAAAATGGTATCTCCTGAAATCGGATTGGCCTGAACTGCGGGTGGCGTGAGCTTATGTATCTTATCTCCTTCTAATACAGGCGTATAGCCAGCAAGTTCATGTGAAGTAGCAAGATATGACGTAAAATACGGCGTAGCTTCAGCCACGATGTTTTCGGTAATAAGCTGTGGTGGTCCAGACAACTTATTTAAACCCCAGATACTTACGGCAAGGAGAACGGACGCAGCAGCAGCATAGCTAAACCAGCGAAGCAAGGTAATATTTGGTTTGGATGCTTGGCGATTGGTCGTATCGATCATCATTTCCAGACGTTGCCAGGAATCCTGAAGTGGTGTTAACGTTAGATCATCGGAAGCCTTGACCAATTCCTTTTCAACCTGGGAATAATGGTCGCTCTTGTGTCTATGGGTTGGATGATTTGTAGGTTTCATGCGGTGAAATTGTTTTGTATTCCCATCATAGCAGCTAATTTTTTCCGAGCCTGGATAAGTTGGGATTTGGATGTATTCAAGCTAATTCCCAGAAGCTCCCCTATCTCCTTATGCGTGTAACCTTCCAAAACGTAGAGATTAAATATGGTGCGGTATCCTGTTGGCAAGTATTGGAGCATTGAAAGTATATCATTAGTCAGCAGATCGGCCAAAACGTTTGGATCCGGACTATGAATGGACACCTGATCTGGATCAACAATTTGCATATGTTTTTTTCGCAATAACATAAGACATTCATTTACAGCAATTCGGCGTAACCACCCCTTTAGATTTGAACGGTCACGCAATCGATCCATTTGCATTAATGCTTTATGGAGCGACAGGATCATGGCATCTTCAGCCTCCATCCGATGCACTAAATAACGGGCACAAACACCTAGTATAAAGGGAGCAAAACTATCGTAGAACTCCTTTTGTGCTCTCCGATCGCCAGCCAGGCATTCTTCTACTAGTTTATTTAAATCCAATAGTTCAAGATATCTTTGGTAAGATGCAATTTAAAGGGAGTTCGGTGTATGGTGGCTGTAAATTCGTGGACAACCATCATAATCCGCTATTTTTGCATTTTGGAACTTTATTTCTGTCAATATGCATCTTCATCAAGGACATTATTACATGGACGGGCCTATCTCATTACTAGATATGGCTGACAAGTATGGCACGCCTCTTTATATTTACGAAGGTGCCCTGATGGAACGTCAATATCGTCGCATATGTGATGCACTTAGTGTGCCTTCATCACGGATTTTTTATGCTTGCAAAGCAAATACAAACCTCCATATTCTTAAGTTATTTAAGCACTTTGGAGCAGGATTGGACTGTGTGTCTATCCAGGAAGTTCGCCTGGGCATTATTGCCGGCTTTGCTCCCTCTGACATTCTGTTCACACCCAATTGTGTGTCGTTGGATGAATACGATGAAGCATTCAAACTCGGCGTGCTGATCAATATTGACAACATTTCCATTCTGGAACAATTTGGTCATAAACACCCGGGGGCCAGCGTTTGTGTCCGTATCAATCCGCATATTATGGCTGGCGGAAACAGCAAAATTTCCACAGGCCATATCGATTCCAAGTTTGGCATTTCTATCCATCAGTTGCCGCATGTACTGCGTGTAGTAGAGGCAACTGGACTGCACATTGCGGGATTGCATATGCATACCGGATCAGACATACTGGACGTCGAAGTATTTTTAAATGCCTGTGATATTTTATTTGGGATAGCGGCTCATTTCAAACAACTGGAATACATTGACTTCGGCAGTGGATTTAAAGTCCCTTACCAGGAGGGTGATATTGATACAGATATTGAAGAATTTGGTGAACAAATCAGCGCGCGATTTAATGAATTTTGCAATGCCTATGGCAAACCATTGACATTAATGTTCGAGCCGGGCAAATTTCTTGTCAGTGATTCTGGTCTTTTTCTTGCTCGCACGAATGTCATCAAAACAACGGTCTCTACGGTTTTTGTCGGTCTGGACACTGGTCTGAACCACTTGATCAGGCCCATGTTTTACAATTCCTGGCATACCATTGAAAACATTTCAAACCCGCTAGGCAGGCCCCGTATTTATACTGTTGTAGGCTACATCTGTGAAACAGATACATTTGGAGTAAACCGTCGATTACCCGAGGTCCACGAAGGCGATATTCTGGCCTTTAGGAATGCGGGTGCATATGGTTATATGATGGCTTCCAATTATAATTCACGATTTCGTCCCGCCGAAGTGCTGATATGGGAGGGGAAAGATTATCTAATCAGACGACGGGAAACCCTGGACGACCTGCTTAATCTGCAACAAGCAGATCTTGAGTTATTTGAGCGATAAACAAAATGAATTGGGAGCAAACTGCTTTTAAAATGGATCCCATCAGGGACCAGGTTGCCACATCTTCGTGGCAAAAACTGATCCTGCCTGGCATTGGCTTAATGGTCTTGTTGATGGCTTGCTCCCAAGAAGCTGAAATGAGTTACTTTTCAAAGATTGGTTCTCAAGGTATCCACTTTACCAATGGCCAATTAATTGACCTTCACTTTGCTGACTCATCACAAACAGTAATCGTGCTTTTTCCGATATTGCCAGAAACTGAATTTATAGCTCCTTCAAGATTGGATATTCTCGAATACATTGAAGCAGAGGTTTTTAAGAATATGTATGTGCCCGAGTATTTTGAACCTGGACCTGCACTAAGGGAAAAAATCACGTCAAAAGTAGCTCACTTAATTACCTATTCTCCAGGTTTGGAAATGGCATTAAATGACCAGATTATACAGCAGACTGATAAATCACCTTTCCTTCTATTGACTACGCCATCGGGTAGAGATCGATTTATTCAAAAATGGGAAACGCCTGATTTGGACGCTGATGAAAAAACCATCCATGTTTACATTTATAAACCAAATCAAGGCGTGCAAATCATGAAATTTCCATTGGATAGGGACTTATGGGGAAAAAGTATAATATTTGGCACAATAGCTGAACAACACTAAAAAACAAGTAGCGACATGGACACGCATTATCGACCCTTAGAAATAGAAAACAAATGGTATCCCTATTGGATGAATAAGGGGTATTTTCGGTCTGTGCCGGATGACCGTGAACCATTTACAATCGTCATGCCACCTCCAAATGTCACTGGGGTGCTCCACATGGGTCACATGTTGAACAATACTGTGCAGGACATCCTCATCAGGAAGGCGCGTTTGGATGGCAAAAATGCCTGTTGGGTTCCCGGTACCGACCATGCTTCGATCGCTACTGAAGCAAAGGTGGTCCAACTCTTGCGGGAAAAAGGGATTAAAAAACGAGATATCAGCAGAGAGGAATTCCTCAAATATGCTTTTGAATGGAAGGATAAATATGGTGGCATTATTTTGGACCAACTCAAACGACTTGGTGCATCTGCTGACTGGGATCGGACCCGTTTTACAATGGAAGACAGCCTAAGCGAAGCTGTAATAAGTGCTTTTGTTGATCTATTTGAAAAAGGGAAATTATACCGCGCCCTAAGGATGACAAACTGGGATCCGCAGGCGCTTACCGTGCTCTCCAACGAAGAGGTCATCTATTCTGAAGAGAATGATACCCTCTATTTTCTCCAATATCCGGTAGAAGGGGATCCAAGCCAAAGCATAACTATTGCAACGGTTAGGCCAGAAACGATACTGGGAGACGTAGCTATAGCCGTTCATCCCGAAGATGAACGTTATGCCAACCTAATCGGGAAAATGGTTTTAGTGCCTCTAATTAACCGATCTATTCCAATCATAGCTGACACCTATGTGGACAGAGAATTTGGAACAGGCGCCTTAAAAATTACACCAGCACATGATCCTAATGACTATGAAATAGGTCAACGGCACAAATTGGAAACCATTGACATCCTTACGCCGGACGGCCGATTGAATGAATCCGCACAGATTCTCGTGGGAGAGGACCGGTTCGCTGCCCGCAAACTTATTTTGCCCATGCTTCAAGCGGGCGGGTTCCTGGTAAAAACAGAGGAATATCTCCACAAAGTTGGACGATCAGAACGGACCAATGTCATCGTGGAGCCCCGTCTTACGCTCCAATGGTTCTTAAAGATGAAGGACTTTGCCCAAAAGGCTTTGGAAGCGGTCAAATCTGATGAAATCAATTTTCATCCTCCGCAGTTTATTAATATGTACCAAAATTGGTTGGATACTGATCACGTTCGTGATTGGTGTATTAGCCGCCAATTGTGGTGGGGCCAGCGGATTCCTGCCTGGTACTACCAACCCAATGATGCTGCTGAACCTATAATTATTGTAGCACAAACTGCGGATTTGGCGTTGGAAAAGGCCAGAATAAAAACGGGCTTGCCTGACCTTCAGATGGATAAACTCCATCAGGATGAGGATGTCGTCGACACTTGGTTCTCTTCCTGGTTATGGCCCATCTCTGTCTTCGATGGCTTTAAGGATCAGGAAGAACTGGCATACTATTATCCAACGCAGGTGTTGGTTACCGGATGGGATATCATTTTCTTTTGGGTAGCGCGGATGACGATGGCGGGTTACGAATGGGGACCTGCATTATTACCAGAGCACAAAAAGGGGTACATGCCCTTCAAAGATGTGTATTTCACAGGAATGGTTCGCGATAAAATGCGGCGTAAAATGAGTAAATCCCTGGGCAACAGCCCCGACACACTGGCTTTATTGGATAAATATGGGGCTGATGGGGTTCGATTTGGCATGCTGTCATCCGCAGCTGCTGGCAATGATATCGTATTTGATGCTCCATTTGATGTAAAAACAAATAAGATCCTGGATGAAAGTCAGTTGTGTGACCAAGGACTCCGTTTTTGCAATAAAATGTGGAATGCACTCCGATTGGTCAAACAATGGGATATCGTACCCAACTCAGACACACCACATGCCGGAGCTATAAATGAACTGGCTATCTTATGGATGCAAGAGCGATTGGCTCAGGTACAGGAAGAGCAAACAGCTTCCATTGGTCAATTCAGGCTATCCGAAGCGTTAAAGGATCTTTATCGATTTATTTGGGATGATTTCTGCAGTTGGTACCTGGAGTTGGTCAAACCCGTCTACGGCCGACCGATCGATCAGCAAACTTATGATCGTACCCTCGACTTCTTTAGTGATCTGATGAGCATGTTGCATCCTTTTATGCCCTTTATCACAGAGGAAATTTGGCATCTACTTCGTACCAGATCAGATGGTGAAGATTGCATGGTCACCCCCTTGAAACAACACAAACGATTGCACCCTGCTGTAATAGGGGACATGAGTCTGTTAAATAAAATTGTATCGGCATTAAGGGAGCTCCGGGCGGAAAAGCAAATAGCACTTAAAGAGACCCTACAAGTATGGTTTGAATCTTCTACCAAAGCGAATGAGTTGTTTTCGCAGGCAGGGACAACGGCGTTGGTCATGAAAATGGCCAATTTAGCTGCGCTTGAACAGACGCTACAAGAACCAGAGGGCTGCATTACGCTAATGGCCGATACTGAAAAATTGTTTGTAGCTTATGAAGCAGAGATTAACATTGCAGAGGAACGCGAAAAGCTAGAGAAAGAGCTGGATTATTATAGAGGATTTGTGCGATCGATTAGCGGAAAATTATCAAATGAGCGCTTTGTAAGTGGGGCTCCGGTAGATGTGGTTGACAAGGAAAGGCAAAAACTGGCCGACAGTGAGACGAAGATCAAAGCGCTAGAGGAAAGTCTTTCCCGGCTAAATTAATCATCGCATATTAGCTGTGACATCAGAGAATTAAACAATAGTTATCCCAAGAATGGTACTTAAAAGCAAAGCGCCCCGACCAAAACTGGCCGGGGCGCTTTTGCATTTCCAAAGAGGAAATATTGATCGTTAAGAATTAACGCTGAATCATAAACCGATCGGTACGAACACCGTCCTCAGAAATGATGGACAGGAAGTAAGAACCGTTGGCAAATGTAGAAACATCTTTTGTCCAGCTTTCCTGGCTAATGCCTGATTTGGTGTCTTCGATCAGGATACGACCATTGATATCAGCTACGCGAATAACAACGCGATCCATAGGGCGAACAAACTCCATATCTACACGCAGCAGATCCGAAACCGGATTAGGCATGATCGAAAGATTAGTCAACTCAGCAATAGGGTTGTCATTAGATTCGATCAGATCCAGATTCATACGAATTACTGGCGTAATACCACCTGTAAAGGAACCAATGTTAG
>JAGNXB010000088.1 GCA_017985675.1 Saprospiraceae bacterium | reverse complement strand
ATTCGGGGTGTAGCGCAGTCCGGTTAGCGCACCTGCTTTGGGAGCAGGGGGCCGCAGGTTCGAATCCTGCTACCCCGACTGATTTTAAGGAGTTGTGATCTTGCATCACAACTCCTTTTTTATTTTAACCCTTCAGCCAACTTCCTTCCAAAACGAATCTTGTTTTTCCATTGTCGGATGAACTGGAATCAACATTTAGCTGCCTCCCCTGCTTTGCTATTGCTCACAACAATGATGTTCGCGTAATTTGAGTTTGATCCTAGGTTCACGGGTAGCGATCTTCAATAAAAACAATTTATTTTTCGATTCCAGCCTGTTAAATATGCCAGAATCCCATATATATAATTTTTTGGCATATATTTTGTATTGATACAAATACGATCAGCTACCACTGATCTTCTTCCCGTAAAAAGGAAGATGTTAACACATCCCAATTACCGTTGTGTTTGTACAGGTTTTTCAGGTCATGTCGGTCTTCCGGCATGACCACCTTTTTTCCAGCCAGGTGTGCTTCGCTATGTTAAACCAGACTAGCTAGCCCTAATGACATGGAAATTTCAACTACGGATTCCCAATCACCACATCCCTGTTTCGGGTAAATTGCGCTATGCCTTCCCTAAAGGCATAGCTTTTTTTGTAAATGCATAAAATATTATCAACTGCCAAGTATTTGATAAACCGATATTTATACATTAATATAATTCATTATACACATTGACAAACTATCAAATTGCTGTTTGTCAAATACTTATACATTTTGCTCTGCTATCGCGAAAGGAAACTCCACTCCTATCCTCCCGTATATATAAAGCGAAAGCAAAACGCACATGCAACCACAACATTCCAACTCCGAAAATACGCTGGAGATCCTGGCTAACCGATTCGAGCTGTTATCCAATGAGGACCAACTCCACCTTTTTGGTAAACAAGACTTTATTCAACTCATACAGCTTCATAGGGAGGAGGACAACTGGGCCGATGCGCTTGCATTATGCGAAACAGCACTACAAATCCACCTGCTCGATACTGAATTGCTTTCTCAAAGGGCTGATCTGTTGATTGAGCAAAAAAGACCTGAAGAAGCACTGGAAGTATTGGCCCTATTGGAACAAGTCAATGCGGACGAAACCTTTACGGCATGTATCCGGATAAGAGCCCTTTTCCAACTGGGTGAAGTTGAACTGGCCCGTGTTATGATTTCAGACCTCAAACTGAATGCGCCTGAAAGCAGAATGGTCGAAATTCTTCATCTTGAGGCGACCATGCTAAGCAAATGTGAACTCAAGGAAGAGGCATACCAAACCTTAAAACTCATCCTACAACGCGATAGTAAAAACAGGCCTGCATTGGAAAAAATATGGCTTGCTTCGGAGTCCACCCGGAATCAGAAGGACTCGCTGGCTTTCCATCTCCAACTGATTAATAAAGATCCCTATAATGGATTGGCATGGTTCAACGCCGGCCAGGCCTACTATTATCTGCTAAAATATGAAGAAGCGCTGGAAGCCTTTGAGTATGCCGGCATGATTGAGTCCCAGTTTAGCCTTACCTTTTGTTATGCTGCCGAAGTCTCACTCGCAATCGGTCAACCTAAACGTGCGTTGAAAAACCTGTATGACATTCTCCAACGCACAAGCCCGGAGGCAGGAATTCTCAAACTGATGGGCCAATCTTACCAGGCCCTCCAAAACACCGTCAAAGCAAGGCAATATTATTTGCTGGCCAGGAATATTGATCCTATGGATGATGAAGTCTATTTCCAACTGGGCAAAATTTATATGCTGGAAGGCAAGCCAGCCATCGCTGCACGTTATTACGAACGTGCCGTCAACCTGGATGACCGGAATGAAGATTACATGATCGAATTGGCTGAAGCCTGGGTAGCCGAGGGCCGAAACGCTGAAGCCGAAGCATGTTATGTCCGTGCTACAGAAACGGCTCCGGAAATACCTGAGCCATGGATCCGTTTTGCAGAATATCAATTCCGGCAAGAAGCTTATGATTCCATCCTTTCCCTTACGGATGAGGCGCTGGAAAATACGTGGGGTGCCGGATTATATTTTATCCGGGCAGCTGCCTTATTCAAATTAGGAAAACGCAAAGAAGCCCTACGGAATATGGAAGAAGCGCTTGAAGAGGGCTATGAAGAACACGCCGTCTTTTTCAAATATCTGCCGGATTACCGGACAGACAAAGATATAAAGGCTATACTCCGATACTTTGCCAGTGAGAATGGTTAATTCCCCATCATCATCAAAAATTCCGGATGATCAGAAGTTGTAAGTAAACCCAAGGCGATAATTCCATGGGCTAAACTGTGAATCATCGGGCTCAAGAAGGTTGTACAGTAACAGGATCTCTGAAGCAAATTTGCCCCCGGAGTTATATCCTAATCCCACCAAACCGGACTCACGCGTTACCTGACGTTTGATGACCTTATTATTGACATCGACGTTGAGCCGCCCAAACTGGTCCACTTCAGGAAATTTCCCCAGATCTACCCCATATTCTCCCTGGGCAAATACACCCCAATAAATTTTTGCCCGCATAAAAGCGCCGCCATAAAATGAAAAAACATTAGTGGATGCCGGTTTACCCAGCACAGATGTGCCTTTGTAATAATTATAGTCAAATCCCAAACGGGGACCTACTGAAAACCAGGGTATTATTTTGTATCCAACCATAGGAAAGATACCGAGATTAAATTGTGTGAAACCCTGACTCCCCGCTAATCCAAGTCCAAAACTTCCACCGTACCATAAGTTATCCTTCAGCGTTTTGGGCATTGGACGCTCTCGTGGCTGGGCCATCGCAGCATCCGCACCCGCAAGCAGGAGCATTACAACCATCAACCCCTTCCAATTTATGCTTGACAAGCCCATGACTAATTTTACTAATCCTGAATTGTTCATGCTTGTGCCGTTGGGGTATTAAAATTCATCGGAGGAAATCCGGTTTGATCAGAATCTTCAATTTTGCCAAACTGCCCTTCGTACTTTTTAACGTTATCTGCGAGTGCACGTAATAGCCGTTTAGCATGCTGAGGCGTCAGTATAAGCCGAGCCTTCACTTTTGCCTTTGGCATATTGGGCATCATGCGGATAAAATCCAACACAAATTCAGAATGCGAATGCGCAATAATAGCCAGGTTGGAATAAATCCCTTCGGCCACTTCCTCTGGTAATTCGATGTTTAGTTGTGGGGCTTGTTGTTTAGTATTCTCTGCCATGTTAGTTTTTATATTTACGGCTCAAAGATATCAAAGATGATGGACTGGAAAACGTACCGTGAGGACAATCTCAAATCCTGGAACAGCCGGACACCCGAACATGTTCAGTCTGCATTTTATGATGTGCCTGGTTTCCTTGAAGGCAATGAAGCACTCATGTCACCAGAACTCGAACTCCTAACGGATGTACAGGGTAAAACATTGTTGCATTTACAATGTCATTTTGGAATGGATACGTTGGCCTGGGCACGCAAAGGGGCGCTAGTCACCGGTTTAGACTTTTCGGATACAGCTATTGACGCCGCTTTACATCTCAGGGACCAAACCGGGCTCAATGCCCAATTTATTTGTAGTGATGTCTATTTATTGGAGCAGCACCTGCCACCGGAAACCTTTGATATCGTGTATACCTCCTATGGCGCTATTTGTTGGTTGCCCGATCTCGAAGAGTGGGCCAATTTAATATTCCGCCAATTAAAACCAGGAGGGCGTCTTGTTTTTGTGGAGTTCCATCCTGTACTCTATTTGTTTGACTTCAACACAAAGGCGCTTGGTTATCCCTATTTTGCCCATCAACATCCATTGACTGAAGAGACAAAAGGGACATATGCCTCACCTGACGCCAATTTAAAACTACGCGACCACTTTTGGAGCCATCCCATTTCCGAAGTGCTTACCTGCCTCCTTCAATCCGGACTTGAAATTTCACGCTTTTCGGAGTGGGATTATTCACCCTATCCCTGTTTTGAGAATATGACAAAGATTTCTGAACAAAAATATCGCTGGGAAAATGGTCCCTATCCCCTACCCCATGTCTACGGAATCATCGCAAAAAAACCGCTCTCATCAGTGATTTAGGCGTGGTTTGAACTTTCGGGCGGTCTGGTTTGTATTGAAAAAGACCCATGAGCATTAAGGCATAGTTGTCTTAAAGTCAAGGGGGTTGTCAAAAAAATGGCAACTTTTTTGCTGTACCGAACGTATCAACAAACACTCCCTAAACTGAGATGACCCTATGCGGCAACTAAAGATTACAAACAAAATTACAAGCCGGGAAAGCCTTTCATTGGACAAGTATCTCAATGATATCGGCAAAATCCCCATGCTCAGCGCTGATGAAGAAGCTGAATTAGCCCGCCGGATCCGGATGGGCGATCAGGCTGCGCTTGAAAAACTAACCCGCTCCAATCTTCGATTCGTTGTTTCTGTGGCTAAACAATACCAGAATCAGGGTCTTTCACTCAGCGATCTGATCAACGAAGGCAATGTTGGTTTGATGAAAGCCGGGAAGCGTTTTGACGAAACGAAAGGTTTTAAATTTATTTCTTACGCCGTTTGGTGGATTCGCCAGTCGATTCTGCAATCCATCGTTGAATATGCACGCATCGTGCGCTTGCCGCTCAATAAGGTAGGCTCCTATAATAAAGTCAACGAAGCATTTTTATCCTTTGTACAGGAATTTGAGCGTGAACCAACCCACGAGGAATTGGGCGAACTGCTCGATATGACCCCGCGGGAAGTGTCAAATATGTTGCGCGGCACCAATCGTCATCTTTCTGTGGACGCACCGATTAATGGTGAGGACAGTGATGCGACCATGTTGGACGTATTATCAAATGATGGCGAGTCCAGTCCGGATAATTTCCTGATGGAAGAATCATTAAAAGATGAAGTTCAGCACGGGCTTGCCATGCTTTCTCCCAGGGAAGTTGAGGTGATTTCGGCTTATTATGGGCTGAATGGTTTCAAATCATTGACTTTAGAGGAGATTGGCGAAAAATTTGGTCTTACCCGTGAAAGGGTGCGTCAGATCAAAGAACGCGCTATTCGCCGCCTGCGGAAATCTTACAATAAAAATGCGCTGAGATCTTACCTCGGTTAAATTTTACCCTCTTTAAAAGGTAAGCGACTTGCCTGCCAATACTGAAAAATGAACTGCAACATGCAGTTCATTTTTTTTAACCCCTCCTACTAAGACCTTAGTCTCCTCATTCCATCTTGGAAAATTTAGATACGATCTAAAGTGGGGATTCGGCCTTGTGTCTGGCAGTGGTCGCGGGGTACGTGAGCTCACCCGTGCGGGCCGGTCTGCTGCGTACTGAGGCCAAGCTGTTCTAAGACATTCTCCGAATACACGAATAAACCAATAACCGCATAAACGAATACACAAATAGCCTAAATGCAAATTCCACAACATGCTGTGAATGCTGACTACCTTTGAACTATGATTTTTTTAGGCATCATCAACATCCTCTTGCTGAGTGGGTCTGCATTTTTATTTACTTATTTGTATTTTCGGTACCACCAACCCTCAAATGGTCAAATCGATGCGGATATCGCCAAACTAGCCTCCCTATTGGACCAGCCGGCTTACCACCTTGCACCCTGGGATCCACATGAAATGGAATTGCTTTGTTCATTGCCCTACCTTATTAAAAAACAACGAGGCTGGAAGGATTTAAAAACCGGGCTTTTGAAAACCATTTATAATGAACCCGTCGCATCATGGGCGGCATACAATTACAAATCCCAGAAGGCCAACGCCCTGATCGTCTGCAAAATCAGTGGTTGGTCGCAAGTTTTGGTGTTGCGTATCAAACACAAACAAGGCCTGGTATTCAGAAATCTGAACCATCTGGCTACAATCAATCTGGACTGGACTATAATCAAACCGCAGCATAACGAATCCCTTGGCCGGCTGATAACTATTCCTGATACCAGCCATTTTGAATTCTACATCCATGACCGCAAGCTGGCAGTCCTGGACAAACCCGGAATGTCCAATCGTCTAAAGCCCAAAGCTTTTGTGTGGCTCTCCGCCGTTTCGGAAACTGATGCAGATTGGATACAGGCGATAAGTGCCTTGTGGTTAATTCAACAGCATTCAGGGTACACTTTAGATCAGGAACCAACCTAAAATCTTCGAGTTGTAACGCAATGTGGCTAGTTTTCTTTTACTTTGTTGCCGGAACAAAAACCAATCACCAGCTTAGTATGTTCTTTTGCCTATGAGTATGTTCGAACAAGTAAGGCTTATCATATACCGGATCAAGGAAAAGGGCCTGGAAATATTTCTGGTTAATGCCGGTGAGGGATGGGAATTGCCCGAAATAACGGAGTCCCCTTCCGGAAATAAATCAGCTCGAATTGAATTAGAGCCTGTGAGGAGCACGCCCGAAGGAAGTATTAAAAAAGCAGTTGCCATAGAAGGGGACTGGCATGATATACCATCATTAAAAAAACTATTGGGTGATGATGTGGTACAGATAAAAGACCATCTGACCAAGTTTGCGCCTGAAATGGACCAGGGTACCTTTTTTGCGCTGAGCGATGCCCTTCGCAAGGTCACACCAGATTATAACGCGTTTATCAAGGAACTCAAAGACATCATCCGGGACCGCAACTCGGTCAAATACATGTGAAATCCCGTTTACTCAAATGGCAGCCACTCCGCCCCCTGCGCTTTTAGAAACCCACTTTCAGCTTCCTGGTCAAATAGACCGCTACATTGGCAAAGTTCGTGATGTCTATCGACTGAAGGATCTGATCATCTTAATTGCCAGCGATCGCATTTCTGCCTTTGACCATATCCTGCCCAAACCAATTCCCTTCAAGGGCCAGGTCCTCAATCAATTAGCCGCTTATTTTCTGGATGCAACCCGCGACCAGGTTCCCAACTGGCTGATTGCTACCCCCGATCCCAATGTATCCATCGGTAAATATTGTGAGCCGATCCGCCTCGAGATGGTAATCCGGGGTTATCTCACCGGTCATGCCTGGCGGCTCTACAAGTCGGGTCAACGAATCATATGTGGCATCACCATGCCCGAAGGAATGCGTGAAAATGATCCATTTCCCCATCCAATTATCACCCCTGCTACCAAGGCAGAGGAGGGGCATGATGAAGATATTAGCCGGGAAGAAATTTTAGCACGAGGCATTGTCAGTGTTTCTGTTTTAGACGAACTGGAAGCAAAAACAAGAACGCTTTTTGACATAGGAACGACTATGGCCAGGCAGCAAGGATTGATCCTGGTCGATACAAAATATGAATTTGGTACCTGGCGGGATGAAATCCTCGTGATGGATGAAATTCATACGCCCGATAGTTCGCGGTATTTTTTAGCAGATGGTTATACTGAGCGACAAGAGCAGGGAGTAGCCCAGCAACAATTGTCCAAAGAGTTTGTCCGCGAATGGCTCATGGCACATGGCTTCCAGGGATTAGAAGATCAAATTATGC
>JAGNXB010000037.1 GCA_017985675.1 Saprospiraceae bacterium | reverse complement strand
AAAGTGTGGAAAGCAGGAAATAAAGACCTAAACTTTAAACCCTAAACTTTTAAACCCCTATCCTGATTCAGACAAATAAGTAGTTGCTGTTCGTAAAGCTCACTTATTTGTAGAAGGGAGGAAGTAGAACGTAGAATGATGTACCCATGTAGGAAAGTAGGATCGAAAAAATTAGAACTAAGAACCTAGAACCCAAAAAACCCAGAAACAAAGAATTAAGAACCTGGAACCCAGAACCTCCTAAGCTCTGTCCTCCAATACTGCGGACAAACCTCTGTCTACGAGGGCATCTTTTTTGGGATGCAGATCTCTTTTAGGACCGGTTTTGACGGTCGCTTTTCCTTTAAAATGAATAAGTAGGGAAAGCTGTTCCGCTTGCTCTTCCGTATGTTGGAGGATCTCCTTCAGGCATTGTATGACCCAATCAAAGGTGTTGACATCATCATTGTAGACGACGATCTCCGAAACCGCACCGGAGCCGGTATCAATCGTTTCCTCGACGAGAACTTCTTCGTTTTCCTGTTGCCAGTTCATGGTACAAATTTACGATAAAACCGGAATTCGGAAAGTGGTCTGATTAATTTAGACCTGCAAGGGTTTCACGGACTTTTTCAAAGTTGGGCAGGTCACCCGCACTTTCCAGCACCTCAGCGTAACAAATGACACCTTCTTTGTCCACCACAAATGCGGAACGCTTGGCCACGCCCTTCATGCCCATGACAAAGGTTTCGTAGAGGCAATCGTAGCTGGTTGCAGCGGATTTGTTAAAATCTGACAACAAAGGGAAATTGAAGTGTTGTTCTTCCCGAAATTTTGCCAGTGTTTGGGGGGTGTCGATCGAAATGGCGAGGATTTGGGCATTCAGATTGGAGTAGGTGGCGATATCATCACGCATGGCACAAAGTTCTGCCGTACAAACGCCAGTGAAGGCTAAAGGAAAAAATAAAAGGACGACGTTTTGACCGCGATAGTCGCTAAGCGTTACTTCTTTTTTGTCGGAACTGAATAGGGTAAAGTCTGGTGCCGATTGGCCGATTTGGATGGACATAGAGTTTAGCTTTTTATGTCCTTTGAAACATCCCTTTTCGCAATTTGTTCGCAGGGTACCTTCGAACTGTTCAAATTTAACCAGGCCCAATCGATATGTGTACATTTACCACGACAACCAATAAATAATTATGGCAACAAATCTCTCCGAACTACTAGTGATTGGCGTTTCGTCCAGGGCTTTGTTTGACCTGGAAGAGGAAAATGCCATTTTTGAAACGGAGGGTATAGAAGGCTATCGGCGGTATCAGGAGCAACATGAGGCGACCTTATTGGAAAAAGGAACCGCCTTTCCTTTGGTTGAACGATTGCTGGCATTAAATGCTCTGGCGTCTTCGCCGATCGTCGAGGTAGTGGTCATGTCGCGCAACAGTCCACTAACCGGTGTGCGCATTATGAATAGTCTCCGCACCTATGGCCTGCAAATCACCCGGATGGCATTTAGCGGGGGCGAACCACTTGCACCTTATATCGACGCGTTTGATGTGGATCTCTTCCTCTCGCGGGATCCCAAAGATGTGCTTTCCGTCATCGATTCCAGCCGTTGTGCTGCCGCCCATATCTGTGATCCACCCGATGATTTTGATCCCAGCGACGGGAGGGTCAAAATCGCTTTTGATGCCGATGCCGTTTTGTTTTCCGAGGATTCGGAATTTCGGTATAAAACAGAAGGTATTGCGGCCTTCCACCAGTTTGAATCCGACAACGAAAACATTCCTCTTCCTGAAGGACCCTTCGCGAATCTTTTAGTCAAATTGTCAAAAATTCAGGAGCTCCTTCCAACCCGTATCGAACTTAGTCCGCTGCGCATTGCTATTGTGACGGCCCGCAGTGCGCCATCTCATATGCGGGTGGTGCATACGCTGCGCAAATGGGGCGTTTATGTGGATGAAGCCTATTTTTTGGGTGGCCTCTCCAAGGATGCTGTCCTGAAAGCATTTGGTGCCCAGATCTTTTTTGACGACCAGGAATTGCATACGGCCAGTGCTTCGCGACATGTACCTACAGGCAAAGTGCCCTACCGATCCGATTCGCCGATGCATAAATTGGATTAAAGAGGGAATTGAGGGTTTGAGGGTTTGAGGTTTTGAGGTTTTGAGGATTTGGGCCATCAGCTCACCCTTATACATTCACCTTTCTACCTTCTACAAAAGAAGATAACCGCAAAGGCGCTAAGGCGCTAAGGGGATGGAAAGAATCTGGAAATCTGGAGGTTAACCGCAAAGGCGCCAAGACGCTAAGGAGGTTGAATTCTTTGTTCTAAGTTCTTTGTTCTAGATTCTTTGTTCTTTTTTTTATTTATTCTCTATTCTACGGTTCTACATTTCTACGTCCTTCTACGTTCTACCTTCTACAAAAGAGGGGATTAACCGCAAAGGCGCCAAGACGCTAAGGAGGTTGAATTCTTTGTTCTAAGTTCTTTGTTCTAGATTCTTTGTTCTTTTTTTTATTCATTCTCTATTCTACGGTTCTACATTTCTACGTCCTTCTACGTCCTTCTACGTCCTACCTTCTACCTTCTACAAAAGAGGGGATTAACCGCAAAGGCGCTAAGACGCTAAGGAGGTTGAATTCTTTGTTCTAAGTTCTTTGTTCTAGATTCTTTGTTCTTTTTTTATTTATTCTCTATTCTACGGTTCTACATTTCTACGTCCTTCTCCTATCTAACTACTTTTTTGCATATTGATTATCAAGTGTTTACGAGATTGCATTTTGAAGGGTTTTTCAAATACCTTCATCCATTTAAAGTTGAATTTCCGGTAATGCTTCGTTTATGGGTGTCTTTAAAAACCGTCCTCGTACAGCTCGCCCCCAGTACGTAGCCGACCGGCCTGCAAGGTGAGCCTTTTTAGGTGGGATAACGGAACCAATGATTCCACCTCCACCAGATGCGTGCGTAAACCTAAAATCTCTTCCACGTCAACCCGCCTAAAACAAGCTCAGGTCGGCGAAGTGGCGGAATGTAAAATCCGAAGTTCCGCCTAAAATACACTACAACCTTAAATTGAAGAACAGCGAGCCTTTCGAGGACAGCGGTTTTTGGTTACTTTTTGCCAAGACAAAAAGTAACGAGCCCAGCCGGCGAATGAGGCGATGCCAGGCAAAGGCGATAACCTTTTTTTCGACGACCCGCCAGACACAAGGCCTAATCCCCACGTGAGAGCGTATTTTCAAATACAAAATCACTATTTCCAAGTTAGCTATTCCAAATTCAACAACATGTTGTGGATGGTTACTACGTTCTACCTTCTACAAAAGAGGGGATTAACCGCAAAGGCGCTAAGACGCTAAAGGACAGGAATTCTTTGTTCTAAGTTCTTTGTTTCGAGCCTCCAAAGTCCCTTGTCACCGTTTTCGGCAGTGTCGCTCTTAAACCTTTAAACGCTAAACCTTTAAACCCTTTCTACCTTCACCTTTCTACCTTCTACAAATAGGGGTACGACCTTAAGACCTTCTACCTTAAGACCTTTGACTTTCAGACCTTCGACTTTCAGACATTTAGACCTCCAAATCGCCTTATCTTGCATCCTTTCCATCAGATCACAGGATATGGCTACAAAAAAGCACTCGATCAAAAAAGAATCCTCCAAAACCACGGGACAAGTCGCAGGGCCTGCATCAGGGCTGATACAATGGCTGCCCTGGATACCAGGATTGCTGGGTGTACTGCTTTACCTCAATACGCTTACGCATGATTATGCCCTGGATGATGCCATTGTCATCACCGAAAATATGTTTACCGAAAAGGGGGTAAGCGGCATACCCGGACTGTTAAAATATGATACTTTTTTTGGCTTTTTTAAAGTAGAAGGAAAAGCTCAATTGGTGGCCGGAGGCCGATACAGGCCTCTCACACCTGTGATGTTTGCAGTGGAGCGCAGCTTGTTTGGGGAGAGTCCGTTTGCAGGGCATGCAATGAATGCCTTGCTGTATGGCTTGTTGTGTACCCTGTTGTTTTTCACCCTACGCAGACTCTTACAGGTGCGGATGGGCAATGAATCGGCCGGTTGGATCGCTTTTTTTGCAGCCCTGCTTTTTGCGGCACATCCTTTACATACCGAGGCGGTAGCCAACATCAAGGGCCGCGACGAAATCGTCACACTCCTCGGTTGCCTGGCTGCCTGGTGGGCGGTCCTGCGCCATGTCGATGCACGCCGTGGCTGGGAATTACCCCTTGCGGCCGGAGCCCTTTTTCTCGCTTTATTATCCAAGGAACACGCCATTACGTTCCTGGCTGTCATTCCGGTATCCTTATGGTTTTTCCGACCAACGTATCGCATCACTCAGGTTTGGAAATTATGGCCGCTGGCGGTGTCGGTGGCTGCCTTTTTGATCATCCGTGGTGCCGTCATTGGCTGGCAGATGGGTGATAGCCCGATGGAAATGCTCAACAATCCGTTTATCAAATTACAAGGCGACCGGTATGTACCTTTTGCTGTCGGAGAGCGCTGGGGCACCATTTTATTTACCCTGCTGATCTATTTGAAATTATTGATTTGGCCAATTCCGCTTACCCACGATTATTACCCCCGGCATATTGCCATTTATGATTTGGGCGAACCGATGGTGTGGTTGAGTCTGGTCCTCCATATCGGGTTGGTTGTATTGATTATTCGCGGATGGAAAACCCGGTCGCTACCGGCATTTGCGGCCTTTTATTATCTGGCCACCTTGTCGATTATGTCCAATATTTTATTTCCGGTGGGCACTACGATGTCGGAGCGGTTTCTATTTATGCCTTCGCTGGCATTTGTGTTGTTTTTAGCCTGGGTGGTAGAGCAGCGTGTGGGTGCCGGCAGTAGGCAGGGTGCCCGTTATCTTCTACTCGGACTGATCGCAGCGTGGGGATTTTTGACGGTTCAGCGCAATCCGGCCTGGAAGGATAATTTCACCCTGTTTTTGACCGACGTAAAAACCTCCGTAAACAGTGCCAAGCTGCAAAATGCCTCCGGGGGCGAACTGATTGCACAGGCTGTAAAACCGGAAAATGAAGCCCGGCGTTCAAAAATGTTGACCGAAGCCGTAGGCCATCTTGAAAAAGCCATCGCCATTCACCCGGGCTATAAAAACGCCTGTTTGCTGCTGGGCAATGCGTATAATTACCTGCAGGACTACGACAAATCCATCTCCTGGTACCAGCGTGCCCTGGCCCTGGATGCTAATTATGAAGAGGCCATCAACAACATGCATATCACGTATCGGGATGCCGGACGTTACTATGGGGAAAAACAGGGCGACCTCAAGCGTTCGATGACTTATCTGACCCGGGCAGAGCAGATGAAGCCGCAGGATTTTGAAACATTGCGCCTGCTGGGTATTGCAAATGGCATAAGTGGCGTTCATGCAGAAGCCATCCGGTATTTTAAGCTGGCATTGGACCAGGCACCTGAAAATGCCGAACTGATGGTCTACCTGGGCAATGCGTTCATGCATTCGGGCAATCCGGCAGAAGCCAATGCTTGGCATGATCGGGCCAGGAAGACGGACCCGGAAGTATTTACCCGATTGGGAATGGATAAAAAATGAGGAAAAACGGTGGAATGGTGTGGAAGCAAAGTATTTTTCAATGGCTTATTGTAGTGACCATCATGGGTCTGACGCCCGTAATGGCTCAGGCTGACCATACCCTTCCAGATCCTGCGCTGGATTCCATTCAACAGGAGGAGCGCCAATGGGTGGACAGTGTATATGCCTGTATGTCGACCGATGAGCGGATCGGGCAGTTATTTATGATTCGGGCGCATTCCAACAAGGGTGCGGCTTATGAAGCCGAAGTGGCCCGGCAAATCAGTGCATATGCCGTGGGTGGATTATGTTTTTTCCAGGGCACACCACGCCGCCAGGTCGAACTGACCAATTATTACCAGTCGATCAGCCCCTGGCCCATGATGATTTCTATGGATGCGGAGTGGGGACTGGGCATGCGATTAAAGGGGGCGGAAGTAATGAATTTCCCAAGGCAACTCACCCTGGGGGCACTGCGCGACAATGCGCTTATTTACCAAATGGGGCGGGAGGTAGCCAGACAATTGCGACGGATCGGCACCCATGTCAATTTTGCCCCGGTGGTGGATATCAATAATAATCCCCTCAACCCCGTCATTAATACCCGATCCTTTGGCGAAGACCGCGATCAGGTGACCGCCAAAAGCATTGCCTACATGAAAGGGCTCCAGGATGGGCATGTCATGGCCTGTGCCAAGCATTTTCCCGGCCATGGGGATACGGATACCGACTCCCACCTGGATCTGCCGGTGCTCAGCCATTCCCGGGGTCGGCTGGATAGTATGGAGATGGTTCCCTTTATTGAAATGAGCCGACACGGTTTACAAAGTATCATGGTAGGGCATTTGCATATTCCGGCGCTGGATTCGACGCCGAATATGCCGAGCACCCTTTCCACAAAAACGGTTACGGATTTGCTCCGGAAAGAAATCGGGTTTGAAGGGCTCATCTACACCGATGCCATGGAAATGAAGGGGGTGACCAAATTTTACGCCCCCGGTGATGCCGAATTGCAAGCGCTACTCGCCGGCAATGACATTATTCTCCTGCCCAATGATCTGCCCCTTGCCTACGAAAAAATATATTGTGCCCTGGAGGATAGCCTGTATTCCCGGGAGGCATTGGAAGTGAAGGTTAAGCGCATTTTGACCGCCAAATACCGACTGGGGCTGAAGTCCTTCACCCCAATTCCTCTGGAAGGTTTAGAAGCTGATCTAAAAATCCCGGCAGCTATAAAACTGCACGGACAGCTCATCGAACATTCCATCACCCTGGTCAAAAACGAACATGATCTTCTTCCCATCAAAGAGCCGGAGCAATTATCCATTTCCTGTTTGAATATCGGCGATAGTGTGCTCAATCCTTTTCAACAGACGATGAGTCAATATGGGGATATCGCGTTTTTCCAAGCACCCAAATATTTTACCTCACTCAGCAAAGAACTCTGGATCGCCCGGTTGAGGCTATCTGATGTGGTCGTTGTGGGACTTTTTGGCTTATCTACGTTGGAGAAAAACCAATACGGAATTACCCTTTCCACCCGCAATTTTCTGGCTGAGCTTGCCAAACACACCAAGGTGGTCCTTGTCCACTTTGGTAATCCGTATGCCTTGCGGTATTTTGAGGATTATGATTGGGTGATGCAGGCTTATCAGGAAGATGAAGTGACCCAGCAACGGGCGGCTGAAGGCTTGATGGGCCATTATGTGTTGCAGGGGAAATTGCCGGTGACCGCTTCCAAGGATGCGCTGGCCGGTTCGGGGCATCTAGGTGATAATTTGTTCCGACTGGGATATGGCTCTCCCGAATTGGTGGGGATGTCTTCCGATACGCTGGCCAAAATTGACCGTATTATAGATGAACTGTTAGCTGAAAAAGCAGCTCCCGGTGGTCAGATCATTGTAGTGAAAAATCGAATGGTGGTTTATCAAAAAGCCTTTGGAAAACTGACGTATGCAAAGGCGAGTCCGGCGGTTACATCGGCGACTATTTTTGACCTGGCCTCGGTGACGAAGGCGGCCGCAACGACCCTGGCTTTGATGAAACTATATGAAGCGGGGGAGATCGACCTTACCAAGCAATTGGGGGTTTATTTGCCGGGCGCACGTTATTCCAATAAATTGGGTTTAACCTTGAGGGATATCCTGGCGCACCGCTCAGGTCTCAAGCCATGGATCCCTTTTTATGAAGCGACCATGAAGGCTGGCAAACCTGCCTCCAAATATTATCGCACCAAACAAACACCGGGCTTTCAGATTCAGGTGGCGGACAAATTATGGTTGCGCGATAATCAACCCAATCGCATGCTGGATGGCATCTATCACAGCAAGCTGGAAACGCCGGGCAAGTATGTCTATAGCGATCTGGGTTTTATCCTGTTGAAAGAAATGATTGAATCTGTGGCAAGTCAACCGATAGAGATTTATTTGCAGAATAATTATTATAAATCACTTGGTTTGCGCACCCTGGGCTTTAACCCCTTGGGCAAGTTTTTGAAAGATCGAATCGCGCCTACGGAGGTCGATGATTATTTTCGAATGCAGGAGGTGCAGGGGCATGTACATGATATGGCGGCGGCTATGTTTGGCGGGGTGAGTGGACATGCCGGTTTATTTTCCGATGCGCATGATTTGGCCATCCTGTTCCAGATGTTGCTAAATGGCGGTTTTTACGGCGGCAAGCGATATTTGCAGCCGGAAACGATCCAGTTGTTTACGACCCGTTATCCCGACTGTTCGCGCCGGGCATTTGGTTTTGATATGAAGGACACGGAAGGAAAAAATACCCATATTTCCAATCTGGCTTCGGACCGTGCGTTTGGGCATCTTGGCTTTACAGGCACCTGCGTGTGGGCCGATCCGCAATATGATCTTATTTTTATCTTTTTATCCAACAGGACCTACCCATCAATGAAACAAAATAAATTGCAGGACGGGCAATATCGGCAACGCATCCAGACCATCGTCTATCAATCTATCTTACCTTCGCCTGCATTGTGAATTTATCCTTTTTCATAGCCCGGCGGTATTTGGTAGCGCGCAAATCCACCAACGCCATTCATATCCTGTCCGGATTATCGATCCTGGGCATGAGTATCGGCGCATTGGCGTTAATCTTGGTGATGGCAGTATTTAACGGGTTTGAAAACCTGGTATTCAGCCTGACGAATAAATTTAATCCCGATATTGAAATTGCCCCTCGTGAGGGAAAAACATTCCTGCAGGATAGTCTTTTACTCAGCAAACTACAGACCCTGGAAGGCGTAGAAGCCGTGAGTCTGGTGTTGGAAGAAAATGCACTTTTTGCCTACAGGGAGGTGCAGGATATAGGTGTCATTAAGGGAGTGGATGAGCACTATGTGGAAGTGAGTGAAGTGCGCGATCGGATGTTGGATGGATCCTTCTCACTGGCGACAGATCTGGCCAGTCAGGCTGTCGTGGGCGCGGGCATAGCTGGTAAGCTGGGGCTGGATATGGCCCAACATTTTGAACCGCTGATCCTGTTTATGCCCAACCGAAAACGGAGTGGTCCGTTGGATCAACCGTTTATCCGCCGCTCACTGGAACCCGCGGGTGTGTTTTCGATTCAGCCGGATATTGATATGGAATATGTGTTGACCAATCTGGCTTTTGTGCAGAGCATTACCGGCCAGCGGGGGTCACTAAGCGCTATTGAAATCGCCCTGAATGATGAGGCCAATCCTCGCACGATAATTGGGGATGTCGAGGATATTGTAGGGTCAGAATATATCGTGCGAGACCGGATCATGCAGGAGGCGACTTTTTTACGGGTGATGAATATGGAAAAATGGGTAGCGTTTGCGATAATGTGTCTGATTATGTTGTTGGTGGCCTTTAATGTAGCCGGCACGTTGTGGATGGTGGTGACCGAAAAGCGCGATGATATCGCCATCCTTAAAACGATGGGTGCTACGAGTCAATTTGTGCAACGTGTATTTATTTTGAATGGATTATTGTTGTGTGGTGCGGCTTTTGTTTTTGGAGCGATAGGCGCCATATTGTTTTATATTCTGCAATCCAATTTTGGATTAATTCCGGTGCCACCCGGATTTATTATTGATGCTTATCCAATGGAATTGCGCGCCCAGGATTTTGTTGTTGTTTTTGTTACGGTCATGGCGATCGGAGCATTGGCCGCCTGGTTGCCGGCACGGCGGGCCGCCCTGGTTGATGCGGTCATAAAACAGGAATGAAATATAGCAATAGTTAATGACATGCCGCGTACATTAAATGGGAAACAAGGTAATGAATAAAGAAGCTAAAATATATGTGGCCGGACATCGCGGTATGGTGGGTTCGGCGATTGTGCGCAAGTTAGAAGCCGAAGGGTATCACCATCTGGTGTTGCGCACATCGGACGAACTGGATTTGCGATGCCAGGCAGACGTAGAAGCCTTTTTTAAAGCCGAAAAACCAGATTATGTATTTCTTGCCGCGGCCAAAGTAGGGGGCATCATGGCCAATAATACCTACCGTGCGGAATTCCTGTATGACAATTTGCAAATTCAAAATAATGTCATCCATCATGCCTGGAAGGAAGGGGTAAAAAAATTGCTCTTTCTGGGTTCGTCCTGCATTTATCCGCGCCTGGCACCCCAACCCTTAAAAGAAGAATATTTATTGACCGGCGAATTGGAGCCTACTAACGAACCCTATGCCATTGCCAAAATAACAGGTATTAAACTGTGTGATGCCTACCGCAGTCAATATTGTTTTTCAGCCGTATCTGTGATGCCGACTAATTTGTACGGGCCAAATGACCAATACGATCTGCAAAAATCCCATGTATTGCCGGCGTTAATCCGTAAATTTCATGAGGCCAAAAAACGAAATGAACCCACCGTTACGCTCTGGGGAACGGGGCGGCCGCTGCGTGAATTTTTGCATGTCGATGATATGGCTGATGCCTGTTTTTTTGTGATGTTACATTGGGACCATCCTGGATTTTTGAATATCGGCACAGGCGTGGATTTATCTATTTACGATCTGGCAGAAATGATTAAAGATATTGTTGGTTATTCGGGAAAAATCGTGTTGGATGACACGAAGCCTGATGGCACGCCGCGCAAGCTGATGGATGTATCCCGTCTGCAGCAACTGGGCTGGCAGCATCGGATAGGGCTCCGGGAGGGTATCCAGCAGGTTTATCAGGAATTATTAACACAGCAAAAAGAACCCTGGATTTAAATTCATTTGATCGTCACTTTTCACCCATTTCCAAATCGACATAAGCACAAATAAACGATGAATACGACATCCACGCATCAATACATTATCATCATGGCCGGAGGGGCAGGCACCCGTTTTTGGCCGGCATCGACGGAGGATAATCCAAAGCAATTTTTGGATATCCTGGGTATGGGCAAAAGTCTGCTGCGATTGACCTATGAGCGTTTCCTGCCGCTGGTACCGAAGGAGCGGATTTATATTGTTACGAATAAAAAATATCTGGGTCTGGTGCAGCATCAATTGCCTGAGTTACCGGCAGCGAATATTTTGGGCGAACCAAGCAGAAATAATACGGCACCGTGTATTGCCTATGCAGCGTATAAAATCGCGGCATTGGATCCGAATGCAGTATTTGTTGTGGCGCCCAGTGACCATTTGATTTTAAAGGAAAATTATTTTTTAAATAAAATTGAAACGGCACTCGAATTTACGGCACAGGAAGATGCCATTTGTACCTTAGGCATTCAGCCTACACGGCCGGATACGGGATATGGATATATCCACTATGCCGATGAGCAGCAGGGTGGCATTCATGATGTATTGGCTTTTCGCGAAAAACCGGATGCAGAGACAGCGGCAGCTTATTTAGCGGATGGTCACTATTTGTGGAATGCGGGTATTTTTATTTTTTCGGCACGGTCCATTATAACGGCCCTGGAAAAATTTGCACCAGCCATCTGCGAACGACTTGCGTCGCTGCCCTATAATACTCCGCAAGAGCAAGCATCCCTCGATCAATATTATCCCCATACCCCGGATATCAGTATTGACTATGCGGTGATGGAACCTGCGGACAATGTGTACACAATCCCGGTCGATATCGGCTGGTCCGATCTCGGTACCTGGGCATCCCTGCATTCGGAATTACCCAAAGATGAGCATGGCAATGCCGTGCAGGCAGGTCGGGCACTGGTAGCTGATGCGAGTGGCAATCTCATCCGCGTGCAGCACGGAAAAACCGTTGTCGTCCGTGGAATAAACGATATGATTGTTGTGGATGAGCCGGAGGCGCTTTTAATTTACCCCATTGCCTATGAGCAGGAAATAAAAGGCGTGACGATGAAGCTTAAAGAGTAGAGGAGTTGAGGAGGGGAGGAGTCGAGGAGGACTTTGATTTGACAAATTTTGTATAGCAACACGGTGAATTTGTCAAATCTTTTGCCCTAAACTGCATAGCAGATATTCAATAAAGATTGCTCAAATTTTGGAAATTTGACCAATCAAGACCCATTTGATTTGACAAATTTTGTATAGCAACACGGTGAATTTGTCAAATCTTTTGCCCTAAACTGCATAGCAGATATTCAATAAAGATTGCTCAAATTTTGGAAATTTGACCAATCAAGACCCGTTTGATTTGACAAATTTTGTATATCAACACGGAGAATTTGTCAAATCTTTTGCCCTAAGTCCATTCTCATATTTATGATATGATTATATCATCCATTTTTAACGATGACCGGTCCTGCCTTCCCCAGTAGACCACTAGGTCCTGTCTCTTTAGAGCGGGAGGATTAGGGGGCAGAAGGGCCGGATTGATCAAGTTGAAGGAGTCCAGGAGGGGAGGAGTCGAAGAGGAAAGTAGAGGGGTCTTAAAGTTTAAATTATCAAAATTTATTTGTGTTGCGGTTTGTCTGCCCCCCAGCCCCCAATTGGGGGAGGGACAAACCGTGATCAAAGATTAAATTTGTGAGGAATAGCGTTGCGGTTTTAACTTAAAGTGTTGATCTCATTGCATAGAAGAGAAAACGTTTATGAATTATCCTTAATATTTGTAATTTATTCGCGTAAATCAGGTTGCAAATTTTGGTCTACTTCATACCGAATGCTTTTGATTTTTTTGCCGTCTTGGTACTGTATTTTTTTATATAATTGACCACTTTTATCATAATAATTCCAATCTCCATGCTTTTTTCCCGCTTTCCTGAAGCCCGTTCTAAATATCTTATCTAAATGATAAACAGACCATGGGCCATCAAGTACACCATTTGTATATGTTTCTAAATATACATATTTACCTTTTTGCCAGTAAGATAGCCACGTTCCAACTTTATTACAAAAATCATTCCGGTAACCAATAGATTCAATAGCTTCCGATTTATTATAATTAATCTCCAGCATAAGGGAATCCATTTGTGGTGGGACTCTACTTATAATACGATCTAATGACTCGAGGAACTCCGGGTAATGAGATGCCTTATAAACTTGAATCGAAGTTAATCTATTATTTTTGTAGTAATAAAATGGTCCGATTTTATCTACTAAATTGGAATCTATGTATGTTCCCGTACTTTGTATTTTTCCGTTTTTATAATAATCAATGCATTTTACTGAATGAGAATCCTTCGTGGTAATCCGATAAAAGGAATAATTATTGTGACCTGTTGGATTCCAGTTTTTGTCAAAATACAATGTATCAGGAACCTGACTATACACATCATTAATTCCTGGAAGTAGAATAAATATAGTTAAGAACACTTTTTTCATACACTTTTTTTAACAAGGTTTGTCTTATTCAGAAAGAATAAGCTGATTATAGCCGTCAGTATTGATATGCACTAGTCCACTACATTTAGTTGGACTTTGACAGCTAACTTTCTGTCGCGGATAGCTATCTGGTCAATCGACCCATGGGTTATCGACTATAAAAGTAAAACATTTGGTCAAAGAAGGATATTTATTAACCACCAGCTGCTTGGGTGGCTCCTTTCTTTTATGGGCGGTGGCAAGCAATAGGCCCTTAGGTTCCGTATCATAAGAGCGGGAGGTAGGGGGTAGCAAGCGGGTCTGGTACCAAGAAGGTGGTAAGGGAGGATTTAAGATTAAATTAATCACATTTTAAATACATGGTCAGATCCTTAAAATACTGCGGACTCCATATGTCTATGTGTTGCACATTAGGTGGGATGAAGCGGACAATGTCCTCTTTAATGCGGTTAAAATCTACCGTGTCAATTTTATTATGGATCATTTGAATGACTTCATGCTGCGACAATCTGATAGCGCCAATATCACCACTTTCCCGGGCACGTGATTCAAAATGGGAGAGACTTAGTGTTATACCATTTTTCACGTACCATTCAAAATCAAACCAATCTCTACCTTTTACCCTGGCGCCCCATTTCCTGAATAACAAAGCATGCATCTTTCCTGCAAACAGGCTGGGAAGTGCAAAACAATGGACGTAAAAAGAAAAAGGTTTGAGCAACAATTTGTTTTCTGTTTCAAAGTCTGATGGCGGGTTAGTGTCTACCTCCAACTTTATTTTTATGGCGGGCATCGGCCCCAATTTGAGTTCGGGATACGCATCCTCTAATTGAATTTCTTTCCAAATTGAATCTGATTTAAGGAAGGCTGAATCAATGGCCGAATCAATAGATTTTTTCTTCTCCGTAACACTCACTTTCAATCCAAGCGACTGGAACTCGGCAAGGACCGCATCCAAAAATGGATTCAGCTGAAATGATTCGTCTTTCTCCAATAATGAAAAATCCATATCCTCTGAAAATCGGGGTAAGCCATAAAATATCCGCAAGGCCGTTCCCCCGTAAAATGCCGCATACTTATAAAACCCAGCTCGATATAGTCCGGCCAACGCGATCTCTTGCATCATTTCTCGAAGCGCATTCCTGGTCTCATCGATAGACCGGGGCTGATAGGAATCAAGCCATTGTTTTAGCATAGGATTGTATCGTTTTTGATAATACAAGCAAACTGGTTGTCTTCGAACCCGCCAAGGCACACTGGGAGATGATGGTATCATCCATGGTCATTAGTGTATGCCGATCTATCCTTAAATCCTCTTCCAAAAAAGCCATGGCGTGCGATACACTGCGCAATTGCAAGCCGGATGTTTGTAGGATCACATCACATAGTGCTTTTTCGGGGCAAGCCATCATGACCGTTTGCCTGGGCGTCAATTGCACCTGAACAATTCCTATGGTATAGGCCATAGGCGTAATATGGGCATAATGAAAATGACCCAACTCGGTTTTAAAAACAGTGTTCTTGCGCACGGTGGCACTGGTAACGCAGCTTACTTTTTCGGGGATAAGGCCCCAATAGGACAGTGCCGAAGCAGCCGTAACATAACTGGGCCCGTAAAGATGGTTTGCTATCAAAAAGAGCTCAGGATGCAGCATGTTGATTGCAGGTCCAGCTACATACAGTCCGCGCCGCAACTGGACCAGATATCCACCCTTCACCAATTCATCGATTTTGTCATAAGGCCGCTTGAATGCCTTCAACATGGGCAATAAAACCTGCGTGGGTATCGGGAGTTCAGCGATAGTAGTTATGGCTTCCTCTATCTTCATACTGTCAAATATACGAATACAATTCGGATTATTTCCGAATTGAGTAGAAATATTTTACAATTTGACCCCGAATGAACACGAATTGGGGACACGAATAAATGCATGTTGCGGTTTGCCTGCCCCTTGCCTTCGCTCGGAGAGCTTCAACAAGCACAGCCGGCCCTCCCGCTCTAAAGAGACGGGACCAGGGGGCCTGAAAAGGGAAGGGCAAACCGTATGCACAGAATAAGTTAATTTACTTATCAAAACACATCATAAAATACTCACCACCCGCCAGCTCCTTATCCTACAACGGAATCTTGATCGGAATATATCTATATTTGTCGGAGGCGGACCTGCTACCTTTGTGCGGACAATGGACAAAAGTTCTGGATTAATGTTTAAAGGCGAAGGGTGGATATAAGCCGTTGATATAATTTTTAAAATGATATAAAATGTTGAGAAGGTTAAGAGTAGCTTACATGATATACAATTTATTTAATCGCTCAAGACTGAAACATAATGAGCCATTATACAAAGAATTGCATCTTAAAAAGCGTTACTTTTCTTCCATATCGAGCAAAGACTTTGAGGGTATAGAACCATCCGTACTTTTGCAGAAAAAAAACGGTAAGGGCATTGCGGATACCTCTGTTTTTAATCAGTTGCCCCAAGCCGATAAGGACAGCCTCTTGAATTTTGAAAAGGAAGGTTATGCCATACTCAAAGGATATATCCCCAAAACCGATGTAGACCGTATCAATCAGGATATTGAGGATTTACTAAAAAACGGCGACGTTCGATTTAAGTATAGAAACAAGATCATGTTTGCCTTTAAGAAATCGAAGGCACTTAAGGAGGTAGCGTTGGATAAATCGTTGTTGGGAATATTATCCTCGCTTTTATCGGATAAGGCCATATTATTTCAAAGTATTAATTTTTTAATGGGTAGCGAGCAGGATACTCATTCCGATAGTATCCACATGACGACCTTTCCCTTAGGTGGGTTGTTGGGAGTATGGATTGCATTAGAAGATATTGATTTGGATAATGGTCCTTTGCATTATTATCCGGGTAGTCAAACATTGCCGTATTATTTGAATAAGGATTATGATAATGAAGGCAATTATTTTATGATAGGCGATAAAGATTATACGGAATATGAAAAGATGATAGAGGAAAAAATTAAGGATCATGATCTTGAAAAAAAGGTATTTACTGCAAAGGCTGGTGATCTGCTGATCTGGCATGCTAACCTTTTTCATGGGGGTGAACCGCATATAAATAAGCAGAAAACCCGTAAGAGTGTCGTATTCCATTATTATGCGGAGCATAATGTCTGTTACCATGAGATTTCGCAAAGACCCGCATTAATGGGATAGGACGGATAAATTAAAACAGTCGTCATGGCCAGTAAGGCGCCAGGGGTTATGTTGTTATTGAGTTATTTCGAAGGGGTGTTTTTAAGAATTTCGCACCCCGCATTACGTGATTTTTTCCAACGATCACAGCTGACGCAGCCCGAAAATTATTTCGAAGGGGTGTCTAATAAACGCGCAACCCGTAACCCGCCGACAGGTTAATTCGTTTTTTCGAAGGGTCCTGCGTCCCACTCACATCCCCATCCCGCAACGCAGCACCTTGCGATCCGCATCAACTTTTTATTTCCTTCAAACGCCACGCATCACACCGCCCTTTCAATCTACCTAACTTTTAATAAATAGGACCCGGGCAGTGTCCTGATTTGATAAAACACATTGGAGCAGGTAGGTGCCGATAGGAAGTGAAGCCGTGTCAATGGCTTTTGTTTCTCCTTTTAGTTGGAGAAGCTGCTTGCCGGTGATGGCGTAAAGGGTGACTTCCTGCACCGTCACCTCTTGGTCCGGATATTCCAAATAAATTACATCGGAAGCAGGATTGGGATAGGCCGTTAATACATGATGGTTAAATAAATTGGAGGTTATGGACGTCGCATTTAAATCACCGACCTTCATACCATTGCCAAAACTGGTAACCCACATTTCACTTTGTTTGTAGGGATTAAAATACACGCGCTCCGGCTGGCGAAAGGGATAACTTTCTACGAGGGTCCATACGGGCAGGGAGGCATCCATGTTTTCGCTCATCCACAGCCCCTGGGTTTCAGTGGTTAAAAACGCCTGTTTAATATTTAATGGATTAAAGGTGAGGGAGGTGACCCGATCAAATTGGGAGCCGGTTAGTTTGGTCCAGCTTGTGCCTTTATTTATGGTTTTATATAATCCGCCTTTCCCATTTGGTGCGCCACCCCAGCCACTGAAAACACCGACATACCAGGTGCTCTGCGTGTTGTCGGAAGGGTCGATGATGATATCCTTGGTCCAGTAATACATGCCCGGGTCGCTGCGATCCGTCCAGCTGTTTGCAGTAGGGTTGTATATAAATACGCCACTGCTGCCGGTGAAGGATCCGGCAGGATTGCGTCGGCCGGAAAACGTGCAGACCGCCGTGCCATCGTCCAGCACGACGATGCATGCAGGGTGACCTTCGGTGCGAGGTGGATTGGGCAATTTTGTCCAGGTTGACGCAGCCCCGGCAGAGAGATTATTGGTCACATAAATGCCGCCGAGCTGATTGCCTTGCGTGCCGCCAAAATGAATAACGGAGGCATACATCCGTTCGGCATTATTCGGATCCAGGGCAAGCCAAAAAACAGGGTGATTAAATTGATGCAAAGTAGACCAGGTATTTCCATGGTCTCCGGAAAAAACAATTTTGCCATTGGCATCATTGCCATCCAATCGTGCGTCGGTCAGGTACGTGCTCTGATAAATATCATGAATATTCGAGGTCCCTCCATATAGGACGCCATTAGGTGCTTCTACCAGCCGGTAAAAAGAATTGACGGAAAATCCGGAATAATTAAATCCCCATTTATCACCACCGTCCAGGCTTCGAATCCCACCGATATCACTGAAGCAGGCCATCATCGTATCAGGATGCTGCCAGGTGACCTGCCAACAGGTGGTGTTTTCCAGCCCAATACTTTTGTAGGATTGTTTTTTGGGTGTGGGTGCACCGGCCGGATGCTGATCGTTTACATCCACATACGCCTGTCGCCAGCTCGTGCCGCCGTCAGCGGTGGACTGTACATTGCTGTAATTGCCAAAAAGCACTTTATTGGCATTATTTGGCGCGACCGTGAGACCAAAAACGGATTCACTCCAACTCCAGGCTTTGTCACCCCCAGAGCCCTCCCAGCCAGTAATAATATTGGCATTATTACTCACCTGGAAAACACTTTCCCAGGAATTACCGCCATTTATTGATTTTAATATCAATGGTGCATTCAGCACCCGGTCACTGCCACCAAGATAAATGGTATTGATATTATTTTCTGCCATGCCAACATACATAATAAAGTTATCGGCGAAATCAATTCCTGTTGATTTGGATACCCAGATGCCGTTGGCATTGTCCATCGAATACACGCCCCCGCCGAAGCCGTAATAATCCCAGGGCATCACGCCATTATACACATCATTAACTGAAGCAGTTATACACACAAAACGTGTGGTGCCCGAATTTTTGGCAGCAGCAAAACTCCAGATTTTTTGATCGGAGGGTATTCCTGTTGTGGCCATTAGTTCAAATGATGTACCTGCATTGGTAGAAACCAGTAGTCCGTCATTGGTTCCTATATAAATCGTGTTGCCATCCCAAAATGTGCCACCCATAATTAATCCGGCGCCATTATTATCCGCTTGTTTGACCAGGGAAAAAGATCCACCGCCATTATTGGAAAAGAGGATATCTCCGTAAGCGTTAACCAACAGTTGGTTTGGATTCTGATAATTGGCAGACATCCGATAGACATTGCCATAATCATTCAAATTATAACCGGGTAACGGATTCCAGGTGCTGCCGCCATCGGTGGTTTTGACCGGATACCCGTCGTTGCCATCATTAAAGTTGGAATAGGCGATGTTGGGATTCGACGTAAACTCGTAAGTGGAGGTATTAAAAACCTGGAGCTGCTTGTGGTGCAACTGCGTGTACGACAGCCCAAAATCGGTGCTGTGAAACAACTGGCTCATATCGCAACTGACGTAAAATTCGTTGTCGTTGGCAGGATTTATTTTAGGAAAAAACATCGCACCGCCTCCGCCAATGCCTCGTGGTGAAAAAGTGGCCGGTTGGGCAGGTAATAGTGCGGAGGCAAGGACTAGTATAGCCGCAACGAAGTAACGGAAGGATATCAACATAAGTGGGGGTTTAAATAGGGCTTGCAAATTAGGCTTTTTCGATTAAACTTCCAAAATGGAGGGACAGGTGGAGTGCTTTAAATGCATAGAGGAAGAAAAGGGCTGAAGCGATGCTTGGAGCCGTGGTCATTTTTGCACTCCGTCGTCTAAATTGATGTTGACCCTGGTCACTTTTACACCCGTCCTCCCGATCCAAAGAGACGGGACCTAAGGGCCTAAAGGGGCGTAAATGACCAGGGTAATTCCAAAGTAAATGCATCTTATGTGAGACAGATCACCGGGGTGGAACATAAAAGACCTGATCTTTGTCAAAAATTAACGTATGTCTTATTATTTTTCAAAAACCATCGAAGGCGAATTTCCGATTGTTGTGGAACAAGTGATCGCCGCTTTAAAAGAAAGTGGATTTGGGATTATATCCCGAATCGATATGAAGGAAACCTTTGAGGTGAAGATTGGAAAAACAATCCGTCCCTATTTGATTCTTGGTGCCTGTAATCCCAATTATGCCTACGAGGCCCTGCAAAAAGAAGATAAAGTGGGTACCATGTTGCCCTGCAATGTCATCGTGCGAGAAACAGAAAATGGTCAGATTGAGGTAGCTGCAGTTGACCCGGTTGCTTCCATGGCAGCCATCAAAAATCCGGAGCTATTGACCCTGGCTGGGGAAGTAGCTCGAATGCTGAAGGAAGCAGTAGTCGGACTCGCCACTGCATAAATCTAGTGCCAGAGAAGGGCGAAAGGGGTATATTTGTAAAGACTAAGTTTCTCCGAGCTTTCCGGAGGGCATAAGTCTGATTTTACCCGATTTACATCCAAAACATGCGCACCAATCATCAGCTTCATTTAGATGAAAAACAGATAGGGTTTTTACTTGGACTACCGAAATGCAAATTTAGTTTATTTGTATTTTTAGTGCTTTTCCAGACTGGCCTGACTGCACAGCCGGGCACGTTGTCACCGCGTATTATCTCCTACATCTCAAATACCAGTTTGAGTGTAAGGGATATACACACGGATTGTGAAGGAAATATTATTTATGTGGGTGGTACGGGGTCAAAGACTTTTGTTATTTCACCCAACACCATAAGTACAATTTATAATGGTGGAGCTTCCGATGTCTTTTTGGTAAAAGTGGATTCAACTGGCTCCAAATTGTGGTCCAGCTTATTGGGTGGTCACTTGTATGACAGAGCATACGCTGTCGAAATAGATCAGAGCGGTTTTATTTATGTTGCTGGACGAGCAGGACCAGGATTAGTAACCAGCGAATGTGCGCTTCAAAAATCTTTTGCCGGTGATAATAATCCCAATTCAGCCTATGGCATTCAAGATGGATTTATTACAAAAATTACACCAGATGGATCTACAATAGTATGGTCTACCTACATCGGAGGTGGTGGACGGGGATTTGTTCGAGATATAGATCTGGATTCGGAGGGAAACATTTGGGCGGGCATCAGCAATGCCTCCCCTGATTTTCCACATATCACCAATAGTGCATTGCAACCGGTGGCTACCGCATCAATGAATGCAGCATTAATTAAATTATCTTCCAATGGCGATTCCCTTTTGTACGGCACCTTTTTATCCGATGGTGTTTCGGCATCGGCTGGACCTACTACGGTAAGGGTAGACAAACAGGATAATGTATTTTTTCTGTGTCATGGTTCCGTTAATGCGATACCGGTAACACCTGGCGTATTTCAACCATTACCTGCGGGCAATAACGATTTTGTACTTGCCAAATTCGATGCAAATGGCGAATTAATCTTTTGCAGCTTTTTAGGTGGCCCAGGCAATGAGGAAGTAGAAACGCATAGTCTGGAAGTAGACACGGCTGGCAATGCTATTGTAGCTGCATATACCTATGGTGCGGGTTATCCCATTGTTGGGAATGTTGTTCAAACGACATTTGGGGGTGTGCGGGACGGAGTAGTTTCCATCATTGCCGCGGATGGCAGCGCACTTCTAGCTTCCACTTATCTGGGCGGTAGTCAATTAGATGAACTGCAAGGGGTGGCTGTGGATCGTAATAATCATATTTATGTCGCAGGCCGAACAGCGTCTGCCGATTTTCCGGTTAGTGCCAACAGCGCTTTCCAACCTACATTAGGCGGTAATCAGGATGGGCATATTTCTGTATTATCGGCAGATCTTTCTTCAGTGCTCTATGCCACTTTTATTGGCGGTAGCAATAATGAAGACCTGAGGTGTTGCCATGTAGATGAACAAGGCAAGGTGCACAGTGGGGGAAATACGGCTTCAACAAATTATCCTATATTTAATGCGTTTAATTCGTCCTTGACCGGATCACTTACCGGGACAGCAGTAGTGTTAGAACCCGAAATATTAACAATTCCTGAAATCGATTGTGCGATTATGAATGGGTATGCAGACCCTTGTTTAAATTCTTCGAGTTCTACCCTTCCGAAGCCAGACCAATCACTTCGTCTTTTTCCTAATCCGGTTGGTGCTATATTAAAGATTCCCTTTCCGGTTCATAGGAACATGGCGCTAATGGTTCAGATTTATACTATATCTGGCATGATCATCAAAGAACTAACTATCAATCAAACCACGCACATTGATGTCAGCGATTGGCCAAGCGGACCGTATGTTGTTCATTATTTACATGCCACTATTCCGTCAATGGTATTTATTAAGGAATAGGTAAACTATTCTTGAAATAGTACATTTAATTACAATGCTACAATCTAAAGCATTTTATTAATCCAAGTGGCTCAATATCTTTTCAAAACACACACTATTTTCGACATCCGCATATTGCCCGTAATTGGGGATTATTTCATAACCCTGTTTAGCATACAAGGCTAAGGCCTCCGGTTGATTTTTGCCCGTCTCCAGGATTAATCGCGGAATGTTTAGTTCCATTGCCCATGCTTCAAGCGTAGTAAGGACGGCTGTGGCTATGCCCCCGCCCCGGGATGCCGGCAAAACAAACATGCGTTTAATTTCCAGGGTATCTTGTGCAAATATTTTCATTGCCCCACACCCCACCGGGACATTACCGTCATAAGCTACAAGAACGTGTGGGATGTTGTCGGGTTTGTTATACTGCGCATAAAAGGCATGATCCTCGCCATCCCTGACGCGGAGTTCTGCATCGAGCAAGGCTATCAACTGCCGAAAGTCGGGATGCTGATTATCTGTTTTTAGAAATGTGATCAAGTATTGCCTTTTTAAATACGGAGATAAAAATAGAGGTTTCCTATGACTTGGGGATTCCTACCCTCTTTGATTTCCTACGTACCACATTGAATTCAAAAAGAAGAGGCATTTTTTATTCGAAATGATTTTGATTCTTGATAATTACCTATATTTGAAGCCATTGGAAGCCAAAGGGACCTTCCGGAAGGCTTGCCAGTTGTATTTTTTACTCATGTAAAGGATTGGACAATGAAAACGCTATGTCTAAGGCCAAAGGGTCTTGCTTATTTTATCTTGTTTGGTTTGATCGCGTTGAATACCCTGACAAAGCTCCCGGCGCAGGATTGTGATGTTCCACCGGCATCTCCGGATTGTGAGTTTGCGCCTATCCTTTGCAGTTTTAATGAAATTAATGGCTTTTGCACCACCACAAAGCCTATCAATACATTCAACGCCCCTAATCCACTTTGCCCGCAAGGCGGCTCCCCCCACAACCCATTTTGGTTTGCCTTCTATGCAGGTTGTCCCAATCTGGAGTTATTTATCAGTCCTACAAATTGCGGCAATGAAGGCATACAAGCGGCCATCTATGGTTACGGTGGGGATGGGCTTTGTCCGGATAGTCAACAGCAACCTGATGAGTTTATCGCCTGTATGACGCTTCCTTGTTTTAATACACCTCAAGTATTTGTTGCAAACGGACTTCAGGTAGGGCAGATTTATTATTTTATGATTGATGGCTGTGGGGGTGATACCTGCACCATCGAGATTTTTGTCAACACCGATTGCGGCCCCCCGGCTATCGGCCCATGGCCTGGTCTGATAGAAGGCCCAAGTCCGATCTGTGCCACAGGAAATGGAACGTATACCGTTGAAGCGCCGCTTGGAGGCACCGTTTTTCATTGGTATCTCGATGGTGATCTAATCCAGGAAGGCGGCGACAATTTTGTAAATATTTCCTGGCCTGGTCCGGGCCAATACACCCTATGTGTGGATGTGTCCAATCAATGCGTGGAAGAATTCGATGTCCCCTCCCAAATATGTCGTACGATAACCGTGTATGAGATCATCCCTGTTGATCCGCCTCCCGTAACGATATGCGCTGATGACACCTACCCCTATGGGGGCAATGATTATCCTCCCGGAGTACATGAAGTCACCCTCAAAACCGCACTTTATGATTGTGACTCCATTGTCACCCTTACGGTAAATGGTTTTGTTGTCACCAATGCCGTCGATCCGGCACCGGTCCTGATTTGTGAAGACGATACTTATAGTTATGCAGGAGTGGATTACCCTCCAGGTACGCATCAGGTTGTTTTGGATAATTATATGCAATGCGATTCGATCATCACCCTGCAAATCAATCCCGATCCGCATGTGACAACTCATCTGGGATTTTTTTTTATGTGTACCAGTGACACTATAAATATTGGTGGCCAAAAATGGTTTGGAGATCCGCCAGGCCACAAAGAAATCATAATTAAAAAGGCCAATCCCCCACAGTGTGACAGTACCATCAAGTTTGTCATAGATCCCTTATATGTCGAAACATATATCTTCCCTCCGGATATCCTTGGTTGTTTTATTGAAGAAACCGAATTGGATGGAACAGGGCTTGTATTTAACCCGATGGATGCCGAACTGGAATATCAATGGTTTGCTTATGATGGCGGAGTGCTGGGGTCTACCCCAGATGAACCGACAATGACCGTCAATACACCTGGAAAATATTGCCTTAATGTGAAGGTAACTTCTCCGGATGGCTTGTTTTCCTGCAGTGATTCAGCATGTGTGATCGTCACCCAACTCGACGAACCCCTGGCAGATGCATGGTCAAGTGGCAATCTGAGTTGCTACGTGCCTCAAGTCACACTAACCGGAAAATCGCCAACACCCAATGTTAATTTTAAATGGCTCAATCCATTGGGTATGGTCCTCACTACCGACACCAGCGTGGTGGTGACGACTCCCGGAAATTATCAGTTTGTGGTGACGGACGCCGTTGGATGCCCCAATACGGTCACTGTTGTAGTCACTGCAGATCAGGTGCCACCGGATAAAAGTGCTTCTACTGATACCATAACCTGTGCCCAGCCTCAGGTAGATCTGGTGGGCTCGTCCATGACGCCCGGCGTCAGTTTTGAATGGAAAAATGCATTGGGCAATGTGATTGGCACAGACTCTATTACGCCTGCACCCGGCCCAGGAACCTATAACTTTGTAGTTACAAATCTGATTAATGGCTGTAAGGATAGTGTCCAGATTACAGTGCCTGTTGATCAAATTTTACCCTTGCCTTCAGCTGGCACAGATACCTTAACTTGTCTGCTGCCCAAACCGCCCCTGATCGGTGGTTCCAACATTCCAAATGCAGTTTACTCCTGGTCATTTGGAGGCAACCCTTACAGTAGCCAAAAGGACACAGTTGCTGCCCAATCCGGGAATTATATCCTGACCGTGTTTAATCCTGTGAATGGATGCAGTAAGGATACCCTGATCACCGTTCCGGAAAATACCACCCCACCTGATGCACAGGCCATAGGTGATTCGCTCGATTGTATCAAAACTATTGTCACGTTAACGGGTAGTTCGGCTACCCCAGGAGCCTCATTCGCCTGGTTATTTGGTGGCATGCCGATAGGAGCTAATCCCTCCGTGCAAGTCAGTAACGCGGGCATATACACTCTCATCGTAACTGGCCCCAATGGCTGCACTCAAACGACAACAGCAGAGGCTATCCTTGATGTGGATATTCCCGATCTCAACGTGATCGGCTCGGACGATACGATCTCCTGTGCTGTGCCGGAGATTCTGCTTACCGGCAGTTCGAGTGTTGCTGTTGACTTTTTATGGACCAATGCAGCCGGACAAAATTTGGGTGCCAATGCGACCTTAACCATACAAAATGCAGGAACGTACACCCTCACCGTTACCAACCCATTAAATGGATGTAGCAATCAAACCGATGTGACTATCGGTCAAGATCTTGCACCGCCTGTGATCGGTGTGGTGCAGGGCGGAGTTATTGATTGTATCGCCTCCAGCATCAATCTGAATGCCACTTCACCTACACCTGGTGTGACCTTCCAATGGTTTACCCCAGGGAATAGTCCACTGCCAGCAGGTCCAACACCGGCTGTATCTTCTGCGGGTACTTATACCCTGGTACTCACAGGATATAACGGCTGTACCTCCAGCCAGCAGGCAACAGTGACCGCTTCGCCTGACCTGCCGCAGAACGTGGTTGCCAGCGATAACGGGCCAATAACCTGTACCAACACCAACGTCCAGATTGATGTGACCAGCTCCACAGCTGGCGTCGTATACCAATGGACAGGACCAGGTGGATTTACATGTACAAATCCTTCTTGCGCGGTCCTTGTGCCCGGTACATATAATGTCACCGTGACAAATCCGGCAAACGGGTGTACAGTTACTGATTTTACCGTTGTAAGCATAGATACCATCCACCCGGTACTGGTCCCCACAGGTAACCTGATTACGTGTTACGATCCGGCCGTAAGTATCTCGGTTGCATCCCAGCCTACGGCCAATGTGACTTATCTGTGGACCGATCCAAACAATTTAACAACAGGGGGCAACAACGCTTCTGTCACCGCGGCTATTTCCGGAAATTGGACTGTAATGGTAACCAACACGGTCAATGGATGTGCCACAACGGCAGTAGTCCCCGTGACCGAGAATACGACGGCACCGACGATAAGTATTCCAGTACCGGCCACATTGACTTGTACAGCCCCATCTGCATCGATAACGCCCTCGGTAAATACTTCCGTAAATTACCTATGGTCCGGTCCGGGCATAAATGCGGGTAATCAGCAAGTTGCGAGTCCGAGTGTCACACTCCCTGGTACGTATAATGTGACGATTACCGATCCGATCAATGGATGTACAAACACGGCTTCCACTACGGTACAGGAGGATAAAGCTAATCCTCAGGTGGTGCTCCCGGGTGGCGAATTAACTTGCACAAATCCCACATTTTCGTTAACAGGAACCGTTACACCCACCACTGGCATTACAGCTCAATGGTTTTTGGACAATAATCCCATTCCTGGATCAACGACGGCCTTACCTGTCAGTATGTCCGGAACATATACCCTCCAGGTAACTAATACCGTTAACGGATGCACCAATCAGGCACAGGCGACGGTCATCTCCAATCAGGACGATCCGGATATTGCCGCAACAGGCGGCGAAGTGACCTGTCTGGCACCAACGCTCACCTTAGCAGGAAGCTCTATGACGAGTGGTGCAACCTTTGGTTGGTCCGGACCGAACAGTTTTACGGCGGTCACAGCTATCACACAGGTTACCGTTCCAGGATCGTATCAATTCACTGTAACAGCTCCAAATGGGTGTACCAGTCAATTGGTTGTCTCTGTGACGGAGGATAAGGATTTGCCCACAGCAGTTGCCTCATCAGCACTCCAGATTGATTGTACTAATCCAACCACAACGTTATTGGCCAATGGCTCCAGCACCGGCTCGGGAATCAGTTATAGCTGGACAGATCCAGCCGGCAATGTGATTGGAACCGGTTTGACATTGCCAGGTATTTCAGTGATTGGGGCATATACCCTCACGGTTTTTAACGCGCTTAACGGCTGTTCCGCCGACGCGATGGTACAAGTGGAGGACAACCCCAACAAGCCCACCGGCATGGAAACCCTCGTAGAGAATCCGCGTTGTTTTGGGCAAAAAAATGGTCAAATACAGATCCTTGGGGTTAATGGCGGCACACCTCCCTTCCTGTACAGTTTGAATGGTGGTCCCTTTGGTCCGCAGCAACAATTCGGTGGTCTGGGTGAGGGGAGCTATGTGCTTACCGTGCAAGATGCTGCCGGGTGCGTCTATAGTGCGCCTGCCATTGTCGTTTCTGAACCATCGCAATTAACCGTTGAGCTGGGCGAGGATTTTATTCTGCAATGGGGCCGGGATACCTTCCTGTATGCGTTGATCACACCACCCGACGCGCTGATTTCTTCGATCCAATGGACGCCGGCCGGTGTGGATACAACCCTTAATTCGAATGAAATATTAATCAAGCCCTTTAATCAGACCCTTTACGGTGTGGTCGTGACGGATACCGCAGGATGCCGCGCAGAAGATAAAGTGTTGGTGTTGGTTGAAAAACGCCGGCCGGTATACATACCTAACGTATTTGCCCCGACTGGAGATCAAAACACCCGGTTTTATATCCAGTCAGGTACAGGCATTACCGAGATCGAAGTATTTGAAGTGTACAATCGCTGGGGCGAGCAGGTGTACCGAAATGCGAATTTCCAACCGAACGATCCTTCTGAAGGATGGGATGGTAGCATAAGAAACCGTCCTGCCAATCCCGAAGTCTTTGTCTACTTTGCAAAAATCCGGTTTGATGACGGGATCACGATTTTGTACAAAGGCGATGTGACGTTGGTGCGATAGGACGGCCGGCAGACAGGTTCGGAGGGTCGAAGGTAACGAGCGTCATGGTTGGTGCGGTTGTCATAGGTGTCGGGTTGTGCTCATTCCTCATCCCCCATCCCTCGTCCCTATTAACAGGCCTCGCGCAGGGGGTGGATTAATCTGGAATCTGAGAATCTGGAATCTGGACCGAGACGTGAGCTCACCCCTCATCCTTGATGTCTCATTCCTATTAACAGGCCTCGCGCAGGGGTGGAATAATCTGGAATCCGGGAATCTGGAATCTGGACCGAGACGTGAGCTTGTGTGCTCATACCTCATCCCCCACCCCTCGTCCCTATTAACAGGCCTCGCGCAGGGGCGCTCGGTTCGCTCACCGAATGTCCACATTTTGTTGATGTGCTATGGGCATTTCGGAAGCCTCGCGCAGGGGCGCTCGGTTCGCTCACCGAATGTCCACATTTTGTTGATTTACTTTGGGGCATTTCGGAAGCCTCGCGCAGGGGCGCTCGGTTCGCTCACCGAATGTCCAC
>JAGNXB010000036.1:5465-29151 GCA_017985675.1 Saprospiraceae bacterium | reverse complement strand
CGGGTGTTTTCATCCGACGATAAATATACAATGATTAGGAAATCAGAGAAAAGGTCACCTCAAATTTAAACTAGAATTTACCTTGGGAATGCACATTGGAGATACAACTCACGCAACGTACATCCTAATTTAGGAGTTGTCTTCCTCAGGATCAAGTTAGCTTTGAGATATATTACCTGAAAAAAGAAGACTCGCCTCCAGATCTTACGGGATGCTACCTCCACCTATCCCCCACCCACCACCTGCCCACATCGATTTTCCTGTAGGGCCTCCAGGACATCGCGGTTCTTTCGGTAAAATTGAATGTGCAGCATCAGGATAGTCGTTCCCTGCCGAGGAAGGAGGTAGCGGGGACTATCGCCAGGCTATCTGAAAGGTCGATGAGCGATAGGAGTTCCAACTTGGTGATAACGGCGTTCTCTCTATTGTATTCCGGTTCCAGGCGTCGGAGAATGACGCAGAGTGGGCACACACAGCGTAGAAGATCCCAAAATGCTTTTCGGCGGCTTCGCGTTCAAGCCCATGTTAGCCGGTTTGTTTTTTTAGTTCCTCAAAATCCAGCCGTTTTGCTGAATGATGAACAGTTAAGATGTCAATTTGATTAGGAGAAACAATGCAATAAATGATGCGGTAATTTCCAAGAATAAGTTCACGAATATTTTCAGATGAAATTTCCGGAACTATTCTTCCGCAAGATGGATAGGTTTTAAGTTGCCTGGCAGCAATCCTGATTCTTGTAATTGTTATTTTTGCATACTTGTCTGAATCCTTAGCAATAAACTCAGCAATATTTACTAAGTCAAAAATTGCTTGGTCTGACCAATTTAAACGAGCCATTTTGGAAGTTTCAAGTCAAGTTCTTCATCTGGAGTAACCTGTCCCTCTTGGCTTTGCTGAAGTCCGGTTTCAATTTTATCAAGTAAAATAATTCTATCGATCACTTCATCAATAGAGAAATTGGATGGAAGTTGTTTTATAGTTTCTATAAGTTTTTCTTTGGTAATCATCTGTTTCTGTTTTTACACTACAAAGATAGAACAATTAACGATGGTGTTTACACAATGCATAACATCTCGACTACTGTCCATTTGAATTGCGAAATCAATGGGAAGGGAAGGAACGCCCCTTCTCCCCTTGGGATTTACATGAGTCCGCAGATGTAGGAAGGCTAAGACGCTTTGTCCAAGATGTCTCCTGCCGTGAGAGATCTTACCCAACTTTTTTATTACCACCACTTTCCTGTTTCAATCCTTCGTTTTACCCATTTGTCAAGGCCTAAAAATAATTGATTTTAAGGGTTTTTTGTTCAATGTAACAGAGTGCCTACCCTGCACCGCCTATCACCCACTATAAAACACCCACCACCTGCCCGCAGCGATTTTCCTGCAGGGCCTCCAGGACATCGCGGTTCTTGCGGTAAAATTGAATGTGCAATATCAGAATAGCCGCTGTTTTACCGGGTAAGGATTTAGCGGGTATTATTTCCAGGGTATCCTGGGCGTGGGTGAGGGATATCGGTTCCATCCTGGTGATGATCACATGTCCCTTTTTTTTCTCCAAATCCGGCCGGATCCAAGCGCTGGTAAACTGTACATACTTAGCCGTGGGCGGCACCTTAAGAAATCGCTTATGGAAAGGAAGACGGATGATACCTGTAAGGGTATCCGCCTCGTAGTCGCCTTTATACACCGTGGAAAGTGGTTTAGCGGCGTTGAGTTCAAATCCGGTGAGCAGTTTATGCCCGGCAGGGTGTTGCAGACTGTGGAATACCCGGCGTTCACCGCTCGGGTGCAGCATATCCACCTTCATTATTTTGTGCAACACACTCATCAGCCGGGAGGTCATCGACGTATCGCCACTATCCTGAAATATACTTCCCATTAATCTCCGCAATTGACCTGCAGCTTTGGCGACGTGACCAAATTCTTCTGCGTTATTCCGGGTACCCTGGAAGTTAGGGGCATTTTTGATTTTGTCCGGATCATGGCGGGCTGTTCGGCGCACCAAATAGCCATGTGGTGATTCGTAATAGGTCAAATCACCAATCGTTCCGGTCAGTTTGTGGATACCTTTTTGTCTGGGCATGATTTTAAGATTATATGGTGATTAAATAGTTGCATCATAAAAAGAATATCAATGATTTACGCTTTTGTCGAGTCTGCTTTTCATCAGTTTTTGGTCAACTTATCGCTTTGAGATGATGTAGGTATGATGGGGGTATGATCTACCTATCAGACAAGTTTAGTATAGATCTATTATATTATAACGATGGCATTGGTATTGGTATTATTTAGTTTCTTTGTAGAAGGTAGAAAGTAGTAACCATCCACAACATGTTGTTGAATTTGGAATAGCTAACTTGGAAGTGGTTAAATGATTTGGTTATTCGTTTAGGCGTGTATTCGTTTATTCGGAAAACGTCCTCGAACAGCTCGCCCCCAGTACGTAGCTGACCGACCCGCAGGGGGAGCCTTTTTAGGTGGGCCTCTGGATCCAAAGATTCCACCTCCGACAAATGCGTGCGAAACCATAAATCCTTGCGCGCACACCCAGCTAAAACAAGCTCAGGTCGGCGAAGTGGCGGAATCTGAAATCCGAAGCCCCGCCTAAAGAGCACCACAACCTCTATTCAAAAAACAGCGAGCCTTTCGAGGACAGCGGTTTTTGGTTACTTTTTGCCAAGACAAAAAGTAACGAGCCCAGCCGGCGAATGAGGCGATGCCAGGCACAAGCAGAAAGCAACTACAACAAGGCGCAATGCCAAACACAAGGCCTAATCCCTCCGTTAGAGCGCATCCGCAAATTCCATGTTCGGGTAAGATACTTAGGTTCTTTTTCGTGAAAACATAAGAAAAAATCTAAAATTACGATCTCATAACACATTGATAATCAATATGCAAAAAGTAGTTAGATAGGAGAATGTAGAAGGACGTAGGAGGTTGAAGAGTTGAAGGGCTGAAATGTAGAACCATAAAACCTTTCTGCCGCCAGGTAGGTTGAAAATAAATCGAACCTAGAACACAGTACTTAGAACTTAGAAGGTGTGAAAGTAGAAGCGCGTTGCTCAAAAAACTATACCTACTGCTAAGTTGGTACTCTCGCGTGAATGCCACAAAGACATAAAGAGCACGAGGGTTCACGAAGGAATTTGGGACGGAGGACGGAGGACCGAAGACGGAGGACGGAGGCGTGGAGCGTCGAGAGTGGAGCGTCGAGGGTGTCCCAAAAAGACTATACCTACTGCAAAGTTGGTACTCGCGTGAATGCCACAAAGACAGAAAGAGCACCAAGGTTCACGAAGGAGTTTGGGACGGAGGACGGAATAATAATCTGGAATCTGAGAATCTGGAATCTGGACCGAGACGTAGTCCAATCTAAAATAAACAGCGAGCCCAAACAGCGTAATTGCAGGGTGTTGCAGGGAATCGCGGGGCATTGAAGGGACCTTCTACAATGCAATCGGGTAATCTGGAATCTGGAATCTGGACCGTGGCGTGAAATCAGGCCTCCAACAAAGAACTTAGAACTCAGTACAAAGAACAAAAAATCTCAGAACGTATAATACCTCCTCCACTCCTCCACTCCTCCACTCCTCCACTCCCTCAATAAACAAACAAATTACTTCCCACGGCAAGGCCGGCTCCGGAGGCCGTAAATATTACCGTGTCACCTCGACGTATGCGGCCTTCACTGACCGCAACATGGAAGGCCATTGGGATACATGCTGATCCGGTATAACCAAATCGATCCATGGCACAGGTTGTTTTTTCCATAGGTTGACCAAGGATTTCCATCACTTGTACGATGACGGAATGATTTATTTGTGTGAATAAAAAATGGTCTATTTCCGAAATGTCTTTACCGGTTTTTTGCAATAATTGCCGGATGACTAAAGGCCACAATCGCACGTTGCGATCACCGGGTAAAGGCTGTAAGTTGAGCAGCCCTTGTTCGTTTTTTTCAATGATGTCTGCAGTCACCGGCGTATGGGTGCCTCCGGCATATACACCGATATAATTCCATTGGGTGCCATCTGTCAAATGCTGGCCATTTATATAGCCTGAGGGATCCTCCGCCGATGTCGTACGACCGAGTACAAACGCACCGGCACCGTCGGCAAAAATAAATGTACCAAACGCATCATCAGGCCTGATATATGCCGTCATGTTATATACGCCAATCACAACCGCATACCGCACCTGCGTATCCGTCGCCATTATTCGGGCTGCAGTATCCAGGGCAATTGCAAAACTCGCGCAGGATGCGTTCACATCAAAACTGGTGGCCCAGGTTTCTCCATTTTGCAGCCGCCCCTGTACCAGCATACTCGTGGAAGGCGAAATATATTCGGGCGTATCCGTCGCTACGATAATTAAATCCAATTTTTCAGCGGGGATGCCCGCAGCTTGTAATGCATTCTCCGCAGCTTTTGTAGCAAAGTCAGCCGTGCTTTCTTGTATATCCCGAAGATGGGCGATATGTCGACTGTATATACCCAATTTTTGTTGTAATTTTTCAAGATCAAATTCCAGGCCGGTCAGGGCTTGTAATTCATTATTCGTAATTGGATCGCCAGGCGTGTAATTGCCGGTGCCGAGGATACGTATGGGGAGCATGTTGCGTTGGTTTTTAAATAAGGATAACTAATTATTCGATTGTAGGTGCGCTTGGATTAATGCTGTATAATGAGGAATATAAATTCAATGTCGTTTAGTTAAGAAATAACGGTCATTGGAGGTTAAAAGATCTTCACAACCAGTTCAACCCCTTCAGGGTTGGTGATTATTTTTTTTATTACCCCGGGTTGCACACGGGGCTATTCATATTGAAGCCCTTCAGGCTTCAGATACTTGAAATTTTGTTGCTAATATTACTATGAAATAATGCGATTTAATTGAAAAAAGTAAAGGAGGAACCTCCCCGGAGGCTTGAATTTTCTGCCGATATGACCTAGCACTCAAAGAATACTTCCCTTTTTTAAACGACATGGAATCTAATTAGTTCATTAAATAAATCCATATTCAATTGCCTGGGTGGTTAATTCATTCCTGAAATCGGGATGGGCTATACTGATCAGCGCTGCTGCCCGCTCACGTATCGTAAGGCCTCTGAGCCGAACGGCCCCATACTCGGTCACCACCCAATCGGTATTGCTCCGGTGAAGGGTCACTGCCGTTCCTAATGGTAAAACCGGTGTAATGGTGGAGACAGTTCCATCCTGTGCAGTAGACCGGCAGGCGATGATGGATTTTCCCTGGCCATCCAATCCTTCGATAGCACCCGTTGCAGTGTCCGTCTGTCCTCCAGTGCCGGAATACTGTTTGGTGCCTATAGATTCACTCGCTACCTGGCCGGTGAGATCGACCATAAGGCAGGTATTGATGGACGTCATTTTGGAATTTCGGCGGATTACGCAGGGATCGTTGACATAACGACCGCGCAAAAATTCCACCGCCTGATTATTGTCCAGCCACTGATACAGTTTTTCAGAACCCATGGCAAACGTCGCCACAAATTTATCTTTATAAATCGCCTTTTTTTTGTTGGTGATGACGCCCATTTCATACAGTTCTACCATGGAATCGACCAACATTTCCGTGTGCACACCAAGGTCGTTTTTCGTTCGAAGGGATAAAGCTGCTGCATTGGGAATTTCGCCAATGCCCAATTGGATGGTGGCTCCGTCTTCTACTAATCGGGCAATATGTTCGCCAATTTGAATGGAGATGGCGTCGGGTTCGGCGATGGGCAGGGTAGGAGGCGTTTGTGAAAATTCGACAAAATGGTCTACATCATTGATATGCAATTGGGTATCGCCAAAGGTGCGAGGTAATTGGTCGTTGACTTCCAGGATAACAATGGAGGCTGCCTCCAGCACATCTTTTTCATAGGTGATACCCAGGGAAAGCGATACAAATCCTTTGTCATCCGGTGGGGTGCAAGTGCCTATAAAAAGGTGTGGTTTGCGGACCTGAATCCGGTCGAGCCCGGCGCGATGCAGCATATTGGGCACATACGTCACGGTGCCGGTACCGGCTTTGACGGCTTGCCGAGACCCCGGAGCATGAAACCAACTGCACAATTCAAAGTGGCCCTTCATGGTAGGATCCATATAAAAATCGTACGCTTTCAACGTCAACACAGAGAAGACATTCACATGATGCACCCGCTCCTTGGCCAGGTGGAACCGGCTCATACACCCCTGCGGCTCTGAGGCGCATTGGGCAACGATCACATCGGTATCGCTTTTTAATAAATCAGGAATGTCATCCAGCGTAATTAACTTCCGGAGGTAGGTGGCCGCATAGTCTTGCATAAACAGGGTATTGCGACAAAACTAACCATTTTTGGACGGCAGCTATATGACTTACATCAGGAAGCCATTTTCAGCAGCCATAGGAGGTGGGATATTTGGTGCATCGATCATCTCCAGCAGGTCTATTTCTATAGCTCGTGCAATGGCGGTGATGGGCACATCATTATAGGTGCCTTCAAAGGGATTTTCGGAATAATCGCCAATTTTTTCCATCAAATAAAAGGACCACGTAATTAATCCGGAAAAAGGAACGGTCAGCCAGTACAGGTATCCCCCGCTTTCCGTAAATGTGCTTAATAATCCAAAGGGCAGTAAAATACAAAATACAAAGGTCAACCACAGTGCGGTGGATGCATATTGCCTCGGGAAAGGAAAGTTTTTAATGCGTTCACTGGCCCCCTGCCCGTCATAAAAAGTGCCCAGCAACTCATGCATACGCATATGCCTGAAATCTTCAAAATAATTTAAATCGCGCAGACGCTGCAATTCAGTTGCCTGAGTGGCCAGCAGTTGTGTGGCCATATTGGCTTTGGGCTTGTATTTGAGGAATTCCTCTTCGGAAATAAATTGAATTAATGCCTGATCGAGCCGGGTAAAATATTCTTCACAAATGGTAGGCATATATCGGCCATTTACGCGGTCTTCCTGGTGTTCCCATTCGCGGCTTAGACGCAACTGAAAACGCAAAGCCGTCAGCCACGCGATATGTCGGTGAATTAATCGTTTTTTTATTTCCGCCGCTTCGACAGGATCCTCCGATTGAATGAATGATATGACTGCTGTACCAAAACTGCGGCTGTTGTTCACAATACCGCCCCATATTTTTCGCGCCTCCCAGGTACGGTCATAGGAGCTATTATTTTTAAATCCCAAATAAAAGGCCACAGCAATACCGAGGATACTGATGGGTTGCCAGGAAAGGGACAGATCGATTTGAAAATAATATGAAATAAACGTGATTACAAAGGCATATAAAGCGCCATAAAAAAAAGGCATTTTTGACCAGTTGACAGTCATCCAAAATCCGTAGTTCCTTTTAGTATACATATTTTGTTGTTATGTGTTCGAATGGCATTTTATGATTAGCGCATAAAAATAGATGGAATCTTTTTATTGCGTTGCCATCTGTGTCAATAAAAAAAGCCGCTCTCCCGTGAAGGAGAGCGGCCATCCCTGTTTTTTGCCGCAGGCGGGGGGTAAATCCGCTATGCCGGCTTAATCAATGATAATCATTTTGCGCGTTGCTGCAAATCCATCTGCAGTAAGGCGGTAGTACACCACGCCTGATGTATGTACATCGGAGCGTTGAATACGGAATTCATTGTATCCACGTGCAAAGTCGCCTTCTACCACGTGAAGCACCCGGCCCGATACATCCGTAATCGTCAGCGTAGCTGCACCTGCCTGCGGTAGTTCGAAACCAATGAGCGTCTCGTTGCGGAATGGATTTGGACGGTTTTGATACAGTGCAAATTCCTGTCCTGCAATGGTCTGGCCATTGGATCCCGTGAAGCGCAAGGTTGCATCATACAAGTTATCTGTATTGTCATAACCCTCCGCCGTCAGATACATGGAGTTGATACCGACTACATCACTCAGGCGCGCAGCCTGGTTGACGCGGAACAGCACGGTAAACAATACCGTTTCATCTGTAACTTCTTCCGTTTTGCCGTTCCAGCTTGCTGTCAGATAACCCTCGTCGGCAAAACGTGTACCGATGTTGTCCTGACCAAACGTAGCCAGTTGTCCTGCTTCTATTCCTGCAAACTGAAGGACATTGGCTTCGAAAGCCATCGTAAACTGGAATCCTTCCATGTTGCGGATATCGATAGCGCGTACAGGCATTGCAATCGTAGTTCCTGCTTCGAGATCCATATCCTTCGTTTCGAATAGTAGCGTGCCAGCCAGGTTGCGTGTTTCTGATCCTAGCAAGGTATTTGGTAACGCATCACCACTGACGTCACCGATTTTGATACCGGTGAATTCAACCGTCATACCAGTTTCTGGCAGTTCCTTGATGTCAATCACTTCAGGCCAGTTTTCCGCAAACGGATTGGTAGGATTCAGGAATACATATCCGGATTCAATGAAGCGCCAGCTATCATTTTTTGTAAATGGCGTTGCAGAAAGCAGCGCTTTACGCAAATCGATGATATCGGAAATGGTGATGTTGTCGGTCTTGTTGACGTCTGCTGCAATCAGCTTCAACGGCGTAGGCAATGCCTTGATACCCAGGAGATGTTTTTGAATCATCAGGATGTCGTAGGTCGAAACGCCATTCAAGTGGTGATCGTCTTTTACAGGCTGGATGATATATCCTTCGCCTGGTACTAAGCCACCAAAATTAAAGCTACCGTTTGTGCCAGTGATCGTCGAAATTCCATTCATGTTGGCAATAGAGATTTCAGCATTTTCAACGGCATCTTTGTTATTGTCACCCACAAAACCCTGGATGCTGCCGTTGGCATTGCCCGGGCAGACATTCATGTTGTCCTGAACGTTGACAATGGCGATACATACGTCAAAATTGCCTTCTTCATCAACTACCGTAAGTGTGACTTCGTTTGGTCCGAGATCTTCGCACATAAACACATTCGGTGATACACTCATGAGCAATTTAAAGTCAGGCGTGCAATTGTCTGTGCTGGCCAGATTGATCATCGAAGTTGTAATTTGAGCCATTCCACCACCATTCATAGCCATCAGGTCAATGTTGATGTTTTTGCAGGAAGCTTGTGGCTTCTTGCCATCAATGACGGTCATCAGGAAGGAGCAGGTAGAGAAATTATTACAACCATCTTCGACTTTGAAGTGGATGCGGTGTACACCATTTGGATATTCACCATCCGCTACAAGGCCTGTTTTGATGATGTTGATCGTGCCATCATTGTACAGGTCAATAGAGATCGTTCCTTTGATAGATGGGCTGCAATCAATAACAACCACCTGGTCAGGCTGCACATAGGTAGGTCCGCAGTCTGGCTCCATGTTCAACACGGTCAAATCAGCAGGGCAGAATATTTTAGGTGCCGTTTTATCAATCACCTTGATCACCTGTACCCATTCAAAGTATCCGTCTCCGTTATCGCGGAATTTCAGTCCTTTTGGATGCGGTAGCGCAATGCCCAATTTGGTGTTGTTGCCAAACTTGTCATATTTACACCAATCCACCAGTGTCCAGGTACGTTCAATTTTATAACATGCGTCAGGAACTACCGTCAATACTTTGTCTTTGAATTCCACGCCTACCATTTCGCAGTCTCCATTGTGTTGTACATTACCCAGGTTTGTCAGGTCATTCAGGTCCGTGCAGTCTTCTATAGTGATATCCTCAGGGAAAGTCACTTCCCAAGGTGTATCATCATAGAAGTAAATGCGTTGGATACAAGTAGCCGCCAAGCCAAAAGCGTCAACTACTTTCCATTCACGACGTACAAAACCGGTAGGGCATTTGTCAGCCACATCGAGATCTTTCCAAGTCACCGTCAGGCCACAAGCTTCCGTGTTGTCATGCACTTTTGGCTTGAGGGCCAATGGTGTACCGTAGGTGAAAAACAATTTCACCTCATTGATTTTACCACCACCAAGCGGAGCGGAATCTTCTACCTCCAGCAACCAGGTCAGTTTGTTGTTTTGGTTGATCACGATCGAGTTCAAACCCTCTCCATCAAAGAAAGACAGTAAGTCACCCTGTGATTTGATATTGCCCTGGATGGCAGGATTTGGTCCGGAGCAATTAAAGTTCAAACCTTCATCGTTAAACGTAGCGAGGATATCCGCTTTTCCAATGCCACACACACCTCCATCAAAGAGGGCTACTTTGGTGCCATTTGGGCTGACCAACTTGATTTTTAACTGATCGACATAATCATGGGTTAGATCAAGGAACACATCCAGGTCAATGATTTCTGCTGTTGGATCAATACCCGAAATGTCGATAGGCACCTGGTAAGTAAAGGCATAGGAAGGGCTGATCGCCTGGTTAGGCTTCACGCCCGTCGAATACGTCAACGGTTGTGTAGGCGTGTAAGGCATGCCGCATTGAACTGTAATATCCTTAGGGCACCAGATCGTTGGCGTTACCTTGTCCACTACTTCTACCAGGGTCATACACTGGTTGTAGTTTCCGGCTGCATCATACACACGCAGCGTTACCATGACAGGACCATTATTAATATCACAGCAGTAAAAAGGAGCCGTAGGTCCGAAAGTGGTACCATTTTTAAAGTTACACTTTGGATTGTCCGTTCGGCTTACCTGGAAAGTAACACCACTGCAAGCATCATAGCTGCCATCATCAAATGTAGCGGCATTAACCAAAGTGACATCTTCCGATAAGGCTACAGTATGTAATGTTTCACAAGCTACAACTGGTGGCACTTTGTCAACAACGGTAAATTCAAAGGAACAGGTGTTGCTATTGCCACAATCATCCGTCGCTTTGTAGTAAAACGTGTGTGTGCCTAGAGGTAGCGTCAAGGTGCCGCCATTGCTAGGGATACTGTATAGGAAACCATTGATCTCCGTGTAGAGTAAAAACTTGAGCTTCGCATAGCTGCTGCAGTTATCATTCACCTGAATTTGTGGGAATTTCACCACAGCAAGACAGCCATTGTATTGTGGACCAGACAAATAGTCCAATACTACAATCTGGTGTTCAGGATCTGTTGGGCAGGTCAGGTTGGGTCCCAGTTTATCCAGCACCTTGATCACCTGGATTTGTGAGGAAGTTGTACCGGCACACATGTCCATGACTATCCAGGAGCGGAAGATGGTCAGATTGCCCTGGCACATGGAAGTGCTCTGATCCGTATAGGTAGCTACAAGATCACAGAAGCCTCCGATGGGTTTGCCATCCACTGTTGGCCATCCTGTATTGGAAGGTTCCGTGTTGGGGTTGCCACACAGCAATGCCGGTGCCTGGATGTCATCCCGGTTGAGAGGGAAAACAAAATCGGCCAGCGTAGCACGTTGGAAATAGATGTTCTGGATACAAGTTGACGAATTGCCACTGAAATCGGTGGCTCTCCAGCTACGTGCAATGATCGCAGACCATGGGCCGCCACAAGGCAGGGTCGTGGTTGCGTCATTCCAGGTCAACTTATAATAAGGATCACAATTATCCTCTACGATGGGATATCCCAGGAAGGCAGGGGAGATATTTGTCTCACTACACCAGATGGTGATATCCTCACAGTCAATGGCAGGCGCGAGTTTGTCCTCTACCAGGATAGAGCCCCAGCAATGGTTGCCTGATCCGGGATGTGTCACTTTTACCGTTAGCGTCTGCCCGATGTAGTCTACACCTACATAAGGTGATGTAGGAATAGGTTGACCATTGGCCCCCATAACGGTGACTTCTTTTGGTCCAGGGCAGGATTGTGGTGCTTCCAGGATATGATCTGGCAGCAACTCAGAATAACAGTCCTGGTCGAGTGAAAACTGTACCAGATCATTACAACCCAGTGTACAATTTTGTGCGCTCAGGTTGGCCTGGCCCCATCCTGCAATCAGGAGGACCAGTAATGTTCGGAACAGCGTGGTTTGCTTTCCGAAAACGTGTTTAGATTTTCTCATGGGATTAATTGTTGTGAAAAATGGAATGTGTTGTGAAGTTTATTGTCCATTAAAAAAGCTCAAAGGGTCGAGTCGTAGTGGTCATAGGGTCGGGGTCGGGATGTCCTTGGTTTTGGGATAAAAACAAGAGACGGTCAGTTCAGGACATAGGCCAGCCGGCCAGGGTCCCTACGGGTCTGTAGTGTATCAATTGAATTTGGCTAAAATGTAAATTGGATCGCGAAGTGTCTTTTTGGGGCGAGTTTTGAAGAAGTGGGCCGCCTGCCCTGTGGCAGGCGGTCCCACTCACATCCCAAAAACCACTTCTTTATAGATCGTTATTCGTCGATGAGTACCAGCGTTTGGCTGACCGGACGAGTGTGAGGTGTTTCAATTAGTAACAGGTAAGTGCCTGTGCGGCCCAAGGTTGCCCCGGGAATGATTTCCTGGTGACGGCCCTGGCTGTAGTCGGCTTCATGTTTCCATACTTCTTGCCCAATGGCATTGAATACCCGCAAGGTCACGGGAGAAGCTTTTTCCAGATTGAATGTCGCTGTCGTTTCCAGATTGAATGGATTGGGTACAACGGGCTCCAGTAACATGGAGGAAATCGTTTCGGGCTGCGTGAAACGTATCGTGACGTTTCCGTTTTCGCCGTCCTGATCTATCGCCTCTGAAGTAAATACATGGTCTAGATGAAGTACTTCGGATAAACGTACCCGCTGTGTTGATTCGACCTGGAAATAGACTATCGGCTCTACACCCATCGCTGGATCCGGTAATGAATTGTGCCACACCATACGCAAATCAGATGGTGTCATCCGGAGCATTTCGGGGCTCGCTGTAGCGCAGCCGCCTGGCTCAACCGTGGTTAATTGAACTTGCTCATTGCGGAGATTTAATTGCCATTGGATACCCGTTATTGGCGTGGTACTTTGGACACGGACCGGAATCCGGTAACTAAATCCAGGCTCGAGTATTTGATCTTCCATCCACAGCTCTGTTTCAAACGTGCTGCGTACCTCTGTGCTAGTAATATTTTCGAGTTGTGCTGTGCTATTTACATCACCCGATTTGATGGCGATGAAATTTTGATTGGTCCAGATACCGTTTATATTTTCAATCAGTATTTCTTTCGGGAATGGTTCCTGCGTCGGCTTTTTGGGATTTTTAAAGGTATAATCCGATGCCACAAACTGCCAGGAAGGTACCTGGGAAAATCCGGTTTGCTGCCCCAGGAGCAATTTCCTGACTTCAATGATATCCGATATCGTAATCGCTCCGGACACATTTACATCTCCTGCAATGAGCATGTATGGATCAGTAATTATCTTTTTGCCGGTGATATGTTTTTGCAGGGCAATAATATCTGCCACACTAATGCCATTGGATGGATTTTTATCCAGCTCAGGTGTCAGCGTGTAGTTGCTGCCTTGTGTCAGTTGGCCAAAGCCAAACTCACCGAGATCATTGGTTATTTCGAGGTCAAGGCCATTCAGCAATACCTCCACACCTTTTACCGGCAGGCCATTATTGTTCGACACTTTGCCATAGATTTCTGATTGCACAGTGGACGGACAAATGTTTAAATTATCCTGCACGATGACAATCGTCGTACATGTATTGGCATTGCCTTTATCATCGATAACAGTCAATGTGACTTCATGTGGACCTATGCTATCGCAATTAAAAGTGTTGGGGAAAATGGAAAAACTCAGTCCCTGATACGGTGTACAATTATCCATGGAATGATTGTCTATCAGCAATACAGGGAGGATGGCGACGCCATTCATGTTTAATCCGATAGACACGCCATTGTTGCAAATAGCCAATGGTGGCTTGTCATCAACTACTGTCACTTTCATTGTAGCCATGCTATTGTTGCCACATCCATCTACCGCCGTAAACATGATCGTATGAACTCCGATTGGGTAGATGCCATTAATTGATGACCCCTGCGTAGTAGCGTAGATACTGTTGTGGATAATCTGCGTCAGTGGATTGCAATCCTGGGCAGTTGCAGCAGGAATATTTAGTGTGCCATAACATCCCAATTCATTGGTGCCGATGGTGATATCAGCAGGTATCTGAAGGATTGGTGCTACGTTATCCAGTACATCGATGTATTGGACGGCAAGCCAATGCCCCGGATTTGGATTTTGGTTAGGATTATACGTGCACCATTCCTTGATCTCCCAGCAACGTTCGATACGGTAGCAGGCAGGATAAGCCGTTTTATAGACTTTGTCGACATAGGTGACAAACAGATTTTCACAATCCTTGCCTGTAATAATAGGTTCACCGGTAACCAAAGGAGATATGTCCTGACCACAAGTAAAGCTGGTGAAGTTTTGAGGCCACACCACGGTAATAGGCGTAGTATCCCGCAGCGTGATGACCTGAAGGCATCCGGATTTATTGCCATAAATATCCTCAGCCGACCAGATCCGGTTTACATAGCCTGTCTGGCACTGATTGAGGAATTTGGTATCTACATATGTCACGCTCTTCATCTGGCAGTTGTCGGTTCCGACAGCTACACCTGTAATGTTGAGGTTTTTTATATCCGTTGTGCAGGCTACGGTAATGTCGTTTGGACAATTAATTACAGGCGCTAGTTTGTCCTGGATCTGCACAAGCATCATGCAGGTATTGCTCAGACCAACTTTGTCGATTGCTTTAAGCACAACCATGATATTTTTACCTATGTCATTGCAGGTAAACGTTGCTGTAAGTCCGAAGGGCTGATTGTCCCGGGATACCTCAAGGTGATCCAGTTCGCAATTGTCATAACTGCCATCGTCAAACAGACTGGCCGGTACAGTAATGATACCCGAAGAGGGTAGGGCGATGTTGACATCCTTTTTGCATACGGCTGTCGGTTTATCATCATCGATGATGGTCAGCGTAAGCGTATCGGCACCTATATTTCCACAGGCATCCGTAGCTTGATAAATGACTTCATAAATGCCTTTTGGTACTTTCAAAAACGGACCAAATCCCTCACCATAGGCCCAGTTTGCAGTTACACTAAACGATGAACAATTATCGGATGCTGTCCATGATGTAGGCAGGTAAACCGGTGCATCACAGGTTTTGGCGGATGTGCCAATGGTAATATCACCCGGCGCAATCAGCACAGGTGCCTGATTGTCCACTTTATGGATTACCTGTGCATGGTAAATCGTCGTATCAGCACAGTAGTCAATCAGTCGCCAGGTTCGGACGGTGATATATGCGCCACCAATGCAACCTGCATAATTATTGTCAAATGTATCGACCACAAAATCACAGTGCCCCAGGGTATATAATGGATAGCCATCAATTGTAGGCTGTCCGGTCAATTGGAGATCTTTTGCGTTTTGGTTGCAATTCAAGGCAGGTGCTGCAAATCCATCCCGATCGAGCGGAAAAACAACATCATCTATTGTACCTGTCCTCAGCCAAATAGTTTGTTGGCAGGTGCCTACATTTCCGGATGCATCTGCAACAGTCCAGGATCGGGCAACTTTACCTGTAACAACCTCACCATTTACAACAGTAGAGCAGGGCAAATTGGTATAGAGATCCGTGAAATCGAAATCAATGTTTGTGAGATTGGTGCAATTCTCAATCCAACCAGGATATCCAACCGAATCAGGAATAAGGCTGTCTGTACAGGCCACATACACATCCGGACAATTGAGCCAGGGTTTGAATTCATCCCTGATCACTACAGAGCCCCAGCATTGATTGCCGCTTCCCAGGTGGGTCGCTACAATCATGAGGGTGTCACCGGCATAGTCACAATTGACCAGGGTGTCCAATTGCAGGCCCTGCATGGTGGAGACGTTTATCAGGATAGTGCCAGGACAGTCCGGATCCGGATAATTGTTGAGCACCGTAGCCGGAGAAATGGTAGCCTCTCCCGCCATATCGAGGACGACAGGCGCATATTGCCTGCAAGCCAATTCACATTGCGCTTGAACGGAGGTGGAGAAACCAACAAGACAAAATAGAGAGAGGATCAGTCCGTACATCTTCAGCGATGGGCGCTGCTGGTCGGAAATGAATCTGTTTTCCAGTCGATTGACCCAAGTTTTTTGGGTTGGGTTGGACAGGAGATTCCTTGATTTCATGGGATTGGGATTAGGTTCTGGGATTAAGGCAGAAGTTTCCAGGGGCAGGCCTCGGCAAGAGGTGGCTGTCCGGTTGTGGAGCGCTTCTGGTTAACGTTTGGGCTGTAAGACGTCCGCCGTTTTGGGGGTTGTACGACGGGTCAGTATTACAGGGTAGTGGTGTGGTGTATTTAGATGACTTCCTGAGAGAGCCTGATGAAGAAGGGGGGGGGAATTGCCCCCCTCTCCGAAGAGAGAAGGGGCCATCCCAAAAACCACTTTCTTTACAGGAATCCTGAAGTACCTGGTATTATTCTTTCGGCGGCCCTTCTGCAGCAGCAGCCGCGGCTTGTTTTTTCGATTTGCCGGGGAAACTGAATCCGACAGTGATTTCATGCGACCCGTTGCTGTATTGCTGGAACCGTTGAAATCCAACATCGTAGGAGTAAAGTATGCGGAATGTATTTATGTTCGTTCCGACCATAAGACCAAGGATGCCACCTGAACCTGCGCGGTATACAAGTCCGCCCGTCAGTCGCTGATTCAGGAAGCTGGCCCGGAAACCAAGATCAACCAGAAAGGGCGATGTGCGTGCACGGCGGATAAATACAGACGGCTCAAGGATGACATCGTGTTCTTTGAGATCAAAGCGGTAACCCAGTTGGAACATCCAATAGTTGAACACTTCTTCAGCAAAGGAATTGTTATCAAAATCATTCAATCGCGCACGGATCATATTGGACGTAGAAAGTCCGAAGTACAGTTTGTTTTGATAGTCGCCAAAGACACCCATCGAAGCATCAAACCATTGGGCGCCTTCGATGCGATCTTCCACGAGTTGATCACCGGGCTGATAGAGTTGATTATCCCTTGCAGAAGCAGGAACACGTTCCTGGTGAAACTCCGTGCTCAATCCTATACCAAGTTTGAAGTCCTTTGCGACATTAAAATTATAGCCGTAGGAAATCTGACCACGGTAGCGGGAGAGTACACCTGCTGTCTCCGTGAAGAGCATGACACCCAATCCAAGACGGTCGGCAACAGGTCCATTCCAGGTGACGGCGTAGGAGGTAGGCGCGTTTTTAAAGCCCGCCCAACTGTTGCGCATATGGAAGGCAACCTGATGGTCGCCAGAGATACCCGTGTAACCCGGATTTGTCAAAAATGGATTGACAATAGTGTGGGTAAATATGGCCTCGTCCTGAGCGCGAAGGCTGCCAACAGCGGCAAATAACAGGATGAAGAAGTATAGCTTTTTCATGTTCGTGGGATATTTGGGATTAACGCAGGATATTAATAGAACCTTTGATCAATACGGGATCGCTAAATGGTGGTGTGTATTCAAGTACGTAATAGTAGGCTCCTTCCTGTAGTTCTGTACCTGCAAGTGTCGTGCCAGACCAGTCATTTTGGTAGTTTATTGTTGTAAAAACTAACTGACCCCAACGATTAAAAATGTCCAATTTGTTATCCATGTATCGTTCGTCCTGAATACAGGAAATTACAAACTGATCATTTTGTCCATCGCCATTCGGTGTCAGGATTTCACGCATTTGAAGGCACTCCATATCGAAAATTTCGACACAGGTAGACTTGATACAACCAAGGAAATTCGTCACCGTAACACAATATGTTCCAGCCTGAAGATTATTGATGGTTTCCGTTTCCTCACCATTATTCCAAAGAAAGGTATATGGTTGCGAAAGCGGTCCGGATACAAAGACGAAAGCGGAAGCAAAAGGCGGTTCACCGGCAGATTGCCCGGTCACTGTCCAGGGCTGCGGTGCAGTCAGTGTGGTGGTACCAGTAAATTGCTTGCCTGTTGCATCCGTGATCGTAATGCTATGACTACCGGCGCATAAATTGTTTGCTATGGCAGAGGTGCTTCCTCCGGCACTGGTGCTCCATTTGTAACTTACCGGTTGCAATGCTGATCCTGGAGCAAATGCAATAGCGGTTCCATCACATTCCCCGTTACAAAACACATTAAACATGTCAAATTGGGAAAGCTGGAAGGTGATAACGCCATCTGCCCCCTGGGGTACCGTTACGGATAATGTTTTGGTGCAACCCGCAGCATCTGTTACAGTGACTGTATAATTACCTGCCGCAACATTGGTCAGGTCCTTTGTGATTTGGCCGTCAGGAGCCCACTGATACGTGTACCCGGGCAGTCCGCCATTTACGGTTAATGCAGCTCCGCCATTACTTTGATTTGGCGTGGCTATCGTCGTTGTCGCCGACAGGGTAATGGCTGGGTTCAGGTTGGTTATCGTGAAGGAGGTAGTCCGGGTGCAACCGGACTGGTCTGTCACCGTCACGTTATAAGTGCCTGCTGCAAGACCTGTACGGTCCTTATCACTAATATTGCCATTCCATAGATAGGTGTAATTTCCTGTGCCTCCGGAGGTAGTTAACGTGATAGTGCCAGTGGAAGCGCCATTGCAATTGACATCAGTTTTGACACCAGATACCTGAACTTGCGTAGGCTCTAAAATGAGGATCGGCTCAAGCATTATTTCGCAGCCTGTCGCATTAGCAACGGTAGGGGTGTACATGCCTGGTGGGAGATTGGTCAGATTTGTTCCGGTGCCGGCACTTGAAGGCTGCCAGGTCACGGTGAACGGAGAGCCCGATCCGGTGATATTCAAGGTAATCGTGCCATTGTTTGCCCCAAAACAAGTGATGTCTGTTTTGGTGGAGGTAGCAGCAATGCTTGAGCTGTTGACCGTGAAGGAAGGACCTACTCCGGTGCATCCCATCGCATCAGTCACTGTGGGAATATATGTCCCTGCAACCAGATTTTGAATGGGGTTGCCTGTTTTACCGCCACCCCAATTTACGGATACGTTGCCGGGATTACTACCGGTAATCGTTAGAGAGATGGAACCGTCCATTTCGCCAATACAGGACTCATGCACAACTGTACCGGTAATATTAAAAGGTTGCGGTTGGTTAACATTAATATTGCCCGAAGTCCAGGTGCAGTTTGGTATGGTGGTGTCCGTAATGGTCACTTTATAGGTGCCCGCAGCGATACCGGTGGGATTTTTTGTATTGGGTAAAGCCGGACTCCAGGTATATGTGAAATTGCCTGATCCACCTGTTACAATCAGATTGATGGCACCATCTGTGCCGCCATTACATTTGACATTTGTTACCAATGCGGCGCTCACAGCGAGGTTGCAATTACATTGAATAGTATTGATTTTACCTGTTTTCCAGATCATACCGATCACGCCTGATGTGTCATTCGCTTCGGAGAATACAGGGGGATCTGATGTTGCTTTATCGGTGAATTTAATTTCAGTTGAATCACCCTCTGCCATTAGGTTTTGATAGCAGACCTGGAACATGATCTCATCATTATTTAATGTTATACCTCCATTGGCCCCTAAATCCGGATCAATGAAGATAAAGCCCAATGTATCGTTGGATTCGAAAAACGTAATACCTCCCAATGTGCAGGACTGTAATAAGAGTTTTGGATTACAACCTTTTACAGAAACCAGGTCAAGTTTGATGGGATCGGCAGTCATATAAAGCTGCAGACCGACCATATTTTTGAAATCCTTAGCACGGATAGGAACACAAAACGTGTCCGTAGCGCATACACTTCGTTCGTCAATATCCAGGGTTATGGCTTTAGTTGTCCCTATGGTGACGCCACCGCCTATCGTATTTGCAGGAACCAGATCAAAATTGCTATTCCTGAATTCTATTTTGGGCGGAAGGTTTGGATTAGGATTGGAAAAGAAATTAATGGGTTTAAATTGACCCGTTGAACCGGTTACCTGTAGACAGATCTCAAATAATACCGTGCCATTTGGCAGCGTATTACTGCCAACCGGATTAAACCAGCTCAACTGCAGTGTACTTGGATTAAATAAGCCAAAATTGCCATTGGGTAGCGGAAGGGAGCAATCCAGGTTTAGTGATGCATTACAATTATTTAAACTAATAAATGTAAATGAAAAGGGATCCCAGTTGATACCAAATTCCATCAGCGCAATGTCCGTGAAATTATTGACAGTAACCGGGACACATACAGTAGATCCGGATGGAGCGGTGACCGTTCCGATTGTTGCGGAGAGGCCATTTGGGGATCCTCCAACCGTGATATTTGCTGATTGACCAATGATACCAACGTCATTAAACTGTGCATTAAATATCTCACAGTTGTAATCATTTGGTTTGTCGCAAAAAACACGCAATACGGACGACCCTGCAGATTTAGCACGGAGTTTAACAGCGATAAAGGGCGTTCCTGATGGAAGAGACTTTGGCGATAAAGCAGCATCTAACCAAAAGACTTTTATACCGTAGCCAATTGAATTTTGAGGGTCTTTGCCATCGTAATAATTGAGTTCCATACCATTAAAGGTATTTACGGTGTCAACCAAAGCCCAGGCGTCCACAAATTCCAACCGATTGGTGTCAAAAGTCATGGTAAACTCCATACCAACCAGAAAAGAAAAACCGCTTGTAGCTACCAGGTTGAATGTGCGCTCCTCACCAATATTCATATTGGCTGTAGCCGGATTGAAGGCTACCTGCAACTGGGCCGGTAATTGCCATGCGCTGAATAGCAGCGGTATGAGCAGAAGGTAATAAAATCGTTTCATTGTCCTTGGAATTTGGAATGTTATTGTACTTGGGATTATTTCTGAATGACCATCTTTTTGATGTATCGGCTTCTTTCTGATTGGACTATGATGAAGTATCCTCCATTCGCCAATTCTTCCGTAGCCTGCAGGCTGACCTCCTGCTGGCCCGGTTCAAGATGCCGTGTTATGTTGAATACAATCTGTCCGCTTAGGTCCATGATTTGTACCTGCACATCCATCGGTTCGGTAACCGTTAATTGGACATCACACCACTCGCGGCAAGGATTTGGCACAATTTGCATGACCAAAGGAGCCGCGCTGGGGATCGTTGTTGCGGAAGACGGATTATCGACAACGAGCAGACCAAAGGTAAATTCCAATGGCAGTTTATTGTCATCATAGTCCACCGCTTCAGGGACATTGGGTTCATCTACAAAGCTGACCCATGTTGAGTCACCCACTTTACCTGTAACTGTAAATTCAAGTGAAAATATGGTGTCGCCATCCGATACGGAATATCCGGCATCGACATTTTCGGCAAACCAGTATAAAAACAATGAACCTGGGCCCATGACCGCGAATTCAAAGTTTTCGATCTTATCCAGGTTGAAATTTGTAATGGTATTAAAGGAGACTACAGCCGTATCCCATGCAAAGGATAGCTGAAAACCGCCGATACTGTCAAAATTGCTCACCGTAATAGGGACTTCGATCGTCTCATCTGGATGGACAATTTTCGAACCCGCTGTAAAGCCCAACTGAGCCTGTCCGGGTAATGCAAAAGTTAGGAGGAGGATCACGACGCAAGCGAGATGCGTCATAGGCCGTATAAGACGGCAGTAAGTTGAGAAAACAATGTTGGTACGTGCGGCTTGCGCACGGTTGAAAGTGGTGTTCATGGGATAAAGCATTAAACCCTTGAACCTTGCGGGACATCCGGAATAACATGCTGATCCGGCAACGCCGGCTAACCATTAGCTTAAACCATTTGTGGGAACTACTGCAGACACCGGCCAGGTTGCACGGTTTATTTTACAGGCAGGAAGGTGTAAACGTAGTTCATGGGATAAGGACACAGCGATGTTGGTCATCGCGTGGTTAGTGGTTGGGATCGTGGAAGTTGTGGGGACTTCCGCTTGTCATTCGTATGGCTGCGTTACCGCGTGGTCTTCTTGGGTATGTTGTTTGATGTTGACATTACAAAATTAGGACCAAAGTGAGCGAGATGCATACCCTAAAAAGGGTATATTTGGAATGACGCATATTTACAATATGTAAAATACTTATATATAAATATATTGTGCATATAAAAAGACATTGATAATCAGTGTTTGAGATATGTATTTATTGTGTATATAAAAAGCGTGTCTTTGGTCAAGCCAAATGATGCTCATAAGTGATCCGCAGCAACTTTTGGGTATTGTTGACTCCGACTTTGCGCAGAATGTTCTTTCGATGTACGCAAACGGTCTGCTCGGAGATATACAGTGTTTGGGCAATCTCGCGATTGCTCAGGCCCTTTTTTATCTCTGCAAGCACCTCAATCTCCCTGCGGGTCAACTCATACCTGAGTTGGAAATAATCCTTGAACCGTACAGTATCACTGTTTAGCACAGCCGCTTCCTGGCCAGTCAATGATATGCCGGTGCCCAGGTACACCTCACCATTATACACCGACTGAATGGCTAGGTGAAGTTCTTCGGCCGGATTGCTTTTATGGATATACCCCATCGCACCCAGCTTGCATAGATCACGAACTAATTTGGGATCCTTGTACTGACTGAGAAGAATAAAATGGGGCGTACTGGCTTTAGGCCAATCTGTCAATACCTGAATGGCATCGCCGGGCGGAAGATTTAATTCCATAATGACGAGGTCAGGAACGAGTGTATTGCCAGCAGCAAGTAATTCATCGGAACGCTCAGCCGCGTGTATTTTCGCGTCGGGATACCAGGTCGCTAATCGCGCCTGAACAGCCTCGCGGAACAAAGGGTGAGGGTCCGCGATGATGATTTCCTTAGGGTTGGAATGCATCATGTGGTCCATGGGATTTGTACAAAGGTAAACCTTGTCACCTTTAGAAGCAAGACCCCCTGTCTCCAGAATGCAATTTTTAATGGATGAGCATGAATGGGAAAGCCGTGGAGCTGCCATCTGATCCAGTCCACTGCATGTAATAAAACCCTGCAGGATGGCCTTCCAGATTAAATGGGACAAGATGACGGCCATCGTGAATTTGCTGATAAACCTCCTGACCTAGAGCATTCAGAATGGTCCAGTTGCCCTGTGTCAGGCCAGTGTTCAATTCGGCATAAATATGGTCTGTGGCCGGATTAGGGAATAAATTGAACAACGGCGTTGCCGGATCGGGGTCATTGATGGATGTGCATTCCTCCACCTGGACAGACAGTGTAAGCCCCAGGGGCTGGATATAATCCGGACATATCTGTGGAGCACCTTCTACGGTGTAGTCGCCCTCCTCGGTGACAGCCAGGAGTGGGGTCACCTCCCCTCCCATAGCAACCCCATTGCGGTACCAGGTGATATTTACCTCATACGGCATAAGTAAATTCAAAAACATGGTATCCCCACTGCAAATGACAAAGGATTCAGAAACAGGATCAAAGGTGTAATTGCCCGTGTGCATCACACTTGGCAAGAGAAAGACATAACCATCGACCAGTACTCCTGCAGCGGTTTTTTGGCAGGTGTCCATGCTTACTTCGACCGATATGGTAGAAAGGAGGTCCGCTTCTGTGACGATCAGGGATTGGCCTGTTGCTCCGGCAATGGGTTCCGGTTGTCCCCCCCAGGGTGTCCGATACCATTGATACGAATCATACTGCTGGGTTTGCAACAAAGTGGTTGAAAAGGGACAGAGGTTGGGATCTCCTTCAATAGTTGGAACAAAGTCACACTGGGCATGCAAAAAAAGCGTAAAAAATGTGCAGAGGAGCAGGAGGATAGATCTTGCGGTTTTCATAGATGTCTTTGAACCTATTAACGGTCGACATTAAAAAAGCGTGGGGTGATCGGTGACACACGTCCGCAAGTATTGCTGATGTGGCTAATTACTGATAATTGATATCCCGATATCTTTTTTGACCAAA
>JAGNXB010000036.1:0-5365 GCA_017985675.1 Saprospiraceae bacterium | reverse complement strand
GTTGATTTTCGGGGAGATTTAATTCCTTTAATAACCGGCCGTCCAAAGCATAAATCCGAAGTTGAGTTTGTCCTTTTGTCAGCGCATTGGATACCAGTCTGAATTGGTTTCCAGAACCATCATTCATAATTACCCATGGTTCAGTAGTGGCCCTTCTGAAATCGACGACACGAATAATGCTGGAAGTACGGGTGCCATCATAGTCTTCCTGGGTCAAACGATAATAATTAAGCCCATAAATTGGCGTGAAATGATCAATAAAATATAAGGACCGGGCTGCTGAAGTACCAGCACTGTATGAACGTCCTATTTCACGAAATGCATGACCATCCGGACTGTGTTCGATAGCATAAAATGCATTATTTATCTCCGAATACGTTTCCCATGACAGGCGTACCCAGTCCTGAAAGGGGAATGCTTCAAAGGATGCCCATTGCACGGGTAGCGCCTGATCAGCGCCTTGCAGGTCAAACTGGGAAAAATCGGTATAGGACTCACTGAGTCCTGTAGGGCAGGGATCTATGACATCATCTTTGACTATCGTATAATGTGTAGCGTTATCCAGAGCGGCACTCAGCGTAATTGTGTAATTATGGTTGTTCCCTGTGTTGGGTGTTACAGACCAGCCTCCACAATATTTTTCATAGTTGTAGGTCAAGTTTGGATTCAAACAATCCTGGTTGCCAATAGGACTGCCGACAGGATTAAAATAGCCTAAAACATTGTCTGCATCAGTAGCACTAAAATCCAACGTAAATAGTCCGTAAGTTAATGCATCGCCTACCGGGAAATGGTATCCACTTACAGGAAAAACATCCCTGCGAAGCCGACCTTCAATGTAGGCAAATTCATTATACCCTATTATGGAGGCCGGTACAGTTGTCTCCAGTTTTATTTCGGCAGTACCTGTTGTGATAATATGGTAATTGCCGCCAAATAATATATTATTTGTTACAATGGCATGAGCATTAAATGTAGGTTCTGCATTCGCCGTCAATTGGTACGTTTTGAAATGATCATTTGTACCTGAAATACCTGCATCAGATAAAAATCGAAATTCTCCTTCCCCGTAAGTATGTCTCAGTATGCCATCTACGGTGATATTACTCCCTGAAAAATCAATGCGTTCTCCTACAGGTGTACTCCCATTGTAAGAATTATTACTCAACTCACTGCCCGAACGGATAACTAAATCACCTTCAAGTTGAGTTACCGCTTTTTGATTTAATACTAACACAGTGCCTGTACCATTACCGCCAATATCGAGTGTACCCTTGATTGTAAAATCACCAAATTCATTTATTCGGGTATTTCCCTGATTAAATGCAAAATAACCCGCATTACTTTCAAACGTCAGGTTGCCATAACTCCATTCAGAAGAGGAGACGGACATAGGGCTACCTGTATAGCGGTATATAAAGGTGGATCCGACAGGGAGGTCAGGAGCGGTGGGGATGTTGAAATAATTGTCTCGATAATTGGAAGCTCCATTATTGTTTGTTTTAATCACAGTGCCATTATCACCCATCAGCCATCGAGTGCCACTTTCAAAGGCCAGTCCATTACTGGTAGATCCACCGTCGATCAAGGTGCCGTTAATCACTAATTGGGGATCGGCTCCCTGATTGCTGAGCAACCACTCAGAGGTGGACGGAATAGTAACGGTAGCGCCACTTTCAATAGTGACATCGTCTATGCTTACATCGGCATTAATCGTTACCTGATGCTGAACAGAAACCTGGTCCGAATTGGATGGGGTTGGGTAGGTACTGGCTGCCGACCAGCTTGAGCCTGCGTTGTTCGAAATTTCCCAAATCGATGGAGAGGTCCAGTTGCCATCGCCACTAGTTCTGTACCAGGTACTGGCCTGGTCATCATTCACAATGGTTATGGTGTGTTCATCCTGCCCAAGTGTAGCATCACCTGCAACAATGCTCGCTTCCAGTATAACGGTTTCATCCGGTTCTACGTCGAAATCGCCATGGATGGTGACATTGACCGATTTGGTCGCAGGATAGGATTCAACTGTGGTAAAGGTCAGGCTGGTGGTCGTGAAGGTATAGTCGGTATTTGGATCCGCTGTACCATTCCCGGTATCGGTAATGTCGACTGTTACATTATTTGTCGGAACGGATTCCATGGTCACAGATACCGTGTGATTGGTGTTGCCGGCATCCCCTTCATCCAGGCTACTGGCCGCGAGATCAAATCCAACAATAGGAAAACATGATCCCAAAGCACCAATGGAAACATCATCCAGGCCGCAGTTACCTATTGCTTTGGTGTATTTCCAGCGGACAAAGCGAGTGGCCGGATCAAGGGCATGGGTAATATCATCACAGTCATCTATTGTCGTACATCCACCACAGGTGCCATAAGTGCCCAAGGGATTCCAATTCGTGCCATCCTCAGATTCCTCCACTTCTAAATAAGACTCGCCGGACATACTTGCACTTTTAAGTTTGAAGACTAACTGATCTGGTGAGCAGGTGAATTGAACACGGTAATAATCTCCGGTTGAATTTAATTGACCCATGTTGTTGCCAGAGCAGGCAAAACTTGTGGCATAACTTCCTGTGCCGAAATCTGTCCAGCCCTGCGGTGGGCCCGCAGTCCATGTGGTCCGGGACAAGGGAAGTGTAGCCTGTGCGGAAAGTTCCATATTGCTGAGGAGCACCAAACTCAGACAGAGCAACGGAAGTATCCAGTAGCTGTATTTTGATATATACGTCGTCATCGGTGCATCAATTCAAGTTGGTGTATAGGCAGATACAAAACATAGTCGGATAAAAATGAGAGCAAAAGTAGTTGGGACACAAGTAGATAGCCTTGGATTCTGCATTAACAAATGGTGAAACATCACCATTCGGGACATGTCTCGGTGAGGTAAGGAATTATCCAGCATGGATTCACCATGCAGCAGGGGAAACAAGTTTGTAAGGATAAAATGTGAACGCATATGGTCTGAATTATTTCGCAAGTTCCGGAGGGTTCAAAACCTATGGTTGCGATTTTCGCAACAAACACATATTTAATTTGCGAATATTAAGACAGATGCTGGTGCGGCGTGTTACAGGAACGGAAAGTTGTTTCCCCTGATGGGATAACGTGGAAGAACCTATCTTCGCAGGAAAGCCTGACTTGTGCTCCAAATTTTTCGTACCAATCAACGGGTGATCCATGTTTTGGTGCTGGTTTATCTCAGTATATTATGGGCCCCATCGTTTATTACGGGCCTCGAAACCCCTAAGGAGGGTGCTGGTTATATCGCTATTTGGTTGTGGAGTATTCTCCCACTGAGTTCAACCATTTATCTCATTGTTGCACTAGTATTAGTGTGGGTGCAGGGGTTAATATTGAATCATCTGGTCCTCGAATACCGCATGGGTCCCTATGCGACACTTTTTCCGGGCTTGTTCCTTGCCTGGTTTTACAGCGCCACCCCTGAATTTATTGGTCTTTACCCCGTGTTGATTGCCAATACATTTATAGCCTTAGCGTTGCACCAGTTTTATGCCATTTACAAAAATCAAAGCCCGGCGCTCCAGGTGTTTAATAGTGGCTTTTTATTGAGTTTAGCGTCCCTTTCTTTTTTCCCGGCTATGGCACTGATTCCAGCAGGGTGGGTTGTGTTGGGTATCCTGCGAGGCAACCGCCTCGATCAAATCCTTCAATACCTTATTGGGGCATTACTTCCCTGGTTTTTTCTTTTTTTAATCTATTTTTGGGTTGAGCCCACAGGTACATTTATTCACCTGGCAGGAATATATCTGGGGTGGCCCCCTCTATTTTTGGGCCCGGATGGGATCCGCATTTGGGTTCAGGGTTTATTAATCCTGACTGTGATTTTGTTCATTGTTAGCCGTGTCAAACTATTAGGACTTGGTGAAACCATCCAGGTACATAAGTACCTCAATATTGGGTACATCTTCCTTTTGACAGGAGCTATGTCGCTGCTTTTGACCGACCACATCTTTTTCAATCATTATTTAATCATTGCAATTCCACTGGGCTTGCTTGGTGGTTTGTGGTTGGCAAGGATGCCACTCCGATGGTCTGAAAGCGCACATTTTCTTCTTTTAGCCGGGGCTTTACTCTATCAATACTTCCCATTGCTGTAACTTTACGACTTATTCCAGCTACTATGAAATATGGTGTGATTGTTTTTCCCGGGTCCAACTGCGATGATGATATGATTCATGTACTCGGCACGGTGATGGGCCAGCAGGTCGAAAAAATTTGGCACAAAGACGATAACTTGCCTGGTTTTACAACAGACGATTGTGTAATCCTGCCGGGTGGTTTTTCCTTTGGCGATTATATGCGTTGTGGCGCAATAGCTCGTTTTTCGCCGATAATGCAGGCTGTGATAGACCACGCAAATAATGGAGGCCTGGTATGGGGTATCTGCAATGGCTTTCAAGTGTTGTGTGAGGCCGGGCTATTGCCGGGTGTATTACTGCGCAATGCCAACCAGCGATTTATTTCCCGAGTTATCCATTTGCGTACCGAAACAACGGATAGTCCGGTGACCTGCAACTTGCATCCTGGTCAGGTAGTGTCAATGCCTATAGCCCATGCAGAAGGGCGTTATCACACGGATCCGGCTACACTGGCTTCATTGGAGGCGAATCATCAGGTGCTGTTCCGGTATTGCCATGCTGATGGTACGATTGATTCTACCAGCAATCCGAATGGAACAACAAATGATATAGCGGGTATTTGTAATGACCGACGCAATGTCATTGGTATGATGCCACATCCCGAACGGGCATCAGAAGATATTTTAGGTCTGGCACAAGGTAAAGGTTTATTTGAATCCTTAAAATCCTGGTCCAACCATCAGGTTTCGGTTTAAAGTATTGTTAATCTGCCTCAAAAACAGGCATTTCACGAGAATAGCGCCCAAATTGCGTGTTCATTCTCTTAAAATCTGATGGTTATGCAAATTATAGGACTCTTGATGGCATTGTTTACCGTTTGCTCGGTGCAGGCTCAAAAGACCGAAGATGTTACGAAGTGGGCACTGCGGGCAGAAAAAATTGACGCGACGACGTACGATTTGATTGCTGATGTGGAGATCAATCCGGGCTGGTACATCTATTCTCAATTTTTGGCACCGGATGAAGGACCCATTCCTACCTCTTTTACTTTTGGAGCCGGTGCAAAGTTGATGTCGAAAAAGGAAGGTGGCAAAAAACATGAGGCGTTTGACCCTATTTTTGAAATGCACTTGGTTAAATTCAGTGAGAAAGCGACCTTTACTTCCAGGGTCAAGGTTCCTGCCGGTTCTACCAAACTACAAGGCAGCTATATCTTCATGACTTGTGATGATACGAAATGCCTGCCACCGATTGAGCAGAAA
>JAGNXB010000005.1:76666-99507 GCA_017985675.1 Saprospiraceae bacterium | reverse complement strand
ACAGATACCTCCGAGCAAGCGAGGACCAAGAAGATTATACAGCTTGAAAAACAACTAGAAAAGCTAAAAAAGGCCTCTTGACATGTGGTTGATAATCAAGGAATTGGAAAATAGTTAGATAGGAGAAGGTAGAAAGGATTTTGTAATAGTGTTTACTATGATTCTCTAATCGTTGAAGCGTTGAAGCGTTGAAATGTTTCAACCGAGTAATCCTGTGACTAAATGGCTCGGTAAGGGGTAATTTCGGAATAATCTGGGAATCTGGAATCTGGAATCTGGACCGAGGCGTGAAGGGGGACGTGAAATAATTTCGGAATAATCTGGAATCTGAAAATCTGGAATCTGGACCGAGGCGTGGTATGAGGCGTGGAATAATTCTGTCCAAGCCCGCATCCAGAAAACCCGTAATCTCGCAACCCTCATCTCGTAAATGGTGAGAGGTAAAGGGTAAGAGGTAAGGGGCCAAAAAAAATGGTGTGGGGGTAATATTTGTAAATGGGGTAAACTAAATTAAGTAAGAGGTGATTTCGGAATAATCTGTAATCTAAGAATCTGGACCGAGGCGTGGGTTGCTTTCGTAACAATCCGAAATTTGAGCGGGGAGGTCAAACAGCGCAGCCAAAAGAGCGCAGCCCAAACTTTCAAACTGCGCAGCAATATGGATATGGAAACGCTGTCTTGACAGGACCCTCCTTACTCCTTTGTGAACCTTTGTGCCCTTACTGCCTTTGTGGCCTTAAAACGGAGATCAGTAAGGGGTAAGCGATAAGAGGTAAGAGGCCAAAAAATGTGGAGAGTCGAGTGTGGAGAGTGGCGTGTCAAGCGGAGCATGTAAAAAGAATGGACTTTTTCTTCTTAAAGCTATGAATGTACGGAAAATAACCGTACATTTGCATATTAATTATGCCCATTATCATGAAAACGTCAGAAAAAGCAAGATTTGATACCCGCCTTCCTAAGGAACATAAGGACCTGTTCGAGCATGCTGCACAATTAGGGGGATTTAGAAATTTAACGGATTACGTTATCCATGTATTGATAGAAAAATCTACAATGATTTTAGAAAAGCATAATGCTATATTAGTTTCACAAAAAGATCAGGAAGTTTTTTTTGATGCCATCACAAAAGATATTGAACCCAATGCATCTTTAAAATTAGCAACTGAGAAGTATAATACGTTAATTAAAACGTTAAATGGCTAATAGTTATATAACGGATGTTTTACGTTCGGTACATACTAAAGATACGTTTGACTGCGGTGTGGATTTGCTCAATGGATATATTCATAGACAGGCAAGTCAAGATGTAAAAAGAAAATTAACCGCGTGTTTCATACTGGCTGACGAAAAGCTCAACATCAAAGGCTATTATACGCTTTCAAGTTCAAGTATTCCAAGAGATCAGTTACCGCCTGTCATCATTAAAAAGCTTCCAGGCTCCTACGTCAATTTGCCGGTGACATTACTTGGAAGACTCGCAGTAGACAAAGCATTTATGGGGCAAGGATTCGGCGAGTTGCTTCTGATTGATGCATTAAAAAGAGCGTATTTTGCATCCGTCCAAAATGTAGGTTCAATGGCAGTTATTGTTGACCCCATTGATCAGGAAGCAGTAACCTTTTACACTAAATATGATTTTATATTCCTTCCTGATAGTGGAAAAATGTTTTTAACCATGAATACCATTGCCAAATTATTTGAATAACCAGGAAATAGGATTGGTAAAGGGTGAGCTCACGTACCCCGTCGCCTTCGCCAAGGCTTCGGCGACCATAGGAAGGGGGCGAATGTCCAGTGGACATTCGGTGAGCGAACCGAGCGCCCCTGCGCGAGGCTTACGAAATGCCCTTTAGTATATCAACGGGAATAATCTGGAATCTGGAACGAGGCGTGAAGGGGGACGTGAAATAATTTCGTAATAATCTGGAATCGTGGATAGGGATGGGGGATGAGGGATCACAATTGGTTGAAGTAAGGGCCAAAAAAATGTGGAAACAGGAATTTTCACGAATTGGACCACAAATTTTCACGAATTAATTCACGTAGCGGTTTGTCTGCCCCCCGGCCCCCAGTAGGGGGAGGAACAAACCGTGGTTACAGATTAGTGTAGTTATGAATTTTTTTACTGATTTTTTCTCCAATTTACCTTGATAGCCGTGCCCTCCCCCTATAGGGGGTTGGGGGGCTGCACGGACATGTTGCTTTTAATAAAAAATAAATTGCCTAGCGGATTGTCTGCCCCGCGGTCCGGCACTCATTCCTGATTCCTGGATTCCAGATTATTCCATTCCAGATTTTCAGATTCTAGATTATTCCATTCCCTTAGCGCCTTTGCGGTTACAATTCCAGCGCCCTCCGCGTGAACTCCGCGCCCTTTGCGTGAAACCCACGCGATTTTAGTTCCCGCGCAGCATATTCCAGATTCCAGATTTCCCGATTCCAGATTATTGCATTCCAGATTCCCCGATTCCAGATTATTTCAATCCCCTTAGCGTCTTTGCGCCTTTGCGGTTACAATTCCAGTGTCCGCCGCGCCTTTTGCGTGAAACACACAAAATTTTAGTTCCCGCGCAGCCTATTCCAGATTCCAGATTCCCCGATTCCAGATTATTACATTCCCGATTCCAGATTCCCCGATTCCAGATTCTCCGATTCCCGATTATTGCATTCCAGATTATTCCATTCCACATTTGATTAGTGTTTTCCCTAATTAATCACTATATTTGTATGACATTTCATTCGCTATCTGGAAAAAACTAACTTTATGACTGATAAATCATTCCGTGATTGGCATTCCATGAGCGACAAAGCATTGGCCGAATATATTGGGGCCTTTGTGCGGCATCATCGCATGGAGCAAAATAAAACACAGGATGAACTGTCGGCTGCAGCCGGGATCAGTCGCTCTACCCTGAGTCTTTTGGAACGGGGAGAAACGGTTACCACCACCACCCTGATCCAGGTATTGAGGGTTTTAGATCAATTATCCGTACTACTTGCTTTTGAAGTCACCGCATCATTTAGTCCGTTGGCATTGGCGAAACAGCAAAAAGAAAAACGCCAACGGGCACGAAACAAATCGGTGAAGGACAAAAACAGCGCAGCAACAGATTGGTAAGTCATGGAGGTAGCAGAAGTAAAAATATGGGGGAAATTAGTTGGCGCTGTTGCCTGGGATGCAGACACGGGTTTTGCATCATTTGAATTTGACCCAAAATTCAAGCAGTCAGGCTTGGATTTGGCGCCTCTGAAAATGCCGGTAGCCGATAATCGGAATACGTTTTCCTTCCCTGAATTGCGTAAGGATAAACAATCGGAATTCAATACCTTCAAAGGCTTACCCGGTTTATTGGCAGATGCACTTCCCGATAAATATGGAAACCAACTGATTAACCTGTGGCTCGCAAAGCAGGGACGACCGCAGGATAGCCTCAATCCGGTAGAAATGCTTTGCTTTATGGGCACCCGCGGTATGGGCGCGCTTGAATTTGAACCCGCTGTGCCAAAAGAAAATAAACGGATATTTTCGGTTGAAATCGATAGTCTCGTAGCTACAGCACAAAAAATGCTGGATCAACGTGAAGCCTTTGTAACCCATTTGAATAACGAAGAAGAACAGGCTGTTTTGGAAATCGTCAAGATGGGCACCTCTGCCGGTGGTGCCCGTCCCAAAGCTGTGATTGTATGGAATGAACAGACCGGACAGGTAAAGTCAGGGCAAACAAAAGCACCGGAAGGTTTTGAACATTGGATAATCAAGCTCGATGGGGTAAGCGATGTACAATTAGGCAGCAGTCATGGTTATGGCAGAGTAGAAATGGCCTACTATAATATGGCAAAAGCGTGTGGCATAGACATGATGCCTTCACGCTTGCTGGAGGAGAACGGCAGGGCGCACTTCATGACCAGGCGCTTTGATCGGGAGAAGAATGATGTGAAACATCACCTGCAAACCTTCTGTGCGCTAAAACATTTTGATTATAACCTGGTGACGAGTTTCAGCTATGAGCAACTCTTTCAATGTATGAGAGCATTGAAACTAAGCTATGCCGATGCGGAACAAATGTTCCGAAGAATGGTGTTCAACGTTATTGCCAGGAATTGTGATGACCACACAAAGAATTTTTCCTTTTTACTCCGGGAAGCAGGCCGTTGGGAGTTGGCCCCTGCGTATGACTTATGCCATGCTTATCGTCCGGGAAGCGATTGGGTCAGTCAGCATGCCTTAAGCATTAATGGCAAAAGAAAAGCATTTACCAAAGCAGATCTACTCGTTATAGGGGAAGATATCAGGTGTAAAAAAGCATCGGACATCATTGATGAAATCATAGATACCGTGCATCAGTGGAAAAAATTTGCCGATGATGTGAACGTCCCCCACACCTTGCGCAATGACATAGCTCAGACACTTTTAACCTTGACATAATGGTGATTGGTGATTGGTAAATGGTAAAGGGTAATTTCGGAATAATCTGGGAATCTGGAATCTGGAATCTGGACCGAGGCGTGGATGAGCTCACGTACCCCAAAGGGGGCGAATGTCCAGTGGACATTCGGTGAGCGAACCTAGCGCCCCTGCGCGAGGCTTACGAAATGCCAATAGCACATCAACAAAATGTGGACATTCGGTGAGCGAACCGAGCGCCCCTGCGCGAGGCTTACGAAATGCCAATAGCACATCAACAAAATGTGGACATTCGGTGAGCGAACCGAGCGCCCCTGCGCGAGGCTTACGAAATGCCTAAAGCACATCAACAAAATGCTGACATTCGGTGAGCGAACCGAGCGCCCCTGCGCGAGGCTTACGAAATGCCCTTTAGTATATCAACGGGAATAATCTGGAATCTGGAGCGAGGTGTGGTATGCTTCCGTAACAATCTGAAATCTGAGCGGGGAGATCAAACAGCGCAGCCCAAACAGCGTAGCCCAAACATTCAAACTGCGTAGCAATATCACTGAACCCGTCTCCTTCGCCAAGGCTTCGGCGACCAAGGGATCTCCTCCGCTGATAGAACCAGGTATAGCTTAGAACCCCCCCCTGACAAAAAAAATTCGCTCAAGTTTCCATAATTGGCAACTTTATTTATCTTTGCGACGTTTACTAAAATAGCATTGAATGAGATTTTTTGAGACGCTGTTTTTAGAAGAAGCCGACGAGTTCATTTCTAAGCTTGATTTAACCCAATTCATGCATTAGGTTTTAATAAAAAATGATCATTAATTTCTTAACACTTGATATGCAATATATTGTGAAAATTAATTTGGATTAAAATTTGAAAAAATTGAGTGCAAAAATATATGGAAAATGATCCTGGATTTATCTAATAGATTAATAACATGCTATTGCTTCGGCTACAGCTCATTTCTGCATCATAATCAGGCACTTCCCCTCTTCACCATAGAAGGCTATGCCTTGTCGGCGAAGTACCAGCTTATTTTGCAGAAATGACCTTCGCTCGAAGCCTAATGCATGGATTGGGTTTAAAGACTATCAGAAAAATCTTTTACAATATTGACCTCGCCGAACAGACGAATGACCCAAAACTTTTCAAGAAACTAAAAAACGATATTTGGGAATTTCGGACAACTTTCGCAGGTCTTCAGATCAGACTTCTTGCATTTTGGGACAAGACAAATAATAAAAAAACGTTGGTCATTGCGACCCACGGTTTCCTAAAAAAGGTAGACAAAGTTCCGGCAAACGAAATAGACCGGGCAGTAAGACTGAGAGACAAATATTTTAACAACAAACAAAAAGGGTAACTAAATGGCCGCAAAAGAAGTAAAGACCTATACGCTTTCTGAAATGAAAGACAAGTATATCGGCACATCTGGGACAATAGATCGTGACAATTACGAATACGAACTACGGATGGACGTCTTGGGCAAGATGATTAAAGCTGCCAGACAGGAAAGAAACCTGACTCAAGAAGAACTTGGCCAACTTGTGGGCGTGCAGAAAGCGCAAATTTCCAAACTTGAAAGTAGTGCCAACAGCGCAACGATTGACACCATCATTAAAGTGTTCAAAGCATTGAAAGCAGAGATCAATTTCAACGTAAAACTTGAAGACCACTTTGTTAAAATCAATTAACATGCATATTGCTCCGCTGTTTGAAGTTTGATCCTAAACGGTAAGGGGCTAAGGGTAAAGGGCCAAAAAAATGGTGAGGGGGTAATATTTGTAAATGGGGTAAACTAAATTAAGTAAGAGGTAATTTCGGAATAATCTGGAATCTGAAAATCTGGAATCTGGAGCGAGGCGTGGGTTGCTTCCGTAACAATCTGAAATCTGAACGGGAAGATCAAACAGCGTAGCCCAAACAGCGCAGCCTAAACTTTCAAACTGCGCAGCAATATGGATAGGGAAATGTTGCATTGATAGGGCCCTCCTTATTCCCATGTTTTCGCAACAACGCCTTAACCCAATAACCCCAAACCCTCTTAGCCTCTTAGCGCCTTTGCGGTTACAATTCCAGCGTCCGCCGCGTGCACTCCGCGCCCTTTGCGTGAAACCCACCCGCGATTTTAGTTCCAGCGCAGCCTATTCCAGATTCCAGATTCTCCGATTCCAGATTATTGAGGTCCCGGTTTTTTCGCAATAACGCCATAACCCAATAACCCCCTCCTCCATAGCGCCTTTGCAGTTAACTACCTCTTTTGTAGAAAGTAGAAAGTAGAATGTAGAAGGACGTTGAAAGGTAAACCTGTATGACGCCAGGCAGCTCGGAGATTTTTGCACCCGCCGCGCGCATGCCGCTCCCTTTGCCTGAAACACACGCGATTTTAGTTCCCGCGCAGCTTATTCCAGATTTCAGATTCCCCGATTCCAGATTATTCCATTCCCTTAGCGTCTTTGCGCCTTTGCGGTTACCCTCCTCTTTTGTAGAAAGTAGAAAGTAGAAGGTAGAAAGATGTAGAAGGTTGAACCGTAGAAAGCCATCCCTCATCCCTCATCTCCTCATCCCTGACTTGATTCCAGATTATTACAACCTCCTCCCCTCCTCTACTCCTCTACTCCTCCCCTCCAATAATATTTCCTCAAATTAACCGTTATATAACTAAGGACATACTTCATACCTACTTCTTACTTACTTGCTATCTACTTGATCATAACACGAACATAACAGTAACAAAGAAGGAGAATAAGAGAAACACCACGACAAAAACACCCCCAACCACCGAGACAACCCGATTACCTCACTTCCTAAAATAGACCTCCAATGCCCAGACAAAAAAGCCACTTAAAAATCACCGGTACCATCGATGATCTGACCTATTACCATTCGCCACATGGGTATTTGATCCGTAAAACAGCCCGCCACGATCCCGAAAAGGTCCGGACCTTACCCTCGTTTCAACGGACCCGTGAGAATGCCAGTGAATTTGGGCAGGTAACAAAGACCGCTGCACATCTGCGTGCGCTGATGGGCGAACCCTTCCTGAAATGTGGCGATATGAGTTTCACCTCCCGCCTGATCAGCATATTGCACAAGGTCATGAAATCCGATCCCCAGTCCGTAAAAGGAGAACGCACGGTAACCCTCGGCCTGCAAGACCCCGCCGGACAACAACTCCTAACCGGATTTGAACTGCACCGCGAAAAAAAACTCTCCGATATCCTGCAGCAAAAAATCCATGCCGATGCCGCTACAGGTACGATCCATATACCCTCCTACTCTTCGCTCAAATGGCCCCCCTCCGCTACCCATATCAAATGGACCAGCGCCTGGATACGACCTGATCCAAACCGTGAAGAAGGACATGTCATCATCACCCATACGGAGCCTATCGCCCTTACTGCTACTCCTACCCCACTGGAACTAAACCCCGCAACACCCTTACCCGGGTCCGGCACCACCATCCTGCTGCTCCACATCCAGTTTTTCACCAAACAAGGCACCGAATTGCTTGCCTTGCAAGAGAATAGGTGTGCGCAGGCGTTGGCTGTGAGAGGTTAGTGTAATTGAATTCTTCTGAACAGCTGAAGTAAGGGCAGAAAAGAGGTAAAGGATTGGATAAAATCGAGTGTGCACCTTCTACACACAGCATCGCCGCACCACAAGTAAAATGGCAACGCTTCACCATAAAAAAGGTGAAGCAACGTCTCAAAAAAACACGACTCTCATTTACTACACATTTTATTTTCCACTACCGCAAAAGGACTGTATCAGAAACTTAGCTGCAGAAGTTTCTGATAAAATCAATATCTTTGCAAGTAACGCAAACTAAATGGCAAATAAAGCAATTAATAGGATTAAGGTAGTTCTTGTAGAACAGAACAAAAGCAGCAAGTGGTTAGCTGAAAAACTTGGCATGAATGAATCAACAATTTCCCGTTGGTGCACTAACAGCACACAGCCGCCAGTTGACACACTGACGGACATTGCCAAACTGTTGAATGTAGATATTCGTGAATTGCTTTCATCAACAAAAAAAGTTAACTGATGAAAGAAAGAAATTGCCTCATATTAACCCAATACCGGAAAGACAGCGATTACAATGACTTCATTGGAAAGTATTATCACTTTCCAGCGACAGACAAAAAGAACTACTTAAATCAGTTTAACTCACTTCCTATTGAAGTTGTGTATTACGAACCCGACAAAAAAGGCGATGGAGTTTTTTACGGCTATGGAAAAATATCAAAGCCACCATTTATTGACAAGAAAACTCCCGACCATTATTTTGTTGAAATTTCAGATTTCAAACTTTTTTCAAAACCGGTTTCATTCAAAGACGAAAAGGGCGAGATACTTGAAAAGACAAACAACACAGAGTTTTACAATTACAACAACGCAGTAAGAAAAGTAAGACCACAATTCTTAGATGAATTGTGTCTCGACGGAGGAATAATTTTAAACTTCAGAGCAGATGCACATCTTGTTCAAGTTTTAGGAGAACAACTTATTGCTTCTGAAAGAGTAGGAATTTTGGAATTGATTAAAAATGCTTTTGATGCTGGTGCATCAAATTGCAAGGTGAGAATTGAAAATATTCCGGGCATTCAAGAAGTTGAACAAATTGAAGAATCACAATTTAAACATTTTACTGGTCCGGTAATTATTATCGAAGATAATGGAAAAGGAATGAGTAGAGATGTGATTGAAAATGGTTGGCTCAGACCTGCATCACGACTTAAAACAAATGTAAAGGACGAAATTAGAAGGCAGAGAGAGGATGCTTTATCGCAAGGAAATATTGGAGCATTTAATAGTTGGCTAAAAACATACAAGGCAGCAAACAAAGGGAGATTGCCACTTGGAGAAAAAGGAGTAGGAAGATTTGCTACACATCGATTAGGTAGACAGTTGATTTTGAAAACTAAAATCAAAGAGAATCCTTACGAGTTAGTTCTAAAAATTAATTGGGATGATTTTGAAGCAATAAGTAACGAATTTGTAAATCTAGAATCTGTTGGAATCACATTAACCAAAGATTTGCCATCAAGGGATTACGGAGAGGAAAATTCAGGAACTCAATTAATAATATTTGGTGGTAGAGAAGGATTCGACATTTCTAAAAAAGATGTTCAAGATATTTACGATTCCATTCAAGGGCTAAATTCTCCTTTCAAGAATCCATTTACAAGAAAAGATGTAGAAAGAAACATAACCGAGTTTAATGTAATTTTTGAGTGCCCACAACTTCAATCAGAATTCAAAACAGAAAACATCTACGATATAGCTCCACCAGTTTTTGTTTTTGATGCTATTGTAAGTGATGAAGGTAAAATGGATTATGAATTAAAATTCAATCCACCTTCAAGCCCCGATATTCCTTATCCGTCTCAAACTATAAAAAACACATTTGATTTGAGAATGTGCAGCAAAGAAGAGTTTAAGATTAACGATGATGATTACAGAAAACCTGCTTCAGGTGCATTCTTTATTCATGTTGATGCTTGGTATAGGACTTCACCATGGATTGCAACTCACAATGTAAAAAGAGCATCCGATTGGTTAGATAATTATGGAGGCGTTGCTTTATATAGAGATTTCGTAAGTCTTTTCCCTGCTGAATGGGGAGCAAATTATGATTGGTTAAACTTGAGCAAAAGACACATCTCCAAAGGAAGCAATATGTCTTATCATAATATGAACGGTTATGTTGAAGTCTTCCAAGATTCAAACATTGACATTATTGACAAGACAGACAGGCAAGGACTTTTAGAGAATAAAGCTTTTGAAGATTTATCTTTATTGGTAAACAGTATTGTTGTCAATTTTATCGAAAAAGAATTTAAGGGCAGACGAAATGATTTTACTGAACTAAAACAAAGTATCATTCGTGAACCGAAAGAAAATATAGAAAGAGTTAGTCAAGATTCTTCAAAGTTAATTGGCAACTTCTTGAATAAAAATAAATACGATGTAGTTCTTGACCCTAATAAATTACTTGACTTTTATGCGGCAGAAGAAAGAGAACATAAATTAGTCAACCTTCAAAACTCACTTCAAAATCTTGAAAAAAGTGTTCGACAAATTTTGTTAATAGAGGAGAGACTAGTTGAAAATGCCGGATTTGGTTTATCAGCCGCAGTTGCCATTCACGAGTTAGCAAAAATCACAGGTAATTTTTATAACGGCATTACAAGGTTGATGAAGGAGGATAAACTTGATAAGTCAAAACTGAACGACTTAAAAGATGCTGCTTCTTCATTGAAATCTGAATTGAAAAATCTTAGCCCATTAAGAAGCATTAAGAACGAACCAGTAAGAGCCTTCGAGATTTCAAGAGCAATTGAGTTTGCAGCCGAGTTTTACAAGAGAACATTTGACAAATACCATATTGAGTTCTCTTACAATAAAGAAGAAGATTTCACAATAATTGAAAGATTTGGAACGCTTTGCCAAATATTCACCAACTTAATTGATAACAGTTGCTATTGGTTAGACACTGATACTGGAAATAAGAAAAGAAAAATCGAACTACATCTTGATAAAAAACATAGGACAATAATTGTTGCAGATAATGGACCTGGAATTGACAATTCAATTCTTCCTTATCTCTATCAGCCTGGAGCGAGCATGAAAAGCCCACCAAGTGGTTTAGGGCTTTATATCTGCCAGTATTATATGAATAGAATGAGAGGGCAAATTGGATTAACCAATCAGAGGGATAGAATCGAATCACTAAAAGGGGCACAGTTTACACTTGACTTTTCAAGGGTTGATGAAGCATAAAACAAACAAATATGGCACAAGTAAACTTTGGTGTAATTGATGATGGGTTTCCTTTTACTGGGAAGACAAAACTTGAATTCCACGACATACAAGACTTAATTGGAAGCGATGAATGGGGTATTGAATCCGATTTGAGAGAGTTGAATATGCAGCTTATTACCAAGTCTATTCACTTTAAAAAACGAATAAATGTAAATGGGTTTTATAACCCAGAATTTTATTTTAATAATGAAAATAATGCATGGGATTTCCTGTCGTTTGATTGGGAGTATAGAATGCAGCAGGAAGACAAACGATCTGAGAATTATTTGCTAGAAATATTGAATTCTACGAGAGCAAAAGTTTTTGTTTTTACTGGTTGGGATTTAAGAATGCATATTTCTTCGATTATAGAAGGTGGAGAATTGAAGCGGTATAGAGATGAAAATAGATTGGAAATGTTGGAAAAAAATGAAGATGGAAATGTGAGCAAAATGGTAGAAAGTGTTATGAATATTATCAATAAAGGTGAGGAAGTTCAATTCGGGGATTCAACAATCTTAATTAAGCCTTCAAGACACATAGTTGATTCTGATGATTTATGGATTTTGAGATCATTAATAGGTTCCGACAATATTTTTTCCACTCTAAGAGATCTAAATTCTTCGGTTATTGATGAATCATCAATTCTTAATATGTTTGAAAACTCCAAGTTTAAATTTTTTATCGATAAGGAAAACACGATTCTTTCCGCTTCAAACAATCAATTAATTAGTGAAAAATTTGGTGAATTAGAGCCGTTGTCAATGATAAATGCCTTAAACATATTTGGCATTGAAAAATTAGAGGAGACCAGAGAAAAAGGTTTTAGCAAAATAAAATGAATTTGATTATGTCTGTTGAATTGTTAATTGAACTAATGGGCCCGGAAACAATACCTTTTGGCAGAAAACCAGAGGTAAATCAAATTGTGCCCGATGAAGAAAAAATAGATTTTTCTGACCAGGCATTTAATGCAATTAATGACGGATCACCTGAACCTAAAATATATCTTGAACAAGATGAGGTTGAAAAATTACCTAAAGATAAAATGTTTATTTGGCTAGTCTATTTAATTAATAGAGAAGTTCATTTCAAAATGATTCCTGATAACACTGAAAATCCAGAAGGCAAAAAGATTGTTGGAGGGAGAAGAAATGTTTGCCATACAAATTTATCTGCTGGAGGTAAAGCGTTACAAGGAGGGGAGTGCTGGTGGTGTGAGGATACTAAAACTATGTATGTAAACAGAAAATCAGGACGATATGGTGCAGTTAGCAAATCCCAATGGGAAGCTGTTCTGCAGTTCTTTAGATTTGTTGGTTATCAAAATGTCGTGGATTCAAATTTTTTTGAATGGAACAACTAGAGCTATATAGCATAGACCTTTTCAGTGGTTGCGGTGGACTTACAGAAGGAATGCATCGGGCTGATTTCAAAACAAAAGTTGCTTTTGAAATTGATGAAATTGCCTCAAAAGCATATCGTTTAAATCATCCTGATACGACTGTTATCACAAAAGACATTCGTAAAGTTTCTATTGCTGAAATCAAAAGAAAATTGAACGGCAAGACAATTCATCTTTTAGCTGGTTGTCCGCCTTGTCAAGGTTTTTCTTCTATCAGACGGCTTAACAGAACAACACCGGTAGCTGACGACAGAAACAATTTGATAATGGAGTATGTGAGACTTGTGAAAGCATTGAAGCCATATACGATAATGATGGAGAATGTGCCGGGACTTGTTGAATATGATTTGTTCAAGAAGGCAATAAAAATTTTGACAGAAGAACTCAAATACAAAGTTGATTTCCAAGTTGTGAATGTGAAAAATTACGGAGTGCCACAAAACAGACGAAGATTGGTTTTGGTTGGTTCACGATTAGGAGAAATAAAAGTTGCAGAGCCATTGAATGAAAAGCAAACTGTAAGACAGACAATAGGAGATTTGCCATTACCTGAAAATTCTAAAGACCCGATACACAAAATATTTCCTATTCATAATCTTCATGTTCAAAAGCGAATTGCGTTGACACCAAAAAATGGAGGCAGTAGAAAAGATTTACCGAAAAAATACTTACTGAAATGCCATGAGGCAGACAATGTTGGTTTCAATGATGTGTATGGAAGGTTGCGTTGGGACGACTATTCTACAACAATTACAGGCGGTTGTTTAAATCCTTCCAAAGGACGATTTCTACATCCCGAGCAGGATAGAAATATTTCAGCAAGAGAAGCAGCAATGTTGCAATCGTTTCCGGCTGACTATAAATTTCCATTAGACATTCCTAAGACAAATCTTGCTTTAATGATTGGAAATGCTTTACCACCTAAATTTAGTTATTATCAATCAGAGAATATTAGACAGCATCTTGAGGCACACTTAAAAAAATAAGGTTAACGCATTTGGCGGCACATCTGCAAAACTGGCTAATCCTGAGCCTCTTGCTCGCTCTAAATAGGGTTTTGGCTCTCTTTATATTTTGTATATTGGCTCTATATTAGCAAACTGGCTGCGGCAAAGGTAATGACTTGCCGTATGATGGGAGCTAATCTTAAGAAGCCTGTTATTTGCGAGATATAGTACTGAAAGGAGGATATTAGATTGAAGGACAATTAATCATACCCTTTCCTTCTTTCCATGGACGATTTCCAACTACTTCAAAGTGCATAAGTAAATTTAATCCTGAGAATGAAATGCTATTTTATTTTAGACCCCAACCTTTTGAGTAGCTTTGCCGAATGGACGTCTTGACAAGGGAACAAAGACGGAAGAATATGCAGTCCATTCGGAGCACAGGGACAAAAGACGAGATCCTTTTGACAAAAACGCTTTGCCATCGTGGACTCCGGTACCGCAAAAACGACAAAGGAGTAGTTGGCAAGCATGACCTTACTTTTAAACGGTTTAAACTCGCCATCTTTGTTGGAAGTGAAGAGTTCAACTTAGAATTTGAAGAAGATCAATTATGAAAAAGGGTCAGATATTATGGACACGAGAAGAGCTGATATTAGCAGTTAACCTTTACTGTAAGTTGCCCTTTGGCAGATTACATCGTTTAAACCCGGAAGTAATTCATCTTGCTGATTTAATCGGAAGGACACCAAGCTCAGTAGCATACAAACTAGTGAATTTTGCAAGTCTTGACCCAAGCTTAAAAATGAGGGGAATTAAAGGAGCTTCAAATGCTAGTAAACTTGATGCTGAAGTTTGGAATGAATTTTTCAATAATTGGGATAGTCTTCCATATGAAAGTGAAAAATTGCTAGCAACTTTTGAGAAAACCACTGTAGAACAACTCAATCATATACCTGATATTGAACTACCAAAGGAAGGCAAAATGAGAGAGCAAGTAGTAAAGGTAAGAGTAAATCAATCTTTTTTTAGAAGTTCCATCTTAGCTTCCTATAATAATACTTGTTGTATCACGGGATTGCAGCAACCAGAATTTTTAATTGCAGGACATATTATGCCTTGGAGCGCTAATGAAAAGAACAGATTAAATCCACAAAATGGCATTGCAATCAATGCCCTTCACGACAAGGCTTTTGAAACAGGTTTATTGACAATTACTACAGATTATAAAGTAAAAATATCTCCTTTACTCTTTAAACAAAAGAAGTTAAAATCTGTAGAAGAGTATTTTTTAAAACTAGATAATCGGGATATAATTCTACCCTCAAGATTCCTTCCAGACGTCGAGTTTTTGAAATATCACAATGAGGTTCGATTCAAATACTAATATAGTTCGATTTGGGGCTGCATCGACTGAGGTATGCTGGAGCTGAGAAGACTGGTAGTTCTCCTTATAAAGATCTTGCCTTATCTTGTTTCTGAAATACAAATTCTAAATAAAGCCAGATTATGTTAGAGCTCATACCTGTATTTTATCAATCTGTCAGGCGAACAGCCCTTGTCATCAGGAGTAAAAAACCGTTCTATGATTGGCTGTTAAGGATTTATCCGGGTGATGATTCAAGCGAAACGCTTAAGAATGGGACGTCTACCTTTAAACTTTTAGTCGTAAGCCCTGTATAATTCCACTAAATCAATGTATATTTATAGCACGAAACTTATTTTCCCTACCAATATGATAGTTTTCCGATTCATTTTCAACACCTTAGGACAGAATTGGTGGGATTATATCCCCTTAAGGACTATTAAAGATGAAAGCCACTCCATTTAATAAGGAATCCAACTTAAATCAGCTGAAATGGAAACATACTTTTTAGATTTAATACCAAGATTGCAAAGGTTTTCACAAAAGTTAGATAACTTAACAAAGCTATCAAATCAACATTGGGTGGTTGTAGATGAGATATCCAACGCAAAAAATGTTTATATATTCAGAGCTAATGGAGAATTGCTTATCTCTCACAATGGAAAGGTAGAAAAGGCTAAGTGGGAGTATTTAGGAAACAACTCATTACTTATTGATAGAAAGGAGGAAAGTTACCTATTTAAACACGGTTTTCTTGACGAGAATATTTTAGCACTTAAGGTTGATAGCAAAGAAGAATATGCATTCTTAGTCAATGAAAATAAATTTTATGGAGAACTAAATTCAATTGATAAAATTGCTGCTTTCCTGACTAAAACTTATTTGGAGTCACCTGACAGAATGAATTTGGTGATTAATGGAACTGAAATTGATAATAAATTACAAATAGAATCTAAAAAGATAGTAAGGTGGCTTGACACTAATAAAGGAAAGTTGGAAATTCGAACAAATCTCAGTGCTGGATATACATACGGTGACTTTGTTTTTCTAGAAGGCGAGCCGGCACCTGATGGTAAATATGTACTTGGTTGGCCTGCATGGCTAAACTATATTGTTGTTACAGATGGGAAATTAAGTGTGATATGAGCAAATAATTCCAACAATCAATATTATAAATTTTAAAATATTTATATTCCACCAGCTTTGCACCCCAATTTCACAGCCTGCCCCCCATTTATACCCTTGTCAAGTTGTACACTTATACTGTATTCCTTACTTTAGCCCCCCAACACCATTCCTCCTCAAAAATGAACCTCACTATGCAGCACACCCTACAGGCATCCCATACGGATCGGAGCATATACGGGCGTATAACCAGCGTCTTTGTTTTTCTTTTTCTGCTGTATGCGCCTGCGTTGATAGCGCAGGGCCCTCCGGGTTATACGTATTGTGCGGATGAGGGGGAGTCATTTACCCTGCCGGCGGTATGCCATGTAGCGTATGGGGCTGATGGTAAGTTTAATTATCTCTACGGGCAGTCGGGCACCATCACGTTTGATAATGCCACCTTTGGCGATCCCATCGGTGGAGTGGTCAAATCGGGGTATTACAAAATCGTCACCGGCGATGATGGATCGATCAGTGCCTTATCATGGGCTATCCAGTCCATCCTGAACCACCTCAACAATACCAATCCCCTGACGCCTGCGCAAATCAATTCGGTATCAGATACAATCCAGGAACACATCTTCGTCATCGGGGATAGCCTGCCCATCGTGCTGGAGGCTTTTGCGATGATCGATTATTATGAATCCACCAAAGGACCCATGTTCCTCAACTCGGCCAGCCAGGGGGGATTCCCCAACGAGTTTGGCGCCCTGGATGGGTATGAACTGGTAAGGGCCGTGTTTAAAATCCAACAAGGCATCCTCGATTATATCTACACCCCCGCCAATGTGATCAAGTATCTGCCAGTGCTGGAGGGCAGACGGTTTCAAACTGCTGATTTTTTTCCGGGTGTATGCCCCGATCCGGATGATCCCGCCACCGCTTACTCCGCCCTCATCAATGGCTCCATGCCCACCGAATATGGCAAACGAACGGCCTGGTCATCCACCCCTTGTCGCCGGCCCACCGGCTATTACCTGGCACCGGGGAGTATCGGTACCGTGAAAGTGCCCGAATCCATGATCAATAAAGATTTCAAAATCCTGGTCGGCGCCCATACCTTTCAGCGGACCGGCAATAATCCGGTGCGGCGTTTTTTCCGGGTGACGAATACCTTTTTGATCACCGACATGATTACACAGATTGCCAATCCATTTGGCGGCGGCATTTACATCGTCACACCCTATGAAGCCGACCAGGGGATCGTAGAGGTCCAACTGACTAATGTGGTTCCGGCCCCGTTTTTTTCGGCAAAATCCTTTAGTCAGACCTCCCTGGCGGAATGGCAAAACAACCAGCGGTACAACCCCGCCCCATGGGCTGATTTTGAATCCGAACGGTACATGATGCAGGTGCCCTCGAGCTGGATCTACAATTATAATGACCCGGTCACCCTGATGCAGGACTGGGACAACCGGCTGGATGTCGTGTCGACGCTGCTGGGTTATCCCCTGATCCGCAATCATGTCAGCCTCTACCTGCAGGTGGATACGGATATCATGTATCCATTCTACGGCATCGGCCATCCGCAGATCAACAATACCTATGATCCCTTAGCGTCCGAAAACGGCAATAAAAATCACTGGTTTTTACAGCCGGGGGATGGTTTTTGGGAAACGGAGTTTCATGAAATGGGTCATGCCCAATTATTCAGCAAATTTCCCGGCGAAACGGAGGCCGCCGTCAACGTGCCCGCCGCAGCGATATACAACCGCTTGTATAACATGGATATCGACAAAGCGCTTGGAGAGTCCTTTGGCAATCAACCCCAGATCACGCGCGACCAGGCGGCACTCAACTGGATGGTGACGCCCAATTTCAGAGCGCGCAAGCCGATGGATATCTCCAATACCACCAAGGATGAAGTGCGCTACCAGCAACGCGGTTACGCCAAATATATCGAGATGGCCGCCCTGTTTGGCTGGGAGCTGATTGATTCCTTTCACAAACAGGAACAGTTGGATTACATCAACCAGGTGCCCGATGATGGCCTCCATGAAATAGACAGCAGGATAATCCGGTTCTCCAAAATCGCCGGTGCAGATTTGCGTCCGCTGATTCATTTTTGGGGCACACACCCCAAGGATACCGCTACCCTCCATTCGCTCATCACAGCAGAGGGCTTGCAGCCATCCAAATTGATTTGCGACAGGCTGATGCATTATCTGTCCATCATACCGCTGGATAATGCGGCTTTTGTAGCCCATGCCAAAGCTTTTTTTGGGGGCAGTGTCCCCTCGGGTGGGGATCCGGATTATGGCTCCGGATGGTATAATGTGTGGATGCCTTTGTACAATGAGACCCATGGGATGCTGGCCCTGGAGGCGATGCAGGATATCATCGACCTGTATTTCCCGGACGGTTGTCCGGCAAGTGGCCCGATCCCTGTGGTGACGGTGGCGAGCCCTACGATTTGTGTTGGCGACACGGTGACCCTGGTGGCTAATGGTGCCTCCACCTACAAGTGGAGCACGGGTGCGACAGGAGGCGCTATCGCGGTAAGTCCGACCGAGACGACGACGTATTCGGTGGTCGGGAAAACGGCGGGTTATGTTTCGGATACAGTCTATGTCCAGGTGACGGTCAATCCTCTTCCGGACCTCATGGTAAATTCACTTACCCTTTGCGAGGGACAGACCGGTACGCTGACCGCAAGCGGTGCGGAGATGTATGCCTGGAGCGATGGGTCAACAGGAGAAAGTATTGATGTGAGTCCTGCCGAAAGCACCACGTATACCGTGACCGGCACTTCGTTGGGCTGCAGCTCGACGGTAGATGTGGTGGTGACGGTAAATGATTTGCCGGAGGTAGATTTAGGTTCGGATATTCTTTTACCCATTGGTCTGGACACTACCCTTGACGCGACGGGTGTGGGTTTGACGTATAGCTGGTCGACCGGGGCGACCACGCCGACTGTTGTGATTAATTCAGCTGGTTTGTATACGGTCACGGTGACCAACGAATTTGGTTGTTCGGCCTCGGATACCATAGTGGTCACGCTCCTCACTTCGGTTTCCAATCCGGATGATTTGTTTACGATCACCACATCGCCCAATCCGGCGCGTGATGGGATAGCGATCATCTGTCTTGGTGGTGCCATTAATACGCTCCAGCTTATGGATGTTCAGGGCAAGGTGTTGTCAAGTGAGCAGGTGATGATACCTGATGGCGTGCCGTATCGGATGAATGTCTCGCGGTTGCCATCGGGGATTTATTTTATTCGGATGATTGGGGTGGGTAATACGGAGACAATTTCGTTTGTGAAGGAGTAGTGTAATAATCTGGAATCTGGGAATCTGGAATGAAATAATCTGGAATCGGGGAATCTGGAATCTGGAATGGAATAATCTGGAATCTGAGAATCTGGAATCTGGAATAAGCTGCGCGGGAATTAAAATCTCGCGGGGTGTCGCGGGGTGTCGCGGGGTGTCGCGGGGAATTGCAGGGTGTCGCGGGGTGTCGCAGGGAATTGCAGGGTGTCGCGGGGAATTGCAGGGTGTCGCGGGGAATTGTTTAATCCACTCGCTACTCTCGACACGCCACTCTCCACTTATCCCCTCGGTCATCCGTCCTCGGTCATCCGTCTTCCGTCCTCGGTCCTCTGTTATCCGTCGTCCGTCTTCGGCCATCCGTCTTCAGGTCGCGTTATGCTGCCTTCTACAAATGAGGCAAATCGGCAAAATGCAATACATTGGAAATCATTGCGTTGCTGACTTATTTAAAATAAATTAACTTATAAGTAAAACATAATTTGCATAATTTAGTTATAAGTGAATACATTTGCGCTCGAAATTTGGTACGATGAAGGAAGTATATGTACATTCTACACCGTAAGGTGGGTAACGGATGATAACGATGCTTTATCCGAAACAGATAAGTTCTTCGATCAGTACGCCGTCATTGAACATCCGCTTGTTGATGAAGCGATGCAGTTATTGCGATTGATCACGGAGAGCATCGGCAACAGATATGGGGCAACGAATGACTTTTTTGACAGAGCTGAAAACAATGCACAGGCATTGCCACCAAGACCGAAACAATGGGTAAGCGAAATAGAGGAATTAGGTTTCAACTTTCCTTTGAGATTATTCTGTTATCGGATATCAGCGCACATTGTAATCCTTTTTAATGGCGGTATCAAGGATGGTCCTTCAGCACAGCAAAGTTCAAACTTAGGGATGAAATTTTATGAAGCACAACAGTTTGCAAAAACAATTGAAGCTGCCATTCGATCCGGATTGATTATAATTTTAGATGAAGAACGATCCTTACAACATTTTGACGGAACATCAGAAATAATACTCTAGGAAATGAGAAGTAAAACCTTAGATAGATTGCTAAAAAGCACACCCAAAGATGTTGACATCTTTGTGGACTGGTATGCCGACCTCGTGGTTCGAATCAACCAGCTTTTGCGTGAGAAGGGAATTTCCAAAAAGGAGTTGGCTATAAACCTGGATAAAAACCCATCTGAAATTTCCAAATGGTTGGGGGGCGAGCACAATTTTACGTTACGGTCACTAGCGAAATTGTCGGCTGAGTTAGGTGAGAACTTGTTGGAAGTTCCCCGTCGGAAGGCACAAACTGAATTTTTGGAAGATGGATATGTTTGCAGGATGCACACCTTTGTAAGTTATACTCGATCGGATCAAAAACCCCAATGTCAGATCTGGCAATTGCCCGCCAAACATGACCAAAAAAATGAAATAAGCAATGTCGGATAAGCCTATTTTCGACCCGGAAAAAATCACTTTGAGTGATTTCAAAATGATAAAAGGTCAGGTGGATACGCCTGAAAATTTTGACATCACAAAGGTAATGGGCCATGAGTTGGACAATTCCCTTAAGTTGGTTTTTAACCTTCAAGATAAACTGGCAAAAGCAGATTTTACCATTAGCATTAAAACCGACAGTAAGGGAGAAAACGAATCCGAAGCAAGCGGTAATTTTCACCTTATTTTTATATATCATGTCGAAAATTTAGAGGAGCTTGCCGTGCCTGAAAAGAACAACCGATTAAATTTAAATCCTGGTCTTGCTAATGCTTTATCATCCGTAACGTATTCCACGTCAAGAGGCATTTTATTGACAAGGCTTCAAGGAACAGCCCTGCAAAATTTTGTACTGCCCATAATCAACCCTTCTAAGCTGATTAATTTTAAGGAATAGGAGAGGAGAGGAGGAGTCGAGGAGAGGAGGAGGGGTCTGAAGGTCGAAGCCTGCCTGGCGGCAGACAGGGTCTGAAGGTCGAAGGTCGAAGGTCAGTCCTGGGTCCTCGGTCATCCGTCTTCCGTCCTCGGTCATCCGTCTTCCGTCCTCAGTCCTTTCTACCTTCTACTTTCTACCAATGCACGTCATCATGCGGCGAAAATATACGATATTCACCGCAATTATGCGGCGAATAAGACCTTTTGTCATCCCTCATTCCAGTCCCCAGACCACTCACCCTTTACCCCTCACCAGTTACAAAATACCCATAAAGACCAAATGTGCTGCTAAGTTGATCCGCCCATGATGGCCACAAAGACAGAAAGAGCACAAAGGTTCACAAAGGAGTAAGGAGGGTCCTGTCAAGGCAGCATTTCCCTATTCATATTGCTACGCAGTTTGGAAGTTTGGGCTGCGCTGTTTGGGCTGCGCTGTTTGATCTCCCCGCTCAGATTTCAGATTGTTACGAACGCATACCACGCCTCGTTCCAGATTCCAGATTCCCAGATTCCAGATTATTACGAAATCACCCCTTCTACTTTCTACTTTCTACCTTCTACAAATGCGGTTAATTCTGATGGATTAAATCGACTCGCCACTCGCCCCCCTCCGTCATCGGTCATCCGTTTTCAGTGATGATATACAATACATTAAATACTAAGAACGAAGAAAGTTATTAATTTTGATGAGAACCACCTAACATTTCATGGATAGCCTTTAAATCCAAACCAATGAAGACAACATTTAACCTCATTACCGGCATCCTTTTCGGACTGGCACCTTTGGCTGGTGTGGTGCTCCTTGCCGTTTTTATATACGATGCCATGCCCCAGCCCATGGGTATGCTAATTATTGGATCCTTAATTTTATTGGCTATATGGATCGGGGTCCGCATATTCAAATATATTCAGGTATCTGGTCCTATTGATTTTATGACGGCCGCTAATGCTACACCCGGATTGGATAATCTGGAACCTGAACCGGACAGTGTCACCAAACGCAGAGAAGCAAATGAATTAGCCAATTTGTACGCTCAGGGACAACAACTTTTTAAAGGTGGGTCTATTACCATTTATGGCGATTGGTACGGTGAACCATATGAACACAATCACAAATTAGTGCGAACGAATTACAACGAAAATCAAAAACAATTGACACTTGAATTTGGGGATGGCGCCCAACTGGACATTATTCACCCACGCAATATCCTTGAATCACCAAGCTTCTTAAAAGTGATCGATGCCGATCGGGTTACATTGACCATTTATCGTCCCGACAAATCCCATATAGCGGAACATCGCTACTTTTTGGACTATCAAAAACACGACAAGCATCTGCACACTTCCACCAATGTAGATTGGTACAAACCAACCTTTTCCACTTCACTAAGTGCTCCGGCTGTTATGTTGTATGGCCGCTTGTAATTAAGTCGTTATACTATTATCCATTAATGTACTGTTCTACTTTCTACTTTCTACTTTCTACTTTCTACTTTCTACTTTCTACTTTCTACTTTCTACTTTCTACTTTCTACTTTCTAC
>JAGNXB010000005.1:12345-76566 GCA_017985675.1 Saprospiraceae bacterium | reverse complement strand
TTCTACTTTCTACTTTCTACTTTCTACTTTCTACTTTCTACTTTCTACTTTCTACTTTCTACTTTCTACTTTCTACTTTCTACAAAAAAAGACGCATAAGTCAAAGCCGCTTTAAATACACAGTTCGTCCGATAAAATTTTCAATTTATAATCAACCAATCCCTTACTTTCACACCTCATGGAGCAAATATTATCATCTACCTTCCCAATTAAACGCTGGATAACAGCCACCTTCCTGGGTTGGCTATTAGGCGTTGTATTTATCATCATGTTGTCTTCCATATTGGATAGTATTGGCATCGAAGGCATGCAATTTTATCTCGGCGTGGGGATGGGTGGTGGCGTCGGTCTGGCGCAATGGTTCTTTTTTCGGCGTCAAGGTTTTCTGAATGGCCACTGGATCTGGACCTCCCTGTCAGGCATGGGTATTCCATTGGTATTTTTTGATCTGCTGGCAGCAGGCATGGCACACAAACTCGCCGTGAGTATCGCCATAGGTGCATTGCTCACCGGTATACTTCAGTACCATTTATTGAAGCGATCTTTCCCTAAAGCATTTTTGTGGATGCCAGCCTGTTTTTTGGGGTGGACGCTGGCTGTCGGCACGGTATTTATCATCGATTATACCAACCAGCTCAAACCCTGGGTGTCAAACAATATCCTTCTGGCCCTGATCAACCTGTTCCTAATTTTGGCGGGTGGTATCGTGCTGGGATTAATCACAGGAAAGGGATTAAAAAGGATTTTACTTTTGCAACACCACACTACTCAGACCCACTTTACGAATATTTAAATTATACCAGATGCTTTTTTCCCTCGCCATCTCGCACGAACGAAATCCATTTCGGACCAACCCCTGGTTGTGGCTTTTTACGGTCGTATTTATGCTCATCTGGGTCAGCACCTACCTGGGGACGACGGATATAAACAACTGGTGGCTCGAAAATGTCCTTACCTTTTTGTTTATGTTATTTTTGGTAGCGACGTTCCGGATCTATCAGTTCAGCGACCTATCGTATCTGCTGGTGTGTGTCTACCTGTGCCTGCATGTATATGGGTCAAAATATACCTATGCCGAAAATCCATTCGGATATTGGTTGCAGGATTATTTTAATTCATCCCGTAATCATTATGACCGGATTGTGCATTTTAGTTTTGGGTTTTTGCTCGCCTACCCTATGCGGGAATTTTTTCTGCGGTGGTTGAAATATCCCAAGCTCGTAGCCTGGGTCCTTCCTATAGAAATAACCCTATCCGTCAGCGCGTTTTACGAACTCATCGAATGGGCGGTTGCTGATGTATTTTTCAAAGCCCAGGGCGACGCTTACCTGGGTACACAAGGCGATATATGGGATGCGCAAAAAGATATTTTTCTCGCCTTCTCCGGTGCAATATTGGCTACAACAATTGTGTCTTTAATCAAAAAGACATTTAACATTTATGAGAAGGAACCATTGTAATCGTTACAAAAAACAGGTTAGTATTCAATAGCCTCAATTCCCTGTTCTTTTAATTTCTCCAATCCTTCTTTCATCATCTTGACCTGCTCCTGGGCGTAGCTTTGCCGCTTTATTTTGTCCATAGTTCGAATGCAGGCCCACCTCTATAAAGTCCCCCAATCGTAGTTCAGCCTTGGTGCCGTGGAAATAGGTTTGTGAAAAAGGGGTTTGCATGGATTCGTTTTTTTATTGTTTTATGAGCCTATGAATATAATTCGTTGCACCCAGATTATTTGCAAAATGACGTGCTTCTATCAAACTACTTTTTTGCATATTGGTTATCAATCGCCGTCCTCGAACAGCTCGCCCTCAGTACGTAGCTGACCGGCCCGCAGGGAGAGCCTTTTTAGGTGGGACAGCGGATCCACAGATTCCACCTCTGCCAGATGCGAACGCAAACCTAAATCTCCTCCGCGTCCACCCGCCTAAAACAAGCTCAGGTCAGCGAAGTGACGGAATGTAAAATCCGAAGTTCCACCTAAAATATACTACAACCGTAATTCGAAGAACAGCGAGCCTTTCGAGGACAGCGGTTTTTGGTTACTTTTTGCCAAGACAAAAAGTAACGAGCCCAGCCGGCGAATGAGGCGATGCCGGGCGCATGCGATGATCATTTTTCCAACGACTCGCCAGACACAAGGCCTAATCCCCATGTTAGAGCGCATTTATAAATACAATATCACCACGTACTAAGTTAGCTCTTGCAAATTCAACAACATCTTGCTGATGGTTGCTCCTATCCAACCCATATACATTGGCCTGTTAATTCATTTTTGTCCTTGATGTCATTCGTTGGTACAACTCCGTCAGGACGGCCTTTTGATCCACTAATGCACCACCGGTAATCGTTGCTTTTTTAGCTTTCCATAACGTCGGAATGCCAAACCGCCCCTGTGACAACGAATACATCCAGGTTAAATCAATAAAATTTGCTAATAGATTAATCCTATAAAAAATGGAGGGCGCTTCATATCTAAAGCCAAGTCGGGCAAGCGTCCTTTCATTAAAAAAATACGACGTGCCGGATAGGATAACTGTTTTTGGTATTAAACCACCTTCTATTTGATAGATTATCTGTAACAATCCTTCAAGATGATAACACAATAACGCATTTCTACTCTCGACCCTGGTTCTGAATTTCCGCATTACCCATAGGTAGTCAAAACTCCCACCACTGTGCAAATCTATCTGAGCCTTATTTGCCATATATCCCAGCAACATCGGCGAATAATAAGTGTAAATTCCGGTAAGTTTAAAAAAGGGGGCAGTCGTAAATTGACCGACGGGCAAATAAAGGATAAATAATAAAGCATACAACAGTTGCACATAAGTCAACTCAATAATCACAATTGCCGGATAGAATCCAACGATCAAAAGGAGTATGGCTTCCAGCCATTGCAGCATCATGGGTTGTTTATAAAATTTATTCATAGTCTGCTTTTCAGTATACTACAACGCTAATCAATCAGTTCGTACAAGATCAAACGAGATGAAGAATAATGGGGCTTCTATGTCATGTTAATTTAAATAGCAATATGATCTGGCAATCATATTATGAAGTAGTTTTACCTGTGTTATTATATGGAGATCCTGTATTACTCTTGCTGCATATAAATATTGATTTCACTACCTGCCAATTGAACAGAATGGTCATGAAAAACGCCATCCATGTGGCATGCATAAAATGATAGGCCCATGATCTTACTTCATCAAAAAATAGTTTCTCCCCTATCAACCAGGCAATGAGCCAATAAATCCAGTTTAGAATAAATGAAACCGTTAACCTTCCTATTGGTGTCAAATTGTTATACCATTTTGCATAACGTTTAGTCCCCGTTCCTTTCATAGTTGCTAACTTTAATCGGTGAGTGGATTTTCGGGGGATAAATATAAGGCGATATGGGTAGATGGCGCAAGACCCTACTCCTCCTCCGTTCCGGCTTGCTCTCCATAAAAGTAAGTCGCCATTTTTACAGCCACTACCTCCCCCACTGCTTCTGACCAGGATTCCTGTCCGGCGGCCATCATTTTTTTGATGGATCCGAAGTGCTTGAGTAATTTTTCGGCCGTTTTTTCGCCGATGCCGGGCACTTCAGTCAATTCGGTTTTTAGAAAAGCCTTCGATCGCAAGTTGCGGTGGAAGGTAATCGCAAATCGGTGCGCTTCATTCCGGGCCTGTTGTATCAACTTCAGCGCTTCGGATTTTTTATTGATATATAAGGGTAACGGATCCTCTGGAAAATAAATTTCTTCCAGCCGTTTTGCAATACCAACAATGGCCATTTTACCATAGAGCTCCAGCTTCTTCAAACTATTCACCGCAGCCGATAATTGGCCTTTGCCCCCGTCTATGACGATGAGTTGCGGTAAGGGCTGCTGTTCGTCCAGTAAGCGTTTATATCGTCTGAAAACGACTTCTTCCATACTGGCAAAATCGTTGGGACCTTCTACGGTTTTTACCTTATAATGCCTGTAATCGGCTTTACTGGGACGGGCATTTTTAAATACAACGCAGGAAGAAACCGGATGACTACCCTGTATATTAGAATTATCAAAACACTCGATATGCAAGGGCATTTCTTTCATATGCAGTGCATCCCTCAATGCAGAAAGTATGCGTTCAGCAGGCGTTTGTTTGCGTATACTGTTGATCGCTTGCTGGCGTTTTTGCAGTAAAAAATAGTCCACATTTTTTTGGGACATTTCCAGCAATTTTTTATAGTCACCTCGCTGGGGTACCGTAATTTTTACGTCCGTTTCAAAATAGGTTACCGGGAATGGGGCGATAATCTCCTTTGTAATACTGTTATATTTTTCCCGTAGATGTTGCATGGCGATAAGCAACAGATCTTCTTGTTCTTCATCGAGGTTTTTTGTCAACTCCTGCGTTATCGTATTTATGACCGCCCCATTAATCACTTTTAAATAATTGACATATGCCGATTTTTCATCGGACGCAATGGAAAAAACATCGACATCGCGAATATCCGGATTGACCACAACGGATTTACTTTGATAATCTTCAAAGGCATCCAGCTTTTCTTTTATGATTTGCGCCTGCTCAAATTTAAGCTCTTCGACACATTGGTCTAATTGCACTTGCAAATGCCTTTTCACTTCCCGAAAATGTCCGGATAAAATATTTTTTATTTGCTGAATTTTTTCCTGATAGGTCTCTTCTGTCTCCAGTCCCGCACAAGGACCCATGCAGTTTTTGATATGATATTCAAGGCATACCTTAAACTTGCCGGCTTTGATATTTTCGGGTGATAAATTTAAGGTGCAAGTGCGCAGCGGGAATAGCTTTTTAATCAATTCCATGATGATATTAATCCGCGGCTTGGAGGTATAAGGTCCAAAATAGGTGGAACCGTCCCTTATTACCCGCCGGGTGAAAAACACCCTGGGAAATCGTTCCTTTTTAATACAGATATAGGAATAGGTTTTGTCATCCTTGAGACTGACATTGTATCGCGGCTGATGTTTTTTGATCAGTGTATTTTCGAGAAGCAGCGCATCATGTTCGCTTTCGGTCATCGTGTACTCCAGACGCTGCGCCGCGCGCACCATCAACCGGGTTTTGTAGTACTGCTGTTTTTTCTCTCCAAAATAGGAGGCAATGCGCCGCTTTAGATTTTTTGCTTTACCTACGTATAGAATCGTCCCATCCTCTGCGAGATACTTGTAGATGCCGGGTTCATCCGGAAGCGACGGCAGCATAATCTGATAATCAGCAGTAGTCATAGGACAGTTGGTAAATCATGCAAAAGTAGCCAACCCTGGGTTAATCGCTCCATAAGCACACCAAGCCTGGCATTGCCTGCCAGGTCAACATAAATTAGGCAACAAAATGGTGTGATGTTCCTAACTCCTGAACCGGTCTATCGTTCACTGGAGGGGCATATAATAAAAAAAGGAGCCCACCCGACTTATCAGATGGCACTCCAAACCTTATGAGAAAACAACTACTTATCCTTAGTTAGCAAGGTGCTTTTGAGGCACGTATGCTAATCGCAATAAATCAATCCAACTTAAAATACCCACCAAATCACCACTTTCATCTACCACGGGCATCGCATGGAATAGATTTTCCAGAAAAATACCTACTGCAACGGGCACAGCCATATCAGGTCGCAAACGAACAATTTGCATCGTCATTACTTCACGCACCAAAATTCGACTGAGCAATTCGTCGTCCCGCTCTTGCCTTCTGGATGGGTCATCGAGTGGAAAGGCGTTACTGAGCAACAGCAAATCCGATTTGCTTATCATTCCCACTAAACTACCATCCTCCAGCACAGGCAAATGGTGAAAGTCATGCGTGGCAAAAATGTCACGGACTTTATCAAACGTTGTATCAGGCGACACAAAAAAAACCTGCGTAGTCATGACTTGCCCTACAGTGATATCCTGGAAATTCATCATGATCAATTTGGATTGCGTTCTAAAATATAATGCACCACATTAAAAATCCGTAACCCCATGCCCCTTGTCATTTTAAAGGTTTCAGGATCGGTGGTTTTTGATTTCAGTCCAAAGGTACCGGCAGGTCGCACCCCTGCCAATGACCTTATACAGGGTTTTTGGTGATTTCGATTACCTGACAAAAATTGCAGCTAATCTGAAGTGAAGTTGCGGTTTTGGCTACTTCCTAAATTTTTGAGTTCAGGTCTGTAGACTACAAATCTTCATTTTGCAAGCGGATGCGTGGAGTTTGTCTCCTGTGTTTTAACTTTGACCACATGGCGAGGCATTCGAATAACCTGCATGACAAATTTGTCAAAGAGATGTTTGCGGACAAGGGAATGGCCATTGCATTTCTTGATGCCTTTTTACCAACTGATGTTCGCTCCCTTGTTCGATTAGAAGCGTTGACTTATGTTGAACAATCTTTCATTACGGAGGACTTGCGTGAGATTTTTTCGGATGTCATTGTAAAATGTCCTACCACCTCTGCAACGGCTGAACCAGTGCTGATCAGTATCCTGATCGAGCACAAATCCTATCCGGATAAATGGGTCAACATCCAGATTATGGCGTATTTGGCATTGGCTTACCTCAAACAAGTTCGCAATAAACAGCCCTTCCATCCCATTATCCCGATCATATATTATCAGGGTCAACAACCATGGTCGCCACCATCAATCCGGGAGCTGGCCGGAACCTTTCCCGATCCGTTATTACCTTTCCTACCTGAATTCCGCTCATTGGTGGTAGCACTTATGACCTTGAAAAAAGAGAATCTGGACTATTTGCGCGATCAGCTATTGAGATCAGCCATGATGGCCCAGCGACACCGGTTTGATCCGATTCGATTGGTTGATGACTTGTCCCGAATTTTACAAACTATACCACCAAATATGGTGCACAGGAACTTCATTAAGTCTATTTTTGTATATGTCTTAGGTGTTTCTGAAGTCAATGAAGAAGAAATTGTAACCGCCATAAATCAATTACCTCCACCTCTCAAAGATACAGCCATGACCAGCTATGACCTTATAACCTCCAGGGCCCGTAACGAAGGGAAACTAGAAGGGAAACTTGAAGGGAAACTTGAAGGGAAACTTGAAGGGAAGATTGAAGGGAAGATTGAAGGGAAGATTGAAGGGAAATTAGAAGGAAAGATTGAGACTATCCTCCACGCTAATGCCAACGGACTTGACATTGCCCTTATCGCCAATATCACCACCACGTCGGAGGAGGAGGTCACTCGTATTCTGAAGGAACATAGTAAGCTATTATAGTGCAAAGCTATCTCACCGAATGACACCGCAGCCGAATGCTCATAGGTTCACTTACAGGACATACTTCCCCCGGGTTTTGCACATTGACAATTCAGCTATCAATCCGCCGGATTTGAGCACCCAGGGCCAACAGACGCCCATCGATATTTTCATATCCCCGGTCAATCTGATTGACATTGTGGATCACACTGCGACCCTCAGCTGACAAAGCTGCAATCAGCAGCGCTACACCTGCCCGAATATCCGGTGAGGACATCGCTATCCCTCGCAACGGATATTTGCGGCCCAATCCAATGACCGTGGCCCGGTGCGGATCGCACAGGATAATCTGCGCACCCATGTCAATTAATTTATCCACAAAAAATAACCGGCTTTCAAACATTTTTTGATGAATAAGCACACTGCCGTTGGCCTGTGTGGCCAGCACCACCAATATACTCATCAGGTCAGGCGTAAATCCCGGCCAGGGTGAATCATAAACCGTCAGAATGGACCCGTCGATAAATGTCTGAATGGTATAACTCTCTTGCGCTGGGATATGAATATTATCGCCTTGAATATCAAAGTTTATTCCGAATTTTCGGAAGGTATCCGGAATGATTCCCAACTGGTCTACCCGGCAATTTTCGATCGTGATCTCCGATTGCGTCATTGCCGCCAGACCGATAAAACTCCCGATTTCAATCATGTCGGGTAGCATGGTATGTGTGGTGCCACCCAGGGTATCTACGCCATCAATAGTCAGCAGATTCGAACCGATCCCCGAAATCCGCGCGCCCATCGCATTGAGCATCCGGCATAGCTGTTGCAGGTAGGGTTCACAGGCCGCATTGTAAATCGTCGTCGTTCCCTTGGCAAGTACAGCCGCCATCACAAGATTTGCCGTGCCCGTCACCGAGATCTCATCCATCAAAATATAATCGCCTCTTAACTGCCTGGCTTCGATCCAATACTGATTGGATGCCTCATCATAATTAAAACTGGCGCCCAGTTTTTCGAAAGCCAGGAAATGGGTATCGAGCCTGCGACGGCCGATTTTATCTCCGCCGGGCTTGGGCAGGAGGGCCTTACCAAATCGTGCCAGCAAGGGACCGATGAGCATAACCGATCCGCGAATCCGTCCAGCCTTTAATGCAAATTCTTCCTTACCCAGAAAATCCGTATTGAGATCTTTGGCGATAAAGGTCCACTGATGATCGCCCGTGTTTTCGACCTGCACACCCAGTCCGGCAAGAAGCTCGATAGATGCCTGTACATCGCGGATGGCCGGTACATTGCGCAGCGTGACCGGTTCGTCTGTGAGCAATACGGCACACAATATTTGTAGTGCTTCATTTTTGGCCCCCTGTGGTGTAATGCTACCCTGCAGTGGTGACCCACCAATTACTTCAAAACTATCTCCGATCATGGCTTAGACTTTGTTGCGAAAATAGGTTGCCTCTGCCACTTATAACATCAACCACGGTAAAAAGACGGTTAAGTTTATCAGAATGACTACTTGCGACGTCTGTTTTTGTTGTAAGCGCCGCCACTGGAATTTCCGCCATTGTTATACCTGCCCCGGCCAGTATTGCGACCCTGGTACTTGTTGCCACCCCGGCGATATCCTGAACCTTGATTTTGCTGAGGATAAGAAACGGGTGCAAGTGCCGTGTCAAACTGCATGCCTTCCTCCAGGGTAAGTTGATTACCGGATAGTTTTTCGAGGTCGGCCTTGATCAGATCGTCGCTGACATAATGTTCCCTATTCCAGGTTTTGTAGGCCAGTTTCATATATGAACCGATAATAGTGACCAGCTCATTACGTTTATCGCCCGGCTCCATAGCCAGGGCTTTGCGCACCAACACCTGAATGTTGTGCCCGTAATGGCGGTATTTGGCCTCCTGTACAGGGTATGGCATGGCCGATGGCTGGGCAGTAAGGTCAGGCTTTTCCGGTTTTTCACCAAAAGGTGGTTTTACGTCGATATCATAATCGGCAATCCGGAAAAAGTGTTTCCATAGCTTTTCCGTCACATCCTCAAATGCGCTCTTCTGGGGATTGACAATCCGCATGATTTCGATAATCATCTGGGCTGCCTTTTGCCTTTTGCCGGGCTCTTCGATGGTTTTTGCAAAGGCAATCAAATCCTGAACATTGCGCCCATATTCACTAATGGTGAGTACAGGTTTTTGCGAGTTATACTCTGTATGGAGGGCGTTGGGCATAAATATTTTTATTCAACAGTAACAGATTTGGCAAGATTGCGGGGCTGATCAACGTTGCACCCGCGGCCCACTGCAATGTAATAGGACAACAATTGCAGCGGAATAACAGACAACAAAGGAGCCAGCGCATCTTCCGTTTCAGGAATCTCAATGGCGTAATCGGCCATACCGCTTATTGCTTTTTCGCCATAATTGACGATGGCGATGACCATCCCTTTACGGGCTTTGACTTCCTGGATATTGGACACAATTTTATCGTAGGCGCTGCGATTGGTAGCGAGTACGATGACAGGCATGTTTTCGTCAATCAGGGCGATAGGCCCGTGTTTCATTTCGGCAGCAGGATAACCCTCAGCATGGATGTAGGATATTTCTTTAAGCTTCAGGGCTCCCTCCAGCGCTACCGGAAAATTGTAACCCCTTCCCAGATACAATGCATTGATCGTATGCTGGATCTCCTTGGCAATGTATTGCACCTGAGGTTCGCATTTGAGTACCTCGGTGATTTTGGCCGGGATGCTTTCCAACTCCGTCAACATACGCTGGTATTGCGTAGCCGAAATGGTGCCCCTGTGATGGGCTAGGGACAATGCCAATAATGTCAGCAAGGTCACCTGTCCGGTAAACGCTTTGGTAGATGCCACTCCGATCTCCGGACCGGCGTGAATATAACTTCCTGCATCTGTAAGTCGCGATATGGATGAACCAACTACATTGACAATTCCATACACCAATGCGCCTTTCTCACGTGCCAGCTCAATTGCCGCCAGGGTGTCCGCGGTTTCGCCCGATTGCGACATGGCGATGATAATATCATTTTCTTTTATCACTGGATTTCTGTACCGGAATTCAGAAGCGTACTCGACTTCTACGGGTATTCGTGCCAGATCTTCCAGGAGATATTCACCGACCAGGCCTGCATGCCAGGATGTACCACATCCGAGAATGATAATCCGCTCGGCTTGCATAAACCGGGTCTTAAATTCTTCCAGCCCCCCCAGTTTAATCCACCCTTCCGTCGCATTCAACCGGCCGCGCATGCCATCTGCAATGGTGCGGGGCTGTTCGTGTATTTCCTTGAGCATGAAATGTTCATAACCCCCTTTTTCCAGGCGCTCGATCTGCAAGGTCAGCTCCTGAATGTAAGGGGTCTGCACTTCATTGCCAATCGTTTTGATCTGCATAAAGCCATCTCTGGAGAGGGTGGCTATCTCTTCGTCTTTGAGATATACAACACGCTTGGTGTGCTCGACGATGGGTGTAGCATCGGATGCGACCAAAAACTCATCATCCCCAATACCCACTACCAATGGACTGCCTTTTCGTGCGGCAACGATTTTGCCAGGTTCGAGCTCGTCCATGACGACGATGGCATAGGCGCCAATCACTTTGCTTAATGCCACACGTACCGCCTCTTCCAGACGGAGATTATCCCTGTTTTGCAATTCCTCAATCAGATGGATAAGGACTTCGGTGTCCGTGTCACTTTCAAAAGTGTGACCCAGTTTGGAAAGTGCTTCTTTTAGGAGTGCGTAGTTTTCGATAATCCCATTATGCACCAGGGTCAGCCGGCGGTTCCCTGATTGATGGGGGTGTGCGTTAATATCATTGGGTGGACCGTGCGTCGCCCAGCGGGTATGACCGATTCCACTTGTGCCGGAAAGATCTTTTCCTTCAACAAATTCGAGCAGCTCACTGACCTTGCCTTGTCGTTTGTATACATGCAGTCCACCATTGAACAGGGCAATGCCTGCGCTGTCATATCCCCGGTACTCCAGTCGCTGAAGCCCCTTAATTAGAATGGGGTAAGCTTGTTTTTGTCCAACGTAAGCAACAATGCCACACATGAGCTTAGGTGTTAAGGCGCGTATAGGTAATGGTTAATTTTGGCGGGTGTGAGCCTGTGGCTCCGCATAGCGTCGTTCGTTTGGGTGTGTTCTGTCTGTTATAAAGTCGAACGTACATCAATGGTGTTGCGCTGCCTTCCATCATTTTTTGGACCTGTGCCGAAACATTGCACCGATAAGTAATGGTGCCTGTGCTGCTGTTTTTAAGAGGCACTCCTCCAAAATAGGTTTGCAGTCCAAAAAGCCCGCTGGAGGAGGCAAATCCGACATCATCAATGAGTACGAGTGTTCCGTCGGAAGCGTAGGTATAAATTTCTATCTGGTCGGGTGGACCCAAAGCATCCGGTGATTCACCGTCAATGGGGCAAACTGTAAATTCCAACATAGCGTGATTCACCAAGACCAGTTCCTGTTGAGGCAGGTGTGGGAAATAAAGCTCGATATCCATACCGGCTAAACCCTGTAAAAAATGGACAGAGTCCGCAGAAGTATTGTTCAATAGCAGGTTGGGGTATGTAGCGGTCTGCCGATCCACAAACTGGTAAAGATGGCTGGTTCGGGGGGTTGATGGAAAACTAACAGGTATCCAACGTGCCTGTTTCTTTATCGTATCCTGGACCGTATAATACAGGGTCAGATGCGTGCTGGTATTGTTAAATAACAATCCTACATACGCCTGCATCGGGTTTGCAAATTCCATTGCAAAGCCTTTCAAATTAGAGATGAAGAGTGAATCAACGACCAGATTGGCGCTGTCCAGCGCCATCAATTCAGTACCTAGCTGGTCATCCAGCCGGAAGCGAAACTGAGAACGGGTGATCGTGTCGATGGTTGTTGTGTAATCCACCGACGTATACACAGGTATCGGCCACACCGGGCCGGTATAGCTCCCTACAGGTGTTGGGTCTACCGCAAATGACCGCGACGAATACATATCCTCCTTAGGCAGGGGGCTTTGCAATCGGTATACATTTAAAGTAGGCATGGCAGCGGGTGTACCTGCAATAAAAGAGGTGTCCGCTGCTACCGATAAAATAAGTGAATCCAATACGGCTCCTGCAAAATTTGGCTCATTAAACCCATACGAAGGGACCAATTCGAGATAAAACGTGGTTCTGCTGGTACCGAAATAGGCATCCTCCACATAACCCAGCGAATAACGTCCGATCCGTGTGCCCGTTGCCGCCCGGAAGGATTCAAAGCTGTCCACCGCAAAAGACCTGGAAATGATCGTAAAGCTATCTTCCTTTCCGAGGAGGGTTTGGTCGATATCGACTAGTTCAGAACCCACCAATGTGGGCTTTGTACAACGGCTAAACAAGAGGACCGTCAAAACCAATATGACGGACAGCCAAAGCGAAGATTTATTCATAAGCAATCTGAAAATCAACTAAAAATCAGACCTCCTGCTCCAGCAGGCTGTCATAAAATTCAAGATAAGCGGGCAACATAGCGTCCTCTTCGACCATGTCAAGCAGTGGCTTTTGCATGGTCTGCAACAATGATTCAACTTCCTCACCGAGATTTTCGCTGCCGCGAATGATCGCATCCGAGTAGCCAATAGCGCCGCGGTCCAGTGATACCTGTCCTTCATGGATGAAAGGCAGCAGCACGTCATTGCTCATAGGTGGAATAAGCGACTTTTCGAGATCTTCCGGCTTGAACTGACCGCTGGCATTGTGCTCGTAGGCAGACCAGGTCAGCCGTGAATTGCGGAATAAGGGTTCGTCCTTGTATAGGGTGCGCAGGTAATAAGGTAACATGCTCGTCATCCAGCCATGGCAATGAATGATATCAGGCGGCCAGCCAAATTTTTTCACCGTCTCGATAGCTCCTTTACAGAAAAAAATCATCCGCTCCAGATTGTCATCGAATGGTTTGCCATCGGCATCTTCAAAAACAGATTTGCGCTTGAAAAACTCATCATTGTCCAGGAAATAGACCTGTAAGCGGGAACCAGGCATACTGGCAACCTTGATGATCAGGGGAAAATCCTCATCATTGACGACGATGTTCATGCCAGATAGCCGTACGACTTCATGCAGTCGGTGGCGCCGTTCGTTAATCGTGCCAAATCGGGGCATCAGGATCCGAAGTTCCAACCCGTTTTCGTGCATGTATTGCGGAATCTGCTGCGTGATATTTGAAATCACCGACAAAGCGGTGTAAGGGTGCATTTCCTGTGTAATGAGGAGAAGTCTTTTCTTTTCCATTCCTGAAATTTTGATAGCTCTAAAAGGAAGGCAAAGATAGGAAAAGATTAGAGATCTTTAATTTTCGTCCGCTACATGGTTGCATGAGTGAACTGAATTCATTTACTTTGCCGCCCCTTTTTTGGATCAATGCTGATAATCAAAGCAAACGGTGCGTTGCACGACTTTATTTCGCTGCACCGTCAGAATGGTCAACGCATTGGTTTTGTACCTACTATGGGTGCATTGCATGCCGGACACCTCGAATTGATCCAGGCTGCCCGGGAAACCTGTGACCTCGTCGTCTGCAGTATTTTTGTCAATCCTACGCAGTTTAACGACCCCTCAGACCTCGAAAAATATCCCCGGCCTCTCGAACAGGATATTGCACTACTCGCTGCCCAGGGTTGTCATATCCTTTACATCCCTGCTGTCGATTCGATTTATCCCTCCCATCTGGAGACCCGGCTCCATCTGGATCCGGGACCAATTGCACAGGTCATGGAAGGAGCCAGCCGACCCGGGCATTTTGACGGCGTCATGCAGGTGGTACATCGGTTGCTGGTCCTCGTCCAACCGGATGAACTGGTGATGGGACAAAAGGATTATCAGCAGGTTGCTGTCATCCGGTATATGCTCGAAGCAACCAAGTCAAAGGTCCTGCTCGCTATGTGCCCTACATACAGAGAGGACGACGGGCTGGCATTCAGCTCCCGGAATGTGCGACTTACGCCGGCCTGGCGCACAGTAGCACCCGTTATTTACCAAACGTTGTGCTGGGCAAAAAAAACTCTGGATCAAAAAGCACCCCGGGAATTGGAAAAAAGGGCCCTGGCGATGCTGGAAGAAAATGGTCTTTTACCCGACTATTTTAGCGTGGTGGACGGCTATACACTCCAAGAAATTACGGATCCCGCAGCACATCAACTCATCGTAGCTTGTACCGCCGCATGGGCCGGACAGGTGCGATTGATCGATAATCTGGTGTTAAAAAGCGAGAAGGTACAGTAAGTGATTAGGACAGATGGGAGATTGTCGTAATTTTGCCCCGATGCAAATCTGGCGTTTCAAATCAAAAATCCATCGGGCCATAGTGACCGATGCCAATCTCAACTATGAAGGCAGTATCACTATCGATACGGCCATCATGGAAGCTGCCAACATGATTGAAGGCGAGCGTGTACAAGTGGTCAACAACAATAATGGCGAGCGCCTAGAAACATATATCATTCCGGGAGAACGGCATTCTGGTGTCATCTGTCTGAATGGCGCAGCAGCTCGCAAAGCACAGGTTGGCGATATCCTTATCATTATCTCATACGGACTAATGGAATTTGAGGAGGCCAAATCCTTTAAGCCGGTCACGGTTTACCCTGGCCCCCAGAATCGCATTTAATACCCACACTTTGCGCCCTCAGCTAAAAAATTTCCTGCGTTTTACCCTCTATCTTGGCACAGGATTAGGCATTCTATATCTGGTCTATAACCGCCAAAATAAAGCGTATCAGGCCAAGTGTGCTTTGGAAGGAAATGCGCCAGCAGACTGCCACTTGACGGATAAAATCATCGCCGATTTTGGCCTGGTAGACTGGAACTGGATACTGGTGGTGCTGCTCCTTTTTATGGTGAGCAACATCAGTCGGGCTATTCGTTGGCGAATGCTTCTGGAGCCTCTGGGGATTAAACCCAAATTTTACAACACCTTTTTCACTGTGATGATCGGCTATTTTGCCAATCTGGGATTGCCGCGGATAGGTGAGCTCGTTCGTGCTGCAACGCTCGCCCGATATGAACAGGCCAAGACAAACCAGGTCATGGGCACCGTAGTAGTCGACCGGATCCTCGACGCTGTTACCATGTTATTAGTGATCGGCCTTGCTATCCTGCTCGATGGAAAGCGCATCCTGGGCTATCTCACCAGTCATGCAGACATGAGCTCCATGACCAATGCATTGACTTCACCCTTCTTTTGGATTATCCTGTTTTTAGTGGGTGGATTCGGTATTGTCTTATATCGGTACCGGGATCGGTATGCCCGCTTCCCTTTGGTCAAGCGGGTTATTGAGCTGCTCATAGGCTTTAAGGAAGGCTTGAAAACAGTAGGGAAAGTAAAACAGATTGGATGGTTTCTTTTCCATAGTGTAATCATCTGGCTGATGTATTACCTGATGACAGTCGTGTGTTTTCAGGCCTTTGAGCAAACGACGCAGCTCGGATTAGTTGCCGGACTGACAACATTTGTCTTTGGGACATTCGGCGTGGTCATACCCGCTCCCGGCGGAATGGGTACATTCCAGTTTCTCGTCAGCGAAGCGCTGGTCATGTATGGCATAGCGGGTGAAGACGGGTTCAGTTTTTCCATGATTTTGTTTTTTAGCATCCAGATATTTTGCAATATTCTTTTTGGTTTGATGGGCCTGATTCTGCTCCCTATTCTCAATAAATCCCGCAGGGCAAAAGAAGAAGTGCTGCTACTATGAGCATGCTGACTGCTATATCATCCCGGATCGTTACACCTGAAAAACTGCGAGCCCATCGGTCCAGATGGACCATGCAGGGCCAAAAAGTCGTTTTTACCAACGGTTGTTTTGACATTCTGCACGAGGGGCATTTGAGGTACCTGGCCGATGCCCGGGATCTGGGTGATGTGCTGGTAGTAGGGGTAAATAGCGATGCATCTGTGCGCCGGCTCAAAGGATCGGAACGGCCAGTGAATAACGAAACGTCGCGATTGCTGATGCTCGCCGGATTGCTGGTAGTGGATATGGTCGTTCTTTTTGAAGAGGATACGCCGCTGGAGCTTATCCAGATAGTTCATCCGGATGTGTTGGTCAAAGGGGGCGATTGGGCCACCGAGCAAATTGTCGGCTCCTCCTGGGTCCAGGGTTATGGTGGAGAAGTGCGCAGCTTGCCCTTCCACCAGGGGTTTTCAACCACCGGGCTGATCGGGAAAATCCGTCAGCTCTAATCCGTTTTGTATCTTGGCTCTCCAGCTAATTTTATTTTATGTCCACATCTGTTACGATTGGCGAACTAACCGCCTACCTTGAGGAGATTGCGCCATTGCGCCTACAGGAGTCATATGATAATGCCGGTTTGCTGACAGGCAATCCACATGATGTCGTAACAGGTGTGCTTACCGCATTGGATATGCTGGAGCCTGTCATCGATGAGGCTATCTCTTTAGGATGCAATGTCGTCGTGGCACATCACCCAATCATTTTTAAAGGATTAAAACAATTGACCGGAGCGCATTATGTGGAGCGGGTGGTCATTAAAGCGATTCGAGCCGGCATTGCATTATATGCGATCCATACCAATCTGGACAGCGTGCTCGAACATGGTGTCAATGAGCGATTTAGTCAGCGACTCGGATTGCTGGATGTTAGGATACTGGCACCAAATCCCACTGATCCTGAAAAGCGGACAGGGATGGGGGCTATTGGTAATCTACCAACGCCTTTGGATCTTTCCCATTTCGTGGCTTTACTTAAATCCCAAATGAAGTGTTCCATAGTGCGCCATACAGCATGGGTAGATCGTCCTATTCATCGTGTTGCCGTCTGCGGAGGGGCAGGAAGCTTTTTATTGCCAGCTGCCATATCTGCCGGAGCGGATGTGTTGGTCACTTCCGATTTCAAATACCATGACTTTTTTGAGGCGGATAATCGTATTTTAGTGGCCGATATTGGCCATTTTGAATCGGAACAATTTACAATTGATCTCCTAAAGGAGTTAATACACAATAAATTCAGTAATTTTGCGTCCCATTGCACGACCGTCAATACGAATCCTGTCAAATACGCATGAGATATGGCTAACAAAGAACTTACGGTAGCTGACCGCCTTCAGCAACTTTTTAAGTTACAAATCATTGATTCCGAGCTGGATGAGATTGAAGTACTCAAAGGTGAATTGCCTATGGAGGTCAACGATCTTGAGGATGAGATCGTAGGATTGAACACCCGCGCAAGCAAGCTGGATCTTCAAATCCAGGAGATTGAAGCCGAGGTGAGCCGTCATACAGCCAACATTAAAGAGTCCGAACTGCTGATTGAAAAGTACAAAAAGCAGATGGACAATGTTAAAAACAATCGCGAATTTGAGGCTTTGACCAAGGAGCTGGACATTCAAAGCCTAGAAATTCAGCTCTCTGAAAAGAAAATTCGTGAGTTGCGCATCGGTGTTGATGCTAAAAAAGAGACCCTTGCCGGCACCAATGAGCGTATAGCTGTTCGGGATAAAGACCTTCAGGTCAAAAAAGAAGAACTGGACGGCATCATCGCAAAAACGGAAAAAGAGGAAAAGGAACTGCGTAAAAAATCGGATGCAGAACGCAGCCGGATTGACGAGCGTCTCCTGAAAGCATACGACAAAATTCGTGTTTCCTATCGCAACCATATGGCTGTTGTGCCGATCAAGCGTAGTTCATGTGGTGGTTGTTTCAACTATATTCCACCACAAATGCAACTGGAAATTGGTCTGCACAAAAAATTAATTGCCTGCGAGCACTGTGGCCGCATTCTGGTTGACGATTCGATCATTCAAATCGTAGCGCCGGAAATGCTGGAAACATCAGAAGCCTGATTGTTCATGGCAAACCGCCTGAAAAAAGCCCTGACCCTCCTTGTGTCAGGGCTTTTTCTTTTTTGTACGGTAGAAACGGGTGTGGCACAGGCACCTACCCTTCAGTTCTCTCAGGAAGCACAGGCTGTGTACCACCAGGTGACGGGATTGCAATCGGCATTGGCCTCCACCAGCCTACAAAAACTACAGCTTGCCGACCCGCACAATCAGATAGGCGCCTATATCCGTCATTTGCAGGATTTTCTTTTTTATATGCTCACGGAAGACCCAATCCGTTATAATCAGTTTATTAAACGATCGGAGTTGCATTTGGGGACAATCAGCCAGGTTGCCGAATCCAATCCATGGCGCGCCTATTGTTTGGGCGAAATGTACATGATGATTGGCATTGCTGCGTATAAACGCAATGAACTCATCCTGGCTACACGATCATTTCGATCCGGATTGAAGCAACTTCGCAAGGGCGCGGCAGACTTCCCCCATTTCCAACCGCTCCAAAAGGACCGTCACGTTATCGAAGCTTTAATTGGGACGGTTCCCAACCAGTACCAATGGGCTGCAGAGCTGGTCACAGGCCTGGAAGCTGGAAATGATGGTGCCAAAGCGCTGAGCGATGTATATGATTCGATGCAGGCGAGTAACCATTTCCTGGCACAGGATGCAGGCTTTTTCCTCGCCTTGACTTATGCCCACCAATATCGCAAGCCGGATATAGCCCATCAAATTGCTATAACACTACAACGCGCAGAGCCAAATCATCCCTTTATACTTTTTTTATTCGCTTATACGGCTTCTGAAAATGGTATGCAGACCAAAGCCATCCGCGCCCTGGAAAAACATAAACCGGGTGCCGGACAGACCGATTTCCCCTATCTCAATTATATGTTAGGTAAGTATCGTCTCAATCATTTGGATATACCAGGCGCACGATCGGCATTCCAGCTATTTCTCCTAAAATGGCAAGGCCCTTCATATCAGGCTGAAACATGGCAAAAGCTGGGCTGGTGCGCCCTCCTGGAGGATGACCACACCACTTACCACAATTATATAGCGCGGTCGCTGAAGGCCCCCAAAAGCCCGCTGGAAGGGGACCAGCAGGCGCGTCACGAAGCACTAGAAAAACATGAACCCCACCCTGCCCTTTTGAGAGCCCGGCTGGCTTCGGATGGCCATAATGCAGCCAGAGCAAAAACAATATTGGCGGCCATACAGCCGGAGACCCTCAAGGAAAGTCGACTCCAATTGGAACACGCCTATCGCTTTGGCCGGGTGCTGGCGGAATTGGGTGAAACCGATCCTGCCATCCACTATTATACGCAGGCATGGCGTAAAGGAAATGGTGGTAAACTTCATTTTGCCTGCGCCAGTGCCTTGCAGTTAGGGATGATGTATAGTGATCTCGGGAAGCCCCAAAATGCCCGACTTTGGTACGATCGGTGCCTTGCAGAAAAGCCTGCTATTTACAGAAGTGGATTGCATCAAAAAGCAAAAGCAGGGATCCGACAACTCAGAGACTAAGCCCTCAGCCTCTTTTATGTACCTTTGCGGAAAATAGAGCCAGTTTGGGAAAAGTAATTGCCATAGTCGGTAGACCTAATGTGGGGAAGTCGACCCTTTTTAACCGGCTCATCGGAGAGAGACAAGCAATCATTGATGATGTCAGTGGTGTGACACGTGACCGTCAATACGGTACATGCATCTGGAATGGTAAAACATTTCTCGTGGTGGATACCGGCGGATTTGTCGAACATTCCGAAGACCCCTTTGAGAAAGCCATTCGCGCGCAGGTACACATCGCCGTGCAGGAAGCAGAGATCATTCTGTTTATGGCAGATGTGACTACCGGCATTACAGATCTGGATGCCGAAATGGCCCAGGTGTTGCGCAAATCAAAAAAACCGGTCTTTCTTCTCGTGAATAAAGTCGACAATCACGAGCGGCTCATGCTGGCCAATGAGTTTTGGGCACTAGGTTTTGATAACACCTTTTTCCTGTCTTCGATCACAGGCAGTGGTACAGGCGAAGTCCTTGATGAGGTGGTAGCCAAGCTGCCGGATGAACCCGAGGAAGACCCAACCGCGTTGCCCCGCTTTGCAGTGGTCGGCCAGCCTAATGTGGGCAAATCTTCCTTCATCAATGCCCTGATGGATGAGGATCGCAACATCGTGACGGACATAGCCGGGACGACCCGCGATGCGATCCATACCCGTTATACTAAATTTGGAAAAGACTTCATTCTGGTAGACACTGCCGGGCTGCGCCGAAAAGCACGTGTCCATGAAAATCTGGAATTTTATTCGGTGATGCGCACCCTGAAGGCCCTGGAAGAATGTGATGTATGCATGCTGCTCATTGATGCGCAAACGGGCGTCGAAGCGCAGGATATGGCTATTTTTCGTCTGGCTCAACGAAGACATAAGGGGATTGTCCTGCTGATCAACAAATGGGACCTGGTCGAAAAGGAAACGAACACCGCCAGAGATATGGAGAAAGAAATCAAATTGAAGATTTCTCCATTTAGCGATGTGCCCGTCTTATTTATGTCGGCGATGGATAAAACGAGGATTTTCAAAGCGATGGAATTGGCGCTTGAGGTAAATGAAAACAGGCAGCGCCGCATTAAAACGTCCGAACTCAATGATACCATGCTGGAGATCATTGAGCGCAATCCAGCACCTGCCTATCGGGGGAATTATATTAAAATTAAATACGTCACACAATTACCACTGGCCTATCCGGCCTTTGTCTTTTTTGCCAATCATCCCAAGGAAATCAAGGAGGCTTATCGTTTGTTTCTGGAAAACAAACTCCGCGAGCATTTTCAATTCACGGGCGCACCCATGGCGCTGATGTTCCGTCAAAAATAAACTATGCCGTTCCTTCCAACACCCATAGAAGGCTTACTGATTTTCGAACCAGCCATCTTTGCTGATGAGCGGGGTTATTTTACGGAAAGTTATAACAAACACGTGTTTGCTGATGCGGGAATTAATGGAGAATTTGTCCAGGATAATCAAGCCCTTTCCCAATTTGGTGTCGTGCGTGGCTTGCATTACCAATGTGGCGAGCATGCCCAGGCCAAATTAGTACGCGTCCTTCAGGGCGAAGTCCTGGATGTGGTGGTTGATCTTCGTATCGGTTCGCCGACCTATGGGGAAGTCTATTCCCTCTTACTTTCCGAAGACAACAAACGCCAGCTTTACGTGCCAAAAGGATTTGCCCATGGCTATTCAGTATTGAGCAGCCAGGCTGTATTTTTTTATAAATGCGATCAGTTTTACAACAAGGCAAGTGAAGGCGGCATTCACCCGGAAGATCCGGCTCTACCCATCAATTGGTGTGTCCCTCCTGTCGATCGAATTATATCCCCCAAGGATCATGAGCTGCCTTTTTTTGGTCATCACCGGCCATTTAATTCATAAATCATGCGAATACTTGTAACAGGAGCAGGTGGACAGATCGGACAAGCACTAGCCAAGGCGGCCAGGCCTGGACATGATCTGGAATGGCATTTTTTGGATCGCGAAGACCTGGATCTCACCGATGAGGATATGGTCATGCAATATGTCCGTTTTCTTCAGCCGGATGTGGTCATTAATGGCGCAGCCTACACAGCGGTGGATCAAGCCGAACAGGATGTGGATGCCGTCTTTGCGCTCAACAGGGATGCGGTCAGCTATTTAGCTGCTGCATGTAATACAGTAAATGCCCAATTTGTGCATCTCTCTACAGATTATGTGTACGATAATGGAAAAAACGAACCATACCAGGAAGATGATGCGGTCCGGCCAATGAGTGTCTATGCACGAAGTAAACGCGCCGGTGAAGAAGAAGCCCTGTTGATGCATGAAGAAACGGTAATAATCCGCACATCATGGCTTTATGGCCCGGTAAGACACAACTTTTTGCGAACGATGTTACGCCTTGGTCGGGAAAAGCAGGAACTTGGAATTGTTTACGATCAGATCGGCTCGCCTACCTTATCGACTGATCTCGCTGAAGCGATCGTACACATCATGGAGCAACAACAAGCCGATCCGTCGCGCCGAAAACTACTGAAGGGAATCTTCAATTATTCAAATGAAGGCGTCTGTAGCTGGTATGATTTTGCCGTTTCTATCATGCGATTGAGTGAACTCAATTGTCAGGTCAAACCGATTCGCACCGCCGAATATCCCACCCCGGCCCACCGACCTGTCTTTAGCGTAATGGACAAACAAAAAATCAAATCGACCTTTGGCCTTAGGATTCCGCATTGGCAGTCATCACTGGAACGATGTATTAGGGATATTCAATCAGAAGGCAACCTCTAATCCTATTTCACGACGGCAACCCTGTATTTTATGAGTCGTTTCTTTTATTACCTCATCCTTAAGCCGGTTTCACTTCTGCCTTTTTCAGCACTTTATATGCTGTCAGATTTCCTCTATTTAATGGTGTATAAATTAGTGGGATTTCGCAAAAAGGTAGTGCGAAAGAACATCCGCAACGCCTTTCCGGAAAAAAGTAAAAAAGAATGTCTGCAGATCGAGCAAGCTTTTTTTCATCATTTTATGGATCTGCTATTGGAGACGATAAAATTATTCTCCATTTCTTCAAAGGAATTACTGGCTCATGCCCGTGTGGTTAACCCTGAAGTATTTCTGCCTTATGAAAAAACCAATATCAAATTGGTTGTAGCCTCCGGTCATTATGGCAACTGGGAGCTGGGCGCCCAGGCATTGAGCCTGCAGACCAAACTCCGGGTCATGGGTATTTACAGCCCGTTGAAGGACAAATTCATGGATAGCAAGATGTTGGAATCCAGAGGTCAGTTTGGGATGGTGCTTGTTTCCCGAAAAATAGTCGATGCCGCATTTCGTGAAGTGACAGACCGGTCGGCGGCGTATTTGTTCGCTACAGATCAAGCCCCGTCCAATGAACGTAAAGCTTATTGGACCTGGTTTCTAAATCAGGAAACGCCTGTTTTTTTTGGGGCCGAAAAATATGCCACCACCTACGATTGTCCGGTGTTTTATACACGGATCTCCAAGCCCCGACGCGGTTATTATGAAGTCCACTTTGAGCTGATGGAGTCCCAGTCTGCCCAAACATCGCCAGGTAATATCACCGCCCGTCACACCCGGCTGCTAGAGGCAGATATCATTGCCCGACCAGAATTTTGGCTATGGAGTCATCGTCGATGGAAACGCAAACGTCCACAGGATGTGCCCATCCATCCCCCAATCAATCTGTCCGCCAATTCCTAAGGACCCTAAGCAAGGGTCACATCGAGGACTACCGTGAGTTCTTCATGCAATTCCACTATGGTGCCATGCACACCGGTTTTGAGATCGAGTCGATCTGCCAGCGTCTCCGCACAGATGTAGTCGCCGTAGTCCACTACTGCTTGTCGGATGGTTTCCTGATCCTCCACAGCGATATTAATCCGGTCGGTGACCTGAAATCCGGCATCTTTCCGCAGGTTTTGGATCCGATTGACCAGATCCCGGGCAATACCTTCTGCTATCAAAGCTGGCGTCAAATTCACATCCAGTGCGACCGTCAGCCCTTCCTCGGAAGCTGTTTTCCAACCGGGCAAGTCCTCTGTAGTTACGATCAGGTCTTCAGGTGTAAGGGGATAATCAGTCCCGTCTATAGATATCGTTGCACTGCCCGTCTTTTCCAATTCGGTGATCTGCTGATTGGTAAATGATGCAATCTGCAAAGCCACCTCTTTCATATCCTTGCCCAGGCGGCCACCTAACGTCTTAAAATTGGCCTTCGACTGTTTATTCAGCAAACCGGAATCATCCGTGACATACTCCAGCGCCTTGACATTAATCTCCGAGAGGATAAGGTCTTTGACCCCTTCTACCTGATGAATAAAAGCTTCGTTCAACACAGGGATGAGCAGACGTTCCAATGGCAGGCGTACACGCAATTTTTCACGCTTCCGGATGCTCAAAGCAAGCGAACAGATCCGCTGTGCATATTCCATCCTTGTCTCCAATTCTGTATCGATCTCATCGGCATCTTCTCGGACCAAATCCGTAAGATGCACACTGTCAAACCCGGATGAAGCTCCGGCAAGGTCCGCTTTGTGTCGTATGGGTGCGGAAAGATTACGGAACAACCAGTCACTAAAAAACGGCGCTGCAGGAGCAGATAACTGTGCTACAACCATGAGGCATTCGTACAAGGTTTGGTATGCCGCGAGTTTGTCTTCATTTAATTCCCCGCGCCAGAAACGACGCCGGGCCAAACGCACATACCAGTTGCTCAGATTCCTGTCTACAAAATTCTCCAGAGCCCGCAGTGCTTTGGTCGGTTCGTAGTCATCAAAATGACCGCGAACTTCCTTAACCAGACTGTATAACTTTGAAATGATCCAACGATCCAGTTCGGGCCTGTCCGCATGCGGGATGACCGCATGTTCATCCATGGCAAACCGGTCCAGGTTGGCATACAATGCAAAAAAGTTATACGTATTAAAAAGCGTTCCGAAGTATTTATTGCGCACTTCCAGCAGCCCGGCCTCATCAAATTTCAGATTCTCCCAGGGGTCTGCATTGGCCATCAGATACCAGCGCGTCGCATCAGCACCATAGTTGGCTATCGTAATAAATGGATCGACAACATTGCCCTTGGACTTCGACATTTTATTGCCCTCCTTGTCCAGGACCAGGCCATTGGATACGACATTTTTATACGCTACACTATCAAAACACATCGTCGCAATGGCATGAAGCGTGTAAAACCATCCCCGGGTCTGGTCCACACCTTCGGCTATAAAATCTGCCGGAAAATTCAACTTGAACTTTTCCTCATTTTCGAAGGGATAATGCCATTGTGCATAGGGCATGGATCCGGAGTCAAACCACACGTCAATGAGATCCAGTTCGCGGCGCATTTGCAGGCCCGTATCACTCACGAGGATTACCGCATCAATGTAAGGACGATGTAAATCAGGCGGATAACTTTGTTTTAACCCTAAGGCCTTGTTTGCGCGGTCTATCTCGTTATGAAGTTCGGCAATGGATCCGATACATTTTTCCTGCTCCCCGTCTTCGGTGCGCCAAATAGGAAGCGGGATGCCCCAATACCGGGACCGTGAAAGATTCCAATCCTGCAGATTTTCCAGCCAGGATCCAAAACGTCCGGTACCAGTATGAGCAGGCTTCCAGTTGATAGTCCGGTTTAGTTCCGCCATCCGTTCCTTCGCCGCCGACGCCCGGATAAACCAGGAATCGAGGGGATAATAAAGTACAGGCTTATCAGTCCGCCAACAATGTGGATAGTTGTGTTTGTATTTTTCGATTTTAAACGCCTTGTTCTCTTCCTTGAGTTTTAGCGTAATCAGCAGGTCGGTGGATTTAAAATCCTTTTCATTCCGCACCTCATCCGGGTAATATTCCGGCTTGACATACATGCCCGCAAAATCAGTGACTTCGGCCACAAAACGACCTTGTCGGTCTACCAATGGCTGGATTATCCCCCGTTCATCCGGGATACCTATAAATGGAATATTGTTTGCCTGTGTCGCCCGGAAGTCATCGGCCCCAAAATAAGGCGCTGTATGGACCACACCCGTACCGTCTTCGGTTGTTACAAAATCAGCGGTGATTACCTTAAACCCGCGGTCGCGCAATTCCGGACTGCTCACGTAAGGCAAAAGCTGTTCATAACGGATACCCGCGAGTTCCTGTCCCGACCAGGAACCAATGATGGAATAGGGCAGGATTTTTGATCCGGTCACAAACGTATCTATAGGCTGGTCCAGTCCAGCCGGATCAAAGTATGCACTAATGCGATCTGTAGCAAGAACCAGGCTCACAGGCAAGCCGGTATAAGGGCTCACGGTTCGCACCTTGGTGTACGAAATTTTTGGTCCGAGCGTCAAGGCTACATTGCCCGGCAGTGTCCAGGGTGTCGTTGTCCATGCTAAAATCCGTACATCTTCGGATTCTCCGTCATCAAACAAAAATGACGATCGATCATTCCGAACCACCGTAAACATGGCAATCACCGTTTGATCGGTTACCTCCTTGTAACAGCCCGGCAAATTGAGTTCATGGGAGCTAAGTCCAGTACCTGCGGCGGGGCTGTAAGGTTGGATAGTAAATCCTTTATATAGATAGGACTGACCAGAGGGTGTATGTTTTTTATACAGCTTTTGAAGAAGATTCCAGCACGATTCGATATAATCGTTTTCAAAGGTGATATAGGGTTTGTCCAAATCCACCCAATAACCCATCTGGCGGGTAATATCATCCCAGAGATCTTTATACCGCAACACCGTAGAACGGCATGCCTGATTGTACTCAGCTACGGAGATTGACTTGCCGATGTCTTCCTTGGTGATCCCAAGTTCCTTTTCGACCTGTAGTTCCACAGGTAGTCCATGTGTATCCCAGCCCCCTTTGCGTTCGACGCGAAATCCTTTCAGGGTATAGTACCGACAAAAAAGGTCTTTAACCGTCCGGGCCATAACATGATGGATACCCGGTTTGCCATTGGCACTTGGCGGCCCCTCATAAAATACAAAGGACCTGGCCGGATCCCGTTGATTGACGCTCTTTTCAAAGGTTTGATCCTCCGCCCAAAAGGCCAGTATTTCCTTATCGATATCCGGTAAACTCAGTTGACGGAATTCGCGATATAATGATTTGGACATAAGTCGTATTACAGGGTTCGTCGTTCAGCCAACAAAGGTAGCGGAATTAGGCCAAAAGGGGAACGCTATCAAAGGCTCCAATAAAACTGTCCCTCTACCACATTAAACCCGATAAATCCACCCGCAATCAGGCAAGAGACAGGGCTTTATCGAGATCTGCAAGTAAATCCTCCACATCTTCCACACCAACACTAAGGCGGATCAGGCTGTCTGTAAGTCCATTTTTCAAGCGATCCTCCCTGGGGATAGAGGCATGTGTCATCGATGCAGGATGACCTATCAGGGACTCGACCCCGCCCAGCGATTCGGCGAGAGAAAAAAGATGTGTTCCCGTCAATACTTTCCAGGCTTTATCTATGTTGTCATCCTTCAGATCGAAGGACACCATAGCACCGAAATCGCGCATTTGTTTGGCTGCGACCTGGTGTTGCGGATGACTGGGCATACCTGGGTGCAATACACGGCCTACTTTGGGGTGATCCTCCAGGAATTGGACGATCTGACGGGCATTATCGCAGGCACGCTGTACGCGCAGGTGCAATGTTTTGATACCGCGCAATACCAAAAAACAATCCATGGGACCAGGCACAGCTCCGGAAGCATTCTGGATAAAATGCAATTTCTCTGATAATTCAGCCGTCCGGGAAATTACGGCTCCAAGAACGAGGTCTGAGTGGCCACCAAGGTATTTCGTCGCGCTGTGCATGACGATATCGGCTCCCAGATCAATAGGTGTTTGCAGATAAGGGGAAGCAAAAGTATTGTCGACACAGGTCAGTATTCCTCGGGATTGGGCCAGCGCACATACTGCCTGGATATCGACGATTTGTAGTAGAGGATTGGTGGGTGTCTCAATCCAGATGAGCTTTGTATCAGCAGTAATGGCCGCCTCCAGCTCATAGATATTTGTCATGTTGACAAATTTTGATTTAAGCCCGAAAGGTTCAAAAATCCGTTTTATCAATCGATAAGAGCCCCCGTAGAGGTCATTTGTAGCAATCACCTCATCCCCGGTTTTTAGCATTTTGAGGATGGCATCCATAGCCGCCAGACCGGATCCAAAACAAATGCCATCATGGCCGTTTTCCAGCGCGGCGAGGTTTTTTTCGAGGGCCCTTCGGGTTGGGTTGCCGGTACGGGCATATTCGTAACCTTTGTGCTCGCCGGGACCAGTTTGCACGTAGGTAGACGTTTGGTATATCGGCGTCATGATGGCCCCCGTTGAAGGGTCCGGTTCGACGCCTGCGTGGATGACTTTGGTATTAAATTTCATACTAATGTGTTGTTCGGATTATGATTCCCGATGCTGAATTAGCGTTTCAGCTAAGCCGGGACAAAAAAATGGTCCAAAATCTTCGCTGTCTTTCAGTCCATATGGGACTATAAATACGAAGAGAAATGCCCCTATTTTTTACGTTGTATAGCTCGTTTCGCTGCTTTGTATATATGAGCCGAGGTAAGCCCATATTTGACCAGTAATTCCTCCGGCTTTCCGCTTTCGCCAAAGCTATCGTCGACTGCGATGTATTCCTGCGGAGCCGGGTGGAAGCGGCTGAGTGTTTGCGCGATGCTGTCTCCCAATCCGCCAATACGGTTGTGTTCCTCACAGCTTACCGCACAGCCGGTTTGCTGTATAGAAGCAATTATTGCTGATTCATCCAGGGGTTTGATAGTATGGATGTTGATCAGATCAACGGATATCCCTTCTTCAGCCAGGGCACGTGCTGCCTCGACAGCGAGCCATACCATAAGGCCGGTGGCGAAGATGGAGACATCTGATCCCTGATTCAAGTGGAGCGCTTTACCGATGATGAAAGGCTGATCTTCGGGGATAAAAACCGGCCAACTGGGGCGTCCAAAACGCAGGTAAACGGGACCTTCGTAATCGGCAATTGCAATGGTTGCTGCTTTGGTCTGGTTATAATCACAAGGATTAATAACCGTCATTCCCGGCAGCATTTTCATCAGTCCGATATCTTCGAGAATTTGGTGGGTTGCGCCATCTTCTCCGAGGGTAAGACCGGCATGAGACGCACAAATTTTTACATTCTTATCGGAGTAGGCAACGCTTTGCCGTATCTGATCATAAACCCGACCGGTAGAAAAGTTGGCAAATGTCCCGGTGTAAGGCACCTTCCCTGCGGTAGCTAATCCGGCAGCCATTCCGATCATATTGGCTTCGGATATGCCGGCCTGGAAAAAGCGTTTGGGGAAAGCTTCGACAAAGGCATCCATTTTTAGGGAACCCAGGAGGTCGGCGCATAGGGCAACCACATTTTCGTTGTGTTTACCGGCTTCGAGGAGTCCGTCGCCAAACCCGTCACGGGTGGCTTTTTTTCCGTTTACTTCCAGTGTATGGATACTGACAGAGCTTTGCGTTTGCATGTCCATATTTAGTAATCTCCTAAGGTTTCTTCTAATTGATTGAGGGCCTGCGTGGTTTGCTCGGCATTGGGTGCCACGCCATGCCACTTATGTGAGCCCATCATGAAGTCTACCCCATAGCCCATCTCGGTGCGCATGAGAATGACGATAGGCTTTCCTTTACCGGAGCGGTCTTTTGCTTCGGCCAGGGTTTTAAGAATATCAGCCATGTTATTGCCTTCCATTCGAAGGACGTCCCAGCCAAATGCTTCCCATTTAGCAGGCAAGTCACCAAGGGTAATGACTTCATCGTTTGCGCCATCAATTTGCTGGCCGTTCCAGTCTACGGTGACAATCAGGTTATCGACCTTGTTGTGGTGGGCAAATAAGGCCGCTTCCCATATCTGGCCTTCCTGGAGTTCGCCATCTCCGGTCAGACAATAAACCAGGTGTTGATCGCCATCCAATTTTTTAGCTAGTGCGGCGCCAATGGCAACGCTGATACCCTGGCCTAGTGATCCGGAAGCGACCCGAATGCCAGGCAGGTGTTCGTGAGTGGCAGGATGCCCCTGAAGGCGGCTGTTGATGTTTCTAAACGTGGCTAGTTCTTCAATAGGGAAAAAGCCACTGCGAGCCAGAACGCTGTACCATACCGGTGAGATGTGACCATTCGAAAGGAAAAACAGGTCTTCCCCTTTGCCTTCCATATGAAATGTAGACGCTCTACGAAGAACATCAAAATAGAGTGCGGTAAAAAAATCGGCACATCCGAGGGATCCACCCGGGTGACCGCTTTTTGCCTGTGAAACCATGCGGATGATATCCCGTCTGACCTGGCTGGCGGTACGTTCAAGTGCCGGAATGTTACTCATTGGGGAAGGGATTGTGTTAGGATCGTAAAGGTAGGTAAACGATTGGTCTTGGAAGCCGGGAGGTGACACTAAACAAAAGGGCTGCCCGAAGACAGCCCTTTGATGCATTTGCAGTGCGTATTATTTAGTTCACGTTGTCTGCAAGTTCTTTACCAGGCTTGAAGCGAACAACATTTTTCGCTGCAATATTGATAGATTTTCCAGTCTGTGGGTTACGACCGGTGCGAGCCTCACGCTTGCTGATAGAAAATGTACCGAAACCAACGAGGGTAACTTTGTCATCAGCTTTCAGAGCAGAAGAAATACCGTCTACAACGGCATTGAGGGCATCTGTAGCTTGTGCCTTAGTAATGCTGGCATCTGCTGCGATCTTACTGATCAGATCTCCTTTGTTCATCTTATGGATTTTAGTAATGTGAAAGAATCTGTCGCAAAAATAGAATGCTAATCCCCATTCCACAAAGGTTTTTTCTTATTATTCTTGAGAAAAGCTATAATTTTGACTAAAATAGCCCGTTTTAACTGTATTCAGCCCTTTTGATTACATAATAATAGCCTCTTGAAACCAACTTTTCGCCTTCGTTTCGCTGTTTTGTTGCTCATCCTAGGGATCGGACTTGCCGGATTGCCCGCCTGTAACAGCCAAAAAACCGGTTGTCCGATCAATGAAGAGGCCGGAAAATCGAACGTCAATAAGAAGGGAGAGCTCTCCTCCAAAAAAGGAAAATCGAATCTTTTTCCCAAAAAAATGCGCTAGGGCTGATAGCGTCAGTTGTACCAAATTCTAGTAGCTTGCCCATTGGCAGCAATTTGTAGCAGAAGGCATAAGGCTATATTGATAGGTTACATATCATCCATCCTTCTCCTCCGGATCTTCAAAAGACCTATCTTTGGATTTCAATGTGCTTAAAATGAAATATCATTTCCTCCTGGCTATCTGCCTACCTATCGTGACCCTGTCAGCACAAACGGAAATTCCTGTCACGGGCATGGTTATCTGGTTGCAGGATATCTCCGATCAAAAGGTAAACTACAAGACACTCACCGATATGCAGGGCATTGCCCTCTTTGAACAAGTGCCGGCAGGTGACTACAACCTCCTTGTGGAAGTGGACGGCAACCAGCTCTCCCTTCGAAATGAAGACGGGCATGTGCAACGATTTGTGATCCAGTCCTCTACAAATGCCACAGTCGGAGATCATCATTTTTCTATTCCCATCTCTACCGGTCATCTCAAGGCGAAGGTGCACCAATCAGTTCAACAGTTGCAGGTAGAGCTTCTTCATCTGCCGGATAAATATCGCTGATAAAACCTTTTCAGCTACTGACTACTCGCTTAGTTTTTCCTGTCTGTAACGAAGTAAACAAGCTGTTCAAGGGATGTTCTGGCTGGGGATTCCGGCATACTGAATAAAATCTCAAAAGCTTCATCCCGATACTGATTCATCCTGGCCCGGGCGTATTCCATGCCACCCTGAGCTACGATCAGATCATATACGGCTGTGAAGGTCGCCGCCGATTCACTATCCTGTTTGATCATCCGGATAATGCGCCGCTTCTCCGAAGCCTCTGCTTTGCTGAGCGCATAGATTAAAGGTAGGGTTAATTTTTTTTCTTTCACATCAATCCCCTTGGGCTTCCCTGTCTGTTCGTCACCAAAGTCCAGCAGATCATCTTTAATTTGAAAAGCCATACCGATTTTTTCACCGAAGAGGAACATCTTGTCGGTCACAGCCTGATCCGGTTGATTGCTTGCTGTACCTGCAGCACAGGCAGCTGCAATCAGAGACGCTGTTTTCTGCCGGATGATATCGTAATAAACGGGTTCGGCGATATCCAGGCGGCGTGCTTTCTCCAATTGGAGGAGTTCGCCTTCGCTCATATCACGAACCGCCCGGGAAAGTATATGGAGCAGTTTATATTGGTTGTTGTCGAGTGCAAGCAGGAGTCCGCGAGATAGCAGATAGTCACCTACAAGAACTGCGATTTTGTTTTTCCAAAGCGCATTGATGGAAAAAAATCCGCGACGCATTTGGGATTCATCAACGACGTCATCGTGTACGAGTGTAGCTGTATGCAACAATTCGACTAAGGAAGCCGCATGGAAACTTGCCTCACCGCAGGGACCAAACATACGGGCCGATAAAAACACAAATATGGGCCGGATTTGTTTTCCCTTCCTTCGGACGATATAGTAGGTTATCTTGTCCAGCAGGGCAACTTCACTGCGCAATGCCTCCCTAAAATGGGATTCAAAAGCTTTCAACTCGGAAGCAACAGGAATTTTTATTTGGTCGAGGTTCAAATGCATGCCTTAAGCCGGCAGTAAAACATCAAACGGTCCGGCGGGTTCAAAGTTGGGAAAAACTCTGGAAAAGCCAGGATATTTAAATAAACCACCTTACTTCCACGCTTACCCAAGCGATAAACCCGGCCATCCGAATAGCTCAATCTGTCAAAATAATCATCCGGTGATGTGTTTCCTCCTGATATCGTATCGTACAGCTGTACGCACCTGCCGGAAGGTATTGAACGGGAACGGCCAATGCTAAAAGGCAATCAGCCTCGCAAATTCGTTATGCTTTTTTGAATAATAACTTGACTTCCTGATGGCCATGCTGCTCTATTTTGCAAAAAATAGCGCCCGAAGGCCATAAGGAACCGTCTACATGAATGTCATTCATTCCTCGGTTACCTTGTGCCTTTTGTTGGTAAAAGACATGACCCAACACATCAGAAAAGGAGAGCAGGATATCACCTTCCGTCCTTAATTGAACCTTGATCTTCAGATCCGATTGAAAGGGATTGGGCGATATGGAATGGATCTTGTCAGCCTTCATGCTTTCTTCAAAGGCTAATGTTATCGGGTGGATGGTCTCATCCATGCTGTATGCTTCTGCGCGGAGATATTTGTTGGAAAGGGAGATCACCTCGCTTATTTTACCAGATGTTTTAGTTTTAAACTGTAGAGAAAATCCGGTTTCCATACTGGCTTCATCACCAATCCAACTAACCAAAATAATTCCTTCAGCTACCCAGCTCAATCCAAAATCCTCCTCCTCCAATACTGAACCATGTACGTCAAGGCCTTCAAACATTAATCGGTCGGGATCAAAACGCAGTGTGTATTGAAAACCTTCAATAGTCGATGAAGTGTTTAATGTTAATGGTACCTGGATAGTGGAATTAGATTCGAAGGTCAGATTTGGTACCGTTAATTCAATAGGCGGCGAACTACCGCGAACCTCACCGGAAACATCATCACCTGTTAAATCATTCTTGGTATAACCGTAATTTATATCTCCTATTTTAATAGCATAAAACTTAGCAATATTGATCACTCCTAGCATACCCGAAAAAGTAATCGTTTCATTAAAGTTGCATGGCTTTTCAGGATTTGGAAAAACATAATCTGCATCGACAAAACGCCAACTTGTATTGTTTTTTAACTTCAGGCCTGGAATAAGAATTAATCTTCGAAGTTCAATAAGATCACTAATTGAAATCTTGCAATCATTATTGATATCTGCAGCTATGCGTTTATATGGATTATCAAATATTTTTGTACCCGTTAAGTGTTTGGATATTAGCAGTAGATCATAGGTACTTGTTCCCCACAAATAACCCGTATTCAGGTAGGGTTCCACAATATGCTCATTTGAAGAGCCTAAAACACCGCCCTGATTTGCACAAGGAATGGAAATGGTGTCCATACCATTTGTGCTATGTATCGTCGTAATAGAACAGAGATCACCCCCTTCCTGCTCTCCATTTACCTGAACAACTTCAATCATAATAATGCCAGGCATACAACACACACCATATTTTTCATTTAAATATATAGTTGAAGTACAATTATCCCATTCACCTTCCTTATTTCCTACCCAAAGTGTTACATCAACCAAAGGAGAGGGAGCATTTGGTGGCATATAGGAACAATCGATTGTTAAAAATTCGTCTGCACCTGCGCCAGGAACCATCTGCCCTTCTTTAATAGATTTAGCTAGCTCTATTTTAAAAACTAAATCTTCATAGGGAGTAGAGGGATCAAAACTATTCCCAGATTCTATTTCATTTGCTGATATTACAGCTAAGGCAGTACTTGGCATCAAACTAACTTCCAAATAATCTACACAATCAGCAATCGGTTTACTTTGTGCAGCTTTCGCATCTCCTTGGGCGTCGTAGGCATTTGCCTGAGAAACACCATCGCTTAAAAGGAAAAGATCATTTTGATTCGAAGGACTCCCTACAAACTGACTCGTAGTTGTGAACTCTGGATCTGCATTGGGCAATGTTTCAGGTATAAGATTCGTGTGCGTCGTATTTCCCTTAAATTTGGGAATATATTTTATGTCCACATGATAAAAGTCATCAAATTTATCATACCCTTCAGCACGCATGATCGTGGAATTGATATCGATAAACGTGCTTAGTTTGCCGTCCTGCAATGCTTTAACTTTTAGTTCGAAGATGGCCTCGCCATCTGCCACATCCATATCTGTTTGATAGCCCAACACCCAGTTGGCACGCACCACACCATTTCCAATTTTATCCAGTCCCAGTTTGGGCAAAATATGATTGACTTCTTTTGGCAAAACATCTAAACACTCCATGCCGGAGGGATCAACGTTTAGTGCCAATTGAAATCCGCGAATGTTTGTAAAACCTAACACTCGGACATCAACGGTATATTCCTCGCCGGCAAGGCAATAAATATCATCCAGTTCAAAAAACAAGGTCCCTTTATACGGAAAATTGGTTTCATAATACCGGCTCTCATGACGCGAACGCCCCGTTTTTACCTCAATAATTTCAAGGACCTGTCCGGGACCGGTGTACGTGAAAGCCATATTCAGATAAGGGGCGATAAGCGGAAAATTATCCACAAAATCTTTTGAGACAAACTGCCAGGTTGGGACAGTTTGTGCAGGTACTACCGGTTGATCGAAAATTTTTGCCTGAATGTTCAGAATGTCCGAAATGGAAAGGGTATTGCTGTAATTCGCATCACCTGCAATGATTCGATCCATCGTAACCAAAGGTATATGCCCGAGCAAATGGCGCTGGATATTTAAAATGTCAAAAGTGCTGACATCATCCATAAACACGCCTGGCCGATAGGGGCGAAGTCTATATTGTTCGCCAATATTTAAATTACAAGAGGTTAGTGGTGCGCCCAATGCACTCATCGCTACAGTGTCATTATTAACATCGAGAATGATATATCCTGTAGGCAAGGGTACCACCTCGTTGATGATAATCACTTCCGGGCAAACACTCGAAACACCCTCTGCGGCTAAATTTGATGCAGGTAATTTTACGGATGGAAAGCATGTCAGAAAGACAAAGCTCAGGACAACAGAACGAATTCCGTGGTGGTAGATAGTGTTCATGGAGGATGTTTAAGCTCCAAATATAATCAATAACCTATTGATATACAACTGTAAGGACTAAAAATAAGGCAATTATTAGAACATTCTAATATTCTGGTGATGTTTTGCACGACAATGACCCTGTTTTCTAATGTGTTCAGAATGATACACTTTTAAAAGGATCCCACATCGGTGAAGATTAGGTGAGCGACTTGAATAACTGGAAGCCCAAAAAGATTAAACTTAAATCCCGGCCACCTATTCCAAAAGCATCATCCGCTTTGTCACACTATTTCCACCGAATTGCAACGTATAATACAAGACATGCAGATCAGGCCATGCAGTGCGTTGAAGAAATACTTCGTTATATCCAACCGGATAATCTGCCTCCATAATAAAGACTACACGACCTGTGATATCGCATACCGTCAATACTGCAGCGCCCGCCTCAGGTAACACAAAACCGATCTTCGTCTGCTGAGCGAATGGGTTAGGTTCGTTTTGGTACACCGCAAATATGCGCTCCGTTTGCTGCGCAGGATCAAATTGAAATTGAACATCCAGCAACGGTTTATTCGAAACATATGCTTGGGCAGGAGTCATTTTCGAAGTCACTTTGATTACCTGGCTGAGCATAATATTGGTTAATGCCCGAAAGGTTACCGTATAAAGCACCTCATCTTCGAAGAGGCTAATCCTTTCCAAAGCATTCCAGCTTGTTGTCAATCTGCCTTCTTTTATTTTCGAAAAACCAAAGTTTGTTTCACTCAATTCATTCCATTTAGTGTTCACTCTTACAAACTCCAGGGCAGCCGGATTAAAATCAAGCGTATATTGATAACCCATGATGTCATTAAATTCACTGGCTTTAACCGCCACAGTTACTTCCTTTCCCTCATCTAACATCTGATCAGATATTCCAAAAATCAATGCCTGCCTGCCGCTGGCCGTGTCCGATATTTCCTGACTATTGGGCATCGCGTCACCTGTCACATCACCAATTTTTACACCAATAAATTGTGTGCCTGATCCGTGACTCAGGGCGTGAAATGTTTTAGATTCAGGATATCCAAAAATGCTTTCCGCAGAAGGAAATACATAACTGGCATCTACAAATCGCCAACTATTATTGTATTTAAATCCTTCTTCCGGATTGAGTATTATTCTTCGCAATTCATGCAAATCACTCCAGGTGATGGTGCCACTATTATTGACATCAGCGGCAATCCGTTGATAGGGGCTTTGAAGTTGTTTGATACCCAAAATATGCAATAATAGCCGCTGCACATCCAGTGTACTCAAGCCATTTAAAGGATCATCGTTTTTTCCGGGTTTAATATGCACTGTAGAACCCAATGGCAAATTGGTTAAGGGTGCGTAACCAAAAACATTTGTCATTCCGGTCTGTGTCATGTCACCAGAAACTTCCAGGGTCGTTAGTTCTATGCCCTCCTTTTTTTCATTGGTCACCAAATTCATAATCATGGATTTTCCGGCATCCGAGCAGGCCCCCATATTGTCCTGCACGAGAACAGAGGTAATGCAATAATCCCAATTGCCTGCTTCATCACCTACCCATACCACCACTTCTACTTCGGGTGTGAGTGCATAAGGTGGCAGATCATAACAATCTACTTCGAGCACTTCCGAAGCACCCGGACCAGGCACTGTTTGGCCGGGAATAATTGCACTCATCCGTTCAACAAGGATGACCAAATCGGAATAATCCGTGCAATTATCATAACTGGATTTTGCTTCCAGACTTTTTGCCCACACCTGTGTTTTCCCATCCTCCAGCGAGTCCATTAAACTGACACTTAAATTATTTATACAGATAGGTGTAGGGGGGGTACAATCTATAATCGAAAAATACCTGGTGCAGGTATTCCAATTGCCACACCGATCCGTGACTGTAAAAATGACCTTGTGAAAGCCCGAAGGATATGTACCGCTGGCATCCTTACTCATCCCTTCCTTATCGATGGTTCCATTATTTTGCAAATCAATTTTATAACTATATTTTAATTGATGTTCGGGCGTACATTCATCTGATGCCTGAGCGATCAGCTCTATAGAGACCGGTCCGCATTCTGTGGCGTTATGGCAGTACATTGTGTCCTGACATGTCACCCAGTTGGGAATATTTAGATCCAGGACCTTAATGATTTGTGTGAATTTAAAATACCCGTCACCATCGTCTTGCCACAAACGATGCGCATCGGTCCCATCACAACAAGTCACATCCCATCCGCCAAACGGATATACAGATTGCAGTGTTCCACAATCCACAGGCAACCCCCAATCACTATTGGCATAACGGAATAAATGCGGACCTATCCCCTCGCCCGTAATGGTGACCGATTCCTGTTTGGTCGTATTATACATCACCTCAAACGTGCGGTCGCCGACCCGGATAAAACTATATACATCCCCTTCGACCAATCCCGGGATCTCCGTGGTTCCACTTGTTATATATCGCAGCGTGACACGATCCCCTAGTCCAATATTTCTTCGAATAATCAAGCTATCGATGCCCTCGGAGAAAGTAATCCTGTTCAGTGAGGGTTGGATGGAAATAGTGTAATAATCTTCATAACTATCCTGCTCCCAGCTACACCAGGATTTTACTGTCCATGTACGTTTAATTTTATAACATGCATCGGAAATTATGAATGTTTCATCGGAATAAAAAGCGCCTGCTATCCCACAACCACCTGCATACCGCACCTTGCCGGTAGCCTTTAGATCATCCAGATCTTCACAACTAATGGTGACATCACATGGAAACTGTACAGCAAGGGGAGCATAATTATCTCCTGTTTGCATTTGATGGATTGACCCATGCACATATGCATGCTCTCCTCCTGGACTATGCATTTTTTTTACAAAATCCAATCCAAAAAACGCCTGTGAATATACTGCGGGAAACAGCGACAAAAGGGTGATCAGAAACGCTGGTAATGCATGCATAGTTTTATGTCTTAATTCCCTAAAATTTGTAAAGACCCAAATGAAAACAACTTAGCAAGTGGGGTTTCATTTGAAAAATCAGTAATGAATGGCGCTTCAAGTTAATGCAAAAATTCTATTTGAGCTGTATAAAACTTCATTTATTGTATGCTCATCTAGCCTAAGCAGTTCTTATATATATAGGAATAAATAAAACCCCTGATACAACGCACCAGGGGTTTTAGATTACAATAGAAAATTTTCTAATCTGTGTTTAATCAATAAGGATCATTCGTTTTGTAGCACTATCCGTTGGCGTATCCAATTGGTAATACAACATGCCGTTGCCGTGTATGTCTGTGCGATCCAGGTTGATGGAATTATATCCTTTTGCAAAATCGCCACGGACCACTTTCACAACCTTACCTGTCACATCATATACCTTGAGTGTAGCCCTTGAGGCTTCTGGTAGATTGAATCCAATAATCGTCACATCCCGGAAAGGATTCGGTTCGTTTTGATACAACTCAAACTGACCGCCTACAACGAGGTCACCATTATATCGGAACTTCACATCCAGCAGATCTTCGCGTGCGTCATATGCTTCTGCTGCAGTAACACGAGAGTTGACCTTCAGTACCTGGCTAAGTTTTACATTTGCCTTTGCACGGAACGTTACTGTAAAGAGGACTTCGCCATCAGCAAGTGTAATTGCTTCACTCCCGTTCCAGCTTGTTGTCAACAGCCCTTCGTTTACCCTTGCTGTGCCAAAATTGGATGAACTTAATTCAGTCCAAACTGCATCAACCCGGTCAAACGATACAACACTTGCATCAAAGTCTATCGTGTATTGATATCCTTGCACACCCTGGAAATGATCTGCCGTTATAGCTATCGTATATTCCTCTCCCCCTACAAGCACCTGGTCAGCGATCGCAAAAGCAAGGACGCCCACACTATTGCGTGTGTCTGCCCCTAGCAGGCTGTTTGGCACTGCATCCCCGCTGACGTCACCGATTTTTACGCCGATAAAGTTGGCACTGGTCATACCCGGATTCAGGTTGTTGAAATTTTTCACTTCAGGGAAATCACAAGGCTTGGATGGATTCGGGAAGACATAATTTGCTTCCACAAAACGCCAGCTTGTATTGTCCTTAAAGTTGAGGCCTGGTGTAAGGATCATCTTGCGCAGTTCGATGATATCACTGATGGAAACACTGCAACTGTTATTTGCATCTGCAGCTATCAGCTTATACGTGCTGGAAATGGATTTAATACCTAACAGATGTTTTTGAATCAGTAATAAATCGTAGGTACTCACCCCATTCAAAGGTTGGATATCCTTTTGTGGTGTCACCGTGTATTGGCCTTCAACAGGCACTGTTCCAAAACTGACATTACCACCGCTGCCTGTTATTAAGGCCGGCATATTCATGGATCCCGTCAGGTCAATGGCCACTTTCTCCACAGGCTCCTGATCCTCATTGGCCACATAAGCCACAAGTTCGGTGTTCATGGTTGCAGCACATGGCCCCATCCAGTCTTGAACCCAAAGCTCTGTCACACAATAATCCCAGTTGCCCGCTTCATCGCCTACCCAAATAGCAACTTTGACAATAGGAAGTGGCGCATTAGGTGGCATATCCTGACAAGATACTTTTACCGTATCACCAGCATCTGCATCCGGTGCTGTTTGACCCGGGTCAACAGCGTCTAACCGTTCAATTTTGATCGTCAGCTTTTCGTACTCCGTACAGTTGTCATAACTGTCACCTGCTTCAAAGCTTGAAGCCCATACCTCTACAAACCCGGTACTTGGCATAAGATCCACACTCAGTCCATTGATGCAGATAGGCGTTGGCTTTTTGCAATCGCGAATGGTGAACAGACTTGTACATGTGTTCCAATTACCACATTGATCTGTCACTTTGAATACGATCTGGTGGGTGCCGTTTGGATAAGCACCGCTGGCATCATTACCTACACCTGAGATATCAACTGTTCCATCATTAAATAGATCAATGAAATAGCTATAGCTCAGTTGAGATGTATCCGTGCAATTATCAGTGGCCTGATAGATGAGTTCGACAAGGGTTGGTTCACAATTTTCTTCAAAGCTGCAGAACTCGCGGTCAGCGCAATCCACCCACTGTGGTGCGGTATTGTCTACGACTTTGATTTCCTGCGTAAACTTGAAGTAACCGTCACCATCATTTTCCCATGCCCTGCGTTCAGCCGCAGGATTGCAACAACCCGTATACCATTCTGTGAATGGATACCATTCTTCCAGCACATCGCAGGTCACAGGCAATCCGCGCTCACTGTTGGCAAATCGGAAAATATGGGGACCAGTTCCCTGACCGGTGATATTGACCGACTGTTGTTTGGTGGTATTGTAATCAAATCGGAAGGTCGTGCCACTCACTCTGATCACACTGTATACATCTCCTTCTACCAGACCAGGTATTTCTACCGAGCCACTGGTTACATAGCGCAATGTCACACGGTCACCTATGTCAATTTTCCGTGCTGTAATGAGTGCATTGATCGCCGTAGTAAAGGTGATCTCCTCCGTCACATCATTAATGTTCGTCGTCGGGTAATCAACGGTGCCATCATCCTGATATTGGCACCAGTCTTTCACGATCCATGTACGCAGTATTTTGAAGCAGGCATCTGTGGTGACCAGGGTATGATCGATATGCTCGATACCTACCAGTTCGCAATCGCCATTGTGGCGCACATCACCTGTTTCGGCCAGATCTTCCAGATCCTGACACTGGATAGTCACATCGCAAGGAAACTGCACGGTTAATGGCGAGTTATCAATAAAATACACACGCTGGATACAACTTGTGTTATTTCCAAAGGCATCATCTACTCTCCAACGGCGATTGATAAATGTTCCATCAGCACATTTGTCCGGTGTTGCCAGATCCTGATACGATACATCCAATCCACACTCCTGAGCATTGTCAGTCACATGCGGCTTCAGACCCAATGGCAATGCATATTCTATTGATAGGCAAACTTCATTGATCAGGCCTCCGGCCAGCGGCGCGGTGTCTTCCACCACTAACAGCCATGTACCGGATGCACAGAACATATGCGCCGATCCGGCAGGAACACTTGTGATGTCGCTTCCGGTGATGGTTAAAAACTCAATGGTGTTATTATTGATCACCTGGAACAGGTAAATCGATCCAACGTGAATACCTGTCAGTTCAGCTCCTGTTGCATTGCTGTATTCCAACAATATACGGTCGCCAGTAACCAGTCCGGCCTGGAGAATAAATTGTTGGACCGAGAAGTTGCTCATACGGTTTGTCACTGCGTCAATATCATTTTGTCCGGCTGTGAAACACAGATTTTTATCAGTGAAACTATTCAGCGGCTGACCATTAAATACCTTCAATTCATCACCTTGCGGTTTCATGTGGCCTTGGTTATAAGCGCCAATACTCGGCTTGGCCGTTGTACAGGCAAAGAGCGCAGCAACTTTCTGATTCGTCGAATTAAAGATATTGATATCGTAAGCCTGATCGTTAAACAGTACGTCAATACCCCATGGGTACTGTACCGGTTGACCGACACATCCATTTTTCGTAAGTACAGTCGCTTTGCGATTCAACGGGCTGTACAAGGTTATCTGCAGCTGATTGACCAAATCATGGTCGATGTCCAGTTTCAAATCCAGATCCGTGATTTTTGCATCTGCAGGTATACCAAATATGTCGATCGGAACCGTATAAGTGGCTGCATAAGCTGCTTTGATCGGGATACCTGGCTGCGCGCAAATTTCAAAAGTATCCGTTTCCGTAGGGGTGAATGGCATACCACACTGCACGGTAATATCATCAGGGCACCAGATGACCGGACGAACCTTATCCACTACCTGCACTTCTACCATACAATTGTTGGCATTGCCAAAAGCATCACGGACACGCAAATCCACAAACAAAGGCACATTGCTCAAGCCATCACAGCAATAGAATCGCACCTGAGGCGCATAGAGCAGATCTCCGGGCAAATTGCAGGGGTGTTGAACAAATGCACCGCTCGAATTCATCGTACCCCGACGCGCATCAAAGATTACATTCGAACAACCGTCATAGGATCCATCGTCAAAACTTACCGCATTGACCAAGGTAACACTATCGCTCAAAGCAACAATGTGCAACGTTTCGCAAATCACTACCGGAGGAACATTGTCATTCACCAATACGGGAATCGTACACTCCGCTTTGTTGCCACAATGGTCGATGGCCGTGTAAGTGAACGTATACGTGCGGCCTACAGGTAGATCAAAAATAAAGTAACCCTCTGCATTCATGGTATTGACGATCACTATTGACCCGTCGGCCAAAGTGGTCCATACATAAAATGTAAGATTGTTTGTCGTCGAGCAATCGTCGGTTACCTGTATCCAGGGCATTTGGACTTCTGCTGTACATTCCTGATATCCAATTTTTTTCGTGGCACCAATCTTAATATCATGAATGTCCGGACAGGTCAACACAGGTGCTGTTTTGTCCGTCACCTTGATCACCTGGGTATGGGACGAAATATCATTAGTACACATGTCGTGCAATGTCCAGGTCCTCAAGATGGTATAACTACCCTGGCAAATCTCTAACACTTTGTCTTCATAGGCAAATTGCAAACTGCCACAACCAGCGCCATCCGGTTGGCCTGTCACGTCAGGCAAAGGATATTCGGATTTGCAATTAAAGGAGGCCAAATCTAAATCGTCATAATTGTGCGGAAGGATAACAGATGTTATGGTTGGACGGCGTACACGGATTTCCTGCGTACACTGCGTGCTATTGCCCCAATCATCTACAGCTGTCCAGGTCCTTACAATCAATTGAGAATAATCTGCATCCTGAGCACAGGTATAATTAAACAGATCATCACCATAATCCAGACCATCACCTAATGTAATCACTGGATCACAATTATCGGTTACTGGCACTGCTGGGACATCTGCTGTGAGGATTACGCCAGCTATTTCAATGACACCATCATCCAGACCAACGTTATCGGCAAAACGAATGCGCCAGATACCGCTGGCATCTTCACCATTAAAGACATCCAGGGCAATACCAGATTGGCCAGGGGCCAGGATGGGCTGAAGTCTTGCACCTGCAGCATTCAATTCAGCACATTGGGTCAAATTGTTTTGTCCCTGATCGTCAAATATCACATCAATGGGCCACTCCGTACCTGTGCAGCCTGTAAGACTGAAAATATCCGATTCGGTACCGTTCGGGCTGATGACCCGGATATCCAAATCCGGCAGCCAGGTATGGCCTGTCAGTTTCACCCGAATATCCACATCCTGCACTGGCGTACCGGCAGGCAGGTAGCTGAAATCAAAGCTATATTCATGAATATCAGGAACTGGTGCTCCGGCTTCTCCGATGGGTTCATTGATTCCTGAATAGATGATAGACTGTGGACCCGTCAAAGCAGGGGCAGGCTCCAGTGGGATATCCGCACCACAATCCACCACTATATCACGGCATTCCATGACGGGAGGTCGTTTGTCTTCCACACTGATCTGACCCCAGCATGAATTGCCTGTTTCCGGATCGGTGACTTTGACCTTGAAGGTGCCACCTATCTGCTGACGTCCTACAAAAGGACTTGTTGGCAATACCTGATTTTGTGCATTAAACACCATGACCACATAATCATCATAACAGCCATATGGGCCACCTTCCAGGATCATATCTGCTCCAATGGGTGTATTACAATCCTCATCGAGGGACACCTGGACATTATCATTGCACTGCAAATTGGATATAGGGAAGGCATATTCCAATACCGATATGGTGAAGCTGCATTCCGCTTCATTACCGGAAGAATCCTCAACCCGATAGCTTACTTCCCAAGGACTGTCATCTTTACAAAGTTCAGTACCCGATATTGGGCCTCCCGTTTGAATGATGTCAGGTTCGCCACCTGTCTGATAATTCACCCGACCCACAAACGCCCGTGAAGCGAAGGTATTGCCAAAGTTTACGGCTCCTGCAAAACCATTGGAGAGGATACTTAGCGTTCCATCGGTCTGCGAAAAGTTGCCATTCGTATAGCGAAGCGTGCCCGATGGATAATTTGTAATGACTACATAAATCCCTTTAGACTGTCCAGGATTCAGGGTCAATCCACCTACTGGAATATTGATCAAAGTAGCCGGATTCCATGGCGTTGCATTCACGCTAAGGGGCACATTAGCCGAGCCTAGTAGTGTCCAGGCAGCGGGATTTGTTTGTACACCAACATTCGTAGTGGCTACTGTTGTGTAATATACATTCACAACCAGGTTGTTACCCAGTGTACCTGTTACAGGAATATCCCAACTGCTGATCGTTAATGGTTGGGCGCCATCATTGCGCACATCGAAGGTGACACCGGCAAAGGCATTAAAGAAGTTGCCCGGTGCACCGGCATTCGCTGTAAACAAGCCGGTAACCGGACCTACAAACGGACAATTATCAGTCACGGTTGGTTCCGCCCAACTAACGATGGCGCAACACAATCCCGGATCCAGATTGATAATCCGACTCGGTGGACAAGTAATTGTGGGTGGTATAAGATCCAATACGGTGACTACTGCAACGCAAGCGGCACTATTGCCACAATCGTCTGAAACAGTAAGGGTGACATTTTGCATGCCTTTGTCGGAGCAAGTAAAGGTTGTTTTGCTGAGGCTCAATAGGACCGGGCTGCAATTGTCCGTACTACCATTGTCTATGTCTGCCGGATTTAATACCGCCAGCCCATTGTCATCCAGGAATAAGTTCGCGTCCTTGCATTGAGCTACCGGAGGCGTGGTATCTACAACGGTGATGGTCTGTGTGACCGTAGCTGTATTGCCACAATCATCTGTAGCCCTAAACGTTCTGATAATCGTTTGTCGGCCAATGCAATTCCCTGGAATTATATTTTCAGTTAGTACCACAGGTACCTCCACCGGACCTGCCAGTTGCTCACTATTCAATAACCCTGGCGAATCATCCACAGGACCGGTCCAGGTAAACTGGTTATACTGATTACCTGTACCCGCTAATTGTAACGACAGGCCAATGGCAGGTGCCGGTTCCTGGGCTACTCCAATATTCACAGAACCCTGACCTGCTGCCGGGCCGTCAACTGCCACAAAGGCACCTTCGTAACTGAGGAATTGGATCAGTGTTGCTCCCTGATACAACGCTATGCCGTCAGGTGAACCGTTTTGGATGCCATTAACCGGCAGGAAAAATGCAAGCGCACCGTAACCCGTTCCTTCATCGGGAATAACCCCTGATAATGGATTATTGCCATAAAGAAGACCATTAGCTCCATTGTAGAGATAGATCGTATATGACCCCAAATCAATTCCGGCAGGACCTGCGATTTCAAAAAACTCATTTACATCAACGCCGACATTATCATAATGGATTTCATTGATCCAGGGGCGGATACCGGCAACAGGACCACATCCATCCACCGCTTCTACAGTTAACGGACTAGGAATAGCATCACACTCAACGGTCAAGTCCTGGGGAATTTCATTAAATACCGGAGGAATATCGTCAATGACAGTGATCGTCTGCGTATGTGTTATAGTATTATTACATGCGTCTGTAGCCGTCCAGGTCCGCGTATAAACACCTTCACCCAGACAAGCACCTTGCGCAAAGTTTTCGTTGAACGTATAAACGATTTCCGTTGGAACGGGCAATGTAAAGTCCTGATTTACATTTAGCAGACCTGGAGATTCAGCTAATGGGCCTGTCCAGGTAAAGTTTGGATAATCCGTACCAGTGCCAATTAATTGGAGTGACTGCCCTATTGGCTCTGCACCGTTCTCAGCAACCCCGATATCTACAGACATGATACCCGCTGCAGGTCCGTCCACAGCCAGGAAGGCTCCTTCGTAACTTAAGAAGTACAAGACATTAGCCCCCTGCACAAGGGCAATACCATCCGGAGAACCGTTCTGGATACCATTCACAGGGTATACAAATGCAAGAGCACCTGTACCATTACCTTCATTAGGAATGGTGCCGGTTAATGGCAATGTATTATAGACAAGGCCGTTTGATCCGTTATAAAGCACCAAACTATAGCCTGTCAAATTTAGGCCTGCAGCTCCGGCAATTTCTATAAATTCATTAACATCACCACCCGTATTGTCGTAATGAATTTCATTGATAAATAAAACATCAGCTCCCATTCCACCATCAGTACAGTTATCCGTAGCAGTTAGCACTGGTGCATCCGGAACCATATTACATGCTACGGTCACATCCTGAGGAAGCGGGTTTTGATCCCACACCGGAGGAGTTGTGTCTGATACGGTTATGGTTTGAGTATGCGTAATGGCATTATTACAATTATCCGTAGCAGTCCAGATACGCGTCAGGACGTAATTGTGAGGACAATTGCCATCTGCCCGGTCTTCGTCAAAACTGACGGTGACGTTCAAATCACAATTATCATCAGCCGTAAGCACTGCAGCAGCGGGAACCATATCACATTCCACACTTACATCACCGGGCAGATTTGAAGTCCAGGTCGGATCGGTTGTATCCTCAACGGTAATTTCCTGAGTATGTGTTATCGCGTTATTACAAGCATCTGTCGCCGTCCAGGTACGCGTAATCGTATAACTGTCTGTACAAGCGCCAGGCGTTAGGACCTGATTAAAGACCACATTTACTACAGGACCACCCGCAGGAGCATCCAATGTCTGATTCGTATTTAATGAACCCGGACTTTCAGGAGCAGGGGAATTCCAGACAAAATCAGTATAATCCGAACCTGTTCCTGTAAGTTGTAGAGAATTGCCAACAGGTTCAGCTCCATTTTCAGCAACTCCGATATCGACAGACATCATCCCAATGGCAGGTCCGTTCGTCGCCATAAATGCACCTTCATACGATAGGAATTGTAGCACATTATTGGCGGGATCAACCAGGGCCAGTGCATCGGGAGAACCGTTTTGGATACCCACAAATGTAAAAGATCGGGCGCCTGTCATATTCCCTTCATCGTCAATGACACCACTCAGATTCGTAGTCCCATAAGTCGTACCATTTGATCCATTGTACCAAACGATGGAATATCCCGTCAGATCCAAACCTGCTGTTCCAGCGACCTCGACAAATTCATTGACATCTGCACCAGTATTATCATAGTGCAGTTCATTGATGAAGATTACATTGCCTCCGGCACCGCCGACACAATTATCTGATGCTTCAAGGTCAGCAGCAACAGGAATGGCATCACATTCAACAGTCACATCTTGAGGCAATGGTGTTGTGATCCACACAGGAGGTGTTGTGTCATTCACCGTTATAATCTGGTCGCATTCGACAAAATTACCAGAGGCATCCTCTGCCCGCCAGGTGCGGGTGATAGTTCCTGTTGTACCTCCACAACTCGTGAGGTCTTCAACATCCGTATAGGTAATTACCGGATCCGGATCACAATCATCGGTAGCAGAAGCCATTCCTGTGTCTGCTGGATCCGTTGAATCGTCACACTCAATGGTGATATCATCCGGACAAGTAATATCGGGATCAATACCGTCAACACCATCGAGAATGGTTACACTCAAATTATCACTACAGCCATTGTCGTCTGTAACGGTTACAGCATATAGTCCGGCTGATAGTCCGGTTCGGTCTTCACCGTTATTCGTTCCTGGAAGATCCGCCCAGTCAAACGTTAAAGGAGCAGTTCCCCCGGTGACACTGATATCAATGCTACCGTCATTTCCAACAGGGCAGGTTACATCTACATGAGTCTCCGTTAATACAGGTGAATCATTTACAGTCACATCTTGTGCAACTATGCTGATACAACCCGGATGAGAAGGATTAGGATCATTGTCCGCTGCATCAAATTCAAATCGAATCGTATATACACCTGGAGTAGCAGGATCAAACGTAGTGACCGGTCCAACTCCGTCTACAAAAAACTCTCCAATGCCATTAGCCGGACCGCCACCGTTGCCTAATTCAGCCGAACCACTTAGCGACACGGAAGGATCTCCTTCACAGAACATATTGGCTAAGCCATTAATGGCGGCAATAGGATAATAACAGGTATTGGTAATTGATACACCCAGCAAATTGGCTGGATCGTCTTCTGCTAATTCTAACGTATAACCTATTGCATCAAGATGATCAAACTGAATAATATAGGTACCTGACCCTGCCGGAACCTCAGGAATAGGGTCTCCTACAGCTATGCCAATAAGCCCTACCGACCCATTACCCACAACCAGATTTAGGTTGGCCGGGCCCATGATGGTTACTTCCTCTCCAAAAGTTCCATCCTGATTATTTGGTGTCGCATCATTATTACAAGAGCATGGATCAGAGATTGAAATAGTATAGGCCGGGGAATCGTCATTCAAAATGGTCCCACTTGCTGCAGGGGTTGCTAAATTCACATAACAATTACCTGCTGCAGAGAGGGTTACAGTGAACCCTTCGTCAGACTCAAAATCCAGGTCGCCACTTACATTAATTGTTAGACTCTTTGTTGTCTCAGCGGCTGCAAATGAAACCGTCCCGGAAGGGAGGGTACCTCCAAAATCTGCCGCATTGGCCGGATTGCCTCCTGAACCTGTGACAGCATAATTTGCCGTAGTGGCACCTGTAGTCAACCCACTTCGTGTCACGGTAAAGGTGAAGGCTGTATTTCCGGCATTGCCTTCATTTTTCACTGCATCATTGGCCGCAATCACCAAGGTCGGTCGCGCATTTTGTGCCCCTTGGGTGTTTTGACCGCAGATACTGTACCAAGTACCTGATACCAATTGAATGGAACTTCCTGCTGGTTCATCCGTTCCATTCTGGCTTGCGCCTATATCTGTACTTGTTTGTCCGTTGGCTGGTCCGTTTGTAGCCACTATTACACCTTCATAACTAATAAACTGGAATGCAGCATTACTTTGACAATGCAATGAAAACCCATCCGGAGACCCATTTTGAATTCCTGAAATAAGCTTGTGGTAATAGGTATAAGTACCATCATTTGCACCTATTGTAAAGGTAGAAAGTACATGGGTGTCGTATGAGGCGCCTCCTGCTCCATTATAAAGGGTTAGCGTAATATCTGATACATTCCCACCCCATGCATTGGCAACGGCTACTTCCACAAATTCACCAACATCAGCACCAGAATTGTCATAATGGAATTCATTAATAAATACCTGGCTCACTGTTGGGCACGATACTGCAACATCGTCATTTAGTATTGTGCCCGTCGCCGTCGCCGTTCCGATTGTCGCATTCACCGGATTGGATATCGTCACGGTAAATCCTTCATCTGATTCCACAACTAGATCTCCGCTCACGTTCACCGTGATCATCTGGCTAGCTACGTTAATCGCAAAATTGGCTGTACCTGATGGCAACACACCGCCAAAGTCGGCCGCATTCGCAGGGGTACCCCCGCTGCCCGTTACTGCCCAGGACACTGATGACGCTGCCGACAGATCACCCGTACGTGTGGCGGTAAACGTAAACGCCGTATTGCCAGCATTGCCTTCATTTTTTACAGCATCCGTTGCCGCTATTGAGATAACCGGCAGTGGCAAGACATCGTCATTCAGAATGGTCCCATTTGCTGAAGGGGTAGCTAAATTCACATAACAGTTACCTGCTGCAGTAAGGGTTACAGTGAACCCTTCATCAGGCTCAACAACGAGGTCACCACTGACATTAATCGTAATACTCTTTGTCGTCTCCGCGGCTGCAAATGAAACCGTCCCGGAAGGGAGGGTGCCTCCAAAATCTGCCGCATTGGCCGGATTGCCTCCTGAACCTGTGACAGCATAATTTGCCGTAGTGGCACCTGTAGTCAACCCACTTCGTGTCACGGTAAAGGTGAAGGCTGTATTTCCGGCATTGCCTTCATTTTTCACTGCATCATTGGCCGCAATCACCAAGGTCGGTCGCGCATTTTGTGCCCCTTGGGTGTTTTGACCGCAGATACTGTACCAAGTGCCTGATACCAATTGAATCGAACTTCCTGCCGGTTCATCAGTGCCGTTTTGGCTTGCGCCTATATCTGTACTTGTTTGTCCGTTGGCTGCTCCATTTGTAGCCACCATTACACCTTCATAGCTAATAAACTGGAATGCGGCATTGCTTTGACAATGCAGTGAAAACCCATCCGGAGCTCCATTTTGAATACCAACAATAAGCTTGTGGTAATAGGTATAAGTACCATCATTTGCACCTGTTGTAAAGGTAGAAAGTAAATGAGTGCCGTAAGAAACGCCTCCTGATCCATTATAAAGGGTTAGCGTAATATCTGATATATTCCCACCCCAAGCATTGGCAACGGCTACTTCCACAAATTCACCAACATCTGTACCTACATTGTCGTAATGGAATTCATTAATAAATACCTGGCTCACAGTAGGGCACGCAATATCGTCATTTTGTATTGTGCCCGTCGCCGTAGCTGTTCCGATAGTCGCATTCACCGGATTAGATATCGTCACAGTAAATCCTTCATTCGGTTCCACAACCAGATCCCCGCTTACATTCACCGTGATATCTTTAATCGTCTCTCCTGCCGCGAAATTAACGGTGCCTGCAGGGAATGACCCTCCAAAATCAGCCGTATTCGCGGGGTTGCCTCCTGAGCCTGTTACTGCATAATTTACCGAAGAAGTCCCTCCCGTATCACCAGTACGTGTGGCGCGGAAGGTGAACGCTGTATTACCAACATTACCTTCGTTCTTAACGGCATCTAAGGCTGCTATAGAAATCTCTGGTGGTGCCGGTTGAGCAAAGAAAACGGTGTAATCTTCTGCCTGTCCATAGTTGCCTACATCACACGGACTGGTGGGCACTCCGGCAAATTTGGATAGAACCCTTAATCGTAAGCCTGTATTCATTGTGACTCCGGATGAGGGCGTAGTAAAATTGATCGATCGGGTGCCCTCTGTATTGGCGGGAAAATCTCCAACAGCCTCACCGGCTGCGAATACGCCATCATTATTGTAGTCTATATAAACTCGAGCTCCTTCATTATTAAATAGGCCGGTGCTAATGGTCATTGAATAGGTGGTATTCAATGTTAATGCCGTGCCTGCCGTGCAGGTTAAATCATGGTATGAACCGTTATTATGGGAACTGATATGGTTCAAGTTGTTAAGGACAAAACGGAAAATACCGATACCCGCACCATTTCCATTATTGATATTCGCACTTACCACACAACCAGCATTGGCTATCGGTCCACTTGAGAGAACCAGGATGAGATTATTTTTTACAGTATCTACTGTACCTCCATCGATGGTCAACTTGACACTGTATGCACCCTGGCTAGAATACGTGTGGCTCGGATTTTTAGTGGTGTAGTTGGTCGAGCCGTTATTGTCAATATCCCATGCCCATGAGTTGTTGGCCCCAATGGAGGCATCAGAGAACTGAACTGTCAATGAACCGCTGCAAGTAAAGCGGGGTGTAGCACCAAAATCAACAATGGTGGTATCTACAAATATGTCTGAAGTGAACAATCCTCGTCCATGAGTTGATGCTACGACCATTTTATCCACTTCACGGTACTTGAGCATGGTGACCCGGGTGTGGGCAAGGCTTGTATTGCTAGCACCCCACACAGGCACTCCGGCAGTACCTGGCTGAAAATTATCCGTGCTCCACACACCAAGTTCTGTCGCTACGAGCACTTCATTGCGGTTTTCCGGGTTATATAATGCCCACCGAATAGGCATATCAGGCAAGTTACCTTCTTTATTACGCCACACATTCCCTCCGTCGACGGTCTCCCACACAGAGATGACACCATAATTCGAATAGGTAACCATGATATGGTTGTCATCCGCACCCACATCAATGGATGAAACCCAACCGGTGGCACTTATAGGCGTTGCACCGTTGTCAATACGCGTCAAAGTAGGCGATCCACTGCTGGCATTCGTATATTTATAGACCCTTCCGTTGGCAATTCCCAGGAATAGCACATCATTATAGGGACTAATTTTGAGTGCAGAAACTTTAGCACTGCCCACGGATATAGTCAATGTCTGATTGTTAATGGCCGCATTAAAATTAGACAATCGCTTCAGTTCGTCATTATTGGCTGCGGAATAGAATATCTTTCGATCACTGTCGTATTCACTTGGGTTGATAAAATGGCCACTATTCTCATTGAGTATCTCCGTAAATGAATTTCCACCATTCAAAGAACGATATACTACGTTGGTAATGTAGGCTGTCGTTTGAATATCCGCGTTGAGCTGGTCGATATGGCAGAAAGCGCCATCACCTCCGGTTGCCTCAACAGTTTGGCCAATGCCGGGATCACTAAATTTTTGGGATCCGTTATCCTGAGCTCCGGCTAAAAAGTAATGACTGTTCACCTCGTTTTTAGTCGCACATGCATAAAATTGTGTGACATTATACCCGCTATTTTTGTCTGCAAAGGTAGGCGTGACTGTGCCGTCTCCGGCATTAGTGGAGAGGGTAATACCTCCATCATGGCTAAAGAGCACCTGGCTGTTATTACCCGGGCGAAATGTCATACCATGCTGATCAGCATGTACATACGGTTTAGAGAAGCCCCCATACCAGTGGGAAATACCGGTCCAGGATGTGCCGCCATTGGTCGTTCTATGCAGGTCTATTCCTCCGGTTAACACTAGGTTGGGATCCGTTGGATGAACAGCCAAGATGAGGTCATACCACGCCTGTCCACGGGTAAAGTGATTTCCACTTCCATCAACCATAAGAGGGATAGTAATACTGGTCCAGGTGGTCCCTCCATCAATGGATTTTTTAAACCATTCGACATCGAGATCGCCACTGCCTCCATAGGCCACGGCATAAATGATATTTGCATTAGAAGGCGCACAGGCAAGTTCAATACGGTTGGCAGCGGCGATACCTACAGCCGATGATAGGTCGGTCCATGTTCCGGATGCACCATTATTAGCATTAGTTGACTTGTGTACTGAGCCGGTCGTGAAAACACCAAAAGATGCAAAAAGGTCTCCATTTGCGGCTATTTCGATATCGGTGGCAAAATCATTACCCGCAGGATTGGTCAGGACGTTAGTCCATGTGGTCCCGCCATTGGTGGATCGCATAATGCCTCCTGTATTGCTAAAATAACCTCTTGTCGCAGCGAAAATGGTGCCATCAGCTTTGATCACAATCCGCTGCACGTAATGAAAATGACTGGAACTATTGTAAGCACCCGGATTGGTGGCAGCAAGTAGAGACCAAGTCGTACCACCATTAGTAGATTTCCAAATACCACCTCCTCGCTGTGCATCACCATTAAACCATCCTTCTCCGGTTCCGACATAGATTTCCTGCGTATTGGCAGGATTGAAGGCTATAGAAGAAATTGCGATGTTATCCCAAAAGCCATCCACATGAACCCAGGTCGGATTGGTCACGGTGATATCGTTGGTATACCATAGGCCACCGCCTACTCCACCTGCCCACACCTTTTTATTCGTACCATCGTTAGGATCAAAAACAATCGCTCGTGTGCGACCTCCTACATTGTTAGGACCCTTTTCATTCCAGTTGACGCCAGCTATGGGCCCACGAATGCTCAGTTCATCCGCCATTGCCTCGTTAGCAGCGATTCTGCGGTCCCAGGGCACATAACCCAATGCCGGATCCATCGTCATCAAAACTTCCTGCTCCATCGCCAGGTCTGGACGATCTTTTTTGGCTGTAGTCGCTTTTATCGCTTTTTTATTCTTATTTTCTCTTGTATAATAAGGATGCTGTGTAACATAATTGCCCCATGCATTTTTCCGTGCTTCGATGTCTTCATTGGCCCACGTTGCTTCTGATGAAAACTTCAATACGTAGTCAGGACCGGATTGAGAAGAGTAAAAAAGAGCATGTGTGTTGCCATCGTTGAGTGATGATGGGGAAATGCGGAGAGTACCTTCAGTGGTACTAAACTGGGCGTTAATCCCATGTTCACTCAGCGTCAACAAACCAGTAAGCCAAGGTTCTTTGTAACCGGATAATAAAAACTGATTCGACAATGACCCCTTCTGATCTGTGTCAAGACGTGCGACCCTGAATGCGGCTACTTTGGTTTGGGAAATGGGTAACGCAATAACTTTCTCGCTCAACCCTACGGGAACTTCACTATGAGAAGGTGCACCCCCTAAAGTATGATGATAGACCTGCATGGATAAAAAAACCTCCCCCTTGGTAACCCAATCATCAGCGGTTAGCTGAGTAAATGCGCGAGGGATGCCAAATTGGATCACCAAAATGGCACACAACAACCTTAGGTTGAGAGACTTGTTCATTAGACCTAATTTATATTCAATCTATTCCCCCCAAGACCTACATAAGCATGTAGGTTTGGAAAAATCAAAATCAGGTCTTTGGGACTATAATGATGAGGAGCTTTCGCTCCGCAAAGCCTTGCAAAGGTCCATATTTTAATACTCTCACACAATAGAAAACATTAAATTAATGTACAACACATACTTAAAATATGTAATACTTTTAATATATTATTAATTCATTACTTATTTTTAATTGATTTATACTGATTTATATTAAAATAAAAATCAGAATTGTTTCTACTTTTTACTCGTTTTTACAAGATGACCAAATCGGATACCCGCAAATCCGAATCCGGCAAAATCCATCTGGTTTTCCCCCTCACCAATCAAATCAAAGGCTGTTATCCGTCTTAAAAGCACTTCCTTTTTCAGGAACCACCCGGCAAACACCGCCACAACAACTACCCGGATATGAGTCATATATGTACTCATTGATGTAAATTGCATAGGTTAACACCCCGTTAAAACCATTGTACCCTTAGCCCTTTACCATTATTATAATGTTGATAATCAACGCGTCCGGTTAACAAAAACCTAAGAAAACAGAATGCAGAACAGTCCGGGCCATCTCCGGTCACAATAAATCCCTATTTTTACCGCTTACAATGGTGTTCATCCGATCTTTTATATAAAATTTGAACTGTGAAACGAATTAAATTAAGCCTCATTCCCCTTTTTGCTGCCTTACTTCTTGCTGTTTCTTCCGCTGAAGCGCAAAAGGTAGCCTGTGTGGACATCAACCTCATCCTGGAGAGCATGGATGATTACAAAAGTGCTCAAACCGAACTGGATAAAATAGCTGCCAGGTGGCGGCAGGAAATCGAACAGGAATTTGACAAGGTCAAAGGGATGTACAACAAGTACCAGGCTGAACAAGTACTGATGAGCGAAGAAATGCGCAAGCAGCGGGAAGAAGAGATTCTGACCAAGGAAAAGGATATCCGCGAAATGCAGAAAGCCAAGTTTGGCACAGAAGGCGAACTCTTCAAAAAACGTCAGGAACTCGTACGACCAGTTCAGGATAAAGTCTACGGTGTTATTGAGGCCTATGCCAATGAAAGAGGTTTTGATTTTATTTTTGACAAAAGCAGCTCTTCCGGAATCATCTTCGCCAGCGCCGCATTTGACAAAACAGAAGACCTTCTACAACGTCTGAAACGCAATTAAACCGTTTTAGCTACTTTTGCCCCCTTCAACACAGAACAACCAACAAACAGTTATGAAGCAAGTAATGATCACCCTGGTCCTGGGCCTGCTGGTTTCCAGCGTATTTTCCCAGAAAGTAGGATATCTTAATTCTGCACAGGTCATGAGCCTGTTGCCTGAAGTCAAAGAAGCCAACAGCCAACTGGAAGTGTTCCAGAAACAATACGAGGCCCGCATCAAGACAATGGTTGAAGAATACCAAAAGAAAGGTATGGCCCTCCAACAGCGCATTCAAGCCGGTGAGATAGCCCCTAAAGCCCAGGAAGAAGAAATAGCCAAGCTCCAGGCTGAAGAAGAAATCATCGGCGGTATGGAGCAGGAAATGCGCCAAAAGCTGGCGGAAAAACAAGAGACGCTGGTTTCACCCATCATCAAAAAAATGCAAGAGGCTATTGATGCCGTAGCTGCTGAGGATGGACTTGTATACGTATTTGATGCAAGCCCCGGAAACGGTGTCCTGCTGTATGCAGATCCCAAGCTTGACGTCACACCAAGAGTGATCGCTAAAATGGGCGTGACCTACCCCACCCCAGCACCAGCTCAAGTTGACTAATTTGAACCCGGCAAACAGACCGATTGGAATATTTGACAGCGGCATTGGCGGCCTTACGGTTGCCAATGCCGTTGTTCGTTTATTACCCGGCGAACAGATTATCTATTTTGGCGATACCGCCCATATGCCCTATGGCGACAAATCTGCAGATGCCATCCGCTATTATAGCCTCCAAATAGCCAAGTTTCTACTTGAGCAAAATTGCAAGATGATTATTGTCGCTTGCAATAGTGCTTCATCCGCAGCATATGATGTGCTACTGGATTTTTTTGATCATCGGTCTCTTTTTGTAAATGTTGTTGATCCTCTCGTCGAAAAAGTAGTGACATCCGGACATCAGAAAGTAGGCGTCATCGCTACAAAAACCACTGTGCTCTCCGGCATCTATCCTGCGCGATTGCGTGATAAGTCACCCGGCATCGAAGTGCGCTCTCTGGCTACGCCATTGCTGGCACCCATGATTGAAGAGGGTTTTGTGCATGATGCCATCAGCCGATCCGTGTTGGACACTTATCTGGGCGACCCTGTGCTGGATGGTATTGAAGCTTTGTTGCTGGCATGTACTCATTACCCACTGATTCGCAAGGAAATCGAGGACTGGTATCAGGGCCAGGTCGCCATTTACGACTCAACCGACGTGGTTGCGACAGCCGTTAAACAACGTTTATCTGACGCTGGTCTTTTGCGCACAGACGAGCGGCCTGCACACCGGTTTTATGTCTCCGATTACACGCCCTCCTTTGAAGGAACTACCCGACAGTTTTACGGCGAATCAATCCATTTGGAGCATTACGGATTGTGGAAGTAATTTCCTCTTTAATTCGTGAATATTATTTTCCTAAATGCTCCCGGATGAATGCATTCATCTTGGTATAGAGATGCAAGCGGGCATTTCCTATTCCGTGATTGCGATTGGGATAAAAATAAGTGTCAAATTGTTTATTTGAACCAATTAATGCATTCGCCATTTCGGCAGTATGCTGAAAATGAACATTATCATCCGATGTGCCGTGAATTAACAAATAATTTCCTTTCAGTTTGTCTGCAAAATATATCGGCGCATTCTCCCGATATCCTTCCGGATTCTCTTGTTCCGTGCGCATATATCGCTCCGTGTAAATAGAATCATACCACTTCCAGTTTGTAATCGGGGCAACAGCAATACCCGCTTTAAACACATCATTTCCTTTTAAAAGACATAAGCTGGATAGATAACCACCGTAGCTCCATCCATATATTCCGATCCGGGATGCATCTACAAAAGGCATTTTACCTAAATATTTTGCGGCTTCGATTTGATCTATTGTTTCGTAATGACCTAATTTCAGGTAAGTCATTTTTTTGAAAGTTTCTCCCCGACCTCCTGTGCCACGATTATCTACGCAGGCAATGAGGTATCCTTCCCGAGCCAGCATCTGGAACCACCAATAATTCGTGCCGCGCCAGGAATCCCTCACCTGCTGCGACCCGGGACCGCCATATAAAAACATAAAAACCGGATATTTTTTGGTCGGATCAAAACCTGCCGGCTTTATCATCCAACCATTTAATTGCACCTCATCAATTGTGCTAAAGGAAAAAAATTCGACCGGTTGTACACCATGTTCACGTTGTGCTGTCACTAAATGCGTGTTATCTTCTATTGTCCGTACATATTTCCCTGTGCGGTGATACACCGAATGAATAGGTGGAGAATTGATTTCAGAATGGTTTGCAACAACATAATCGAATGTAGAAGAAAAGATGGCACTATTATCGGCATAGCTCCCTAAAATCATTTTTATTTCACCTCCATCTTCAGGCACTTCATAGATCTCACGTTGCATGGGCGATCTGCGCGCGCCCTGAAAATAGACCTTCTGTTTTTTTTCATCAATACCATAACAGGTCGTCACCTCCCAATCACCTTTAGTAAGCTGCCTTATTTCTTTTCCCTGTAGATCGTATAAATAAATATGATTAAATCCATCTTTCTCCGATGTCCAGATAAAATGATTGCCATCAGCTAAAAAATCCAAATTGTCATGGATGCTTATATAATGTGGACTTGCCTCCCGGAGCAAAGTGCGGGACAGTCCGGAGTCAAGATCATAAAGGATCAGCTCCAAATCATTCTGATGCCGATTCAATCGGAATACACATAATTGACCCGGATCAACCGTCCATTTTATTCGCGGAATATAATGTTCTGTCTGCGGCTTGCTAATGCGTAGTTGAATTGTCTCTTCACTTGCCAGATCATAAACATGTACTGTTACAACGGAATTAGTTGCCCCTACTTTAGGATATTTATACGTTTCAGCAGCCGGATACAACTGATCGCGATAAGAGGATAATGTTATTTCCGGCACTTCCGTTTCATCAAATCGCATAAAAGCCAGTCGCGTTCCGTCTGGTGACCATTCGTAGGCTTGAGAAAATGAGAATTCCTCTTCATACACCCAATCAGGAATACCATTTATGATCTGATTTCTTATACCATCAAGGGTTATTTGCATTTCTATGCCCTCGCTATAATCCGAAATAAATAAGTTATTTTCCCTGACAAATGCAACCTGCCGCCCTGTAGGTGAAAATCGTACGACTTGTTGTTTCCCATGTTTTGATACAGGAAAGAGTTGCTTTTTTTGTCTATCCCACACCCAATGATCCGCAGCAAAAGAATGGCGATAAATGGACATTCGTTTTGTCTGAAATAAAATAAACTGTTCATCCGGACTAAAGGAATAATCTTCAATTAAAAAAGCATCACCAGCCGAATAAATTGTTTCAACAGGTTCACCATTGACCAGATCAAACCGGACAATGGCATTTCGCTCCAAACGGGTATAATGCCGACCGTCCTTTAAAAAATTAAAATCACCGACACTTTTTGGAGCCAACTGATTAGTAGCCCAGATTTTTTCTAACGTAATAGGCACCTGTCCGAAAACGGGTATCATCCACACAATAGATACACTTAGACCGAATAGGAGTTGTAGCGTTGAGCGAAAAATGGACCCCATGGATTAAAAAAATTATAGTGATTAATCGTTATTTCCTCAAAAGTATAAAGGTATACGCTACAACGCATATTCCCTTCACAGAGATGCCCGCAAATCAACGTAGTAATCTATAAACCGAAACTCTTACGCAGATCGTATCAATGGATGAGCAGGCGGACAATCATTCCCCAGAATTAATCCCGGCACCACCCCCAACCAATCCTGGAGCAAAGCGGCGTACACCGATCTAAAATCAATCGTATGAATAAGATTCCCTGCATCCAGGTTCGCGAGATCCGGGGCGGCATTGGCAAAGCCAGGTTGGGTCAGATAACCCTCATTAATCATCCAGAGCGCATTAGCCGTGCCGTGATCCGTCCCACCACTGCCATTGGCATCAACACGGCGGCCAAATTCAGAAAAGGTGAGGATCAGGGTGTCCTTCAATTGATTGTTTTGTTTGAGGTCCGTCACTAGCGCTTTTACTGCATCTCCATATTGACGCAAAAGCCGCTCCTGGCGATTTAACTGGTTGACATGGGTATCAAAACCCGTCAAACTGGCATAATAAATTTGTGCATCCGTATCGGCTGTAAGCAATTCGGCAATCGTCTTCAGATCCTTACCCAACTGGGTTTGCGGATATACAACCTTTGACGAATGAGTCCGGCTTTTTTCGACTAACCAGGCCGCAGATTCTTGTGTACTGACTAATGTCTGATACAGGTAACTCGCCATCTCCTCCTTATGGTCATGTCCATGTGTTGTAACCGCATCCAAAAAAGGACTTTTTGCGGCCCGTCTTAATGATTCCGGATTTCGGAGCGCAAAGCCCTGCCGACGCTGACCTTTCAATGCGAGGGATAAGGCATTGTCCACCTGAATGGCTTCATGTGGCACACCCTCATGCTGGTCAAGCCATCGCCCCAGCCATCCTGTAGATAAATAGTCGCGCGCCGAACTACCTGTATGCCAGATATCCATGGATCGAAAGTGCGATAAGTTGGGCTCCGGGTAGCCCACACTTTGCAGGATGGTCATCCAGCCCTGTTCGTAAATCGATTTCAAGCCCTCCAGGGCCGGATGGAATCCCATTTGACCGGATGCCTGTAAAAGGTCTTTTTTAGCTAATGCCAGTCTCCCACGGGATCGGTAGTATTGATCATCCTCAAAAGGAATGAACGTATTAAGACCATCATTGCCGCCAGTCAACTGGATGACGATTAGTTTCCGTTTGGAAACACTTTGCCCCAACAATCGGGATCCCAGCCGAAATAGGTCAGGTATGGCCAGTGATGCAGAAGCCAGGGAGGACAGCCGGATAAAATCGCGTCTATGCATAATCAGTTGATTTTAGGCCAATTGATATTCCGGAAGACTACATATACGAATGGCCGTCGCCAGTATGCGATCGGTAGGATCCCCGGGTGGAATGAAGGATTCAAGCCAATCCAAATCGTCTGCTTTTGTCCCTGGTAATACATATTGGATCAGCATTGCTTTGGCACCTGCATAAGATTGATGACCTAATGCTTTCATCAGGGGTTTGGCATCAATATCCGCCCGAAGCTTCCGGATTGTTTTAGTATCCTCCACCGCTTGCGGATCCCCGGGTAGTTGAATTTCTACCTCTGCAGCTTCAAAGAGGATCATAGGGAGTTGGAAACGCAGTAACAAGCGTTGATTGTCAATCCAACTTTTGCCTCCATTCCAACCAGCTACACTGGGCGGAAAAAACAATACCTGGCCCAATGCAGACTGTCCCATCGCAAGCGCTGTCGGGTCATCGAACGTTCCATGAAACGTCTTTAGAAGTCCTGCAATCAGCTCAACCGGGGATTTTACCCGATTACCCACATTCTCCGCATCATAAAACCAGTCACTTGAAAAGATCTCTTTCAAAAGGGATTTAATATCATAACCTGATACATAAAACGAATCAGCGAGCACCTTTACCCGATCTTCATTTGGGGTGTCATTGACAAAAAAACGGTATACCTTTTTAGTAATGAAAACGGCCGTTTCTTTTTTGGCCATTATCATGCGAATGATGTCTTGACCGTTCCAGTCTCCAGTTTGACCAAAAAAGGTTTTTTGACCAGCGTCGTGATCTTCTTCTTTGTAAACAAATGTACCTTTCAGTGGAATACAAGCCCAACCTGTAAATGCTCGTGCTGCTTCCCGGACATCTTTTTCCGTATAATGGCCTCGGCCGAGGGTAAATAATTCCATCAATTCCCGGGCAAAGTTTTCATTGGGTTTGTCCTTGTGATTTTGTTGATTATTCAGAAACAAAATCATTGCCGGATCAGTAGCGATCGCCATAGTCAGATCGGAAAATCGGCCCAGTGCGTGCTGGTGCATCGCATTGAGATACACCCTGGCTAAGCCGCCAAATAATGTTTGCACGGCGAAATGCCCATGCCAAAACAGCAACATTTTTTCCATAAATCCGACTCGTGCCGGATCAGCCATGCGATGGATCCAGTCCCGATTGACACCCGTCAATAACAGCCGTCGATTTTCTTTCCGCAGTTTTTCGGCTAGTTCACGACGCTCCCGAGCCGGGAGATCGCCCATTTGTACTTGCATCATCTCTTTGCCTTCCGCATCGTCTTCAAAACCCCCAAAAGGGAGACTGCGTTTTGCCTCTGAAAAGAGGTCATCAATGGCTTTTTCTACAGACCAATTTTGCCGCCGTTTCCATTCCAATGGACTCAAGCCAAAACCGGCCCTGGCGTAGAGATGCTGTAATTTTTGCGTTGTGCTTAACATAACCGGGCTTATTGTAGCTGAACGTGTACAGCCAGCCACCTATTTGACGGTATATGTTAAACTTGGTTTAAAAGGTAGTGAACAATTGTCAATACATTACTCAGCCATTCGATTTTGACTGGCTTCACGATAGGGGGCGATAGGATCTTCCAAACGGGATACCCAATGCCTGTTGATTGTATCAAAATAAGCATCCTTGTTAGGGAATTCAATGTACTCGTCGCCGGTTGTTTCAGGATACCATGGACTTAGATCTTCTCCTTTTATCATTTTCGCAAAAAGCATTTCCTGTTTCGGAACTAATATTTCTTTAGGCATTTTCCATGTCCTGAAAACTTCATGGTAAAACGTAATGGAATCTGCCACCATGCGCAAGTGTAAACCCACCGCAACCTTTTTCTCCTTCAGGCTGGGCGCTATACGGCTAACAATTAAATACATATCTCCGGTACCTTCTGCTTCATACATTCGATCTATGGAATGTATCGCCAACGCTTTTTTATAATGGTCATCCCATTCCGGATTAAATCGGGTATCGACAGAGGCTTTGTCCGGCATTTTGCCCACATATCGGATGATGGCTTGTAATATAGTCTGTTCTGTGGCGGGATCAGGTTTGGTGCCGGGCACTGCCTCAGGTGCAGAAGGTGCACATGAAAAAATTAACGTCAAAATGGAAATCAGGAGGTATTTCATAATTGGCGAAATATAACACTAAGAGGCTATTCAATAAATCAAAAGTAGAAACTAAAGCTTAAAAAAAAGACTTGCTCCTGAGGTAGAAGCAAGTCTTTTTTTTAAAAAAATAAAGCTTAGTACGCTTTAAGAACCGGGTTGAATTCAGCCCAGGTATTTGTCCAGTCGGCACCACCAAAAGCACCACGGAAAGCAACTGTTTTGTCAAAGAAAGTCGTGCGGTTTGCTTCGCTGAATTTTGCGTTTGCAAATGATGCACCTGTAAGAGCAGTTCCGGCAGCAACCGTAAAGTTAGGGTCACTTGGATACTGATCCGTCAAACGTGAACCAAAGAACCAATCTGGGTTGATACCCAATGCAATGTGCTTCGCATCATCAGATGGACCATCAATCGTTGTATTGTTGTTAGCCAGCCAATATGCAGATACATCACCTGCAACTACACCTGTACCGACATTATAAGCCGTTGCAGAAGCAGGAGCAACCAAAAGGTTGTTTTCTACAACACCAGCATTGCTTTGGTACTGCGTCAATACAGACGGTTGATTCATACGAATACCTCTTGGGAAACCAGCAAATACAGAGTTAGTAATGGATACAGCCGTACGACGACGCAGGTCAATAGAATGACCGTAGTTAGCATTAGAAGCAGTAGAACCCGATTTGATAGGACCAAGAACAGTTATGTTAGAAAATGTTCCAGTTGTATAAGGCGTTACGTCATTATCGTTTGGACCGTTGTCACACTCGAAACCATTTGACTGTGATTGGTCTGCAAAGCCAGGATAACGCAGTGCAAGGGCGAACTGTACGTTTCCGCTATACCCATAGTCAACGTCAAAGTCATCATCCCAGGAAGCAAAGGAAACAAGGTATTTACCGTTTACGGTACCACCAAACCACTCGAAACCGTCGTCACCACCAAATGATACTTGTGCATATTCAATGGTAGTGCCACGTCCTACACCACCCAAAGTGATGGAGTTGGTTTCATTATTTGGCGTCAATTCAATACCTGCAAACTCTACACGTACATAACGCAGCGTGCCAGATGATTGACCGTCAGAAGCGCCATTTTGGAATGTACCAAAAAGAACAGCAGGAGTTACACCTTCGATGCTAGGATCTGGCTGGTTGGTGTTTGCTGCACCCAGTATGATCAAGCCGCCCCAGTCACCACGGTCACGAATACCAGCGGGCTGGCTGGAGGTGAAAACGATGGGCTTGTCTACTGTGCCATTTGCTTCCAGTTTACCGCCTTTGTCAATCACAAGTATTGCACGGGTCACTTTGTCACCAAAAATAACAGTACCTGGCTCGATTGTTAAGGTCTGTCCATTACGAACAA
>JAGNXB010000005.1:0-12245 GCA_017985675.1 Saprospiraceae bacterium | reverse complement strand
GGCTTGTCTACTGTGCCATTTGCTTCCAGTTTACCGCCTTTGTCAATCACAAGTATTGCACGGGTCACTTTGTCACCAAAAATAACAGTACCTGGCTCGATTGTTAAGGTCTGTCCATTACGAACAAATACTTGACCTTTAAGCAGGTATTTATTTGATGCTACAAGCGTTTGAGTTGACAAGTCTCCTGTCAATTCTGTGTAGGTTGTATCATCATCATCATCGTCGTTGTTGTCCTTTTTGCAGGCAACAACAATCATCAGTCCCATTAATAGGAATAAGGTTAAAAACTTTTTCATGGTTACTTAAATTAAATGGTTTTACTTGTTTAAATCGTATGAGAAGGTTAGACTCACGAGTTGACCCCGGCGAAGGGTAAAAATGGGATGGTCTTTGCCATCGGTAATTTTTTCGTCCCGATTCGAATCCTGATAGAAACGGAAAGGTGCATCAAGCAAATTCTGAATGCCCAGTTTATAAGATGTGCGTTTACCAAATCGCTTGGTAATCGTCAGGTCCATGCTATTGCGCGACAATTCATAAATCGTGGGAAACAATACATCTCCTACGGAATAAATCCTGTCTCCAAAGATGTTGTACACCAAGCTTCCACTAATGCCATATTCCTGGTGATCATAAAAAACAGCCGCATTAATAATATAAGGTGATTGTCCCTGCAATGCACGAAGACGACTTTGTGCCACAGCTGTTGAACCCAGGTCCACTTCTGACCAAATCACGGAGGCATTAGTACTGATGGAAAACCGATCCAAAAGTCCGCTATTGGTCAGTCCGTTGAGTGATTTACGGAATTCAACTTCCAATCCATAGTTCTGTGCAAAATCCGCATTAATAAATGTGAAACTTGGCTGCTCTGTTGTGATGATCGTTTTGTTTTCAATAGGATCATTGAAATACTTATAAAATCCGCCGATATTGAATGTCTCACCTGGACGCATGTAGATTTCATAACGCAGATCCAGATTGTCGATGGTTGCCTGTTTCAAATCAGGGTTTCCAAAACGGCCAGCCTCCATTTTATAATCATAAAAGAGGAATGGCGCCAACTCACGGAATTCAGGTCGGTTGACTGTACGGCTGTAGGCCAGGCGAATGACCGACTGATCATTAATATTAAATCCGGTATTAATAAAGGGAAGCACAGAAAGAACAGGATTTTCAACCGTGATTTCACTAAAATCATCCCGGCTTTTCATCGTTTGTACGTTATATTCTGTGCGAACACCTGTAGAAACGTCAAAACGACCCAGGGGAAGATCCGTACTGATATATCCGGCACCCAGCATATTACTAGCGGTATAGGAGTCAATGGGTCGTGTTCCTTCTTCTATGACCAACCCATCGGTGGTTTTAATATTTTCGTTGCTGAAAATCTGATCCAATGGCAAACGGGAAATTTGTTCGCCAATCGTTGGATTAAAAAATCCAGGATAGAGATAGGAGAAATAACGTGAAGAGAAATCACGGTACCGATAATCAGCGTAATATCCGGCTTTCAGATTGGATTTTTTCTGATTAAATCCTGCAAACGTCCAGGTATAGTCCAATCCGTTATTCACCGAATATTCAAACAGATTGCCATAATACCTGCCTGTTTCAAACAGATTGGAAGATGGTGGCAGCTGCATGATAAAAGGCTGATCGGATTGGTCTTTTGGACGGTATGTACGGAAACGACGCAGATCCGGCTCTTCTTCACGGAGGAAACTGCCACCTACTACCCAACGAACAGAGCGGCGCTCGCTGAGTTCATGATTTCCTTCCATTTGACCTGTGTAAATGGAGCGGCTTCTATAGCCAAGTAAGTAGTTTGACAGATTATCATTTGGCCGCTGGATATAGTCAAACCCTGTGCGCAAAATGGTTTCATTTTCACCAATCTGGTTATAGAGATTCTTGAACGTAATGTTTGATTTTTCGCTCAGGCGAAGACGCCAGTTGGATAAAACACTTATGCGGTTTTGTTTTTCATAGGACTGATCGTCATACTGAAAACGGGGAATAATGGCTTGGGATTGATCAACCCACTCAAAATATCGGTTAAAATCTCTGGTGAATTGTTGGTAGCTAGTGCTGTAATTTACACTGTTAATAGCAGATAATTTTTTGCCACCCAACGTCATATTTCTGCCAAAGCTTAGCCCAACACTATAATCTGGTGTTGCCATGCCTTTCGAAGCGACAAAATTATTAGGCAATGAGTGGGCTGCTTCCCTGCGGATATCCGCATTCCGTGCAGAAGACTGTAGCTTTTTGGAAGAGGGAAAATCTCCGGGTAGCCGGCGATAACCGTTGTCAAAACCAAGGAAGTCTGTAGACGAGCCTTCACTTTGATAATACTCTTGCCCTGTCGTTCCGGCCCGATAACCAACTCCCAGATTAACCTTGAAAAAATTGTCACCAACTTGGTCTATCGTGTACAATTTCATGACACCCCCAGCAAAGTCGCCGGGCAGATCGGCAGAACCTGATTTATAGACCATGAGGCGATCCAATGCACTGCTGGAAATCAGATCAAACGAAAAGGTCCGTTTGTCTACTTCCGTGCTGGGAGCAACGACGTTATTAATCATTACGTTATTATAACGCTCACTCAATCCGCGAACCATGACAAAACGGTTTTCCACAATGGTGACACCGGGAATACGCTGCATGATCTGGGCGGCATTATTATCCTGGGATTTGACGATCTGCTGATTGGATACACCGCTGACGACCTGCTTTGCCTGTTTGATTTCGAGCAACACTGCTTCAACAGTGTTGGTCTGGCGGTATTCGACAACAGTGATCTCATCAAAAACAGTGGAGTTGGCAGATAGTAGCACGTCCAAGGATAGTTTTTCACCTGCCACCACTTCCACGTCCGTAATGGTCGTATTATTGTAACCGATGTAAGAAACCAACACAGTGTGCTTGCCAGGAGCTACATCGCGAATGATATAGTTGCCATCATAGTCGGTGAATGTCCCTTTTTCAGTACCAACAATGCTTATAGTCGCACCGATCAGGGTCTCGTTGTTCTCCTTATCGACCACTGTTCCAGCGATCGAGCCATCCTGTGCTTGGATTGAACTGCCAGTGAAGACAAGGATCAGGGCCAGAATGGCCATTAGGTTCTTAATCATTTCAGTCGGTTAATCATTTGATGGTGCAAAGGTCATTTTGCAATGTTAACTCTGTGTTAAGTCCTGATTAAGTAATTGTGTAGAATGGCTTGTGCGTTATTCCACAGCATCACTGAAATCTCAATATTTGCTCATAGTTTGCGATGATGAGTCCACGCCAAACATATGCACATCCGTTGCAACAACAAGGTGCCGTAGGACAAAAATGAGCGCTGTCTGTTATTTGATCCATGGTCCAATGTATTAACATGTTCGTTCCGTAACGAATGGGATATTGAGTTTTAAATCAAACTGTACTAAAGGACATTTTGGAAGCTTCGCGTAAGGGGGTGGAATAATCTGGAATCTGGGAACCTGGAATCTGGACCGAGACGTATGCTCATTCCCCATCCTTATCAATAAGCCTCGCGCAGGGAGTGAAATAATCTGGAATCTGGGAATCTGGAATCTGGACAGAGACGTGTGCTCATTCCTGACTCCTCATCCCTCATCCCTAGTCATAGGTCTCGCGCAGGGGCGCTCGGTTCGCTCACCGAATGTTCACTTTCTGTTGATTTACTTTAGACATTTCGTAAGCCTCGCGCGGGGGCGCTCGGTTCGCTCACCGAATGTCCACTTTCTGTTGATTTACTTTAGGCATTTCGTAAGCCTCGCGCGGGGGCGCTCGGTTCGCTCACCGAATGTCCACTGGACATTCGTCCCCTTCGGGGCATGTGAGCTCATCCTCAAAACCTCCAAACTCAAAACCTCCCCTTACTTCCCCACAAATTCCCTTATCGCATTATTTACCGCTTCGCTTTGTTCAAATTGAACAAAATGCCCGGCCTTGGGAATCATCAACAATAAACTATTCGGAATACGACTGCTGCCATCCCGCGCAATGTCGCTGGTGCGACCACCATTTAAATATCGGTTGGGAATTAAATTATCCATCTCACCAAAGAGGGTCAGCACCGGCTGTTTAATTTCGGGTAAAACATCATAAACCGGATAGTCAACCATCCCGCGCACATTTTTAGGGATAATATCACAATACCAGGGAAAATCACTGGCCGTACGCATAGCAATCCGATCCTCAATCATAAATTCGGCATCCTTGGGAAACCGATAAAAATTAGTTGCAAAATTGTTGCGAATAGCATCCACGGGTGTGAGCTTTACCAGGTCAGGTGTAAATACTTCGCGGAACCATTGTTTTTGCCCTTTATGAAACTGTTCAAATCCCGCCGGCGAAACTAATACTAATCCGTTGACCAGACTGGGATATCCCAGCGCGGTGGTTATTGCGATTTGCCCACCCATGGAATGACCTACCAGTGTGACATTGGTTAATTTTAATTGCTGAATAAATCCGGCAATTACATCCGCATAAAAGGGCATATCCCCGGCATAATCCCCCTTCGAACTATGACCATATCCCGGCAGATCAATGGCTATGCAGCGATAATCATTTTTGAGGGTTTCTATATTTTTTTTCCATGCCGGTGCATAGCTACCCAAACCATGAATAAAGAGCAGGGTTTGCGCACCCGCTCCCTGATCCATGTAGGCGACCGATATATTATTTTCGAGCGCTGCCTGTTTTACCGGCCAGGGGTAAACTATGTCGCTCATCCGGGCAAGATCAGCAGGGCGTTGGCTGGCACATCCCGCGATAAAAATGCTTGCCGGAAGTAAGAGGAGAAGAAATATATTTTTCATAATAAATTATTAAAACATCAGCCATTTAAATACCATAAATGCGGTCCACGGATTCACCGGCCGCTCCTGTTCGCCACCATTGACGACAGGGCTATCATAAAAATCACCGAGGTTTAACCAGGCCCCATGGAGCTCCACATTCATGAATGGTCCGAGCTGCAGACCTGTCATGCCATTCAACTCCGTGCCAATGACGACACCGCCATTATTAAGTTCCACATTACTCAGTCCCGATGCCATGCCTGCTTTTGCATACCAGCGGTTGGGAATAAATGCCTTACTCACACTCAGCGTGGCCGCAGAAATGCCATAACCATTATTGGAAATATCATTTACCGCCGATACAAATCGATTGACCACATTGCCATGCGGAAAGAGCAGGTAAGAACCATGACTAATAAATATAGCGCCCGGCGAGCCCCAGTTATTTCCGGTCAATACTCCACTGTATGTGCCATCCGAAATGCCGTCATCACCAGAGGCATAAATGAGGTCAAGTGTGACAGCATCCTGCGGTGTCTGCCCATGCCGCCAAACGGTTTTTAAATTAGCGGCAAGCCCGGCAATATCCACCGTCTTGCGCCACTCTCCTGCATTAACCTGTCGGATCGTACCCAGGTTGGCATTTACAAATCCGGTGATGCTCCACTGGTCCCAATACAAATCTTCATTGCGACCAAAAAATCCCCCTAACCATACCACATCGGCACGATACGGATCGGCACCAAGCGGGAAGCGATAAACACCATTGTATGAAGCTAAAATACTCGTAAGTCCCTGTCCCAATATGGACGGACCGCCCTCACCATTAGAACGGTCTCTGAGCCAGTAAGCCGAGGCACCCAGATTCCACTTTGGTGACAAGCTATGTTGGTAACTAAATTCAGCCAGGGTGACATCATCATCCTGTTCGATATTATTTTCATATAGCTGATAAAAACCGGCTTTCCACATATTGTAATCATAATCCCGACGCACGCTGATACCTGCTGCATCACTGCCCCAATAAGCGAGTCGATAGCCTGTATTGGTCATTTTATCAAAATACGTACGATAGGGATTATAAGGAGAGTCAAATAAACGCATGAGCCCGACATTAATAGCCCAGCCCTTCCAGGGGATCAACTCGAGCTCCACATTTTGTGTTTGGAGATTGACCTGGTCCGCTGAAAAGCCGCCACCGAAATTACCGCCAACACCGTAGGCTACATCGCCCCATGACCAGTCAAGTTCGAACGAAGCGCGTAGGATGGCTTTGCCATTAAATAACCGTGGCTGGTAAATAAAAAAGGGCAGTATGCGCTGCTCCACATAAAAGGAGCGAAGTGTATCGGATGTTTTTGTGGTATTTTGTCCAAATAATCGCCCCACGATCTGACCCTTTAAAAAGTCATTTTCCGGATACATATTATTATTCACCGCCTGACTGAAAAAATAAGCCAGAAATTGAAATTCCTTATTTTGACGTTCAGGTACACCCCGATCAAAAAATTTATGAACTGCACCCTGATCCTGTGCAAATAAGGTTATCTGACAAAAAAGCAAGAGGGCTAAAAAGTAGATTTTCCGCATGGTATTTTTTCAAAAAAAAACAGGAAAATCGGAGTTGCCCGATAAGGTTATCGGACAACTCCTCATTGAATTCCAAAAAGGGTTAGTTCACCTTGACGTACTTCTGGATATTGATCGTACCCAGGGCGCCGCCGTTGGTACTTCCAAATCCCAATGCAGCAGTAGGAGGTACTGCACCAATAGCAGGTTCCGTTTGGACCACTTCATATTGCATGTTGGTACCATCTACCTTGAAAATACCTACACTGGTCAGTGCAGAAGGCGAGCTTTGATTTAGCGTGATATTCCAAATCCCATTTACGCCTGGTCCGCTCTGGGTATAGACTCCGGTAAGGTTGGAGCCCACGCCAGCACTGTAAGAAGTGACGGTGTATGTCAAATTGGTATTAAATTCGGCATAAATCGAATCGATTGCAAAAAGTGAAACCAACAAGGGCGCAACATCCGCTCCTTTGGACCACCATTTGCCCTGGACCCCTACTTCACAAGCAGCGCAATCGCCACCGCAGTCCACACCCGTTTCATTACCATTCTGCACACCATCGGTGCAGGTTGCATCATCCTTATCCTTTTTGCAGGAAGGCAATGCCGTTACAAGGCTAAGTCCAAGCAACGCAATAAACATGAATTTCATCATTTTCATAGTCATAAAAAATTAAGTGAGAAAAATTGATTTAAGCATTTTCTTTTGTTAACGTTCCCAATAAACGCCGATTTATTTTTCCTGTATCACTCTTGGGGATTTCTTCCACAAATGCGACATATTTAGGCACTTTATATTTGGCCAGATGTTTACTGCACCAGGCTAGTAAGTTTTTTTGATCATTAAATCCCTCATTGGCTTTTACAAAAGCAAATCCTACTTCACCCCATTTTTGATCGGACACTGCAATTACTGCTACCTCGGCCACTTCCGGATGCTGGATCATCACTCGCTCTATTTCGGCAGGATATACATTTTCGCCTCCGGAGATAAACATGTTTTTCAAACGATCCACGATGTAGATATAACGTTCCTCATCCTGGGTCACGATATCTCCGGTCCGAAACCAGCCATCTTTTAATACTTCCATTGAAGTAGAGGGGTCCCGCCAATACCCGGTAGTCACCATAGGACCTTTGATCCACAATTCCCCGCGTTCACCTTGCGGCACCTCTTCGCCGGCCTCGTTGCAAATCCGTATATCCACATAAAAATTAGGATGGCCGATGCTGCCTTTTTTGCGGATCGCATCATCCTGATGCAGGGAAGTGAGATTAGGCCCCACCTCCGTCAGCCCGTAACCTTGCCGCACGGCAACACCCTTGGCATCCCACACTTCGATAAGGGGAACCGGCATGGGTTCGCCGCCAACAATCAGATACAGTAAATGGCTGAAATCTGCTGCCTGAAAAGCGGGTTCTTCCACGATCATGCGCAACATGGTCGGCACAGCCATGAATAAGGTAGCGCGCTTCACCTGCAATAGGGTTAACACGTGTGCAGCATCAAATTTTCGCACAATGCACACGTATGCACCGTGATGCAAGAACGGTGTAAGCAATACATTCCACCCACCGGTGTGAAAAGGGGGCATACATTGGATCGTTCGACTATCCGAATGGATGGTGAGGCTCATGCCTGTGTTGATGCTATTCCAAACCAGCATTTGCCAGGTGTAGATCGCTCCTTTAGGCAAGCCGGTTGTGCCGCTGGTGTACAGGATAAAGACCGGGTCGCTCTCTTCAAATACGGCAGGCAGAAAAGGTGGGGCTCCGCAGGAAACCGCCTCATCCATGATGGTATCTACCTGATCAATCGTGATGACATTCATCTTGAACCGCTGGTCTACTTCTTCCAGCAGATGTTCATATTTTTTATCAGCAATTACCAGACCTGGATCGGAATCCCTGAACATATAGGCCAACTCCGGACTCGTCAACCGGTAATTTAATGGCACCAGGACAAAACCTAGTTTCTGCGCGGCAGCAAATAAACCGATATAGGCCAGACAATTTTCAGCGAGCACCACAATCCTGTTGCCTTTCTGGATATCAAATTCCTTTTGCACATACCAGGCCAATGCATTGCCGCAATGGTTGAGCTGGCGGTAGGTCAGGGTATGTCCTGTATCACCATCTTCGACAGCAATATGATCCGGGCGATACAAAGACCACCTGGCACTCCAGTCCGTTTGGTGTACATGCATCTTAGGAGGGGCTATTTATTCCTTTAAGGTAGACAGATCGTTTTGCAACGACTACTTTCATCTACGATTGGCTAAGGTAGGACGAAATTCCTATAAGGGTCAATGACTTGAGTCATATCCTTGAATGACAGGGATCTAGCACAACTCAAATCCGATAGGACCAGCTTAGTGCAGGAACTTCCGAATGGCATCGTTAGTCCGATCTGCCTGCTCCCAATGGACAAAGTGACCTGCGTTGGGTAACAGGGTGAGATGTGCGCCCGGGATGCGTTTTGTTCCTTTTGTCGCCACTTTTTCGGGGGTGAGATCGCGGTGTAGCACTTTGTTGGGTACCAGGGCGTCATCCGTGCCGAAAATCACCAGGGTCGGAACGTGTATTTCAGGAAGTAGGTCCCAAATGGGTTCGTCCAGCATGGCCTGCATGCATTTGGGAATCATCTGACAATACAGATCATAGGCCTCCGCATTTTCCCGAAGCAATAAACGATCTTCCAGCATAAATGCGGCATCTTCCTGTGGCCCGTAAAAGTTGATTTCAAAATTCCTTCGGATCTGATGATCTGACATAGATCGGAGTAAACTGAATTGGCTGATCGACCGGAACCAGCGCTGCTCCATGCTGCTGAATTGCTCGAATCCCGCCGGTGCAATCAGGATCAGTTGTTCGATGAGAAATAGGCGCAGGTGATGACACCACACCGCGACCTGTGCACCCATGGAATGACCGGCCAAGACCACCGGACCCAAGCCCATTTCTTTTATAAAATCACGGATGACTTCAGCCATCCATTTCAACGAGACCGGAAATTCACCTAAGGTAGATCGCCCATAATTGGGCATATCCAGCGCAATACAACGGGCGTCAGATTGAATGCCTTCCATCGTTCGCGTCCAGGCCGGCGCATAACTGCCCAGCCCGTGAATCATCAGTACCGTCTTTTTGCCCTTGCCTACATCCATGTACGCTAACTCCAACCCAGGTTTGACGCGACAAAACTGGACCGGATAGGGATAGGGTTCGTAAGGCGGATGATTAGCCATAATCGAGATCAAAGGGTGCAAAGGTAAAACCTGCCTCAGACTTTCGCCGCCTTTACCTTGGATCGGGTCGCAAAATGAACCAACAGCCCGGTAATTACAGCCACCAAAATAGCACAGGTAGCCGCTACCGCCGGATTGCGTACTGCCCCCGTGGTGTAAGGGGTCAATTGCCCATAATACACCGCAAAATGGGTGATTAATGCGGCCAGTGAGGCAGCAATTGGAGCAGCCCGGTGTACATTTTTTATAAAAATGCCAAAAAGTACCGGAATAAAAGCCGCTGAAAAATAGGCATAGACGCCATTCTGAGCAAAAATCCCAACACTTAGCGCAGGATGTAAAAGTTGATCCCTGGAAAATAAAAAGGAGACCAATGCCAGGATAACGATAACCCCCCGATTAATCCACACTACCTTTTGTCCGTGGCCTTCCCCCTCCTTTAGACCTGTGAGGGGCTGTATGATATCCGCGGTAATCGTAGTCGACACGGATTGTATGAGGTTTTCCAGCGTAGACAGACCCGCTGATAATAAACCGATGATGACAATCAATCCTACCCAAACTACAAATTCAGCGACCACATATGCCGGAATAATGCCATCCATTTTCAAGGGCGTCCCATCTACCGTTAGATCCGGAAATTGCAAGCGGGCGTACAAGCCGGCAATCACAACACTGAAAAAGAGGATCTGCACTAGGATCGTGGTGAGTAAAAAGGTATTTACATGTCCTTCCTCTTTGAGCAACATGGACCGGGTGATGATATGCGGCTGACACACAATAGCCATGCCTACGACCATGGCGCAAAAAATAATCTCAAACGCATCCCGAAATAGAGGACTGGATGGATTTTTCCAGGATGCCAGCATGGGATCGATGGCCTCCAGTTTGCCCATAAATGCCATCACGCCACCCTTAAAATGTTCGTAGCCACTTGTGAGCAACAAGATGGCTACGATGATCATGATGCCCGCCTGGATGGCATTAGTGTACACCATGCTATTGGCGCCACCAAACATCATATAGCCAAAAATAAATATGATGAGTCCACCGAGCACCCACATTTCATTTGCATTCAGGGCACTGGCAAGTACCTTGGTCATGCCGACGGCAATAAGGACAATAAAGGTGATCAGCAGCAGGGAGAGCACAGCGAAATACAGTCCGAATCCCTTGCTGTTGTATCGGGTGCCCATCCACTGCGCCATCGTCAACGCCTTGACTGCCTTGCCGTGCCGCCGGAATGCCTTGGTCAATACGATCAGCGACACATAGAGGGCCAGGGGCATAAACACCGCGTAGGAAAGCACCCCGCTCAGCCCATATAATGCGATAAACCCCGGATTGATAATAAATGTAGCGGCACTGGTCATCGACGCTGCCAGCGAGAGCCCGACCATAACAGGGTGGAAAGCCACACTCCCCAGGGCATAATCACCCAGCGATTTGGTCTGCCGGGCACCCCGAATGACCAAAAACAATATGATACCTGCGTAGGCGATGATGAGGACGATGGTTGCGGTGACGAGTGAGGAGGAGGCCATATGATGTATTCTATGCTGCTAATGTACAGCGAGGAGGGTTTGTTGAGTTATTGCGTTGTTGAGTTATTGCGTTGTTGCGGGGGGATCGCGGGGTGGTCGCAGGGTGTAGCGGGGTAATATATCCAACAGCGTAGCTCAAACGGCGCAGACATACAACAGCGCAGCCCAAATAAAAAGGTGTTCTGGCAGGGATCACAGGGTGTAGCAGGTCATTTCAGGGAAATTACACAACGCAGCTCGAAAAAATGAAATCTTTCCTAAAATGCCGCCCCCGCTTTTGTAGAAGGTAGAAAGTAGAATGTAGAAGGAAGTAGGATTGTGAAAGTTGAACTGTAGAAACCCATCCCTCATTCCTCATCTCCTCATTCCTAACTTAATTCCAGATTATTCCGAAATCCCCTCAAACCCTCCTGACTCAAACCCTCTCTACACCATTTTCGCCTTTGTGGTGACCCTTTTTTGTAGAATGTAGTAATCATCCACAACATGTTGTTGAATTTGGAATAGCTAACTTGGAAGAGGTGGTTTTGTATTTGAAAATACGCTCTCACGTGGGGATTAGGCCTTGTGTCTGGCGGGTCGTCGGAAAAAAGGTTATCGCCTTTGCCTGGCATCGCCTCATTCGCCGGCTGGGCTCGTTACTTTTTGTCTTGGCAAAAAGTAACCAAAAACCGCTGTCCTCGAAAGGCTCGCTGTTCTTCGATTTAAGGTTGTAGTGTATTTTAGGCGGAACTTCGGATTTTACATTCCGCCACTTCGCCGACCTGAGCTTGTTTTAGGCGGGTGGTCGTGGAAAAGATTTAAGGTTATCGCACCCATTTGGAGAAGGTGGAATCGGTGGATCCCCATTCCCACCTAAAAAGGCTCCCCCTTCGGGTCGGTCCGCTACGTACTGGGGGCGAGCTGTTCGAGGACGGTTTTCAAATACAACCTTAAACGAAAGATTGCCGGAAATACAACCTTAAATTGATGAAGGTTTTAGAAAACGTATCAAAATACAATCTCACAAGCACTTGATAATCAATGTGAAAAAAAGTAGTTAGATAGGAGAA
>JAGNXB010000087.1 GCA_017985675.1 Saprospiraceae bacterium | reverse complement strand
CGGGATATGCAGGATACCTTTTATGTGGTCGATGCGCCGGGGCTCTTGCTGCGGACACATACATCCAGCGTCCAGTCGAGGGTCATGATGGCTCAAAAGCCACCTATTCGAATCATAGCTCCAGGCAGGGTTTATCGCAACGAAACCATTTCCTCCCGATCCCATTGCCAGTTTCACCAAATTGAAGGCTTATACATCGATGAAGGAGTCAGCTTTGCAGATCTCAAACAGACGCTGCTGTATTTTGTAAGGGAATTTTATGGACCGGAGCGCAAAATCCGGTTGCGGCCATCGTATTTCCCCTTTACCGAGCCCAGTGCCGAAATGGATGTCTATATGGGCCTGAATAGTGAGAAGGACTACCGGATCACAAAAGGCACGGGATGGCTGGAAGTATTAGGCTGCGGTATGGTAGACCCTGCGGTACTGGCCAATTGTGGCATCGATCCGGAGCGGTACACCGGTTTTGCCTTCGGTATAGGGATCGAACGGACGGCGATGTTGCGTTATAATATCGAGGACATCCGACTGATGTTTGAAAATGACAACCGTTTCCTTCGTCAGTTTGAAGCTATTGTATGAAGCCATCCATTCCAAAGGGCACCCGTGATTTTGGTCCCGAGCAGGTCGATCGCCGGCAGTATATTTTCTCCGTCATCCGGGATACATTCATCCGGTATGGCTTCAGGCCGATCGAAACACCGGCCATGGAAAACCTGCAGACACTCACCGGAAAATACGGGGATGAGGGCGATCAATTGTTGTTTAAGGTGCTAAATAACGGCGATTTTTTGTCCAAAGCCGATGCCGATGCCTTAGCGGAATTGGATAGTGTAAAAGTATTACCTACCATTGCCAAGCGGGGGTTGCGCTACGATCTTACGGTGCCTTTCGCCCGATTTGTTGTCATGCAGCAACATGCGCTGACTTTCCCATTCAAACGATACCAGATTCAACCCGTATGGCGGGCCGACCGACCACAAAAAGGTCGCTACCAGGAGTTTTATCAATGCGATGCGGACGTGATCGGGTCAGACGCGCTGATGTATGAAGCCGAATTGATCCGGATATATGACGAAGTGTTTCATGCACTGGGCATTCCGGTAGAAATAAGGGTAAACAACCGCAAGTTGCTTGCCGGGTTGGCTGCCGTATGCGATATGGGCACCCACTTTGGTGCTATGACGGTGGCGATCGACAAGGCAGATAAAATAGGTTGGCATGGAGTGCGTGAAGAAATGCTTCGGCAGGGGATCAGCGCCCCATCGGCTGATAAGGCCATTGGATACCTGGAATCCCCGGATCTGGAGGTGATGCGCCCTGAACTCAGTCAGGATCCACAGGGAGTGATAGGTTTGCAAGAGATGGACACGGTGATGTCCTACCTTAAAGGAGCCCCTTTGCACAATGAACTTGTTCTTGATTTGTCTCTGGCCCGTGGATTAAACTATTACACCGGCTGTATCCTGGAAGTCAAGGCGCTGAATGTGGAGATGGGTAGTATTGGCGGCGGTGGAAGGTATGCGGATTTAACGGGTATCTTCGGATTGGAGGGAATGTCCGGTGTGGGTATTTCCTTTGGGGCTGATCGGATTTATGATGTTATGGAGCAGCTAGACCTGTTTCCAGCGACGGCGGTAAGCAATCTCAAGGTGTTGATGATGGCTTTTGATGCAAAGGATCATGTTTTTGCTTTTGAAATGTTGGGCAAATTCCGGGCAGAAGGGATAGCGGCAGATTTATATCCTGAGGCGGCCAAAATCCAAAAAATGATGAAGTATGCCAATGCCATTGGCGTGCAGTATGCCCTGCTCATTGGCGAGCAGGAAAGGCTTTCCGGCAGGTATACCTTGAAAAACATGGCGGACGGAACACAGCAATCCCTTGATTTGGAATCAGTTATTTCCTTATTAAAATGATTCATTATTCGTTAACCATACGTTAACGTTTGGCGCTTCCCGGTAAAACGTGTTATCTTTGCCGACCGAATCTGGCGCACCCGTTGCGCTTATTACTGAATTACGAACACACCTATGGCTCGATTCGCATCGATCATCCTATGTCTATGGCTTGCATTTAGCGGGTCATTGATGGCTGGAAGTGGCGACCCTGCCACCGGCAATGGTCCTGAAACGGCAGCATTTTCTGAAACAGAAATAAAGGCGCGTTTTAAAGAAATGCCCAGTATCATCAGCAAGCGATTTTCTGATGAAACCCGCAAGCGCATTAAGATTTACGTCTACTCCCGTAGGGAGTTTACAGAGGAGCTGCTCGGCAAGAGTGCCATGTACTTCCCAATTATCGAACAATACCTCAAAAAACATGGGTTACCCCTCGAACTTCGGGTATTACCTATTGTAGAAACCAATTTTGATCCACTCGCCGTTTCACATGCTGGTGCCACAGGTATGTGGCAATTTATGGAAGGTACGGCTGAAGGATTTGGGCTGACGATGGACAAAGGGCTCGATCAGCGTATTGACGTCCACCGATCTACTGAAGCTGCGGTCTTATATCTGGCCAAGTTGTATGAAAAATATGAGGATTGGGGACTGGCGCTTGCAGCCTATAATTGCGGTCCCCGACATGTAAACCGCGCGATCAAACGCGGCAAATCAAGAGACTATTGGACCATTTCCCGGTTTTTGCCCAGGGAAACTCAAAAATATGTGCCACGATTCCTCGCCGCATCCTACCTGGTCAATTATTACCACGTTCATGATTTGCTACCCGCTTTTCCTGAATTGGATCTGCAGCTTACCCGTGACGTACAGCTTCCCCGTGTCTTGTGTTTTGACGAACTGGCTAAGATTTCGAATACACCTGTAGAGGTGATCCGGCAGTTGAATCCCGCCTATACCGATGAATGCCTCAAAACCGGGCCGCAAGGTATAATGGTCACCCTTCCTAAACGCGCTGCCGACTATGTGTTGGGATATCTCTCTTTGCCGACAGAGCGGTTGATGTTATTTAATCAGCTTGAAACGGAGAAGGTCATAGCTGACCATCAATCTGAAAAGGAATATATATTGATGCACTACGTGCCGCAACCTTCCGAGACATTAGCGCATATCGCTTCTACATTTGATGTGGAAGAGAGCCTGCTTTGTTTGTGGAATAATATGGAGCCGGATCCAAAGTTTGATGGATTCCGGGAATTGCATATTTATATCCCTGTCATCAAACGTTTTCATTTGCCGAAGTTTTCCGCAGAGGTACTTCCCTTTTATGATGGCGAAAAACTGTCATCCATCGAAGGGGCTACGTATAATTGCGCTATTGCGGAAATTATGGCTGGCGTTGGAGAGCCCGTGAATTATGTTTACCACACGCTCGGCTTCGGGGAAACCTTTTACGAGGTTTGTCGTCAGTACCATTTGACCAACAAACAAATGTTGCGGGAACACAATCCCAAAGCCATGTGGACACCCGGCGAAATCATTCGCATCCCTGTGGAAGAGACGATCATGGCTGTTGCCCCTTAAGTGGATTAAACAGGATTAAGGCAAACTACCTTACCATCCGGCGAGAAGCAGAAGTATAATCATAACGATCAGGAAGATCCATATCCATGGACTTGCACGTTTGCGCCATTGCTGGCTACGCAGGAAATTAATTTCGCGCGTGCTTATATCTCTGTAGTCTGGTATTTCCTCCGTTTCAGTCGGTGCATCATTTTGATCGAGTAACTCTAATGCCCGGAGCCGATCAGCTTCCTCAACCCAGATTTGCATGGCAAGGGCCTGCACCGGAAATATACTCTGAATGGTTTCATGGCGCAACATACTGGGAATGCCTGCCTGTTGCAGCCGCAGTAGTTCTAACTGGGCATCCGGATTGGAATAATACGTTTTCAGATGAACAAACATCCTGTAATGATACGGCAATAGCTGATCCCGGGACTAACGAAATTCCCGGTGTCAGTATCAAGAGGCACCCTCTGGTTAGTTCTTTTTTGGTTTTTCCACAGCAAATCCTTCCTTATGCAGGAGGAAAACAAAAATATTCACCACAACATGTTGGCTAACGTCTTGATAATGCTTATCTTTGCAGCCATTTTTAATAAAAATCATTCTTAACAAGAAGACATGCGTAATTACGAAGTCACTTTCATCGTGGATCCTGTACTGTCGGGCGATGAAATAAAAGCGACAGCTCAAGCGTATCTCGATATGTTGCAGCAGGAAGGCTGCACGATCGTGCATACGGATGAGATGGGCCTGCGCCAGTTGGCGTATCCCATTAAGAAAAGGAATTCCGGAGTATACTACTGCGTTGAGTTCCAGTCTGAAGGAGGAGCATTCATTCCTAAGGTAGAATTAGCATTGAGCCGTGATGAGCGGATCATGCGTTTCCTTACGGCTGCCCTGGACAAGTACGGTGTGAAATTTAACGATGACAAACGGAAAGGTCTGATTGGCAAGGGCACACGCAAAGCGGTGGCTCATGTCGAAGGCGAAGGCGTTTCTACCCGTACTGCAGCTCCGGTTGCAGCACCTGTAGCAGCACCTGCACCGGCCCCTGTTGCAGCACCTGTTGTGGAAGAGCTACCTGTAGTAGCAGCCGCAGCACCCGTGGTAGCCGCTGCTGCCATTGAGGCTGTCGCACCTGAAGCACCCGTTACACCAGTAGCCGCTTCCGAAGAGGAATGAACCTATTTCCAACTAATTAATCCAATCAGACAATGGCAACTAAAGACGATATCAAGTTTTTAAGCAATCCCAAAATCGGACTCAAACGCAGCAAATATTGCCGCTTCCGCAAATTCGGGATTAAATACATCGATTACAAGGACAGCGATTTCCTGCTCCAGTTCATCAACGAACAGGGCAAGTTACTACCACGCCGTATCACGGGTAACTCCCTGAAATACCAGCGCAAAGTAGCTACTGCAGTTAAGCGTGCCCGCCATCTGGCATTCCTGCCGTTTGTAGCGGACTTGATGAAATAATTTGACCACCGGTTAAAGACACAAATCATGGATATCATTCTATTAAAAGATATTGACAACGTTGGCGACAAACACACCATCGTTAAAGTAAAAGCCGGCTACGGCCGTAATTTCCTGCTGCCTCGTGGTATGGCCCTCGTGGCTAATGACCAAAATCGGCGCAAACTGAACGAACTGATCCGCATTGAAGATGCGCGTGAATCCAAACGTCTCGATTTTTATAAAGATATCGCCAAGCAACTTGCAGGCGTTACTTTGCGGATCGGTGCTAAGGCTGGCACAAGCGGCAAAATCTTCGGTAGCGTCACCAACGTACAGCTCGCAGCAGCTATTAAGGACCAGCTTCAACTGGAAATTGAGCGCCGGAAAATCGAGATACCTGAGGAAGTAAAAACCCTTGGCACGTATACAGCCAATGTGAACCTTCACAAAGAGGTTCAGGCAACTGTACAATTTGACGTTGTAGAGGACAAATAAACCTCTCCAGTGTTATGGAAAACAAAGCCAGCTTCGGTCTCCGGGGCTGGCTTTGCTGTTTTAGAGAAACCTGGTCACGTGCTGGAGAGCACCCCCTCTAACGCGTTCATGCTGTTTAATTTTTACCTTTGCCGTCATGTTAGCACACTGGCTTCAACCTGATCAGGAAATACTCAAATCCAAATGGGCGCCCTACCAGTTGGGGAGTAAAATCACCCCCTTTTTTCCGGAAATGGCTGAGCTGCCACCGGGTGCTGTAGCCCTGCTGGGATTTGATGAAAAATCAACACGCCTCGTGCGCCAGCAGCTATATGCGCTCGCCGGTACCATGGGCAAATTGCCCGTTATTGATCTGGGCAATCTGCGAAAGTCACAACACACCTTTGCCGTGCAGGTGCTTCGCGAGCTGATTGATGGCGGGCTTACCGTAGTCATACTCGGTGCACCCGGTGATTTGGCACTCAGTCAATACCAGGCGTATAGTGAAAAGATAAAAGGCATAAATACCTGCATCATCGATGCGCGTCCGCAATATGATATTAAAATAAAAGGAAAAGATTTACCCCTACTTAACCGGATGCTCAAGCCCGGTGAAAACCATATTTTTCACCTCAGCCTGCTTGGTTTTCAACGTCATTTATGCGATCCTGCCGTGCTGCAAAAATTTCGGGAGGAACTGCATTTTGAACTGTATCCTTTGGGCCAGTTGAAACAGGATGTACTCGATATTGAACCCGTCATCAGGGATGCGGATATGCTGGCGATCAATTTTTCTGCGATTCAGGCCGGTTATGCCCCTGCCACCCTACAGCCGGGCCCCAACGGATTGGATGGGATGGAGATCTGCCACCTGACACGATTTGCGGGCATCAGCGATAAGCTCAGTTCGCTGAGTATCGGCGGCTGGAGCCCAACCAAGGATAAGTCGCACATCACCGCACAATTGATAGCACAAGCGGTGTGGTATTTTCTGGAAGGAGTAAGCCAGCGGCAGGGAGATTTCCCCATCAGTATGGAAGGGCTGATTGAATACCATGTAGATCACAGCCATCTGTCGGATCCCCTTGTGTTCTGGAAAAGCAGTCGCACCGGGCGCTGGTGGATCCAGGTGCCCGTACGTGAAGATGCCGGCCATGCACGCCATCGTCTGGTCCCTTGTACCTATAAGGATTACCAGCATGCCTGCAATGATGAATTGCCGGATCGACTCCTTCAGGCTCAGTTGCGCTTTAGATAAGGGGAGGGGTTTATTCGGTTATGCGGTTATTCGGTAGGGTGTTGCGGGGAATAGCGGGGAATAGCGGGGTGTTTTGTGGGGATGTTGGTTTAAGGTCTAAAGAACCTATCCAGTTAGAATAATCTGGGAATCTGGAATCTGGGAATCTGGAATGGAATAATCTGGAATGGAATAATCTGGAATCTGAGAATCTGGAATCTGGAACGAGGCGTGAAGCGAGGCATGGAAATAGGACCGGACGGGGGTATGACGGACTTCCATGTGGATTATTCGTGAAAATTCGTGGTCTAATTCGTGAAAATTCGTGGTCCACTAAACGTTAAACTTTTCAACCTTTAAACCTCCTTCTACATTCTACTTTCAACTTTCTACAATTCACAAATTGGTAAGAGGTAAGAGCATTGCAGGGTGTCGCAGGGGGATCAAACAGCGCAGCCCAAACAGCGCAGCCCAACCATCCAAACTGTGTAGTAATATGGATAGGGAAAACGCTGCCTTGACAGGCACCCTTCATACTTTGCGAACCTTCGTCGCAGCCTGCCTTTGTGGCAATCACGGAAGTTTTCACTGGGCAACTCAACCAATGAGCCGTTGCGTTTTCTTGAAATGCCACCCCCGCTGGGGGTTTAAATTTGCTTATTTATTTAATGCTAAAATCATGTCACCCCCGCCGGGGGTTGGAATGGTGGAATAATCCTGGAAACCTTCAACCCTAAACTTTTCAACCTTTAAACTTTCTACTTTCTACTTTCTACTTTCTCCTATCTAACTACTTTTTTGCACATTGATTATCAAGTGTTTGTGAGATTGCATTTTGATGCGTTTTCTAAAACCTTCTTCAATTTAAGGTTGTATTTCCGGCAATCTTTCGTTTATGGGTGTATTTGAAAACCGTCCTCGAACAGCTCGCCCCCAGTACGTAGCTGACCGACCCGTAGGGGGAGCCTTTTTAGGTGGGAATGGGGATCCACCGATTCCACCTTCGCCAAATAGGTGCGATAACTTTAAATCTTTTCCACGACCACCCGCCTAAAACAAGCTCAGGTCGGCGAAGTGGCGGAATGTAAAATCCGAAGTTCCGCCTAAAATAC
>JAGNXB010000035.1:2369-29635 GCA_017985675.1 Saprospiraceae bacterium | reverse complement strand
CAGCATGGATCAAAAAGAAAGTTCCTGGTGCACCTGGCTTATCTATAAAAAATGCACCCTGGTCGGCTATATATCCGGCTGTACCACAACTCATAGTATGAACAGTGCCAGGATTGATCAGCTCACCACCGGGCATGGGGCTGAAGTCGCCACGGTAAATACTGCAGCCATTGCTAAAAGCACGCAATTTGCCTTCCTGATCAGACAAGGTAGCCGTCGTAGACTCTACATGGAATGGAAGACCTTTGCCAACTTGAATAATACTATCCAATCCCAAATCATAAATCTGGATTCCTTCATCAGCCTGATTGGCATACTCTACAAAGCCGCTCACCACGTGTGCATGCGATCGCCATGTGGCCTGGCCAATGACCTTAGCACTTGCCAGGAAAGCAAGAGATATAATGAAGAGTTGAAAAAGAAATGTAGAAGGTTTGAATAGCGGCATCCGTGTTACAATTTTTGGATCAGTTGATTCCAGGTTTGATCCTGATATCGGATTTGTAATAAATAGGTACCCGGTGCTAGGTGTTGAAGATCCAGGGTATTACCTGCAATGAAAGATTGCTGCATTATTGGCCTGCCGGGCAGATCAAATAGACTTAGCTGGATTTCTGCCTGAGGTATATCCGATATTATGCGATAAAGTCCATCACCCGGATTAGGAGAGATATGCCATTGCATGGCTTGAGGAGATTGGATGTATACAATGCCACAAGCTTCCTCCACCTCAGGGCGACTGTTGCATCCTGGTAGATTATCGGCTATCAAGGCCGGTGCAAGGGGGTCTTCCATATAGGCACAGATGGGATCTGCATTGCAAATGCTCAGGAGGGAGTTGGATTGGATTTCTAGATATTTGTTAAATGTCAAATTCGGCGATAAATTTTCAATAGAGGATAAAATTGGATTGTTAAGGATGATTAGTGAATCCTTAATATGAGACAGTAGTTCTAATCCAGATAAAGTGGTTAAAGCGTTATTATTAGAAATAGTCAAGCTGCCATTAATTGTTGTAATATTATCCAGGTCTTGTAAGGTAGGTAAAAATGAACACGAACTTATGACAATTGATCCATTAATTTGGGCAAAAGATTTTAAGGGAAGTAGATCTCTGGTTCTGTGTATGGACAGGAAAAAATGTTTACCTAGATGTTGGAGTTTATTTAAAAACATTAGGGTTGTGTCTCTGCCAGAAAAGGCAGATATAAAGCTGCCACCTATATGATCAACCTGACTAAGAAAGTTCATTTGTAATTCCTTCGCCAAATAAAAATCAAGGTCCTTTCCTATATATTTTAATGATGACAGCCCACTGGCATCGCGCAAATAATTACAAAAGTAAAATGACAAAGTGCCACCAATCGTGTCTAATTGATTAAAGCCTAAAATGTGGGTAATTTCTCGACATGGGAAAGGAGGATCATTGATTTCAATAAAGTCTTTTCCAAATCGCAAATCACCTCCTACAACCTTCAAAGAGTCTGGTCCAATAAAAATGATATCTTCTCCATTTTCCATGGCCCCTGGATCGGTATAAGAGATATATAAGTTGCCACTTATGCTTTGTAAAACTGGAAAATCTAAGTGATTCTTAGCTAAACTGTTTAGTCTTAACGTACCTCCTATTTCGGTAAGTGATTTGAAATTGGCAAAACTTTCTACCTTGTTAAATTGATCGTAGTTAAAATCACCTTTTATGTAAGTTAAATTTTCTAGCCCATGATAATCTTCCAATCCTGATGATTGATACACATTCAGATCTCCACCAAGATAGGTAAGCTGATCCAGGCCTTTAAAGTTTGGTAGTACTGAATTATGCCAAAGTTGGAGATCGCCACTAATAGAATCTATACTATACAAACTATCTAGATAGAAAATGTTGGCTGAGTCACTAATAATCACGTGACCCAAAATATGACGACAACCAGGGAAATTTACAGGAAATTCATCTACCTGCCATTGGTAATCAAACGTAATGCCTCCGGATAAACAGGATTGACATATAGCTGTTGATCCTGTGCATAGGGTAAGGATCAGAAGTAATAGTATTTTCATGGTATTTTAAATCGTTTAACTCATTCAATAATTCCTCGGGCAAAGGTGGCAAAATCCTGGTATAAGTACCATTCCATCCCTGGCAGGGGGTCACAATCAACCAAGTTAAGTGAAAATTGGTTTTTTAAAAAAGTTTTTGTACAATGCACCGTGACGCCATCCTGTTCTAATAAAACTAAGGTGAGAGGTCCATCGGGCAATACTTGTGCTTTATCAGTATACATACGCCATCCCCCTTGGGGTGATGGTTTGACAGTAACCCCTGCCGGACCAGAGGTAAAAAATTTCGTGACGCAATCATCACCATTCGCCAGAGGCCCAAGCCGATAGTTTGGATTTCTGGGCACATTGCTCGCATTATAACATGGTAGGAATAAATCCTGATAAACATCACAAGCTAGACCAGGAAGATTAGGTTTGTTTATAACAGTCATTACATAGTTACTACTTCCTTCAGCTATATATATTTTATTGTCCGGACCCATTCCCATTTTGAAAAATCCACTAGGGAAAGGTGCCCATTTTCTATCAGATTTAGCAATGCGTTGACAAGAGAAACCTATATTATTAGATTCGAGATCACATTGATAGATTTCTTGGGAATATAGTTCTAAAAAATACAAAAAACGATTATTTGCAGAAATGACGGGAGAAACAAAATATGAATTAATGTTACCCAATCGAAATTGAATTTTTAGGCTCAGTTGTCCATCGCACCGATTAAAATTATATATTGATATGGAATTAGGTACATCAAATGTGTCATTTACTAAATATGCGGGACGTATCACATATTCTCCATTGGGAGAAATAGCAAAAATCACTTCATCTTCTTCAAGGTAGGATTTGAATTTATATTCATATTGATGTGCTGCATTCAATCCCAATTCATTTATGTAAAATATACTCCAGCTAGATTTATTCAAATTTGAAGCTAAGAGCCACCAATCCTTCCCATTTGCATGACGAACAAATCCTGCAGACGCTATAGTATCCTTTAAAATGATTTTATTTTTTAAAAGAACAACACCTGAACCATCATTTTTATCCAAATCTATTAATGAATACATTAAATCTACTGGCTTGCCATGTTGTTCAAGACTTGTTCGAATATGTGACATAAGGCTCAGATCTTGAGAAGATGATTTAATTGGCACAGCCTGACAATCGAACCATTGATAACCAGATCTTAAGTTGTTAAAAGTGGGCCAGGCCAATCCGAAATTCAGGCTATCACCATTTTGCATTATTTCATGATTCTTATTAAATATTCGCATGCCATTGGAATACCACTCCAATTCACCTGCTTCGTTAGACATATATACATTAAAGACATTATCTAAATTTATTTGTTTACTGATTTTGCTATTTAGATTCAAACTCTTTAATGTGTTAATTTTTAGTTTAGCCGTATCGGAAAAGGTTAAAATATTATATCCAAATTTAGGATTGCCCAATCCTTCAAAATCATGGTTTCCACTTAGCCAATTGTAGTCGTGTTTTTGCGAATGCAATTGCAATGGATGAGTTATAATTATAGAAAGAATCAATAGAAAGTATCTAAGCATTGGAAGGAGATTGAAAAATCCGAAGGGAAATATAACCATATTTCCCTTCGGGTAGGATCATTTAGTTATTTTTGAAGGCTTAAAGGGGCCACATATACTGTCCGTTGAGGAGTATAAAGGGAAATATTATACATACCTGTAGGCAAGTGATGTAATGATAGCTGATATGAAGTACTATAGCCAGTTCGTACATTAAAATCCATCAATTGGTTCCCGGTTATATCACGTACAATTATCCTCCCGCTTTCAATGCCAGTAGGAATTTCAATTGTTGCATCCGTACTAGCTGGGTTAGGGTAGATAGTTAATGGGCGAATATCCAGATATTCCGCTTTAATATTAACAGTAGCCCTAGGATCGCAATATTCATCTTCGTCAACTTCAAATCCTGCAAGTCCGAGTGTCAGTCCCCTGGCTCTGACGACAGATATTCCACCTAGATAGCGACACTGATCAGCAATGCTTTCCAATGAATCTGTTTGGTTTGTCGAAAAATTGGGAAAAGTTTCATTTATTGTACTTTCCAAAAGAATTCGTAACAAATTGATAAAATTGGTTTCCCAGGTATTCACCGGGCTAATCCCGTTAATATCATCAAGCGCATTCGAAGCAAGGTCCATTTGAGCTAATAGCCATCCATCGTAAAATGCTTCAGACCTATTTTGTATATCCAGTAAATCCAAGCTGGCATCTTCTCGTAAAGTACTCAATGAATCCACCAACAGCGTATCAGTTTCTTCATATATAGCATCGTGTAAGAGCTGGATGAACTGTTGAAGGAGTTGGATAGAATCCTGGAAATTGTTGAAAGTCGTCTCATCTGTTCCAGATAGTGTTCCTATAGATCGATAGGTTTGGTCAACAGTGTAGATGACTCCTAGATTAGAAAGTTCCATAGAATCATACCAGCTCTCAGCATCTATACTGCTTGTAATAAGGTCAGGAAAGTTGACCATTTTGTCAAATAATTGGATTTCTGCATCGCGTATCATTGAAGCACCATAGATTGAATCTGGGTCATAAACTCCTGAGATCAACGCGTCATCAGGATCAACCAAATTGTCTCCCATGCCTAGATCAGCATCTACAGGCCCATTTGGTTCGTGAGTATAAATCGTATCTAGGCATTGTAACTTCTGAGGGTAGCCACTTGGACCAGAAGAGTTGACAAACCAGTTTGAAGGAGTATAAGGATCCGGCCAATAATCAGAATTTGTTGCTTGGGGTACATAAAATTTTGATGCACTATACCCAGGCGCTTCGTTAATTGCTTCATATCCTCCGGAATATGAATTTGTCCCGGCCCATCCGTTTTGTCGATCTGGCTGAGTACCTACCTGTGTATTAAAATTTCCAGTGAGGTGTAATCCTTTAAAATCATAGCTCATTGAATTGCGTTGAAGATCACTATAGGTACAATCACCTGCATATTCCATGCCTGTATATAGATTATTGGCACTGTTACAGGAATATGTACAATTCCGAGTCTCATAAATCTTAAACCCTTTAGCCAAGGGGGTAGACTGCAGACCAGTTGAAGGGCTAGTATTATTTTTAAAGAGCCATAATTTTTCGCAATTATCCAGACGGATGTTGCCAATATTTTTAGTCGTGCTGCCATCAATTAAGTTCCGAGCAATGACGCCCTTCTCTTGGTTGGAAATATGGATTCCTCTAAAGGAGGCAAAGGATTGGGATCCTGTTGAGGCTAATTCAATGTCATTTTCATAGATACTTAGATTGTTTTTTGTCAGGGTTGAAAAATGAACTCCAATTACCTCACCCCAATATCCAGTATTGGCCAAGCTAATATCATTGCCTAGTACTAAACCATTATTCATCACATAATTAGTAAATATTATTGTAGGCGATGAAGCGTTGGTTATTATGTTGGAAGTGATTTGTGTTTGATAAACTCCTGCTAGAAATTGATCACTATCAAAATCCATGAGTTTACTATCCGTTGGCCCACCCCGCTGTATTTTTGAGCTATGGGCGATGACTTCCATTCTGGTAATGTCGAATGCATTTCGTACATTTTCCATTGTAATAGGGTCCCCACCACCTAACCCCAAGCCGATATAGGTGATTCTTTCTATTGGGAAAGACCTAGCTCCGACGGCTCGTACTGCGTAGATTATATCATCGATTTTTGTTTTACGAATAGTCGTATTTGTTCGATAAATAAAAAAAGCATATTGGATTGGATCGTCATCACATAACACCTCGTTACAGGGGCCTATGCCTGTAAAATTATTTTCATCGCCAGTGTAAAATTCACTTCCGCCAAATTCTATTTCTGAGATGTCTTTAATGTAAATGCCTACTTTCGGGTAGTCATCATTTATGATTCCCGAATAATCAGGAAGTAGTGGTTCGTTTAAATAGAAGTTCGTAGAAATAATTCCTCTCTCTCTATAAATTGAAATATCAGCGTCACTTGTTGTAGTAGGATACTTCCTAAGTGATAAATTCAATGACACATAATTTGCTTCGAAGTCACTATTTATGACGTCTAATCCTACAAAATCCTCCACTCCAGCATCAATAGAGATGGCATATTTGGCATCTTTTATTAGGCTGTTCTTGACTTCCAGGAAAGCTTTGTTTTCCAAAACAATTCCATTCCACATGTAATCACATCCTCGAATTTCAGAATCTTGAATTTTGAAATCTTTATTTTGAGATACCTTAATACCCTTATTATGGAGAGGTATCAATACAGAGGAGTTTGTAAAAACATATGGCACATCAATTGTAAGGTTTCCTTCAATAACTACATATTGTGGTGTTGTAAGCGCAGACGAATATGGAAGTAAGTCACCACTTATAATTAGATCGCTAACATTCCCACTTATACACTTGTATGTAGGTCCGCCAGAAGGTTTGCAATCATTGCAGGAGGGTTGGGCAAGAAGCGTTGTCGTTGTAGAGCATATCGAGCAAGTCAAAAGAATTAAGAATAATAATGTCTTAGAGCACCGACTTGCCCAGTCGGAAATCTGATTCAACCCATATAAAAAATGGGGGGGGGGGTAATTAGTTGAAAATCAGCAAGATGTGATCTTCTGTCTTGAGCATTGGTTTTCGAGATAACTAACATGATAAAATATTAAGAGGGTTATAAAATACAGAATACTATAGATAGGTATGCATTGTCATACCGTGAATTTAATTCTTGTAATGAAATATGTTGCAATGTAAAATACCAATATTAAAAATGCAAGTTTTTTGTCTAAAAATTCCATAATTTAACATTTGGTAGTAGTCATTTTGAATCCATTATATAGTGTAATTATAAAAAGAAGAGGTTGCTGTATCTAAAAACGAGTATTTCTACTTGGAATAATGCCACAGCAGGCAGGGTCCAGGGTTTAATAAACGGGGCAGAACTATTTCTTTCTGTAGAATTGTATAACCAAAGAATTGAAAGGTCTAATTCCTGAGTATTTTAACTCGTGTACTGCGTCTCGTTACCGGACGAGGTAATTGGTATTCCTAAAAGGTTAAGAGGTAAAAGTATAGCTGGCCTGAGTATCATTCGACTCCCTTCGCCTTCGTGTCCCCTGTGCTCCTTCAGCCTTTGTGGCAATTAGATAAGTATTCTTCTAGCACAGCAGCCTATTGATAGTTGTAAGCTCACTTCTGGTCCATCGGATAGCCGCATAACCAAATAACCGGTTCAACTCTTCAACTTGAAGTATTTGTCAGTAAGCATGAAATTGCGACACCCATGACACCCATGACACCCATGACAACAACGACAACTATGACAACAAGCATAAAATGACTTTTATCGTTGTTGCTGCGTAGTTTCAATGTTTGGGCTCTGCTGTTTGATTTAAATGTCCTGCGGTTAACTATTTGTAGAAAGTAGAATGGTGAATGTAGAATGAGGTAGAATGGTAAAATTGTAGAATCGGATAATTTAGAACTTAGAACAAAGAACCTAGAAACAAAGAACCTAGAACTCAGAACAAGGAACCTGGAACAAAGAACTTAGAAACAAAGAACCTGGAACAAAGAACCTGGAACAAAGAACCTGAAACTTCCCAAGCTCTAAACGCCCCTCTCGACTCTTGCCCCCCCCGCTCTATTCCATACAATAGGCCACCTGATTTTTTCGTTTTAATTAAATGGGTCGATTATGAATTGAGCCAAAAGTGCGCTCAACCACCCGTCATCAAATCTAAAGGCTAAAATTTTTGTGTGGGAACCTTTTGCGAAACCATCCTGACAATAGATCACGTAAGGTGCTGCTATACATGCAAATATAGACCTTAATTGTGCATTTCTATTAGTCCGTTATTAGTCCGTTATTAGTCCGTTATTAGCCCGTTATTAGTCCGTTATTAGTCCGTTATTAGTCCGGTATTAGTCTGGGGCGGCTTGCGGGTTGGTTCAGAATGGCCCTTGACCCCTTACCGCTTACTATTTAGGCGATGGGTTGCGAGAAAAGTTCATTCCGAATACCTGTGCTTTAATCTGATTCCAGATTATTCCACTATCTTTTCTCGGTTCCCACCTGACATACAGGAATTGACTTTTTAAAGAGCTACTACTGTTATGATAAAGTAATGATAAAGTAATACAACAGTTATACAACAGTAATAAACCCCTATCCTATCGTTTGAGCTGCGCTGTTTGATAGCTGTGCCGTTTGAGCTGTACTGTTTGAACAAATTACCAATTGCTTTTCCAGATTCCCAAATTCCAGATTCACTAGGTCCCGGTTTTTTCGCAACAACACAATAACGCAATAACCCAATAACCACCTTGTTTGGGCTGCGTTGTTTGATGGCTGCGCCGTTTGGGCTGCGCTGTTTGATTTAATCCCCCTGCAACCACCCCGCGACACCTCGCATCTCGTAAATGGTAAGGAGTAAAGGGTAAGAGGTAATTTGCCAAAAAAGTGTGGAGAGTCGAGTGTGGAGTGTGGCGTGTCAAGCATCCCTTGCAATTCCCTGCAACTCCCCGCAACACCCCGCTTCTCCTAAATGGTAAGGGGTAAAGGGTGAGAGGTTAGGGGCCAAAAAAAATGTTTACCCCGTTACCCGCATCCCGCAAACCAGATTCTCAGATTCCAGATTATTCCGAAATTATGTTCACTTTCATCACTCATCACGCTCTACTCATTTCGTCTTCCGTCCTCCGTCTTTTCAGCTTCGCCTTCATTGCGTCACTAGACTACGTAATTCATGAGGATGATGTAGGTATGAAGGGGGTATGATGGAGGGATGAGATAGGTTTTGTGCACCTTTTGTCTGGTATTTGGACAGTATCATGGAGGGGTTTATCCGGTTTTTGCTTGGGGATTTAAATGGGTCCTAAGGTCGAAAGTCCTAAGGTCTTAAGGTCGAAGGTCTAAAAGTCGAAGGTCTTAAGGTCGAAGGTCCTAAGGTCGAAAGTCTTAAAGTCGAAGGTTATTGGTGTCGGGGTTGTCATGGTTGTCGGGGTGTCGATCCACCCTGGTCTTCGGTCCTCCACGTCGGTCTTCGGTCCTCGGTCCTCGGTCTTCCGTCTTCGGTCCTCCGTCACCGGTCTCCACCCAATAACCCAACAACCCCCTAAAATGGAATCTGATCATCATTATTCATCCGGGAAGACCGGGTAATCATATTAAATCCGCCCGGGTTGGACATAGGATCAGGCATCGGCATATCATCAAAGCTGCCGTCTTCCCAATCCGCAAATCGCGCAAACTGCTTGATGAATCGCAGGCGCACCGTATCTACGGCACCATTCCGGTGTTTGGCTACAATAATTTCTGTTAGTCCCTGCGTATCTCGTCCATCCTCATCCTGGAAGATACCGTAATATTCAGGGCGGAAAAGGAATGTCACGATATCCGCATCCTGCTCGATGGCTCCCGATTCACGAAGGTCGGAAAGCATTGGACGCTTGCTGCCACCACGCGACTCCACACTCCGGCTGAGCTGACTCAATGCAATGACCGGAATACCCAACTCCTTGGCCATTCCTTTCAACGCCCTTGAAATACCACTTACCTCCTGTTCGCGGTTGCCCTTGCCGTCGCCGGTGCCGGACATCAACTGCAGGTAGTCGATGATGACCATTTCGATGCCATGCTGTTTGCGCAGCCGGCGACACTTGGCCCGCAGTTCGAAGATATTTATACCGGGCGTATCATCAATAAAGATGGGGACATCATTAAATTTTTCAATGGCCCGATGCACCCGTTGCCATTCCTGATCATTTTGCAATTTGCCGTTGCGCAGGCGCGAACCCTCCACCTCTGCCTCAGCAGAAATCAGACGCATGGCCAATTGCAGATTGCCCATCTCCAGGGAGAAAATTGCCACCGGCTTTTTAAAATCGACAGCGGCATTGCGCGCCATATTCAGCACAAAAGCTGTTTTACCCATAGAGGGTCGCGCAGCAATGATGATGAGGTCAGAAGACTGCCAACCACTGGTCAATTGGTCCAGATTGCGGAAGCCAGAAGGCACTCCCGTCATGCCGTCCTCTTTCTTGGACAATTCTTCGATCTGCTTCAGCGCCAGACCACTCAGCGCACCCAAAGGCTCATAACTTTTGCTGATGTTGTTTTGGGTAATCTTGAACAGTCCGGATTCGGCTTCGTCCAGAAGATCAAATACGTCGGTCGAATCTTCGTAGGCATCCCTGATCGTCTGATTCGAGATGCGAATGAGTTCGCGTTGGATATGCTTCTGCGCTATGATACGCGCATGATATTCAATGTTGGCCGAAGACGCTACCCGGTTGGTAAGCTCTACAAGAGTATAAGGACCACCAATACCCTCCAGCTTGCCCATGCGCTTTAACTCCTCGGATACCGTCAGCATATCGACGGGCTTGGATTGCTCAAACAGATTGAGCATCGCCTGGTAGATATGCTGATGCGCATCGACATAAAACGACTCGGCATTCAGGACTTCCAATACCATGGGAAGTGCATCCTTATCGAGCATCAATGCACCCAGAACCACCTCTTCGAGGTCCCTGTTTTGCGGGGGCAACTTCCCAAACACCAAATTGGACATGTCTCCCTCGCGTTGACGACGGGCAGGGAAATTGGTCTGCTTTTTTGTTGGGTTATTTGCTTCTGCCATGTGAGGGGGGTTCGGGTTGCAAAAGTACATCTATCCTTCCCGTGACCTGAAATGAAACGTTTTGTGGCGTGAATTGATTCCTCACACACCCTGTGGAAAACGTGGTAGTAACTCAAACAATCGCGTTTATTTCATTTAAATTGCCCGATGTGTTTTGCACATACCTATTACAAATTAGTGTTATACAATAGCTTATGCCTTGTCGATTCAAAAAACTATCCCCTTGCCGCTGGAAGCTGACAAGGGGATAAAGTGTATAAAAACATTCACATATAAATTCAACGAATATACAAGTGATGTATTTAAAACAAAAGGTGTTGTCTGGGTTCTTCATCTCATCAGATGAAAAAGTCACCTTCTTACCTTTTTAGTGTGCTCAGTTTGGTCTGTACTTCTTTTACTTTTTCCTGCTGGACCTTGATGCTTTCATCAGTCCGGCCCTGGTCCTTCACATTCTCTTCGATTTGTTTTTCTGCTTTAGCGATTCGTTCTTTGGCCACTTCGATATCCCGGTGATAATTGGTGTTATCCCGTTTCAGTTTCTCCATGTCCCGCTCCAGATTTTTCAGATTTTTTTCCTCTGCTTCCAGTGTCTCTTCGACCTGGGCTATATTGACTTGCAAACCGTAATCCTGCATGAATTTCACTGCTTCCGTATACGCTTTCAGGTTGTCGTCAGACCGGACCATGCCGCTTTTTAATTCAAACCAAACCGTCACTGTGGTCTTTTCTTTAGTTTCTTCTACCCTGGAATACAGGTTCATTTTTTCCAATCCACCGACAGGATATATCTCGGTATCCGTAGTAATTGTTCCCTTTATCTCCTTCATTTTTTTTGTCTTGCCGCCAAATTTGTCGATGTAGTTTTTCCAAACTTTTTCGGCCATCTTATCTTCGACGCCGGGCAATTCAATAATGAGCGCATTTTGTGTTCCCGATACAAAATCACGGGCGCCTTCGCTGACATAGTAGGTGGGCTTGCCTGAGTTGTCCTGGCCAAAGACCAATAATGCAGGCAAAATCAGGAGGAGAGTAACAATAGATCGCATAGTGGTATTATTTTGGATGAAAACTTCGTTTAGCATAGCAGCTTAACACGCTAACCATGCTTAAAGTTACATATATTCTATTTATCAGTCATGTGTTGGCGCTTATGCTGCCCTGTATGGTACAGGGCCAAAAAGCTGATGTATCCAAAGCAGACAAATGGTATAAAGAACGGGCATACACCTCCGCCATCCCGATCTATGAAGTCGCCGTCCGAGAAAAATTTCGAGTTGCGATCGCCCAGAAACTGGCCCAGTGTTATAGCCTGACGAACGACTGGACAAAAGCCGCCGCTTTACTCGATACCCTGGTCCACATGGATAAGGTCAGGGAAAATATGTGGTTTCTTTATGGTGAAGCGCTCATGTCCAATGCACGGTATGAGGAAGCCCGCGCGTGGTTTTTGAAGTATGCTGCCGCAGTCCCGGAAGATTCTACTGCCCTCCAACGTGCCGATGCTTGCCTGATCATTGACCGCATAGCTCCTTTGTTTCCATCCGCCCGATATCAGGCGCTGCCCTTTAATTCGGATGCCGACGAACACGCAGCCGTTCCTTGGAATGGTGGCCTCGTATTTACCACCGATCGATCGCCAGGGATAAAACTCCTCCAGGAAAAATCAAAATGGACCGGACGACACTACCTGAGTCTGTTTTATACGGAGCCGCTTACCGACTCTACCTGGACCATCCCCCAACCCTGGACGAGCAGACTCAATGAAATGAATATCAATGTCGGATATGCCGTTTTTTCGGCGGACAGCAATACGGTATATTTTACACGAAATGTCCAGGAACCCAATGACCGGGGCCTTTATCCTTTGCAGATCTATACCGCCCAGCGCACCGGCTCCGACCGCTGGTCTCATCCCGAACCTGTTTCCTTTGCCAATACTGCACACAATATGATCCATCCGGCTATTTCACCCGATGGGCTGCTATTCGTGTATGCCAGTGACCGACCATCCGGGGTGGGCGGCCTTGATCTCTGGATCAGCCGCTGGAATGGTAAAGCCTGGAACAAACCCGACAATATGGGGCCGCAGGTCAACTCTGGGGTACATGAAGGTTTCCCGTTTTTTAGCGCGGATGGACGTTTGTTTTTTGCATCAAAAGGACATCCCGGATTTGGAGGCTACGATATTTTTGTCACATCCATTCTTGAAGACAATACCTGGACAACACCCCAAAACGTAGGACTCCCCATCAATAGCCCTATGGATGACATTACATTTTATCTCTTACCTGATGGCCGCGGGGGCTATTTCAGCTCTACCCGCAATGGGGGAAGCGATGATCTTTACCAATGGTGGTCCGAGTAGAATAATTCTATCCCCACACCCGGCACCCTTCCGTGCAGTTGGTACAAATATCGATGTTATCCCTACCCTTGAGTATAGCCGATCGGAATGCGGTATAGGCCTCACCCCGCCAAAGTGACTGGAAGGTCATTTCTTTCAGGCTGCCCAGGGGGTGAGAAGCATCCTTGTCAAAACAACAGGGGACAACGAGCCCATCCCAGGTGATCACACAAGCATGCCAAAGCTTCCAGCAATGCCGGGTCAGCGTGTGTTTGGGCGACCAGCTTCCATCGCCGTTTGGAAGGTAGCGACTGTAACGCAGATCGGATGGAATGAGGACATTGCCCTGACTATAATCATACACCTGCGCTGTTTTTAATTTGACCTCATCCACCCCGATTTCGGCTGCCAGCCGGTAGATGTCCGGGATCTGATGTTCGTTATGTTGAACGACCAGGAATTGGAATACAATATGCGGTGTCGAGGACCCAAGGGCCTTTTTCCACCGTACGACATTACTAGCTCCCTCCAGCACTTTCTCCAGTTGGCCATCGATGCGATAGGACGCATACGTCTCCTGGGTAGTGCCATCCACACTGATGATCAGCCGATCCAGACCACTTTCAACCGTGGCGCGAGCGCGGGCATCATCAAGAAAATGCCCGTTTGTAGATGTGATGGTATAAAGTTTTTTCTGGTGCGCATAGTGGACCATCTCCAGGAAAAGCGGATTGATATAGGGTTCGCCCTGGAAATAAAAAATGAGATAAAGCAGATCCGGTGCCAACGTATCGATCGTCTTTCGAAAAAAATCAGCCTTCAGATTGCCCGTCTCACGGGTAAATGCCCTCAAACCACTGGGGCATTCCGGACAGCGGAGATTGCACGCTGTGGTCGGTTCAATGGATACCGTCATCGGCAGCCCCAGGACGATCGGCTTTCGAAATAGACGGGTCAGATAGTAAGAAATAACCAACAATGACACATTCCAAACCCTGCGTACCGTGAGCTTGCCTAAAAAATTTCGAATATCACGGTAATATAAAGACACAGGCGAAAGTTGGATTTATGAACAAATAACGTCCTTTTGCCTAATTTCGGCCTTTCTTATCAATAGAACGACACGAATGGACATCGGATTGCTAAAGCGCATCTGCGAAATACCGGGGGCTCCGGGTTTTGAACATCGCATCCGCGGTTTTCTAAAAGAACAGCTGGAAGGATTAGTCGATGACATCAGTACCGATGCTATGGGCAACCTGACCGCATTTCGCAAAGGTCGGCAGGATCGTCGGGTGATGCTGACAGCACACATGGATGAAATCAGTTTTATCATCACCCACATCGATGATGAGGGCTTTTTGCGCTTTATACCCCTGGGTGGCTTTGATCCTAAAACACTCACCGCTCAGCGGGTGATTGTACATGGCAAGGAAGATATCATTGGTGTGATGGGCAGCAAACCCATCCATTTGATGAAGGCAGAGGAGCGCAATAAAGCGGTCCAGATCGAGGACTTCTTTATTGATACAGGCCTTCCCGGCGAAGAAGTAAAAAAAATAGTCCGCATCGGTGATCCGGTCACGCGGGAACGCCATCTGATCGAAATGGGCGATTGCTTCAACAGCAAGTCGCTCGACAATCGGATCTCTGTATTCATCCTTCTGGAAGCCCTCCGATCGCTGAAAGGAAAGGATCTGCCTTATGATACGTATGCTGTCTTTACGGTTCAGGAAGAAATCGGGATTCGCGGAGCCATCTCCGCCGCCCATCGGATCAATCCGGATTTTGGTATCGTCCTCGATACCACGATAGCCTTTGATGTGCCCGGTGCCCAACCTCATGAAAACGTGACCAAACTCGGGAAGGGTGTGGCGATAAAAATCATGGATGGCATGACCATTTGTGATCCCCGGATGGTGGACTATCTCCGGGACCGGGCCGAGGCGATAAAGGTGACCTGGCAACCGGAAATCCTCCCGGCTGGCGGCACCGATACGGCAGCGGTGCAGCGCTATGGCAAAAACGGTGCGATTGCCGGTGCCTTATCCATCCCTACACGCCATATCCACCAGGTCATCGAAATGGTCCATAAACAGGACGTGCAGAGTACCATCGATCTTTTGACAGATGCCTTACTCCACCTGGATTCGGGCCAATGGCAAGAGCGTTAGACTTCCGTCTCAAAAAGTGAAGTACCTTATTAACAAAGCGCGATACAATTAATAAAAATGACCTGGAAAGAGATAAATCAAGCGCTGGAGTGCGAATTTGTATTTGCCGATTTCAAGGAAGCGATGTTGTTTATGCAGGAGGTCGCCGTAGTCGTCGATAAAATGGATCACCATCCGGAATGGACCAATACCTATAACAAAATAACCATCCGGTTGCAGACCCACAGTGCAGGAAATGTTATAACAGAGAAAGACCGGAAGCTGGCGAAGGCTATTGATGAGATCTTTCAACAATACACCACATGACCTCTAAATTGCCCCAGGCAGGCACCTCCATATTTGCTGTCATGACAGCCCTGGCCAACGAACATCAGGCCATCAATCTGGCCCAGGGCTTTCCCAATTTTAATCCGCCCCAGCGACTGCGCGAATTGGTGACCGAGGCCATGAACAATGGCTTTAACCAATATGCCCCTATGCCCGGTTGGCCCGCACTCCGGGAGCGCATTGCCGGTAAAATTCAATCGTCTTATGGGTTTTTTCCTGACCCGGTATCGGAAATAACTATTTCGGCGGGCGCCACACAAGGCATCTTTTGTGCCATCCAGGCGACTATTCATCCCGGCGATGAAGTGATCATGCTGGAACCGGCGTACGACTGTTACTTGCCTGCCGTGTTGCTGGCGGGTGGTGTCCCCAGACCCGTTCCGCTTTTACCCCCTTCCTTTCGACCTGACTGGGACCGGATCCGCGCCACTGTCACTCCCCGGACCAGGATGATTATCGTGAATAATCCCCATAATCCAACGGGTACTATCCTTGGAGCGGATGATCTCGTTGCATTAAAAGCCATCGTACTGGAACATGGGTTGATCCTGCTCAGTGATGAAGTGTATGAGCACCTGGTATTTGACGGGCAGCAACATCACAGTGTCTTGCGTGATCCTGAGCTGTTTGCACACAGCATGGTGACCTTTTCTTTTGGTAAAACCTTTCATGCCACGGGATGGAAAACCGGATACATTGTCGCTCCGGCTGCATTGACAGCCGAATATCGAAAAGTGCATCAGTTTGAAGTATTCAGTGTGCACACACCTGCGCAGGTAGCGCTGGCACACTTCATGGAAGACGAAAATTCCTGGCTCGGACTGGATGCGTTTTATCAGGCCAAACGCGATTATTTTTTTGATGCGATAAAGGATTCACCCTTAAAGCCGCTGCAATGTGCGGGAACATACTTTGGGTTGCTGGATTACAGCGCGATCAGTGATGAAGATGACCGGACCTTTTGCAAACAGTATACCGAACGCTGTGGGGTGGCGCTCATACCGATATCACCGTTTTATCAGGATGCGCCTAAGGACAGCCGGGTAGCGCGAGTTTGTTTTGCCAAAACCGAAGAATTACTGGCCCAGGCGGCACAGCGAATCAGGGAAGGGGTTTACTGATCGATACGCAATTCCTGCAGGAGGTACTTGCCGCCAGTCGTTTTGAAATACAGATATACCCTGTACTTGCCGGCTGCATCACTCAGATCTCCAATCAGATAATGTGAATCTTTTCCCTGTGAGGAGCCACTATGTGATTGTTTGAAGCCGGACGGATTGTGGGTTTTGAAAAACTCCTGCAACATGCGCTGTGCATCCGCTTTGGTAGTGATCGCTTCTTTCCCCAGTAAATCAAGGACCACCTGCTGATCAAAGTGAGCCGCCACGCCGGCAGCATCACCCTTGCGCAATGCCTGCCCAACCTCCTGTAAAACACCGGATTGAGCCGATAAGATCGAGGGTATGGTCAGAAGAAAACTAGAAAACAAAAGGATTAGATGACGCATTATTGGTGTTTTCAAATCTAAAAATACACAATAGGCTGACATTCGATCAACCTTCACCTTAAAACTCATACGGGACCATGTTTAGTTCCATGTCGCCTGAATCAAGTTTAACTAGGGTACCCAAATAATGCAATCATAGCTGCGCAGTGCACAATATGGCAGTCCAGTCGAACAATCAGAAGTTGACTTTCAATATAATGTTTCTTTATTCCTAAAGTAAACGTGGCATATGGATATGGACAGTAGTATCTGGAGCTACTTTATCAATCCCTATTTCGTAAACGGATTTTTGGTAGTATAGATCTAATTTCCAATCTAATGCAGTATCAGTTCGGATAGCATAGCCTGAAAATAAGGTGTTATCATCACACAGCCAAAATTCATTGAAAGGCCAAAATCCCCACACATCATCCATAAACAAGGTATCCCTCTTTTCATCTTTACAATAAAAAACAGGTCCGGGAGAAAAAATGGAGGAAATTATACCTTGATCGAATGAACCATAAGGTACATCATTCCCATATTTATAATCAACAAAGGCCACCTCAAAAACCTCAAGAATTCGATTGCATGAGAAGGAGTTAAAACTATAATTATCATGGACATAGTACTCCCCTAAGATAGTATTAGGAGTGAAGCTTTGACAAATGTACTTTCCGTCAAAGGGACTTGTGTAATTTAGTGTTAAGTTATTCTGAGGACATACGCAATTGCAGTCCACTTCTACTAATTGTTTTTGCTCACATTCGAAATCCTCTAAATCACACTTTTTCTTGCAGGCGCTAAATAGACCGAGAACGAGAAGTGTTGATATTATGAATTGTATATTTTTCATGATTTCGAGTGATTAATTAATTGGAAAAGATTGTGCTAAATGGTGTAAAACCAAATCCATTAAAATATAGAGAAATGGATGTTAGGGAATAGTCACACAGGAAAATCAAACCAATATAAGTCCCAATAATTCGGAAATATGAACTATCTTTTATAGGCCTCAATTGGGCCATGAGCCATAGTTTGTAGGCTTGTAGGCTTGTAGGCTTGTAGGCTTGTAATTTAAACTTCTTTCCATTTGCAATGATATTACTTTTTTAGGTAATAACCTAATATTGTGCACATTAGAATGTTCTAATGTACGTGCTTTATTAAAACTACAAAGTCGGTTTCTGCCAAAAACATCCTTATCAACTAAGAGCCCTTCAATAGCCGTTCCCCTTTGTACCTTCGCTGCATGACCTACGCACAGCGAGTCGGACTCATTATCCTCGACGGGTGGGGCATTGGTCCGGACCCCACTGTAGATGCCATTGCCCAGGCAAAAACACCCTTTTTTGACCATCTCATGGCCACCTGTCCGCATGCCACGCTGACCACGCATGGGCTTGCTGTCGGTCTGCCGGAGGGTCAAATGGGCAACTCAGAAGTGGGTCATATGAATCTTGGCGCCGGACGAGTCGTTTACCAGGAGCTGGCCCGGATCAATGTAGCGATCAGCGACGGCTCGCTGGCTTCCAATCCTGTCCTGCTGGATGCCCTGTCAAAAGCCCGCACCGAAGATAAGCCGATCCATCTGCTGGGTCTCATCTCGGATGGGGGTGTCCACTCCCATATCGATCACCTCAAGGCACTGTGCAGCATCATCGAATCATCAGGTGTGCAACAGGCTTTTATTCACGGTTTTACGGATGGACGGGATACCGGACCGGAGACAGGAGCCGGCTTTATCCGCACCCTGGAGCATCACCTGTCCTCTACACCCCATGTGCATCTGGCCAGCCTGGTAGGGCGCTATTATGCGATGGACCGCGACAAACGCTGGGAACGCATTAAAAAAGCTTATGATCTGCTGGTCCATGCTACAGGCACAGCGGTTCGAAATGGCGCTGAAGCGATGGAAGCCAGTTACGCACAGGGCATTACCGATGAGTTTTTGGAACCGGTTTGGATTGCGGATGAAGCGGGTACACCTCGTGGCACCATCCAATCCGGTGACATCGTCCTCTTTTTCAATTTCCGGACCGATCGACCCCGTCAATTGACAGCGGCGTTGACGCAGCAAGCTTTTCCCGAGCAAAATATGCAACCGCTGGACCTCCACTTTGTTACGATGACCCCATATGACGCTTCATTCCGACATGTAGCGGTCCTGTATGAAAAAGATAACCTCAACCTGACCATGGGCGAAGTGCTGGCCTTACATGGGAAATCACAACTTCGCATAGCGGAAACAGAAAAATATCCCCATGTTTCCTACTTTTTTTCAGGCGGACGGGAGTTGCCTTTTCCCCATGAAGAACGCCGGATGATCGCCTCGCCCAAAGTAGCTACCTACGATCTGCAACCGGAAATGAGTGCCGTCGAAGTCACCAGTCAGGTCCTGGATTTTATCCGCCAATCAGCGCCGGATTTCATTTGTCTCAATTATGCCAATACGGATATGGTGGGCCATACCGGCGTATTCAAAGCAGCCCAACGCGCCGCCGAAACGGTAGATGCCTGCCTGGAGCGGTTAGTTCCGCTGGCGATGGAAGCCGGTTATCATCTGATCATCCTGGCGGACCATGGCAATGCCGACTGCATGATCAATCCGGATGGCACACCGAATACCGCACACACAATGAACCCCGTACCTTTTATTTATGTTTCTCCGGACAATGTGCCGTGTGGTATAAAAAAAGGCAAGTTGGCCGACATTGCACCCACCTTGCTTTATCTGCTCGGCATCTCACCGCCCGCCGTGATGGATGGTGAAGTCCTGCTTGAAATCCCCCTCAAATGATGCGTTCGCTGTTCCTGCTTTCCTGTGTTTTATTGGCCTGTACCAACCCTGAAAAACGCTCCACCGAGCATTGGTTTTTTGACCTGGAAGCGTACACGACTGGCGAACGGAACCGACTGCAAAACGGTGTAGCTGTAGATAAATCCGTTACGCTCGATGGCAAGGTTGAGAACCAGCATTTCGATGCCTACACTTGGGAAGCCGAATTGGAAATGCTCTCCCAACTGGATATAAACAAGCCCGCCTGGAAAGACCTTTATACAGTGGATACCCTGCGAACCGGCGATGCAGAAAAATACGTGTACAAAGCGGACGATGAGGACCTTCAGGTTCAAAAAATGATCATCAGCCAACAAGCCAATCAGATTGACAGTATCCTTATCTATACCCGGGTAAAAAACCCACTTCATACTACCACCGGCACTCTGCTGTATTGTCCGGACAAAAGCCTTTCTTTTTCCCAGATTAGCCGGCGTCGTTTTGGGGACGATAAGGACCTGAAGGTGGAAGTGCGACGGTCCGTGACTGTTGATTAAACTGATCAACCATCACCAGTAGCGCCATAGCCAGGAAAAAAAACGGCCCCACCTTATCTGTCTCGACAAGGTCATTCATTGTTTGTAAAAGGTGGATCACTACCAGACTGGCCAAAGCGGTCATGGCAAGGGCTTTGCGCCGCGGCTCGATGGTTTCGTGATAGATCCGCTCACCCCGTACCAATACATATATCATCAACAAAAAATAGATCAAGAGCCCGACGATGCCCTGCTCGACAGCGATCATCAGGTAATAATTGTGCATCCCTGATTTTTCCGGATTGTCGCTCACATAGGTTCGAAAGCTTTTCACGGTGTACTGCTCGTAATTTTCATAAAAATTATTGGGTCCGAAGCCGGTGACCGGGCGATCAGCAATCATGTAAAAGGCCGCGACCCAGCGATATACCCGTTCCATGGTCGAAATATCCTGCAACTTGTAGGTTGCATTCAAGAGATCTGTAAACTCCTGATGGGTGATCGTTTTGTTATAATCCGGGGCAAAATCCAGATAGCGGTTTTTCTGAACGACATTGGATAAAAACGCTACGGCAATAATCAAGGCCACGCCAATTGCAGGCACCATCAATCGAAACCGAATCAGGAATGTAGCCAGTATAGCTCCGACCAAAGCGACATAGGCTGCACGGGTGTAGGAAAATTGCACCCCTACCAGTATAATCATCAACAACAGAAAAATGAAACTTCTGGCCATCCAATGGCCCTTGTAGGCTCTGAATAGGTACCATCCATACGGAAGGACCACCACGGCCAAAGCTGCGAAGGTCACGTGATTGCGATAAAAGGGTACCACTACACGGTTGACATCGGCAAAAGCAAAGTCAAATTCGCGGAAGCGAACCATTGCAATGAAATGCGTGAGCGCAAGAGGCACGAGTATAAGCCAAATGGCCAAATGCCATCGTTGTGGATTGGTCAGTACCAGACGACCCAGGGTATAAAATGCGAGGATATACCAGGTTTTGGCAAGCAGAAACTTTAAAGCAACCAGAGGAATCTCAGCAAATACGACGGTGGTTATTATCCATACAAAATGAACCAGCAGCAGCCAGTCGAAAAGATGATTGAGTCGGATGGTATCCGGTTGGTAAAAGGCCTTAAGGACGATTGTTCCGGCCAGGAGGAGCATCAATGGTTCGGTAGGAAGATCCGTGCCGAGCGACTCGGTCACCTGAAATTCGAAGGACAAAGGCAAAAAACAAAGCAGGAGAAAAAAGATGGGTTTGATATCCAGTGCAGTCCAGGCTGCAAAGAGCAGCAGACCCGGCACCAACATGAGTTCCGGCATCTGCAAATAGACACCAAGGGTAATACAAAGCACCATAAACCCGGCAAACGCATACCAATACCGGTCCAGGCCGGTATGTTGCAGCATTGCCGGTAGGGGATGGCTACCCGGCATATTCGGGGTCTTTCCAATTTATTTTGCGATACTGCTCCAGGAGCAACACACCCAGACTGCCAAATAAAAAGGTTAAAAACATGGCGCTCAATACCAGGATGCTGCGTTTGGGTCGTGATTTGGACACGGGTGCCATTGCCGTTTCAAAAGGTATGATCGCAGAGGTATTGCCCTCCATAATGGCACGAAGATGTTTTGCCTTTTCTATTTCGTAGCTCATCTGGTTTTTGGTGTTGTCGTATTGCTGTTGCAGTGCAGCGACCAGGCCAGAACCTGCATTGAAGCGGGCAATATCAAATCCGCCACCACTGGTTTTGCCGGTTAGATCTGCCAACTGTGATTCCAGTGCGGCAATACGCGCTGTTACATTGGCAATTGTATCCCGGTTGTTGTAACCGATCTTCCGATAGGATTCGAGTTTGGCTTTATCTCCGGCCAATTCGATGGTTTTATAAGAAAGCATCAACCCGATATTTTTATTCTGGTCTTCGGTATCATACACGCCGGTGGTCTGCTGGATACGGTTTAATGAATCCGAAAGCCCTATAAGGTATGCCTGCTTTTGGTTGATACTCCCATCGAGGGTATGGAGGATTTGCTCCTGGGTCTGGCGCACATATTGAATGGCTATCTGTCCGATGATCTCCCGGGCCGCATTGGCGAGAATAGCCGCCTCTTTGGGGTCCTTATCCTCCATGGTAATCTGAATACCATCGTATTTGGTTTCTACCACCTGGCAGTGTTTGGCAAATTTCATACGGGCCTTTTCCCGGGCTTTAGGATCCGTTTGTTTGATGTTATATCGATCAAAAAGGTTGAATGTATCGATCATCTGGTCATAAAAAGGAGCACTGCTTGCAATGGTCAGGATACGATCCCTATCTGCTCCGCTACCAAAATATTCTACTGCTTTTCCGGGAGGGCCAAAGATGCCATCCGGATTTGTCATGTCCACGCTGGCCGCATAAAACGAAGTGGACGCTTCGTAGTAATTAGGCAAAAACAGCGAAACCAGCGCTGTGAGGATGCCCACTGCCAGTGTAACACGAATCAGTGCTTTCCGCCAGCGGAAAAGTGTTTGAAAAATACCTACCAGGCTATCATTTGATGTCATCCGTATGGATTGAGGAACAAAATTAGGAAAACGCTTTAGCGTGCCACACGCGCTTTAAGGATCGATATGAATCTTCCCATTGGCAAAAGGCCAAAAAGGACCGCCAAAAGCAAAATCATTACAAATAATCCTGCAAAATTAAATTGCCAGGGGAGAACTTCGGGCATGGGAAGGAAAAGAAAAAGGATACTGGCCACGGAAAAAAGGCTAATTCGTAAAAAAAGCGCTCCAGACCATTGAAGCGGCATGCTCCGAAAAGCCAATACTATCATTCCGCCAGCTACAAAAACCTGGCTGATTAACGCTGCTAATGCTGCTCCAGGTATGCCCATGCCAGGAATGAGGAAAATCAATAAAATAATGTTTAAGACGACAATGCCAGCCAACAAGGTGTTCATTTGTCGCAGATGGTTTCCGGCCGTCAAGAGCGTAGAAAAAATATACATCATACAAACCGGCACAAATACCCACGACAGCAGCTGGAGCGATTGAACGGCGTTTGCAGTAGGGTCGTCGTACAACCAGAATATCCACTCATGTGCATACCTGGTCATCGATATGGCTGTTGCCATACTCCCGGCAACCAATAATCTCGTGGTCATTTCGATCAACGGATGTATTGCTTCCTTTCGACTGAGCATATTGGCCAGCATGGGCAATAACAAGGCACCAAAAAGAAAAGCAAAATTGTTCAGGGCATCCAATAGCCGGAAGGCCATATAATACTCACCTGCCCTGACCGCTCCATCCGGCAGCAACCGCTCGATTAAAAACGTATCCATGCGATTGTAGCTGGTCATGAGCAATACCAACAGGGCATAAGGCAAGCTCTCGCGAATCAAAGGTCTAACCCTGGCAAAAGAAGGCAGCCCATCCCAGCGCAGGGATTTCCCGATTAAAAAATAACGTCCTAATATTATGCTAAGCACCAACGAAACCGTTTGTGCCCATATGAAGGTTTCGATGGTAAAGGCTGCTTTTAAACCAGGTGTATACAATAAAATACCACAAATGAGCAGCATCCACACTTTGTCCGAGATAGAAAGCAGGCTATCCCGCCGGTACAATCCCAGGCCGGAGATGTTGGAACGGAGGAACAACAACCAGGAAAGCAGAATATGATTTATCGCAATGTGGATCAACAAGGTCCAAACAGCAGGTTCGTACCCTACCACAAAGGCCGTCAATAAACAGACCAGCAGGTAAAAGCCTGCCAGCCATACTTTCAATCCGCTGAGGATCGGATACCGTTCCTGCAGGAGGGCGCGATCTGAAGCGATCACCTTATTATTATACTGTTGGATGCCCGGGTCATTAATAATCTGGAGGATATAGGTCAGGCTGAACAGGGCGGCAAACAGGCCAAAGGCACCCTGGCCGACTGTATTTTGCACCTGCATATCAATGCCAAAAATATAAAGTGGCTTGATGACCAGGTTAACGGCGACAAGGAAGGAGACATTCAGGAGGAACTCCCGTCTCATCGTGCAAATAGATTGTATTTGAGGATGCAATAAATGGCTCTGACGCCATCCTTCCATCCGATTTTTTTCCCATCGGCGTAGGACCGGCCGTAATACGAAATACCGACCTCATAAATCCGGATATTGGGAATGCGCGAAATGCGGGCAGTAACTTCCGGTTCAAACCCAAAACGTTTTTCCTGAAGGGGAAGTGATTGGATGATGTCCCGACGGAAAAGCTTGTAACAAGTCTCCATGTCCGTCAGATTGAGATTGGTCATTACATTGGACAGGAAAGTAAGAAACTGGTTGCCTATTGAGTGCCAGAAAAACAGAATTCGGTGGGGTCTGCCTCCCATAAAACGGGAACCATAAACCACATCGGCCACACCTTCCAACATTGGGCGCAGGAGAATGGGATACTCCCTGGGGTCATATTCCAGATCTGCATCCTGGATGAGAACATAATCACCCGTAGCCCGGGCAATACCCGTGTGTAGTGCAGCACCCTTACCTTTATTGACCGCATGTGCCTGATAGACGATTGGGAAATCGGGGTGTTGGGCCATATACCGCTGGATGGCAACTTCTGTATCATCTGTAGAACAATCATTGGTAATAATGACCTCCAGCCGAATGCCATCCGGTAACGGAGCCACGCGCACTTTGTCCAGGATGAGGTGAATGGTGCGCCCTTCATTATAAGCGGGAATGATAATGGATAAGATACCGGACATAAAAAAGATTCAAAAAAGAAGAATAAAGGTAAGTCAATTTGTAGCTGGCAGGCAAATTATCCGTTGGGCTGAAAGGCTTTATGCATGGCCATCCTCATTTGGATGATTGTGGTTATTTCATCTTTTTGTTTGAGAAACAATGGCGGGAGCTCTCCAAGCGGCCGGGCGTTTTGAAGTTGACGCGACCAAAATCCCAGATGTCCACGCCAGCAAAAAGCTTGCAAAAAGGTTGGATGACGTGCGGCTTCGAAAGCGACGATGGGTTTAGCCTGTATCGATTGTAAGACATCCCTGGTCAGCTCCTCCGACCAAAAGTGGGTTCGGCAGCACAGTATTTGCCCGGCCGGACCTTGCATATCCAGGTTATACCGCACCTCATGGATATGTCTGCTGATTTCCGCACTCAGTGCAGCATGTGCCAGATAATGGGCCAATACCGTTTCATCCCGGTCGCAGGTTATTTCCGGGTGCGCCAGGCGATAGCGCAATCGGGTGAGGATCCCCTGTGGGTGAGGGTATAGGAGTAGTTGATCATATAGTGCGGTCATCCAGATTTCCGCTTGAGGAGAACTACAGGCAGCAGCTATAAATGCGGGCACATCCATTTGCACCCATGAGGCCACGGTTTCTGACGATAGACAAGAAAAAAGTTTCTGGAAGGCCAGCGACCTCGTTTGAGTTTGGTCTGGTTCAAGGAGCAACAAATTGCCCCAAAGAGGTCCTGGTGGGGGAAGTTGCACATCTAGTTTACCGGCGGTAAATTGGATCATGGGCCTGAGGATAGTTTCAGCATCTGAACTTACTGTTTTGTCGCCCAATCGGCTCCGTGCGGCGAATAATGGACCTTGAGTAAGAGGCAACTGTTTTTGCAAAGCATTGAGCACAGGCAACGAAGTTGGAGGTAAGCGATAACTGTATTGTTGCATAAATGCTGACCAGATATCGGGTTTTATCACCTGGATGTTTTCCAGTATCCACGAGTTGGCGGAGACAGGGTCATGCCAAAGCCAATGAAAAAGGTATCGGGGCCAGTGGACCAATTTGACGACCTTTTTATCTGGAGGGCCGGCGGGATAGAGCCATTGATGCTGACTCGATTGTCGTGTCATCCAGATGGCATAATCACCGAGTAAATCAGCGACATCTGCAAACAGATCGGGATTATCATTCAAAAGGGCAAATAACCCGTGCAAAGCGGATTCGGGGAAGGGCCATTTTAATCGGCGCAAGATGCCGGCCAATTCATGCAATCCCCAGGCGCCGGGTATTGCCATTAGCTCATTTCCAATGCGGATCTGGGAGGGGGTCCACGTATGACCGGGGTCAGGAGCCTGTTCTTCCGATGGAAGGGTATGTTTTATCAGCGCAATGTTGCGTAGGGGAGAGAGGATGGATACTGCTTCGAGGGCGGCTTGTGCGGGATCATCTGAAAGCACAATACCCCATGCATCAAGGAGTGCTTTGACCGGAGCAGGAAGTGGCTGATCCTGTGTCCCCTGGAGGATATAATCTTCCAGGAGGGTCATGATGCGGGTCCAATCCGATGCTGTTTGCATAGGGATAGTTGGGATAAAAAAAAGACCGCCCGGAGGCGGTCAAATTTGGAGGTCACGAGCGGATTCGAACCGCTGTACGAGGTTTTGCAGACCTCTGCCTAGCCGCTCGGCCACGTGACCCTCTTACAAATCGGGCACAAATATATAGCTTATTTTCCTATGATGCATGATGATACGAGAAAATGATCGGTAAGGTTGCGAATGGAGGGTTTGAGGTTTTGAGGGAGGGAGGTTTTGAGGAGGTTTGGAGTTGAGGACGGGAGGAGGGGAGGAGGAAGGAAAAGCCCATTCACAGCGCAGGAGCGCCTTGTTTGATCACCGAATGTCTACTTTTTGTTGATTTCCCAAAGGGCAGCGTGGAAGCCTCGCGCAGGGGCGCTCGGTTCGCTCACCGAATGTCCACTGGACATTCGCCCCTGCGGGGTCTGTGAGCTCATCCCTTCCCAGATTCCACAATCTTCTGCCGTCTTCGGTCATCCATCCTCAGTGTTGCCATGCGTTCTTTCAAAGCAATAGCAGCCACCGCATATCCTCCACCAGATGCATCCACAAAATGCAGATGATCGCCAGCTTCCCGGTTGCC
>JAGNXB010000035.1:0-2269 GCA_017985675.1 Saprospiraceae bacterium | reverse complement strand
TCTTCTGCCGTCTTCGGTCATCCATCCTCAGTGTTGCCATGCGTTCTTTCAAAGCAATAGCAGCCACCGCATATCCTCCACCAGATGCATCCACAAAATGCAGATGATCGCCAGCTTCCCGGTTGCCGATCAGGCAGGTCATCAGGGAAGATTTAGCTACATGCAATCCGTAAACCAATTCGCCATTATGATAACGATCAGCAAGCCATTGTTCTAATATGAGGCGCTGTGCTACTGTACATGCAAGTACGAGTCGTAGGGTATCATCAAACTTTCGTCGATCGGTGTTGGCAACCACTTCGCGTTTATATTTTCTATAATTCGTCCCAGCCATGCTGCCGCCGGTGGCAATGAGTATGCGGCCAAGTAGGACTTTGATTCGTAAGGTAAACGCATACCTGATGCGGTTTGTCAGGGATTGAGCGTAGGTGCGAATGGCGGTTTCGCCCTTCAGCGCCCGGCTATCGAAAGCCAAACGCATATGTTGTTCCGAGACCGGATGATGGCGTTCGTCTCCACCAAAAACTGTTTCTATGACGGTACAGGCTTCTTTATAAATGGAGGCATCCCGATCAGCATTGCCCGTCGTGGCTTGAATTAAGATGGCAATGGTTTCATCAGATGGACTGGGGATTTCTTTCCAGCGGCATTCCAGGCCCTCACAATCAGGGCCACCGACAGGTTGATCGGTTATTATATAGGGTGCACCTTGTGGATTTTTTACCAGTTCCTCTGCATATTTTAAACCACCTCCGGCAAACATCGCCTGCACGTAATTTGGTGACACCCGGTAGCGGGCTACAAGCACCTGCCAGCCAGCCTGATGAATTGCAGATATTGGAATGGTTCCTATGCGTAAGGTAATACCAAAACGCTCCTTTGCCATAGCCGCCACAGCGGACAGTGCCATTCGAGCAGATTTTAAGGCGTTGGGCGGCACACAAAACGAAGCCCCATCACCTCCAAAAACAAAAGGCACTTGTTCGGGTCGTACGGCATTTACAATAGCTGCAATGGTAGAAACACCTATGAGATTGACCTCTTTGTAACGGCCTCCACTAATTTCCTTTGTTGAACCCGCCACATCCGCAACAAGGACATGCCAATCCTGAGGAATGGATGCATAACGACTAAAATCCGTTATGTCATTAAAGCGTTCGATAATCGGTAAATCCGTGTAGGACCACATATAAGCTTTGGATTTGCAACAAAATACTAAAAAGTACGGGTAGTAGGTTTGTTCTATTTGGCAAAGGCTTTCAAACGGTAATCAGATTCTAAAAGTCGAAGCCTGCATGGCGTCAGACAGGGTCTAAAGGCTAAGGTCCTAAAGTCTTAATGTCGAAGGTCTTAAAGTCCAGGTTCGTGAGAGTCGGGGTGGCATCACGCTCTGGTATCACGCTTTTGAGATGCTGATACGAGATGCGTGTGGCGAGGTAACGGGTTCTGGGCTTGGACATGAATGGCCACTAACCACTTACCTTTTACCCCTTACCATTTACGAGATGCGGGCGCGAGATCCGGGTTGCGTAGTTGCGGGTCGCGAAGTGAATCGGTTGTTGCAATGCGTGTTGCTCGATGCGAGTGCATGATCCCTCATTCCTCATTCCTACTAACAGGCTAAGCGCAGGGGCGCTCGGTTCGCTCACCGAATGTCCACTGGACATTCGCCCCTTCCATTGGTCGTCGTAGCCTTGGCGAAGGCGACGGGGTACGTGAGCTCACCCTCCTCCACTCCTCGACTCCTCGACTCCTCAACTCCTCAACTCCTCAACTCCTCAACTCCTCAAACCCTCAAAACCTCCTTTTAGCAATCCGGGTGATTGATCAACGCCATTAAAAATTAGATAAAAAATTTTATCAATTGGATTCCCTTGATTTTGAGGTAGATAGTGTGAAAGAATAGAATAAAACAAGATTTTTGTAATAATTTTAGAAGATAGTGCATCGGAATTGGAAATTGATTGTATCTTTGTCCTCCCAAAGGGGCATAAAGCAGTTTATGTCGGAGAAAAAGAGAGGATTCGAACATTTTTTAAATATTTTTTTAAAAAAGTTTGGAGATTTGAAAAAAGTTCTTACCTTTGCAATCGCTTTTGAAAAAAGGGACAAAAACAATGGTTTTTGGATCATTTGAAAGCTACAAAAAGTTCATTGACACGGAGGGAGGTAAGCGAGCGTAGAAAGAAGAGAGCGAGGCGGATCTGAAGAGATGGTTATACTTTGGTATAACTGAAGAACACTACAATGGAGAGTTTGATCCTGGCTC
>JAGNXB010000034.1:2980-29679 GCA_017985675.1 Saprospiraceae bacterium | reverse complement strand
CGCAATTGATCGTCGCTGTAAAATTTGCCGACCGTCGATTTGATGGTTCCGTCGGTATTAAACCGGACATACACCAGCCCGTTGGCGCCCACTTGTGGCCGTTTTACCCACTCCGTCAACTCATTCAATTCCTTGTTGGAGTATTGCTCAGCCACGCCTTTGGCACAGATCCCGACCACCAGTTCGGCGCTGTCAAAAATGCCAAAACCTTTGCCCTGGACGAGTGCATTCATTTCTACAAAAGCCATGTCAAAACGCAGATCCGGTTTGTCCGAACCGTAATATTTCAATGCATCATCGTAGGACATGCGTGGAAATTCCGCCAGGTCAATGCCCATATTTACCTGGAACAGATGCCGGGTGAGTCCCTCAAATGTGTTCAGGATATCTTCCCTTGTCACAAAGGCCATCTCGCAGTCAATCTGCGTGAACTCCGGTTGGCGGTCTGCCCTAAGGTCCTCATCGCGAAAGCATTTGACGATCTGGAAGTATTTATCCATTCCGCCCACCATGAGGATCTGTTTGAACGTTTGTGGAGATTGGGGCAGGGCATAAAACTCACCCGGATTGAGCCGGCTGGGTACCACAAAATCACGTGCACCCTCGGGTGTGCTTTTAATCAGGAAAGGTGTTTCGATTTCCGCAAAACCCTGACTGTCGAGGTATTTTCTGGTCTCCAGCGTCAATTTGCTGCGAAACAAAATATTTTTTTGGAGCGGTTCACGACGCAGGTCCAGGTAGCGGTATTTCATCCGCAGATCATCACCCCCATCGGATTCGTTTTCTATGGTAAATGGTGGCACCTTGGATACATTCAGGATACGGATCTGGTCGACATCAATTTCGATATCACCTGTCGGCCGGTTGGGATTTTTGCTGGTCCGCTCCAGCACCGTGCCCTCTACCTGAATGACAAATTCACGGCCCAGTTTGCTGGCTTGTTCGCGCAGCTCAGGGCGGGTTTCCATGTTGAACACGAGCTGCGTGATGCCATAGCGGTCGCGAAGATCCACGAAGGTCAGTCCGCCGAGATCCCTGCTTATCTGAACCCAGCCACTCAGGGTGACGCGTTTTCCAATGTCTGATATCCTAAGGCTTCCGCAGGTATGTGATCTGTACATATTGATATTTTATAAATGGTAAATCCGTATACGGGAAGGCAAAGGTAGGAGTTACCTGATGTTTGAGAAAGCTTTATCGCACAGGAAGCCAGGACTACATCCTGATCGGTGGAATTAGTTTGGGAAAGCGGCCTACCTTAGCCATGAAATTGTTAGCAATGAATATACGAATAGGGATATTGGCCACTGTGCTCTGTTGTGTTTCGGCCAGCATATGTGGGCAAAGTGATGCGGATGCATTCATGATCAAACAGCTCCATACCACGGCACTGAAACAGGGGAAGGCGTATACCTGGCTGGAACATTTGTCCGAACAAATCGGCGGTCGCCTGGCGGGATCACCCCAGGCGGAGGCGGCTGTCCGGTACACCTTTGCCCAATTGGAAGAATTAAATCTGGATACGGTATGGCTTCAGCCCTGTACCGTCCCCCATTGGGAACGCGGTGTGCCGGAAGTAGTATTGGTCAAACAGGAGGGCAGGCAGCCCGAACGCCAACTCAATGCCCTGGCACTCGGTAATTCGGGCGCTACCGGGCCTAATGGCATCGAAGGCCCCATCATCGAGGTCCGGTCACTGGATGAAGTGGAGTTGCTGGGGGATAAGATAAAAGGCGGTATTGTATTTTTTAACCGTCCTATGGATAATGGCGAATTACATACCTTTCATGCGTACGGCAAAGCGGTGGACCAGCGCGTTTATGGGCCAGCCAAAGCAGCCCAGTACGGCGCCCTGGCAGCTATTGTGCGGTCGATGACGACCCGGCTCGATGACAATCCCCATACGGGTGTCACCTTATTCCCTGAAAATGTAGATCCCATACCTGCTGTAGCCATCAGTACCAACGATGCGGAATGGCTCAGTGAAAATTTAAAAAAGGGCCATCAGCGGGATGTTTTTCTTTTTACAGATTGTCAGGACAAAGGGAAGGCCTCCAGTTATAATGTCGTGGGCGAGATACGGGGCAGCACTTATCCGGATGAAATTATTCTTGTGGGCGGCCATCTCGATTCCTGGGATGTAGGCGGCGGTGCACATGATGATGGTGCGGGCTGTGTTCAATCCATGGATGTCCTGCATCTGCTGAAATCGGTGGGTTACGTGCCCAAGCGCACGATTCGCTGCGTCTTATTTATGAATGAAGAAAATGGATTGGGTGGCGGACTGGCCTATGCTGATTCGGCCAAAGCCAATAATACCTTTCACCTTGCGGCGATAGAGTCAGATGCGGGTGGTTTTTCGCCCCGTGCCTTTACAATGGAGGCGGATCCCAGTGTTTTTACGGGTTATTTTCAACAAGCCAATCTTTGGTTGCCCTTGCTGGAGCCTTACGGACTGCAATTGCAAACCGGTGGATCAGGAGCTGATATTGGTCCATTAAAATCTCAAAAAGGATTGTTGGTTGGGCTACGTCCCGATTCCAATCGTTATTTTGATTTTCACCATACGGCTGTAGATCGGATTGATGCGGTACATCCGCGCGAATTGGCGCTGGGTGCTGCAGCCATGGCCAGTCTGGTGTATTTAATTGATCAATATGGATTGGGATCAACACCACCTCAGAAGGGTAGTAAATAAATCAAAAAAAAGGATCTATTTTTTGTGAATTATTGGAAAATCAGAAATAAAATGATGCGCATTAGATATTCATTATTCATTGCCTTTTTTATCGCGTTTATTAGCGTTCGTTTAGCTGCGCAGCAGCCACCGGTACCGCCGCCATTGCCGGTAGATAGCACAGGCGATTTGGGCGTGGAAAAAAAGATTGACCTGGCAGTAGTGGAAGAAGACGTGTTAGACTGGGCAGGAGAAGGCACCGGATTGAGTGGGGTGTATGAGGCGGTGATTGGGGTGGAAGATCTTGATTATGCGATGAGGTATTATGGCGATCTGGGCTTTCGGCTCACCGGTACGGGGTATTTAAATAAATTGGCAGCGGAGGCGCTTTATGGAGTGCCATCCGGCGTGCGGTCCTACCGCTTACAAAATGGCAATATGGATAGCCATGGACTTATACGTTTGATGGTGTGGGACAAGCCCCTCGGTGCGGGTATTGGATATAGTGAACCGGGCACGATTGGCACCCGAATGATGGGCATGGTCACCACGGATATTTACAGGCTTTATGACATTTATTCCGGAGCCCGAAAATCAGGCGAAGCCTGGATGGTAGCAGGGCCAATAAAACAGGATTTATTAGGTGATGACGGACCCAGAGATTTTTTTGAACGGCCGGTAGTTACCCGTGAACTAGCGGTATATGGCAAGGAGTGGAACCACCTTTTTTATCAGCGATATGGATACACGGTGCCGGGATATGGCAATATCCATGTCGCCACTAAGCTGGCCACGAGTGAGGTGACCCACCACGACTTTTTTATTCGGGTGGATTCGATGGCTCAATTGAGTTACCTCGAAAAAATACTGGAGTTGGAAGCCGATGGTGATCCGTCGCTGAATGGAGACTGGATGGAAGGGCCGGCGGTACTGTATCATTTAAAACCGGGCGATACGTATTGGTTTCAGAGTTTTCAGTCGACCAATAACGTTTGCGGAAAATTGCGCTTTTTTGCGTTGTTAGGCGGAAAGCCGGATCGTTCGGCAAAACAACGATTGGGTTATTCGGGCATCACGGCGCATACGTTTTTTACCCCGTATCTGGACAAAGTATGGAAGGCGGTAGCTGAGGCGAATCTCCGGCCCACACCCATCATGCCCAATGAATTTGCCGAGCGCTGTTTTGTATTCCGGGGCCCCGAAGGCGCCACCTGGCAAATTATAGAACGCAAAAAAGCACCATTAAATGAGGCGATTTTTTATTATCACCTGCAATTGTTGGATGAATAAATGGGTATTCATCTAAAACCCGGCCTAACCACAGACAGTGCCTGGCACTATGAGCGCACTTTGCCCAGGTAAAATAAACAATGCTCAAGGTGAAACGAAGAAGAGTAGTCTTGTAGCCGGCATAGCGTAACGCCTATGCATATTATACCACCCCCTGTGTCTTCTGTTAGTTGCTGAACATCATATGGGTCTTCGCATGGGGCGATAAATTGAATAAAAACGACACATTTTGCACATCTTGTCTAAAATTGTCCTTGTTTCGTCATAAAATGAAACCATCAAATGTAAAACAGGTATTTCTACGCTATTTTCAAAAATCAAGTTCCTCTATCATTACGGGAAAATCAAAAGTTGCCTGTTGGGAGGCTTTTGATAACAGCATTAATTACCTATAGCGAACAGTGTATGCCAGTTTTTGATGGAGAAGGAGGTGGTATTATTTCATTGTCTACAGCGGAGGATTATCTCAGCAATTACCAACAAGGGCCAAGTTATACATGGAATCAGGGTGTCAAAGGACACTATTTTAACAAGGATTTTTTTAGCGCTTTAATTGGACAGACCGGTGCAGTGGGTATTCGCATATATTACGGATCCAGACTTAACACCAGTAATGTAGTTATTCCGGAGCTCGTGCTGGTTGCAGTAGATGAGGATGGGAATGATATACTCTCGAATGATATCATCGTGGATGTATCGAAGCCCTGTCCGCCTGTCTGTCCTACTACGGGTATTGGTACATAGTTACCATAATATGGTGTACTTTTATAGTTAGCTATAATTATGAGTACGCCCCTGTTGTTTAATGATATTTCTGCGCTAAGTGCCGTTTTGCCCACACTTATCGGCGTGTATACATGGAAAAGACAATCTGTAGCGCTTCGAATGATCGTTGCGCTTTCGGCTGTATCTTTGGGTGTAGATCTCTTGGGATCAGTTTTTATATGGGTATACGGGTCTAACGTTGCTTTGACCAATGGATTTTTGGTGCTTCAATCCGCCTTGACAGGATTGTTTTTCATCAACCTGAAAGAAATTGTCCCATATATTCGCTCTATCCTCAAAATCACCTTTTGGGTCATGTGTATCGTTACTGTCATCTTCTTGATTAGCGGTCCCTTCTGGAGCGGAATGAATAAATGGCAACTGGTCGTGTCTTCTTTTTTCATCATTTTATTCTCCTTCCTTTTTTTCTACAATCTGGTTCGATTCGAACTTATGGTCCCATTATGGTACAATTCCTCCTTTTTTGCGGTATCCGGATTGATGATGTACCATGCTTCGAATACAGGGTTATTCCTGACCGTTGATTATTTTCAACCTGAAGTGGTCATTAAGTTATGGCTTTTTAAGCTGGTCGGATATATCTTTCTAAATATGCTGTTTGCAATAGCATTAGTTAAAGAAATAAAGCAAATATCGGGTGAATGAGTCCATCATAATATACATGAGTTTTGTCATGTTCAGCCTATGTGCATTCTTTATTATCATTCTGATAACATGGAATGTCCGAAGTTTGAAGAGTCAAAAGCGATTTCATGAAATTGAACAGGAAGGACGCAGAAATCTTTTGAAGGCTACTATTGAAGGTCAGGAATTGGAGCGCAAAAGTATAGCCGAGAATCTACATGATGATATAGGTCCATTGCTCTCATCTTTAAAACTTCAAGTCCGAAATCTGGTCTATGACCCGCCTACCCAAAAAGTATTTTTAGATACCATAGATCTTGCAGTAGGGGAGATCCGCAGGGTCCTTCAAAAGCTTTCCCCATTGGTTTTTGAAGAGCTGGGGCTCAACGAATCCGTACGACACATTTGTAATGAATTTAAGAAGCTTTCCAAATTGGCACTTGTATTGAAATGGGATGATACCATTGAAGCGAGCCTGGATCGGGAAAAAAAGTTGGCCATCTTTCGAATTATTCAGGAGGCATTGAATAACATCCTCAAACATGCACACGCGACGGATGTAGAGATTATTGCCCTTATGAAGGGTGATGGTGATTGGCAGATTGATATAACTGATAATGGAATTGGTATCCAATTGGACGCTGGAAAACAAATTGGATTAGGTATGAGTAGCATGTTAGCCAGGGCCGAATCTATGAATGCTAAACTGATATTTACCTCAAAGGGGAAGGGAGCATCCCTCGTTTTAACCATTCCAAACTAATCGGGCTATGAAAAAAATTAGAATAGCATTAGTAGATGATCATAAAATATTCTTAAGTAGTTTAAATTCACTTTTTGCCTTAGAAAACGATTTTAAAGTGGTCTTTACTGCTGTTTCTGGAGAGCAGCTATTCGAACACATTGCAGATTCCCCCGGATCTGAGATCGATGTGTTGATTCTTGATCTAAAGATGAAAGGAATGTCAGGGATTGATTGCCTGAAGAAGTTGAAGGAGATAAATAGTCCGATAAAAACCATTGTTTTGTCGATGTTTGACCAGTCGCCTTTTATATATGATGCATTTAAGTATGGTGCCTGTGGGTTTGTAACCAAGGATGCGGACACCGATACGCTGCTTGAAGCCATTCATGCTGTTCATGTGAAAGGTCACTATGTCAATCAATCCATATCCCGGCTACTTGTAGATAACATAATTGAGAGGCAGTTGGCTTCTCTAATATTGCATCCAGGCAATTTACTTTCTGAAAAAGAGCTTGAAATCCTGTTTTATATATGCCAGGGACTTACAGCAACTGAAATCTCAAAAAAGATCTTTAGATCAATAAGAACCGTTGAAGGCCACCGGCAACATCTCCTGGATAAAACCAACTGTCCCAATGTAGCTGCATTGGTTGCGTGGGCGTTTAGAGAAGGCCTGGTTCAATAAAATGCCTCGATACACCACCAAGCCTTCCATGAGGTAAAAATACGGTTACACATTTCAAGTAGTTTTACGCTACCACCTTTATGGATTAAACCATAAAATTGCACTTTCAAGCGTATAATCCGCTAATCAATCACCTCATTCATACGATGATTGAAGGTGGTAATGGAAGTGTAATCAATTGCTATTCAACCACATGGAATCACATAAGGATATGTTAGAGCATAATGAGAATCTAGTCATCCCCTGCCCGGTGTGTAAAAATGACATTCATTTTGAGATGAATACCTTATTACAAGGAGCTCAATTTGGTTGTAGCAATTGTGATACAAAGGTAGGTCTGCAAGCCAATGCAATACCTCAGGCAAGGGATATTTTTAGTACATTCACGGGTGTAAAGGAATTGATTACAATGCGACCTAACAAAGCTACTTACCGGGCAAAGTATTTTCAAAATGGTGCTGGTGATGCTTCGAGGTAACTCGGTTGTCCAACCGCTTCAGATAACAGTGGAGCCTCCAATGATTGAGGTAGAGCATAGTGTCTCCAACCTGGGGGTGTCATACAAATGTACTCAACCCACTGGGCCAGCAGATCCAGTCCACCGCCCTATCGTCGGGCTTTCAAGGTATATCCATAGCGACTATCCCTTCAGGAGCCTACGTGTGGCAAGTGCATTTGGGTGGCGATAAGTTGAGTGCAGGGAAATTGATTGTGGAGTAAAAAGATATAGGCGATGATCAGAATAAAAGGTTTAAAAAATCCGTGTAATCCTTCAATCCGTGTAATCCGTGATTCAGACTTTTACAGTGGGCATTGCTAATATTTGAGTGAAAAGTATTTAACTTTAGACCTGATAGTGTTATCTAAACTATGTTTTGAAAATCAGTCAATCTCTTTTCCTTTTGGATGTTTGTGAAGTCTAATTCTTCGTAAAGCATCTTTTATTTTAAATCGTATATGAAGCACTTATTGACCATTTTATTTTTTCTATCAAGTCTTTTCCTTTGGGGGCAGAAGCACGAGTATATCTGGACAATGGGCCATAAAACATCTGCAGTAGTAGATACAACAAGTCGTGGTGGATTTATCCAGTTTGACTTTAACCATGATCCGCCTTTGATTGATTTTGATTATGTCCTCAACAGCGATACATCCTTTTTAATATATTTTGATTTAAATTCTCTAGCGATGTGTGATAGCAGCGGTATATTGCAATTTTTTTCACCTGGAGGATATATTTACAACCATATTTACAAAAAAATGGAAGGAGGTGAATGGATATTATCACCAAGTGCTGTGACTGGAGGCACTCAACAAATGTTGTCTATCCCAATGCCTGGCAAGCCCTATAGATATTTTTTGATGCAGGATTCAGTTGCTTATTACTGGGTAAATAGTAAAACAAAGGTAGCGGTAAGGGATGTGTATTATTCTATTATCGACATGAGCGAAAATAATGGAGCTGGCAAGGTAATCGACACCTGGTTGGATCCGGATGTGGATACCATGGAAGTGGGAAGAATGACGGCTGTAAAACACGGCAATGGCAGAGATTGGTGGGTAGTCAATAAAGCCTACGAAAATAAATTCTATATTTATTTATTGGACCATAATGGATTTCATTTGTCTCATATCCAAACGATGGGTGAGGAGTTTGTGGCAGGCACAGGATGGCAAATGTTTACTCCGGATGGTAGCAAATTGATCCGTTATGTAGCGACTATAGAAGGTAACCGGTTATTTATAGTAGATTTTGACCGATGTAACGGGGTATTCGGCGCCTATAAATATAAGATCTATACGCCATGGAAATTTGGCGGTTGTGCGGTATCCCCTTCAGGGAGATATTTGTATCGCATCTACAACGATGCCCTTTATCAGCATGACTTATGGGCACCAGATCCGTTTGCTACATGGTCAAAGATTGCGGAATATGACGGATTTGTAGATATATTTCCCACATATCCCTATGTAGGGGCATTAGCGCCAGATGGAAAAATATATTGGAACAGTAGAAATGGGTCTATTTATTTTCATGTTATTGAAGATCCGGATCTGCCTGGTAAGCTCTGCAACTACAAACAGCACGCAGTTGACTTTGGTGTGTCCATATCTATTACGATGCCCAACTACCCCAATTACCGCCTCGGCCCCCTTGATGGCAGTCCCTGCGATACACTGGGCATGGATAATATGCCGCTGGCAGAATTTCGTGTGCGTACAGATAGTACACTTAATGTTAAATTTATTGACCGGTCGGCCTATGAGCCCACAGATTGGTACTGGACATTTGGTGATGGCGGCAGCAGCACTGAGGTGCATCCTGTACATGCGTATGCATCTTCGGGAACATATGAGGTGTGCCTCACAGTGAGCAATGTGAATGGTAGTGATACCTACTGCCGATTTGTTCATCTGGGCACTTCAGCAACGGATGACATACGCAAGGATGCGCAGATCACTGTATTCCCCAATCCTGCACAGGATATCCTCAATGTCAATATCGCTGGTTTTTATCCTGTCGGTGCCCGCCTGCTCATCTACGACCTCCTGGGCCGGCAGATCCAGACCACCGCCTTGTCGTCGGGCTTACAAGGTGTATCTGTAGAGTCTATCCCTCCAGGAGCCTATGTGTGGCAAGTGCATTTGGGTGGTGATGCGTTAAGTGCTGGGAAATTGATTGTGGAGTAAAAATAAAAAATTATGAACATAAAATGTTTACTGGAACAAATAATCTTTTACATCGAAAGTTGAGTTACTAATTGATGGTTACCATGCTTTATAGCATGGCAACCAGTGATACTGTCTGGCCATTTTAATTTGTTGATAATGAAATATCTCATACTGCTTTTTATCCTTATTCCGACTATACTATTCGCCCAGAAATATGATAAAAATTGGGTGATGGGTGCTGTTACAACTACCTATCCTGCACCCAATTATGAAATGATTGTCATGCAACACCAGGAAGATGGATCACATAGTTTTGATACCATTCCCAGAGTACCAAAATATCGTCTTACTGACTGCTCAGCATCTTATTCTGATAAAGAAGGAATATTAAAGTATTATTCCAATGGTAAAGCCATATATAATATAAATGGAGAAGTCATGGAGAATGGTGATTCTATTAATTTTGGTTATAAATGGACAACTTCTTCTCAATCATATATTGCTTCAAATTCTATGGTACCTCTACCTGATATAACATATCCAGATTCTATTTCATTACTAGTACATGCAATTGTTGATACAGGTAATATTCATGCTGGATTAGGATTGTATATTAGTAAATTGCTATATTCAAGAATTGATTTAACTAAAAATAATGGTTTGGGAGATGTATTGGAAAAGAATATTTTAATATCAAATGGATGCTTCGAGTACTTTGCAATGACCAGACACGGAAATGGAAGAGATTGGTGGATTGCTTCACCCAAAACTCACCAAAATATTTTGCAATCATATCTAATTACAAGCAATGGGGTTTTAGATAGTAATATTCAAATTATAGGGCCCCCACTCTTTGATACAATAAATAACTTAAGTAATGCCTACGGTTTCCTAGCCTTTAGCCAGGATGGACGATACCTAGCACGTCAAAATACACACGTTGCCTTATGGTTATATGAATTTGATCGTTGTACAGGAAAGTTTCTCAACATGCGTTCAGTACCATTCGATCCTGTAGGTAAACCTGGAGATGGGTTAGTTACGGATATGGAATTTTCTCCTTCTGGCCAATATCTTTATATCCTTAATAGTGGTGCCAATATTATGTATCAGGTGGACATATGGAAGGACACCCTGGTCATGGTGCCCATGGATCCGGAAATAAAAATCAAGGAAAAATGTCAATATGGGAGGAGAGTGGCCCAATTAGGCCCAGACGGAAAAATATATATTTCACCAGGAGGTTCCAGCCTGTGTATGCATATCATCCACAATCCAGATTTACCTTATCCTGATTGTAATTTTGTATTAGGTGATATTGATCTCCCTGTTTATAATCATGGCTCCTTAGTTCATTATCCCAATTACCGGCTTGGTCCTTTGGAAGGAAGTCCGTGTGATACCTTAGGCTCCATGTCATCGACTTTTGACCCTGAAATTAACCATCAAACTTTCCGGATTTATCCCAATCCGGCCATCAGTGTACTTCGGTTGGAACTAGATGCCTACCTTAATCACACTCAAGAAATAAAGATCCGGGTGATGCACCCTACCGGTCAACTGGTTTATTCAGGGACACTTCCACCTTATGCCTATATGCATGATATCGCAGTGCATGAATGGTCATCAGGACTCTATTTGGTACAGCTTTTACGCTCAGATGGGCAAGAGCTTGGCGTGGAGAAGCTGATTGTAGAGTAAGGTGGTGGGGTGACTAATATATGGTTGAGACAGTCGGGTATTTTTTTAAATGAGCATCCTTAGGTTATATTTTTCGTCGGGCTTACAAGGTGTATCCATTGAGGCTATTCCTCCAGGAGCCTACGTGTGGCAAGTGCATTTGGGTGGCGATGAGCGGACCGAGCGTCTCTTCGCACCTACCTCCCGCCAGACACAGGGCCAAATTCCCATGGTAAAGATTGCAAAGTAGTTGGATAAGAAAATTCTGATTTCACATTTCACGTAGATTTACGCTACCACCATTTCGGATTAAACTTTAACATTGCGCTATCAACTTTACAGATTGACGATATTGCTTCTCTACCTAATGGAAACTTAGAGATCGTATTACGGCCTGTGAAATCAATAAGACACCTTAAAGTATGTTTAAAAATTATTGAAATATTTAAGCTAAGTCTTACAAAATTAAGTATTTACGCAATAAACATTTTCATCAAAAATTGAAGTTGCGTACCTCATGTGTTATTGACGATAGCCATTTCGATCCCGCACTAATCACTCCAAATCAAGTTCATTAAGGATGATAGCGGGACATCCAAAAAGATGATTGAATTGTAAAACGTCCAACCACTTGACAAATCTAAAAAGATGATTTAATTTTATGAATATTTTTTACAATTTTTAACCTAAAACCTTTTATTATGAAAAACAAGAGACATTTATTATTCACACAAAGAGCAATCGAATTGTTTGATTTTTGTGCTTCCACTCTCCTTCTATCTCGTAGGAGCATTAGAGCTGGGTATCTGATCTTGCCAGTCATCTTTGGATTGGCATTCGCGCAATGTGCTAAAAATGAATTTCCATCACCTACAGAAACCATGCTTACCAGCAACACAGACCGCAAGGCACTCATGAAAGACATCATCGCGCAGGGCGGTCCGGCTCATGCTGGAGGCGCAACGCTGCGCAGCACCACCTACACGTTTAGTGAAGCCATCGACCTCCTGGATGAGACCCTCAACTATGCTTATTGCCGTCCCGGTACCCCCCTTCACAATACCATCATTTTATCCGACACGCTTATCATGGACGCTGCTACTTCTACTACTGTAACGGAAGCAGAAATTGCAGATCTTTTTGAAGAAGCCTCTAATGACCTGGGTGCACAGTACCATGCCCTTAGTCTTACCAACCAGCAACCATGGGCTTTTTCGGTTGCCCAGTTTGGTAATCTGGAAAATGACGAACTCCCTATCATTATTCAGTTGGAGGTAGCCTATGGAGGATATATCACAAGTCGCATAGAATACGACGACAATGATGATTACTCCTATGCTTTCCAGGGAGGCATGTGCAATTCGACTCCTGGCCCAGGTGCGCCGGAAATTCTGCGGAATAACCTCAAAAAGGATTATGTTACTTATCAGATTAACAGCAATAAGTATTTTTATAAGTCCTTTGTATTGAGGACATGTAATGTGTCAATCAGTGATATAGAAAATTGTTATGCCGATGGATTTCCTGCTAATTTATACAAAGAGGATGCAAGGTATGTGAACCAATTTGTTGATTCCCCTCAAAACTGGGACAACATAAATGACTGGAAACTTTTCCGCCAGTGGGAAGACGAAGGTAATTATGACAAATGCCTTACAGGAGATGAAGAAATGCCATTTAATGAAGATCATATGGGCAGTATTTTGGAATTTTACATACCAGGATCATCTTACTACGCTGGAAATATATGGGTTGGGTCTTTGCTTTTATTGGATGATAATAATAATGAAGTGCCTTGCCATAATATGATCATTGAGTATTTTAAAGCTGTCTTATTGGAGCCAACTGATGGCCCGATTGAGTTGCCTGATCCCAATTGTGGTGAGTGTTAAACATTTTATTGGGAGCGCCTAGTTAGGTGCTCCCCTTTTCCATTTCTTTAATTTTGCCCAATGAAATCATTTTCTCTCTCGCTGTTTCTGATGTTAAGCTCCTTTCATTCAATTGCACAATCCTCTCCTTCAACGCATGTTTACACTGAGCTAACACCATATCTTGGAATTAGCAAAGGCCATGTAAATGAAAAAGGATTTTTATTTCTGATAGCCACCAAAATATATATAGGAGATTCAATTATCCCACCAGGCCTTTTGGTTCAAATGGACAATAAGGGAAGTATTCTTTATTCTGACACACTAAGAGATCATGCATATCAATTTGCTTATCGAGTGGATAGCCTCTTATTCCTTTCTTCATTTCACTACAATAAATATCCAGATACTTTATCTACATATGTTTTTGAGATCTGCGATCTGCAAGGTAAGGTGATCCAGTCTTTTAGCCATGATTTTATTATGAATATTCCTTGGGCGTCTGGTGTGGCCCAGGTAAATGATTCTGTATATATTTTTTCTCAAGGATGCCAGTTGACAACGGAAGACCCAGGGGTTGTTTTTTATGAAGTCAATACCCAATCGTTAACTGTACACAAGCGACTGGCGTTTAAGGGAAGTATAATTAATAAAATTCCTAGAATTGATGATAAACCAACTTTTCTGGAATGGTCCTATGCATTATGGATAAAAGACTCAACCTTTGTACATACCACGAAGGTTAATACTGACACCACAATGGCCTCTAATTTCGGAACCTTATTACCCAGAGAGGACAAACCGGGTTGGTTTGGATTTGGCAGTTGTATTACTCCTTCCAACTATTACGGGATATGTATGATAGCCCTTGATGAAAATTTGCAGTTAGATAAGATGGACCTGCTCTATCATCCTCCCACAAATAACTTTTATGCAGGGGCGACAAGTAAAGCGATATGCAAAAGTGAGGACCACTACTATGCTGCAGGTATGTGGAATGAAAATGATCCTGCACAATTCTTTTGGGATGGTATCAACCCCACCGAAATCGTTATTGCCAAGTATGACCTGCAACTCAACCGGGTATGGACTAAGATTGTTGGTGGCGATCGGCGTTATGCCCCTTGGGAAGTACATCCTACAACCTCCGGAGGCTTTATGATTGCAGGCGGGCTTAAAGATAATTTAGACGGAAACAAACACAAACCTTTCACCATGTTCTTCGATGCGGATGGCGAGCTTGTGGGACAGGAGGAGCTGGAGGCGGGTCGATATGAGTTTACCATCTACGGTAATCCGGGCCATGAAGCTTTGCGGATCATGGGGAGATGGCCGGGCAGGCAGGTTCGTCTTACCGTGGTCAATGCGATGGGTAGTCCGATGCTGAGCAGTTTTCTCACTGAGGGTATGAATCAGTTTGACACCGCCTGGTGGCCGGCAGGGACATATCTGCTGTCCATCACCGATGAGAGCGGTCGTGTGTTGTGGAGCCAGCCCTGGATCAGGCAGTAGATGCTTAGATCTCGCACCTTCCTAAGGTAACAGGCATTCTGTGTAATTTTTACACACAATTGTTGTCAGGGTGTCGTGGGTGTCAGGGTGTCATGGGTATCGACATGACAAAATAACCAGCCTGCCTGAGCGACGGCAAGAGAGCGTACTAACGAAATAATGCACAAAAAATAATCTGTTTCACTGTTAAAAGTTCCAGACGCTATTTTTAAATGACGCATTTTTACGCATTGCTATTTTTATTTAACACATCCTCATTTCTGATAATTTTTATGTTAAAATTTTGAGGAAGTATTGGTAAATCCCAATAATCAATTTACTTTAAGGAATATTTCTTCACTTATTATCAAAATTTGTTACGTTTGAAAACCACAATCAAGTGACGAAGATGTACCTTTTCATAATATGATCGTTGCGGATTATAAGGTCTTCTTATTGGAGCCATCAGATGATCCGATTGAGTTACCTGATCCTTGTTGCTAACTTTACTGGCTGAAAGGATTTAGGGAGCGTCTATCCAGGCGCTCTCCTTTTTTCACTTACAAAATATTTATCGATGATCAGATTCCGAATCACAATCGCTATCATACTGTGCACATATATTGCATCAGCACAATCATATCCGGCTACACATGTTTACTCCCTGCTAAATCAGAACTATGCATTTTTTAGTGGCCAACCCAATGATCAAGGATATCAATTTTTGGCTGGCACAAGGACTCTCCCTGGCTCTCCATATATCTCTCCAGGACTATTGGTCCAATTAGATATTGACGGGAATATTCTCTACATTGATACTTTAAGGGAACATGTTTATGATCTAGCACATCGGGTGGATAGCCTATTATTTTTATCATCTTATCATTATTACAAGTATCCTGATACGGCTGCAACATATGTGTTTGAGATTTGTGACCTTCATGGAAAGGTGATCCAATCCTTTACCCACGATTTTATTATGAATATACCATATGCTTCAGGGATGACGCAGTTAAACGATTCAATGTATATTTTTTCACAGGTATGCCAGTTCAACAATGCTGATCACGGGGTGCTATTTTACACAGTCAATAAACACTCATTAGAAGTTATTAAAAGAACATCGTTTAAAGGAGCAATCCTTAAGCGCATTCCCAGAATTGACGATAAACCTACCTTTCTGGATTGGTCAGGCGAATTATGGATCAAAGACACAACATTTGCACATACTACCAAGGTTTTTACTGATACAACACAAGCATCCCAGTTAGGTACTATTTTGCCACGGGAAGATAAGCCGGGATGGTTTGGCTTTGGAGGCTGTTCTACACCATCCAACTTTTATGGAATTTGTATGATTGCCCTGGATGATAAGTTACAATTAGATAAAGTTGATTTAATATATCATCCCCCTGGTGGAGCAAGTTCATATTATGCAGCAAATTTTCAATCAATTTGTAAAAGCGGGGATGCATATTTTGGGGCTGGACTATGGAATGACCTTGATCCAGCCATTCAGTTCTGGAACGGTACAAAGCCGACAAATATAGTTGTTGTGAAATATGATCTACAACTCAATCGTGTTTGGTCCAAGATCGTAGGAGGTGATCGGCGGTATGCACCTATTGATGTTCATGAAAGGCCACAGGGTGGGTTTATGGTAGCTGGTGGAGTTAAGGACAATTTAGACAACTTCAAGATCGTACCTTTCACCATGTTCTTCGATGCGGATGGCGAGCTTGTGGGACAGGAGGAGCCGGAGGCGGGCCGATATGAGTTTACCATCTACGGTAATCCGGGCCATGAGGCGCTGCGCATCATGGGTAGATGGCCGGGCAGGCAGGTTCGTCTTACCGTGGTCAATGCGATGGGTAGTCCGATGCTGAGCAGCTTCCTTACTGAGGGTATGAATCAATTTGACACCGCTTGGTGGCCGGCAGGGACATATCTGCTGTCCATCACCGATGAGAGCGGTCGTGTATTGTGGAGCCAGCCCTGGATCAGGCAATAAGGCATTAATTTTAACATAGCGGTATAGTTAACAATTGTATTTTTAGAGGTTCAACGGGCATTATAAACCATAGGGTTGATTTATTGGCACTATTCGTTCAATTGCTCTAATCAATGGGCACCAGTTTTTTTTAATCTATGATTTCATTTCGCTTTACATTGATCCTGATGTTATGGACCACGTTATCATTAGCACAATCCGTTCCTGCAACTCATGTTTATTCTACTTTTACACAAAATTTCGCTTTTTTTAGTGGTGTAACCAATGAAGGAGGATATCAGTTCCTGGCAGGAACATTGGTATCGCATGGTGGTCCAGTTATTGCACCTGGTCTATTGGTGCAGTTGAACCATGAAGGTGAAATAATTTATATAGATACTCTAAGGGAATATTCTTATGACTTACTACATCGGGTAGACAGTTTTATATTTCTTTCTGGCTTTCACTACAATAAATTTCCAGATACAGCCTCTACATATATATTTGAAATTTGCGATTTACATGGCAAGGTAATTCAATCTTTTTCTCATGATTTTATTATAAATATTCCATTTGGTGCTGGGATGGCACAGATCAATGATTCAATATATATCTTCTCGCAAGCATGTCAATTATCAAATAGTGAGCCAAGCGTAGTCTTTTATAAGGTGAATACCCACTCATTAAATGTAATTAAAACACCTGCGTTTAAGGGTGGAATCCTGGCTCGTATCCCCAGAATTGATGATAAACCGACATTTTTGGAATGGTCATATGCCTTATGGATCAAGGATACAACCTTTGTACATACTTCGAAAATTATTACTGATACCACTCAAGCATCTCAGTTAGGTACGATCTTACCACGTGAGGACAAGCCTGGCTGGTTTGGCTTTGGTGGCTGCACTACACCGTCCAATTTTTATGGGATTTGTATGATAGCTCTGAATGATAAGTTAGAGTTAGATAAAGTGGACTTGCTTTTTCACCCTCCAAGTGGAGACAATTGGTACATTGGAGCAACTTTTCAATCGATTTGTAAAAGTGAAGATGCATATTATGCCGCAGGTTTGTGGAATGACAGTGATCCCGCGCTTTTTTTTTGGGATAGAACACTTCCAACTCAAATAGTTGTCTCTAAGTATGATTTGGAACTTAATCGATTGTGGATAAAAATTGTAGGGGGTGATAGAAGATACTTACCTTTTGATGTTCACCCCAGAGCCCAAGGAGGTTTTATGATTGCAGGCGGGCTTAAAGATAATTTAGACGGAAACAAACACAAACCTTTCTCCATGTTCTTCGATGCCGATGGTGAGCTTGTGGGCCAAGAGGAGCAGGAGACGGGCCGATATGAGTTTACCATCTACGGCAATCCAGGCCATGAGGCGCTCCGCATCATGGGTAGATGGCCGGGCAGGCAGGTTCGTCTTACCGTGGTCAATGCGATGGGTAGTCCGATGCTGAGCAGCTTCCTTACTGAGGGCATGAATCAATTTGACACCGCTTGGTGGCCGTCAGGGACATATCTGCTGTCCATCACCGATGAGAGCGGTCGTGTATTGTGGAGCCAGCCCTGGATCAGGCAATAAGGCATTAGAAATGGGTTTATTTTTTTCATGTGATTGAAGATCCGGATCTGCCAGGTAAGCTCTGCAACTACAAGAAGCACGCATTCGACTTTGGTGTGTCCATATCTATTACTATGCCCAACTACCCCAATTACCGCCTCGGCCCACTGGATGGGAGTCCATGCGATACACTCGGCATGGATAATATGCCATTAGCGGAATTCCGTGTCCGCACAGATAGTACCCTTAATGTAAAATTTATCGACCGGTCGGCCTATGAGCCTGCGGATTGGTATTGGACATTTGGTGATGGCAGTAGCAGCACGGAGGTACACCCAACACATGTGTATCTTTCTTCGGGCACTTACGAGGTGTGCCTTACAGTGAGCAATGTCAATGGTAGTGATACGTACTGCCGATATGTTCATCTGGGCACTTCAGCTACGGATGATATCCGCAAGGATGCGCAGATTACGCTATTCCCCAATCCGGCACAGGACATCCTCAATGTCAATATCGCTGGTTTTTATCCGGTCGGTGCCCGCCTGCTCATCTACGACCTCCTGGGCCGGCAGATCCAGTCCACCGCCCTATCGTCGGGATTACAAGGTGTATCTATAGAGTCTATCCCTCCTGGAGCCTACGTGTGGCAAGTGCATTTGGGTGGTGATGAATTAAGTGCTGGGAAATTGATTGTGGAGTAAAAAGATATAGGCGATGATCAGAATAAAAGATTAATAAAATCAGTGTATTCCTTCAATCCGTGTAATCCGTGATTCAGACTTTTACAGTGGGCATTGCTAATATTGGAGTGAAAAGACTTAACTTTAGACCTGATAAAAGTCAAACTGATTCTCTCTGAGATTTTAAATCTACACTTTAGCGTAAAAACGTTCGTATGAACCCTGCCAACTTGTTGACGTATGCGATGAGGTAGGACCAGCTTTTCGAGGTATTCCGACAGGGACTGTAATGATTGTGTCTTAGTGAGGAATCAAACACGGCAGACTGATCACAATCAGGGTTGACGTAGGTGTTATGCCCCGCCCATGCTCCTTGAGGATACGCATAACTTCTTGCTCAGACATAGTGATATTAGCAGCCCTTCAGGCTTCGGTTTTGAGATATTTTAGTAGCGATATCGACCTGCCAAAGAAGAATGGGTTGCATTAAAAGCCCGGTAAGATGCTTAACTTAACGACATAGATTCTACTTCCCACATACTTAATACATCTGACCGTCCTCGAACAGCTCGCCCCCAGCACGTAGCTGACCGGCCCGCAGGGAGAGCCTTTTTAGGTGGGATATCGGATCCACCGATTCCACCTCCGCCAAATGCGTGCGAGATCATTAGATATCTTCCACGCCTACCCGCCTAAAACAAGCTCAGGTTAGCGAAGTAACGGAATGTAAAATCCGAAGCACCGCCTAAAATCTATCACAATCTAAAATCGAAGAACAGCGAGCCTTTCGAGGACAGCGGTTTTTGGTTACTTTTTGCCAAGACAAAAAGTAACGAGCCTAGCCGGCGAATGAGGCGATGCCAGGCAAAGGCGATAACCTTTTTTCCGACGACCCGCCAGACACAAGGCCTAATCCCCACGTGAGAGCGTATTTTCAAATACAAAACCACCTCTTCTAAAGTTAGCGATTCCAAATTCAACAACATGTTGTGGATGGTTACTACTTTCTACTCGACTATGCCAAAGACTACTGCATAGCATTCTACTTCCAATGTCGTTTAGTTAAGAAATATCTCTTCATGTAGCTATAAAAGGTCGAGTCACTCCGTTCAACCCCCTGCCTCCATTCGGTCAGCAGGCAGGCTTCAGGGTTGGAAATTCCCCTTTGGTTTACCCCGGGTTGCACCAGGGGCTATGGATATTGAAGCCCTTCAGGCTTCTGTATTGAATGGAGGCGAGCTGTTCGAGGACATTTTCCGAATAACCGCCCGCCGCCGCCAAGGCTTTGTCGGGTAAAAATTACCGAATTACCGAATTACCGAATTACCGAATTACCGAATTACCGAATAACCGAATAACCGAATAACCGAATATCTACTACTATCACTGGCATAAATAAAAAAGCTACTGGTGTTAAATGTTGCCTGTCCGCAGTTCACATTTTAGCAACAAATTTTAGAGGGCAATAATATCACCTTCTGTACACCAGTAGCATCCAACCAGGATTACCCGTATTCTGATACTGGCGGACAACCATGGCTAATTTATTTTTTTATTCATATCATTTAATAGACGCCCATACCCCTTGCCTAATAAATAGACATGAAGGAAGTGCAGGCTCCTATTCATCCGATATGTTTATTATGTACACATTATTGGTTGGGCGATTCCAATAGCAGTGGAATGACATAATTCGAATAACATTAAATTCGATTTTCCACCTTTACGTATAAATTAGATCATAGAGCTAATATGGTTTTGATGATACCATTTAATCGGCAATAATGGGTAGATAAGAAATTGATCCTTTTCGCTGCCTAAAGGAAAAATTTGATCGGATGTACAGCTCCATCTACACATTATTATGTCGCGGCTGTAAACCATTTCTGCTTCGTTGTGTTCCAAGCGACATAATAAACCTTACAATGATTCGCAGTATAGCCATTCTTGCTTTTTTGTTGCTGACAGTTCCTATTTTTGCTCAGACGGGTAGCATTGAAGGGGCAGTGACGGATGCCCTCACTAACGAGCCCATCGCATTTGCCACAGTAGCGATTCCCGGCACGACACAAGGTGTTATCACGGATGAAGCCGGCAAATATGTGCTCGACAACCTCGTCCCCGGACTATATGCAATCCAGGTCTCGTATGTGGGTTATGAGCAGGAGACACGATATGAGATTCAGGTCAGTACCGCCCGGCCGGTAGCGGTCAACTTTCGCCTCCAAGCTACCTCCACTCAGCTCAGTGAGGTAGTGGTGAAAGCCGCTCCCTTCAAAAAAACAGAGGAAAGCCCGGTATCCCTGCGCACCATCGGTGTGGCCGAGATACAGCGCAATCCCGGTGGTAACCGGGATATCTCCAAGGTGGTACAGACACTGCCTGGCGTAACAAGTGTCTCTTCCTTTAGAAATGACTTGATTATACGCGGTGGCGCACCAAACGAAAACCGCTTCTACCTCGATGATGTGGAGGTGCCCACTATAAATCACTTTGCTACCCAGGGCGCTTCGGGCGGACCCGTAGGCATGATCAATGTCAATTTTATTCGCGAAGTGGACTTTTACAGTGGAGCCTTTCCGGCCAATCGCGGGAATGCACTGAGCTCCGTATTCAACTTTCAGCAGGTGGACGGTCGGGCCGACCGATTGGGGGGTACAGCTATGCTTAGCGCTACGGATGTGGGGGCTACGCTGGAAGGACCCCTAAGTAAAAAAACAACATTTTTAATTTCAGCCCGACGCTCCTACCTCCAGTTTTTATTCAAAGCGCTGGAACTGCCTTTTTTGCCGACATACAATGATTTTCAGGTAAAGGTTAAATACAAAATAGATCAGAAAAACGAACTGACCTTTATTGGGTTGGGGGCTATTGACCAATTCACATTAAATCTGGAGGCCAATGAAACGGAAAGTCAGCAATATCTCCTGAATAATTTGCCCGAATCGCCGCAATGGAATTACACCAACGGACTGGTATACAAAAAATTTACCGACAAGGGATTTTGGACATTTGTGCTGAGTCGAAATATGCTGAATAATGAGGCCACCAAATATGCCAATAATGATGACAGCAGTAGTGATAATTTAATTCTAAAATATAAAAGTCAGGAAATAGAAAATAAATTACGTGTAGAAAATACGTCCCGATTTGGCGATTACAAATTAAATCTCGGTGGCGGGTATGAATATGTGCGATATAATAATGCGACCCGCAATCGTATTTTTAATTCCGGTGGCGCGCAGACCATTGATTATTTTTCCGAACTGGACATGCACAAGTTTGCACTATTCGGACAGGTGAGTCGCAAGCTCTTTGAAGACCGAATGATTATATCACTCGGAATGCGCCTGGATGGCAATTCGTATTCACCTGAAATGTCCAATCCTTTACAACAGTTCTCTCCCCGCTTTTCCCTCGCTTACGCACTGACCGAACGGCTTTATTTGAATGCCAACCTGGGCCGTTATTTCCAATTGCCTCCCTACACGGTATTGGGTTATCGCGAAGCGGGCAGGCTAGTCAACAAGGATAATGATATCACCTACATACGCACGGATCATGCTGTACTTGGCCTCGAATATAATACCACCACAGATGCCAAAATTTCTATTGAAGGTTATGTGAAAGATTATGCCAATTATCCCTTTTTGTTGAGAGATAGTCTGACCCTGGCCAACCTGGGCGGGGATTTTGGCGTATTGGGCAATGAACCCGCTATTTCCCGCAGCAACGGCAGGACGTATGGTGTGGAATTCCTATTTCAGCAGCGGATGTATAATGGGTTTTATGGCATATTGGCGTATACCCTGGGCTGGAGCCAGTTTGAAGACAGGAATGACCGCTATGTCGCTTCCTCATGGGATGCCCGACATATAGTCAATGTGACGATGGGCAAAAAATTTGGCAAAAACTGGGAGGCTGGTATTAACTGGCGTTTCCAAACGGGTCTGCCCTATACCCCCTTTTCGGACCAGTCATCGCTGGCTGTCAACTGGGATGTGACTGGACGTGCCCTGCCGGATTATGATCAATTAAATACACTGCGTGCTGGATCAGTCAATGCACTGGATATCCGTGTGGACAAAAAATGGTTTTTTAAGCGTTGGAGCCTGAATGTCTATCTCGATGTGGAAAATGCGCTGGGAAATGCAGTGGGCTTTCCCCAATTAATTCTGGACCGGCCCTTAGATGAAAACAACATACCCGTGGGCGGACCTGTCGTTGTCAATCCCGGAGATCCAAAAGATCAACAGCGGTATGCGCTGAAGGAAATACAGGATGCCAGTGGCACTCGTATTCCGAGTGTCGGTGTAATGATAGAGTGGTAATACACCATTGCATTAAAACCGGTTTTTCATTTTTATTCCTCCTTGTCAGGGGGTCTGTTAGCGGGATGGAATTGAAGGATAGTTTCCCTCAGATAACGCATATCCAGATGGGTATAAATCTCTGTGGTGGTGATCGATTCGTGCCCGAGCATTTCCTGCACCGCCCTTAGGTCTGCGCCGCCTTCAATCAGATGTGTCGCAAAGGAATGCCGGAAGGTATGCGGACTAATTGTTTTTTGGATGCCTGCCAATGCAGCCAGGTGACGGATAAGCTGGAAAACCATTATCCGGGATAATTTTCCACCCCGATGATTGAGGAAGACGATATTTTCCGAACCGGGTTTGACGGTTTTAATATGTTGTCGAATATCCTTGATATAAAACCCCAATTGTTTGATCGCTTCATCGCCTATGGGCACCAGCCGCTCCTTGTCATTTTTGCCATGCACCTTTATATATCCAATGTCCAGATAGAGGTTTGATAAGCGGAGATTGACCAGTTCACTGACGCGCAGGCCACAGGCATAAAGTGTTTCAATCATAGCCCTGTCACGCTGCCCTTTTGGCGTGCTCATATCAATGGCTGCGAGGAGCATTTCTATTTCATCAATTTGGAGGACATCTGGTATTTTTCGATGGGTGATAGGTGCCTCCAGTAAGGCAGACGGATCCTGTGTGGTTAATTGTTCGAGCAGGAGGTATTTGTAAAATGCCTTTATCCCGGAAAGAATGCGGGCCTGGGAGGTGCGGGCGAGTCCTAATTCATTAAGCCACCCTAAAAAATGCTCTAATTGTTCGATGCGCAAGCCATCCGGTTTGGCCGGCGGAGTCTGAGTGGCTGCATGTCGGGCCAGTTTTTCTACATCCCGCAAATAGGCTTCAATAGAGTGGGGCGACAAGCCCTTCTCCAATCGCAAAAAAGCGTGGAACCCGCGCATATACGTTGTCCAGGGCTCCAAGAGCATACTTGTGGGATCGTTATATATCTGTGTATTTTTGATATTGATTATATATATTTATAAATTATTATACCAATTGATCACAGGCATAAGGATAATTGCTACTTTTAGCAAACGAAAACCGCTGCCCTATGCGTATTCTGATCAATGGTTTCCTGATCTTTCTCTTATGGGCGATTCCCTGCCGTTACTGGTACGTCTGTAAAATTAAACAGCATTGTGACAATGCCCCTGCTTTAATCGAGCAACCCGATAATGTGCGTGCCAACGATCTGGCATTATACAAAGGCGATGTCCCCGTATTAAAGGATTACGAGCAGTTGTATTTTGAAGGTCCTTCTGTAACACCGACACTTTCCGCCTCCAATGAAATGTTCCTGGATTCCGTGGCAGCCTATCTGAGTGCAAATCCTTCATTCCAACTCACCCTCACCGGTACTTACCGCGCTGCTGAAGAAGGAAGTACTTCCGGATTTTTCGAAAATCTGGGACTGGCAAGGGCGGCAGCCCTGCGTGCCTTGCTGGTAACAAAAGGCATTGATGAAAGCCGTATAGGTCTCGATCACCAGCGATCAGAAAATGATGACCTGGCTTATCCGGTGCGTTTTATGCTGCGCGACGCCACCGCACAAGACGCGTCGGATACGCCTGCCGCTGATGCGTTTACATTTACCAATATGAATTTCTCCGGCGCCAATTTTGCGTCCAATAGTGCCGAGTTTAATCCCAACCCAACCTTTGTCGCATACGCGGATTCACTCAAAACATATTTTGAATTAAATCCGGATCAAAAACTCACCATCACCGGACATACCGACAATGTGGGTACGGATGAGATGAATAACGCGCTAGGTATGCGACGCGCCCAATCGGTGCAAAAATATCTGGTATCGCGAAAAGTAAAAGTCAACATAAATACCCTTTCGGCCGGCGAACGCGAGCCGGTAGCCGACAATAATACGGAAGACGGAAGGGCCAAAAACAGAAGAGTCAACCTCACTATCAACAAACAGTAAAACCTACTCCAAATGGATTTTCTAACCGATCTGTTTACCAACCTAGCTGTTCGTGACAGCCTACTCGTGTTATTGTTTCTTTTCATTGCCTTTTTAATTGGCCTCATTGCAGGCTGGTTATATTGGCGCCGCCGCCTGGAGGATCTGCGCACCGAACTTACAGGTGCTCAAAACACCATATTGCAATTGCGCAGTGAATTGGATGAAATGCGCATAAAATTGTCGGGGACGGAAGACGATTTGCACAAAGCAAATATGGGCCAGGACGATTATCGCAAACGACTACGGATATGTGAAGAAGAAAAAGGCCAGCTCCGTGCAGATATCTATGCCCTGACCGAAGCCCAGGAAAACGTCGCATCTCCCGAAGATGCCGCGTCTGCTCGTCTGGCGCTGAGCGGTGCCATGGGCAATAAAATTTCGCTCGCCAACGCATCCGATAAAGATGACCTCAAGCGTATCAATGGCATCGGGCCCGCACTGGAAAAGAAACTCAACGAACTGGGCATTTACACCTACGAGCAGGTCAGCCAGTTTGATGATGATCTGGTGGAAAAAGTAAATCAGGCCATCGAGTTTTTCCCCGGGCGGATAGCCCGTGATAATTGGGTGGGCCAGGCACTTGCACTCTACCAGTTAAAACAATCTGACCCCGATGCACTTGTCAGCGATCTCATCTACCCATCCGACCCCAATGACTTAAAAATCGTGGAGGGGATAGGACCAAAAATTGAACAACTGCTCAAGGACGGAGGTATCCATACCTGGCGTGAACTGGCGGATGCCCCGCTATCCCGATTGCAGGAAATTCTGGATGCAGCAGGTGACAACTATCGCATCCATGATCCGGCTACCTGGCCCAAACAAGCTGAGTTGGCCGCCAATGGCGACTGGGCAGCATTCAAGGAATACACCGACTTCCTCATTGCGGGCCGTAGTCCGGATGAAGCCTGATGTTAGAATGGGAATAATGTGAAATAAGCCCCTGCCAATGGTTCATTGGCAGGGCCTTAAAAGAGGTGTTAAATGGTTATTCGTTTATTCGGAAAATGTCCTCGAACAGCTCGCCCCAAATACGTAGCTGACCGACCCGCACGGGTGAGCTCATGTGCCCCGAAGGGTGAGCTCACATACCCCGCAAGGGCGAATGTCCAGTGGACATTCGGTGAGCGAACCGAGCGCCCCTGCGCGAGGCTTACGAAATGCCAATAGCACATCAACTAAATACAGACATTCGATGAGCGAACCGAGCGCCCCAGCGCGAGGCTTACGTAATGCTGTTTAGAATATCTACAAAAACTAGACATCGGATCCATTGATTCCACCTCTGCCAAATGCGTGCGAAATCATTAGATATCTTCCACGCCCACCTGCATAAAACAAGCATAGGTCAGCATGAGCTCATGTGCCCGCAGGGCGAATGTCCAGTGGACATTCGGTGAGCGAACCGAGCACCCCTGCGCGAGGCATCTGAAATGCCCAACCTTTATTCAAAAAACTGCGAGCCTTTCGAGGACAGCGGTTTCCCGCAAATTCTGCGGGACAGGTTCGGTTACTTTTTGCCAAGACAAAAAGTAAACAGTGTTGTGGTAATCCTATTGTGTCGGTTAAGTCGCCGCTATTTTTT
>JAGNXB010000034.1:0-2880 GCA_017985675.1 Saprospiraceae bacterium | reverse complement strand
GCGAGCCTTTCGAGGACAGCGGTTTCCCGCAAATTCTGCGGGACAGGTTCGGTTACTTTTTGCCAAGACAAAAAGTAAACAGTGTTGTGGTAATCCTATTGTGTCGGTTAAGTCGCCGCTATTTTTTCTTAGATCAAAAAAGAAAGACTGCACATATCCTTAGCTATGTAAAGGATTTATTTTGAAGAGCTAAGGAAAAAGAGCCAGACTTGGGCCGGCTAAAATAGGGTTAACACAACACTCCCCCAGCCGGCAAATGAGGCGATGCCGGGCGCATGCGATAACCATTTTTTCAACGACTCTCCAGACACAAGGCCTCATCCCCACGTTAGAGCGTATTTACAATATCTAAGAACGAGTGAGAAGACTCAGGTCTTACCGGTGTAAACTAAGAAAATCCCTAAAAAGGCATTTTCCCAAATGCCTGATAATCAACATGCAATAAAGTAGTTAGATAGGAGAACAATATCCATTGGTGCACTTATGTCATTAATTATTTTAATAGAATATATTGATGTTTCCTTAATTAAGGACATAATTTATAGTTATCTTCAACTTGTATCAAGTTGTTATTGTTATAACTACAAATTTTTTAAATGATGTTTATTATGCTTTAACATTAATGTGGAGAATTACTTAATTAAATATAGTTAGAAGTATCTTTTATTCATTATCTGCATAAATCTATTGTGGCTTTAAGTCTTATTTTTTTAATTCGATTATCATTCATTATATCATCATTTACTTTATTATCTTCCACAATAAATAAATTGTAATTATCTGTAATTAATTGCTCTATCATATTGCTATCAGGTATTTGAGTATAGGCTATGCTATTGGTATAAAACATTACTTCTATTGGGCAAGAAATATTAAATAGGATTGATTTATTAGGAAATTGGGTACCCATAAGTTCGCTTTTTGCTAATCTTTCCAAATGATGAGTTTCAAAAGGTTTTACACGTTCTATTCCATATCGAAAAGACAGGGATAGTATTGTGAACACTATAATATTTTTTAGTAATTTTGAATTCAAAAAGTTCATTTTTTGATGACTGGATGCAATAATGTGTTCTATAAATATTCCTATTATTATAAAGTATGCTGGAAAAGTGAATAGCAGGTAGCCTTGCATTTTGGTTTTTGCTAATGAAAATACGATTAGAGGAATTGAAATGTATACTATTAAAAATATATATTTTTTGTCAAAATATATTTTATTAAAAGAATGTATAATAAACCATAATAATACTAAATATATGGATTCATTTATTACAATTCTTATGCGATCAATGAAATACCACCAATCTTTATCATGACCTTCGAGTCCTTGAGTAAAATGTAGCATATTGTATTTCTGTTCCCAGAGATACTCCAAAGGGAAATGCATGAGAGCATATACTTGCCAAGGAAGAAATATAAGCAGAATTGTAATGGATAAAATACATAATTCAAATATTTGTTGTTTAAATGATTTTGATTTAAAATGTATGATTAGGTACAGTGGGAAAATAATTAAGGCTGGCAACCATTTCGTTAATATAGCTAACCCGCAAGCCACACCTGCAATTATCAAATATATTAAATTTGATTTTTTGAAGTGTATTAAAAGAAATAAAATTGAAAGTTCAATAAAAAATAAAAAATACGTATCGATATGGTCGGTAGCTACTCTTCCGGCAGATAACTCAATTATTAAACCATTGATAGATTGTAGAAATGCAGCAATTAGTCCGATCGTATTAGATTGAAATAGCAAAAGCGCTATAAAAAAGGTCAATAATATACTAAACAGAGATAGAATTACAGATGGTAATCTAACTGAAACCTCATCAACACCAAATAGAGCCATACTCGCTGCCATTGTCCATAATGTTGAGGGTTGTTTGTGTAGCCAAATAGCATTTGATGTCCAGTTTTTATAATCAAAAGGTAATGGAGTATTCAGATATAATTTTGGTTCTAAAGGTTGTTCAATAATGTTTTTAGCTACTAAAGCATGGTACCTTTCATCCCATTTGTGGATCATTGGATCGGAGGCACAAAATAAGCGTAGTATTAGGCCTGAAAGAAGAATTGAAAATAATGAAATGGAAATCTTATCTTTCAAATATGAAATGTATGATATACCATATAGGATAAATACAAATGATAATAAGATTATCCCTGGGGTGAAAGTGTTAATATCCATAATTTTTAACAAATGTGGTACTTACCGTTGTGCGGGTAGATATAAATTGAGAAAGTCATGTATATGTCAGAATGTCAGTATGATGTGTTAGTGACTAATATCCCAGATGATACTCATATTATCGAACTAAAGGCAATTTACGGCAAATTGTGGAATCAAATAAGGCTTTGTTGCAAGGATTTACTTGGTTTGGAGACAATTTGAACAAGTATCCAAATAATTGCACATGATGTAACAATAACTGATGATTTAGTTGGAGCAGATAAATGGTTTAGAATTAATGTTTGGGAGTCTTTTAACTATAATACAACATGGGAATGAGGGAGAAATTAGATAAGTGAAAAGCCTTCCCATTTCCTGCTTATTACCTTTCACCTTTTAAAATAGTTTTATACACTTTTTAGAAAGAATATTTCCCTTATCTTTAGCAGTTCAATCACGACAATACCCTATTTGTGAAAAAAAGTATACGCTTTGGGCTGGTCATACTGGCCGTTTTGAGTTTTTGTACCCTGTCTTTGTTTGCACAAGAAACCAGCACGGGCCGGCTTTCTGGCAGCTTTCAGGCCAATGTCAATTTTTTCCAGCGCGATTCGGCCATTGGCGCAGCCAACACGCCGGGATATGACCGCCAATTGTTGGGCAATGAATCCTGGCTCAATCTGGATTATTCCAACTGGGGCTTCGAC
>JAGNXB010000033.1 GCA_017985675.1 Saprospiraceae bacterium | reverse complement strand
GGCCATCTTTAAATGTAACACGAAATACACCACCTTCCTCAGGAAAAATACCAATGACGGGATCCGAAGAAGCCGATGGAACGATTTTATTTATAAATGGCAATAATTCCCCATGAAGCGAATAAGCTGACCAAAATCCACCGTCTTTTTTTCTTGCCCAAACCAGGGTATCTGTTGCTGAGATTTCAGGTTGGATACTAGCATATTTGAGAGGTACAATCGTCCTGCCTTCATCATTGATCACTCCGGTCAATCCATCACTCACCACTTGAAATAATCCACTGAAAAAATTCATCCGCTTCAATTCCTTATATTGTCCATCGGACACTGGCATTCCCTTCTCATCCCGAAGATCTACAGCCATTTCATTACCGGATCGGAGACTAATTTTAAATCGTCGAGGCATCTCCTGAACCAATAATGCATCTTCAACATCCCGGATCGCTAACATTTCGTCCATTTGCAGATCAAAAAGTTGGACCAACCGGCCTGAATCCTGCGTCACCATCATATAATGAACTGGTCCATCCCCATCCCGCTTTGCAAATCCCTCAAAGGGCTTAGTTAAAATAGATTTACCGTTAATATCCAATATATCACCAGGCGTAAAACCAACTTGAAAACAACGTGCTTCTTGTAAATAAATAATACGCGATTGTTCTATTGGTATGATCACCTGCCCTTTGGTATTTAAAACACCAAATTTGCCGCCCTTATCCACAATAAATAAACCAGATCCGGGAGCGGGCGTAATGGCATGATATATTGTGTCAATGATAAGCTTTCCTTTTGCATCCATTAATCCTGCACGACCCAAAGGTTGAGCAGATGCCGATACGGGATTATTGACGATGAAAAAACCGGTCATCCCGGAAGGAGAAATCCGATGCCACGTAAATGGAGTTCGTATTTTACCCTTACGATCTGCGATAGCATAACGCTCCGGCCCCTCCGCTACGATAAAATAATTTTCATCAACGATCATCCCTGCCTGAAAATCTCTGGAAAATAGCTCTTTTAGATTGGCGTCTATGAAATTCAATTTTCCGGGTGCCTTCCACACTCCATATGCGCCATAAATAAATTTAATAGCATCCGCATATCCCCTATTGTATGGATGATCTTCCACAAACCAGGACGGATGGATACCCATAGAGGGTAGTAAATAATCGGTTTTAATTGTTTTTTTATTGTGGTACAAACGAATGGAATCCGCATAAATCAGTCCAAGCAAATGGGTCAGACTGTTAATAACTGTTCTACCATCCGACGCATAATCAATCACGGGCAAAGCCCGGTGTAAAAGTGCATTACCCGTCAGCAGTTCATTGTTGCGCAGTACGGCTACTTGTTGACCATCCTTTTTGACATATACTGCTGCCTTTTCCTCTTCAAACATCTGATCAGGCTTATCAAATTGTGGTTTAACGACCAGCGCGCCTGTTTCGGTAGCGAATCCGTATGTCCCCTTTTTACTCAAAAACGGAATGAGCTTTTGGGCGAACACCGACGTTGTTCCTGCAATTATGATGCATCCCAAAAGGAATACTTTTCTGGCTGGGGTCCGTAATTGGTTCATTTTGTACTGATTACATTAGGTTGGATGGGCATCTATTTCCTGACACGGATTCATCCAAATGCAAAAACCATACCTTTGTACGCTATCCAAAATACAAGGAGCAGATGATGTATTCCATGAAAAGAGACGATCAGAAACTGTTAGGTGTTTAGTTACAGGTCTTTCGGTTCAAACAAGTAAGCCAATTTTACGATGGGTTGGCGTAATTTTTGAGTTGTTTATGATTGAATCCGTCAAGTTTTTGACCAAGTTCCCCTAATGCAGACAGTGACCCATCCAAAAACAAGAGGATCTAAATCAAAAGCAGACTACGCAAAAAGGCAAAAACGCAATTTCTGGATTTATCCGGCGGTTGTGTTATTGATCTACGTTGTTTGGGCTGGGTATATGACGTTTTCCGGAAGCTGGGATTTGTTTAGTCAATACTGGCCTGCATCCCTGACCATGGTCCTGGGCTCATTTGTAGCAGGAGCAACAGCCGAGGGTGGCGGTGCTGTGGCTTATCCGGTGTTTACCAAAGTGCTTCATCTGGCCTCAACTGATGCACGGACCTTTTCGTTGATGATCCAGACCTTTGGGATGGGTATGGCCTCCTTATTTATTTTAACACGTCGCATCCCCATATTGCCCAAGGTGATCCTGTTTGTTTCCCTGGGGGGCATTATCGGTCATTTATTAGGTGCCTTCTGGCTTGTCATACCGGGCGATTACCCCAAGCTTTTATTTACATTTATTACCACGGCCTTTGGCATCGTGCTGTTTATTTCCACCTACATTATTAAATGGCATCCGACACCCCAAATGCCCGTTTGGAACAACACCAGAAAATTAGCCTTTTTTACCGTTGGTATTTTTGGAGGAATTTTTGCCGCTCAGGTGGGATCGGGTATCGATGCGCTGACATTCATGGTGCTCACCCTGGCATTTGGTATAGATGAAAAGATCAGCACACCTACCACCGTGGTGATCATGGCAATAAATTCACTGGTTGGCTTTTTATTGCACGGATTAGTACTTCAGGATATTGGCCAGATGTGGAACTATTGGCTTGTGGCCGTGGAGGTAGTCATATTGGGCGCTCCCTTCGGTGCTTATGTAATATCCAAGGCGCCACGCCATATGGTGATCAATTTTTTGCTCTTCCTAATTGTTATTGAATTAATTACAACCCTGATTTTATTGCCCATCACGGATACCACACAACGCCTGGTTACGGGCGGAGCCGTTGCCGTATTTGGATTTTTTTTCTGGGCCTTATTGCGATACCGGCATCGGCATTTGCCTGCATCCGAACAGCATTGATTCGGTGGGGTTCATAAAAAAAGGCCAGCACCAGATATTGCTATCCGATGCTGGCCAACCCGCTATAAAAATTTTCAAGACTTCAAACACTTAGAAGCGGTAACCCGCTGACAAGCCAAAGCCGGTATTTTTTAAGGATGTTTCGTCGTTTATAATACGCTTGTCATCCGGATGAATGTTTAACATACCCAGTTGCGCATTGACTTGTGCAAACAAACCGCCACCCAATTCGAATCCAAAAAAGATATTACCGCCGGCATCCACAGGCTTGATATATGTCTTCAGCAAGGGATCAGTGAGCTCTACGGTATTTTGGAATTCAATATCCGATTTGTCGGAGACTGATCCGATATCGTATGTCGCGGTGCCGCCTATGCCATAAGCCACATAAGGACCAAAACCAACATATACGGATCCAAGACCGATAGTAGCCCTGAAAACCAGGTTTAAGGGTACCTCTATATAAGCCAGTTTATAGGTGCTATTGATTTCGCCATCGGTGTTTTTTGCACCTTTAGTCGAGTATAATACACCAGGTTGGATATAAAATCCGGGCACCAGTGGAATACGTGCTTGTACACCTGCGTGGAAGCCTGTGATCAAATCATTTTCGAGTCGGTCACCACTGGCATCTTTTCCATTAATATTTTGGAAATTGACACCGCCCATTACAGCAAAGGAAAATCCTCCTTTATCCGTCAATTGCGCCTGTGCGTTGGATGCAAAAAGCATAATAATCATGGCCAAGAGGCCCATTCCATTTTTCATCGTTTTTTATTTAATTTAGGTTATTATTCTGCCGCCTCTTTTTTAGCTTCAGCTTTCATCTTGTCGTTTGCAGATATTAAAAATTCCACTCTGCGGTTTTGATTTCGTCCATCTTCGGTATCGTTTACATATTTAGGCAGACCTTCGCCGAACCCTCTTACGTTTAATCGATCACGTGACACTCCTGCCGAAGTCAAATAGTTAGATACAGCCGTAGCCCGTTGCACAGAAAGTGTTTGATTATAGGAAGTTGTTCCTTTACTGTCGGTATGTCCTTGTACTTCAATATCTGTATCCGGATATGTTTCCAGCACACTAACCAGTTTATCCAGATTAACTCTTGAATCACTTGTCAGACTGGATTTATCAAAACCAAATAATACATTACTGCTAAATTCGACAGCAATACCTTCGCCAACACGAATTACTTTAGCATCGGGAACTTTTTTTGCAATCTCTGCAGCCTGTTTATCCATTTTATTGCCAATGAGCGCACCAGCACCACCGCCAACAGCGGCACCTATAATAGCACCTAAGGCTGTATTCCCTGAGGCTTTACCAACCACTGCGCCAATAGCACCACCTGAAGCAGTTCCAATGACGGCTCCCTTTTGTGTTTTATTCCAGGAAGCGCAACCGGAAACCAATAATACGCTTACCATCAGAAAGGAAATAAATCCAATTTTTAGATTTTTCATAATTTTTATTCTTAGGTTTATAATGTAATTTATTCAATTGAATAGCTTGAACAAAAGAACATACAAAAGTATTGGCGATTAATGCCAATCCATTACACTATAAATAATAAGTATTGCACTATTCGCACATTACCATTTAGAGGCATGGACTGTCAGGATTGAAATTGCCTGCGTAAATGCAATAGTTGACAGCCTCAACTAACAAGTACATCTGTGAGTTGGGTGAACATGAAGTACTGACTCCTAAGAATTTAACCCTACCTGTGGGGCAATGTGTGCATTTTTAATGCACCATTTTGGTTTATTGAATTAACAAGCCAGGCAAATGATAAGATTGATCTTACCTCAGCAGTAATAGTGCCCGTAAAGCTTCCTTTTTACAAAATACAAATAGCAAATGTCTTCATACAATATTAAAACGCTGCATAGCCCGGGAAACGCGGGAAGGGAATGACATCCCTGATGTTGGTCATTCCGGTGACAAACAGGATAAGCCGTTCAAAACCCAGGCCAAACCCGGCATGGGGCACCGTCCCAAATTTGCGGGTGTCCAGATACCAGGACATTTCTTCTGTTGGAATGTGCATTTCTTCCATTTTGCGGACCAATACATCATAGCGCTCTTCACGTTGCGAACCACCTACGATTTCGCCTATGCCTGGAAATAAAATATCCATCGCAGCGACGGTATTTTCATCTTCATTCAGGCGCATATAAAACGCCTTGATTTTGGCAGGGTAATTATAGAGAATGACCGGACGTTCGAAATGTTTTTCTACCAGATACCGTTCATGTTCACTTTGCAGGTCTGCACCCCATTCGTCGATAATATATTGAAATTTTTTCTTTTTATTGGGTGTGGAATTGCGCAGGATGTCCACAGCCTCGGTATAAGTAACTCGCGCAAATTCATTATCCAGGCAGAACTGCAATTTTTCACGCAAAGCCATTGCCGAACGCTCGTTTTGCGGCTTGTTATTTTCCTCCTCCAGCAGGCGGGTTTCCAAAAAGGCGAGATCCTCCGGACAGGAATCTAATACATGTTTGATAATATATTTCAGCATGGCCTCAGCCAGGTCCATATTATCATCCAGATCTGCAAAAGCAACTTCCGGTTCGATCATCCAGAATTCGGCCAGGTGCCGTGTAGTATTTGAATTTTCAGCCCGGAAGGTTGGACCAAACGTATATACTTCGCCGAGTGCCAGCGCACCTAATTCGGCCTCCAACTGACCCGATACCGTTAGGTTGGTTGCTTTGGCAAAAAAGTCGTCTTTCCAGTTTACATCTCCATTGTCGGTCAGTGGGGGTTTGATGGGATCCAGCGTGGTGACCCGAAACATTTCACCTGCTCCTTCTGCATCCGAACCCGTGACGATGGGACTATGCAGATATACGAATCCCCGCAGGTGAAAAAATTCATGAATGGCCCAGGCCACATGATGGCGAATACGAAATACAGCACCAAATGTATTTGTCCTGAAGCGCAAATGAGCATGTTCGCGCAGAAATTCCAGGCTGTGTTTTTTAGGTTGCAGGGGATATATCTCCGGATCACATTCTCCAAAAACCTGTATCTCTGTAGCCTTCATCTCCAATACCTGCCCTTTGCCCATGGATGGTACAATGGTTCCCGTGGCACGAATGGCGGCACCGGTAGTGAGTTGTTTTAAAAGGTATGGATCGGTTTGTTCAAAGTCGACTACCACCTGTAAGGTCTGATTGGTTGAGCCGTCGTTGAGTGCTATAAACTGATTATTGCGAAAAGTGCGGATCCAACCCATCACAGTTGTATCAAATCCGGTCTTCCCCTCGGCGATAAGGGTAACTATTTTGGTTCGTTTGGGCATCATGATGAAACGGTTTACGGTAAATCGGCGGCAAAGTTAAGCGCATACCTGATGTCAGGCTATAAATTTGCAAAAAGCAGACCATTATCGCGGTGCACGAAATGCAATGGTGGCCAATGTATTGCCTTTGACCACGCAGGGTGCCGAGCGGTTGCCCAGGGCAATGGTAAACTGATCATCGTAGTGGACATTACCTGACCAGGTAATCCCGCCTCGATCAAAAGGCACGATAAAAAAAGTAGAGTCACTGCTATACAGCGCATTCAGCGACCACAGCGTATCCCCGTCAGGTTGGATCAAAGAAAGACTCAGCCAATTCGGCGAAGCTGCTACGACGACCGCCTGGACCCGGTCGATCTCGGTCTCCGGTAACGAGGGAATGGCGCAGATCAATTCCTGATACAATCCGGTAAACGTGCCGGCATAATCCTCGAGATGTTTACCCGATGGTTCAGTAGGGGCCTTGCGACAAGCTGTCACGCCCAATACCAGGATAATCCAAACAAGCATACGCATGGCAAAATGTAGACTTACCTGTTAGCAATGACAAGTCCAATAGGCTTTAAGCAAAATTAATGCCGCTTCTTTTAAATGAATATGCTGCACAAGGCATATTTTGTGGCACCTAGAGAAGCTTCTAATTATGTTAAGAACAATTGTCCTGCTGCTGCTTGCGGTAGTTGTGCTGCCCCTGCTGGCATACTTTACAGATAGCCGGCCGGAACCGGTAATTTGGGAGGCGCTCCAAACCGCATTTCGGGCTATGCTCCTCATCGCCATCCTTTGTTTTTTAATCAGTGAGCTGACGAAAAACTACAGCCAGGTCGACAAAATATGGAGTATCCTTCCAATAGGATATGTCTGGTTTTTTACCTTGCAGGCCGAATGGGCGCCTCGTATGGTCATGATGGCGATTTTGGTCACGATATGGGGTATACGCCTGACGTACAATTTTTCACGGCGGGGCGGATACGCCTGGCGATTTTGGTCGGGGGAGGAAGATTACCGCTGGGGCGAATTGCGAAAAATGCCCTTGTTCAGCAAGCCCTTTCGATTTACGTTATTTAATTTGTTTTTTATTTCCTTTTATCAAAATACCCTTATCTTTTTATTTACCCTGCCCATCGTTGTAGCCTGGCAAGGTGCAGACAGGCCATTGGGATGGTTGGATTATTTGGCAGCCCTATTGATGGTGTTATTTATTTTTATGGAAACGGTTGCCGACCAGCAACAGTATCAATTCCAGGAGGAAAAATACCGGCGAATTAAATCAAAAGAATTGTTGGATGGTGATTATGCGGATGGTTTTTGCCAGAGTGGATTGTGGGCCTGTTTTCGGCATCCCAATTATGCGGCCGAACAAGCGATATGGCTGAGCTTTTATTTATTTAGTGTTGCTGCTACCGGCCGCTGGTTAAATTGGAGTCTGTGTGGTGCCATTCTTTTGCTGTTACTTTTCCAGGGCAGTGCAGACTTTAGTGAAGAAATTTCGGCTAAAAAATATCCGGCGTATAAAAAATATCAAAAACAGGTGGGGCGGTTTTTACCGCGGATATTTTAATGCAAAGATGGATAAGTAAAAACAAGATAGTTCGAATTAATATCCGCATTATTTTTCACTGGTAAAATGAAAAGCGACATCCGGGTGATTTTCCTGCGCCATTTTTAACATCCAGGATGATTCGGCCAGAAGGACAAAATGCCCATCCTTGTCTCGGGCCAGATCACGACCCCGGCGTTTGACAAATTCATCCTGCGTCTTTTTGTCCGGACAAGTCACCCAACAGGCTTTGTACATATTTAGTGGTTCATAGGATGCCTTTGCGCCATACTCGTGTTCGAGCCTGTATTGGATCACATCCAGCTGGAGGTTGCCTACTACACCGATTATTTTTCGTCCGTCCATTTCACGGGTAAATAATTGGGCTACCCCCTCATCCATAAGCTGGTCCAGGCCTTTGGTAAACTGTTTAGACTTGAGCGGGTCATCATTATTGACCAAACGAAATATTTCCGGACTAAAACTGGGCATCCCTTTGAAATGGAGGCTTTCCCCGGAGGTCAGGGCATCGCCGATTTTGAAATTTCCGCTGTCATACAAACCTACAACATCACCTGGAAACGCTTCATCCACGATCTCTTTTTTGGAGGCCATAAATGTGGTAGGATTGGAAAAGCGCAACTCACGGCCCTGACGAACATGGAAATATGGGGTATTTCGAGAAAATGTACCTGAGCAAATACGGAGGAAAGCAATGCGATCCCGGTGCCGGGGATCAATATTTGCATGGATTTTAAATACAAATCCGGAAAAAGTTTCCTCATTGGGCATGACTGTCCGCTCTTCTGTAATTCGCGGTAAGGGCGGAGGTGCTATTTCTACAAAACAGTCCAACAATTCCCGCACCCCAAAATTATTTACAGCCGATCCAAAAAACACCGGACTGGCGAGGCCGTTCAAATAATCTTCGCGTGTAAATGCGGGATATACGGTCTCAATAATCTCCGCTTCATCCCGCAGTTCTTTGGCCAATGCTGCCCCGAGATGGACGTCTAATTGGGGATCGGCCAGATCGCTTATTTCAATTACATCATCGGTTTGTTTACTATGTGGCCGAAACAGGACCAGATTTTTTTCATACAGATTATATACTCCTTTGAAGCGCTGGCCCATACCGGCAGGCCAGGAAAGTGGACGTACTTTCAACTTGAGTTTTTGTTCGATCTCATCGAGCAGATCAAATGCATCGAGCCCTTCTCTGTCGAGTTTATTAATAAAGACGATGATAGGCGTCTGCCGCATGCGACACACTTCCACCAGTTTTTCAGTTTGTTCTTCCACCCCTTTTGCCACGTCGATGACAACAATAACGCTATCTACGGCAGTAAGTGTCCGGTAGGTATCCTCAGCAAAATCCTTGTGACCGGGCGTATCCAGAATGTTGATTTTAAGATCCCGGTATTCGAAGGCCATGACGGAGGTGGCAACCGAGATACCCCTTTGTTTTTCGATCTCCATGAAGTCGGAGGTCGTCGTTTTTTTAATTTTATTCGACTTGACCGCACCGGCGACCTGAATGGCACCTCCAAAAAGCAGCAGTTTCTCCGTAAGTGTGGTTTTACCGGCATCCGGGTGACTAACGATGCCGAAGGTGCGTCGGATGGCTATTTCCTGTTCTAAATTACTCATAAGGACGCCAAAGGTAACGATTTTGGGTAGTACTTAAGCTACTGGTGATGGGTAAAGGCAATGGGGTCCTATTCGTAGAAACTAAGTTCCACCGTGCTTTTAGGGCGTAAACAATGAATAATTTTTTTGAAACACCTGTTTGTTGTTTTTTATTTGAAGATAGGTTAATGTACCATCTGAATACGTCACTCATTTCCAGGATGATTAAATCGAATCAATACCAAAAACAAACATTACAGTTAAACAATTCGAAGAAAAACGGTTAATTGCAGGATGATTCGACTAGGACTTTCTTTTTTCCTGACAGCGTTTTCTGTCGGCTTGATTGCGCAAGAACCGGTGCCTGTATTTGAGGAGCCATACCATAGGCTGGTATTTGAAGATGGACGCATCAGAATACTGGATTTGCGGATGGGGCCCGGAGATACATCGGCTTATCATGTGCACCGCAACGCTATAGCCTATATTGGTCTGAACGGAAGTCAGATCTGGCTGGATGTGCCAGGACTGGAATCGCGGAGTGTTTATCTACCGGATGATTTCTGGGGTGGCGACGTTGAATATCCGGAGGCCCCTTTTGTCCATCGGATTGCGAATGTAGGAAATCAGGCATTTCGTTTAATGGCGATCGAGCATTTGGAACCCCGGACGCGGCAGGTTTTTCCTGAAGGATATCTTTCGGGATGGACGTCTTTGGAAGTCAATGCCTATTTTTTAATCCATCGGCGGATGCTTCAGCCTGCGGAGATATTTAGTGAGACGTTTCACGGTGCTTGTATACTGGTAGGTCGGGGAGAGGGGCTTGTGCAATTGACCCGGGAGGAGCAGACGAATAGCTTTGGTCATGGTGATTGGCAATACATCACATCGGGTCATAGCCAAATCCGATTTTATAATGCGGGCATAGAACCTATTGAGGTCGTGTTGGTCCATTTTTAGGAATGGTTGGCAGCGGATTTTCAGAGGCAATGTTTGAATTAGGCACCTTGCGAATAAAACATTTTGTTTATTTTAGCCGCTTTAAACAACAAAATGATTTATATCATGGAAGCAAAATTCAAAAGCCTCTCCATTTTCACCTTTCAGGAACAATTTCCCGATGAGGAAAGCTGCTATGCTTATTTGGCCAACTTGAAATGGGCAAACGGTTTTTCCTGCAAAAAATGTGGCCACCAGAGAAGTTGCAGAGGGGTCGGGAAGTATGACAGACAATGCACAAAATGCAATTACCTGGAAACCCCGACTAGTGGTACCCTTTTCCATAAGATGAAGTTTTCGATCCTCAAAGCATTCTGGATCGTTTATTTCACAGCCACCAACAAAAAAGGTATTTCGAGTACTGAACTAAGTCGCAAGTTGCAACTTCGTCAAAAGACCTGCTGGCTATTTAGAATGAAGGTACTTCAAGCGATGGCGAGCTCCGACCTATTCCCCCTGCAGGGTCAGGTTGAAATGGATGAATATATCGCAGGGCATGAGGGAAAGGGATCAGGGGATAAAAAGAAAAGGAAAAAACTGGTAATCATTGCTTTAGAAAAAGCCGGAAGAGGTGTCAGCCGAATTTATGCGAGCCAGATTTCCAGGTCTGACAAAAAAAACATTCAATCTTTTATAGCCAGAAAAATCGATGCCCAGGCGCAAATCAAAACAGATGCCTGGTCAACTCATACGGCGCTGAGTAAGAAGTTGAAAAATGTGTGTCCGCAAAAATCCAAAGCTCAGGGCGGGCCATTTGAAAGGATGCGCCGCATTATAAATGGGATTCAGGTGTGGTTACGAGGAACCCATGGGCATGCCACTCATCTGCAGTATTATCTCAACGAATACTGTTTCCGGTTCAATAGACATCTAATGAAGGAAGGTTTATTTGAAAACCTGATCGGGCGGATGGTCCGACACAAACCGAGACCCTATAAGCTCCTTATTGCCTATGCGCCTATTTGATTTTGGTATGTTGTTTCCACACCTCACTCGCTTACCGACACAAACGCTGAGGAATGAATAGATACTTAAGTCTGGAAAGTAATTAACCGATCGCTCAGTTGCAATATTTCTCAAATGCGCCCATGAGATTATCCGCAATCATCGATGCAGGACGACCTTCGATCTGATGGCGCTCCAAAAAGTGCACCAGCTCACCATCTTTAAACAAGGCAATCGCCGGACTGGATGGCGGGTAAGGCAGAAAGTATTCGCGCGCTTTTGAGGTGGCAACCTGGTCCACACCTGCAAAAACAGTACCCAGGTTATCCGGCTTTTTATCGGAACGATGTAGTGCCAGTTTAACACCAGGACGGGCATTGGCGGCCGCACATCCACAAACGGAGTTGACAATTACCAACACCGTACCTTCTTCTTTTCCAAGCAACTCATCTACCTCTGCTTCTGTCGTTAATGCGTTGAACCCGAAATCAGTCAGGTCCTTTGTCATAGGTGCTGTTAATTCTAAAGGATACATCTTTTTATTTTTTTTGCAAATTTACTTAGAATGAATTTAAACAACACGCTTACTTTAATGTTCAAAAAAAATGCGCCCTACCCTACTCTTTGTCACCTTTGTTCTAATGGCACTCGCTTCATGCACCCATGACGCCCAGGCACCTCTATCCAATGATGTGTGCGTAACCCCATTATCATATGAACAGGATATTTTGCCCATCATAGAAGCATCTTGTAATATGGCGGGTTGTCATGCCGGAGCCTATAGTACATATGAGGGTATCACCCCAAAACTGGGTAGTGGCCTGCTCGTCGATCGGGTATTCAATCGTAAAGGCGACCCTGTCCTGGGTATGCCCCCAGCCCCTCAAACATACCCTTTGGCCAGCTTCCAAATGCTGAGCGAGACCGATTTAGAGAAGATCCGCTGTTGGACGCGCCAGGGCTATCCGCGTTGATCCTCCACTGATCCGCAGCATATTGTATCTTTCCGTCAAATCAAACACCTTGGAGGGTCAGCATACCTACCATATATACCGGTATCAAACGGGAAAGGCTTGGTCCAATCATCCGGATTCCGTTGCTGCCGAGGAGCCCCTGGAGATCCGCCTGCGCTTTGGCCCTGCAACCTCCCGCACTGTGCGTACGCTTGCTATCACCATGCGTACACCTGGCCAGGACGAAGACCTGGTTCGCGGTTTTCTTTATGCAGAAAGACTCATATCCGATTTGTCCCAAATTACAGGCATTCAGGCAGAGACCGTTCGAACTGCCGCAGCAGCCGGACATACCATCACCATCGACATTCATCCAGACACTATTATTGACTGGAATTTATTGGAGCGCCATTTTTACCTGAGCTCAAGTTGTGGTGTTTGTGGCAAGGCTTCCATCGATGCCGTCATGCGCAGTGTCACCAGCCAATTTTTCCCAATGGCCCCGCAAATCCATGCTGATACTATACTCGGGCTGCCTTCCATATTGAAGTCCAATCAAAAGCTATTTGAATCCACAGGTGGCATTCATGCCAGCGGTATGTTTGATACTTTGGGTGAAATTTTGATGGTACGTGAAGATGTCGGCCGACATAATGCCGCGGACAAATTGATCGGAGCCTTTCTTCAGAAACCTGATTTACGGCAACGCGCTGCAGCGGTGGTATTAAGTGGAAGAGTTAGTTTTGAACTGGTCCAAAAAGTACTTTTGGCCCACATACCCATCCTGATAGCTGTAGGTGCACCATCCACTTTAGCAATACATCTTGCGGAAGAATCCGGAATGACCCTTGTCGGATTTACAGGTACCGATCGCTTTAATGTCTATGCTGGCAAACAACGCATTGTTTAACCCAATCCATGCATTAGGCTTCGAGCGAAGGTCATTTCTTCAAAATAAGCAGGTACTTCGCCGACAAGGCATAGCCTCCTATGGTGAGGAGGGGAAGTGCCTGATTATGAAGCAGAAATGAGCTGTAGCCGAAGCAATTTACGGCTAGTAATCAATGAGATAAATCCAGGGTCAATTCCCATATATTTTTTGCACTTATTTATTTCCACATTTAATCCAAATCAATTTTCATAATATATTGTGTATCAATTATTAAGAAATTAATAATCATTTTTTATCAAAACCTAATGCATGAATTGGGTTTAAATATCCCAGCTCATTGGAATAGGTTCCTGTGTTAGGGTGTTTGGGGTTATTGAGTTAGGCGTTATTGAGTTAGGTTATATTGTGTTACGCTCTACCCACCCCAACTCCGGGGCCTCGTATTACCCGATTCCAGATTCCCGGATTCCAGATTCTTCTCGCGCAACCCGCATCCCGCAATTGGTAAGGGGTAAAGGGTGAGCGGTCAAAGGCCAAAAAATCCCGCATCCCACAATTGGTAAGGGGTAAAGGGTGAGCGGTAAAGGCCAAAAATTCCCGAATCCCGCAACTCGCATCCCGCAACTCGCATCCCACACGCGCATCTCGCATCCCGCAACCCGCATCCCGCATCTCGAATCGCGCAACCTGCAACCCACGCATCCCGCATCCCACACGCGCATCCCGCATCCCCACTTTAATAATTACCTCGGTCGGGTATAACAATCCTGATAGGTGTCAAAACAGGCTGTCTCGAGGACTATACCCAACTGGTCTAATACAACGATTTGAATACCCCGACTGCGGTCGGCATGGTTAGTTGCCGCTACCTGGAGACGCGGTTCCAACTGATTGTTCATTCCACCCGAAGCCATGTCTAAATCAACAGGCGATATCCATTTACCAATTTTCTCTCCCAGTCCAATACGCCATTGAAGGGGATCTTTATTGCTGTATCCCTCTTTAATTAAATCGCCGTTGTGGATAATGGCCAACCAGCTATCCCGATGTTGAAGTCTATCGATTTGACATCCAGCCTGGATAAGCCAATCCTTTGCTGAAGCACACAATTTATCCGATCCCTCATCCGATACAGCCAGTAACAACGTATTTGATTTGTTTCGTTCCAGAAAATCATGGAAACCTTCGCCCATATCCGCAGCTTGCAATCGGCCTCCAATAGGCTCCGGGCGATCGGCACTAAAAGAAAAATCCATAGGCACCATGACATAATAACCATCCAAAAACCACAATTTGATTTTTTGATCTGCAACTAATTGTTGAACAGCACCGGTATAATTTTTTCCACAGAGCATTATCGACTGCGGATATTTACAAAAATTGCCAGTCCCCAAAATATCCTCCAGATCTTTTGCAAAATTCCAACGAAGTGGATTGTCATATCTCGATAAATACCCGGTACTCACAGGAATATTATAAGGTGCAGCTAAAAGGCTAAGTGTAATAAAATCATCATTATGCACCACGTCTTGCTCCCAAGGCGGATAGACCAGCATTTTTTTCGCATTTAAGAGTAGCGAATCCCACTGTGGCGCGACCGGATAAGTAATCGAATGTGACGTCATCCGTTCATCCTTTTTCCAAAAAGAATAAAGATCTGTAACCTGAATAATTAATGCCGCAATAAATAAACCATTGCGCAATTGGACTGATCTCGGTATTCGGGAAATACCCACAATAATTGCAAGAGCCAGCGCATAGGCAGCAGGCCAAATAAATCGGCCGCCGGAGCGAAACATGCCTGTAAAATGATCTGAAAAATGCGGTTTAAAAAAATATACATCATTAAAAGTCCATTGATGACTTATGGCAAATAATGTAAGACCACCTACCGCAAACCACATGCCCCGATACGTGCCAAAAGCAGGAAGTAATTGATTACGATGAAAAAGAAATCCCACCAGTAACAATATCAAAATACCTAATCCCAAATAAGCAAAACCTTCGTATTGAAAATCATTAGCCATTGGCAATGCCGGAAGAAAAGAGGAATGAGTAAGCGGATTAAAAAAGGTATTCAGATTTGCCGAAAATTCACCAAAACCATGTGTCCGTGCATCATCTGCCGATATTTGAAAATAACCGATTAATGCCCATGAAATATAAATTGATGCAAGTAATGTCAGTACGGTTAGCCAGCGATGTAGCACCCTCCAATTTGTTGCTTTCCAATAGCGAATCCAGGCTGGCAGGCCCAACACAAAAACCATCAAGGTCATGTATGGATGGATCCAGGCGGACGCTAAGGTGAGAAGGGATAAATAAAGTGGTGTATAATTTTTATATTTTTCGACTTGCAGATAAACCAGGAAAACAGCAAGAATGAGCCAATGCGCACTCAGCGCATCATGGCCCCATCGAAAGAGCAAATATGGGGAAATGCCAAGGAGAATACTGCCCGCCATGAGTTGGAGGACATGCGAAATGCCCAACGATTGTAACAGTCGCCACGAAAAATAAACACCTAACGAATAAGTGACCAGATACCACCAACCAAAATATTGAAATGGTGCAGCAACCCAACCAAATAATAACCGAAGCGGAACGGCTACCAATGGTATGGAATCCGTATATCCGACATTGGTCACCTGGGGCCAGGCATAATTAGCAATAGTACCAAAGGGTACTGTCCAGGGTGAATGCTGATAAAAATGCCAGCCCAGATAATGAGCAGCCAGATCCCCGCCAGCCTTTGGCAGCCAATCAATAAAAAAGGGATTTAAAACCCCTAGCCCCATTTTGCTTCCTATCAGGCAAAGGCCTACACTTATTGCCCATAAAACAGGCATTTGGGATGAGCGCATTAGTTGTTTCATGTCGATCAGACTTGAATAAGTGCTTCCCAATATTCCGCACCTCGACGAGTATGAGGAATGCAGATTGAACCACCAACCAGATTGGCGATGGCAAATACTTCATAAATTTCTTCTGTCGTGCAGCCGAGCTCATGGCATTGTCCGAGGTGGTACTTGATGCAATCATCGCAACGCAAAACCATCGATGCCACCAGGCCAAGCAGTTCCTTGGTTTTGGTCGGCAAGGCGCCATCCTGGTAAGTTTGGTTGTCGAGGCTGAAAAAACGCTTCAACACCTTGTTATCTTTTTCAAGAATAACATCATTCATACGGGACCGGTAGTCATTAAATTCCTGAATGAGATCTGCCATAAGTTAGAGGTATGCAGGGTGAATAGGGATCAAGCTATTTTGAAATTATGCCAGCGCCACACGGAGATGATCAATCGGATAGCCAGTATGCCCGTGGCGATGATGCTGGCTACACCAAAAAAAACCATTTCAGTCAGTATAAATTCGCTGAGTGCTGAATAATCCGCATTGGGAAGATGGCCGAGAAAGGTTTCAAATCCGGTTTCATCTGCGTATGTACGGATGCCGTAGACCTCGTTGACCAATAAAAAAACACCCCAGATGCAGATGAAAAACAGCGCAATCTTCATGATCTGGCGGGATGCCAAAAACGAATGACGCAAAAAAAAGATGTAACGCACCGCCGTTAAAAATACAACGATAAACGTACAATGCTCAACCCAAAAAGGAAAGTCGATATCATTGAGTAACATAGGTGCACTGAATGCGCCCAGCACGACGACAGTCAGCAATCCCCAAAGCAGGGTAAGACGAAGACGCAAATGGCTTGTAGTGGACATGATTTTGTTCTGGGAGGCGAAAATACATCAAAAGAAGGGATCACTCCGAAAGCGCTTGTGTCGTACCTTAGCCCAAAAGGAAATAGACCATGGCAACGAAAGATTTAAATGCCCTGAGACAGCACTATAGCCGGCACGAACTGGATGAATCACAGGTGCATCCATCCCCGCTGGAGCAATTAAAAATATGGGTCGAAGAAGCAATCGCCAGTCAACTGCCCGAACCCAACGCGATGACCATGGCAACGGTGACAGAAAGCGGACAGCCTACCACCCGGGTCGTATTATTAAAGGAAATCCGGCCCCAGGGCCTGGTGTTTTATACGAACTATGAAAGCCGCAAAGGCCTCGAACTAAGTCATAATCCATTGATGGCACTCAACTTCCTTTGGCTCGAACTGGAGCGCCAGGTGCGGATTGAAGGAGTCGCGGTCAAACTAAGTCATGAAGAGTCCTTAGCTTATTTCCAGGCCAGACCAAGAGAAAGTCAGATCGGCGCCTGGGCCTCCCACCAGAGCCAGAGCATACCTAGCCGTGTCATTCTGGAAAAGCGCTTTCATGAGCTGCAGGAAAAATATGCCGACGAACCGGCACTGCCTTTACCTCCCTTCTGGGGCGGCTATGTGGTAGAACCCTCGCTTGTCGAATTTTGGCAAGGCCGTGCCAGCCGCTTGCACGACCGGGTACAGTATCGACGCACAGTTGAGCAGTGGTTTATTGAGCGGCTGCAGCCGTAAGGGGTTATTCGTTTATGCTCGTTTATGGTAAGGGGTGAGGGGTAAATGGTAAGTGGAAATTCACGCTGCGCCCGCCGCGTGCACTCCGCGCCTTTTGCCTGAAACACACGAGATTTTAGTTCCCGCGCAGCATATTCCAGGTTTAAAATTCCATCCCTGATCCCCCATCCCTCATCCCTATTAACGATTCCAGATTATTCCTCAATTACCGCTGGTTACGGTCTCCAGACCGGATACCACTATCCAGGCGTCTCGTATATGGTAAGGGGTAAGGGGTGAGGGGTAAGGGGCAAAAAAAAGTCTCGACCAAAGGATCTCATCCGCAAAGTCTTCAACGCTTAAACTATTCAACGCTTAAACCCATAAACCGTTCCGACCTTCCGACCTTCAGACCTTCGACTATCAGACCAAAGCCTTCCATAGAACAGACCTGTACCTTAATAAATCTACGTGATAGGCATATGATACCCCCTTCATACCTACATCATCTCAAGGCGATAATGTAGCGAAAAGCAGATGAATACCAGGCTCATATGAAGCGCAAAACATTGATAATGTATATATAATAGAACAACTTAATCACCATATGATTTAAAAATCTTGCTCAGACAAAAAGGGAGCCACAAACATGGATAATTCGAACGGTTTACCCCCCAAAAGCATGGGGATGGCACGTGCCAGCCAACCCGCTCCGCGGTTACTTTTCATCAATGTAGACTAGAAGACCCTGTCTGACGCCAGGCAGGTTTCGACCTTCCTACCTTAAGACTTTTCGACTTTCAGACCATCCAACCTTGGGACTTTCAGACTTTCGACTTTAAGACCATTACTCAACTACTAGCTGCCCAGTGGACAGCAAGCGGAAATCTTGTAGCAGCGAGATGGTGTAAATACCTCGAGGCAAATCATCGGTGGGTATGGTTAATGTCGTGGTTCCCTGGCGAAACAAGGTGTGATATACCACCCTGCCCAAAGTGTCATATACCTCCATTTTGAGTTCAGCATGAATCAAATCAGAGGGGGAGATTTCGATCTGTGCCACCCCTCTGGCGGGGTTGGGATATATAAGGATACCAATTTGTTGCGGCTCTATATTTCCTTCCACATTCGAGCCCGAAGGTTTGAAATAAGCCCCAAAATCAAAGCCGCTCAAACGGGCATCAAAGGAAAATGGACCTACGGAAATGGCTTCACCGGTTATCCATCCCGTGAAGTCCTCCTTAATCCAGACGGCTTCCATTTGGCCCAATTGGAGGGCATTGCCCAAATCAATTTTACGCTTATTGCCTCCGAAAGGACTGGAGTCCGGATAATCATATAACAACCAGGCAAAGCAGGTCCAGAATCCGGAACCGATATTTTTATACCCGCACAGGACGACACTCCCATCCGGATGCACCGCAGAACCGGTGATCAGCCCATCTGTATCCAGGCTATCTTTCAAAATAGCCCCAAATTGTCCTGGCTGTGCCGGCAACGTATAATATCGGGTCGTTTGACTTACCCAGTTTTTGGTGAATAAATGGAGGCTGTCATTCAGATAGTAAAAAGCCTCGCAGTCATATTCATTATTGTTTGACGCGACGCTAAAATCGGTTTGATCGGGATACGAAAAAGCGATCACATCTGATGTCACTGTATCAGATGCCATGAGACTGTCCCAGGCTATTCGGAAAATTTGAAGATCCGTACGATTGCCCTGGTTATTGCCAAAGTCACCGATAAAAAGGTACGTCTCACTTTGAGCCAGACTTTCCCAGTCAGAATTGGCGGCATTGGATATCCATACCGATCGGAGGATGGCACCTGTAACGGTATCAACGGCATGGATTTGATGTGGGTTGCCGCTGTCATTTTGCGTCCAAAGCAAACCACCATAAAAAGCCAGGCCAGATGATTCATGTACCGTATCACTGAGGAAGGTAATAAATTCGGGATCGTAACTGGTCGCCGGGTAAATGCAGGAGCCATCATTTTCGGTGCCGAGTGGATCATAATTACTAGCGAGCGGATCGGTACATCCGGGCGATTGGGCATCAATTTCCAGGGCAGCAATGCTGCTGACTGAGAGCACGATAAAAAATAGTCTGAACCTCATCCCACAAAAAAAGCATTTTCTTTCCAGAACCCATCAGGAACCTGTCAAGAAAATGCTTCAATTGATTCTTTGCCTCTGAGTAAAGGCAGATGCGCCTGGTTTTTATGCCAAACGATCTATACCCTTATTGGTGGTAGGCTTGGTTATGGGCTAGCTGTCCGCCACATTTTGCGCAAGCTTTGATCTCTCCTGCTCCGCCGGCACAGCCTTTGGCGCAGGTATAGTGCCATACGCCTTTTGGATTTTGAGCTGGCTCAGGCTTTTGAGTGATTGTAGGCGTAGCTCCGGGTGTTGCACCAGGCGCAGCACCTGGAGGAGGTGGCGTTGCCTGGGGCGCAGGATCATTGGCATGGAATGCCTGATTGTGCACGTATTCGGTGCCACACACAGGACAATTGCCTTTTCCTGGTCCGCCGCTGCCTTCACAGTTTTTAGGACAGGTGTAATGCATAACCGTTCCGGCAGGCACTGCTGCTGCAGGTTCGGAAGGCAAGGTAACCTCAGGCACCGATTCGGCGGCGCTTGCAGCTTCCTCTTCATTGGCACAAGAGCCCATGAAAACGGCGATCATAGCCGTCAGTAAAAGAGACATGATTAGCTTCATACGAAAAGTTTAAATCCGGCTTGATACCGGGGATAGGTGAATTTTGCCGAAAAATACATTTGTTTCATGGTAAAAGTTCAAAAATCACGCCGATTCTGTTTTCGGACTACTTTTTCAAACCTGAAACAGCCCCATTTGGCCTCCGTATTGCCTTTTCAAAAGGCTGGTTAAACTAGAAACCCCTATTTATTGTCTACTGGTGGGAATTGCTTTTCCGTTCAACCCATTAACTTAACTTAGGGAGACGATATTGTTGCTCTCTTTCTACCTTGTTTCCTCTTAACAATTCATTTACCCATGCGGTTATTTTCGTTTACCCTCCTGCTGTTCCTGGGTTTTGGTGCAGTTGCACAGAACGCCCAGATTTCAGGTATCATCACCGACAACGCCGGACTTCCGTTGATTGGCGCAACAGCGCGCCTTCAAGACCTTGCAGGTATAGAAATCAAAGGGGCTGTAACGGATGAAAAAGGGCAATTTGTGCTTTCCGGGCTGGAGCGGGGATCATATTTGTTGGAGTTTGCCTACCTGGGGTATGAAACCAGAAAGCAGGAGATCGAAGTCAAATCCAGGAATCTAAAACTGGACAACATTGTCCTTGTCGAATCTTCGGTCAATCTGGAATCCGTTGAAGTGACCGGAAAGGCGCCCATTGCCAGCCAGAAGGAAGATACCATCCAATTTAATGCCACCGCCTTCAAAACGATGAAGGATGCCTCGGCAGAAGATCTCATCACCAAAATGCCCTCAGTGCAAATGGAAGGCGGTCAACTCAAAGCACAAGGCGAAAATGTACAACGGGTATTGGTCGATGGCAAGCCGTTTTTTGGCAATGACCCCTCAGCGGCGTTAAAAAATCTGCCGGCAGAGGTGATCGATAAAATCCAGATTTTTGACCAGGCCAGTGAACAGTCCAATTTCAGTGGCGTGCAGGATGGCAATTCATTCAAGACAATTAATATTGTCACTAAATCCAACATGCGCGCCGGCCAGTTTGGGAAGATCTATGCCGGATATGGCCTTGACAACCGGTACCAATCCGGAGGAAATATCAACATTTTTGATGGTGAACGACGGATATCGCTCATCGGCATGTCGAATAATATCAACGTCCAAAACTTTGCATCCGAAGATATTCTGGGTGTGTTGGGACAATCCGGTTCAAGCCGCGGTGGACCCTCTATGCCCGGCAGAAATAGTTTCAGGGGCAATCAATCCGCCAATGATTTTTTGGTCAATGCCAGTGGTGGAATTACAAATACTACGGCCTTTGGATTAAATTATTCCGATAAATGGGGTAAAAAAATTGAGGTCTCCGGCAGTTACTTTTTTAATCTGGCAGAAACCCGTGCTACATCCGATTTATCCCGCCTTTTTCTTGCAGAGGAAGGCGATGGTCAAAACTATGTGGAAACGGCTGACAAATTTTCCTCAAATCAAAACCATCGTGTGAATTTCCGGCTGGAATATACCATCGACAGTTTTAATTCGATTATTTTCAAACCGCGATTCACCATGCAAGGCAATAAAGGTGATGAATTGATTCAATCTGCTACCCGACTTGGCGATGTGCTGATCAATGCGGGCAACAATGATTTTTACTCGCAACTCAACGGGATGAGTGCTGAAAGCGACCTGCTCTGGCGGCATAAATTCAGCAAACCTCGTCGTACGCTTTCGGTTAATGTGGTTTCCGCACTGTCGCCCAAACAAGGCGATTATACGCTAAAATCCTTTAATCAATTTTATGCTCCGGAAGAAACACAGGATACCCTCAATCAATTTACCGAACTGGACGTCACCAGTTGGAATAGCTCTATTAATCTAGATTACACTGAACCGCTGACGGAAAAAACGCAGGTTGCAGTTTCCTACAAAATCAGTTATCAACAAGAAGAATCAGACCGCTTGGCCAATGATTTTAATGCCACTGATGGTGAATATACGATTCCCAATAACCAACTCAGCAATTTATTTTCCAATGATTACTGGACACAAAATGGCGGACTGAGTTATATCATTAATCCCAACCGCGACCTGAATATTACCATAAGAGCCAATTATCAGCATGCCACCCTGATCAATGATCAAACGCTGCCCCAGGTCGCTGAATTTTCACAAACTTTTACCAATATCCTACCTTTTGCATCGGTAAGATGGACCCTGGATAAAAATCGGAATTTCCGATTTTTTTACAGGAGCAGCACCCGGCTACCTTCGATTGATCAATTGCAAAATGTGGTCAATAATCAAAACCCCTTACAATTGCGCATTGGAAATCCTAATTTAAAACAGAGTGAATCCCAAAGTGTGTTCATGCGTTACCAGTTTACGGACCCGGCAGCATCCCGCATGTTTTTTATCATGGGCGGTGGGGGCATAAACACCAATCAGGTGGTCAACAGCACATGGTTTGCCGGTTCGGACAATCCCATTTTTAATGATCTTGACATTTCTCCCGGAGCCCAATTAGTGCAGCCGGTTAATTTAAACGGATCCTGGAACCTCCGTTCGTTTATTGCATACAGCCTGCCGTTTTCGCTTATTAAATCCAATATAAATCTGGATGCGTCCTATAATTATCAGTCCAATCCCGGGTTGGTCAATGGTGTGCGCACCAATTCCCAAAATCATATCGTCACCACCGGATTAACAGTCAGCAGTAATATCAGCGATAAATTGGATTTTACGTTATCCGGCAGACCATCCTGGAACCAGGTTACCAATTCCAATCAACCGGGTGTAGTGAATACCTATATCAATCAGGTTTCGACATTCCGTTTTAATTGGCAGATCTGGGAAGGATTTGTGGTCCGGTCGGATCTCAATCACATGCTAAATACCGGATTGGCTGATGGCTTTAATCAGAACTTCTGGTTATGGAATGTCGCCCTTGGAAAAAAGCTATTTAAAAATGAGCGCGGCGAAATTGCGCTATCCGTGAATGACGTGTTGCGCCAAAACCGGAATATCAGCCGCAGTGTCACGGAGACATGGATCGAGGATAGCCGGACCAATGCGTTGCAACAAGTGGTGCTGCTGACATTCACCTACAATCTGCGCCATTTTGGGGCTCCGCCGTCACGCCCTAAGGAGGAAGATGGGCCGAGGATGATGCATTAATTAAGGTTATTGGGTTGTTGGGTTATTGGGTTATTTCGAAAAAGCCGGGAGAGGGTTCTAAGTTCTTTGTTTTAAGTTCTAAGATTACCAGTACTACAGTTCTACCCAGCTACCTCCTTCTACTTTCTACATTCTACCTTCTACAAAAGTGGGTAACCGAGAAGGCGCTAAGACGCAAAAGTGGGGGGTGGGTGGACCGCTACGTGAATTAATTATGATTAAAAAGCAACATGTCCGTGCTGCCCCCCGACCCCCAAATGGGGGAGGGCACGGCTATCAAAGTTAATTAGAGAATAAATCAGCAAAGAAATTTCTTTGCAATTTTATAAGGGATCACGGTTTGTCCCTCCCCCTATTGCCCCTAGGTCCCGTCTCTATAGAGCGGGAGGGGCTGGGGGGCAGACAAACCGCCACGTGAATAAATCCGTAAAAATTCGTGTACTAATTTGTGAAAATTCGTGTTCCTAAACTCTTAAACCAATAAACCATTAAACATTTCTACATCCTTCTACTTTCTACATTCTACCTTCTACAAAAGTGGGTAACCGCGAAGGTGCAAAGGTGGATGAGGTTTATTGAGTTAAAAGCAGATCAAATTATCCCATTGGCTGGATGCGCTGGATCACGCGTCGGTCGTAAATAAACACGGCTACGGCGGTCAAGGCAGCCAGCGCAGCGAATATCGCCCACATCAAATCAGGTCGCTGCATATCTCTGGCGAGAGAGCCATATAATTGGCCGGAGAGGATGCCACCAAAAAGATTTCCCAGGGCTACGCACCAATAAAAATAACCCATATACATGGCTACTTTTTCCGGTGGCGCAATTTTACCGGTATATTCTTTTGACTTCGGACTAGCCATCATTTCACCAAAAGAAAATACCAGAATACCGGCAAGTACAATCCAACCGGAGGTGCCAAAAACTAAAATGCAAAAACTGGCAATCGTAATAATGACTCCCCAAAAAATAGTGGTAAAGGCTTTCATCCTTGTGACAAAATAGGATACAAGCACCTGGAAAAATATAATCGCTCCGGCATTAAAATTAATCATGTATTCCGGATTAATCTGTCCTTCACTGACCATAGAGGTACGCACCCATTCGGCCGCACCGGTAAGGCCTAAGCCGCTCAGCAAACCGGTGAATCCGTTCATTAAATCGGAGGTATCGACGAAGTCGCGAATATACAAGGGAAGGGTATAAAACAATTGATTAAAACAGGTCCAGAAACCGGACATAATCAACAGAAAAAGACCAAAGCGCCAATCCCCTAATTTCATCGGTTGCAAAAACCAGGACGGGCTATCGGATTTCCGGCTCCGAAGGATTAGATCATAACCCAGATTACCAATGACCCAAATAGCAACAAATAATAAGATATGTGTCCAGGTAAAGCTACCGTCGGAGGTGAATTTGGAACCGATCACCAGCACGGTCAGCAAGCCAAAAATAAATAAAAAGAAACGCCCGTTGCCCAGCACTTCGACCATATCGGCCATGACCTTTTTCAGGCTGCGGGGGTTCGCGGATTTGCTCTCCTGGGTAGGTTCTTTAAAAAAGAAAGCCAGGATAATAAAATTGACGGAAATCCAGATAGAAGAGGCAATAAAGACATAGGACCAGTCCCAGCCGCGGACAATACCAGCTACGATAGGACCCACAAAACCACCTATGTTGACCATCATATAAAAGATCCCAAAGCCCATGGAGGCGGTGCGGTCATTGGTGACCCGGGAGATGGTGCCAATCACGACGGGTTTGAACATGGCAGCACCCATGGCGACCAGCATAAACGCCAGAAAAAAAGTAGGAAACGTTTTGAATTGACCTAGTAAGTAATAGGCCGGCACAAGGACCAGGAACGCAGCGAGCAACATGCGTTTGTATCCATATCTGTCTGCAAGGGCACCTGTCACAACAGGAAAGAGGTAGAGAAAAAAGGTAACCACTCCTTGTAAAACGCCCCGGTCTTCATCAGAAAATCCAAGTCCACCATCACCTACAGCGCCGGTGATATAGAGGGAGGAAACCGCAAAAAAGCCATACCAGGCCATGCGTTCGAAGATCTCCATGGTATTGACAGACCAGAAAGTGGAGGGAAATTCGCGGAGTCGGATTCTATTGCTCGCCATTTAAGGTGGTTTTAGCCGCCCAAGATGGTAAATTATTATGGTTTGTTGATGAGTAGGAATAAAATTTCGACTGGCTGAATTTATAATCCTTAAGATATTGAGTCTTGAAGAATCAACTTTAGACTGATTTAAGCAAATAAAAAACGAGCGATGTGCTGCACATCGCTCGTCAGAAAAAAAGGAAATTTTCGGATAAGGTTTAGAGTGAATTCAGTAGTTTCATTCGGCGAATGAAAAACTGTTTGTTTTTGCGAATTAATTCGTTGCGGAATGTACCAGAGCGGACTACTTCGGCGCCGCTTGCATCGGTTCCTGTTGATTTGTAAGATCCGGTTGAAACGATGGTACCATCGGCGAGTTGAGCAGTTGATTCTGTACGAATCCTTACATTCCACTTACCTGATTTAAAAAGGCCGGTATAGTGGTCAGCAATCTGATTAGTTCCTGTAACTGTGGAGCCTTCCGTATCCGTGCGTTGTGCGTCTGCTGTAAACAAGGCAGCGATCGCTTTGGCATCAGCGCGATTAAACGCATCCTGCCAGGTTTGGGTAAATTGTGCGACTTGTTCGTCGACACTCGTCTGGCTTCCGCTTACCGCGGTTTGCGCAAACATGGAGCTGATCGATACGGCTAAGAGCATGGTCAGCGTGGCAAAAGTGATTTTCATTTTCATAAAGCAAAGGGTTTAAATGGTAAAAAATGGTTTCAGGTATTCTATTTGGGGAGGATATAAAAGGTTACTGGAAATTTTTAAATTTTTTCAAAACCAAATCGCAGGAAGCACTTTTTCCTTCAAAAGGGGATAATAGACCACATTAAAAAAGGGGTGGACTGCGAATATAATGATCTTTCTTTTTTGTCCATGTAAAAAGTTACATTTGGTCATCCTAATAAATAAATGGCACATGAGACCCATCCTCCTTTTCCTATTGCTGACATGGAGTGTACTATGCCTCGCCCAGCCGACAGGCTCTTCCCTGAAAAAATTGGGTAACGCGGGTGGAAAAACCTGGGCGGTCGTCGTAGGTATTTCCGATTATCAGGATAAGGATATCCCCGACCTGCGCTTTGCGCACAAGGATGCGGAGGCCTTTGCCTTATGGCTGCAATCGCCTGCAGGTGGTAGTCTGGATGGGGATCAACTCCAGGTGCTGATCAATGATAAAGCCACAGCGGGCCGGGTGGCGGAGGCGCTTGATGCTTTGCTGGAGCGTGTGCAGGAAAACGACAAGGTCTTCATCTATTTCTCGGGTCATGGGGATGTGGAGCGCAAGACTTTATCCCAACCTGGTTTTTTATTGTGCTGGGATGCGCCGGCACGGGTGTATATGGGTGGCGGGACTTACTCACTGGCTTATCTTCAGGAGGTTGTTGCCACTTTGTCCTTACAAAACAAGGCTAAGGTAACGGTCATTGCAGATGCGTGCAGGGCCGGGAAACTGGCTGGAAGCCAAATTGGGGGGCCCCAATTAACATCCGCCAACTTACAGCGGCAACAGGCCAACGAAATGAAGATTCTCTCCTGCCAGTCACAAGAATACAGCCTGGAAGGTACCCAATGGGGCGGTGGGCGTGGCGTGTTTTCCTATCACCTAATGGACGGACTGTACGGACTAGCCGATCGCAATGAAGACGGCGTGGTCACCCTGGGCGAACTGGACCGCTACCTGGAGGACCATGTCACTGCGCAGGCCGCACCCATATCGCAAGTGCCGGTTTTGCTAGGTAATAAAACCGATGGGATCGCGGTGACTCATGAAAAGACACTAGCGGACCTAAACCGGATCAAATCCGGAGAAAGGGCTTATATGTCTGCCACGGACAGTCGGGGTCTTGAGGATGAAGTATTGGCGAAGATCGATTCGGGTATTGTCAAACAGTATTTGGCCTTCAAGGAAGCGGTGATTGAAAAACGTTTTTTCTCGGATCCTATGTCGGTAAATGCTGAGCCGTCTGCGGATGAATTATATACCTCGCTTTTAAAAGAGCCCGGTCTTTCTCCATTGTATGGAGCCATGACGCGCAACTTTGCTGCTGCGTTGCAGGACGATGCACAGCAAGCGATGAACATCTGGTTAGCTGCCGATGTGCAACAATTGGAGTGCATAGGAAAAACGCTGCGTCTCAACCCCATACCCCGGCAACTGGCACGGGCTGCGGAACTGCTTGGTGCAGGTCATTACATGTACAGTTCGATGCAAGCTCGTATGCTATTATTCCAGGGCATTTTGCGGATTAATCTTAGTATGCGCGACGACGCGCTCGGACGTGAATGTCTTTCGCTTTTTCGGCAGTCACTGGAATGGGAAAAACAGTCATCACTACCTTGGCACTGGATGAGTCAAGTTTATATCGACATGCTTCGGCAGCCTGATTCGGCTTTCGTCTGCGCCCGTCAGGCGCAGAACCTTGCGCCCAATTGGGTCCTACCATTCGTCGATTTAGGCTATGCACTTATACATCAAAGAAAGGTGGATTTGGCTTATCAGGCCCTAAAAGAAGCCGAAGCCATTGATTCCCTTCATCCATATGTCATCAACCGCTGGGCTACGTGGTTCAATCTACAAGGCGGCAAAGCCAATCAGGAAAAAGCGGCTGCACTTTTTGAAAAATACCTAAAAAGTGGGGGAGTGCTTTACCCGTGCTGGTACAATGATTACGGAGCTGTCCTACAAAAATTGGAAAGGTATTCGGAAAGTGAAACAAAATATAAAGAAGCAATTTCCCTCGATCCGAATAATTATTCTGCCTGGAACAACCTAGGAAATTTGTATATTGATACACAACGTTTTGCCGAGGCTGAGCCACCTTTGAGGAAAGCAATAGAAATTGATTCGATGGATGCGACAAGTTGGGGCAACCTAGGAAGTTTATTCCAAGCAACTAGACGGTATACCGATGCGGAGTCGATATATAAAAAAGTCATTGCGCTCGATTCGACGGATGTCCAAGGCTGGAGTAACCTTGGAATCTTATACCTTAAAACTCTTCAATACTCCGAAGCTGAGGCGGTTTTCAAAAAAGCAATTGCACTCGATTCGACTCAAGCCAAAGTTTGGTATAACCTAGGGTGTTTATACAGAGACACTTATCGTCACCCGGAAGCTGAGGCGGTTTATAAAAGAGCTATAAAACTTGATTCTTCGTTAGTCCGTCATTGGTCAGAATTAGGGATCATTTACCTTCGTAGCCGTCGCTTCACTGAGGCGGTGCCGATTTTAATAAACGCCTTAGCATTGGATACAACGCGTGCCATTAGTTGGAACCTCCTCGGGGCAGCGTACAACATGACTCTCCGTTATGCCGAAGCCGAGCCGATTTTGAAAAAAGCCATTGCGCTCGATTCGACGAGTTTAACTTCCTGGCACAACTTAGGATATTTGTACAAACAGACCCAGCGCTTTAAAGAAGCAGAACTCATTTATAAAAAAATGATTGCGATTGATTCGACGGATGTCCAAGGCTGGAGTAACCTTGGAAATTCTTACCTTGACGTTCACCGTTATGCCGAAGCGGAGTCTGTTTTAAAAAAGGCAATTACGTTGGATTCATTATTTCCTCATGCCCATAGACATCTAGGGATGGTCTATTTTAAAACCAATCGCCTGGAAGAAGCACGCCGACAATTTCTCAAAACCATTGAACTGAGCCCAAACGCTCAATTGGCTCGCCTGGGCTTGGCCGCTATCTCCTACACGGAAGGCAAAACCGCCGAAGCCATCGGCTATGTGGCGCAGGCCATTGAAAAAGGTGTCACCTTCGATGATTTAAACAAAGATGAAGACCTTGCCCCGCTACGCGCGTTGCCCCAGTGGGAGGATTTAATGAAAAAACATTTTCCTGATCAATTTAAAAAATAATAAGGTTGGGTAATCACAAAGCCAATCACGTTTCCTAAATAAGTCAAATTAACTACGGATAAAAAAAATTATAAAAAAGTAAGGGTATCAAAAAAAATAATACTCATTCCTGATCATCTGAACCTATCTTTAAAGTTACCAAAGAGATTCTGTACAATGCGACAATACCTATTTTTCTTACTAATGTTATGGGGAGGTTTGTCCCTCGCCCAGCCTATCGGCACATCCCTGAAAAAATTAGGTAATGCAGGCGGAAAAACCTGGGCCGTCGTCGTCGGTATATCCGATTATCAGGACAAGGACATCCCCGACCTGCGCTTTGCGCATAAGGATGCGGAGGCCTTTGCCCTATGGCTGCAATCGCCTGCAGGCGGAAGTCTGGATGGGGATCAACTCCAGGTGCTGATCAACGATAAAGCCACTGCAGGCC
>JAGNXB010000032.1 GCA_017985675.1 Saprospiraceae bacterium | reverse complement strand
TGTTGCTGTTGTAAAAACAAAAACCATATACATCCTTTACCAAATTGGTATCCACTTTGAGTGAACGAACAGATATTTCTGTAAGAGATCCATCCTGTGGATTAATTCGAAACAGATTAATGGATTGCTCGCTGCGGTTGGTACATCCGACGAGATCAATTTTTGTTTTGCCCAAAGGAAAACCATACAACACATCAATGTTGTTTATTCTTCCCGTTGGGTAAAAGGCAATCTCCTTGCCCTGCAGGTCAAAGACAACCACACCACCTTTTTTATTGCTGCCGATAATGGTGCTTTTTTCAATATCTAAGGGGTTAATCCATACCGCCATATCATCAGCAGCATCATCGTCCACTTGCGGCGAAGTGACGGCATTGGTTTCGGCATCTGCTTCCACACTTGCGGTAATATTGGATTGAAGTTTTCGCGCTGCAACATAATCCAGTGAATCTTCCAATGCTTCCATTTGTGCCTCGCTAAGGGGTGCTACCTTAGGCGTTTTAGGTTGGCATGCAACCAATAAAAGACAAATTGAAATGAACACAAGAGAGGACAAATTTTGCATTTCTAACGGGTTGTTAAAAGTTAAGCTTAACTCCTGCCCGGCACCACCAGGAATAAAACTCCTGTTGTTTGATTCGATCCGGTGTACCGAGGTAATAGCGCTGAGGCGTATTGGTCAGGTTGATGACGTCCAAAAACACATTTAAATGAGTGGTCAAGTCATAATTTGCCGTCAAATCGAGCCTGAATTCCTTGTCGTAATATTCATCCAGGTCACGGTCTGCACCCAAACGAATTAAAAAAGCGTCATGGTAATTTGCCGTTAATCGGACAAAAAACTTTGGCGTATCATAAAAGAGGGCAAAATTTGCCGTATTCCTGGCTTGACCAGGCAAGGTAATTTTTTCTGTTTCGTCAGAAGAAGTAAAAACACTCAAGTCATCCTCTCCAAATACGACCACTGCATCTGTATAATTCGCTGAAATGCGTTTGTTGATAAGGGCTTCTGAATACGTGTACGTATAGTTGGTGTACACCCCGAAATGGCGAAAAAAACCAGGGAGAAAACTAAACTTTGTCTGCCATTGAAACTCAGCCCCATAAACGAATGCCTGATTGCCATTAATGGCTTTTGTAATTTCTACTATGCCGTAATCCTGAGGATCACCTTCGTGTGCAAATCGCTTGAAATAAAAAACAAAATCGTCAATGCGTTTGTAAAAAAGTCCTCCGGAAAGTATGCCCCTTCTAAAATAACGTTCCGCTAAAAAATCTACATTTGTAGCACGCGGGTAGCGCAGTTCAGGATTGCCAAACCTCACTTCTTCACGGTCCTCCTCACGGTATGGTAACACGTCGTCGAAATTAGGTCGTGAATAGGTGTATGTCAATGCCGAACGCAGGTTAAATTGTTCGTTTATAGTATACTTCAATTGCAACTGGGGCAGAAGAAATTCGTGTGAGCGTTGATCCGTAAGGGTATCAATGCCCAGAAATTTATTACCATCCAATAAAATCCGGGCGCCTGTATAATCAATATCCGTGCGTTCGTACCGCAACCCGGCTATGACCATCAGCCGATTATAATCATGTCGTATCATGCCATAACCTGCATAGATTCGTTCCTCTGCCTCGTAGTCTTCCCCAAAGGATTGCATTTTAGTAGCGGTGCGGTCATAAATAAAATGCTGTGGATAAAATTCGTAAAAATCACGGAGTTTATCGGCCGAAGGCATGTATTCCATTAAATAACCTTGGTTGAGCAGATTGCCTTCACGGAAACCGTCGTTGAGGGTGGTCAGTGAAAGTTTGGGCCCTTCGCCTGGATAGCCCAGCGGTTTTTCAAAATAAGCAGCAAATTGTTGGGATTCAATGTTTCGGTCCTTGTTTTTAGCGCGGATCTTACCGCCGAATTTAATATAGCCGCTATTTTTTGTTGAAAAGGAATAGGGTAGTGTGAAATTTATCCTGGGTGTATAATTGACATCTGACACAGACCGGTTTTCAAACAGCAGTTCGTTTAATTCAAAATTGTCGTAATCGGTGGCATTGGGAGCACTGGAAGCGTTAGGGAATTCCGCGCGCGGATAGTCGGGATTATCCAGGTTAAAACGAATGGCAATGGCCTGACCTGGACTTTCAAAAGAAGACTCTAATCGATCCGGTTCATTTTCCTGAGCCAGGGCCACCATGAATTGATAATCCAGGATAATGCGCCCTATTTTATGTTCGCCTCCAACGCTAACTGTTCCCAGGGTTTGTATTTTTTCCCGAGAACGAACATCGTGGGTGATTCCGCCGTAGAGATAATATTCATAGGAAAGGGCATCATCCAGTTCATATATTTTTCTTCTTCGCAACTCCTTATCCGAGAAACTGTTGTACATCGCCCGGAGATAAATGGAGGAATTTTTGTTGAATTTAAAATCAAAGCTAGGTGAAACACTTATTCGGGTGCGTGCGATATCATAATGCCTGAGTTGTACCTCGCGGAATTGCACAAAATAATTAGCGACACCCGAATCCTGAGATCCAAAAAATGGACCTTTGGCGAAATCGTATTCTATATTGTCGGAGCCCTGGTTGTTCTGGAAAAAACTGCCATTAAGATTAAACCCAAACTTTCCAACACGCTGGCCATAGGCGTATTGAATTTGATAATTCGGGGTTTGACGAAGGTTGTTGTATCCTGACGAAATAGTTGCGCGAATATCCGGAACATCACTTACGGCATCCTTTGTCTTGATATTGACCGACCCGCCAATTCCGTCCGCATCCATATCAGGTGTCATTACTTTCGACACTTCGATAAAATCTATCTGGTCAGCGGGGATGATGTCCATACCAACATACCGCACACCTCCTTCAGGAGAGGGGATTTGCTCTCCGTTGATGTTGAAATTCGTTAATTCAGGAGGCGTGCCACGCAACTGCACAAACCTGCCTTCACCCTGATCACGTTGCAAGGTAATGCCGGGTATGCGCTGCATTACTTCTGCTGCGTTCATGTCCGGGAAAGTTGCGATCTGTTCCGCAGAAATAATATTTTTAATACTTTCTGCTTTTTTCTGCTCGATAAATGCCTGAATTTGTCCTTCCGCCTTTCCGGTTATGACTACCTCTTTCAAGATTATTTCGTCTCTTTCAAGAAGTATGTTCAATTGAGTATTGGTATTCGTTGAAAAATCGAGTTCAATTGTTTTAGACAAATACCCTATAACAGAAACGTTTAATTTAACCGAATTGGCTGAAATTGATGCAAGACGAAACTTCCCATTGGCATCCGTGAATACACCGATATTCGTCCCCTCTATAACAATGGTGGCTCCTGCCAAAGGTTCCTGATTTATTGCGTCAATGACCGTTCCTGATATTGCGTTTGATTGAGCAGATAATATATCAGCAAACAAGAACAAAAAAATGATCGTTGGACTACATCGACGAAAAAAATTCATGACAAGATTTAGGCTAAAAAGGAGTTTCCAGAAAGGATATAACAAACCACCGAATTGCTCTTTCACTTGTCATAGTTATGTAGTGAAAGCATTAAGACAGATGGTAAATATGGGCAATCAAATTATTTGATAACCAATCGCTGGGCGTACAACTCGCGTCCCTGTGTAGCTTGTAGATAGTAGATGCCAGCAGGTAAATTTCCTGTATGGAAAGGTACTGCTTTTCCAAAGTCAGATTTTGCAGTGGTCATTAATTGCCCCCGTGCATCAAACAGTTTGATTTCTGCAGCATCTTCGGAGTTTAGCTCAAGTGTAATTGTACCTGGTTGGGTGGGATTGGGGTAGACCGTTAATAATTTCACAGCAGGGCTCAATATCGTTTGCACCGAGGATGTGCCTGCTGAATAATAAATCACCAAACGAGGACGGCGCTCAGGGTGATTTTGGCCATCACCGCCGTCTTGCGGGTCGGCAATATTTTCATATGACTCAAATTCCCTGGCATTTTCGACATCCGTTACACCTTGGTTTTCGCCTTCTAAAATAAAGGCGATAGCGTTGCCGGTCTGCCAGCCATTGCGATTCACCAACTCTTGAACAATGGCCTTTAAATCAGGTGTTTGGTACATACTCCATAGGTCCCATTCCTCTGCCACTTCCCATAACAGTGAGGCTGAAGTGCGCGGTCGGCTGGTAATCAAAGCAGCTTCTGTAAACGTTTGCGCATTGTCTGTAGCTTCCCCTGTAATAGTGATGCGGGCAACATCCTCCGCTGATTTTCCTTCATGCGACCAAACCTGGATAAAAGCAGAATCGATGACAGCTCCTTTGGGTAAATTTATACCGCGAAAGCGAAGGCCTGCTGTCAGGTTATTTTGATCCGCAGGATCACCTTCCCAACCTGCATCCAAATCATCATCAAAGAGGGCGTCAATCTGATCGTTTTCCTGTTCGGCATCGTCTGAGGATGCTTCGAATGTCACGCCATTATCTACAATGGTATCCGTGACCGCAATAGGGATTTCCAGACGGATATTGGATACCGAATAATAAACCACTAATTCCGGGCGACGTTCAGGGTGGTTTTGACCATCGCCTCCGTCCTGAGGGTCGGCAATATTCTCAAAGGATTCAAATTCGCGGGCATTTTCAACATCCGTTACCCCTTGATTTTCACCCAAAAGGAACAACGCAAGTGCATTGCCGGATTGCCATCCGGATCGGTCTACGATTTCCTGCAATACGTTTTTGATATCAGGCGTGCGATAAGTCCCCCAGAGATCCCATGCTTCCGCTACTTCCCAAAGGATTGCCGTATTGGTCTGTGGGCGGTCAGTGATGAGTGCGGTTTCGGTAAACGTTTGGGCGTGATCTGTTGCCTCACCGACTAGGGTGATCCGGGCTACATCCTCCGCTGATTTACCTTCATGTGAAGACAAAATTAGGAATGCTGAATCAATCGTTGCGCCGTGCGGAATGCCAATGTTTCGGAATCTCAGCCCTGTTGTGAGGTTGTTTTGATCTGCAGGATCGCCTTCCCAGCCCGCATCCAAATCATCGTCATAAAGCGCATCCATCGCATCATTTTCTTGTTCGGCATCATCTGAAGACGCTTCAAAAACTACCCCATTGTCAACAATCGTATCCGTGACCGATATAAAACGTCGGAATTCAAAGTGCTGAGCTGATGCGAGGTTATTATACACGACCAAAAAGGCAAGTAGCAATAAAACTGGGGTAAATTTGGTTTTCATAACTAATTCGTTGCGTTTGTCCAGCGATGAATAAATCGGTAGTAATCCCTTGATCTGAATTCAAGTGACCTGATAAAAAACAAAGGTATTTCGACCCATGCAGAATGACTATTGCTCCTAGGTTAGCAAATGGTTAAGTTTGATTGCCCATGCTCATGCCTTTTTTCGGCACATCTCAGACTGCCTCACGCAAAAAGAATGAGTTTTTATAAATTTGACGTAGTAAAATGGACAGGATGACTCCAGAAATGATCAAAGAAATTGCAGAGCAACTGGACTGTGGTTTTCGCGTATTTATTCACAAAACTACAGGTCAGCTTCTTTTTATTCCCAACGAAGATGAGTTGTATGCTATTGATTTGGAAGGTTGGGAAGAGGAATTGGAGCTATTAGAAAATAATTTCACGGACTATCATGAAGTGGAAAAGTGGACATCAAGTGAAGGGTTTGAAATAATGGAAGACTTTGCCAATCAATTGGAGCCAACTAATCCACTTCAAAAAGCGTTGATTCAAGCGCTGCACAAGAAACATCCGTTCAGAGAATTCAAATATATTATTGACAACTCTCGTGACTACAGAAAACTTTGGTTTGGCTTTAGAGACAATTGCCAGCAGGCTTTTGTAAAGCGACAGTTGGCACGACTAAAATTAATCGACGAGTGACGGAAATATGCGCTAAATAGAGGTATGTGAATGGTTATCCTTATCTGGATAGAATGTGTGATGGGTCTTTGCAAATGTTAGCGTCCTCAGGAATTGATACCTTTGATATTTTAAGCTTTTTCAAACACACGCCAATGAGTCAAAATGAACGAAACAATTAAAGCCTACAATAATACCCAATCAGATGAAGACAGCGTTATTTGTGATACGTTAGCTCAGATCATAACGAACGTCTTAGCTGGGGCGGAAACCAAAATATGGCATGCTCATCCCGTTTGGTTTCTGGAGGGGAATCCTATAGTGGGATATAGCAAGCAGAAAGCAGGCATACGACTCATGTTTTGGAGTGGTGCGGACTTTGAGGAAGATCAGCTAAACAGGAAGGGTCTAAAATTCAAAGACGCCTCAATTATTTATACGGCAGTTGAACAAATTGTACCAACAGATCTTCAGCGTTGGTTAATCAAATCAAGTGAAATCCAGTGGGATTACAAAAATATTGTTAAAAGAAAGGGACAATTAGAAAGGCTAAAGTAAATGATCCAATAAATTTGAACTTAAACTATGAAGGACACAAGCCATCACGATGAGCGTATTGCAAAAATGACGTTCGCCTCTGTATATCCGCATTATATCACTAAAGTAGAAAAAAAAGGGCGCACCACAGAAGAGTTAGTTCAGGTCATTGAATGGCTAACTGGCTTTGATACACAAAAACTGCAGGAACTCATCGATCAAAAAGTCACTTTTGAGACCTTTTTTGAGAAGGCCACATTAAACCCCAATGCTCATCTCATCACAGGAGTTATTTGTGGGTATCGGGTGGAAGAAATTGAAAATCCCTTAACCCAAAAATTGCGGTATATGGACAAGCTAGTCGATGAACTGGCAAAGGGCCGTAAGATGGAAAAAATACTGCGTGTTGCGTGAGCCTGCGAAAAGCGGATTCTTTTGTAGAAAGTAGAAAGTAGAAGGATGTAGAGACGTAGGATGTTAATTCGTTTATTTGGAAAATTGCTTCGAAGAGCTTGCATCAAGTACGTAGCTGACCGGCTTGCTTGGTGAGTTCAGATGCGCTAAGAGGACGAATGTCCGGTGGACTATAGGTGAGTGAACTAAGTGCTCGCACGCAATATTTGGATGACGCCTTTAGATCCACAGCTGGCGAATGAGGCAATTTCGGACATATGCAATAACTATTTATTCAAATTCCAACGGCTATTCAGACGGCCTAATCCTCACGTTAAAGCGAAAATAAAAATTCTATTTTCGGGTAAATTACTTTTATACTATGCATTAAAATGAAATGAAAAACTATAAAATCCTCATTTCACTGCACATTGATCATCAATGTTCAAAAAAGTGGATATCTATGAATTTTCAATTTCTTTTCCAGAGGTCCAAGCAAAATTCAACCTGGCCTTATCTAACTCCCGATATCAATTTCAACGCATTTCTTTTTAAATCATCATAGGCGCCATTATTTTGATTGCAGAAAACGATCAACAGAATATCCAGATCAGGGAAATACCTGAATTCAAAATTAACACCACCAGCAGTACCTCCATGCCCAAAGGATTTTTCCTGACCGTATGTCTCTAAAATGAAACCCAGGCCAAAGGGTTGTGGGTCATGTACCCCTGCTACCCAGTCTGTTGTCATGAGTTTTAATCCTTCTGCACTTACCAGGAGATTGCTTTTTAACGCGTTATTAAATTTGATCAAATCCTCTGCATTAGAATAACAACCACCTGCGGGGGACCCTCTTTTAAACTGCTTGGACCGATTGTTTATCCATCCGCCACCGCCTTGACGAGCATAAGGCAGGGCTAGTGGCAATTGAGTATTGGTATGGTCAAAATAACCGCTGCTGACCATTCCTGACTGTTTTAATATATGTGTTTCTATGTATTGATAATAATCCTGACCACTGGCTTGTTCAATAATAGCCCCAAGCAACATAAAATTAGAATTGGAATAATAGAATTCTGTACCGGGTTCAAACCGAAATCCGCCATTATAAATCAAGGGTAAATATTCATGCCAGTGTTCAAAAGACAACATAGCGGATTCATTTTCTTGAGTCCAATATTCAGCTAATCCTGAGGTATGAGATAACAATTGAGTGAGGGTTACCTTACCTGCCCATTCCGGATTGGGGAAGTCTGGAAAGTAATCAATAAGTCGGTCTGTTAGCTTCAACTTACCTTGTTCCATTAGTTGAACAATAGCAATGGCCGTAAACATTTTACTTCCAGAGGCTAATCCAAATCGGGTTTTTGCATTAATTTTCTGTTTATTTTCTATATCGGCCCAACCCCAGTATTTTTTGAAGAGCATCTCACCTCCATGAGAAATTGATATACTGCCCGACAAATCATTTTCGTCTTCCAATTTTTTAATATAGCCTTGTAACCAGGCTCTGGTCTCCTCTTGCCTGATGCTACCATTGGGTAGTGCAACAGGTTCTGCCACTTCCGCAACAAATGTTATGCGATCTATTCGATGAGGGGCATTAGGTTCAAGATAAAACTGAAAATCGTTCCACATAATTTCGCCGCGTTTGCGTGCATATACATGCATAACTATGGATTTTCCGCTAGGTTTATTAAATTCCAAAGCTTCGCTATGATGGTATTCAAGTGGTGCATAGGTTTCGTGAAGCTTTTTGAAGTGATTAATAATCCTTGGAATTCCCAACTTTTCCTGTGTTGCTTCGGTATACACTTCCTTGGCTATTACCGACTGCACCGAATCAATGGTGGAATTGATAGCCTCCACAAAACGACTGCCCAGTTTTTCATAGGTGAATATTGGCGCATGTTGCTGGCTGCTCAACGTTGATGTAATTGTCACAAAACAAATGATGAAGGGATAAATGATTCTGGTCATATCGAAAGTGTAGTTTTAAGCTGTGTTAATTTTTTTTCCAAACTATCCGTTCTACAACTACGGCATTACCTACTATCAAACGCACAAAAAAAATTCCGAAAGGGACGTGCAAACCATTATCCGTTTGTCCACGCCAGATGGTTTCATATTGTCCGGCATCTAATTTTCCGGCAAACAGACTTTTCACATTTTGACCCAATTGATTTACCACTTCCAACCGAACGTCTGCAGTTTTTCCTAAAAAATATTGGATACGAAGGATGTCGCTAACAGGATTTGGTGAAAGAGAAGTAATGCCAAAGCCAGCAGGATTATTGATATCTATCGTTGGAGAAACGTCCGGCATCCAGGCCTTAGTAATCCATGCCCCCCTACCGAGGGTGCCAATGCGGAGAGTTGTGTCGACAGGGTTGAACTCAATGTCGAGAGTGAAGCTGACCGGCAGGTTGTCGTTGTACTCTGTCCAGGTCTCACCATCGTTGCAGGTGACAAATACACCAAGATCGGTGGCGGCAAATACAACTCCTGGAGCAAAATGATGTGGGGCAATAGCATTTACAGGTAAGTCAGGCAAGTCGCCCTGGATTGGTGTCCAAGTCTCGCCATAATTTTCACTTTTGTAAATATGTGCTACGTCGGGCAGGTTGCTATTGCGGCTAACGTAAACCACTCCGGATTGCAGTGGGCTACTCTTGATATCGGTCACCCGCCAACCGGGATTTTGGACCAGTTGTGACCATGTATTGCCGCTGTTCTCGCTCCGCCAAAAGGACCGGCTTCCGTCAAAACTCCAGGCAGCACAGTAAGCAAAATTGGGGTCGGCTTGGTCGAATTCAAACACCTTAGGCTCGTTCATAGCCTGTACTGCTGACCAAGAATTTCCTCCGTTGGTGGTTTTATACAATCGTTTTTGGTTAGCACCCAGCAGTGTTAGTGGGCTTACCGGGTGCTGCCGCAAAATGGCAAAAAAGAACCCGATGTTTTCGCTTAAGTTGATGCCATTGGTGATTTGGGTGGCTAGCGTGTGTACACCTCCGCTGCTACGCCAGTAAGTGCCATTCACCCAGCCACCGAAGAGCATATCAGCATTGGTTGCGTTTACCTCTACGTCAGAGCCATCGAGATAGCCCCATCGGTCCCAAGCCATGTTGGTGTTTTCCGACAATTTAATGCCCTGCAAACCGTGGTCTTGTGTACCGGCAACAATGGTGCCGGGGTCGCTGCGCCCTGAAGCAATGGCATAGAACTGCGCCGTGACCAAGCCCTCGTTTTTTCGATGCCAGCAATTGCCCCCATCGGTGCTTTTCGAGATTCCTCCGTCATTGAAAACGTAGAGCGTTTGCAGGTCGCCGGGGTCGAAGGCGAAGTCGTGTTGGTCTACATAAGTGCGGCAGCTTTGGGGAAGCGGACAGTTGGTACATGCAGTGTAATCATGGTGTGTCCAATTTTGGCCGCCATTGTTACTGCGCCATAATGATACGCCGCCGAGCCATATAATGTCCGGGTTTTCAGGCGAAACAGCTACTACATTGTCATACCAGCCCTGGCAACTGGCGCCAACTGGAGGATTAGGCGGACACATGGCGTTGGGTGCATTTTGAATTTTAACCCAGTTTTCGCCACTGTCGTTTGAGCGATATAGTCCCCGCAAATGCCAGCCGGTAGTTTGGCCGCTGGAGATGGAAGCATATAGCACATCGGGTTGGTTTTTGCACATATCGAGGCTAATGAAATTGAGATCGGTTGCAGGCAAGCCACCGCCGAGTTTCAACCAGTTTTCCCCGCCATCAGTACTTTTCCAGACACCGTCCGATTCGATCGCTGCGAACAGAATTTCCGGGTTTGTAGGGTGCAGAACAAGGTCGTCGCAAATGGCTGTTGCCTGGTTAGAGCCGTCTCCTTTTTTTAGTGTCCAGCTTTGTCCTGCGTTGCTGCTTTTCCAGATACCGTTGGTAGCTGCAAGCCAAACATTATTGGTGTCGAGGTTACTCCAGACGATTTTGAAGGCCGAAACTCCATCTGTTTGAAGGTAATCGAAATCCGTAGGCGACCAGTTCAATCCTCTACTGTTTGACTTAAATACACCTAAACCAGGGCGAATGGTATTGCCAATAGCATATCCTTCTCCGGTTCCTATCAGGATAGAATTGGGGTTTAATGGATTGACAGCTACAGCACCAATGCCTGTGGACGGGATTTGATCGGTCATAGGTTGCCATGAGTCGCCACCATTTTCTGAAAGCCAAAGGCCTCCGCTGGCTGAGCCGGCCCAAATCACCTGAGAGTTACCAGGTTCGAAAGCATGTGATATCATCCGTCCGCCCATTTCTTCCATTTTGTTTGGCCCGAGTGGTTGCCAGTTGGCGGCCGGCACCTGACCGTCACGGTTAAAAGTGGAAGAGCGTATTTTTTCAAAAATCTCCCAGCGTTTTTCTCCACCTCCATTGCCAAGAAAATCTTTTCGCAGGTCATACATCCGCCGCTCACGCAGGTAGGGCAGATAGCCCGTGCCTTCTCTACAAATAGTGTCGAAGGGTATGCCTTTGCTAAAATATTTTTGCTGAAAAAAATCCTCCCATTCCTGTATTGCAGGGTGCATGATCGAGTAGTTAGCATTTAGGAGAGATGATTCGTCTTTTTGGCCAAAGGAAAGTGCCGTATAAAAGAGAAACAAAATAAATGGTAAAACGCGGTTTATAGTCATAGTGAATTTTGAGTAAAATTGAGGCAAAAGGTATAAATAACACATGTCTGTTTTGCTTAAATGATAGTCGAAACTGAATTGCTTAATTGTTGGCAAAAAGTCTGCCTATCGAATTATTTTAACCCTGCACACACGACTTGAACGGGAATCAGGTGTTGTGATTTTTAAAAAATATACTCCTGTCAGTAAATGGCTTACATCCAATTTAGCGTGATTATTTTTAGATAATACCAGCCTGCCATTTTCGTCAAAAAGGTCAGCCTGAAAAAAGGACTCGCCAGGGTCAAAAGAAATGAAACCGGAAGTAGGATTTGGCATAACAACTAGTGGAGATTCTTCAGTTTCATTTACTTCGTTTTTTCCTGAAACGATTTCCCGAATCAGCATTCCATTTGGTGCAACCAAGCCTCCAGTCGTGATGAAAGGGGTTAATGCATTAGTAGTAAAATTGTACTTATATACGATATTTTCTGTCCAGTCGCAGAGGTAAAGCTGACCTGCCTTGTCAAAAGCAAAACCTTCGACATTCGTAAGCCCGGTGATTGCTTCTGATTCAAAACCACCCGTCAAACCATTGAATTTTAAAACCTTGCCTAGTGTCCAGTCTGCGACAAAGAGGAAGCCTGCCTTATCAAACCAAAGGTTGACGGGTCCTTGGAGGATGTCGCTGGAAATGAAATCAGGAAGTAAGCTCCCACTGGGGTTAAACTTCCATACTTTGCCGTTGACACCATTGCCATATTGCGCCACGAGCAAGTTTCCGCCAGCGTCCCATGTGTGTCCACAGCCTGCTGGAACACCCGCAGAGCTGAATTCATCAACGAATGCCCCAGTCTTTAGGTTGAAACGAACAATCTTGTTTTGAGAAACACCCCATTGGCTCACATAAAGGAGACTGTCTTGCCAGATGGTCGTTTTAGTTGGATTGTCCAGAGTGTAGCCGGTGGTGAAGTTGCCCAAGTAAGCACCGTTCATGCCATCATATTTTTTAATGGCGTTGTTGCCCCTCCCGGTTACAAGAAGAAATCCGTCAGGATGCCAGACTACCTCTTGCGGAAAAGACAAACCACCACTATTAGCCGACACAAAGTCACCGAGGTAGTCTCCATTTGTGTCAAATTGTTTGACGGAGTGGGTGTTTCTACTGCTGACAAGGAAAGTTTGTGCTGTTGCATTAAGACATACGAAATGCACCAGGGCAAGGACGAAAATCCATTTATTCATCGTTTGATTTTTAGATTAAATTGATAGACCACGCCAACCGTAAAATCCCATTTGTCGTCCACTTTAATGTTAGTGACCTGGTCGCCAAAGTCCACCCGCAGCCTGCCGACAGTGGCACGTGCATGAAGCCCACGCCAAATGGTAGATTCAAAACCGATCCCATATTTCAGCATGCCTTGTTCATCCTTTTGTTTGTATGGACCAAACTTGTCTGTAATGGTTACATCAAATCTCCGCTCCGTTTCAAAAGCATACGCAAATGCCAGCATATTTTTTGAGTGCAATAGAACGCCACCCAATATCAGGCCATAGCCATATTGGAAATTGTTTTTATAATTAATCATCAATGAATGTGCAGGATCATCATGTTTAAGGTTGCCATCTGTAAATCCCAGCTGTACTTCAGGACCTGCGACTATCCTATTTTGCCAAAACTGGAATCGGTAGCCTGAAAATAACTCTGCAACAAAACGGGACTCCTGTGCAAGCACATCAATTCCATCCACATGGGAACCGCCGAACAGATTTTGTGATCCAAGATTTGCGCCAATATACAATCCGTTAAAATGACGCGATAGAATTTCATTTTGTGCGAGACAATTAGGTTCATTTATACAAAAGGAGATAAAAAATAATATAAATTTGCACACCAGATTCATAGCTTATTTTTAAAGAAATTTTATAAGAGATAAAAGGGAAAGGTAACATAGGCATTGATTTCTTTTTGTTTCATTAAACAACAAAATGTAATGCGCTGGGCTAGACCATTATTTAATAATACATTCATTCATCCAACCATTGCATTATTTGAAGTAAGAAAAGTGCATTTTGAGCCGCTTCAGGTGTATTCATTCCAACCCTCTTGCGATTTGGGCCGGCAAGTTGGGCGGAAAACATAGCAGCTTCGCCCATAATGACCAGCCGCCCTGATCCATAAATCATCGTTGCTCCCTGGAAATATCCTTCTCCGGAAATTGATGGACAGTTTTCATCAAGTTGCCATGCCACTGCTGGCATCTTCAATGTATAGTCTTTGAGTGCCAACAATGGCATGGCTTCTGCAGGTATCTTAAAAGCACTTCCTGTAAATGTGACGACAGTATCAATGCCTTGAGTTATAACGTGCGGATGAAGGGAGCTATTCGATTGATAAAAGCGTTCAAACGGACGATTCTGATTGTCCAGGGCAAAACAGTTTAAAAACAATATACCAAAGGATTGGCCAAGTGCCTGGGCTGCTCCGGCAAATGGCATGTGATCAGCAATTAAAAAAAGACGACCACCTTCTTTTACCCATTGATTAAGCGCTCTGATTTCTTCATCTGTAAATGCGGAAGGATTGGGTAAATTCCAATTATTGACATTCGACAAATGGAGGGCATTTGAAATGACTAAAATGTCACAGGATTCCAAGTTCGCTGCACTAAAGGGTTGGCTATTGGGGTAGACTAGATATCCGTCTTGCTGCAACACTTTTGCAAACGGAGCATACCGGCCTGCCATTGTATGAAAATTCTCATGCGCCGCATCAATCCAAACTATACTTCCTTTTCCTAAGGGTTTCTTCGATTGCTGTGGGATGTACGTAAATGCCGTATCGGAAACTTGCTGCGCCCTGCTACTGTGTAGTAAAATGAAAAAAAAGGATAGCCACAGTAAACGTAAAACTGTCATTTGATTAAAATTAGGTTAGTATAGATTGTGTAACACATATTAAATTGCTCGTAATGGGTAGAGCTAATGGTAAGTGTTTTATTTAGATCATTTAGACAAATTCATAATTGAAAGGTGTATTCTTATGGGCCGTGGCTGAATCCCAGTTCCGGCGAACCTAATAAGGTTATGACAAAGCTAATGTCGAATCACGGCTTTTGAATTGTCCAATCTTGCTAAAATTTATTGTTTTGACCCCATCTTCCCATTTAAACCTCATAATCCTTTTCCTCCTTACCTTGCAATGCCACAACTTGTACTTGCACCCATCCGGATCGATTGTTAAACAGTATATTGGAAGAACGGGGAGACACTATTGTACTTTCAGCACTATAGACGTATTAACCCACAACATTTATCACTGAGCATATTACATAGAAATCCAGGACTCAAAAATAGAACCCGGAACCCATATCTTCCAACCTGTATTTCTGGTCCTTGTGTCACTCCATACTCTCCCTTCGTTGACAAAATTTATAAAAACATGTTTAACTTTACCTACTAGATGCCACCGATTCCGTCCAATTAACTTGTTAACCCAGGAATGGCAGGTTTCCAGCGTTAGATATTGGTTCTGCTAAAGAGGTATGCTGTCAAAATAATAGATAAAATAGCTTGCGCGATTTCTTTAAGTAAAATTACCAATGCCAGAGACACTTCAAAACTACTATTTAAATAAAGCAGAACCAAACAGGAGTTGCCTCCTTGCATTGGGTCAAACTATCCTCGCCGCAGACAAGGACATTACCGAAACCATAAAATGGGGCATGCCCTGTTTCTGTTATAAAAAGAAGATGTTCTGTTATTTGTGGACAGATAAAAAAACTGACGAACCCTACATCCTTATGGTAGAAGGAAAATACCTGGATCACCCTGAACTTGAAGCAGGTAATCGCTCGCGTATGAAGATTTTCCGGGTTAACCCTAATGCCGATATTCCCATAAAAACAATATTTTTTATTTTACAAATGGCATTGGACTTATATAGAACGGGTGTCATAAAAATAAAAGGGTGAATAATCAAGAGGGCACTGGCCAGGTTGGCTCTTATCCGGGAATTCTCCCGGTAATGAAAAGAGGGCTGCCACGGTAATGTAGCAGCCCTCTCAACATTGACAACTATGTTAATAATTGATGTAGGAAGAGCATATTTAATCCGCGCCGTCTGCCTTAGCCTTTTCTATCGTAAAGACTGCCGCATCCCTCCCTTGGGTCAAACCGGCTTCGGCGTCGAAGCGATAGTGAATGCCTCCGTAAACACGTGACATAGCAGCTTCTTCTGCCCATGCCTGACAGCGTGCTGTCTCTGTAGGGAAGATATAGGAAAGCACCTCAGCGGCAGCCGCTGAAAAGGTACTATGTCCCGATGTATAGGCTGGGAAATTGGGCGTTCCGAGGATGGTTTTAAATCCGGGAATGGCCTGGATAGGACGTGGATAGTGGTAATGATATTTAGCATCCCAGCAAGTAATTCCGGCATCCTGAATGGCCTGATTCATATAAGCCATTGTTCGCGCGGCACGCAGCGGATTCATCCGATATTGAATAATGAGATCCTTTGCGAACCGGTTCCAGTGTCCCGGAGGAGTATACGAGCCCAATCCGTCCGACCACCAGTTGGCTATTTTGCGCTGGCCTTCGGTGAGGTTTTTCTGAATATCCTTTAACTCCTGTGCGGCCTCTTCAAAGGCTGGAGAGCCCGGAGCTGGGGGGACAGGTGGACGCGTCAATAACACAGAAGGCAGGTTCCACGTACGCACATTGCCAAACAAAGGAGCAAGTCCTACCCCTCGGACGGGCGTTTCCAGATTATCCCATTGCCATCCGTACAGGGTTTTTGCTGCCGTTTTGATCGAATCAGATACCGGTTTGGGCGTTTGGGCTTTGCTCATTCCATCGGTTGAAGCCCGTGCCAATGCCGCCTGACTTATTGCGGTGCCAATGGCCACACCGGCCTGAACATCACTTTCCACCGCAACACCGGCCCATGCCAAACTAGCGAGGTGCTCCGCAGCGAGATCAGCTAAATAGTCCTTTTCCAGAGGGAACATAGCGCCCAGGATGGCCTGAGAAACAGTAGCAATCGCGGCACCATCTGATGGATAAGAAGGCAGGTTGTTATCGGCGTATGCTGTCGTGATCGAAGGATCGGTTTTGAAAGGAGCCGGGCGGTTAAACTGGTATTTGTAGTGCCAGGCCGTGATCAGCGCATCATATTGGGCCGTGCTCAGATAAGCCAACATCCTTGAGGTATAGGGCGGATGAGCAAAAGGAAAATTGGGTTTAGCGCCCGGGTCAGCAGGATTTGGCAAGGTATACGTGCCGTCCGGGTTTGGTGGTGGAATGAGGTTGTATTTCGCAGCGAGTTCAAGTGCGATCTCATTCCATCGAAGGAGCGGATTATTGGTCCAATAATCCACTATTTCCTTTTGCGCATTGGATTGGCCACTGACCTGATCGCGCAACGTTGCCAGTTCTGCTTGATAGGCCAAAGAACTGACATCCTCAGGTGCTGCAATCGTAACATCTGCAGGAGCAATGATGAGGGTGGTTTCCCAAGTTCCCCCATCGGCATCCAGGGAAGTGAAGACGTAATCTTCAAAGGAAGCCTCTGTCAGCAATTCTTTTTTGCAGGCTGTCCAAACTAAAGTGATTAAGGATAAAACGAGAAGTATGTGGAGCTTTTTCATGGTGTTTTAATTCTTGGATTTAATTACATTAAATTGGTAGGTAAGGCCTCCAAACAGGGTAGAAAATTGCCCCATATTCCGGCCGCTAATCGTGTGCTGGTAGCCGGCTATTAGGGAAAGTCCGCTCAGTGTGCCCGGCACATAAAATCGTAAGGATCCACCTACAATGTCCATCTTCATTCGATTAGTCGGCTGACCCGGATTCCAACGTCGGATATCGTCTCCACTGGTGGCATGCAACAGGGTGTATTGCATCTCCAGTTGAAGCATATCCTCCAGGAAATAGAAGCCGGCAACGGCTTGCGCATTCACCGCATTTGGGACATCCATCCATTCAGAGTAGACGCTCCCATCCTGGTAATAGTAGTCGCGTTCCACTTTTGTGTAACCCCTCCAGATGTGAGCACCCGAGGCTCTCAGGTATAAACCCATGTCCCAACGGTAGTGTGCAATAGCCCTTGCCGTGATTTGATCGGTGCCCAGTCCCAGACTGTAGGGCATGTAATCCGACAAGTAATTCGTGATTGGCCGGGAATATTCACCAACACCAAAGATGTGAAGTGTTCCTTTCCCGATGTCACGAGAAAATAAATTACCCTTGATGGCCAGCCCAATGTCCTGAAGGCCACTGACACCCGTCATTTGTCCCCCTGTCGATTCGGTAGAAACGTAAGGCAATTGGACAAATACAAGGATCCGATCGGTAATACCGTAGGCAACCATCGGCATGATCGAAGTCCTTTTTAAGGTACCGACATTTCCATTACTGATCAGGTTGGGACCTTCCCAATAGTGATCCCATGAGCCTTTGTCGGCCATCAGAGCGATACATAGATCCCCTTTAGGCATCATGATGCCATCTGTGGCGGTTTGGGCTTCAACCCTATGTCCGTAACCCATGAGGAGCACCAAACACAAGGCAGTGAAAATAGGTGAGTGTTTCATTTAGTAATAAGTGTTCCGATTAGTGAAAAAGTAAAATACCAATACAGGCTTACCATCCGATCCTGCCAAAGCAGACCAAGAGGTAAGTGTGTTATGCGTCGTCGTTTACCAATGGATTCCAGGCCAAGGGGCTATCCTATAAATAGAATAGGGCACGCTGGATGAACCATAAATCAACTGGATGAAATCCAACATTTCTCATTACTCCTTTTAATGAGGATGGATCACAGTCGATCATGAATCAGGACAAAGTTCAAAGGAATAAATGAATAAAATACTTAATATTTTATTAGATTTTTCGGTGAGCGAACCGAGCGCCCATCCCAAGGCTTACGTGATGCCAGGTAATTTCGGAATAATCTGGAATCAGGAGCGAAGCGTAAAAATGCAACTCTTATGATAAATAAATATAACAGTAGGATAGCATTATTGGACAATTTCAAGCATGCCTTCTGGTTTGTCATACTAAAGAAATAACCACAATGAGTTTAACTGCTTAAGTTAAGGGGATTGAATAAAATTTCATTAACTGTTTATCACTTAAGCTTCAAATGTATTGCACCTTCAATAATCTATCGCTGAATAACCAATGGCAGGGAATGGGATATACCGGATTCCTTTTTCCAGGTGAGAATATACATCCCTGCTGGTAGTTGGTCTACCAATATCTCCATGGAGCTTCCTGTGACAGGTAGAGCTAATATATGGGTACCGGAAATATGTGCGATAAAGAGATTCCCATCGGGTTGGTCTCCGGGCAAGCCAATTGTAAGAAGATCGGTTGCAGGATTGGGAATAATTGTGATTCCACTTTTAAGGGCATCCGGCCCAGTGATAGAACTGGTCATGACTATTACATCAGTACAATAAGTTGCACTGCCGTATATATTGGAAACAGTTAAACAAGTAGTATAAGTGCCATCATTAGCATAGCTATGCTGTGGATGTTGCTCTTGTGAATAAGTCCCATCGCCAAAGTCCCAAAACCATGTTTGTGGCACTCCTGCCGAGAGGTCACCGAAGATTACATTTAGTGCCTCAGAATTGAACTCGAACAATGCTATAGGCGGTCCAAACATCTCTGCACAGGGACTACCCTCCAAAGCACCAAGTCGGTAGTTGGGATAGTTGGGAACGGTCCAGGCATTTGCTGTAGGGATAGGAATTCGCTGTATCACTTCACAAAGTGAAGGATCGTCTGGATGTGTGATCTTGTGTATGAAGGGAGAAGCCGAGGCACTCATCACATAGATATTTCCATCTGGTCCTAGTTCACCGAAGCCAAATGAAACAGGAAACTTTGGTGAGCCTTCCCATGGATACCAAATATATCCGTCCCATTCCGCGATAGTATCTTTGGTTCCTAAAACATCAGCCGCCTCCGTATCATATCTAAATATGAATGATTCGTATGTCTGATACAAATACCGGCCAGAAGGAGAAAAGATCACCCCATTATTGAAAATGGAGGTGTCGGTAACAATATCATGAAACACCAGCTTGAACTGTCCTGAGCATCTGTCGAATGTATAGAGGTGAATTGTATGATCATAAACTGCTGGTGATTTGGTTCGTGTATCGGTAATAGAAAACAACGAACCATCTGGACTGAATTGGCAATCTCCTACTTCCGTTTTACTAAATGACAACATTGTTTGCGTATAAAATCGATAAATCGAATCAGGTGTGTATAAATGCAGTAATATCTCACGGTTATCATATAATATATTCACAAGCCACCAATCCCGTCCATTGGCATGGCGAACAGCATCAAATTGACTCTGAAAAAGACTTTGGCCTTGTTCCTGAAATATGATTTTGTTTTTTTCAGTCACTTCCCCTAAGCCATTATCACCTTTCATATCCACTGTTGTTGATAGTAATTGTAAGGGCCGTCCATTATTGTAATCAGGCATACAGACATGAAATAATTTGTAATAATCCTTTTTCTTCAAATCTGGAACGATGATCATCCCATCCCTGAGACGATACCCTCCATCTGGAATGAAAAGCCATTCGTCGTGCCAGAATCCAGGATTGATTTTACTGCCGTTAATAATTGTATCATGGTTGATATTGGCAATAAACATCCCGTTGGTATAAAATAGTAATTGACCGGCTGAATCACACATTGCCCCGTGGGTATAACGAAAACTCATTAGTTTGTCTTCTTTATAATTTACCAAGGTATCGCCTGGAAAATTAAACACAGTTCCGCCCAAATAGTCAATGTTTGAAAAACTATCATATCCTGACATCCAAATGTTGTCATGTTTTTGAGCAATCAATATACCCCAAAAGAACAAAATTGAAAAAAGCAGTGATAACTTTTTCATATAAGTTGTTAAGCAAAAATTATGCCTGCCATCCGGATTTCGGACAGCAGGCATAAGATATGGTTTATCGCTGGATAGAAAGCAATAAACTGTGAGAATTACCAGATAATGGTTTGCCCCTTCCTTTGGTCGCCGAAGTTTTAGCGAAGGAGACCGGGTGCGTGAGTTCATTCCTCATTCCTCAGCCCTCATTCCTATCAACGATTCCCAGATTCCAGATTATTCCATTCCAGATTCCAGATTATTCATTCCAGATTCATCGGTCTTCCGTCCTTCGTCATCCGTCATCCGTCATCGGTCATCGGTCATCCGTCCTCCGTCCTCCGTCTCCGGTCCTCCGTCTTCCGTCCAGATTCTAGATTCCAAGATTCCAGATTATTTCCGTTGATGTGCTATGGGGCATTTCGTAAGCTTCGCGCAGGGGCGCTCGGTTCGCTCACCGAATGTCCACTGGACATTCGCTCCTGCCTTTGGTCGCCGAAGCCTTGGCGAAGGAGACGGGGTCTGTGAGCTCACACCTTCGGGTACGAAAGCTCAGCCGATTCAGCTACTTCAATTACCATTTCAGCATATTTCTGCCGGGTGGATTAAACCATGTAATGTTTCCTAGCTGCCATAGCTGTAAATTTATCCTTTCCTAAAGTGGATTTCTTGTTAGTTCCTTCATGGATTGAAGAAAACTGACCCTTTGGAAATTACTTTAAGATGTCTTTAATCCTCAGAAACTTGCGTGAATAGGCTACTATACATAGTCTTTTTTCTGGTGTTCACTATCCCCTTGGTGGGCCAGTCGCCGCACGGTGCAGATTTTAATATCAACTGCTCCGATTGTCATACCTCTGCCGATTGGCTAACGATGCGGAAGGACATGGCTTTCAATCACGATACCACTCTTTTTGCACTCGATGGTCGCCATGCCGTAGTCGATTGTCGTAGTTGTCACAGTTCTCTGGTCTTTTCTGAAGCCAAATCAGAATGCATCACTTGCCATACGGATATACACCAACAGACGGTAGGTCAGGATTGTGCGCGGTGCCATACGAACAACAACTGGCTGGTAGATAATATTTCAGAACTCCATCAGAATAACGGATTTCCGCTTGTGGGCGCGCATGCGTCCGCAAGCTGTTTTGATTGCCATGTATCCGAGTCTGACTTGCGGTTTGATCGTATCGGCAATGATTGCATCAGTTGCCACCTGGATGATTATAACGCCACGACCCAACCCAATCACCAGGCCAATGGCTTCTCCACTAACTGCACCGAGTGCCATGATGTCAATCTGATTGATTGGTCGACCGACAAAGTAATTCATGATTTTTTCCCCCTAACCAAAGGGCATGAAATCATGGATTGCGCACGTTGCCACACCGGAGGTACTTACCAAAATACGCCTACAGATTGCATCGCATGTCACCAGGCTGATTTCCAAAATACCCAATCACCCAATCACGTTCTCGCCGGGTTTGTCACCGATTGCAAAGCCTGCCATACCACGGATCCCGGCTGGATGCCCGCAGCATATCTGGAGCACGATGTAAATTATTTTCCTATCTATTCCGGCAAACATGCCGGCACCTGGACCGCCTGTATGGACTGTCATACCAACGCATCCAACTATGCCGAGTTCACCTGTACCTCCTGCCACATCAACCCGGAAACCAATGATTTCCATACGACCGTATCCGGATATGCCTACGAAAGTAGCGCCTGCCTGGCCTGTCACCCCACGGGAGATGCGGATATGGCTTTTGACCACAACCAAACCAATTTTCCACTGACGGGGGCACATACCACCGTTGATTGTATTTCTTGTCATGCCACCGGATATGCGGGTACGCCTGCAGAATGCAGTTCCTGTCACACCCAGGATTTTAATCAAACCATTAATCCTAACCACCTGGGGCTGGGATTTTCAATGGATTGTGCTTCCTGCCATACCACCGATCCAGACTGGAATCCGGCGTCCATGCCCAATCATGATGATTTTTACCCACTCAATGGGGCCCATGCCGCCATTGCCAACGATTGTGCCGCCTGCCATAATGGAAATTACCTGAATACACCGACAACTTGCGTAGGCTGTCACCAGGATGACTTTGACCAAACGACCGATCCCAACCACAGCGCACTTATGTTTTCCTCCGATTGCACGACCTGCCATACGGAGAATGCCTGGTCCCCTTCTACCTTCGATCATGATGCCCAATACTTTCCCATCTACAGCGGCAAACATGAAGGGGAATGGAGCGCTTGTACAGAATGCCATACCAACCCGGCTAATTATTCCGAATTTACTTGTACTACGTGTCATATGAATCCGGAAACGGATAATAGCCATAATGGCGTGCCCGGCTACTCCTATAATAGTACATCTTGCCTGGCTTGTCATCCGACCGGGAGCGCAGATGACGTTTTTGACCACAGTATGACTGCATTCCCGCTGACGGGTTCGCACGCCACGACGGATTGTATACAGTGTCATGCTTCCGGTTATGCAGGCACGCCGACGGAATGTTCGGCCTGCCACATTCAGGATTTTAACCAAACGATAAATCCCAATCATAATGCGATTGGTTTATCTACAGATTGTGCTTCTTGTCATACGACCGGCCCTGGATGGGATCCGGCGACTTTTGTCGATCATGACAATTATTATGCACTAAATGGCGCGCATGCGATGATCGCCAATGATTGTGCCGCCTGTCATAATGGCGATTATAACAATACGCCCAATACCTGTGCGGGCTGCCATCAGGACGACTACAACCAGACGACCAACCCCAATCACACTGCATTGCAATTTTCAGATGATTGTGCGACATGCCACACAGAAAACGCATGGGAACCTGCCACTTTTGATCACGATGGCCAGTATTTCCCTATTTACAGTGGCAAACATCTTGGTGAATGGAGCCAGTGCATTGACTGCCATACGAATCCGGCCAACTTTGCCGAATTTACCTGCATTACCTGTCATATGAATCCGGAGACGGACGACAACCACGTTGGTGTTCCCGGCTATAATTACAATAGTACTTCTTGCCTCGCTTGCCACCCCACGGGCAGTGCCGACGATGTGTTTGATCATAATCAAACCGCATTCCCGCTGACGGGGGCCCATATAACAGCGGATTGTATTGAATGTCATGCATCGGGGTATGCTGGTACACCTACGGAATGTTCAGCATGCCATACCCTGGATTTTAACCAGGCGTTGAATCCTAATCACATCGGACTAGGATTTGGTACAGACTGTGCTAGTTGTCATACCACTAATCCAGGGTGGAGTCCGGCCCAATTCCCTGATCACAGTAATTATTACGTGCTGGACGGCGCCCATGCGAGTATTGCCAATGACTGTGCCGCCTGCCATAACGGGGATTATAATAATACACCCAATACATGTTCCGGTTGCCACACACCGGATTTTAATGCATCCTTAAATCCTAATCATACCGCACTGGGTTTACCCACGGATTGTGCCATGTGTCATACGACGGCACCTGATTGGATGCCTGCCAGCTTCCCCATACACAATGATTTTTACATGCTCAATGGAGCGCATGCCGTGATAGCTAATGACTGCGCCGCCTGCCATAACGGGAATTATAACAACACCCCAAATACCTGTTTTGGCTGCCATGCTGCAGAATATAATAATGCCAAAAATCCGGATCACCTGGGCGCACAGTTTTCGACGGATTGCACCACTTGTCATACTGAAAATGCATGGGTACCTGCTACCTTCGATCACGATGCACAGTTTTTCCCCATTTATAGTGGTGAGCATGAAGGCGAATGGAACCAATGCACGGATTGCCATATAAATCCAAATAATTACGCGGAATTCAGTTGTACGGTCTGCCATTTAAATCCAGAGACCAATGACCATCACCAGGGAATACCTGGTTATAATTATAATAGTCCGTCGTGTTTTGCCTGTCATCCCAATGGAAGTGCCAATGACGCTTTTGATCACAGCCTGACTAATTTCCCTCTTACCGGAGCGCATACCACAGTAGATTGTATTCAATGTCATGCCAATGGTTATCAAGGCACACCGACAGATTGCGATGCCTGCCATCAAACAGATTACAATCAGGCAGCAAATCCAAACCATATAGGCCTTAATTTTTCAACGGATTGTGCTACTTGCCATACGACAGCACCGGGTTGGAGCCCTGCTACGTTCCCGGATCACAATAATTATTATGTATTGGATGGTGCACACGCAGTGATCGCCAATGATTGTGCCGCCTGCCACAACGGAGATTATAATAATACACCGAATACCTGCGACGGTTGTCACATGCCGGATTATAACCAGTCAACCAATCCAAACCACGTAGCCCTAAATTTCTCTACGGATTGTGTGTCCTGCCACACGACTGCACCCGGTTGGAGTCCTGCCAATTTCCCTGATCACAATAATTATTATGTACTGGATGGCGCGCATGCCGTCATAGCCAATGACTGTGCCGCCTGTCATAACGGGAATTACAATAATACACCCAATACCTGCGAGGGCTGCCATATGCCCGATTTCAACCAGGCTGCCAACCCCAACCATGTCGCTTTAAATATACCTACCGATTGCGCCTCCTGCCACACAACAGCGGCGGGCTGGGCGCCGGCTACCTTCAGTATCCATGATAATTATTACGTACTGGATGGTGCGCATTTACCGATTGCAAATGATTGTGCTGCCTGCCATAACGGGGATTACAACAATACGCCCAATACTTGCGCGGGATGCCATACAGCCGATTACAATCAAAGTGTGAATCCAAATCACCAGTCACTTGGACTGCCTACGGATTGTGCCATGTGCCATACCACTGCACCCGACTGGATGCCGGCTACCTTCCCCATCCATGCCAACTTCTGGCCGCTGAACGGGGCACATGCCATGATTGCCAATGACTGCGCCGCTTGTCATAATGGCAACTATAACAATACCCCGAACACCTGTTTTGGCTGCCATGAAAATGATTATAATCAGACGGTCAACCCGGATCATGAAGCAGGACAGTTCCCTACTGATTGTATACAGTGCCATAGCGAAAGTGCCTGGGTGCCTGCCACGTTGGACCATAGTTTCTGGCCACTGACCGGAGCGCATCAGGCGATAGCCAACGATTGCAATGCCTGCCACATGGGCAATTATAACAACACACCTAATACCTGCTCGGGTTGCCACACACCGGATTATAACCAAAGCACCAACCCGAGTCATACGGCTCTTGGGTTGCCTATGGATTGCGCGATGTGTCACACAACTGAGCCGGATTGGATGCCGGCATCATTCCCTATCCATGATGATTTTTGGCCGCTGACTGGTGCGCATGCGGCAATATCCAATGATTGTGGCGCTTGCCATAATGGCAATTATAACAATACACCGAACACCTGTTTTGGCTGTCATGCGAGTGAATACAATAATACAAATGACCCCGACCACGCCGCTGTAGGTTTTCCCACGGATTGCGAATCATGCCATACTACCAATGCCTGGACACCATCGACCTGGGATCACGATAGTCAGTATTTTCCTATTTATAGTGGAAAACATGAAGGAGAATGGAATGCGTGCATAGATTGTCATACCACCCCCGGCAATTATTCCATCTTCAGTTGTATCGATTGCCATGAACATGATGATCCCGGTGAAGTGGGCGATGACCACCAGGGAGTGCCAGGTTATTCTTACAATAGCTCAGCATGTTATGATTGTCACCCCACGGGTGAGGATTAAATGAAATAGAGAAGTGATGAAACAATTAATCCTTTTTATTTTGGTAATGATTTATGCCGTTGTCCTCCCGGCACAGGAAAAATCATTTCTAGAAAAAGGTACCGTCTCCTATATTTCCGGATCAAATATTTATGTCAAATTTGTTTCCACGGATGCGATAACCCTGGGAGACACCCTGTTTCGAAAAGTGGATTCGCGCTGGATCCCATCTCTGGTGGTGCAACAAAAATCTTCTATTTCTTGTGTTTGTACCCTGTTGGAATCGGAAAAGCCGGTTGTGGGTGCAGAATATTTTCTTCTGGAAAAAAGATTGGTCGATCTACCGGATAAACCCAAGGTGGAAATAACGGAAAAGGAAGTAACATCCCCAGCTGAACCCACCTCTCCACCAGTGATTGCTGCAGGTGATACATCGGATGATTTGGAAGCGGGATTTCAGGACTATAAACAAAAGATTACGGGCAGGATTTCTGCGGCCACCTATAGCACCTTGTCCGCAACAGAGCCAAATCACCGCATGCGTTATGCCTTTTCACTCCGGGGTGATCATATAAATAATTCAAAATTTTCAGCCGAAACGTATATCACTTTCCGACACACCATCGGAGAATGGAATGAGGTAACGGATAATGTCTATGATGCACTTAAAATTTTTACCCTGGCTGTCCGGTATGAACCAACCCGGAATGCAAGCATCATTTTAGGAAGGCGGATTAACCCGAGGATTTCAAGTATGGGTGCGGTGGATGGCCTGCAATATGAACAAGCAGTAGGGAAATTTCAATTTGGAGTGCTGGCTGGATCAAGGCCTAATTTTCAGGATTTCAGGATCGATCCCAATTTGTTCCAGGCGGGGGCTTATATCGGGTATGCGACACAAAATCAGGGTATTTCGCAAATGAATACACTTGCCCTGATCGAACAGCGCAATATGGGACAAATAGATCGCCGGTTTATTTATTTCCAACACACCGATAATCTATGGAAAGATCTGAACGTGTTTGCCTCCTTTGAAGTAGATCTGTATCAAAAAGTAAATAATGAAGTGGCCAATACGATGAGCCTCACTAATTTATTTATCTCATTGCGATACCGGTTTTCCAGAAAATTCAGCATGTCAGTTTCTTATGACAATCGCAAAAATGTTATCTTTTTTGAATCATTTAAAAATTATATCGATCAGCTCATTGATGAGGAAACCCGCCAGGGCCTGCGGTTCAATATAAGTTATCGGCCCTTTAAACTCATTTCGTGGGGTGCAAATGCCAGTTGGCGATTTCAGAAAAGCAACACAAATAATTCCCGTAATTTTAATACGTATGTGACGGTGAGTCGGGTGCCTGTTATTCATGGTAGTGTTTCGTTCAATGCCAATATGTTGCAGACCAATTTTCTGGACAGCAAATTATTTGGGGTACGGTACACACGCGATTTAATTAAGGGAAAACTAAACGGCGATATCTATTATCGATGGGTTGATTACCAATACAAACAATTTGAATACAAAACACACCAGGATATTGGCGGTGTTAGTTTGAATTGGAGTATTACGCGCAAGTTGGGCTTGTACCTGTATTACGAAGGGGCCTTTGACAAACGATATGACACCATCAGCCGGTACAATACCAAATTAATTTACCGCATTTAATGCCCGTCCTTCAAAATTTGTCCTAAGTTCCTCTTGATTGGTGGTGTTGCTAGCCATTGCATGCCTAATGAATAAAAGGACCAATTGCCGAATAAATTCTAATTTTACATCAAAGTCTTATTGACCATGAAATCCTTTCTTCCAATTTATATCGCTTTAAGTATTTTAATATCCTTCGTCTACGGCTGTGATTCCGGACCCAAGGTGATTGAAAGCGCCTCAGAGGCAACCTCCGAGAATCCTGTATTTGATCAGATAGCCTCCACCAGTGATGCCTCTGTTGAGCGCAATGTGGTTGTTTCCGAAGTGCTGCATACGGAGAAGTATTCCTATCTGAATGTAAAGGAGGATGAACAAACCTATTGGATCGCCATTCCTAAAAGTGAAGTGGAGGTAGGCGATAAACTCATCTATCGCGGTGGATTAATGAAAAAGAACTTCTTCAGTCGGGAGTATGACCGCACGTTCGAAACCCTTTATTTGGTCTCCGATATTCGCAAAGCTTCCGCTGATGGATCAGCTATTGACCAGGCAACAGCCCAGGTGTCAGGGGGCAAATCTGAAGTAGAAGCACCAAAAGATATCAAGCCGGCCAAGGGGGCAATTCGCATATCGGACTTGATAGGTCACCTCAGCAAATACGATGGTAAAGTCGTCCGTATCACCGGTAAATGCATGAAGGTCAATCCGATGATTATGAATCGCAACTGGATCCATATTCAGGATGGTACAGCCAATAATCATGATCTGACCTTCACTACAGCCGAGAATATTCCTCAGGGCCAAATTGTTACACTGGAAGGAACAGTTGCCTTAAACAAAGATTTTGGCGCCGGCTACCGGTATGATGTGATTATTGAAAATGCCGTCGTAGTAGATTAGAGGTAAGGGGTAAAGGGTAAGCGGTAAAGGGTAAGCGGTAAAGGGCGGGTTGCGGGCTTTGGACATGAATGGCCACTTACCTCTAACCTTTTACCCCTTATCATTTGCGAGATGCGGGTTGCGGGTTTTGGACATAAATGGCCACTTAACACTTACCTTTTACCCCGTACCAATTACGAGATGCGGGTTGCGGGCTAGTACATGAAGGCCACTTACCTCTTACCTTTTGCCCCTTACCAATTACGAGATGCAGGTTGCGGGCTAGTACATGAAATTCATCGGTCATCCGTGATCGGTCAACGGTCAACGGTCATCGGTCCTCCGTCCTCGGTCATCGGTCATTCGTCTTCCGTCCACGGTCATCCGTCCACGGTCATCCGTCTTCGGTCATCCGTCATTCGTCTTCCGTCCACGGTCTTCCGTCATCGGTCCTCCGTCATCGGTCATTCGTCATCGGTATTCCGTCATCCTTCCAGATTACTACGAAATTATTCACAATTTGACATGCGCCACTTCCGACTCCACGCCTCGACTTCTCCCTCTCAAACCCTCAAACCCTCAAACCCTCATTAAACCCTCCCATACTTCCTATGTTTCCATAGAGCCAGCAGACTAAGGACAATCAGTGCTGCCACGGTGTAATAAACAAAAGAAGGAATCGGCACAGGATCTCCCGCAGCATAAGAGTGCAAGCCTGAGAGATAATAATTCACACCAAAATAGGTCATCACAACGGAAGCCCAGCCAAAAAGCGATGCCACATTAAACGCATATAGCCCCCGCAAGCCCGGAATAAATCGCATGTGCAGGATAAAGGAATAAACCAAAATGGTGACCAGCGCCCACGTTTCCTTTGCATCCCAGCCCCAATAGCGCCCCCAGGATTCATTGGCCCATACGCCACCCAGATAAGTGCCAATACTGATCATAAATAATCCACCAATCAGTGTCATTTCGCTAATGAGCGTCATCTCCTTGATCATCCGGTAGATCCGCGGCTGGTTGTGGGCTGTAGTGAAAATCATAAACAACAAATTGAGCACGCCAATAATCGCACCCAGCATGAGGAAGCCGTAACTACCTGCCTCAAGTGATACATGTATGGTCAACCAATAGGATTTTAATACCGGCACCAGGGGTGTAATCTCAGGGTCCAGATAGCTCAATCCAGCGACCATCATGATTGTGGCAGCAAGTGCCGATGTAGCCGTTAAGCCGCCAGTAGATTTTCGGGAAAAAATTAAACCTGCCAGCACCGTGGTCCAGCCGATATAAATCATGGATTCATACCCGTTGCTCCAGGGCGCCCGACCAGAAATATACCACCTTAATCCAAGGCCCACCGTATGCATAAAAAAACCAAATGCCAATAACCCGAATGCGATACGCAAAGGCCATTTTAAATTTAATTTTTGATTAAATACAGAAGTAAATAACAAGGTTAAAAAAGCCAATGCCAACAAGGTGTATAAGGTGCCAAGACGGCTAAATAC
>JAGNXB010000031.1 GCA_017985675.1 Saprospiraceae bacterium | reverse complement strand
CAGCACCAGTGCTTGTCGGTGTGCCTCAAAATGTGACTGTGGAATGCAATGCCATTCCGAGCCCTGCGAACGTAACGGCTGACGATACTTGCGATGATGATGTGGCCGTGGTATACAGCGAGCAGATTATACCAGGCACGTGCAAGGACAACTTCACCTTGATACGTACATGGACAGCGGCAGATGACTGCGGTAATAATACATCCGCAAGTCAAACCATTGTTGTGGAGGATACAACACCGCCGGTACTTGTAGGAGTACCTGCGGATGTGACTGCCGATTGTGATGGTGGTAGTGTGCCACCAATACCTGTGGTAACCGCATCAGATAATTGTGATATCGATGTAGTGGTTACCTTCTCTGAGCAGTTGGTTGAAGGTGTCTGCGAAGGTTCATTTACATTGACTCGTCGCTGGATTGCTACTGATAATTGTGGCAACACTTCTGTAGACGAGCAAGTTATACATGGTGGAGATGCCTCACCACCAGTACTTGTAGGTGTACCATCAAATATTACTGTAGAATGTGATGCCATTCCGGCAGCTGCAAATGTTACGGCGGACGATGCATGTGATGATGATGTAGCTGTGATTTACAGCGAGCAGATCATACCAGGGACTTGTAAAGACAATTTCACTCTGATTAGAACATGGACGGCGGCAGATGACTGTGGTAACAATACATCAGCAAGTCAAACAATTGTGGTGGAAGACTCCACTCCGCCAGTACTTGTGGGTGTGCCTGGGGATGTCACTGCCGATTGTGATGGCGGAAGTGTGCCACCAATACCAGTTGTTACGGCTACAGACAATTGTGATACTGATGTAGTAGTGACTTTCTCTGAGGAATTGGTTGAAGGCCTTTGTGAAGGTTCATTCACACTAACACGTCGTTGGATTGCATCAGACAACTGTGGCAACACAGTAATCGGAGAACAAATCATTTACGGAGGTGATGCAGTTCCGCCAGCCTTGGTTGGTGTGCCTGTTGACATTACAGTAGAGTGTAATGATATACCTGTTCCACCTGTGGTTGTGGCAGAAGATGTATGTGATGACAACGTGCTTGTCACGGTTACTGAGGTAATTATTCCGGGATTATGCGTAGATAACTATGACTTAATTCGCACCTGGACTGCAGAAGATGATTGTGGAAATCAAATAAGCGCCAGCCAAATCATAAAAGTCATTGATACTACTGCTCCTGAATTAATTCCGGTAAATCCTGATCTAGTCGGTATAGAAAATGGCGATACAATAACCATTGGTTGCAAGCTTTTGGATGTCTTCGAACTTGAAGATTTTGTTGGTTCCGATAATTGTGATTCCAATGTCACCATCACATTCGACGAATCTAAGATGGAAGGTGATTGCCTGAGCGACGGATACTTTGTCAAATTGACATGTACCTGGACTGCTGAAGACAATTGTGGAAATACAAATACCTTCACAGTTTATGTGCTTGTTACGGATACACTTTCTCCTGTTTTTGTCAATGCACCCACTTCTATTACATTGGAATGCACTGATTCAATACCTTCTTCCGCTGGTGTAACAGTCACAGATAACTGTGATGATGAGGTTCCAATTATGTTTGACGAAGTCATTCAGCCGGGCGTTTGTCCACAGGCATATACTATTACTCGGACCTGGCGTGCAACGGATGAATGTGGCAATGCTGCTGTTCACACTCAAGTGATAACCATTGAAGATTCAGCAGCACCAGTCATTTCTAACGTTCCTGCCGATGTTACGATTAACCTGTCCAATGGTGAAGTCGTTCCCGGTATTCCTGGTGATGTCGAAGCGACGGATAATTGTGATCCTACAGCCAGCCTCAACTTTATGGAAGAGGTTATAAATGAATCGTGTGGCTATGTCATTATTCGAACATGGACAGCAGAGGACAATTGCGGCAATATGGCTATCCAATCGCAGAAAATTACTGTGATAGATGGTTTTGCAGCTTACTTAAATGTGGTGAATGAAACCTGCGATGATAAAGGTTCCATTGAGGCTGTCATTACTATGGGAACACCACCTATTGTGTATTCTTGGGACGATAATACGATTCCAACCAGCCAGAATCTGCGCACAGGTTTGGAAGCGGGAACCTATAGTCTGACTGTTTCAGATGCCAATGGTTGCAGCAAAGTATTTGATCCTATAATCATCTTGGATGAATGCGAATGTCTTGAACCAGAAGTTGATACAGTTATGCTTACCCAACCATCCTGCCTTGGAGGAGATGGTATGATTGAAATCCTGTTAGTGAAGGATCAGGATAAATACACCTTCAGTTGGACACCAAATGTGAGTAGTACCAACAAGGCCACTAACCTTAATAGTGGTGCGTATGAAGTGCGGATTACATACACGGGGAAACCGGATTGTTTCATTAAGTTGACATTCAATCTGTTTAATCCGGATGCACCTGTTGTTATTGTGGATTCTTTAGCAAATGAAACGTGTGAAGGAAATGACGGAGTTGCGGTATTAACGCCTGCAACACTGCAATATGTCTGGTCAGATGGAGGAGCCGGAGCTACAAGAACAGATCTGTCTGCGGGTGTTTATTCAGTGACAGCAACGGACAAAGTCAGTGGTTGTAAAACTGAAGTTACCGTTTCAATTGGACTTGATAGTTCTTTGGTTGCCGAGGCTTTAGTGAACGCGCTTCCTTCTTGCAGTGAGTCCAATGGTAGTGTAACTATTCAAGTTACCGGCGGGTCTGGCACATATGCCTTCAGTTGGGGTCCAAACGCTACAAAGGATAGCTTAGCGGCAGGAAATTATAGCGTCACTGTGACCGACCTTGAATCAGGATGTGAAACTATTGTGATTTTTGAATTAGGTGAAGATGTCAAGGGTGTTGAGATAGAAGCTGAAGAAGAATTGACACTTGATTGTTTTGGTAATAAAAATGGAACGCTGGTATTCACGATCACCGAGGATCAAGGTTTTGCCGGACCAGCAGTTATTCGTTTTTATGACGCAATTGGGTTTGAAGTTCAGAATGGTGCTCTAGGTGCAGGTGAATATTGTCTTAAAGTGTTTGATGCCAATGGTTGCCTTGCCGGAATCCACTGTTTCAAGGTGATCAGCCCAGACAAACTGGAAATGGAGGCCATTGTGGTGGCAGCAGGCTGCGATACGTTAGGCACCATTGATCTCATAGTTAGTGGTGGTACTTCACCATACAATTATGATTGGAGCCACTTGATGGGTTCAAATGATCCATCAGAACTCATAGATCTTGGACCTGGTGTTTATTCTGTTACGCTTACTGATGCCAACGGTTGTTCGCTTGTTGCAGACAGTTTATTGGTTGAGGACAATTGTGATCCGTGTCCACCATCGCTTGACTCCTTAACTATTGTAATTACTGATTGTAACGAACCAGGAGAGCTTTGCCTGGAAATTCCTCTGAATGAATACCATCAGTACACCGTGCTTTGGGATGGGGAAGTATATGATGGACCTATTGACGGATGTCAGTTTGATTCCGTCATGGCCTACACATACTATACCTTATTAGGATTTGGGCAAGCCGGTCCTTATGAATTAGTATCATGGACGGTTAACAATCAAACCTACAGTGGAATTTTCCCTGATGTGGATGCCTTGGTAGATTCTATGAACCTTTGGGATCCGACAGGCAATTGGGATCAAATTCCTTCACAACTGCTAATTGTTGGCGGAGATTTCTCCAATAGCTACAGCAAAATGTGGATTAAACAGCTCGCCTTCCCCAACTCGTATGCGGAAATCGGCTTTAATGTTGGTGTGGTGTCTACTACAACTCAACTTCTGTTACCCGAAGGAACGCATGAAATCATTATCTATGAACCAAATGCGTTGTGCGGAGATACTTTGATTGTTACCGTCGTATGTCAGCCGGATACACAATGCACGAATATTGACACCATTTACGCATCAGTAATTGTTACGGAATCCATTGAGGTTTGTGTAGAGCTTGAAGCATGTATGGATGCAGTAGTTACAACATTTGAAAGTTGTAATGGTGACCTGTCGGGCCAAACCCAATTGGGTGCATGGGCATTAGATGCATCTACAGGCTGTATGCTTTATACAGCAGGAGATTATCCGGGTGTAGACACTTTGTGTGTCATTGCATGTGATTCTATTGCAGGTATTTGCGATACGACCTACATCATTATCACTTGTGAGCCAAAACCATCATGTCCTTCGTTGGATACCATCCATGTAGTGGTTGAAGTAACGAATACCGTCGTTTCCTGTATAGAGCTTGAATCCTGTATGACACCTGTGCATACGACTTACCAAAGTTGTACTGGTCTTTTATCAGGAGCTACTTTGTTTGGTACGTGGTCATTAGATCCCCAAACAGGATGTGTAACATATGTAGCGGGTACCACCATTGGCGCAGATACACTGTGTGTGGTGGCTTGTGATACCATTGTTGGTGTTTGCGATACAACGATCATTGTTATTCAGATTACACCAAATTGTCCGGATATAGTTGTGCCTACTCACGTTAATCTTCACGCAGAGGATTGCAACGGACAGGGATTATACTGTTTGGATATTCCATTGAATCAAATAGCGCAATATGCATTCACGGACAATGGTGTACCATTCTCTGGTATAGTGGATGGTTGTGCTTTTGATTCACTATATGGTTACAATTATTCACTGATTCCTGGAGGTGGAAATGCCGGACCATATAAGTTGGATGAGTGGTCAATTAATGGAACACCATTCTCCGGTCAATTCCAAACTCTAAATGACCTGCTAGATTTGATGAATGCCTTCGATCCTGCAGGTAATTGGGCAGTCGATATGGCAATCGTCAATATTATCGGTGGGGACAAAGTGTCAACTTACGGGCCGTTGCGAATTACTCAGACGAATACCTTCATTAAGGCTACCATTAATCTGAATGATTTGCTTATGCCTCAAGGCACTTTAATATCGGTAGATACCGGAGTCCATGTGCTGGTAATGACCGATATTATTACAGGCTGTACGGATACAATAACGCTGAATGTGAATTGTGAGGACTGCCCTGACATTTACGCTGGAGCGGATACGCTATTTGTTACAGATTGTGCAGAGCTCGCCAAATTGTGCCTTGACATGGATATTATGAATTTGCAGGATTACAGCTTCCTGGATAATAATCTACCATATACAGGTTCATTCTTTGGTTGTGACTTTGATAGCTTACAGGCATACAACTACACATCGGTAATAAATGCTGCACCACAGGGTCCTTACACTATTGTGTGGACAATCAACGGCTTGAGTTATACCGGTGAAGTACAAACCATGGAAGAACTTGTAGACTCCATGAATGTTTGGGATAACACGGGCAACTGGGTTATTGATCTTGCAATGAATATGATCCGGGGGGGTGATGCTTCAAATAACTATGGCGTAATACTTGTTTCACTAGTATCACAGCCGGGTGTTCCTGTAGCAGGATTACAACCCAACCTGCAACCGTTGCCGAATGGTGTTGCCCTTGAATTAGGAACAGGAAACCATTCCATTACTGTGACGAATAATTTGAATGGTTGTACCTACAACATTGACGTCGTTGTTTCGTGTGAGGAAGGCCCTGGCGAACCTGGTGATGTTATAGAGAAATTTGTCTACTATGGCGATACAGACACGCTTTGCCTGGATACTACAGGTTTAGGCACCATCATTGGGTTCTCAAATATCTGCCCTGACAAATCAAATGGTAATGCAAGTATCCAATATATTGCAGAGACAGCTTGTATTCTTTATACAGGTGATCTGCTTGGTTCGGATACGTTCTGTATTGTTATCTGTGGCACTGCGGGTTGTGACACAACAGAAGTGATTATCCATGTGATTCCAAAAACGGATACGCTCCATCAGGAGATCTTAATTGGATTTTCAGATGTGATATGTATTGATACGGAGGTGCCTGGTGTTATCGATTCTGTGTACAATATTTGTGCAAGTGCATCAGGTCAATATGCAGATATTGCAATATTGTCCGGTACGAATTGTCTTGAATATACGGGTGAAGCCATTGGTACGGATACAGCCTGTATTGTAATTTGTGATGATCTGGGTAATTGTGATACCACTATCCTTATTGTCCATGTAGTTCCACCTACCGCAGATACGGTAGTATTCATCCTGGATATTGATCAGGACTCTGTACACTGCCTGGATCTGAGTGAATTGAGCGGAACAGTATTGTCAATTACAGATATCTGTGCCGGACCAGAAACTAGTGTCGATTTCAACATTGTAGACTCTACCGCCTGTATTACATTTACTGCCATACAGGAAGGCTCGGATACAGCATGTATAGTATTCTGTGATGCGATTACATGTGACACCGTGATTATCATAGTGCATGTAGTGCCAGGTGGCAATGTTCAGCAACCACCTGTTGCTGTTGACGATTCCACTATGGTGATGGAAAATCGGACGGTAGTCATTCAGGTCTTGAATAATGATACCCTGAATGGTGTGCTGGTTGACCGTGGAATAATTGTCTCTCCTACTAATGGGACAGTGACGTTGACCTCTCAAGGCCACTACCTGTACACTCCAAACGCTGGTTTCTGTGGAGGTATTGATTCATTTGATTATTACATTGCCAATGCGGTAGGCGTTGATACGGCAAGAGTATTTATCACAGTGAATTGCCGAAAGATTACCATCTATACAGGACTGTCGCCCAACGGTGACCTTGTTAATGATGTGTTCATCATTGATGGTATTGATGAATTCCCAGAGAATGAAGTGATTATCTTCAATCGCTGGGGTAATCAGGTGTTCTATATGAAAGGTTATTCCAACGACAAAGCTTGGGATGGTCGTTGGGAAGGGAAGGACCTTCCGGATGGAACATATTTCTATCTCGTTCGTGATGGGGAGGGGGAGACCTATTCCGGTTACGTCCAGATCCATCGTTGATACTAAACATAGGGGACGCTTAGCTTAAGCGTCCCCCCTTTTTAACCAATTAAGGAAAAAAGAAAAAGATGAAGGCCTTACCCACCCGCCAATTACTGCTTCTTGTTATTGCATTTTCACCTATAGGTCTAAAGGCGCAACAAGATGCTATGTTCACCAAGTACATGTTTAATACCTTGGTGTTCAATCCAGCCTATGCTGGGAGTTATGAATTTTTATCAATTAATGCCTTGTATCGTTCCCAGTGGTATGGTATTGAAGGGGCTCCGACCACACAAACACTGAGTATTCATAGTCCGGTTGGCGATCGGGTAGGTCTGGGGTTTTCGATGATCAATGACAAAATTGGCCCTACAGCAAGTACCCAAGCCAATGCCGTGTATGCTTACCGGTTTCGTATCGGAGAAGGAAAACTTTCTATAGCCCTACAAGCAGGAATTTTTAACTGGAGAGCAGACTGGTCGCAACTCACCCACAAAGACGCTCAACCCGACCAATCTTATCAGGATTCGAATCCTTCACAATGGATGCCCAATTTTGGTGCAGGTATTTATTATTATGCACCAAAGTTTTTCATAGGTTTCAGTTCGCCCCATTTGGTTAATCATGATCTTCGAAAAAAGGGGGACAATGAACCTGACGATTTGCCTGGCGCCCAACTGTACCGGCATTATTATGCATTTGGCGGCTTGGCCTTGCCCTTGAATGGTGACGCGCTCGTATTTAGGCCCACAATGCTGGTAAAAAATGTAGGTCTCTTTGGCGATGCTAAAAATGCCAATGGGCTCATTGCAGCCCCAACGGAAATGGATCTGGACCTTGCCCTGGTTTTTCATCAAAAGTTTTGGCTTGGCGCATCCCTTCGTACAGCAGTTGAAGCGTTTACGGATAAGTCAAGTTCGGTAGATTCCGGTGATATTTGGGCTGCCTTTCACTTCGAAAATGGACTTAGATTAGGTGTAGCGTATGACTATACACTATCTAAGTTACAATCGGTAGCTGGTGGAAGTTATGAAGTTATGCTGGGTTATGATTTCAATTTTAATGTGGATAAAATTATTACCCCAAGGTATTTTTAAATCCCACCTCTTTCCGCTTTTCTAAAGCTTTACGAATTAATCTATCTCAATGGTAGGGGGTGTTGTGTGTTAGCAAAATACAGTAATTACAGCCAACAGTCCCATCCACTCTTAGTGGTGACAAATCAGCTGGACTTTATTGACCAGGCTTTGAATTGTAATATCCGTCCATATTTAGGTTTGTTCAGCTTTGATAAACTAACAGCGGAAAAAGAGGCGGTTTTTGTCGATTAGCGTCCCCAAACACCTAAATTAGATGGACTCTTGGCGCCAATAATGATAATTTGTTGATCTAAGTTGTTGGTTATTAATTATATGGTAATATAGCAAGTACCTTTTACCAACAATTCCTGATAACATTTGGTTAATCTGACAGAGCCTTGTATCTTTGCACAGCTTTTTGAAAAAGCAGATCTCGTAGCTCAGCCGGTAGAGCATTTGACTTTTAATCAAAGGGTCCCGGGTTCGAATCCCGGCGAGATCACATTCATGTTAGAGCCTCCATTTAGTTAAAAATGGGGGCTTTTTTTGTCCAATGGCTACAATGTGAGAAGGGTGCATTATCTTCGGCACATCAAGCAAATTCTATGCTCATTTTGTCCGTAATACTGGCTGTTTCGTTTGTTGCAACATTGTTCTATATGCTTGAGGCTTATACGCTTAGGAAACAACGTCGTTAGTAGAAAGCGTTAGGCTTCTTTAAAAGTTAGGGCAGTTCACCCTGTAGCGTGACTGATATGGGTGTACATAAATGAGCGATAACTCTACACCACCTCTGGATTGTGATGCCCGCTTAAGGGATGAATGGTTGACATCATAACTCAATCCCAACTGCCAGCGCTCCATTTCTAAAATGAAACTATAAATCACCGCATCCATGATGGTGCCACTCTTTAAGCTATTGGCGAGCCGAGTCCAAACGCCAGCCCGGATAGCCACTTCGTACCAGTCATTATTGGTATAGCGAAAATTGCTGCCTAATACAGTTTGGGTGGAAGGGCCCTGAAAGGCTAGATACGCCGCCGGCAAAAGGCTGAAATTAGGGTTAATAGGAACCTGGCCGCCTGCATGGACCATCATTTTTCGATAAAGTTTTTCATTTCCGTCTGTCAAAAACGAAACATTTGGTTGATTGGCGTGAAAAATGGCACCGCCTGCATAAAAGCTGGCATCTTCTTCAAATACAGCATAGTACATTAATCCTGCACTTATATCTAAAAACATTCCGGTCGACTGGGCCAGCGCTTCATTTGATGGTATACTTGAGTCAACGGACTCTGTTGCCCCATTGTATTGATTGCTAAACCAATAATTGCCCCAATCTTGTGTATACTGCCCAAAACCGGCATTAAGTCCTGCGACTAAAAACTGGTGATCGGAGCGATATTTTCCGCCTACAAGTTGCTTGAGGTAGCCAACACTTAGACCTCCTCTCGATTGTTTAAACTGACCAGCGCCTGCCTGATCCTGGAGTGCGTTAACGCCAAAGGCAAAATAATCATTTTTGAAAACTTCAAAGCGGACATCAGCCGATGCCCCCAACGTTTTAAAAGCGTCTGCGCCCAGGATACTCGACCACTGATTTCTATAATTCGCAACCACCCTGAATTGGCCGGGAAAAACACCCGTCATTGCTGGATTGAGGTGCATCGGTGCATTATAAAACTGGCTGAAATGAGGATCTTGTGCAGCACATTGGACCGACATAATCAGTATGGAAATTGCTATGAGTAGGTTTCTGTACATATTCAATATTTATCGAAGCAAGGTAGTTTGACCGGAGAAGTGTTGACGAAAACCATCTGCAAACTCTACCTCCAGGCTCCAAATATAGACACCAGGATTTAAATCCGCCCCACGGAAAGTGCCATCCCATCCAATATTTGGGTCATTGATTATAAAATCCTCCATTTCATAAAGCTTTTCACCCCATCGATCGAATACACGAAATATTATAATATGCGTCCCTTCATTGCCATGGATTAAGATTTTATCATTTTGCCCATCCCCATTTGGTGTAAATGCAGTAGGAACAAGCACCGTTCTGTTTTGGATTACAAAAACCGTTAGTTGATCAGTTGCTAGACAGCCTCGCTCATCCTCACCTTCAATAATATACGTGATTGTATACCTTGGCGTTGATTCCGGGTCTGGGCAATTCAAGCAACTCAATGTACCTGGATATGGAGCCTTCCAAATGTAATCTGTAAGTGACTGTGCATTAGAGGTCACTTGTAAATTTATGCTCTCTCCTAATTCAATAGTTACATCCGGACCTGCATCTATACTGAATCCTAATGGATCAGCAAGCATAATCGTGGACGTATCAACGCATCCGTTGGCATCAGTAACCATAATTGTGTAAAGACCGGCAGTCAGTGGACCAAAAACAGTATGTGCCACATTTGCCGCATTATTTAAAGAATAAGCAAACGGGCCAGTACCTCCCAGGACTATTGTCTCTATAAAGCCATTAGACTTATCCTGGCAATCTGGTGGGTCACCAATTAAAGTTAGTTCCAAACTATCAGGCTGTGTTATAGTTATTGCAAGAGTACCAGAACATCCTCTACTATCTGTTGCTGTAATTTGATAATTGCCAGCCTGTAGATTTGAAAGTTGTGCCGTTGACTGATTTGTATTCCATAAATATCCTACTGCACCAGTACCTCCAGAGGTGGTTATAGCTATGGCACCTGTCGATTCACCATTACATCGCACATTCGTTTTATTCTGAACGGAGACTTGGACAGGCATCGGTGCTGTCACCAGAATGATCGAATCCGATTGGCAGCCTCGATTGTCAGATATAGTCACACTATAATTTCCGGCAGCTAGATTATTAACTACCATGTTACCGGAGCCACCAGCATTTATATCCCACAGTATGGTGTAATTGCCATCGCCACCCAGAATATTGGAAATTGAAATGCTACCATTATCTAATCCAGCGCATTGCACAGCGGTGATTGTGAATTCAGCTTGTATGGCTACAGGTTGGGCTAAGGTATATGTTGAAGTTCCTGAACAGCCATTCTGATCTGTAGCTGTCACCTGATATTGTTTTTCTCCTGCAAGGCCGATAATGGTCTGCCCTGTTTGCATCGGTGTAGTATTCCATATATAAGAATAGTTCCCTGAGATTCCCATTCCTGTTCCACCTTGTATTTGGCTTACCATCAAAGATCCGTCAGTGTCGCCATAGCAGGTCGGTTCTGTTCCAGTAAGGGTCATTTGAATGGGTGCCAGTTCCGTGACTTGTACCTGGCCCGAAGTAACACATCCTGCCTGGTCTGTCACAGTTACTTCATAGAGACCAGGGAAAAGATTATCCTGTTGCTGGGATTGATCCATATTATTCCATAAATAAGAATAACCTGGTCCTGTACCTCCGGTAACACTTGCTAAAGCACTATTAGCAGATGTGCCAGCACACCCAAATGAAACCTGACTTATTTGTACCACAAGAGGCATTGTGGGCTCTGATACCATAGCGCTATTCACAGCAGTACATCCATTGGCATCCGTTAGCGTAACGGTGTAATTTCCAGCGGAAAGCAAAGATGCGGTTGGACCGGATTGCTGTGGGTTAGTACTCCATAAATACGAATAGGGTAGCGTACCACCTGTCACATTAGTTTCTATTACACCCGTTGCTTCGCCAAAGCAAGAGACATCCGTTTCGGAAAGCAGGATCTGAATAGCTTGTGGATCGGGTAAATTTGCTGAAGAACTAACGGTGCAACCCAAGCCATCAGTTACAGTAAGTGTGTAATTTCCTGAAGAAAGGCCAATAGCCGGATTCGACATTGAAACAGAGGGTCCTGACCAGACATAGGTCAAAAGACCCGAGCCACCAATAATTATAGCTTCCAGCTCTCCGTCATTAGAGCCGGGACAGGATGGAAGTTGGACCATGATCGAATCTATTTTCAATCCATTTGAGACATCCACAACAATACTATCTCTTGTGATACACCCTTGTGCTGTGGTAATCGTTACGTGATAGATGCCTGGGTTTAGCCCCGTTAGAAGACTATCTGTTGAACCAGTTGGATCATCCCATAAAAAACTGTATGGCCATACGCCACCTGACACGACTAAGGTTATTGTACCGTCCTGGCTTGATTGACAATGAGTTGGTGTTGACGTAATTTGAGCATTAACACCGTCGGCCATATCTATAAAAACAGAGCCGGTCTGGGTGCAGCCATTGCTATCATTGACCGTAACTTGGTATGTGCCATTTGTAAGACCTATAGCAGTAGAAGTTGACTGTGCCATTGGGTCACTCCAGAGGTAATCATATGGGGCAATGCCGCCGCTTAATACCATAACACTAGCCGTTCCATCCATACTACCTGTACAGGCGGCCATGGAAGCGGTCAATTGCAAGGTGATACTGTCTGTTTGCGGAACAGTCAATGATAGCGTGTCCTTGCATCCGAGGAGATCCTCAACAATGACAACATAATTACCCGCTTGTAGCCCCACAGCAGTATCCGTTAGTTGCATGGCCGGATCTTGCCAATAATAACTTACGGGCTCCAGTGCTTGAATCACTTCAACCCAGGCACTGCCATCCTGGCCGTTAAAACAGGTAGGGGATTGTGTGAAAACCTGGTAGCTATTTGCAGGCCTTTCACCCACTACTGATGTGCCGATATGCTTACATCCATTTACATCGGTTATTGTAACCGTGTAACTTCCCATGCCTAAATTTATCAAGAGCGGCCCACTTTGACCATTATTCCAGGCAAAAGTAAATGGCATAGTGCCACCACTCGGTTGGGCTAGGATACTCCCGTCCTTGTTTCCAGGACATGATATGCTATCCGTTGTAAAAGAAACAGTTATAGGTTCAGGCTCATTTATCTGGACAAGTGAGTCTTTAATGCAATTGTTTTGATCCGTCACACGTAGGGCGTAATTTCCAGCGACACGATTGGATAATATGGGTGAAAAAACAGCGGGTATGGTAAACCAAACGTAATTGTGATTTCCGGTACCACCTGTAGATGAAGCTATAGCTCCACCGTCATTCCCACCAAAACATGAAACAGAATCTAAAACCAGGTTTATGGATATGGGATCGGGTTGGCTTAGCGAAAAATAAGCCGTGTCCATGCATCCCATGGCATCCGTTACGATTACAAAATGTGTACCTGCCCCAACTGCATTAAAGTATCCCACAGGTTGAGTCACCAGGTTGTCCAGATTGTAACTAAATGGTGAGGTGCCGTCAAATGCGGAAACATAAGCTTCTCCGTCATTACCACCAAAACAGGAAGGAGGCACGGAGTCTTCGACAACTGCATACATCTGACAAAATAGATACCTGCACTCCAGCGTCGTTATTTCAGCAGGACAATCGGGTGAAAATCCGGAAACACGCAATTGGATAGTAACATAAGTACCATTTATTAATCCTGAAATGGAATGACTCAGTGAACCGTTGACGGGTATCCATCCATTGCCATTGATATTTATCTCATAGCCTGGTGCGTTGGAAATAGGATCCCAGTTAATAATAAGTTGGGTAGAAGTGGATTCTCCACAGTAAACAGTAGGCGCACCATAAATGCGGTTTATATCTACTTGTACACCCCGAAATGCCAAACAGCCATATTCATCACTGACAGATAATTGATAAGTTCGTGATGTATCTGTTATTATCTCCGTTGTAGGACAATCCACACACAAAACTGCCGGCGTAGGACTCCAATTATAGGTAAAGTCATTTGTTGCATTGAATGTTATAGTCCAATGGTCAAGTAATCCTAATCGGGAAAGTCCGAAATTATCCGATACAATAAGATTCCATTGCCCATTGACAGGTGAGCCATCAAGATCCGTCCAGCTTCCTTCTGGTTGGTAGTTGCCGGTAAATGGGGCGGTACCACTTTGAATTGACTGACCAGCAACCGGAGTGAAACAGGTGTTGATATAATCTTGTCCTGTACTGCCATTATAGGATGTAAGTTCAAGGAGTTTGCCATCTGGTGATTCTAAAAAAACGGCGATATTATTTACAGGGTTTGTTTCCAGTGTAAAACAAACGGATTCAAGAGTAGCCGAGGTATTTATGAGCAAATCCGGATAAATATTCGTCACATTGATCGGTGCACGATAGGGATTGGCCGGAGGATTGGTGGAGTATCCCAATGGCACCATAGGGTAATGAGCAAACGGGATTACGCCGCCAGCAAATCCTGAAATCTGGCTTTCCAATTTCACAGTTGCACCTTCACAAACAGCCGTATCCGCACTAATCGCAATGAGCTGGTTGCAGTCCAGGCAGGAAGGATGCGTTAATGGCAGTACGGGTATGGTAACAAATGTGTCTGAGGCACAATTGAAGTTATCGGTATATGTTAATAAGAAAAAAGCCTCTCCAGCCTTGTCAGCAATCGCTTGTATGTCCTGATCCTTGTAAAGAATAATATTTGGTTGGTTTCTCCAACTCAAATCGGTGATAGTCGGGGTAAAGGTCTCTATATTTGGAAGCAATGCCTCGTCAAATGTGATATTCCACCAGAAAATAAATCCATTGTCAATCGCCCAAAGATCCTGGATAGTTAGTATCCATTCCCCATTTAAAGGGCAGCCAAGTAAATTGTCCAGCGATTCAAACGTTTTATATGAATTTTCTGGTAGTGTTTGAGGCGTGAATTGGTTGGCATATTCCAGCCATGTGCCATTGGGCGCATTAACATTCCAACAATAGGTGAATCCATCACCTGGTATGGGGTCAGGTAGTAACTCATCATTTTCAAAGGGGTTACCAAGAAACACTTCTTCCCCGGTTTCCTCCTGGTTGACTAGCACCACGGATTGACCTGAAGGGCACGTGAGCGTGATGCGGAGATCTCGCATCCAGGAGTGCTCCATATTTGCACAGATCGAAATGATTTGAGCCGGATCAGTTAATGTTCGGTCAGGTGCAAACTCATTAAATAGAACACTCGTCTGATAAGTAGCGCCATTCCCGTCGGGAAGTGGTAAAGAGTCAGCACGGGTTTTTGTGAGTTCAAAACGGGCTTCCTGAGGGATAACACTGATCTGATGGCTGCCATTCGCAAGATCATCTGCAGATAATGAAAGTGTATCATTCATGCAGACAGGGCCAGGCAAATTGGCAATAGAAATGATAGGGTGGGGGGCAACTCTCACTTTTCGCGAAAGTACATTTGTATTTCTACAACCATATTGGTCGGTGATGGTCAGATTGACTTTATAGCCGCCAGGTAATTTGTAATCATTTTCAACCGTGATTCCGGTCTTTAAATTTCCATCACCAAAATCCCATTCTAATGTACACTGGCTAAGCTGTTGGTTATACAGAATGTTGTTTTGGATAAAATTAGCGCTCCCTTCAAAACTAACTGTCTGATTTGGGCAAATATCTATCCAGCCTGTGTCGGCCGGTGAGGGTACAGGATCAGATGAAGATATTATGGCTGTAAAAGCCTGGCATGCAGGCACACACGATATTGCTCCTAGCCATCCCTTACCTTGCCCGCTAGCATTGCTGTTGAAGGTGACCGTAATACAACCGCCTGCATTTAATGGTGATGCCTGAATGATAAAGGGAGCGCCCGGCAAAAAACTGCTTGCACAACCTAAGGAAGGTGCAAGTGTATTCGAACCATCAAAAAAACATAGTTCATCCCCAAACGGAATGTCCACGCCTGAAAAAGAAATTTTTAAATGAGTCCCGCTGCTGCCGTCGGGGCAAAGGGTAATTGTATAATTTTCATTGGGTCCATAGTTGCCCGTTGCATTTCCACTGTCTACAAAAACGCCACCACAACTCGTATAGTCTCCACTGCTGATCGCATGGTACTGGCCAAAAGACCAGGTTGTGATCAGTAATCCCCAAAAAACGATGTATAGGCGTTTTACCCACATAGCAACTCCTCGGACACTCACTTGCTCGACTTTTGGGGGTGGGTAAAATTACGATTTAAGTTCATATGTTGGGTGATTTCTGCACTGCTGTGTAAAATCAGGATGTCGTTCGATGTCCCTATTCGATAATAGGATCGGTAATTTGGTTGGCGTTGGATGAGCCCTTTCAGCTCAAGATCAAGTGCATTGTGTCCATTCCAGAGTCCTTCTTCCAACTGTTGGTAAGGTGCTTCACCTTTTTGCGCAGGGAAAGTTTTTATTTCCCAACCATGTTGAGCCATATAGGACCATCTTTCCAAAAGAAATGGATTAACTTGTGCTAATGTATCCAGATAGGTTTGGTCAAATATGTTGGAAGAAATCAATGCTTCATGGACGTATGACTTACCCGTTGATGCTTGCGCAATCAAGAACAGAGGGCAGCATACATAAAACAGGGTTATCCCGATGGTGTAAAACATAGGCGTATGTAGTTTCAAATGAAGTGTGCTTCATTGTCAAACCAGCATGGGATTACAGGCGATTCGGTTAAGAACAAAAACACTGCCAAAGTGAAAGCTTGCCTAGTAAATTAACTTTTAATGGAAAGGTCTTAAACGAAAAAAGCCCCGCATTGCGGGGCTTTTTTCATGTGAACTATTGGTAGTTTATTCTTCGATTAAGAAGGGCAGTCGCACCTGTGGACCTTCAAGTCGACGAAGAGATTTCATTTTTTCATAGTAGCCATACCATTGGCCCAATTCTTTTCGAACCATGGGCGCCGATGCATCCTCTTCGCCAGTGATTTTACTTAATAGTCTTTGAAGGGGATCCTTCGTTTTGGGATATTCATCAATACGGTATTTCTCCAGTGATGCCATTCGGGCTGCACAAGCTATGGCATCCTCCGTATACCCAAGTTTATCCACCAGACCATTTTCTACGGCTCTTTTTCCAGTCCATACCCGCCCTTGAGCAATCTGGTGAACAGAATCAACACTTAACTTCCGACCTTCCGCTACTTTCTCTAAAAAGTCTTGATAAATACCATCAGTGAGGCCTTGCATTAACTGCTTCTCTTTGTCACCCAAGCCATATACACCCGTAAAATAGGTAGAAGCATCCGTGGTTTTAACCGTGTCAAAGGTGATCCCAATTTTTTGATCAAGGAATGGGCCGAAATTAGGCATAAGACTGAATACGCCGATTGACCCAGTTAAGGTAGAAGGTTGAGCAAAAATGCTATCCGCATAACAGGATATGTAGTATCCTCCGGATGCAGCATATCGGCCCATTGTAACTACAATTGGAATTCCCTTTGCCTGAATATTTCGAATGCCTCTCAGAATATTTTCGCTGGCCAGAACACTTCCACCTGGCGAGTTGACACGCAACACAACTGCCTTAACTTTTTCATCCTTTGCAATTTTGTCCAGAATTTTCTGGTAATGGTCATCAGTGATGATGCCGCCTTCGTCTTTGCCTATATTTATTTCACCTTCCAGGAATACTAAGGCTATTTTATCCTTGCCTGAAAGATCAAGTTTGGAAACAGACGATTTGTAATAATCTTGGGCAGCAATGAATGGAACATCTTCTTTAGTTTCCAAGCCTAAACGATCTTTTATACGTTTGGTAAGTTGGTCCTCGTAAAGCAAAGCATCCAAAAGCCCGGATGTGCTGGCGCTGTCCGGATCGAATGTTTTCCAGTTTTGGGCAATGGCACGCAGTTCCTCTTTTGACTTATTCCGGCTCGTCGAAATATCATCGAGCATAATGTCAAATAGATCCTCGATGTAAGCTCGCAATTGCACGCGATTAGCATCACTCATATGGTCTGCGCGAAATGGCTCAGTCGCACTTTTAAACTGGCCGGCGTAGAATACATCTATACCAATCCCCAATTTGTCAAGCATCTTCTTGAAATACGTCACATCAGCCGAAATCCCCCTGAATTCGAGTGTGCCCAATGGATTTAGATATACACTGTCAGCGACAGAACACAAATAGTAGGTGTTCTGTGTCATGAATTTCCCATAGGCATAAATAAACTTACCACTTTCCTGGAATTCGCTGAGTGCCTTGCGCAATACGGCCGCTTCAGCCATAGACATATTGGTCATGTCTGGCCGCAACAAAATGCCTTTGATCCGGTCATCTTTAGCGGCATGTTCTATCATTATCCGGTAATCATTCAGGCCGATATATTTTTTATCCGATAACTCGAAAGGTGTGTCCTGCAAATTATTGGTTTTCTCCGGAACCGCATCTTCAAAGGTGAGCTCGAGGATGGAATTAGGTCCCACACTCACGGATTTGTCCATTTGGGAGACAATGCCTGAACCAATCACGAAGAATAAACCGACTAATAATACGAGCCCGACGATGGTTCCCAGGCAGGAAGCAGAGAAAAACTTGAAAAATTGACGCATGTTTTTACTGGATTAATTGTAAGGTCAAAGATAAAACCATCTCATTCTTCGCCTCTTCATTTTCGATGAAGTTGTTATTTTGGCGGACTAATACCACAGAAAGGCAGCAATGCACTAATTTTAAGCATCTTTATGTGTTCTACAAGGGCATTTGGCCCCCAAGAAAAGGTTCTATATGATTGAATTGTATACAAGTAATCGGTCTGGAATTACGCAGAGACCATTTTGGATGTATTGCGTCATGGTGCTTTTGATTTCACCGATGTTTGCTTTTGGGCAAATGCAGGTTACTTCGGGGGTATTTAGTCCTAAAGACCTGATCGAAAATGTGTTTCTTTCCTCAGGTGTTCAGGTTCTTGATGTTCAGTACGAAGGAGACGTGAGTGCCATTGGTTATTTCTCGGCAGCAAACGCGAATATTGGCATTCCCTCCGGGATAGTCATGTCGACTGGATTGGCATTTAATGCAGCAACCATGAATAATTCGGGCTCAACTTCCGGTGCGACATCTGGAGCTTTGCCCGATCCTGACCTTGCCTCACTCGTAGCACCTCTAGGTATTCAGGATTTATCTGCCTTTGAAATTAAATTCATTCCTTATGCAGATACACTTGAGTTTCGATATGTATTTGCCTCCGAGGAGTATCAGGAATACGTTTGTACGGCATTTAATGATGTATTTGGCTTTTTTATTAGTGGTACTAATTTCAACGGTCCGTTTTCCAATGGTGCCGAAAATATTGCTTTAGTACCTGGCACATCATCCTATGTTGCCATAAATACAGTGAATAACGGCAATCCCAACATCAATCCGGCATTGTGCCCACCCCAAAACCCACAGTTGTTCAATTTGTCACCCCCAAATGGTCAGCCTACATATGATGGTTTTACAGATGTATTCCTTGCCCAGGCGATTGTAGTTCCTTGCGATACTTACACCATCCGGATTGCCATTGCTGATGTTTCAGATCAGGTATTTGATTCCGGCGTTTTTCTGGAAGCTAAAAGTTTTGGCACCCCAACGATCGGTTTTGAACTTTCAACCAAGGCATTTAATGAAACAATAGCTGAAGGCTGTGTAAACGGAAGTGGAAAATTTAGCATTCGATCAGAATCCCCGGTTGACCTGAATATTCCAATCACTTTTGTAGGAACTGCAACAAATGGCCTGGATTATACCATGAATCCTCCCACCGTATCCATCCCTGCAGGGTCAAAAGAAACTTCAGTGACATTTGATGTATTGTCGGATGGTGTTCTCGAAGGGACTGAATCCATTGGCCTTGCTTTCCAGCGAAATCCCTGTCTTGTGGATACCCTTTGGTTTTATATCACTGATGATACACTTCCCAAACCCGATTTGGGTCTGGATCTGATGGTTTGCCCTGATGCGGATCTAGTCCTCGATGGTACACTGCCTGTCATCCTGCCTGATCCTAAAACGTTCGCAAACACCACATCTTACCCCATCCCTTCGCCTCCAAATTCAAGCAGCCCACTTACACCCGTGTATTCGCCCTTACAAGTGACAGGTGTGTATCCAAAAAATCTGGGCCCCGGAATGATTGAATCCGTGTGTTTTAACATAAACCATCTCTGGATCGATGATATCGATGTTTATCTCTTTGCGCCCAGTGGCCGATTCATTGAGCTGACATCCGATAATGGTCGAGATGGCGATCATTATGTGGAAACATGTTTTTCTCCCAAAGCGACTCAACGCATTGATTTTGGAGATCCATTCGGAGCCCCCAAAGTGGCAGCACCTTTCACGGGTACCTTTGTCCCAGAAGGGCAATGGCATCAACTGTGGGATGCTCCCGAAAATCCAGCAAATGGGCAGTGGCGTTTATTAGTCATTGATGATGCCCCTTTGCCCGATGGGGAGCTGCTAAATTGGCGCATAACCTTTAACCCCGATTATCAATTGAATTATGCGTGGTCCCCCGGGGCTGACGTTACTTGTGATACGTGCAGCTTTGTCAACACTTTGGCCGATAGCGCAAAGACCCTCATTTTATCCGTCACGGACAGCTATGGTTGTGCAAAGGCAGATACGATTGCTATCGGGATCCAACCATTCATTGAAAAGCCAACTGTTAACTGTGCGGCTATTGGATTTAAAGATTTGCTCATCGAATGGGATGATCAACAACTTGGAGAGGCTTATGAAATCAGTGTAAACGGAGGCCCATGGCAGATACCTAATGCAGGCAACTTGGGATTTTTTCTGGGAGGGCTGAATTTGTTGGACTCGGTCACTTTTGTAGTGCGCGCCCTTGGCCAATGCAATGTAACCAGCGATACCATTGGTTGCCGGACGATCGACTGCACTCCTCCCCAGATTCAGATTGCCCAAGTGCAATTTCCATCCTGTTTTGGTGCCGCCAATGGTTCTTTTGATATACAGGTCAATGCAACAGGCGTTCCATTTGTGCTGAGTGTAAATGGGACAGCAACTAATCCAGGTGCAAAAACAGGACTTACAGCAGGCACTTATCAGGTATTGGTTTCGGATACGCTGAATTGCACGGATGAAATAATGGTTGTCTTATCTCAACCGGATGCCCTAACCATAAATGGGCACATTGCCGACACCGTCGACTGTGCAAATGCTCAGGATGGCAGTCTTTCTGTTATGATAACAGGCGGTACGTATCCTTATCAGTTTTCATGGCAAAATGGCTCAACCGATTCGGTGAATGTTGGTCTTGCAGGCGGTGCTTATCCTGTTACAATTACCGACATGAATGGTTGTAGCACATCGGCTTTGCTGGATTTGTATGAATACCCCCCCTTGGCCTCCAGCCTTTCGCCAAAAGACCCTACTTGTCAGAATATTGGCAATGGCGAGATCATTGTTCAGCCCAGTGGCGGGGCTGGCGGATACTCCTTTGACTGGAATGTCCCCGGTTTAAGTGGTGCTGCGCCAGGAAATTTAACATCCGGGTCCTATCAGGTGACAGTGACGGATGCGAACGGATGCACCGAGGTCCTTGCCGTCAACTTAAGTGCACCACAAAATATGATCGTAAACTTTACAGCCAATCCCACCAGTTGTTTTGGGGGTGATGACGGTGCTATAACTATAACAGTATCGGGAGGATTGCCGCCTTATGACTATATCTGGAGTGATGGTGGCCCAAATACAAATTCACGTCTTGATTTGATACCCGGTATCTATAGTGTTACTGTTTCTGACCAGGGTGGGTGCGTGGAAGTAATTATGCCTCAGGTATTTCAGCCTTCAGAAATTATCACCAATCTTACCATTACACCCGTCTCTTGTGCAGGAGGCAACGATGGGACTGTTTCCATTTTAGCTTCAGGGGGTGGCGGTGGTCACAGTTTTGCATGGAGTGTTGGTGGTAACGGTCCGGTAAGTACGGGCTTTTTTGCAGGCATTTATTATGTTTCAACGACAGATGCCAGTGGCTGTATTGTCATTGATACCTTTACAGTCCCTCAACCCAATCCCATCGTATTATCAACAAGTGGTAAAAACGTAAGCTGTTTTGGGGGATCAAATGGCTCCGCGACAGTATCAGCATCAGGGGGAAATGGTAGTTTCTCATTCTTGTGGAATGATCCCGGCAATTCTACCCAGGCTTCAATTTCTAATCTTGCAGCGGGTACATACACCGTAACAGTGACAGATAACATGGGTTGTTCAGAGATTGACTCAGTAGTCATTATACAACCCGCCCCTTTTAATAGTGTATTATTTGCAGGACAGATTTCCTGTTTCGGAGTTGCAGATGGTTCGGGCACAGTCACTCCTTTAGGTGGGGTAGGTCCATATACCTATTTATGGAGTGATCCTGCTGCCCAAACTGGTTTTATGGCAACCAATCTTGCCGGGGGCACTTATTTTGTTACCATTACCGACAACAATAATTGTACTGCTGTTGATACACTTTTACTGATCGAGCCAGCTGAAATTGTCCTTTCACTGACCACCAACAATGTGACCTGCTTTGGGGCAAATGACGGCTCTGCACTTGCTACGGCAACTGGCGGGACTTCCCCTTATCAATTTAACTGGTCTACTGGATCCAAACAAGCTCAAGTTCAAAATCTAACGCCAGGTTCCCACACTGTTACAGTTACAGACAATAGAGGTTGTAAGGTTTTTGGGTCGGTAAATGTTCAACAAGCGCCAGAGATAGTAATTAGTGGTACGGCCATAAATGTTTTTTGTGCAGGAGATAGTGATGGGAGTATTGATCTTACGGTCTCTGGCGGGGCCCCTCCCTATAGTTATTTATGGAATAATGGCGCTTTAATTGAAGATCCAGTGGCATTGGGTCCGGGCATATATGTTGTTTCAGTAACAGATGCCTTTAATTGCGTTCGTTCATTCAATATTCCAGTGACCAGCCCACCGGGTATGTTGGGTGAGTTGGAGAAAATAGACGTGGCATGTTTTGGTGACAGCACGGGCACCATCACCACATCCATTTCTGGTGGAAGTCCAAGCTATAGTTATGTCTGGAGCAATGGTGATGTGAGTCCGAATGTTTCAGGCTTGAGGCCAGGGTTTTATTCAGTTACAGTGACCGACCAAAATGGATGTACCATTGAGCAGGACATTGAAATTTTGGAACCGAACGAACCATTGACGGCAGTAATGATTGGGGACACATTGGATTGTTTTGGTGATAAAGACGGAAGAATTACCTTCCAGGCTTCCGGGGGGACACCAGCCTACAGATACAGCCTTGATAGCCTGACATTCAATGGTTCAAATATTCAAATTGGACTACCTTCTGGGACGTATTATGGATTTGTTCGTGATAAACTGGGTTGTGAATATGCTGTAGGTCAGGCAACCGTATATTCGCCACCGGAAATTTTAGTAGATCTTGGTGAAGAGCTTTTTATAGAGTTAGGTAGAGATACACAACTTGTGGCTCAGATTGTGAACGGCATACCACCTTTCACCTATCAATGGTACATTCAGGATAGTGCCTTCTTGAGTTGTATGACCTGTCCTGATCCTATCATTTCAGGTCTCGAATACACAAGAACCTTCAGGCTAAATGTGACGGATGCCAACGGATGCACCAATGAAGCATTGATAACAGTCAATGTCAATAAAACGCGAATTGTGCTTGTACCTACAGCTTTCACGCCTAATGGTGATAATCGCAATGACCGTTTGGGCGTCTTAGGACGTCCCGGGACAATTATCCAAAACTTTCGGGTTTATGATCGTTGGGGTGAGTTAGTCCATTCGGTAGATGAATTTCCCATTGAGGATGGAAATCTGCCTGTAAATTCCTGGGATGGTATGTTCCGAGGGAAACCAATGAATGGCGCTGTTTATGTTTGGATGCTCGAAGCTATTTTTGTTGATGGCGAACGTACATTTCTAAAAGGACAAACTACACTACTGCGATAACGATCCGTTCGGATAATCAAAAAGGCCAAGCTCGGAGGAGCTTGGCCTTTTTGCTTTTTTAGGCTTAACATTCCCTTGATGTTATGTTTTTGTTAAAGTGTTTGTACATTAAATGTATATACACTAAATTTGCACTGCATTATGAAAACAATCGGAGAGGTCATACATCAAAAGCAATTTGCAAATGCCCAGGTTAAGGCGGGTATTAACATTTTGTATACCGCATCCTGGTTGTCTGCAGATCAAACAAGATTGCTTAGGCCATTTAAAATTTCAGTGCAACAGTTTAATGTGCTACGCATCCTGCGAGGTTTGCATCCTGGAGTGGCAAGTCTTCGCTACCTGGCAGAGCGAATGATCGATCAGACCTCCAATGCCTCCAGGTTGGTAGATAAGCTTGTTCTGAAAAAGCTTGTTGATCGCAAAGAATGCCCGCTTGATCGTAGGCAAGTAGAAATCAAAATTACGCCCGAAGGACTTGAACTGATCCATGCTGCTTCAGTTGAAATGGAGCGAAAAATGAAGGGATTCACCTTGGCGACCGAAGAGGAATTAGAACTGCTCAGCAGTATTTTAGACAAAATTCGAAACCAATAAATTTTTTTAATATGACACTTACCATTCTTTTTGCCGTACTCCTAAGCTGGATGAATCCAGTTCCTCAAACCACAACAAGTATAGATGTTAAAGCATCTACGATTACTTGGACGGGTTACAAAGTAACAGGTAAACACACCGGAGCCGTTAAAATCAAATCCGGTAGTTTGACAACAGCCGGTGATGTGATCACTGGTGGCTCATTTATCATTGACATGAACTCTATTACCTGCACAGACCTGGAAGGAGAGTACAACACTAAACTAGTAGGCCATCTGAAATCAGATGATTTTTTCGGTGTAGCCGCACATCCTACAGCAAGCATTAAAATTACACGTGCAATTGCACAAGGTGATGGCAGCTACAAAATCCTTGCTGATCTAACGATCAAAGGCAAAACCTTGCCAACCAAATTTTTTGCGAAAGTTGCAAAAGAAGGGACTAAAAAAGTGGCTACTGCCGATATCAAAGTGGATCGTTCAGAACACGATATCCGCTACGGATCAGGCAGCTTTTTTGATAATCTGGGTGATAAAACCATCTATGATGAGTTTGATCTCAATGTCCGATTGGTATTAAACTAATCAAGACTTTGGATTATTAAAAAGGGGGCACTCATCAGAGTGTCCCCTTTTTTGATGTATAGGATTTGGCCTTCCTGAAAACCCGGCTTCAGGTTATTCCTTTATCAAAGGTAGAACCTGGTATTTTTCGATTTGGGATACACGAAGTATGTATTGTCCGGCAGGCAAGCTCCTTAGATTTAATAAAATGGATCGTACCCCTTCTGTGGAAGGGTTGTAATACTGCAAACAAATCCGGCCTTGTACATCAATAATTTCCAAATGCATTTCGGATGGCCCAAACACACCAGATAGGTGCGCTATATCTCCGGCTGGATTTGGGTGGAGCTGCCATTCATCAGAATGGGTTGTTTGCCCATCTATTGACGTTAGTTCAATGTATTGCTGTATCGTATCTGAACCACATCCATTAATAGCAATGAGTTTCACCACTATTGGGCTTTCTGTTCCCTGGGGGATCATTACAGAAGGATCGGTTTCGGTACTAAATGAAATGCTGTCCAGGTGCCATTCGTAATGAGTGGCTTCCTCACTTTGGTTAATTAAAATTAAACTATCTCCCTTGTTGCTCCATTCGAATGATGCTACAGGAAATGGCCGGATATAAACCATTTGTTGCACGGTATCATAAAAAGGACCCAAGCCCACTATAAGTTGAATCGTTTTCCATCCGGGTGAACTCCATGACACAGCATGTGGATCCTTATCTGTAGAAGTAGCTGGTACTGCATCCTGACCAAAATCCCAGCTCCACGTATCAGGAGGACCGAATGAAACGTCCGTAAGTTGGGTTGGTACTCCCGTGCAAATGGAATCATAAGGCACCGTAAATCCTCCAGCTAAAGGATTTACGCCGTCCTCGGTTATCTGTATATTGTCAATCCACAAGTTATTCCCATAACCAGCGACATGCAAAAATCGAATAAGTATACGTTGTCCTGCAAACTCGGATAGATCAATTTCTTCGGTACGCCAGTCCGTAGCTGTCAGGGGCACAAATGGTTCCGCAATAAAATCCGGAAATGGCACTGTAATAAGCTCTGTATCTGTTTTGGCATAAACCGTTTTATCTATCGTGGAGCCACAATCAGTAGAAATCTGGATATATAAAGAATCAGGACCAAAACCAAAAAGACCGCTATAAGCCAGGTCAAATGCAAGGCGAGGCTTCCAGACCTTGGAAAGATCAATTTCAGGACTCAGAAAAAAATCTTTGGCTCCAAACTGATCGTAATAAAAGTTAGGCATTACAAGGGCATTGGTCGAATCCAGCTCATCATAAAGGATTCGGCTCACAATCCAACTGATGCCATCATTATTTTCATTTATGATATCCCATTTTTCCGGGATGTCAAGTACACTTTCAAAATCCTCAATAAAATCAGGTGCCAATTCACCCTTGAGCTGAAGGTAGACTTTTACTGTCAGCGACAAAGTGTCGTTGAATCGAAACTGGTCGTTTGGCAAATCCGTCCATATTTTTAAGGGTATATCCCCATTTTCTGTGAATAAAGGAGGATTGGAAAACTTAAAAAATCGAATGGTGCCAGGGTTTAACAATCCACTTAACATGCTTTGCACTGCCGGCGCTGTCCCAACCTGATAGTAAACGGGTAAATCTTTAATCGGCTCCAAACCATCATTTTTAATGGATATCAATATATCCAGTGACCCGGATTCACATGCAACGACTTCGAGTGCAGTGGGTGAAATAACTTTGTCGGGTTTGGCATCATTAGTTTGTTTACACCCGACCAGTCCTAGTTGATGTCGCACAGAAAAGGATCGCTCCGAATAAAACTGGTCCCCGATCCGACTTCGAAGGGCAAACCAATTATCAGCCAGCGGGTTCCAGGTAGGTAATACATAATAAGTTGAATCCGTGTCGCCAATTTTTTCCATATACCGCTCGCCCGGGATAAATACTTCATAACCTTCCGCTTCCGGAACTGCATCCCATGATATATAGATGGAATCTGGGCATGCCTTGGTGACTATAATATCTGAAGGGCGTCCTAAGAGTTGAAATGGTTGTTTATTCTGGGTATATATGCTATCCCGCCAGAGTCTTATGAACGCGGCATGGGTAATCGTGTCCGGCAATTGGAGCTGGTAGTGCCTCCTTGAAGGATCGGAAAGAGAGATGACAGGAACCCAGGTCAACCCGGAATCTACCGAATATTCCAGATCCCAATTTCCGCCTTCATTCAATGCATCCCAATAAACAGTGATGGTCGAATTCGGGTCTAAATGTTCGCCGCCTGACGGAAAAACCAATGTTGGCTCATCCATGAGAAATTCGTAAAACAAATATGCCGATGTTTCTCCAAAGGGTAATTGCAGTCCATTTATTGATATTTCGTAGGATCCGACTTCGGGGTTGATCATCCTTACCTGTTCCATATTATTCAAATGGTCCTCGCCAGGTTTTGCCGGGCTGTTTAGCAGGAAAGGATCAGGCGAATGATTGAGTACCAGGGGTAACAATGCAGTTGAATTGCCCGGGGCAAAAACTTTTAATTCCAAATCATTTACCAGTGCCTCTGATGCTTGTGGTAATGCTGCCGGATCTGCCCAATATATCATGAATCGGGCTTCAGCAATGCCATCAGGAATATCAATAGTTATGTTTTTTTGTTGCCCCTGAGCCAAACTAATACGTTCATACCTCTTTTCGTCCAATAACTTATAGGCGGCAAAGGCATTTACAAGCCCCCAGCCATAGATAAAATCCGGCCCGGGTTTTCCCAGGTCATTTGCGGTTACAAGCATAGCTCCTTTAATCAAAGCACTTTCAGGATTTGCACCTCCATTCCGTTCTTTATAAACCTGGTACAGTTGTGCCATCACGCCAGCTATCCCGGGTGCAGCAGCGGAGGTCCCGCCGCCTGGAAGGATTGTGTGATTAGGATAAGTAGATAACTGCTCCTGGCCATGTGCGCTGAGATCTGGTTTTATCCGCCCATCAAATACCGGACCCCTGCTACTGGAGTTGGCCAGTGAATGATCGGCAAATAAATTTGCAGTAGCAATGGAATTTTTGCCTGCTTTATGTCCACCGGTGATATTTCCCCAAAAGGGACCGGCACCATATCCACAATCACTGATACCTGCATTGCCCGCAGAAAAGACATGCATCAATTCCGGGTGACTCCATATCTGTGCATCCACGCGCTCCGTACGGATCGTATTTCCATCATTGCATCCATCGCTATACGAGGTATTTGTTATGACAACGTTATGGTTTTCAACGAGATCTATAGTAGGTCCAAGGAAGTCGGCGTCGTAATCTTCGGTGAAAAGAAATGCACCGGAAGCCATTCCTTCCACCGTTGGGTCAAGATTGTTTGCTCCACATACAATGCCCGAGACCATGTCTCCATGGGTACCATCTGTAGGAGGGCGCAAACTAAAATCCTGGTTTAAGCGTCCCAGAAAATCAATATGTGGTCCTATTTGTCCGTCATCTCTGACCAGGACATTTACACCTTCTCCGTTATAAGGCATTGTCGGTAATGTTCCGGATTGATGAAGCAAGTTGGAGCGATGCATCGCTCTTCCGTTGCGATCTTCAGGCTCTCCTGGTGGGGGCAGGTTTTCAATATAGCGGATAGCCGCACATTCAGCCAGAATGGATATATCTTTTAGGGGGAGGGTGATCTGGAGTTGGTGACCTTTGCGTTGCCATATGGGAAGAATATAACGCATTTTTGCAAGTTCAGCTTCCAACATATCTGCTCCCTCATTTTGGAAATAAGAGATAAGCAGGGATGTTTTTTCATTTTGCCGCTTAGGATCAGATAATGCCTCCCGTAGTGCAGGGGACAATCGATGGCTGGGTTCGATGGGGTAAATGCCCCGTACAGGCAATTCTTTGATCGGATTCCCCTTAGTTTGGGTTGGGATTGCAGCTAAATACGTATGTTGTTTGACATATCCGGTAAGCTGGATGTTTAGATTTTTTAAATGATTTAATTCCCTCGTGGTAAGTGGTTTGTAAAATTGTAGCCAGCAGTAGATGTTGCCTCCTACATCAGGGATTTGCCTAATCTGGTCGTATAAATCCAGGTCAGCATTGTAGTTGGCAGGATAATGAAACATGAGATCTCGGAGAATGATGGGCTGAGTGTTTGGCAATTGGCTCTGGAGGATCGTAGAAATTCCTAAAAAAAGGAGAAGAGGCAGGAGACGCATGAATAAAAGTTTAGGTAGCTGTTGAATAAAGTTAATACATTTTTTGCAACCACCGGAGCCTGGCCCAAAATTCCAATTTAGCAATCCTGTTGATTGTGCTTTGCAATGTGTTTGATGCTTAAACTTAATCACGGGGGTTCGATCCCATTGTTGTCGATCCACTTTTTACGCCAATCCATAAATAGTATTGTAAATCGGGATTCTTTAGAATCCCCCGTATATTTGGGTTTTAAACACAGAAATCATGACATTCCAGCATACAGTTCTCGACCGTTTCCTTCGTTATGTAAAAATTGACACCCAGTCTGATCCTTTTTCCACCACTTGCCCGAGCACAGAAAAGCAAAAAGACCTTGGGAAAGTACTCGTAGAAGAATTGCATGCAATGGGTATTACAGATGCCCATTTGGACGAACATGGCTACGTGTATGCCACCTTGGAAAGCAATGTGGACAAGCAAGTACCAGTAATTTGTTTTTGCTCGCATATGGATACATCGCCCGATTCCTCAGGCACCGGTGTCAAACCATTGATCCATAAAAATTACCAGGGACAAGATCTGATTTTACCTGATGACACAACGCAGGTATTGCGTGTCAAGGATCATCCACAACTCCAGTATAAACTGGGTCATGATATTATAACAGCCAGCGGTACTACACTTCTTGGCGCGGATAATAAAGCGGGTTTGGCAGCGATTATGGATGCAGTTTTCCAATTTATCCAACATCCGGAATTGCCACATGGACGTATTCGCATATTGTTTACTCCGGATGAAGAAATAGGAAGGGGCGTAGACAAGGTTGATATGAAAAAACTTGCTGCAGACTTTGGGTATACCGTCGATGGCGAACGGGTAGGCTCCGTTGAAGACGAGACCTTTAGTGCTGATGGGGCCGTGATAGATTTTTATGGGGTCTCGGTCCATCCGGGTTTTGCCAAAGGTAAGCTGGTCAATGCCATGAAGATTGCTGCGGCATTCCTTGCTGCTTTACCTGTGGATCATTTATCACCGGAAACAACAGCCGGCAGGGAAGGGTTTGTGCACCCTGTGCATTTTTCCGGCAATGGAGAAAAAGCAACTATACAATTTATTCTGAGAGATTTTACTCGCGAAGGGTTGGCTGCGCATGCCGTTTTTCTGCGCAATCTGGCCGAACAGGTTATTTCCTCTTTTCCAAAAGCTTCTTTCGAACTGAAGGTATCTGAGCAATATCGGAATATGAAGGAAGTGCTTGATCAACACCCGCAAGTTGTGGATTATGCTGTGGAAGCCATTCGGAGGTCAGGTCT
>JAGNXB010000086.1 GCA_017985675.1 Saprospiraceae bacterium | reverse complement strand
TACTACTTTACGGGGTCCTATCCCAAGAAGGGTCCAGTTTCAAACGTAGATCCATCTCTTACCCTAGCAAAGTTAGCTATTCCAAATTCAACAACATGTTGTGGATGGTTACTACCTTCTACTTTCTCCTTTCTACAAAAGAGGATTAACCGCTAAGACGCTAAGGGTTGGGAGGAATCTGGAAGAGTGCCGGGATTGCTCCCCTGCCATTCCCCGCAACTGCCCCGCAATCCCCGCGCAATAACCTCTACCCATTCATAAATCGGTCAAGTGACTTTTGGGCGGTAATACGCACTTTTTGCTGGAGTGGAGGTGCCCAGCCAAATAAAAAGCCCTTCCAGCCCAACGCCTGCCGTGCCCAGTTGTAAAAGGAAAAACGATCTTCATGGGTTATGATCCGGCCATCGCGGAAGGTAAATTCTGCCCGGATTTTATTGATCACTGTTTTGCCGGTGGGGGTGAAGGTGTATATCGCATGCCACACCGCGCTGCCCCGATCGTCCGTTGCTTTTACATCGGCAAATTCTATGGTCAGATCCTTGGACCGTTTGCAGAACATTTCCCACATGGACCGCAGATGTTGCACATCCAGATTTCGAAACACCGGGTCATTGAAGGTAGCGGTATCGTCATATGCGGCCTGCATCACCAGGTGGTCCCCGCGCTGGAATGCCGTATAAAAGTCATGAATCAGTTGCTCGTTGGGGTGCATGGGGTGGGTTTCTGCCTACAAGATAACAAATCCCATCCACTTTTCATTTATATAAGATGTGTATGTCAATCCGCTTTTGCGATACGGATAGCGGTCTGAGCCCCTGTGCCACGATCCTGTATCTGCAGGATGTAGCTGCCTGCCAGGAGCTGACTCATTTGGATCGAATTCGCCTGCCCCACAAGCTGCCCTTGCAACACAGGGATCCCCTGCAGATTGAACAGTGTATAAATCAGATCCCGGGCTCCATCATGCTGGATGGTCAGTTGATCGATCACCGGATTTGGACTTAGGGTCAAAAGGGCGTCATCCAGGGTGTGTACACTGGATACCTGGCCGACCTGGAAGGTATGTGTTCGCAACGCGCCATTGTACGTTGCACTAAAGGTCCAGTTGCCTTGTGGGGCATTGGCTGGTAGGAAGAAACTCCAATACCACCAGGAAAAATAATAGGTGTCCGGCGATTTTTGATTCCAGGTAAAGACGGTCGCACCAAGCGGATCTTTTACCACAAAGGAAGTCAGGGAATCCTTGATCTGGTCGCGATACCAACCGGTAAAATATACGAGGTCGCCGGGATCAAACTGATTGTCGAGATTCGGTTTTTCTTCATTGGGGCAAAAGCCATCAAACACCGGGGGGATAGCATGCGTCGTCAACCGGTTGAGGGAAGGTTCCTGATATGGTTTTTGACTGGCCCACCAGGTACTGGGGGTAGTGCTGTTGCAGGTGCCGGCATAGGGTTCGATAACCTTGTCGTCTTTATCATGGATCTCCAGGTGCAAGTGTGGGTTGGATGAACATCCAGAGCTGCCTACCAGGCCAAGATACTCGCCCGTAACCACAGCAGCGCCCACCGGCTTATTGGTTAGCGTATTTTTTTTCATGTGGCCGTACCAGGCTATGGAGCCGTCGGCATGTTCGACATATACCGCATTCCAGGTGCCTGTACAAGAACAGTTTTTGTCAAAAAAATTATCCTGTTTGCCGATGATAATACCTGGTGCGCTCGCCACGATTTCCACCTGATTGTTATCCATCATTTGCCACCAGAAAGGCCAGAGACTCACATCCAGGCCATTATGGCCATTGTAGGAACGGCTGTTGCAGCGATAATCCTGGATGCCACTGGTGGGATCGAGATCTACATAATTGACGGTAGTGTAATAGGATGGCTGGTCAAACCCATTTGCCTGTTTGAGGGGCCAGGCCAATTGGACGATCCCGTCGCGCTGATCAGGTGTTGCCGACAGGATACCCTGGGCAATCAGTTCGGCCCGGTTGATGGCCAGCATTTGTTTGATCTCCATTTCGAGCTCAGGTGAAATACAGGGATGTTCCGGCACGGGCAATTCAACGTTGCCACCACCTGTATCGATCTGAGAAAATGTATGGCTTGGTAACAACCAAACAAATATTACAATGGAAGATGCTTTGAACAGGGGAGTAAATGGGTTACGCATACTGTATGTTTTTGGCTAAGAAAAAAGATAAACAATGGAGCTTTATCGTTTATTTATTAGAATATTTGAAAGTTCCCACATGACGTCTACTTTTTCCAAAATGTTTCCATTTATCGGAAAAGGGACTATCGGTTAATCTTCTGAAGTAAAGTTACCTTTAAATCTTTGAAAGGTCATTTTTAGACCAACTTATTATCGCAAGTCACATTGTCATGGTACGTTTGATTCACTTCGATATAAATGTGAATACCAGGCTTCAAGGACATTCTGAGACCCATGCCCGTTTTAAAACCCGAAAGAATAAAACAGGATGCGCCTGCGTAATGATTAGATACATCTAATTTAGCCAATAATTTTTTTTACATCACCATTATGTTTCCAAGTATAACCCGGGCTTTTAACAAACCTTACGTACTTGTTGTAGATCCGGCTATCCAATTGTACCGAGCGGTCTTGTTTGGGACGTTTGTTTTCCTTTTCCTTTCCTTTTTCAAGCCATTCGAGCTGGCGGCATTGCCATCGGGACTTTTGCCGCTCACCCTTATTTACGGTGTCATTACGATGGGGAGTATGGTATTTCTAAATGTATTCCTTTTCAAACAGTTTCCGAAAACATTTAAAGAAGAGACATGGACGGTAGGTCGTGAAATTGGCTGGACACTAATCAATATCCTTGTGATTAGTGTTGGCGTGGCTTTATATAGCCATCTACGAGGCATTGTTTCACTATCTCCAGGTCAATTTATATTATTTGTCGGGTATGTCTTTGCGGTGGGTATTTTTCCCATAACAGTGGGAATACTTTGGCGCGAGGCCTATTTGAATCACCGACATAACTTAGAAACGGCATCAATTAATGTGGGACTTATTAATGCTGGTGCAGTAAGGCCCTCCTTGAACAACGCCATTGAAACAAATCACGAAAAGGTGCTTTTGCCTTCCGACAATCAGGATGACTCATTGCTCTTAACACTACACCATTTGCTTTATATCCGGTCACAGGATAATTATGTTGAAGTGCACTTTATGGAAGGCGAAACGATCAAACGAAAAGTGCTTCGGGCTTCATTAAAAACCATAGAACAAACCCTTCATTCCTGGCCTTGGTGTATGAGATGTCATAAAAGCTTTATCGTCAATTTGCGCCAGGTCAACCGCCTTTCAGGCAATGCACAAGGGTTTCGAATCCATTTTTACGACCTGGATATCTCTGTTCCGGTATCCCGACAATTTAATGACCAGATACACCAAATGCTTCCCGTTCATCCCTGAAGCACCAAAAATCCGCCATTGGGTTTGTTGTTTATCCCAAATGTTACCATTGGTCCCAAACCGTTTGTCCTTAAGGATGAAGCCGGTTCACTTTTGTCTAAACAAGACAACAAATGAACATACTTTTCCAATCGGTGCTGGTCATTCATATTATAACCGGATATACCGCACTCCTGTCTGGTGCGATGGCCATGTGGGTAATTAAAGGAAGCCTACTTCACAAAAGGAGTGGAAAAATCTTCTTTTACGCTATGCTTCTTGGTTGTGGCAGCGGCTTGGTTTTGGCTTGGTTAAAGGAAAGCGATTTTCTATTTAATGTAGGCGTTTTTACCGCATATCAGAACCTTTCCGGGGAAAGAGCACTTCGGAATAAAAAACTATTGCCAGCGGCAAGGGATATTGGTTTATCGCTAATCGGGGGGGCGAATGGCGTATGGATGGTTTTTTCGAATCAATCCGTGTTAATCGTATTCGGTCTGCTTAGTCTATTTTTAGTCATTGGTGAATCCCGGGTATTCTATAAGGCATGGCGTGGGCAAATCATTCCGCACAATGCCTGGTTGCGCAAACATATAGGTATGATGATGGGTGCTTACATTGGGACCCTTACGGCCTTTCTTGTTGTAAATGCGTCTGGAAATTTGCCGGTCTTGCTGGTATGGCTTACACCAACAATTGTATTGGTCCCTCTTCTCATCTATTGGTCCAGAAAATATGCTTCACCCCAAAAAATTTACAACATATGATAAAATCTATCCTGATATCACTCTTGTTATCAACGCCATTATTGGCATTTGCCCAACCGTATATGGAAGGAGGCAACACCCGGCATCGGTTTGCACAGATGTATTTTGGAGCGGATGTCCGTTATTTTCCTGGCGCGGGGACAAAAACCCTAAAACAAAATAATCAGGATATCTGGCAATCGGCCACTATGTCCGATCAGGCGGAAACCCGGTTTTTGATCGGAGGTACACACTTTTGGGGGCACGCCGATTTTTATCTGGGGTTTGTGGTTGCGGGTATGGGGCAGAGCGGTATGCGCAGTTCGGTTGAGACCGGAGGCCGCTTTTTCCCCTGGCGACTGGAATCGCGCAAAACCCGGCCGTTTGTCGGTGTTTCATGGATGCCGGTTCGATTCAGGCAGGGAGATGGCGTACAGCAACTGCGCCATCGCTGGCCCTTGTCGGCTGGTTTGGTGCATACAGCGGGTCATCATTTATTCGAACTAAATGGGGGCTACATACCGTCTACCGGATCTACCTATTATTTTGATGTTGCTGTTTACGCACCGGTAAAAACCCATCCATTTTGGTTATCGCTGGGTTACAAATATGTGTTTGACACTACACTGAGTGCCGAGAAAAACTGGCAATCAGGGCATACCCAAACAATCACAGATACGCTGGCCAAGCGGGGTCGCCTCAATGGATTAACGGTGGGCATTGGTCCATCTGCCTCCATTTTTCTGAAAGAATCTTCTTACACCAAAAACGTGGCCCCCTGGTTGGATGATCATAAGATGGCCAGGGTTTTTCCCGAATTTACCATCGGGTATTACATCCACAATCCCGATATCCAGGTTAATTTGGTGTATCGTTCGATCAATAGCCGTCTCAAAGCTTATGGCACAGAGCAGCATGCCCGCAGAAGGGCACTGACCCTGGAATCCTACTGGTTTGCAGCAGACTATCATGGTTTTGTACCTTTTGTCGGCGTAGGGATGAGTAGCGAATGGCTGAAGGTGACACATAAAGAACCATCATCCGATAACATGGAATCAGCGACCCACAAGTTCAAGCCAGGTTTGGTTTTTGGGTGGGATATCCGCCCCAATCGGCTCCAGAGTTGGTACCTCCGTACCCACCTGCGTTGGTATCCTGGGCTGGATGTTGTAATGGATGGTGGGCGCAAGGTCAGTTTAGATCAATTGGAGTTTAATTTTATCCAATTTGTCATGTTTCCTGGGCGGATGTTTTAACCTGCGATTAATATCAGGGACAAAGTGATTGCCGTATCTTGAGCAAAATTGAACTATCATGAGTATCCTTAGCGATTTGAAACGTCTTTTATTCGGTGCCAAGGCCGTTGCCAGTTCCTCGGTAGATAAAGCCAGTGAGACGGTCCGGGAGACGGTCCGCGAAACTCGCGAAGACCTGGATCAATGGATGGAAAAAGTGCGCAAGGAAAGTGGTGTAGAGCCACCGGAAGGACCAAATGTCACACCCCCACCCACATCCGAGCCGGAGCACCCGGATTTTCTGGAACGCACCGGCAAACAAGTACGGGAGACAAGTAGCGAACTGCTACACAAAGCAGGCGATATCGCTGAAAAAACCGGATCGGTCATCCTGGAGCAGGGCAAAAAGGTAGAAGAAGGGGTGGAAGCGATTGGTGAAAAGGTGATTTCAGCAGGTGAAATGCTGGCCGAGAAGGCCGGCAACCTGGCGGAAAAAGTAGGGCATGAAGTAATGGAAAAAGGCGGCGATATTCTCGACCGGGCCAAGGAGTTCCTCAAGGAAACCAGCGATAAGGCCGGAGAAGAATTTGGTCATTTATTCGATAAAGCACAAGAAGAGGCTGGCAAACATGACCTGGAGAAGGCGGCCCGCGAAGCGGAAGACCTGGCACGGAAAGCTAAGTTTCAGACGGACTCCCCGGTGGGAAAAGATCATCTGGAAGCCCTGGAAGGTTCAACCCTTGCCGGAGCCGGTGACTTTTTTGAAAAAGCCGACCAGTTTGCCAAAGGCAATTACCATCATGGCGAAATGGTGATTGAGTCTGTCGAAAAAACCGAGAAGCCTAAAAACACGGCACCTACTGCCGGATTTGAGGATAAGGACGGCGATGGAGATGATATCATCGACGATGCAGAGATAGTAGAACCGGAAAAGCCGGCATGACCGGGATGTCGCCCTTAGCCGGACTTGTTCTTTCCGGTGGATTTTCGACCCGCATGGGTCGGGACAAAGGTGCTTTGCCCTGGCAGGATGGCTTGTTGGTTCATCATCAGGCACGCACCCTGGCGATGTTGGTGCCTCAGGTGTATATCTCTTGCAGAGCGGAACAAAAAGACGACTATAGTGGCCCTTATCCGCTGATAGCCGATACCTACCCACCCGGCGGACCGATGAGTGGTCTGCTCTCCGCCATGGATGCTCTGCCTGACCACGCCTGGCTGGTGCTCAGTGTCGATATGCCTTATATCGGAGCAGCAGCACTGCAATGGGTCATAAACCACCGGAACACAAAAAAACGGGCTACCGTATTCAGACAGCCGGATGGCATCGTGCAACCGCTGGTGGGCATCTGGGAGCCACAGTCCTTTCCGGTTTTATTGGCCGCCTTTAATGAGCAGCGCTATAGCCTGCGGAGGATATTGGAGGAAGAGGATGCGTTAATTCTTGATTCGCTACCGGATACGGACTGGACGAATATGAATGAAAGGAGTTTTTGAGTTGGGAGTCGAGGAGTTGAGGAGGAGTTTTTGAGTTGAGGATTAACCGCAAAGACGCGAAGGGGTTATAGGGTTATTGGGTTGTTGTGTTATTTCGAAAAAACCGGGACGGGGAAAGTTTTGGGTTCTATGTTCTAAGTTAGCCCGATTTACTTTCTACCCAGCTACATCCTTCTACATTCTACTTTCTACTTTCTACAAAAGTGGTATACCGTGTTCAAATAATTAAGAATTAAATCATTTAAGTAGATCCGCAAATCGAAAAGAAAGGATGCATTAAATGCATGATTATTTAGCGGCTGTCATCAATTTACAATCTTTGAATATTCCGTTGGCATTATTTACTTCGATCTGATAAACATAATTGCCGACAGGTAATCCCAATTGATCCATATCGACGAACAGATCATGTTGGGCCGCAATGAGTCCGTCTTTTTGAATGGAAGCCACCAGCTTGCCTTCAAGGTTGTACAAGTCCAGTTTGACATCAGCCGGATGTAACAAAAGGAGTGGAATGGTGGTCATGGTTTTGTATGGGTTGGGATAATTCTGGCCTAATGAAAATTGTTTGGCATTTTGTTTTTCCAAATGTCCCATACTTGAAATGCCGCTTCCTTTGACGGTTACTTCCAAATAGGCATTATATTCCCCCGTTTCAGCATTTGGTGTTAATGTTGCCATTTGAAAAGCATGCCCGTCTGCAAAAGCATCATCATTTTCCAAAGAAACGGGGTCGGCACCTTTGGGGTACAAAGCCGGATTTGCAGCATATATTTCCTGTTTGGTGCTTATCGGGAAGGTTAATTGAGAAATAGCGGCATAAGAAGAACTGACATATACCTGAAAATGAATGTGGCAAATGCGCCCCGGATACAATCCCGGAAATATCGTTATAAATTCAACTTCACCTTGGGCATCTGCGATCTGATAACCTCTTAAATAGGTGAAATTTTTCTGGCCCACATTATAGCTTGCGTTGTAACCGGAATACAATCCATCGGCGTCGCAGTGCCAAATATGTAGGCGCACATTTTGCATGGGCAAGCAGTTGTCCTCGCCAATTATTTTGAATTTCAGATTTAACCGAACGCCGGTTTTATTCTCGCGGATATCCTGCCGGAAATAAAAGGGATTTTCAGAAAGATCAAGGG
>JAGNXB010000030.1 GCA_017985675.1 Saprospiraceae bacterium | reverse complement strand
GGGATGATGACCATGTGGAAATCTATGCCCATGACAATGTCCATATGTTTTGCAGCAGGATTCAATTGGTGCTTGGTTTAGGGTTCGCCAATTCTTTCCAATTTACGCCGCAAAGCGTCACCATTTTTTGTTCAAGAGGAATAAGTTCGTCCTGTTTTTTCCCCAGGGCATATCCCAGATTGAGCAGGGATTTTCCTAAAAACGGCAAGGTGGACACGGGACGAATGGATTGATCCAGTTGTTCACCGATGAGGAGTCCCTGATTATAACAAGACCAGGCTTCGTTGCCTTTATTGTCCAATTCAAGGCATACTCCGGTCATCCGCCAGGCTTCCATGATTTGTATGGTGTCCTTTGCATCGGTGGCCGGGGCAACAGCTTCCTGGTATAAGAGTGCTGCTGCTTTAAAATCTTTTTTCCCAAACAAAATGGATGCTTTACCAAATAAGGCCTGCACCAATGATTTGGCAGTTGACATATCCCCTTCCTTCCATCCATTGCGGGCAATGGCTATAGCGCGGTCATAAAGCTGAAGTGCTTCTTTATTTTGTTTTTTACTCATGTAGCCTGCTGCCATGGCAACATACACGGCTACCTGCAAATAGATCCAGCCGCAACGGATACATATAGCTAATGCGGCTTCTCCGGTCTGCCGCATTTGAGGAATCCGGCCATTAGAAACATGCTGGCTCAGTTCGACAAACAGTTTACGAAATTGAACCCCCGGTTCATTAGGGTCACCGGATGCGGCTATTTTTCGCATAGCGCCGGGCATGTCCAGGGTAGGTTTGATGGTATAAACCAGGCTTGGGAATTTTTTGGCCGAATTTTCCAACAAGGTGCCGGGCAGGGGATCAATGGTCATGAGCAGGACACGATCCGGAATTCCAGCTTGAAGCGCCTTTTCAATCCACTGCCGCCAGAGACTTTTTGAAGAGAAGTTAGATGGATCTATAAAAGCGACGAAGTGGCCTTCGAATTCTGGTGCCTGGTCGGCAAGGGCGCGCAGCGCTTCAATAAACAGGACCGGGTATTCCGAATTATTTTTGGAGCGTTGGACTAAAGGGGAAACCGGCTTATCCGGTGATATTTCCTTTTGATATGCGTTCCAGGCTGTTTCAAGTTCGGTGATCAGCTCTTGCTCGTAGGTATTTGATGGACTAAAGGGAGTATGTAGTCGAATAAATAGATCCGGCGTCACCGCTTCATTTGCATTCTCCACGGTCACAAAGGCGTGGATCATAACAATTTCATCCTGTTCGGTGAGCCATCGGCATAGTTTGATCTCCTTTTTTTCACGCATCACCATATACTCCGCCTGGACGCGTCCAAGGCGGGCTGTTATAGGGTTATTTTGAGGCGTGAAGGCCATGGAATATTATCTATTTTGAAAGTAAGGTAAGCAACAATTTATACATTCCCAAATCATTCTTCTTTCCTTGAAAATACAACTAACGTAATAAAAAACTTTTCACCCGTAGTAGTCATGGTTTTGATTTCATAACCCTTAGCATTCATATCATTAAAAAATTTATTAATGCTTTTTTGATTTTCAATTAAATTGTTTTGCATTGCGCTTCCCGTCTGATAAATTCCCCAACTCTTTAATGGAATAATTTCACTTTTCCCATTCTCAAATACAGTTACAATGCGGGAATTAGCGTCTGAATTTCCTTCAATAATTCTTGTGGTTGCGTATCGTGCAGTTGATTGTGCAGTTGATTGTGCAGTTGATGCTGTAATCAGGCATATGAATAGGGCTAAAGTAACAAGGCATTTTAAATTCATAAATATGTTGAATTTGTAGGTCTGTTCATTTACGGTCCTTGATATTACAAGTGCATGTTGTTATCCAAATGAAGCGAAACACAAGTACTTAAAATAATTGTTAAAACAAACGACTATTTTTTTTCCTTCTCCAGCGCTTCAATTCGACTTTCCAATTTTTTAATTAGTTCTTGTTGTTCCTGAATAGCCTTTACAAGTGGGCCAACAAATTCTGCATAACGAAGGCCATAAAGACTATCTTCATTTTTAGGGGCATCAATGCCACTAAAGTCGTATCCTATTTCTCTTGCTGAGGATTCAACCTCCTGCGCAATAAAGCCGGTCATTACTTTACTGGAAATTTCATTCCTGGAATCTAACGTTGCATTATCAGGCATACTTGTTTCAAGTTTTCCATCTTTTCCACGCCTGATGTCCTCTTTCAGGAATCCGGCCATACCATGCGCGTCCAGCTTATAGGTAACCGGTTTCAAGCGCAATATAAAATCTAATCCAGGTACATTATTATTTACCTCTTTTTTATAACGGCCATCACTAAAATTGGTAAATCCTACAAAACCGCCGATGCTGTTGACCGAACTATTTCCTAATCGGATTTGATTACTTGCTGTATTTCTGGCATTATTTCCAAAAGCACTTGAATTACTGGCAGCAACATTGGGACTGGCTTGAAAGCCTACGAATGTACCTGTGTTTATAGCGGTTCCTATAGGGTTTGTAGATCCTGATAGTGAGCCAATAGCCACATTTTGATTACCTGATTGGAGTGTGTTTAGGGCATCTGCACCTATAGCGGTATTGTCCACACCGGACAAAAGTGAAAATACTGTATTCGAACCAATTGCCGTAAGGAAGGTAGCTGTATTTGTCTTATCCAAGGCATCTAATCCAAATACACTGTTCGTATTTATATTGCCCTTTCCTCTTCCTAATGTAAGTCCATTGATAAGGGCATCTCCGTTTACATCTAATCTTGCAGCGGGAACATTGGGGTCTGTTCCAACCCCCAGATCACCTGTTGTGACCAATGCATTTGATTCTATAGTGAAGACCGGAAATTGGGCGACTGTTGTAATGCGGCTATTCCCATAAGTTGTGGCAATCAATTCAGAAAAAATATTTGAAATAAACGAAAGTTCCTTTTCCGTGAGTATTGCTCTGTCTATCAACGATCCGGCCTGATTTCGAATTTGCAACGTATCTTTTTTCAAAAACATGGATTCATTGCCCGTGTTATTTATTATCTGAACCAAATTTGGACTCATCGTCAGGGTATCGGCATTTCCTGATTTATATAATTTTGCTCCATTCATTGTATATTCTGCAAAACCATTTTTTTCGGTCCATATGGATGACCCTCCGAGAGATGAAAGATTTGCGGTTTGGGTACTTTGGGAGAGAGAAAGAATTTTGGTGGCAGGATTAAAACTCAAATCCTGCTTTTCATTATTTGGATCGTCGTCTAATAGTGTTACTGATCCGCCATTTTGGTCGAGTGTAATGGTAGCGCCCGACTTAGTCAATTTTTGCAGTTCATTTGTGGCATTGCGATCATTGTCATCCAAAGCCGATGCACTTTGTTGGGCATGCAGTGCGAAGGGCACACTCAGGATTTGTGTAGCTCCAAGGTCTGTAAAATTTGTACCGCCATTCGGATCCAATTCAATTTTCAGAAAGTAGGTGCCCGTTGCCCAGTTGATGGTATTAAATTGTAAAGGATTACCTTTGCCAATGTCGAGTGTAAACACGCCTTGCGCACTGGTGGCAACGGTAGTGGTCTCTGTATATACGGCGGTCCCATTCGCTGATCCTTGCCGGATAGATGCCCGCACATTGACAGTGCCGGTGACTATTCCATTGACATCACGTGCGACGCCCTGCCAGGTAAATGATTGGGGAGCCTGTGATTGTAGGAGTGTAACAAAATAAAATATACAGGGAAGGAGAAGGGCTAATTTTTTCATATTGATTTTTGATTTGTAGTTCTATTTGTAGCGCAAAATAGTCAATGGACTTTTGGATACAATGCCGCCCTGCTCTACAATATAATAGTATTGTCCATCCGGAAGGGTCTGACCATTATATGTGCCATCCCATCCCAAAGGGAAGTCTTGTTCAAAATCCTTTGTTTGGATTACCAATTGGCCCCAACGATTGAAGATTGTGACTTCATAACTACCGGATGATCCACATCGATTTACCTTGAGCCTGTCATTTTTACCATCTTCATTTGGAGAGATGAATGAGAGCAGCGATTCAGTCAATAATTCGACCGATAACGTCGACTGGGTGCTGCAACCATTCTGGTCTGTAACCAGGAGTGTGTAGGTTCCTGACTTTTCTACGGTCCATTCCGGGGTGGTCGGATTATTGGCTCCTGGAAACCATTGGAAAGTGACGTTGTCGACGTCTGGTCCAATTGCCGTAAGCACTGCCTTTTCGCAATCTTTTTCCATTTCCACCATTTGCACATCCGGATTTGTTTTGGATGAGATGACATTCAATGATATGGCATTGCTACAACCATTTTCTTGGTTGGTGACAGTTACCTGCCATTGTCCGCCCTCTGTAACAGACAAGGTGGGCACCGAGGTTGATTGGTTCAATCCGGCCGGACTTCGCCATAAATAGGAGTACGTCACGCCGGATTGAGGATTATTTAAAAGTACTAAAAGGAGTGAAGAATTGTTTTTACAATTTAGCGTATCAGTGGGTTCAATACTAAGGTTTGGGGAAATCGTATCTGAAACAACCTCCAGCACCCTTTCATTTTTGCATTGCGTGGCCGGATTAAGAACGACTAATGTGTATATACCAGGAGTAGAGGTGGAAAATTGAGCACCTGTGGAAGAACTACCAGCAGTGTTTGTCCAGGTAAATGATACACTTGGAAAATTACTTGTTGCCAACAGGGTTATAGATGGTACAGTGCATGTTAACTTTAATGGTCCCGACAAGTTTATTTCCGGTACATCCTGTGCCGGAATAATTACCAGTGAATCAACAGCCGTACATCCGTTTGGGCTGGTCACTATTATGGTGTAGGTGCCGGTTCCTTTTGCAAATTGGCTTGGTCCGGATGGCAACATGGCACCACTAGGTGAAATCCACTGAAAAGAAACACCTGGCGTGACGGAACCCGCAGAGATTTGAAGGCTATCAGCGGTACAATCCAGGGTGAGGTCGGTGAGTGGATTGATCGATGGTTTCGATTTGTCTTCCGAAATGGAAATAGACTTCACCTGTGTACAGCCATTTTCCGGATTAGTAACCGTAAGGGAATATGTCGCCGGGTTGTTCACGGTTATCGACGATAAAGATTCGCCGGTGGACCAAAGAAAGAGCGCATCGGTAGCGCTACTACCGGATAATTGAATATCGGGTTGGAGGCATGTCAAAACCGGCGGTCCATCCGGGGTAATGTTCAATGTGGGCTTTATGGTATCTTGTATTAATGTGATTGACGTTTCCCGTGAACAGCCATCGCGAAGTACAACATAGCTATACGTGCCGGGTAGTGTTGCGGAGATGGACGTTCCCGAGGATTGACTGCCACCCGGCAGAATCCATGTGGTTTGTTGGATGCCGGGAATGTTCGTTACGCCATTTAGTTGAATAGACGTTTTATCACAAGTGAGGGTATCAGCATTTGCGGTAATCGATAGCGTACCTTGTAAATCACACAGCCCCTGATGAAAGCCTTGCTGAAGATCCGGTCCGGTGCCGGATACGGGCTTCAATAAGGAAGCTGACACCTGTCCGGCTGTCCACTCCAGTGTGAGTCCGCCGGATGATACCGTTCGGCCGGCAGCTCCTATGACCTGACGTTCCAGTTTAAGTGCTTGGGCATCCACCGAAACGGCACAACCCAACATGCTGATAAGCATTAAGATCCGATGTGAAAACAGCCTGTACGTATCTACCATAATTAAAGGCATCATTTGAACCGATTATAATCCCTGTCAGGGTTGCCGTCTATTTCCTTTTTGATTGAGCAGCGTCCGTACACGCCAGCCAGCTCTTGCCGCATTGGCTCCACGCATGGTGCTTTCCGCTGCAGCTGTTTCCCAATCACCTCTTTTTATGGCGGCCAACATTTTGGGATAACCGCCTTTCCCCTTGTTTCCAGTCAGTCCTGCAATACCAGCCTGATAGGCCATATCTATAAGCACCATCTGCACGGAATTGGACAATTGCTGGAATCCGTCAATGCGTTTGACCAGACTATCCTCTACCATTTTAAGATGTTCCTTCGCTTTTAATTTTCGAAAGTTGTCGGGCAAAACCAACTGACTTCCCTGGGCATAATAACGGTGTGAAATATTACCACTTGCCATTCGATATACGCGTGAAAATTCCGCAGCAATTTGATCAGGGCTAGCTGTTTTTCCTGTTGACCTTTCAACAAATGGAAGGCTTTTGGCTGCTTCCTGATCACTTACTAAAATTCCAATCCCAACGGTAACATTGCCCCGATGGTCTTTGTACAGATGCTCCACATTGCCTTCAAATCGCTCAATGGCCCCAACCATGAGTTCATATGTATTTGCCATAATAAACCGTTTGGCGGTGAAAAATATTAAACTATTAGTCAAATGTAACAAATCATTCGAAACGTTACCTTTTTGGATGAAATTATTTTAATAGCCTGTTGGGTTGGAAAACAAAATTCATCCTGGATTCGATCCGAAATTAGAAGGTATGGCTGAGGTGACATTTAATTATGTTTGGATCCAAAGTCACAAAACCTACCTTAGAGACATATCATGCCATATTGCTCAGGGATATGAAATGTGGATTAATTTTGTCGAAAGGATTAACAAACAAACAAGATTGCATACATTTGGCTTGCTTACAGGTAATCTGTTTATCCAATGAGTAATCCGCCATCTTACAGTAACGACTATTTGCTGTCCGCATCTGCCCAGAAGACCATCCGTCTGGCTGAACAACTGGCTTTGGAATATGCTCATGCTAAATATAGTGCTGAGCATTTATTGTGGGCCGTTATCCAGGAAGATGTAGGCCTGCAACCTATGCTCCGTCAAATCAGCAAGGATCCCTCTGATTTAAGTCGGCTTGCCCTTGGGATGGTAGAAAAAATGCCTAAGTCTACCCGGTATGTTTCGGTGGCAACGGCTGATGATCGCGCTGCCGCTGTGTTGCGGGAGACACAAAAATTTTGCCTCCGTTATGGCCTTTCAGAAGTCATTCCCCTGGACATTCTTGAAGCAGTCATTACACCGGGTGTAGCTTTTTCGCAAGAAGTGCTGCGCAAGTTTCCTATTGCACTGTATGAAATTATCGAATGGCGCAATAGTTATATGGAGCCCTTATTAGGGCAGGCCGCTAATAGCAAATCCTCCAATGGGATGGGTGCCATGACGGGCGACGGATCATCGGCGCAGATTCTGGAAAAGTATTGTGACGATTGGAATGTCCGGGCCCGGGAAGGGAAAATAGATCCGATCATAGGTCGTGACCGTGAACTCAAACAACTGGTTGAAATACTTGGAAAGCGATTATCACCCAATGTGCTGATTGTCGGTGAGCCAGGTGTAGGTAAGACAGCCATCGTTGGCGGGCTGGCCCTCCAGATATTGGAAGGCCGGGTGCCGGATACGCTTAAGCAGGCCACCATTTTTGAACTGGATGTCAGTGGTCGATTGGTAGCCGGTGCTTTTAAGGGGGAAGTGGAGGAACGCCTCAAGTCTGTATTAAAGGCCATTAAAAGTTATGGCAACAAAGCTATCCTGTTTATTGATGAAATCCATGTCCTGTTGGACGAACGCGGTTCTGTTGGAACGGGTGTCGTCAACCTGCTAAAACCGGAATTATCCCGCGGCGAGCTTACGGTTATCGGCGCCACGACTCAAGCGGAATACCAAAAGTATATCGAGAAGGATCATGCCTTTAGCCGTCGGTTTTCGCAATTGGTTATTCCCGAGCCGGATGAATTGCTGGCCGCGACGATGTTGCAGGGATTGATGCCGCGCTATGAAGCATTTCATGGACTAAAAGTAAATGGTGAGGCGATTACCCAATCCGTCAAATTATCCAAACGTTATATAGGCGATAAGTATTTGCCGGTGTCCGCCATTGAATTGCTGGACTTTACCATGGCTTGCGCGGCCCAGATGAATGCCAACTCATCCAGAATCCTAGCGGATATTCGCAAACAATGGGAGGCAGGTACGCAAACGGATCACAAATCATTCCGGCAATTGATTCGCAATCAGTTGAGTGAATTGCTGGTCGGCAAATTAGGTGAGGCGATAGAGACACAGGAGGTCTCCAATTTATTGGATCAGGTGGAAGGAATGATCGCCAAGCCAAAAGACATTGTAGAAGGGGAGGATATTGAATCCATGATTGCTTACCGGACCGGCATTCCGATTGGACGATTGCGATCCAAGGAACAGGATAAATTGCGTAATGCCAGTGAAATACTGCGCCAACGGGTAGTGGGTCAGGACCATGTATTGGAAGAAGTAGAACGCGCCCTTAAAACGTTCCGGGCCAACCTGAAAGAACCTCAGGAGCCGGGCGCAATTTTCTTTTTCACCGGGCCTACCGGAACCGGAAAAACAGAATTGGCAAAAGCGATTGCCGAATTATTGTTTGATGATGAAAATGCCTTGATCCGCTTTGATATGTCGGAGTTTCAGGAGTCGCATTCTGTCGCATCATTACTGGGTTCGCCTCCGGGTTATGTGGGCTATGATGAGGGTGGACTGTTGGTGAATAAAGTGCGCAAAAATCCGTATTCGGTTGTGTTATTTGATGAAATAGAAAAAGCGCACGGAGACATATACGGCATCTTTTTGCAAATGCTCACAGATAGCAGGTTGCATGACAAGCAGGGCAAAATGGCTGATTTTTCCAACACCATTATTATATTTACATCCAATGCCGGAGCGGAGAAAATCCTGAAACTTACCCAGGATGGCAAGCGTCCAGATCCGGCAACCCTGAAAGAAATTCTCCGGGAGACGGGTCATTTCAAAGATGAATTCCTGGGTCGTGTTGACCGGCAGATTTTGCCTTTTGATGCAATTAATCTGGATGTTGCCCGGCTTATTCTGGGCATTCACTATCGCAAGTTTCTGAAGCTCCTTTCGATCAATCATAATGTAACGCTGCACACGTCAGATAAGGTGATGGAACATTTGATGGAAATTGGCTTTTCACCACTTTTTGGCGCCCGCCCATTAAAAAATGCGATTCGATCGTTTCTTACACCGCCTGTCGCAGAAAAGATTGTTACAGGGGAGATTACATTTGGGGATGACGTCTATCTCGATATGAAGGATACAGGTGAATTGGTGTGGGAGATCCGAAAACCGGTAAGTGTAGATACTCCGGATACCCAGGCACCAACACCCGAAGTAGTGGCGGAAACTGGACCTGTTGTTGATGAACCGCTAAACGAGAATAATCCTTAATTTATGGAAATTCTCAATCGCAATCTGAGGGATAATGCCCGGTGGCGAATAGCAGGAATGGCTTGTTTGGTTATATTGGTGACAATGGTTATTTTTGGAGCCACTTCCACCGCGTATGATCGAGTTGGGACCGGCAGTGTAGATTTAAGAAACAAGGTTTTAATTGACTCTATACTTAATATGCATTCCGATATAAACGGATTGGGTGTAAAAAGAAATGCCTTAGGTGAAAAAAAAGGGCAAATGGATAAGGAGGCTCGCGCTATTAAAATGGAGATCAAACAATTAACCAAAGAGATAAGGCGAATTGAAAAGGAGATTGAGAGCTATTTATCAAGATGACATAAATCGGGGATAGACTTATTCTAATGGAGGTACTAACAAGGAACAAAGTAACCACAGGGGTGATCATCACTCTGTTTTGTTGCCTATTGGGTGTGGCTGCTGATATCTATTTTTCACTGGAGGTATATAAAGCCAAAACACAAATTGGTACCGTAGATCCATCAACGGATTTTGTCCAGTTAGAAGATTCATTGGATGCACTCCTTCTTTATTACGATGAACGTGAACAGGAAGTCAGTAAGTTAACCACAGATACCCTAAATCGAACAAAAGAGATTGTCAAACTAAGGGAGGTGTTAGAAGAACAAAAAGCATTATTAGAAAAGAAGGGTGAAGAACTGACTTTAGTACGGATTACCTCAGCCTCAAAAGGAGGTTAGACCAATATTATTTTTAAATAAAAATTGATACCACTATGGCTTCAAATGTGCGTTACAACATGCCGGGTCCCATTGATGTGCCCATGGAGACTAATTCGGGACTTGATCTTTTACCGACCAATGTGACTTATCTCGCTTTGCCGCTAAAAGGTGCCCAAGGCCCACGGAGGCCTGAGGAAGTGCCAAGTGATAGTAGTCTATCTACAAAGGCCGTCATGGAGTATGCGGATCCAAAAGTAACCGTTAAATTAAAGACAGGAGATCCTGAAAATCCTGAAATAGAAGACACTGTTCGGTTTCAGGGCGGTGTTACTGCTTTTGCGCCTAAAGAGATCAAAAAAAATTCTTCCATTTTACAAAAGCTGGAGGCAGAATTTCAGGCGAGCGAAGCATTGGTGGACCGGATTAATGCCAATGCCAAATTTCGGAAAGCAATTGATGACCCCATCGCCAGAGAAGCCATACTGTCTGTCTTTCGGGACATTATCGCTGAACTGGATGCGCATATGCCTGCGGCCCCCGAATCTTAAGCTAAAGTAACATTCCGTTGAATCAATACATTAATTACTAATCAAGGAATCATGAGTGAACTGGAAAAGAATAAAGTGTCAGGGCAGGCCCCTGAAAAGGAAGCGCAGGAACGCAAAATAAGTGCTTCAGAAGCCAGGGATGTTCTGGACAAATATGATGGTTTTGATATTCTCCTGGCCCCAATGGCATCCTTCCTGGACCGCTTCTCACCGGAGAACCCGGGCAAAAAAAAGCGTTTTCTTCAGGACGAAGATGCGATTGAGGAGCGCAAGGCACTGAGGGAGCGATTAAAGGCCTATACAACCATCCTTTCTCAAGCCGGGAACAGTGATGAAAAAGAAGCACATAAAGCGGTCAGGGCCATTGCGCAGGGGAAACTTGAAAGCGCAGAAGACCTGATCAATGGCAATCTCTCTACCATATTAAACGAGGCAAGAGATCTGGAGCAAACGTATCGGGAATTGGACTTGTTTTTCCGAAATGCAGAGCCCCAAAAGGCTAAAAATCTTACTTTGCTCAGTGTACATCCTGACGTATTACTGGACGCAGATAGTGATATGGTTTATAGCGAGATTGAAAAACGGATTACCGATCAATCGCGTGCTGTGGATCAAAAGAAGGCTTATTCCATGTTGGTTATTCCTAATCTCTGGAAAAGCAAACAACCTAAAAACCTCATCGAACGGTATACTAAACTTGCCGGTGCAGCGCGGATGACCTTCCTTACAGATTTTGCGGATTGCGATACGGTTGAAGATGCATTGGCGGAGCGGGAATCAAAAAAATGGCAGGGAATAACCGGGTCGGAGTTACATCATGCCCATGCTGCCATCTTTGCCAATCACCTGGTATTGCGCGGCAAATACGATAATCTGGGTGAAGAGAATGATGTCCACGGTTCGCCTGCGATGGCTATTGCCGGCAAGATGTATTCAGAGAAGATTTCACAACCCATTATGGGTGAGCAAAATGGTGCAGTTACCGGCGCGGAGGGTCTGGTCTTCCATACGGTGCAAGACACCGTAGCTGATCTTTCGGATGAAGGACTCAACGCCATGATGCATGCCTATGAAAAGGATATGGCTTATGAAGCCTGTACAGCATTCACCGGCGGGGAATATGCCCTGAAGCGTTATGCAGTCGTTCGCACGTTTGATTATGTAAACAGGGTGCTAAGGCATTACCTGGGCAAAGTAACCGGTCAGGCCCTTGACCGGCAGCGCGCAAATTTAGTACGCGACACGATTCAGGACTTTTTGGATCAGTTGGCGGAGCAAAAGATTATTACCAAAGGTTCCGTGACGCAATTTGACTGGAACTCCCGGGTGCCGGATCGGATTGACATAGATATCAGTATCATTCCATTATGGGCTGTACGTACGTTCGTATATGCGCTTACCGCGCAAAACCAGTCCACGGATGTCAAAGAGAAAATGTAAATTATTCATCATTAAAATTAGTTTATTATGCCAGCAGCACACACCGCCATCTTCGAATTAGAAGGGGCAAAAGCACAGGTACTGGACCTGAGTTATTCCTTTTCCAGATCTACAGACCCTGAAAAAGGGCAACCAGTAAAAGTGGTTCGAAATGGTCAGATTATGTTAACCGTTCGTTCGGATGAGAAGGAATTGGTTGGGAAAATTATTAAATGGATGTCCGATCAGGATCGCTCTAAAGCGGGCTCAATTACTATCTACAAAGATGCCGAGCAATCCAAAGAGCTCAAAAAAATTGAATTTGAAAATGGCTTTGTTGTAGGCTATGAGGAGCGGTTTAACTCCCAAGGAGAAAGTGACAACACACTGGAGACATTTCGGATTACTGCCGAAATCATTAAAGTAAGCGGCGCAGAGTTTAGAATGAGGTGGCCGGATAGTGAATAAGATTGATTTAAAGAGGGAGTGTTGTTACCACAAAAAATCGCGCTAGCATACTTAGTGAGGATACAACACTCCCTTTCATTTATTCCGTAATGCTGCCTTGCAAGAGTGAAGGACTTAGGTTTGGTTTAAGCTATTCCATCATGGAGGTGTTAACACGGATCGTGAATAGAAGTATTTGGAGGTTGAATAATCCATTAAGTCAGAGGTATTATTTATGGTTTTATCAACCAGGGTTAGGGCACCTTGGTGGGGTTTGGCCAATTTAAATCCATCCAAAAATAGTCAATGTTGAATGGTATCAGGTGGAAGCTGACTTCATCTGTTCTATTAGGAAAAGCAATGTTTCAAATTTTATTAATTATCCTCATTTGGCATGCGATGTTTCATTTAACTTGTTTGTGGTAACACAAGACTAACTTTTAAGCCTTAATTTTATAAATTGTAAGCGCATGTTATGGCTTCATCAGTTGTAAAAAAAACCCTATCAGAGGCTGCGGCGGGAAATGCTGCTTTCAATGGCTTGGGTATAGCATACGTCGGTGATGGCACTTGCGAAGGGGTAAGGGGATCGACTATGCCCTTTGGGTATCAAACTTGGATCGTGTTTATCGAAATGGAAATTCCTTCGGAGTCATCAAATAATGAGGAAAAGCAAAACAAGACCCAACTGAACGATGCAGTAAATGCGGCTGCAGGAGGAAGTGTGAAGGGAGAATTAATCAGTGCCGGGTTTAATTGTACCGGAGCCGTTCTAGCCGGATTGGCTTCTGCGGCGGGTGTTATTGCAGCGCCTGTTACAGGAGGAGGTTCGGTGGTGGCTTCGGTGGTGACGTGGACTGCCGGTGTAGCTGCCGCCTATCAGTGTGGCAATTCAGTTGGAAGAGTTTTTAATGCGTTATTCGATCCAGACAGTAATGCTTATCTGGATCATCATTCCTGGTTTCAACTGGTCGACAATACAATGGAAGTTATATCCATTGCTACTTCTCTGCACGGTGGTTCTTCAGCTATTGGTCGGCTGATCCGGTTGCGCCAGAGTTCGGGAAAGTCCTATTTGGAATTAGTCAAGGGTCTGGGACGCCAGGAGCGAAAGTCACTGGCACGTGAACTGGCCCGATATGACGGTGTGCAATCGAATAACGCATTCAAGCGTCTTGTTCGAAGTGGCCGGTTGCCAAAAATCTTTTCCAATAAGCAGATTTCAATGTCTGTTGTGGAAAATTTTTTGGGTGTTGTCGAATCCGCGCTCACGCTCGGAAAAGCAGGAAATGATAAGATAATTAAAGTGTATTTTGCAGAAAGTTGATCAAAAATCAGCCGATTATGATACGTACAACAATAACCATTGATGGTAAGAATGTTTCGAATTATGAATTCACTCATGTTAGTTTGATCCAAAAAATTGGCGGGCACCATGAGTTTGAGGTTCGTTTTCGACAGGATCCCTTGCGGGGTGTACTTGGACAAACCGCTGATAAATGGTTTGGGAAAAAAATCAAAATTGGTATTGGCCAGGAGTTGGATATCAATTTGGATTCCGTTGCCATCAAGGAATTATTTGAAGGTGTAATTACCTCGGTGTTCCTTTCGAGGCAGCGCGGCACCGGTGAGCTGGTTGTTGCCGGAAAGAGTACAACCATATTTCTGGATGACGGTCCTCAGACCCGATCATTCACTGATAAGGGTCTACAAGAAATTGTCGATGAAGTGTGTGGCGCATATAGTGCTCCTTTTAAGGCAGCACCAGCAGTAGTATCAAAGCCTCTAAGCTATGTCGTACAATATGAAGAGTCCAATTGGGAGTTTATAAAGCGCCTGGCTAATCAATATGGAGAATGGCTATATAATGATGGCAAAACGCTCTATTTTGGCAAGCCTGCTGAAAGTCCGGAAATCAAGCTTGACTTTGGCGCACAGGGGCTGTATTTTTTTGAAATGGGGTTGAGCGCTACGCCTGTTAAGTTTAAATATTTCGGATATGATTATTTAAAGGATCAGGATCAAACGGAACAATCGCCTGCCAATGCAAAAACCAGTGAATTAGGAGATAAGGTACGTACTATTTCAAAGCGGGACCTTTTTTCCAAAGATGCCAACTTTTATGCCGGTGGAAACATGGATGCCGGTGATAAAGAGCTCAAACAAATGGCCGTGCGACGCGACCAGATCAATGCCGATGAGATGGTCCTCCTCAATGGATCCAGTCGCAATGCTAATTTGGTCGTTGGTGCCAAAATTTCTATCCGGGATAACGAAAGTGGTGAGGATTATGGATCATTTGCAATTGTACATCTCTCCCATAGCATCGGTCAGCAGGGGGATTATACAAACAGTTTCCAGGCAATTCCTGCCGAAGTGGAGACTCCGCCTTTGACGACAATGCCAAGGCCGCCTGTTGCGGCAATGCAGCTTGCCAAGGTAACGGATGTGAATGATCCCGAAAAACTGGGGCGAATACGGGTTAGTTTTACCTGGCAGGCTTCGAATGGCGAAAAGACGCCCTGGTTGCGTGTTGCTTCGCCCTACACCGGAAAAGACAAGGGATTTTATATCATTCCGGAAGTGGGTGATCAGGTTGTAACTGCTTTTGAAGGGAATGATCCTGAAAAGCCTTATGTATTGACCGGCATGTACCATGGTAAAGCTAAGCCGGCATGGTTTGAGGCAAAAAACCGATTTAAAGGATTTAAATCCAAAGCGGGTAATGAGTGGAAATTTGATGATGAATCCAAGCAGATTCATATCAATGCACCCAACAAAATTTTACTAACAGCAGGAAAAACAATTGAGATGCATGCGGGAAGCAAAGACAAAATTGGAAGTATAGTCATGCAAGAGAACGTTATCAACATAAATGCTTCTAACTCAGGCAAAATAATCATCAATGCAGAAGGTGGGAATGTAGTTCTTTCTGCTGATAAAATTTACATCATGGCTTCAGAATCAATTGACGGGGAGGCTAAAAAGACCATAACACTTGACTCTACCATGAGTTTAACATTAAAGGGGAATAAAGTATCCGTTGAAGGCGGTATGATGACGGATATCAAGGGAGGTGTAATCAAGTTGAACTAAACCATTATGGCAGGCAAAACCGGATTTTACAGGATCCCGCTGCGGATGGACAAATTGATGAGAGGCGATGAACTGGAGCGCATAGAAATCAGAAAATCGATTCATCAGAATATTGGTCTAATGTTGAGGACGCTTTCGATGAGCTATCAGTTTGATCCTGGATATGGAAGTGTATTAAATAAATACCATGCCCGCACACCTCCACAAAATCAGACAGAGCGTTCCTGGCGGGAAGAAATGCGTGAGCGCATTCAAAAAAATCTTTTGGACATGCTGCAGCGCTATGAAACCCGAATATCCGTTACCGATGTTTTTGTTGATCTCCGCCAACCGGATGCAAAAGAAAAAAATCCACTGATGAAGGTAAAAGTGAGTGTCAACGGAAAGTTGAGTATAGGGCGGAGGGAAGTATTTCATTATCCGGATAGTGAGGTTGATGAAGATGCCATGGAGGCATTTCCTTTATTGATACCGGTAGGTAAAAAATAAGAAAACCCGATTAAATGATTATTCATAATATGAGTGTTTATAAAAGTAAATAATCTTCAGGTGTTCAAGCCATTTTTTACATTAAAGAAATGTATAAAAGGGAATATGGTGATTTATAAAAAAGATTACCAGAATGAAGAAAACGATAAATAATGATGCAACTTGGTCTTAATATACCAATTACCACAAGAGGATTTTTTACCTTGGTAGAAGAACTTATCGATTGTTCCCTTTCCCAAATGGAAGAATTGTTGGGCTATTCCAGGGGGCGTTTAAAGCAGGGTGCAGACATTGTGATTCTGCAACCCCCTTTGCATCCCTATGATTTTGACCGTATGGCAACCAGTGTCTTTCAGGGGCACCGGCTTAGTGGTTCTAATTTGTTTCACGCCATAAATGGAGAAGACAAAAAAATGGAGGATCTCCGAATGTTCCAACGAAAGCGGATTGTGAAAGTTATTCCTCTGATGATCCATTTGGAGGCGATGCGTACCTTCTTGTCTGAAGCGGAATATGACGTGCTTAAAGAAACAAACACCAAAGGTCAAAGTATACGTGAGATTACGGGGCAGTGGCAAGTGGCTTTTCGGGATAGTCCCCTTGCATATGGTCGTATGCTGCAGATATTTAATAATACGGATAAATTATTTCGGCAGCGTGTCAACGATGCCCTTTACCCCATGGCTTTGGGATCCGGCGTGCGACAGTGGGAACTAAAAACGGAAGTAGCTGGCCGGGTGGTTTGCCGGATGACAGATTATTCCGTTGATCGCTATCAGCGGCTGTTTTGAAATAAACTAATTTAAAAATAATTATCTATGAAACAGGATCTTATGCACCAATTGCAGCGTGCCGGATTAAATTTTACTCAGACGGCGGAGGGTATCATTATCCAGGATGAAACAAAGCTGGAGATAACTATCCGATTTGAAGGGGAAACATACTCGATCCATAACAAGTTGAGGTCCTGGAACAATCTAACAGGGCCAATTGAGATGTCCATAAAAAGTGCGACTAACTATAATTTTTGGGGGTTTTTTGTTGCCAGTTTCCTGTTTTGGAGATTATTATCCAAAAGCACACCTGAAGATGGAATGACCAGTCACATAGGCATTACACTTTTTTTATTGATGTGCGCAGTATTGTGTTCAACATTAAATATGATTTACTGGTCCCGGTATAATATGCTTGTAACACTTATTCATACATGGATGTCAACCGCAAAAAATACAGAAGATGAGCAACAATGAAATATCGGTCACGATCAAGTCCATCCTGGAAGGAAAGGATAAGGGTGGGCATCTCAAATATTCCGGCGCAAAAATTACGTCCAAAGGTACCCGGTCGCTAACTGAACAAATAAAGTATGTGAAAGAACGCCCAACGCAATATCCGGTGACCTTGAACAAATTTTTTGTGGATTTCAATATTGATTCAAATAAGCGGATAGACCCGGATTACCTGAAGACTATTTATGAAGGCCATGAAAAGTGGTTAAGTGATACCATTCAGAAACTCGCCGAAGAAGGTAAAGGCTTCAGACATACTACCGGATGGGCTTTGGATGTTTCGGTTCAGATGCTTCATCTGGAGGCTAAAAAGAAGCTATTCAATGAATTTGTTGATAAGGGTTTGTATATTATCCTGGAGAGCGTCAATGGGTCCAAATCAAGGTATAATGTACCTATTGAAATTGCCAATGTATTTCATGTGGAACGAAAAATGGGAATGAGTCAACAAAAATATAGTCTTCAGTAAGTTTTGTCTCCTGAGTGGAAAACACAAATAATCCAAGAAACCTATTTATGGCAAACAGGTCAACAGTTACTCATCGGGATTTCCCACCCTATTTTCTACATCCCCGTCATAATGATCAGTTGGATCCGGACAAGGCAACAACGTTGCCATCCCGTTTTATTGAGGCTTATGAAAGTAAGTGTAATGGCCATATATTGACACAGGTCCATTTGGTGACCGATGCAGAGCACCGTCGTTATTTGGTTGAAGTACAGTTGGAGACAGGTACGTTTTGGATAGAAGCACCTTGCACCTATATGCCAGTCCTGGGTATGGACATTGTCGATGGCAACCTTGTGCTGGATGCCGAGGAGTGGATTCTGGTACAACAGCTCCGGCTAAAATCCAGACGTCTGGCTCGGATTTTTGGGCCTAACGACCGCGTTTCAAGTGAGGAATATATCCGTCAGGTAACAGCCGCTCATGCCGGACTTGGATTCCAGGATGTAGAACCGGAATTTGAGCAAAACGAATCGGAATCCACAAAAACCGATGCCAAAGAGTCGGGCAAAAAATGGTGGAGGTTGTGGTAGTGAGGATGCGCATTCCCAAAATTATAACTGAGCTTGATGCGTATTCCTGGGTTTGATAATAACAAGGTTTAGTTGTCGAGTAACTGGCTTCCGTAAATTTAAATTCAAGTATTTCTCTGATCAGCGATATAAATTATATCAGGATAAATTAGGATTTGGTGTTATTCGTTGTATTCAGAAATATCAGACAAATAATATCCTAATCTGCTTTACTTTCACGCATAGTTCAGGGCAATATTAAATCACTACAGCCCATTCTGAGCAGAATAAGGGTAATATGGTATTTACTTTCGGTTATGTCTGTATATTGGAGGCGGGATACTTCCGGTTTTTCGAATAGTTTTGCGTATTCAAACAAGGATGCTCTTCCGAATTGGTTTAACGAGGAAAACGCAACGATGATTCCAACCGCACGACAACTTTACGAATCTATTCTGTACCGCGCAGCAGAAGAGTGGGGTATAGACTACGAGGATGTAGAGCGGGATATCGCGCAGGCTTTTGATCCATTGGTCCGGTTTATGGCAGGGGCCACAGCCTCCGAGCTGGAGCGTGTCTACCAACACATAAATGATGCGGAAATGCGGATAATGGACCGCATTATCAGGGTGTTGGTGCCGGAACATTATCATTTGCCACGACCTGCCTATGCCCTGGCAACGGCAGACCCTTATAAGGATGCGGTGATGGCAGATGAAGCAACTGCGCTGACGTATGCAAAGGATGACCAAACTGAGCCATTCGAATTTACGCCTGTATTCCCGGTGCGGCTATTGCCATTAAAGATTGTTCTATTGTCGACCGAAAGCCAATTGCTTGATTTAAATGCCCGCCCACGCAGACGTAAAAATCAGGAAGAGGATGAAGTGGAGTTTAAATCACTGCTTATCGGTTTTGAATCGGCAGCCCCGATAAAAGACTGGAGCAATGCGTCTTTATGGTTTGATTTGGTCGGACGAAGTCTTGAAAGTGATGAACGGGCATCCCTTTTTAAAGGATTGAGGCAGGTGCGAATTAGTCTGCATGGGGTGCCGCTGCGGGTAGAATCAGGTTTGCCCCATAAGGAAGTGATTCTGGAAGATCATCTCAATGGTATTAATCAGTTGGAATCCGATATGCGGTCACGGTACGGGCGGCAATTTTTGACATTTATTGATGCGGTCGTGCCAGAAGTAAATGCAGTAGTCCCCACCGACTATTTGAAAAACTGGTTTGGTAAAAATGGAATGGATGTCGGTTCCTGGCAAAAGGCACTCGACAATCTCCTGCCTGAAAAGGAGAAGGAAATCTATTTTCTTGAACTTCACTTTGACCAGTCCATTCATATCCATGAGCTGGAACAGAATCTGCGGATTCGATTTAATGTATTTCCGGTGGTAAACCGCAAGCGATGCGGCATTGGGAAGGGCGAACACTTTTATCTCCAGACCAACGCGCTCAAATGGATACATCTGGAGCCGAAGGAACCTTTTCTGTCCATCCGGAAAGTATATCAGGAAAAACCGCCAGAATACCCGCCATTTTTATACAAACCATTTGCCGATTTTCAGGAAGACAAAAGTCCGACCTACACCCTTCGGTACGGTGGTGTGGGTCGATGGGATGATTTTAATGCATGGCGGCGACTGGCTTATGTCATCTCCCTGCTCCAGGACAATTATGCCCATCAGGAGCTGGTGCAAAAAGCGGCGGACACTCTGTCGTTGGAGGATGTCCATCAACTTTTGGGAAATAAAATCAATACCGTTACCGATAAATCCAAACCGACACAGGATGTATATCTCTTTTTGCAGCCGGGAACCCAATCCGGAATAAGGGTCCGGGTGGAATACTGGACATCTGTAGGTGATTTGGCCAACCGGATTCCTGCCCGTACAAAATTGGGCTGTCCAACGCATATCGCAGCCATCCTGGAAACGGAGAGTATAGAGTTGCTCACTCCGACCAGTGGGGGCGCTGACCCCCTCGAGACGACGGCTCGCCTTGATGCGCTCAAGTATACCTTGCTCAGCAGGGGCAGGCTGGTCACGCGTGAAGATGTGCGGATCTTTTGCAAAAGCTGGCTGCAGGATCGTGTCAGTACTATTCTTATCCAGGATGGTGTAGGGGTGGATAATACCGGCATCCATGGCATGACACGCCGGTTAGAGATATGGCTGGAGCCTTCAGGGGGTGCTCAGGAAGAGGACTGGGAATCCGTATGCCACCAACTTCAGTCGCAACTTGAGGAGCGATCAAGCGGTGTGATTCCGATATTCGTTGGGATCAGGTCTGATACCAAAAGCAAAAGTCGATGAAGGACCTGAAACAACTGGAATACAAAGCCATTTTTGATATAAGGCCAGAAGCATTGGCTGCTTCAATTCTTGCTCAGGATGATTCACTCAGTTTGGAGCAAATTGTACTAGCACCTGTGGGGCCTGCACGGCGACGCAGCGGACCGGAGATCCAGCAAATCCAAAAACGTTTTTTCCCGGAGATGGAGGTTTGGCAAATATCCATGGCCAGAAAAGGACTTTTTGATGGCCTTCCGGAGGGGCTTTTTTTGCGCACGGAGGAAGATTATCCCAGCAAAATTGAAAAAAGCAAAGCAATCACCCGCCAGATTCAGGATGCGCGTTCTTTTTTTCTTCCTTTTGAGCAAGTTTTATACTGGCCAAGAATTGAAGCGGAGCAACTGGAGCAAAAATGGGCAGACCATTTCCCCAACTTTCTGAGTCAATTATGGGGGCTGGATATGTTTGGAGATCTCCTGGATGACCGACAGCGGTTTCTGCTTTGTTATATCCTGCCGCTTTCATTTAAAGTCGCGGGCAACTGGCCACTTACAGCCCTTTGTTTTCAGTCCGTGCTTGGCAAGGAGGTCACCATAGATTTTACTGCTCCAGTAGAATTGCCTATACCGCAATCCGATAGTGATCCCTCCAATATGCGACTCGGCGAATCGGTCATACTGGGCGAATTTTTCAGAGATGATCTGCCCGTTCTTCAGGTGCATATTCATCAGGTTGCGCTGGATGAACTGGATGGTTACCTTGAGGGAGGAGGAATCCACCGGGTACTGGAGGAATTGTTGTACAGTTACTTTATTCCAATTGAGGTACCTGTTATTACGCGAATCCATCTTTATGAAGGGGACAGGGGAGTTTATGTTGGTCATTCAGTGTTGGGAATCGGTACAATTCTGGACAAAAGAGATCACCCTGTTCCTGATGTCCATTCTGCGGCCCATGTATATGGATAATGTTTACATTTCTTCAATTTACTTGTCTTAGCTTTCATATATTTGTCAATAATACATTTTGAACATGAGACAAAAATATATGCCAGACGAACTTAATATTAATAATAAAGTCGAAACAAATTTGAAACCGACTATCAAATGAAAGATCCGGTAATAATCATCTGGACAATACTTGCCATAATCGCAGCCTTTTGGTTCAAGTTTGCCGTTAAAAGCAAAGGGAGAACATTGTCCTCCCGAACAGCCAAACATATTTTGGGTGCGCTGCTACTGAGTTCACTTGCAGGTTGGCTGGTTGACCGCTTTTTGGGCGAGTCGCTTCATTCCGTTTGGGCAGGGCGTTTGGTTATGCTTTTTATTGGCGGAATGCATCTGTGGTCGCTTTATTATAATACCTGGACTATACGCAACAGGACGGAGTATAACAAGGATTCCCATCTGCCCGAATTATCCTTCACTGTGCTGCTTAGCCTGGCTTCTTCTATTTGTTTTGCGGCTTCTCCACGCGCCCTGGTATTTTTAAAGCTTTCATCCATTCAGGATGAAGTAACGATGTGGGATGCACCGCTCCTTTTTCTATTACCATTTCTGGTCTTGAAATTGTTTGATTTGGCAGGTCAGATCCCCTTTCGGGTAGTAGAAAATGCCTGGTTATATCCCCTTGAAGAGATAAATACGGAGCATTGGCCATGGAGAGATTTAATAAGGGTTAATTTCCGGGTAAGAAAAAGTTTGCATGATGATTATTACCTTTTTGGCCGTTGGACTACACCCTGGATCGAAGTGCCACGTGAAGCTTTGCTTGGAAGTGTTTATCGTCTGAATATGCAGGAACACCGGAAACACCGGCGTGACACTATTCAGGATCTTGGAAATGAATATGCAGGAGATCCGGCTTTCTGGTGGCTGTTCTCTGTCAAGTGGATCTGGTGGAAGCCTTCATCCTGGTGGCGGAAAAAGCGATTTCTTGACCCGGACCTTTCTTTAGCTTCAAATCTTGTACAGAATGGTGATATCATCAAGGCAAGGCGAGTGCCAAAGGATGCTCTTGCCGGAGTAGATTACCGATCAAGACGGACGCAAACCCCTATTGATCCTGAAAAAACGGTTATTATTAACCGGTAAGTTTTTTAAACATTTTATTGCCCTCAATATAATGATATGATTTTTCCTGAATTGCAATATTACCCACAGAATTGGGAGAACGGTATGAAGCTGGGTGCTGAGCATTTCAGACATCTTGAAGATAGTGTGGAGGATCAGCAACGCGATGTAAGGGCAATAGCCTTGCATGCGGTAATGGGATTTGGACTCTTGCCGGATAGTCAATTGGTCATTTCTTCCTCTCCGGGCAGTAATGCCCAAACCGTGCGATTGACACTGGAGTCCTGCCGGGCAGTTTTGCCGGGCGGTTACCGGGTAGAAATTAATCAAGACACATTCCGGCAGTTACAAATTCCGCTGTCTTTGCCCGTTGTGGAGTTTGTAGCCACAGCGGGTGAGCGTTTTCATGTTTTTCTTGTGGTACGGGAAGGCCGGCGACTTCCTGCAGGCACACCCGAAACCCGACCCATCCGGCATCCTTATCTCGTACCGGATTGCACACTGGAATGCCTCTCCCAGGAAAAAGCGCGGGCCGCTATGAAGCCGGGTCCAAATCGCATGAAGATTGCGGAGTGGCAGGATGGTAAATTGGCCGAAGGATATATTCCAGCTATTTTATCTTTAAAAGGCAATGCGTTGGCTTTTAAATGGTATTTGTTTTTTCAAAGCCAGTTGGATGCTATTGTGCGATTTGGCAATCAGGTCATCATGGAGCACCGGATAAAAGATCCTGCCCGTGTAGCATTTTGTATGCCAATTCTTTCATCCATCCGGCAGACACAGGGTTATTTTAAATGGGTTTTGCCCGACAAACCACCGGTTTATCTCATCGCTTATTTTGGTGATTTGGCCGGGTTGGTTGAATCCTTACTGGATACATTGGATCGGGACTTTGTCCGGAATCAATTGAAGGACGGTCAGGTCAATCAGCTTAGAGCCTGTGCCCAGGGATTTCTTAAAATACCACAGTTACCCTTTGAAGAAACGGCTGCTGTATTTGTTTATATGCAACGGTTTGCAGAAGCATTACAATTGACCGTAAGGGGACTGATCACCTATCAGGCGCCAACTCCCCGTTCCGGTGAGCGTAATATATCTGCAGGTTGATCTCCCTCATTAATTCCATCCTGAAATGTATTGACTATGGCTACTATTAACTGCTCCAATCCTCAATGTGGTGTTTCCATAGAAATCATCCCAGGATTATTTTCAGTCATTTGTCCATCCTGCGGGCAATGGGTAGAAATACCTGGAGTTAATCAGAGTTCAGGGCCACCTGAAATTTCCAACTATCCACCTCCGGGTAACCCGCCACCTTTTAGCGAACCCAATTTTGGTCCGCCACCAACTTCATCAGGCCCTTCCGCCCCAGCGCCTGCCTGGTCGCCCTATTCTTTTCAGGAGCCGGCCCCGGCATCCAGTCTTACACCAAATGAACCGGAAGAAAATATTCAGCAATTACGAGCTAATCCGGCAGGTTGTCTTCATATGCCTGATGGCCGCGTAATTAAATTAAATGTCGGCAAGCACGTCATCGGAAGGCAGGGCGCTGATATCTTATTAACGGATCCTTCGGTGAGTCGGAAGCACTGTGTTATTGAAGTGAGTCCCGATCCTATCCAACCCAGTTCATTCACTTACTTTATTTGGGATATCGGCCACGAATCAGGTGTTCCCAGCACAAATGGTGTTTATATCAGTCAACGAAGTTTGCGTTTACAGGATCATGAACGACTTCCCCTTCAGGATGGCACCATCATTACATTGGGCGCCGCCCGAATTCTCTTTCAGATCACACCGGAATAATCCAGTATTTGAACATTATGCAAGTCGAATCCAGCATATCTACTTCCCCAGCTGCGGCAGTTCCTGATTTAATACTGACTGCCTATGGCATGAGTGAAGTGGGTAGAAGGGATGAAAATCAGGATTCCATTTTCCCCAACCATCCATCGGGAAAGGAACCTGTATCCAGCACCTTCTTTTTGGTATGTGATGGGGTAGGCGGGGCGGCAATGGGACAGGAAGCAAGTAAAATTGTTTGTGCCCTATTTGGGCAGTATTTTGAAGGCAAACAAACGTGTAGTTCGGAAGACATTTATACCGCAACCCGGGAAGCTGAAACTGCTTTGTCTGAATTTGTGCTGAACAATCCGGATGCTAAAGGGATGGCGACAACCCTGACATTTGTCATGATACATGGGCTATGTGCCACTATTGCACACGCAGGCGACAGTCGCATTTATTATTTCCGGAAGGACCAGATTTTATATCAAACGTCTGACCATTCACTGGTCCAGGAAATGTTGGATCAGCAACTCATTACGGAGGAAGCGGCAGCGACTCACCCTCATCGCAATGTCATTTCCAAGGCACTAATGGGTACAGAAAGGTCCGTCCAGCCCGACATCCATGTGGTGTGTGATGTGCAGGAAGGTGACTGTTTTTTCCTTTGCTCGGACGGGGTTTTAGAGAGCCTGAATACAACACAACTGCAGGATATTATCACTAGACCGGGATTGTCCGATGCTATGCGCATACAAACTATCCGGCAAGAATGTATCCAAAGGTCAAGAGATAATTTTTCAGCATGGCTTGTAAGAGTTGGTAAACAAACTACTGTTTCAACATCTATTGTTCCGGTAAAAAATACGTGGTGGCAAATAATGCGAAATGTTATGCTTTCACCATTCGCCCCCTGGATTATTATAGCGATAGTTCTTATTCAGATCGGAGTGCTGATGAACATGGATCAAAGGCAAGAAACCAGGCCACCTATTCCAACAAAACCAAGGGCAATGGATTCATTTGTATCACCCAATATCAAACCCTGGTTGGAGGGTGAACCTATACCGGATAAAGATTCGCTCCCCCAAAAAATACCCATTAACTAGCAACAATATTTAAAGGAAGGTAATGCTTAGAATAGGATCAACATTTCGTTAAATCGTTTTTTCAGCTTCCTCCCCTTCTGCTACCTTTTCATCTGTAAGCCACTCCAACCTTGCCACATGCTCATCAACTTTAATTCGGCTCAAGATAGCAAGAGTGATAAAGAGGATAAGGGCAAATACAAAGAAGATCTGGTCGTAGGTGAACTTCAATTTTAAGAAACCCAGAAGTGCCGCGCCGGCAGAAATGCCCAAGTTGCCAATCGCCATATAAATGGCAAATTGTGTGGCCGCGACGGGCGTCCAGCAAAGTGCCATTGCCGTTGCAAATAAGGTAATCAAAATTAATGTGCGTAATAAATACGTGGCGATAACAAAAGCGTGAATGGGCCAGTCCTGATGCCAATGAGCCGCAGCGAGACCAACCACTAATGCGGCGGTGATAAGACTAAAAAACAAATAAGTTAATGCACGTTTTCTGCCAAACCAAATGACCAGTCGATCACCAGCAAGAAAGCCAATAACACCACCAATCAATCCGGACATTGCTGCCAGATTGGAAAAAGATTTATCATCCCAGCCTAACTCCTGTACCGTAATCATCGGCATGATCGCGTCAAATAAACCATAGGTGATGCCATGCAGAAAACTGACCAGACTTATGATAATACTTGCGGGTAAAAAAATTACTTTTATCAGACTTTTTACTATTTCTCCCCACCCTTCCATTTGGAGCTGTAGGGAAATAGGTGACGATTGGCCGGAGGTCCAGGGGAGGAATCGCTCACCGGGTCGTTCACGCATTAAGAGGGGTAATGATAAAAAGACAATACTACAAAAAGCCGCAACGAGCGATGTGGTCTGCAAGCCGAATGCACTTAAGGTCCATGCAGCACCTGCAGTCGTAGATGCAGCGCCGAGGACCTTGCCGCCCCACATGTACGAATTCGCTTTAGGCTGTTCCTGGATGGGGATTATTTCAATGGCCAGACCGTCAATGGCGACATCCATAAAAGCCGTAAATGAACTTACAATCACCGCCGCAGCTGTAAACATCACGATATGTTGTAACGGGTCCTGGACAAATCCCATCATAAAATAGCCAATCGCTGCACCCGTTATGCCAAACATGATCCACGGCCGACGACGACCCATGGGTAGAAAACTAAAACGGTCCATGATTGGGCCTGCAATGATTTTTAATGACCAGGGCAACATAGTAGCCCCAATAAACCCGCCAACAGCTGCCGGCGACAAACCATTTTTAGCCAGATATGCAGGTATTGCCACAAGCATCAACCCCATTTGTATGCCTTGAGCAACATACATCAGCGTGACTAAGGCAAAGCGATACCGTTTATTTTCAGAAAGCGCAGGGAGGTTAAGCAGCATCGTATTAATTTATTTTTTTTTAGCCTGATTAAAGACTACCATTCCATGTTCGATCCACACCCGGGTAGTAAAAACGTTGTAGAATGCGCTTTAAGATAAGAGATGGTTTGGATTTGCGGTAAAACATTTTAGGCTGACCATCCATCCGTCTATTTTATCCCCCGCAGGGATAGTGGAAGCAGACCTGGAAGAAATAAAGAGGGATACTACTTAGCTGCGGATGGTCAGGAAATCATCCCCAATTTCAAACTGATGGTTACCCGAGGTTTGATCACGAATAACTTGTTCGCCTATGAAATGCAAGATATTTTCCCGTTGTTCCAGCGGAAGGTTGGTGCGTTTTTCCCAATTCTTCCTTGAGGGTATGTTAATTATAGCAAGAACATCACCACCGCCAAACTCCCACCACATATCAAATTTCGTTTGATCATTTTCAAACCAAACGGTACCGCTACGCCCTTTATTTTCATATCGAATTTTTGGATTGCCCGCCAAGGTCATCTTTATATTTTTTTCAAGTGAATGACGGGCATGTCTATTGCGATTGAACATGTCCTCAATGGATTCTACGAAGGTTTTATCTACTTGCAACCAAAAACAAATCTCTTTAACTGATTTTCCGGCGGCCAAATGGGAAGAGGTTAATTGGCGTAATTGTTCTGTTTGCGTGAAGGCTACAAGTTTGCTCCGACTTTGTTCTAAATATTCGCGCGCCATTTTTTCGCCTTCCTTTTCAGCTATGACCCTTGTACGTTTAATCTCGTTTAATTCGTCGTCTATTTCTTTACGTGAGACCATCAAGGCAGCATTTAACTGATTTATACCCTCCAGACCATTTTTAATGGCCTTTTCCATTTCCACAGCAAAGTCCTTTCGAAGTTCCGTCATTCTTTTTTCGACTTCTTTTTGCACGGCCATTTGAAAGGGATCGGGTACATGTGGGTCCTCCATTTTATGGTTCTATAACAACCGCTTGAATTAGGGTTTGAGGTGATGAATTAAAACTGCAGTTATCATTAGGTGTCCTGATGTGCGTTCTAAAAAAGCGAACCAATTCATTCGCATTATATTTCGGACCTGGGATGATTATTCCCCATGTTTTACTTTAAATCCTTTCACCATCCAGGAACGGGCAAGGATTAATGCGATGGGACTAATCATCGCAATAGCCCCATAAATGAGCCACATGGTTTCTGTGTTCAAACTGGAAACAGGCACTTCCTCCGGGCAATAGTTCATCAGAAACCAACCGGCATAAAGACTGGTGACTACCTTGGTCATAAACCAGGGAAACTGGCCTAGTCCCATATAAATGCCAGTCATATCTTTTGGGGCTATTTCTGCTACCCATTGTAAAAAGCGCGGTTGCCACATTGCTTCGCCAATGGTCATGACAATCAAAAAAGCAAACAATGAAACAATATGCGGTCCGCTGGCTAGAATAAACGGCGATGCCGCCATGACCAGGGTGCCATAGATCATCATGCGGTAGGTATCTTTTTTGGCGGTGTACGCCGCTACGATGGGTGTCAATACAAAAATCAGCAACGGATTGAAATTGACAAAAAATTCGAAATTATCCTGCACGATTCCGGTGAATGCCCGTTTGCAATATTGCGGCATGGTGAGCCAGTTGTGTGCAAACAAAGTCTGAACCGGAATGAGGATAAAAATGAAAAACATGAACCGCGCATCGGTAATCGGAAAGTTTTTCAGGTAATAGAGGATCTGTTCTTTAAAGGATTTTTTGTCTTCTTCAGGTATTTCCTCTTCGGTTGTTCCACTCGCTAATTGGGCCTCAGCTATGGCCTTTTTTGTAATCAAAATGGTAATCAAGGCCAACCCAATTACCGTAATGACCGCATACATCCAAAAGGTGCCGGTAATACCAAATGCTTTTCGAACAGGCGGTGAGACAAGTCCGGGTAAAAAAGCCCCCAGATTCATGATGGCATACAACATCGCGTAGCCCATGGCAGACGTTTCCGGTGTTGTAAATTTTTTCACTGCCGTATAGGCTGCTGGCTGATAGATACCGTTGCCCAGAATAAGCCAGAATATGCCAAACATCGCAACCATGTGGACGGGTGCCCATAATCCCTGCCCTTCTACCAATCCGGGGGCCCAGGCAATCAGGATGCGACCAATCAGCATGAGTATAACCGAAATAATAAGGGATCGCCGCACACCAATCAGGTCTACGGTTGCACCGAATATCAACATGGACAGCGTAATCCCTGCCGTCAGTATACCAAGCATCTGATCGGCCAGGATATCATTCAGCCCAACATACTCATTAAAGTACATGGCCAGCAGACCTAACATTCCAAAGTATGCAAAGCCTTCCAAAAGGTATGAAAGGTTAATTCCCCACAAGGCTTTGGAGGCTTTGAATAAATTTAGGAATGGCTCAGTGATTTGTTTCAAGGCCTCTTTGAATGCGCTGTTTTCCGGGTTGTTATTCATCCATGTTCAAATTCAGCGACAATATACATCCCGTGTGGCTTAAATGGTAATTATCGGCTTTAGAGACGATAATTGATCAAATCGGTTGTGGAGCCGATGGAGGGATTGAGCAGGACAAAAAAAAGACCTCCCGAAGGAAGTCTTTCTTTGTGGGCCCAGAAGGATTCGAACCTCCGACCCCCTCGGTGTAAGCGAGGTGCTCTGAACCAGCTGAGCTATGAGCCCTTAACTTTTAGTGAAAAGCGACCGCAAAGATACGTCTTAGTGATATTTCGTGCAAGAGAATGCAAAACTTTTCCAAGATATATATCAAATTTGTGATGTGAACCGTTGTTAACGTACTGTTTTTCTTTCTCCCATGGTCCTTGAACGCATTATCTTCTGGCTTAAACGAGTAGCTATTATAGGCATCTCTACCCTCGTAGGGCTATATATGTTGGCCTGGATTTTTGAGGATAGACTGGGACAGGTAGTGTTGCGCCTGGTAAAAGACGAATTGACAACGGAGCTGACAGTAGTTGAATTCCATCTTTCCTTTATCCGCGCGTTCCCCAAAATCCAAGGGACATTTACCAATGTGTTGCTGGAAGATACAAATGGGGACACGCTTCTGGCTTGTGAAAAGCTTGCAGTTCACATGAAATGGTCCAGTTTGTGGTCGGATGTCCCTTCGCTGGATGCCCTGTTGCTCGAGTCGGGAATGATTAACCTGATCACATCAAAAAAAGGGAAACCCAACTACCTGGTCTTTAAAGAAAAGGCTGAAGAAGATCCGGACAAACCTTTTGCACTGGACATTCGCAAGGCGCTTCTCGAAGACATACATATCCACTATGCTGATTTGGCAAAAAATCAACATGTTGATTTAAATACAGAAGAAGCAGAGATCAAGGGCAGATTTGTAGAAAATGATTGGCAAATCGAGCATAAGATCAAGGGCGCTTTGTCCACAGGGGCTAAAAGCGACTCGGAGTCTGCTTCCCTTTGGCAGGTTGAAACAGAAGGCATCCTGGATATTGATGTAAAGGCCAATCGGTATACACTAAATGACACTTACATCAAAGTCAATGGCCTGGACTGTCATATCAAGGGATTGATCGAGCCAAGTGAGAAGCAGACCTATCTCGATCTGACTGCACAAACGGGTGAGGTGCCAATTGAAGAGCTTTGGCAATTGATGCACAGCTATTTTCCTGAATCGGCCAACAAACTGAATCCCTCAGGGACGGCTTCGATTGAGTTTACCGCCAAAGGCATGTTGCGTGGTACAAACCTTCCCGCGATGAAGGCCAGTCTGAAGTGGCAAAAGGGCACATTGAAATTGCCCTCAGGGCCAGACATAGAAGATATTGTACTTGATCTGAAGTGGGAACAACCGCTGGGCAAACCTTACGGATTTGGACGGCTGAATGTGCATTCCTGCGAAGGAATGGTAAGCGGTCAGCCCTTTACCCTTTCCGGAGAAATTAGCCAATTGAATGACCCTGTCCTGGATATTCGTGCAAATGGCAGTCTGCCCGTTGCATTGATCCAAACGGCAACACTTACCGGTGAGCAGGGTATGTTACATTTTAGCAACCTGATCATAAGAGGTAAACTGAATCGCTCCGATCTGAAAGCAACGGGTACCATTGGTTTGGATCAGGTTCAGTTACGCTATTTGGGCGATCCGGTGCAGGTCGATCAGGGTACATTAACTATAGCGGATGACCGCCTGCAAGTAGCTGACTTGCTTGTAGGGCTGGCAGGGACTCAATTGCGACTGGAAGGTCAGGTGATGGGTTTGCCTGAACAATTTCGTGCACTTCAATCCCCGGTGCCTGTACAATTTAACGGGACAATCAGTTCGGACAAGGTTGATGTGCATGCGCTCATGGAACAATTTGCAAAATGGCAACCAGC
>JAGNXB010000029.1 GCA_017985675.1 Saprospiraceae bacterium | reverse complement strand
CTTGGAAGCCGTCTTGAGGGGATTCCGGCTACCGACCTGGTTGGTGAATCAGAAGGATTCCGTCGCCCGGGTTATATTGTATCGGTAGAGCCTGGCATCAATGTGCAATACAAACGGCTGGCCCTTAACCTCCATGTACCTATCGCACTGGAGCGCAACCGTATCAGAAGTACTTCAGACAAAATCAATAACTCACATGGCGATGCGGCATTCGCGGATTATGTTGTGAATGTATCGGTTGCCTATTTGTTTTCAACCAAACATATGGGACCATCCATTAATCCCATAAATGAATAAGCGTTATCGTGGAAAAAAGATCCTTCCATCCAGAAGGTAGTAGGACTATCTCATCAATTTGTCCATTTTAATTTTGCGAAATCCACTTTATAGCCGGCCTTCCTTCTGGAAGGTCGGCTTTTTTAATGCCGCTATTGACGGCATGCGACAGGAGTGTCATGAGATGGATCATCGTGCCACCCGCACATGCTTTAGGAATTAACCAGTACCTTTGTGACAAATTAAACACGTTATGACAAGGAATTGGATATACATATCACTTCTCTCTTTCGGCTTATTTGGTTGTGGCAATCAGGCTGCCAGTAGTGGCGATGAAGCAGCTGCTGCGGAGGAGCCCGTTATCCATTTTGGTGTAGTGATCACTCCCGACAACGCGGTATCCTTTGAGACCCTGCTCGGACTGATGAAGGAAGCAGAAACGGTCAACCTGAAAGTACGGGGCAAGGTGACTACGGTATGCCAGACCAAAGGCTGCTGGATGGAAGTGGGCTCTACCAACCCTGAGGTTACCGAGACGATGTTTGTTCAATTTGAGGATTACGGCTTTTTTGTGCCCAAAGATCTGAGTGGCTCCGAAGTGGTGATGGCGGGACAGGCGACCTGGGAAACAACCAGTGTGGAAGACCAGCGTCATTATGCCGAGGATGAAGGCCTGAGCAAAGAACAAATAGCTGCGATCACCGAGCCGAAACACGAACTAAAGTTTATGGCAACAGGCGTGGTTATTGTGCAGTAAATAGGTCGGAATGAAGTTGAGGTATCCGGAATTCGTTTTGGTATTTTTTCAAAGGAATGTAGATGAATTTTCCGGTTAGATCAATTAGTGCAGAGACCTTACTTTCAGAGCAACGCACGCATGCGGATACCATGCTGATCGACGTCCGTACCCTGCGTGAAATTGAGCAGGATAAAATACAATTGGAAACACTCCATATTGATTTTCTGGATGCCGGTTTTGAGAAAGCCGTTGAATCCCTGGATCGGTTTAATGCGTATATTTTAATTTGTGATACAGGCAAACGCAGCCGCATGGCATGTGAGTGGATGGCCTCCAAAGGATTTATGCTGGTGTCCTGGCTCAACGGCGGAAAATCGACATTAGATCAGCTTACATAGTGAGGAGAAAAATGACCAATAGGGTAATTTATAATTGTATGTTTTTTTTGCGATATTTACTTCAATTCGACCTTTTCGGCTTTTAACTTTGTATTTCAAGTTGCACTGAAAACAGCACTTCAACATTTAGCAGTCTTTACCTTAAAATTGCCCATGTGTTACTTCGCATCATCCTCATCAGCCTGGTCCTTGCATCTATCAGCGCCTGTGTAAAAAAACAGGACCCTACCGGCTCATCCTGGCACGTGGATATATTTCATTGTAAAGTCAACGGCGAGGAATGGAAACCACAATGTGTTTCTGATCCGCTCTTCGGGTGTGATCCGGTAGATTGTCAGTACTATGGAGATACGAAAACAATAGAATTAACAGCTGTAAGGAGATCTAATGATAAATCCGTTTTTCAAGGTATGATATTATATAAATATAAATCACTCATGGGAGATAATGTGATTGGAAATTTCAAAGAAATATTCACCGATTGGAACAAACCTGCCGCATGTATTGGTCATGATATGGACACCACTTCGGTGCGGAGACTGACGATCCTTGAAGTAGATACGGTCAATTTCCTGATCAAAGGGACATTCGAATTTACAGCGATCAATGATTGCCAGGATACCATGCATATCACCGATGGCTACTTTCATGTCAACTTTCGCTTTTAATGCTACTTACTTAAACCCCAAACAATGAAATATCTCGCTCTTCTCCTCATTACCATGATCTCCGTGGCATCGTCGTGCCAAAAAGAAGAATCTAAATCACCCTCATGGCATGTGGACGTATTTCGTTGCAAGGTCAATGGGGAGGAGTGGACTCCAAAATGTATCTCTGATCCTCTCTTCGGGTGTAGCGCCGTGGACTGTCAATATTATTGGCAGGATACAAAAACATTGTCTTTGTCTGCCGTGCGGAGAGAGAATAATGATTTAGTTTATCAATCAATGAGGTTATATAAATATCAATCTGAATTTGGAGATAATGTATTAGGACACCCTAAGCGCGAATACAAAGACTGGAACAAACCTGCCGCATGTATTGGTCATGATATGGACACCACTTCGGTGCGGAGACTGACGATCCTTGAAGTTGATACTGTCAATTTCCTGATCAAAGGGACATTCGAATTTACAGCGATCAATGATTGCCAGGATACCATGCATATCACCGATGGCTACTTTCATGTCAACTTTCGCTTTTAATGCTACTTACTTAAACCCCAAACAATGAAATATCTCGCTCTTCTCCTCATTACCATGATCTCCGTGGCATCGTCGTGCCAAAAAGAAGAATCTAAATCACCCTCATGGCATGTGGACGTATTTCGTTGCAAGGTCAATGGGGAGGAGTGGACTCCAAAATGTATCTCTGATCCTCTCTTCGGGTGTAGCGCCGTGGACTGTCAATATTATTGGCAGGATACAAAAACATTGTCTTTGTCTGCCGTGCGGAGAGAGAATAATGATTTAGTTTATCAATCAATGAGGTTATATAAATATCAATCTGAATTTGGAGATAATGTATTAGGACACCCTAAGCGCGAATACAAAGACTGGAACAAACCTGCCGCATGTATTGGTCATGATATGGACACCACTTCGGTGCGGAGACTGACGATCCTTGAAGTTGATACTGTCAATTTCCTGATCAAAGGGACATTCGAATTTACAGCGATCAATGATTGCCAGGATACCATGCATATCACCGATGGCTACTTTCATGTCAACTTTCGCTTTTAATGCTACTCACTTAAACCCCAAACAATGAAATATCTCGCTCTTCTCCTCATTACCATGATCTCCGTGGCATCTTCGTGCCAAAAAGAAGAACCTAAAACGCCCTCTTGGCACGCGGATGTATTCCGTTGCAAAGTCAATGGGGTAGAATGGACCTCAAAATGTGTTTCAGATCCACTTTTCGGCTGTAATGCGATCGACTGCCAGTATTACTGGAAAGATACGAAAACAATCTCGCTTAGAGCAACCAGAAGATTGGCAAACAATTCAATTTATCAAGGATTGAGATTGTATAGATACAAATCTAAAATTGGTGATAATCATTTACAATTGACTACCGAGGAATATCTTGACTGGAACAAACCATCCGCATGCATCGGTCACGATATGGACACCACATCGGTGCGGCGCCTGACCATATTGGAAGTGGATACTGTCAATTTTCTGATCAAAGGCACTTTCGAGTTCACAGCAATCAATAACTGCCAGGATACCATGCGTATCACCGACGGCTTCTTTCATGTCAACTTTCGCTTCTAACCCAAATGCCCCCTTTTATTTTAGATCTGGATAAAATAGCTGTGATAAAGCGACATAAAAGGATTTACACAATACTTCCAGCTTTTTTGTCTTGGAAAATGAACCTCATTAAATTTGAAAAGCATTTGGGGTCATTTTGCATTTTAAGGGGAATGTATACACTAATCTAAGACCCAAAATTGTTCATTAAACAACATTCCATTAATCGATTTGTCAGGACAATAAAAAAGCCAGTCCATTTTAGGAACCGGCCTTTTTAAGTTAGCAGATCGATGCGATTAAATTTGAATAAAGCCGTAGATCAGGACATCTTCCACATTCGGTTGGGTTTGTCTGGCCGTGGAGCGGTCCAGGACACCCGTGGCGTTTAGCAATGTGCCTTGTCCACCACTTATGGCCCATTTTTCGACTAAAACTTTTGTTTCAGATTCAGGGTCTAACAGGTTGGTAAATACCAGTCCGCGCTGATCTAATGCGAGAGCTCCTATGGCTGAACGCTGGCCAGTTTTTTTATTGTAGATCCGGTCTTCCTTGATCCAGACCTTTACCTGGCTGTGATAGTCATAGCCATAGCCTTCATAAGTTATGGTTACAAAAACACCATCGTCTTGTTTGTTGACGACTTTAAATCGGGCCTTGATAAAAACAGGCAGTAATGCATCTGATCGGAAGTTATCCACAGAGCTGAGCAGATTTTGATACGCGCGTTGGGCATCGCTATCTAAAGGCTGAACCTGGGCATCATCGGGTACTGCCAGACCAATTTCCTTTTGGGCAAATTGAAGGTCATTTAATTCCGGAAGGCTTTCTTTTTGACAAGCTGTGAGCAGAACAATGCCGCTGAGCAAGATGATTGTGAATGGACTGAACGTTTTCATGGTTACATGTTTTAATAGATGATTAAATAGATTGAGATTCGCTTTTTTTACCGGCCGGGTAATTGCGGTACTTAGAAGGGAATGTCGGCCAGGGTATGGGATATGACCTGCAAAACCTTAAAATCATCATTTATTAGGATGGCACGATGATGCCAATGGGGACCGGTGGAGATTAGGCCCTGTGCCTGGTAGCGGGTTGTTGATTAAATGGATATTGCTTATTCCCGGCAACGCCTCATTCGCCGGCTGAGGGCATATCCAGATTTTATCCAAGCCTCGCGCAGGTGTGCTCGGTCAGCTACGTCCTGGGGGCGAGCTGTTCGAGGACATTTTTCCGAATAACCGAATAACCATTTAATATCACCATTTCCATAATTAGCTATTGCTAATCCAACAAATGTTGAGGATGGTTACACTTATTTTACCTTCCGGTCTTTCCAGCGATAGGACTTTCGAATGGGACCGATACTGCCGGCCAGGACGACCAATAATGGATGAATAAGCAGGGCCGGAATAAAAATGCCCATTAATTTCCATTGCTGGGTGAAGCGCAAACCTGCTCCCAATAAAATGCCATCAGCAAGGCATTTTAAGCCTACGACGATAAATCCGGCCGTTCGGATTTCCTCGTTCCACAAGGGCAAACCGAGCAAAAAAAGAAGTACAGCCCAGCTCATGATATAGACCAGGATCATCTTTAATTTTGCAGCCCCGTTTTGCATCTTACCTGCTTTGGAGGTCCAGCGAAAGCGCTGCCCGATCAGGCTTTTCCATGTCGATGGAGCATGGGTATAAACAATTGCATTTTTGTCGTGCACAAAACGGCATTCGCCCGGGAACGTGTGCTGAAAACGGTCCAGCAAAAGCACATCATCGCCAGAGGCCCGATCCGGAAAATCATCGTATCCACCACAGCGAATAAAATCATCTTTAAAAAAGCCAATACTGGCTCCTTGCGCCAATTCGGGAAAACCCATTTCAAATGTAGCACCGGTGATTACCATCATGCCATGCGATTCCAGTGCATCATAGTAGCCCACCATGCCCTTATCCGGAATCACCAGGACGGGTCCGGAAACCCAACGGGTATTTTTTTCCATTAATTGGGAAACCATGGCAGCCACCCAGCCGGACTCTGGCAGACAATCTGCATCTGTCAGTAAGATGATTTCCCCCACCGCTTGCCGAATACCTGTGTCCAGCGCCGCGCGTTTTCCCTGGCCGGCATTGGCCAACAATCGAATGGAAGAATTGGTAAAGGACAAAACCTCCCGGGCGGTGTGATCGGTGGAATGATCATCAATGACCAGGATCTCCAGGGTGCCACGATATTTTGCTTGGGTAAGCCTATACAGTGTACGGCCAATGACCGTTTCCTCATTGCGCGCGGCGATGATAATGGAAACGGAAGGGTACTCCTCAGGACTGGGCGTATGGTAAACGCGAGCGGATGATCTGCTCCAGTAAAACACATAACGCACCTGAACAACAATATATGTCAGGGCTAATAGGAGGCCGGTAATGAGAAAAAAATAGATCAGACAGGAAGTATTTCCTGCAATTTACTGCAATTATTCAAAGAGGTCGCTGTAGCGATCGGTGGGGGCAGCTTCGGCCTGGCGGACACTTTTTTTCCGGTTGTGCATCGCTGATTCCAATTCTTCAAAATCAACAAATTCCCCTTGTTGCTCCTTTTTGATGGCTGACTCCAGCCCCGCTACTTTGCGATTTAAGAGCGCCCTGAAAAAGAGTAATGCACACACTACAGGATAGAGCAACGCGGTGAGCGCTGTAAAGATCAGACCTTGAACAATGCTTTTTTTCCAGGTATTCCACAGCCACTTGAAGAAGCCGATTACAGTAGGATAATGGATAATGATTGCGCCGGCAATTAAAAAAATCGCTGCCTGGGTCAGCAGCCAAAAGACCCCTTTAGCAACATAAAACAGACCAACCATCATCAGGATCATCAGCAGGATGCCTGTCAGGTTGGCAAATGGATTCATTCGGCTACGTTCGAAAAACAAGGTCATGGGCGCAATACATTAATAATACTCAAATTAACGAAAAATCTCTGCAAAATGCTGGCTCGACAGCTAACATTAGGAAATCATTCACAATTATGATGTGTTTCAGGCCCATATTGTGACCAATTAGACAAAAATTAGCAGGTTGGAGACAAACACGTGAACCTAATCGATGAGGGCAAATTGCATCTCCACCAATTCACGGTACCGGCCGGAAGGATTTTGCATTAAAGCATCATGCGATCCGCTTTCTAATAATTCGCCGGCCTCCAATACAAGAATTTGATCGGCATGGCGGATCGTTGAAAGCCGGTGCGCAATGATAATGGATGTTCGTCGGGCGATAAGGGTCTCGATCGCATGTTGAATTACGGACTCTGTTTCGGAATCAATCGATGAGGTGGCCTCGTCGAGGATGAGAATATCCGGATCAAAAACCAGGGCACGCACAAATGATATCAATTGCCGCTGCCCCATAGAAAGCGTCGCACCGCGTTCCTGCACCTGAAAATCATATCCGCCCGGCAGTCGCATGATAAACTCATGGGCGCCGATCATTTTGGACGCTTCTTCGACCTGCTGTCGGGTAATGGCAGGATCCTTCAGGGTGATATTTTCCTCAACAGTTCCCGAAAAAAGAAAAACATCCTGCAAGACCATGCCTATGCGCTGGCGCAGATTAAATATATTGTAATCCTGAATGCGGCGGCCATCAATAGTGACCTCGCCGGACTGAATATCATAAAATCGATTCAGAATATTAATAATCGTGGATTTACCTGAACCGGTGCTCCCCACAATGGCCATGGTATGCCCCGATTCCAGTGAAAAACTTAAATCCTTAAGAATGATATTTTCCTGATCATAGGCAAAACGCACATGGTCAAAGCGGATATCGCCTTTCAGTTTGGTGACTTCCACTGAGCCGGATTCCTGCAGATAGGTGGTATTGTCGAGCACGCCAAAAACACGTTCCGCGGCAACCAACCCCATTTGCAGGGTATTAAATTTATCCGCCAGCATCCGGATTGGGCGGAATAGCATATTTAAATAAATCGGAAAAGCAATTAATGCGCCCAGGGAGATATCGCCACCAATTGCGGAGCGGGCTCCCCACCACACCATGAGTGCCAGCGAGGTAGCCGAAATAATTTCTACTGCCGGGAAAAAGAGCGCATAAGCCATGATGGAATCAATATTGGCCCGTGTATACGCACGGTTAATTGTCTTAAACTTTTCCCGCTCTTTTTGCTCGGCTGAAAAAATCTGCACCACGCGCATACCCGTGATATGCTCCTGCAAAAAAGTATTCATCTGCTGGAGTTGATGGCGCACCTTTTGAAAGGCGGCTTTCACTTTTTCTTTAAACAGATAGGATGCCAGGATCAAAAATGGCATGGTGACCAAACAGATCACCGTCAATTTCCAACTGGTAAAAAACATAATAATAAGGACGGTACCTACGGTCAATAAATCTGCAAGAATGGTAATAGTGCCCTGCGAAAAAACTTCGTTGATCGTCTGAATATCACTAATGGTCCTGGTGGTCGATGCACCAATGGGGGTTTTGTCAAAATACCGCAATTGTAAATGCGTGATATGATTAAAAATCCTGACCCGTAAATCCCGGACCACGCTTTGGCCGAGCAGGCTTGTTGCAAACATAAATGAATAGCGCATGGCCACTTCGATAATTAATATGACCAAAATGAGGATGGTCATCCACAGCAGGCCGGAGGGGTTGGGGGATAGGATATGGTGATCCACCATCTGCTGGATCAACAACGGACGCGAAGTAGCCAATGGCGCGAGCAACACAGCCATTAAGCCAGCCCGGATAAACAGCGCCCGATGCGGCTGAGCAAGGGCTAATACCCGACCTAATAATTTTAAATCTACCTGACCGGCTTCCATAAGGGGCAAAGATACGTCAATGCATAACCCGATGCGCGTTGGATTGTTGGCATCAGCCTAACATTCCCTCATCCATAAAGGAATAATACCCCCGATTGGAAATGATGAGATGATCCACCACGCCGATTTCCAGTTGATCGCCTGCACGTCTTAGCTTCCGGGTCAGTTCGATATCGGCGTTGCTGGGTTTCAGGGTGCCTGAGGGATGGTTGTGGCAGAGGACTATAGATGTCGCTTTGGCCAGGAGTGCCTTGCGGAAGACGACTTTGGGGTCGACAATGGTCGCTGTGATACCTCCCGAACTGATTTGTTCGAGTGCCAGTACTTTATTGCCACGGTTGAGCAGGATGAGCCAAAACTGCTCATGATCCAGGTCGGCAACCAGGGGCTCCAGGATCTGAAAGGCATCATTAGAGGACCGGATGGCCGGAAGATCGCGGGCTGCGTTGAGCTGCCTTCGGCGACCTAGCTCCAGTGCTGCGAGGATAGTGATGCCTTTCGCCTCCCCAATGCCATTAAACGCCATGAGCTCCGCCAGGGAAGCCCTGCCCAGTTCGTTGAGATTTTGATGGAATTGCAAAAGAATGCGTTGGGCCAGCGTAACCGCCGTTTCCTCCCTTGAGCCGGAGCCCAGCAGGATGGCAATCAATTCGGCATCCGAAAGGGATCGCGAGCCTTTGTTGAGCAACTTCTCACGAGGGCGATCATCTTCCGCCCACGACGTGATGGGCAGTGGTTTGTTGGTGTATTCAGCCATAAACTACAGTTTAGATGATTGGTTTCCTGCAGTGTGGCACCCTAAAGATAAGGTTTTTCATTTAGTTTGAGGCGTTAAATAGTTACCATTGCCAACAACTATTGGCAATGTCTTTTACCTAAACTAGCGTAAAATGCAGGGTTCTACCAAACGAAGTGGAGTGGATTTCAACAGTACGCATGGTGGGCCAAAAAAAATCTATTCTTCTATTGTTTCACACAGGCAGCGTTCATCAGGTTGCAGGTATCTTGGAAAAAGGTTTAAATTTACCTTCTTCTAAGGTAAAATCTAACCGACAACTTTGACCGAACGGGAACTTATCGAGGGATGTCTCCGAGGCCAGGCCCATTGTGAGAAAGCATTATTTGACCGGTTTTCTGGTAAAATGATGGCGATATGCCTGCGCTATGCACCAGACCAGTCTGAGGCAGAAGATATCCTACAGGATGGATTTGTTAAGGTTTTTGAGAACCTTAAATCCTTCCGCTTCGAAGGTTCGTTGGAAGGTTGGGTTAGACGTATTATGGTGACTACGGCACTGAAATACCTGCGAAAGATCAAACCTACGCAGGAATTATCCGTAACAGATGACTTTAAAGAAAGTCCGGATGTGCCCGATGCGATTACTCAACTCAGTGAAGAGGAGATTCTCAAGTTGGTCAGTCAGTTGCCACACGGTTATCGAATGGTATTCAACATGTATGTCATTGAAGGATACAAACACAATGAAATCGCCGAGTTGCTGGCTATTGAAGAAAGCACCAGCCGCTCGCAATTGGTAAAAGCAAGGAAATGGCTTCAGGAGAAACTACTGAGGCTGGCCAAAGTAACATTAATGTAATATGATGAGCAAGTCGAATAAATACAAGATGGATGAGTTGCTGAAGCAGCGGCTAAAGGACGCATCTGCCCCGGTACCGGAAGGTATGTGGTCCCGGATTGTGGATGCGCGCAAGGACCGGCGGGTACATCCTTATGGATGGGCTGGTTTTGGCGCACTTGTCCTTATCACTGCTGCTTTTGCTGGTTGGATGGCTTATGGCGAATTCAAAGCGAACCAACCGGAGGCGATTCAGGTTGCTTCGGTAGCGAATAGTGCATCCTCATCTGATGTATACAATGCGGCTACAAGCCAGGGCCAATATGACAAATCAGATGTTATGACCACATCTGACCTTGATGCAGCAAACGAATCAAGCTCCTCTGCTCAGGGAGAAAACGCCGCTGCACAATCCGATGATGCATCAACAATTAACACACGTAACGCCGCCAATTCTTCTAAAAAATCCAATACTGCCCGCAATAATGCATCTAATCAAAAAGCCACATCATCTGATCAGCTTGAATCCAAAATAGAAGAAGGCAACGATGAGGCGATGATTCAGGATGAATTTTCTTCAGACCTGTTCGCCACTGTACAGTCCAATCAGAAATTGGGCATGCCTCAGCACCTGAGTAATTCAGGGATGATCCATGAGACCTCATCGATGGACAAAGGACGGTACGCTGAGTTTTATCCAGGTGTACTTAAATTGGGTGGTAGCAAAAAAGGCAGCCCTGACTGTTACTCTTTCAATAGCTTTCTGCGCGGACTGTCGATCGATGCCTACATGGCTCCGGAATACGCTGCAAGACAGTTGGTATATAAGGAACCGGGCATGATCGATTACGCAGCGCTGCGCAATGAAACCGAATCGTACAGTTTTGCTTTTTCCATGGGCTTCCGGGCGAATGCTCACTTCAAAGGCGGCCTAGCACTTCGCACGGGTCTTATCTACACGGATATTGTTGAAAAATTACAATTCCGGGATCCCAATGCTGAAACAACTAAGGTTATTACTATCAATATCGATACCCTTTACGATGGTCCCAATCAAATCATTCGGATAGACACGCTGTCTATTGTTGAATATGGCCAACAGGACAAAGTGGGATACAACCGCTACCGGTTTTTTGATGTACCTCTGATCCTGGCCTACGAGATTGACCGTGGCCGTTGGATTATTCATTTAAATACCGGGGTGATGCTGAATATAGCTACTGCCCAACGCGGTAGCCTGTTGGATCCGGAGTCCAATCTGGTGTCCATTAATTCCAATGGGGTAAACAGTTATCCGGCCTTTCGCAAAAAAGTAGGCAGCAGCCTGTTGATGAGTCTTGGGTTTAACTATGCACTGAAACCTAAATTACACCTTTTGATCGAGCCACAACTCCGGGTGTGGATGAGTCCTTTAAATATCAAGGATTATCCTGTTGATCAAAAATATGTCAATGTTGGTCTGGCAATGGGTGTCAGGCAGTATTTCTAAATCATGTTTAAACATTGTTTCATCCTGTTGTTTTTTATTGTTCTTTTTTCGGCTTGCGAAAAAGAGAAGGATGAATTTGTGGTTGTTGATACGGTGCCACTTTACCCACATGGAAATATTTTTCGGGTATATGCCGGCATGCCTTCACCAGTTGACTCTTTGTTTACCTTTCCCTCGGGAGCGCCTGTAGTTTTGCGCAGTGCATCAGGAGTTGTTATCGAAATTGAAGCATTTAGTTTTGCCACTTCTACAGGTACCATTGTAGATAGTAATGTGCGTTTGCATTGGACGGAAATCCGTAAAATAAATGCGCAAATAGCACACCGTTTATCCATGCGTACACTGGAGCAAATTCTCCTGCCACAAGCCATTTATAACCTTGAAGTCGAGTTGGAAGGCGAAAAGCTAACCGTTGTAAAACCAATTATTATCAAATGGCCAGCTACCCAGGTGCTATCATCATTAGTAGCTTATAGTGGTATCCGACCGGCAACACATACTTTTTTTTGGGAGCCCAGTCAGAGCGGCTCGGTGAGTGTGAGCACCTGGATAGATCCGGTCAATGGCGAAGGGGTTACAGGTTATTTCATGGTCACACAGGAAACAGGATATGGCTGTGCCGGCAAACCGGAAGAAGTGCCCGCAGTAGGAGCTGGTGCGGATCTACATGTTCAATTTTTTCCTGCATATACTGCGGGTAATACCGCCGTCTATTTTTTGCAATCCGGAAGTACGAGAGCATTGGCACTGAGTGATCAGGGCGAAGGCCGATTTACAATCCCCAATCTGGGCTTTGGTGCCAGCGGGCGATTATTTTGTATTACGGAGGCGGTTGAAAAATCCTATTACAGCACCTGGAAAGATATAACCTTCACCGCTCCCGGATTCAAATGGGAGCCTCGCCCTGCCAAACAAGAGCTGAGCACGGTGTTGCTTATGTTGAATGCCCTTTAGGTTTAATTCTGGGTTCTTTGTTCCAGGTTCTTAGTTCTAACTCACCGAATGTCCAATGGTCGGTTCTCACACCGAATGTCAAATTTCCGTTGATTTACTAAAGGGCATTTCGTAAGCCTCGCGCGGGGGGTGGAATAATCTGGAATCCAAGAATCTGGAATCTGGAGCTTGACTCCCATACTCAAGCTCCAGCATAGTGGCTGGCAGGCTCAAACCCTCAAAACCTCCTCCACTCCTCGACTCCTCACCTCCTCATCTCAAATACGGTTTTTTCCCATCCAGCCATTCCTGCAGGCCATCGCCAGCGAGATTGAAAGCGGTGACGGTGAGGAAGATCGCCAGGCCGGGGAAGAGCGCCAGCCACCAGGCATCAAACTGCTTGCGGGCCAGATTGAGGAGGCTGCCCCAGGTCACCTGATCTGCAGGCACACCCAAGCCAAGAAAAGATAAAAACGCCTCGAGCAAAACACCGGATGAAATGCTGAATGCGGCCAGGATTAACAAGGGCTGGAGCGCATTGGGCAAGGCATGCCGCCAGAGGATCCGTTCCTGTGGTATTCCCGCCAGTTCGGCCGACTCAATATAGGGCATGACCCTTATTTTAAGGAGCTCACCGCGGACAAAGCGGGCCACCGTAGGCCAACGCACCAAGCCAACGATCAACACAACATTGCTAACAGCCGGATAAAGAAAGAGGGGTATAAGCGCGAGTAACAATAACATGCCCGGCATGGCCTGTACCGCCTCAATAATGCGCATAAGGATCAAATCGACCGGTATGCGGATTCGAAATTTTGTCCATCTTTTATCCATGATTTTACCCAAAAGCCAAAAGCCGCGAAACAGTAAAATAAATACCAGCACCCCTGCCAAAATCCCCAGCCACATGCCTGCATTTATGTTTGACACATCGGAAAACAAACGGACTACCTGTATCGCATAAAAACTACCCAACACCAAGCCGACACTTCCGGTCAGAACGGCCAGGGGACCTGCCCGAAATTTATCGTCACCATAATAACCTGACATCCCGCCCGCCACTATACCAATAAGCAATGCAAGGAGGGTGCCCAGCAGGCCAACCACCAATGCGGATCGGGTGCCATGGATGAGTCCGGCGAGCACATCCCGGCCCAGCATATCCGTGCCCAACCAATGCCTGAAGCGCCAGTTTTTTATTGTTTGATGTTCAAAAGGACTTTTAAATTGGGTGTTTTGGAGATCCAGGTAACCCGGATGATAAGGTATGGGCGGAAAGATCACCCAGGAATAGGAGCGGGCATGCCAGTCCTCCCTATGGAATTCTTCCGGCCATTGATGTTTGCCCAGCAGCTTGCCATACGACTGTAACACCGGGAAATAGGTGTGTCCTTTATAGGAGCAGGCCAGCGGTTTGTCATTGGCCAGAAAGTCAGCAAACAGCGCCGTGGCCAGCAACAAAACAATAATCCACAATGCCCTGCGGTATGTACCGTGTGTTCGAAATTGCCAGCGCAGAGCTGCCAATCGGGATGTCGGATGATGATTCATGCTCGCCAAAAATAAGCACTCTGTACTTCGTTGGGGCAAAATGTCGGCGAACTTTCTAATTTAGCCCGTTATGTACACAATTGGTATACCCGAAATCAGGGAATGGGAGATGGCCCTCCGCGATCCGATATCTACTCTAAGCTCAGCAGGCGTGCGGGTCGAACGAGTCACAATGCCCGATAAAACGAGAACTCCCTGGGTTCATTGGTCCGACAAAACGCTGGATCCAAATTTTGGCTGGCTTGTTCCGCTGCCATTTTGCTCGATAGCTCCAGTTACGGACCTGGTCATCGCTGTTGTGTTGGCACGCCAGGATCCCGCTTACAATCTGGCTATTCCGGCAAGTATCGCCATACCGGATGCACCGATGCAGATAGGGCTCGATGCCAGTGTATTTGCATCAGATGTATTGGGTGAATCCTATCTCACGGATGCACGACCTGACCTCCGGATGATATCGGCGCCAGAGACTGGTGCAGCTATTTTGGGACCTTGGCCGGAGGCATCGGCTGGACCCCCAACCTTGAATTATACACTACATGTGCGGGAGTTTCCGCCGCTGGCTGGAGCCGGTGTGTGGGCCATAGTTACCCACGCCCAATCACTGGATTTGCGCCGGTTTTTGAAACAAATTCATCATCCGGAAGTCAGCCGGTTGACGAATGTCGAACGGGCATTGGAAAAACAATTTCAGGGCTGTGGCGTACATTGCTGTGGCATTCATTGTGAGGAAGATGCCCAAGGTTATATCCATTTGTGGATGGCCTGGAAAAGGGATGCCCATAGTCCGGTTGAGCGTGCCGGTGTATTTTCGGCGACGACGATCGGATTGGAAGCATTGGCCTGGGCAAAAACAGGCTTGAATTTTGATTAGAACAAGTGATCATACGTTAAAATAAGCATTATTATGGCTAAGCAGGTTCGCAAAGACAAACCTCGGAAATCATCCGTACCCGTTCCCGATCAGGCGCGATGGTATCCCTGGATCGCCGTGGGCATTACGGCCCTTGTTTTTCTGAATAGCCTTCAGAACGGATTTGTCAACTGGGATGACGATGTCAATATCCTGGAAAATCCCAATTTGGAAGTCTTCAACTGGACGAGCATCAAAGGGATTTTCACTAGTGATGTCATAGGTAACTACAACCCACTTACGATCCTGACCTTTGCGTTTGAGAAAGCCATGTTTGGTTTGAATCCGACGATATTTCATATCAACAATTTATTGCTTCACCTGCTGTGTGTCTTTTTAGTTTATCGGATACTGAACAGCCTTGGACTACCCGTTATGGCCAGCTTGTTTGGGGCCCTGGTTTTTGGTATCCATCCGATGCGGGTAGAATCCGTCGTGTGGATCACTGAGCGAAAGGATGTATTATTTGGAGCCTTTTTTCTGGGCGCATTATTGCTGTATATCCGATACATCGATGGCGGTCGAAAATCGGGAAAATTATTGCTGACTATTTTGATACTTTTTTCATTGAGTTTATTGTCGAAGATACAGGCGGTCACCTTGCCGTTGACGATGATTGCGGTAGACTACTTGCGTCGCCGACCCTTAAACTTTAAATTAATACTCGAAAAATGGCCTTATTTTCTATTGTCTCTTGCAGCCGGCCTCCTGGGTATTTATATGCTTTCGGAAAATGAATCACTGGATGATACGACACAATATTCCCTGGTAGGACGATTGATGGTAGGCGCCACCAGTTATTTGGTTTATCTCTTCAAATTTGTGGTGCCCTACAAAATGTCGCCCTTATATCCGTATGATGCAGAAGTGCCTATGGCGTTTTATTTCTCGCCTATCGGTATTGCTGCGGTTGGTGTGGTGATATGGCGCTGGTGGAAACAGGACATGCGGCCCTATGTTTTTGGTATGGCGGTTTTCACCTTTAATGTCATGTTTTTATTGCAGATTTTAGCTGCGGGACAGGGCTTTTTGGCGGACCGTTTTACGTACATTCCTTATCTGGGATTAATCTTTATGCTTGCCTGGTTTTTAAATGAAAAACTGGCTTCTCCAAAATATGCATCCATGGTAAAAATGGGTGCCATTGCCTGGTTGCTCATAATGGCCTTCCTCACTGTACGGCAAAATGGGGTTTGGAAAAATGGTGAAACACTTTGGACCCATGTGTTAAAGTACCATAAAGATGCCCATACGCCCTGGAATAATCGCGGACGTTATTATCGGGAATTAGGTATGGCCGATAAGGCGCTGGCAGATTATAATGCCTCCATTGCACTGAAGGAAAAGGCGTCAACTTATAATAGTCGGGGTAAATTATTTTTTGACCAGGGCAAACAAAAAGAAGCGCTCGCCGATTATAATCGCGGTATCGAATTGGATCCCAAATTGGGCGAATTATATGTTAACCGCGCGGCGGTATATGGTTCGATGGGGAATATGCAACAAGCGCTTACCGATGCAAATAAGGGCCTTGAATTAGATCCAGAAAATGCAAACGGATATTTAAATCGCTCGTTGGTTTATTTTAATCTGCGTGAATTTCCGAAGGCAGAAATAGACTATACCTCTTACCTAAAATTAAAACCAAACAGCGCTGATATTTATTACGAACGTGGACTTGTCAGGAATGCCATGGGCAAATATGCTGCTGCTTTGGAAGACCTGAATCTCGCCATCCGTTTAAATGCGAATCAGGGGCTTTATTATGTTGAGCGCGCCAAAGCATTGGATGGTCTGGGACGTGCTGCAGAGGCCGGGCAAGATCGCCAACGCGCTAAAAATATGGGCGTGGGGGGCTAGGATGAATCTGGAATCTGGAATCTGGAAATCTGGAATTATGACAGAGGACCGAAGACGGAGGACCGAAGACCGAAGATGGAGGATGGCTTTCTACGGTTCAACCTTCTACATCTTTCTACCTTCTACCTTCTACTTTCTACAAAAAAGTTAACCGCTAAGGCGCAATTGGAGGATGGAGGTTTTGAGTAAGGAGGTTATGAGGTTGGGCTCACGTACCCCGCAGGGGCGAATGTCCAGTGGACATTCGGTGAGCGAACCGAGCGCCCCTGCGCGAGGCTTACGAAATGCCTTTAGTATATCAACTGAAATAATCTGGAATCACGTTAGGGATGAGCTCACGTAACCCGCAGGGGCGAATGTCCAGTGGACATTCGGTGAGCGAACCGAGCGCCCCTGCGCGAGGCCTGTAAATAGAGGTGATAGATGAGGAGTAATGATTAATCTCAAATCTAGGAAAAGGATAGCCCAGAGAAAATGGCTGTTCTTCCCAATAACCCTCTAACCTAATAACCCCCTAAACTGCTTTGACGGGCAGGCTCAAAAACCTCCAAAATTATTTATCCATTGTTTGGTTTGTGAAGAAAGGCATTAAATTCTTTTTTGGCCTTAGCCGTTGCATATGGTATCATCAAGTGGGTAATCAACTTTAAATAATGCCGGATTTGATCTTCCGGCTTCAAATGTTGCATAGAAACGACTGCTTCTGATATCCAAAATCGGATAAGGAGAGCTAAAGCGGAGACCAATAAGTCTGAGGCTGAGGGATCTTTAAACTTCAAATATCCCGCATGGGTTAATGTATCCAGATTTGCCCGCAGGGTAGCATTCCGATTGTGCTGTGTCTTTTTATATCGTTCGGCTATGATTTCGTTGCGTTCCATCAGATGCACAAAACTCAGCAGCAAACACCGATATTGGACATGGTTGTTAAATACTTTTTCAAGCATGTACATGAAGCACAGGATGGTAAGGTCTTTATTTGGAATGACCACTCCTGAATTTAATTTGTTCAGTTCAAGCGATAAGCGATTTACAAGGTCATCCTTGGTGGGAAAGTAATAGGTTATATTGCTGACGCGCATATCCAGCACCCCGGCAATTTCACGCAATCCGACATACTCTATGCCACGCTGATTGAACATCTCCAGCGCCTTGTTTAATATTTTTTCCTCTGTAGTCATATTTAATTTGGACAATGTCCAAATGTACGTATATTTGATTCAAACAAAAGAAAAATGATATCCACCTATCCACAAACAATCGAAAACTGCGTAGGAGAAAAGCTTGTCTTTAAAGGTGTAGAAAACGCACCAGAGGGAGAAAAGCTTATTGTTGAAGCCTTTTGTAATCCCGGTGCCGGTCCGGCAATGCACACACATTTCAAACAGGATGAATCACTTACTGTCCTTTCTGGAAGTATGGGTTATCAGGTGCCTGGTCAGCCAGTGAAAATAGCGCATGTTGGCGATACGGTGCTTTTCAAACGCGGTACGCCGCACAAATTTTGGGCTGAAAATGGAGAACCCCTGCATTGCAGCGGCTGGATTCAGCCAGTCAACTCCCTGCCTTATTTTTTATCCGCAGTGTACGCAGCCCAAAATAAATCGGGAAAAGGCGAACCTGATCCGTTTGATGCCGCTTATTTATTGACAAAGTATGCCACCGAATATGACATGCCAGAAATACCCTCCTTTGTCAAAAAGGTCATCTTTCCTATTACTGTGTTTATCGGCAAGCTATCTGGAAAATACGCCCATTTCAAGGATGCGCCAGCCCCATTGAAATAAGCAAGTTGTTGAACCTCAGGTATGAAAAATGGGGAGGGGTAAAGGGTAACAACAGGGATGAGGGATAAGGGATGAGGAATCAAAAATTCGCAACCCGAAATCTCGCATCTCCCGTAACCCGTATCCTGAAAACCATCACACCCTCTACTCTCGACACACCACTCTCGACGCTCCACTCTCCGTCCTCGGTCCTCCGTCTTCGGTCCTCGGTCCTCGGTCCTCGGTCCTCCGTCATCCGTCCTCGGTCCTCCGTCCTCAGTCATCCATCCGTCCTCCTTAAATTGCGCCATTTATTCAATTCCACCTATCTTGACAGCCTTTACAAAATAGAGACTATGAGTGATTCCAACGCATTGACTTCCATCCATTATCACCACTACCTACAGCTCGACAAATTGCTCAGCGCCCAGGATTTGATGAGTGTCAAGGCCGGCAAACCTGCCCATGACGAAATGTTATTTATCATCGTCCACCAGGTTTATGAGCTTTGGTTCAAACAAATCATCCACGAATTATCCTCCGTCAGGGATATGTTTCGCTCCGAGTCGGTGGACGAACGCAGCATAGGTACCGCTGTTAGTCGTCTTGAACGCATTATCTCCATACAGAAGCTGCTCATCGAACAAATCCACGTGATGGAGACCATGACGCCACTGGATTTTCTGGATTTTCGCAATCACCTCTTTCCCGCTTCGGGCTTCCAGAGTTTCCAGTTCAGGCAAGTCGAAGTCATGCTGGGACTGCCATCTCCAAGCCGACTGACGTACAATAACCAGCCTTACCACAATGTCTTCACCGACGAGCAACGGCAGACCCTTGAAGATACCGAAGCAAGCGGCACCCTTTTTAGCGCCATCGAAAGCTGGTTGGAGCGTACCCCATTCCTTCATTTTGGCGACTTCAACTTCCTGGATAGCTATCGAGCAGCCGTGAGCCGCATGATGCAACGCGAAAAAAATGCCATTAAAGAAGCGCCATTGCTCGACGAGGATGCCAAAAACATGCGCCTCCAGATCCTACAGGCCAATGAGGATTATATTTTCTCCGTCCTCGACCCTAAAAGCCATCAGCAAATGCGGGATGAAGGCAAATTACGGATGTCTTATCAATCCACCATTGCGGCACTACTCATCAACCTTTACAGAGACGAGCCCATCCTCCATCAGCCCTATATGCTGCTGCAACGCCTGTCGGAAATTGACGAGTGGCTCACGGCCTGGAGGACACGCCATGCACAAATGGTATTGCGGATGCTCGGTCGAAAAATGGGCACGGGCGGCTCCAGTGGCCACGACTACCTCGCCGCAACTGCCGCCAAACATGCTATTTTTCATGATTTCCACAATATCTCTACGTTGCTCATTCCGCGATCCGAACTACCTATTCTGCCTGAAGTGGTCCTGCGAAATCTCAATTTCCAATACTCTGTTTCCCAATAAACATGATCCACCTTCAAAACTATATCAACGGCGAGCTCTTGCCGGCTACAGGAGGCGAAACACTGTCTGATTTTGAACCGGCTACCGGCCATGTGTTTGCACAAATCCCGAGATCCGGCCCGGCCGATGTCGAATTGGCTTATCAAGCGGCTAAATCGGCCTTTCCTGCCTGGTCCAAAACACCATTGGAAGACCGGTATCGTATCCTGATTCGCATCAGTGAAGGTATTGAAGCCAGGGAAGACGAACTGGCCGAAGCGGAGAGCAGGGACAACGGCAAGCCGGTCTGGCTCGCTAAAAAAGTGGATATTCCCAGGGCATCGTCCAACTTCCGGTTTTTTGCCACTGGGCTCATGCATTTTGCGTCGGAATCCCATGAAATGCCTGGCGAAGCGATCAACTATACCCTGCGCCAACCTATCGGCGTAGTCGGTTGCATCTCCCCCTGGAACCTTCCTCTCTACCTTTTTACCTGGAAAATTGCTCCGGCACTGGCGGCAGGCAATACCGTCGTCGCCAAGCCTTCGGAAATCACTCCTCTGACGGCATGGATGCTCAGTCAGATCTGCATCGAAGCGGGGCTGCCTCCCGGTGTATTGAATATTGTTCATGGTACTGGTCCGGAGGTGGGCGAGGCGATCGTCGTTCATCCGGGCATTAAAGCTATCAGTTTCACGGGTGGTACGGCCACGGGTGCTCGTATTGCGGCCACGGCAGCTCCCATGTTTAAAAAGCTGAGTCTCGAACTCGGGGGTAAAAACCCGACGATTGTATTTGCAGACGCTGATTTTGATGATGTGTTGCGCACAACGATCCAGTCGGGATTTGCCAATCAGGGCGAAATCTGCCTGTGCGGATCGCGCATTCTGGTGGAGCGTCCTATTTATGAACGGTTCCGGGATGCTTATGTCGAGAAGGTAGCGGCCTTGAAAGTCGGTGACCCGACAGCGGCGGATACCCGGGTGGGGGCAATTGTCTCCCAGGCACATATGGAGAAGGTACTGTCCTATGTCGAACTGGCAAAATCCGAGGGGGGAACTGTCCTTTGCGGGGGATATCAGGTGCATCCTGAAGGGCGCTGCAAGGAGGGTTGGTTTATCCAGCCTGCAGTGATCGAAGGTCTGGATCAAACCTGCCGTACCAATCAGGAAGAGATTTTTGGACCGGTGGTCACGATCCAGCCTTTTGATACCGAAGAAGAGGCGATCCAATTGGCCAATGGCGTCCGATATGGCCTCGCCACCTCTGTCTGGACCACCAACCTCAAACGGGCGCATCGGGTAGCCGGCGCCCTGGAGTCCGGCATTGTCTGGATCAATTGCTGGCTCTTACGCGACTTGCGCACGCCCTTCGGTGGCATGAAAGACAGCGGCGTCGGCCGGGAAGGCGGCTGGGAAGCAATGCGCTTTTTCACGGAGGCGAAGAATGTTTGTTTAAAAGTGTAGGAGGGGAGGAGTAGAGGAGGGGAGGAGGAGATGAGGAGGGAAATAGAGTTAAGGAGTCGAGGAGTTGAGGATGAGCTCACGTACCCTGAAGGGGGCGAATGTCCAGTGGACATTCGGTGAGCGAACCGAGTGCCCCTGCGCGAGGCTTCCGAGATGTAAATCAACACAATGTGGACATTCGGTGAGCGAACCGAGCGCCCCTGCGCGAGGCTTCCGAGAGGTAGTGAGGAGGAGGGAGAGTAGATGAGATAGGGAGTTGTGGAAGGGAGAGGTTGAGGTGAAATTTTAATTGTTAGGAATAGAAAACAGGTTTGACAATGGACGATACGTACAGGCCAGAAGAATGGATGGCCGCTTTGGTGGATCAATTTTTGGAAACGCAGGAACCGGGTTCTGAATATGGATCTTATGTTTACGGTTTTGAAAAATTGATTGTTTGGAATCGAGCCCTTGACCTGGTTGAATTCATTTACAAGGAGACGGACAAATTTCCAGGGGGAGAGAAGTTTACGCTAACCTCTCAAATCCGTCGGGCCGCCATATCTATACCCTCAAATATTGCCGAAGGAAGCGGTAGAGTTGGTGGAAAGGAAAGATGCCGATTCCTTCATTTTGCTTATTCCAGCGCTATTGAATTACTTAATCATGCTATAATAGCCCATCGTTTACATTATTTCGAACAAGCCCCTTATTTGGAAATTAGACGTCAACTACAGGAAATAACAGCAATGCTCAATGCTCTTGAGCGGAAATGGTCCTCTTGACAATTCTTTTTCTTCCATTCTCCTAGCCTCAGAACCTTTTTCCTCCTCGACTCCTCAACTCCTCCCCTTCTCCACATGCTTACAATCGACATCCACACCCACATCATGCCTGGCGAAATGCCACGCTGGAGCGAAAAATTCGGCTACGGCGGATTTATTCATCTGGACCATCACAAACCTTGTTGCGCGAGGATGATGATGGATGATAAATTTTTCCGGGAGGTGCAGGACAATTGTTGGGATCCCGAACCGAGGCTGCGTGACTGTGGGCAACACGGCGTGGATATTCAGGTATTGTCTACGATTCCGGTGTTATTCAGTTATAATGCCCGGCCGAAGGATGCGCTGGAGGTGTCGCGATTTTTGAATGATCATATAACAGGCGTAGTAGACCGGTATCCCGATCGGTTTATTGGATTGGGCACGGTGCCGATGCAGGATCCAGAACTGGCGTGTAGGGAGACAGAGCGCTGCATGTTGGAGCTGGGGATGGCGGGCATAGAGATCGGTTCGCATGTGAACGATTTAAACCTGAATGATCCGTCATTTTATCCGTTTTATGCGACATGTGAGCGACTCGGGGTGGCGCTTTTTGTCCATCCCTGGGACATGATGGGCAGTGACAAAATGGCTAAATACTGGCTCCCCTGGCTGGTGGGTATGCCTGCTGAGACCAGTCTGGCTATCTGCTCGATGATCTTTGGGGGGATTTTCGAAAAGTTTCCCAATCTCCGTGTGGCATTCGCCCATGGCGGAGGTTCATTTCCGGCTACCATAGGCCGTATCGAACATGGCTACCATGTGCGACCCGATCTGGTGGCGGTGGATAATCCGGTCAATCCACGGGAATATCTCGGCAAATTCTGGCTGGATGCGCTCGTGCATGATCCGGTCATGTTGCGACTTATCGTCGATCTGGTGGGGCATGAAAAAGTCGCCCTCGGCACGGACTATCCTTTCCCGCTCGGCGAATTGGAGCCAGGCAAACTCATCCATTCCATGTCGGAATACAGTGATGACACCAAAGAATGGCTACTGAGTAAAAGTGCGCTTGCCTGGTTAGGGAGGAGTTGAGGGGTTGAGGAGTCGAGGAGGTGGAGTCGAGGAGGGGTTTAGGAGTCCTGGCGAATTCCCATTTCCCCTTAGCCATCACCATTTACTCATTTGCAGATTCATGGGCGATCTGCCGTTCAAAAAGGGAATAAATTCGAAAAAACGGCTGTTGAATGTATCGTTCTCAACCTTTTGGCACGATAATCGTTTAGTTAAAAGCTTAACAGAGAATATCTTATGAAGGTGTTGATGGTATGCCTGGGGAATATTTGTCGCTCCCCACTGGCAGAAGCCATATTTCGGCAAGAAATAAAGGCGCGTGGTCTGGACTGGGAAGTAGATTCTGCAGGTACCAGCGGCTGGCATCAAGGTGAATTGCCGGATACCCGGTCGATAGAGGTGGCCCGACGTTTTGGGCTGGATATTACGGACCAACGTTCCCGCCCATTTACAAAAGATGACTTCAAGGATTTTGACTTCATTTTTGCCATGGACCATGCCAACTTAGCCTTCATGCTCGAACTGGCTGGCCAAGAAAATGTACATGCCCATATCGCCCGGTTCCTGGAATTTGCCGAAACAAAGGGCAAGCAGGATGTGCCGGATCCCTATTGGGACGACAATGGCTTCACGGCTGTTTTCCAACTTCTGGAAGAAGCTACGGGTCGCGTCATAGATCGCATCCTTGCTATTTCAACATCCAATGCCGTTCTTTCGCTACAGGAAGCGCATTCATCACATTGACCCGTTTCTTATCAAAATTTAAGGATATTAATGATTTGAATCATCGCTTTTCAAAAGTGATCCGCCTAATTTTGTCGCCTAATTGGTCTGACTAAAGCCATAATATTTCAACTTACCCACCCGATTTTCAAAGCCTAACCTATGAAAAATTTAAGTGTGTTCATCCTTGTTAGCCTCTTCCTTTTGGCTGGTTGTAACCAGGATAATGCGGCCTGGCGCGAAAAGGCACAGGATCCGGAAGTGCTGCATGGCGGCGTCCAGCGTTTGTCCGAGATTATCAAATTTGATATTTTTTCTCCGCCGGTTGCTTCCCGTATTTACGCCTACTCTACCGTTGCTGCCTATGAAGCGTTGGCTGCGGGCAACCCGGAATATCAGAGCCTTGCAGGCCAATTAGGCGGATTGGAAACGGTGCCACAGCCTGAAGCCGGACAAGAATATTGCCACCCCCTTGCCGGGATCAGCGCCATGTTGGTCGTGGGTAAAGCCCTTGTTTTTTCAGAATCGAGTATCACGGATATGGAAGATGAAATGCTCGCTAATTTCAGGACTATGGGTGTGCCCGAAGATGTGTACAATCGATCGTTGGAATACGGCAAAGCCGTTGCACAACATATCCTGGATTGGTCCAAAAAGGATAATTATATGAAGACGCGCAGTCTTCCCAAGTATACGATTACGCAGGATGATCCGGCACGCTGGGTGCCTACACCGCCTTCCTATGCCGATGCCCTTGAGCCTTATTGGATGACGATCCGCCAATGGGCTTTGGATTCGCTTTCCCAGTTTCTTGTCGATGAGCCCCATCCATTCAGCACTGACCCTGGGAGTGATTTTTACAAGGCTGCGCAAGAGGTTGTAGATGTACAGAAAAATCTGACCGAGGAGGAAAAGGCCACAGCCTGGTATTGGGATGATAATCCGTATGCCGTCGAAGCGAGTGGTCACCTCATGCAGGCGCGCAAAAAAACAAGCCCCGGCGGACACTGGATGTTTATCGCCAGCGCTGCCAGCCGTAAATCGAATGCCGATATTATGACATCCGCTTCTGCGCTCGTATTAACGAGTATTGCCCTCGCGGATGGATTCATCATGTGCTGGCAGGAGAAATTCCGAACTAACGTGATCCGCCCGGAGACCTATATTAATAAATACATCGATCCAGCATACAAGCCGATGATTGAAACCCCACCATTTCCTGAACACCCCAGTGGTCACGGTACCATATCAGCCGCAGCGGCAGGTGTACTTACCTTGTTGTACGGCGAAAATTTCAGCTTTACCGATAGCACCGAGGTCGAATTTGGCATGGAGCCACGTACCTTTCCATCCTTCATGGCCGCAGCCGAAGAGGCAGCTATGAGCCGACTTTATGGCGGCATACACTATCGCAGAGGCAACGAAACGGGAACGAAATTGGGCACTGAAATTGGGCAGTATATTGGCAAACATATTCAAACGCGAAAAGCCCAACAGTAATTCATAAAACACCTGGCGCCTTGTCGAAGCGTATTGGCAATAGCCAAGGCGGTGAGGGATATTTTGGTGAAACCGATCCGTTTATTTTTTTCTAAACCAGGACGTAGTCTGATCGGTAAGAAAAAAGGATTGAATCAATTGACCGGCTTTTTGTTTACCGGATGGCGAAGGATGGACACCATCGGCTTCGAAGTCATCGGGATAGATCCAGGTCAATCCATCACGGCGGGGTGTGACCCCATCGGCCCAAAAATAATTGGACCAGGCCAGCCAGGCTGTCTTGGCATTCGGTCCTTCGAATTCCAGTCGGGGATCGCCCTGGATTTGCCGTTCAATGATTCGTTTCCATGCCCAGCCGGTATAATATGCGTACGGCTCCGGATTACCCTTATTTGGCGCACCATAACCGCCATATTCACGGCCTGAGGAAAAAACCTGTTTCAGATTGGGGAAGAGGAAACGCAACACCAACATGGCGGCGATATATTTTTCGCACATGCTTTCAATATGTTGGAGCCCTTCATCTGGGGGAATATTCAGTTCGAGTTGGGCCTGCATAAACCAAATGGCCTGTACTTGTAGTGGCGATGCATTGGCCCCTTTAAGCCGGTGTAAAACATACCTCCAGTAAGGGTCATCGGGCGTCAGCACATTGGCTATATCCTTTCCTTCGAGGGCGCCATTTACCATGAGCACTTGCGGGTTGAGGTCCTCAAAATCCGTTAATAATGCCTTGAACGTGTCGAAATAGAGGCCGGTATTCGACATGCCTATCGCCAAAAAAACGATTTGTCCATGTGGATCCGCTTGCCCATCCTTATCCAATGGTTGAATAATATCGGCCACCCGCAATCCAGCCTCCTTATGATGCTCAGTCATCACATTGCTACCCATCGGATACAAGCCACCTGCCATGCCACAATGGAAGTCCGTGCCCAAATCCGTCAAAGGAATGAGACCCGTAGAAGGACGAAGGCTATGTGGATCGCTCAAGGTTGTTTTGGGGTTATAAATGTTTGGAAGCATTAATTGTTTCGGGTTACTGCAAAAGAGTGGAGGAGGCGTTTAAGCGTATTTGAGGTTTTGAGAATCTGGATTGCTAACCGCACTCGATACTGCCTACATCGAACCATTGCTGCCCTGTGGAAAAATAGTTAAATGAGAATGGCCAGGCCTTCTTGTATTGTGCGAGGGATCATTGAGCTGGTGGTAGATGTGCCGCACTATAAATCAACTTCGCCCGGAGAATTAGCATACAAAGGTTAACGTGATATTTAGAGCACATTATAATTTAATCTGCATGCCTACCGCAAGCCCAATGGATTGATATTGAATGTCGTTTTGGGTATCGATGCCATTAGGACGAAGGCCATCGGTTAAACCGTGACGATATAACAATGAGCTCGTCCATTGTATCCGAGGGGTGAGTGTGATATTTATGCCCATACCGCTCTGCCCGCTGATATAATAGGAATTAGCTTCCAAAGCGCCAATTTTTTTACCGATGGGATTTAGTAATAAACTATTTGTAATCCCTGCCTCTACAAAGATTTCCATGTTTTTTGCCCATAAATAGTATCTGCCTACGAGGGGTATTTCAAGATATCTCAATTTAATATATTCAGGCATTTCAAGATAATCGCACAAATCGCAATACCAGGTTGCAGTTACATCTTTATGGGAATATTGGACACCTGTGCCGATTTCGAATCGTTGATCAATCCGGTAGTATCCCATTACCCCAGCCGAGTAATTAAAAAAGTTTTGTTCGATTTCATACCCTGTTCCGAAGGTTCTTTCCACTTTACTGAAGTATAAGTCTGGCGAAAACAGGAGACTGGTGCGAAAGGCATTGGGCGATAAATCGCTGTGCTGAGCAGACAGAATAAGCGTGCTGCTGAGAAGGATTAATGTGATTATTTTTTTCATGTATTCTACGTTTTGAGAAAGTAATTTTTAAGGTTTTTATGTCGGTCTATGGCCGAAATTCCGATTTATTGGAAGATGGTTGCGATACGGTTTTGACCGTTTGTTGGACAGCATTGTTTTTGTGCAAATTGCAACAGGAGCGGATAGTCATACAAATTCCATCAACCGTTAAACGGTTTGCGGGGCAAAAACGTGGGTAAATGGTATATAAAAGACGGTAATGTGGTTGGTGTTTTGAAAAGAGCTCAAATACCAAGTTACCTTCACCAAGGCTTCAGCGACCAAAGAATTGGGAGAATGTCCGGGAGATATGCAGGGGAAGGAAATGCGAAGCAGATGGGTTTGCACGTGACCTCCCGATTCTTTCGGAAATTGGAGGTCCTCTTTCACTTCGTTTCGGAGGATAAATGTGACCGGCGCGTTCCGACGCTATATGGCGGAGGAGCAGCCAACTCGATTAACACCAGTTTTTATTTTCTCCACGATTTTATTGCGTCAATAAATTCTGTTTGTTGGTCAATGAAAACATTGTGAGAACAGTTGTCAAGATATTTAAAATTACTTGAACCAAATTGGTTTTTCAAGTCGGTTACTTGTTGGGCAGAGTAAAGCCCATCGTCTTTACCGTAAAGTCCATAGATTTTTATATTCTGCTTTTGTAAGGCTTGTAGATTTTTTGTTAGGTTGATAGTTGTATATTTCTCATTTTTCCAAAAACCTTGTGGTGCTTCGTACGTCATTTGTGAAGCATACTTTATCAATAGGGTATCAGTTCTAAATTTTGAATAAATAATTTTAGCGTCTGCCGTTGGATTTTTGGGAGTATAAAAACCGTTTTGCATAGCGTGTCTAAAACAATAAGAACTATATTCAATACTTGCCGTGTCCATATTTTCAAGCATTGAAATGTAGTTAAGATTTACGCTATCTTTTTTCGTTTGGTAAATAATTTTTGATTTTTCGAGAATGTTTTTAAAAGTAGCTTGCAAAGAAACAGGTGCACCAACAAGAACAATTGATTGAACCTTTTTAGGATTAGTTTCAGCAAAAAGTGTCGCTACAACTCCACCGAAACTGTGGCCAATTAGCGTTGCTTTTACCAGACTGAATTTCTGATAAATGGAATTTAAGTCGTCAAATGTTTCTTTGAAAGTAAACTTGGCATTTGGGTCATTGCTTCGTCCTTCTCCTCGTCTGTCATAAACTATAACAAAAAATCCTTTGTCAGCAAGTTGTTGTGCAGTTGTAGCTTCAAAGTTTACACAATTGTAGCCAGGTCCACCGTGAAGAAAAATAATTGGTTTGTCTTTGGTGTTACCAAATGTCTTGGTGTAAATACTTTGTCCGTAAGCAAACATCGTTGTTAGTACAAAGATTGTTGATATGATGATTGTTTTCATTTCGGTTTATATTTATTTTTGTTTTGTTACTGTGTCGTAATAAAATTGGTGTTAACGTTTTTTAGCTACCCGAAAGTGTCGATTTCGAAGCACTTCACTGTCAACCATGGACGAATTTTGATAGAAGTACAAAGCGTGATTTAACTACTGAACCGCCAATTTAGGGCAGGTGCTGTTAGTTTCATGTGGTGCTGTTTCTCCGAAATGGTGCAATATCATATTTTCAGAAAGTTAGTTGAATTGATCTGTCATTTTTTCTTGTATCGATAGTTTTCAAATCTTGTAGTCTCCATCACAAATTCTTTTGCATTAGTGTCATATTTATAGGTTATAAAGCAGTCAAACTGATGAGCAAATCCGTTTGAAAAGGTCACGAAAATGAAATCGGCATCATAAGAATTTACCCAACCAATCAGGTTAATATAAAAGGAAGACTTGCGTTCATTTTGGTTTTTCTCACCTTGTTCCGGGCTGATAAGTTTAATCTTTGTGTTTTCAATAGCCGATGGTAATGCTATGTCCGGAAAATCATCAGGTTGCCCATAGACATGTTTTCCAAAAAACAACGTATCAAAAGTGAGATTGTATTCTTTTTTGACAAGTCGGATGTAATCACCAATGGCTTGGGAATAAATTTTTGTTAAGTGATCTTTTTGTTTTACTGAAATGTTCGTTTTATTCGGTTGCTGTTTTGTTGATAATGAAGTATCAGAATTAATGACGTCCGATTGTGAATTGCCTGTCGTCTTAGTTGTGCATCCATCTAGGGCAAGTGAAAAGGTCAAAATAAGAATAGTGGTTGCTGAAAAAAGAGCTGTCATAATTTTTTATTGTTTGTTTCTTGCAGTCTCTTTCATTTTAACAATATTGTTTAATCGAAGCTTTTGCCATTCCTACTAGTGGCTGAGGCTAAAAACTGGCTGGCATTTCTGGGCACTCCACTTTCAACCAAGCAAACACTTCGATAGATGCACAAAGCTTGATTTAACCACTGAACCGCCACTTTTGGCTAGGTGCTGTTATCAACAGTTATTTTTAGTTTGTCCAAGGCTCTTTGTGTTTAGCGTTTACAAATTTTTCTCCGTCAAATATGCATAGTCCTTGCCAACTTCCAAACCAAACTTGTCCTTTTTTGTCCTCGAGAATACTTTGCGTGACATTAGATGTCAAGCCATTTTCAGTGGTGTACTGCTTGAAACTATTGCCATCATATCGGTAAACACCATAACCTTCAGCCGTAAACCAAATATTTCTTTGGCTGTCTTCATATAAATTGTAAGTTTCTTCACCTTCAATAATTCCATCCTTAGTGAAGTTCGTGTACGTTTTACCATCAAACTTGCTCACACCTCCATAAAAAGTTCCAATCCAAATATTTCCTTGACTGTCTTCCAGAATATCAGCAGTATTATTATCGACAAGTCCGTTTTTGGTTGTTAAATGAACAAACTTCCCGTTGTTATATTTGAATATTCCATTTCCATCAGTGGCAAACCACATCGTTCCATTCCTGTCTTCTATTATTTTAAAAACCAATTTATGAGACAGCATATACTTTGGATTTTCAACTATAGAATCTGGCAAATAAAATGGAACAAACTTCTCTCCGTCAAATTGACTGACTCCTCCTGACGCCCCAACCCAAATAAGTCCGTTTTTGTCAATTGTTAAACCCCAAATTTCTGCATCCACACCAGGCAGTCCTTCTTTGAATGAAAATGTTTTAAATTTTTCGCCATCGTATTTTAGGAGTCCAGCAGAAGTTCCAAACCAAATATTACCTGCTTTATCTTCTACAATTTCTAAAATCCTCTCATGTGGATAGACTCCTTCGATTGTAATTGCTTCAAGCATTTGTCCATCGTAGCGTATAATCCCATTTCCATTTGTTCCAAACCAATAGTTCCCTTTTTTGTCTTGATGCATTGTCCTTACAAACTCTGATACCATTCCATTTAAGTTGGTGTGAATTTGAGGAAATGTCGTGTTTTGATTTAAAATATTTGGTTGGGTGATTACTTCATTTTCCTTTATATCTTGAATAGATTTTTCTTTCAATTGTCCTGTACACGAAGTGATTTGAATTGTCAAAAGAACTAAAATTACGTTCTTTGCTTTTAATATTGTCTTATCACTAATTACCATAATGTCGGTTTTATTATTGTTGCTAACTTTCTTATTTCAGCACCATTCCTGTATCAAACATTCGTTTTTTCCCACCGGGCATCGTCTAGGTTCAACTTATCTAATGGACTTTGAATGGATTCCCATGTTTTTGTTGTGATATGGGTGTAGATCATCGTCGTCTTTAAGTCTTAGTGTCCGAGTGAGTACTCATGTCTAGGTACCAGCATTTCTATAGAAGGATAAATATATAGGATTTTATAGAATTCTTATAGTCGAAGGTCTGGATGTCTCAAAGTCTGAAGGTCTTAAGTTCGAAAGGTTGGAAGGTCGTGGTTGTCGTGGTTGTCCTTTGGTCGCCGAAGCCTTGGC
>JAGNXB010000085.1 GCA_017985675.1 Saprospiraceae bacterium | reverse complement strand
GTACCTGAGGCCCGGCTATACTCAACGAATCAACGGCAAAGACACCGTCATCACCAATCCCAACCCCAACATACAGGTAGGTAGCGGGTATGACCAGATCAATCTGATGCAGAAAATCCGCTTCGCACCCAATGAACGCTGGGACCTTCAATACGGCTTCCATTATACTACCACCAGTGATGTACCCCGATATGATCGCCTTCTGCGGCCACGAGGCAATACCCTGCGCTCGGCGGAATGGTCGTATGGACCTCAGGACTGGCAAATGCACCATCTTCAGGCGGCGTATAAAAGCGAAAGTCCCTTGTGTGATCAGTTGAAGATGGCATTGGCCTGGCAAGCCTCCGCAGAGAGCCGTAAAGATCGCGATTTAAACAAACCCACCCGTTTTGTGCGGGAAGAAGCGGTGGATGCCTATTCGCTCAACATCGACCTGCTCAAAGCATTGGGTGTGGGCCAACATCTGAGTTATGGATTAGAGGGCGTCTCCAATGTCGTTGCATCAAGTGGCCGGGATGAAAATGTGGAAACCGGAACTGCCGTCGCGGGACCAAGCCGCTATCCGGATGGATCCACCTGGAGCTCCTGGGCAGCATTTGCCTTATATCATTTTGAACCTGCCGAAAAATGGTCCTTCTCCGGTGGTTTACGCTACAACTTTGTTACACTGGATGCCAGCTTTGACCCTACGTTTTATGCTTTTCCTTTCAAAAAAGCTACACAGCGAAATGGTGCCTTTACCGGCAATATCGGACTTATCTGGCGGCCCGAAGCAAGTTGGCAATTCAGTTTTCAAGGCAGTTCCGGCTTTCGAAGCCCAAACGTGGACGACGTAGGCAAAGTATTCGATTCTACCCCGGGTTTTGTCGTGGTGCCCAATCCGGCCATCCGTCCGGAATATGCCTGGAGCGGTGATTTGGGCATAACTAAAACGATAGGCGAACGGGTTCGTGTGGATCTCCATGTGTGGACCACCCTGCTTGAAGATGCCCTGGTACGTCGCGACTTCACGTTTGATGGTTTGGATTCGCTGGTTTATAATGGCGAACTTAGCAAGGTACAAGCGCTGCAAAATGCAGCCCAAGCACGAGTATGGGGTATCCAGGGCAGTGTGGAGGCTGTTCTCTGGGCAGGGTTTCGGCTTTCCTTGCGCTCCAGTTGGCAGAGAGGCGAAGAGGAACTGGATGATGGTTCTACAGCCCCTTTGCGCCATGCGGCCCCTTGGTTTGGACTGGCTCAACTCCAATACGAATGGAAAAACTGGCAGGCCAATCTGTCCTGGCAAGCGCATGCCGGCGTCCCCGCAGGTAACTTACCACCGGAGGAGCAGGGGAAGGATTATCTGTATGCAAAGGATGAGAATGGCCAGCCCTACGTACCAACCTGGTCTATTCTTAATCTAAAATTGCTCTTCCATCCTGTCGAAACGGTGGCAATAAGTGCCGGTGTGGAGAATATCCTTGACGTCCGGTACAGGCCCTACAGCTCAGGTATCAGCGGACCGGGAAGGAATGTCATCCTGGGATTGAGGGTTGGATTCTAATCCTGACTTTTAAAGGAATGCTGATCAAAGACGAACAACCCGCCGGATCACCCGGATGTCTCCGGCTGTCATGGTGATCAGGTAGCCACCTGCTGGCCAAGAAGCAGTGGATATATCCACCATACCTCCTACGGAGGATGTGCTATGTTTGATCTGTCCCTGGCTATTCCATACAACTACCTGCCATTCATCCTGGATGGCTAAGGGCAGGCTGATAGAAAAATGGTCCATCACCGGATTAGGGGATATGGTAATCCGGGCTTCGATGTCTGTCATTGATGGCTCTTCGGTGGCAACGATCATATCGACCGTATTGTTGGCCGAAATCAGCCACAGATCAGGGTCAAAAGCTATGCTATCCACCTGGAAAGGCAACAATACATCGAAGCCCTGGCCGGATACCATATGATCAAGTCGTAACAACGTATCCACTCCCGGACCAAATGCCCGGACAGGCACAGGAAGAATGAAAAAAGGAACCACCGGCGAGGAGGTCGTTTGATCCAGTCGAATATGGACACCATTCATGATGGGCCACCAGGCCACCTGGTAGGAAGGGAATCCTTCGCCATAAATCCATTGGTTAAAAAACACATCCAGATCCATGCCGCTTTGGGATTCCAGGTGGGCCTTCAGGTCGGGAGTGCGGGCATAAGAAAAAGCTAAATTGGGATCCAGGAGGTAATTGCGGATACCCTGGAAAAAGTTTTCATCACCAACTACCCAACGAAGCATATGCAGCACCATGGCACCTTTGGCATAAGTCAAACGACCGCTGAATACCCGATTCACGCTGGTTGTATCATTTACCCAGACCGAACCACCGGGCTGGCTGACAATATTTTGAATCCGGCCTTGTATGAAACTGGTCCAATACTGGGGTTGGAGGTTTTCGTAACACAAACCGCTGAGATATGTGGCAAAGCCTTCATTGAGCCAGATGTCCTCCCAGGATCCACAGGTGATGTAGTCACCAAACCATTGATGGGCGAGTTCGTGTGCCTGCAATTCATAACCAAAATTGCCCATAAAACTCATTGTCTGATGTTCCATCCCCCCGCCAAAGCCACATTGGGCATGACCGTATTTTTCCCGGGCAAAGGGATAGGGAATAAACAACTCGCTGTATAACTGCATGATCTCAATGATGGCCGGCGTTTGTGACTTAGCCGTAGCCAGATTCTCCGGATAGACATAATTCAGCACTTCCACGGTATCGCCATTGCTCAGGGGAACAAAATCGGAATAACTGGCATAATCCGTGACCGCAAAAGCCACGAGATAGGCGGCAATTGGGAAGGTGTGTTTCCAATGATAGACCACCTCGTTACCGTTAGGGATGGTCTCCAAAAGCAAGCCATTGGAAGCTACCCGGTAGCTTTCCGGGGTGGTTACAAACACATCGATCGAATCAATTTTGTCAGTCAGATCCTGCTTGCAGGGCCACCAATGTTTGGCGCCGTAGGGCTCGGAGAGGGTCCACATTACCGGAGTGCCATTGTGCGTGGAGGCCACGAATGAACCGAAGCCGGTATTTTTTGGTGTCCCGGAGTATTGGACGGACAGGCTATCGCGAACCCCGGCGTTCAGAGCGGCGGGCAAGGTGATTTGCAGGACGTCACTGCCCGACAAGGAGAAGGGAACCGTGTTGCCATGATAACGTATCTCCTCGACAACCATATTTGCTGATAGATCAAAGTGGACCACATTGAAGCCATCCATCAGGGGCTCAAACCAGGTAGTCACCTTACCCTGGATAGATGCTACAGCCGGATCCACAGTCCATTCCAGGCGGTGATACCGAATATCATAATCCTGGGTGAGTGGATTGGCCACAAAGTCAATGTGGGATGTATGGCCCTTTCGTTCCGATTCGACGATGGTTAAAAATTCTTTTGATTCGAGAGGATCTTGGGCAGAGAGGGTTGTATAAAGACCTACACATAAAAGAGATAACAGCAAACGCATAAACTAAAATTTCCTCAAAGGTAGGTATGTCCCACCTCGGTTACCGCAAGGAATGACTAAGGTCATCCGTTTTTTAAGAAAACGGTTTTTGGTGTAAATGGTAACATCATTCCTTCTTTTAGACCTTTTCTGGATGTAAAAATGATGGTGATGGCAAGCCAAAATTATTCCCTGCAGATTTAAAGTTGAACTTTGAATATGCAGGGAAAACTCCGTCGCCATACATTCCCCGGGCGGGTACTGAAGCATAGCCTTCCGACTCGCTGTAATGTGATCATTTCATCGGTAGAGGATCGTTAACCAAGTGGTGACGGTTTTGAGGATATACCGGATTTATTTTAACCAAATTTATTCATTAATCTTACAAGCAATTGTAGCCCATAAAACCACATTATGCTGCACCGGAATCAGCCTCACTGACAGGCGTTGTCCCCATTCGAATAATCAGAAACCCAATTACACTCGCGATAAACGACGCCGTAAGAATACCCAGTTTGGATTGCAGGATAAAGGTGTCGTCTCTGAATGCCAGACCGGTAATAAAGAGTGACATGGTAAATCCAATCGCTGCCAGAAAACCGGCTCCCCACAACAAATGATTATTCATCCCTTCAGGTAATGTCCCCCATTTAAACCAGGTAAATAAACGGACTACGCCGACAACACCTAACACTTTTCCCAGCAAAAGACCGGCGCTCACACCAAGCGCAACCGGTGATACCATTTGGGTCAAATAATCCGAAGATAACACGACCCCTGCATTACTAAATGCAAATACCGGCATAATAATAAATGCCACCAGGGGATGTAATGCATGTTCAAGCCGCTGTAGTGGAGTAAGTGCATTTTTAGTTACGTCCTGAATTTGCGCCAACACATGAAATTGTTCGTTGGTAACTGTAGGTACTTCATTGGTTTCGGCAGACTGAAATTTCCAGATCAAATCCTTGAGGCGGTCACTGTAATATTTTGCTGAAATTTTTACATCAGCAGGAATAGTAAAGGCTGCTAAGACAGCTGCAATTGTGGCATGCACACCTGACATTAAAAAAGCCGTCCACAAGCCACCAATGCCTACTATGCCATAAAATAAGGTACTGCGGACGCCGATATAATTTGCAAAAATTAACACACCCAAAAATAAAGCACCAGTAAGCAGACTGACTTCATTAATATTTGAGGTATAAAAAAATGCTACAACTAATACGGCCCCAAGGTCATCCGCAATAGCCAACACCGTTAAAAAAATCTTGAGCGAAAGAGGCACCCGATCACCCAGTAGATACAAAACACCTAAGGCAAATGCAATATCCGTAGCCATAGGTATGCCCCATCCTCCTGACGATCCTGCTGAATAATTAAAACCATAATAAATTAAAGCCGGAAGCACCATTCCTCCAATGGCTGCGGCAATAGGCAATACAGCGTTTGCAGGATTTTGCAATTCACCACCAATAATTTCGCGTTTAAGTTCCAGACCTACTACAAAAAAAAATACGGCCATCAACCCGTCGTTGATCCAATGGTGCAGATCTTTTGCAATGACATAAGGCTCAAATCCAATACTGAAAGTAATATGCCAAAAATCAAAATAATAATCGGCTAGCGGCGAATTGGCAATGATCATAGCCAGCAAAGCCGAAGCAAATAAAACGATCCCGCTCATCGTGCTGTTAGAGATAAATCGTTTCATCGGGTCGATGACCCATTTATCCACAGGCTGTTTTTTAATATATTTTTTCAACATGGGGTAAAATTAGGCCCTAATCCTTAAAAAGAGGGTTTTGCAAGCATAATACCTGTTTTGCCCAGGTAGTCATCCAAGGTTCTCAATAACTTGTGATGCGTCTCTTCCTGAACCTATAGCGTACCATTTAATGGGCTGCATACCCCCTCTTTCATTAAACCGTTTGTTAACAATTTCAACCTCCGTCCTCCCAACAGGCTACAAATGAACGAATTGGAAAAGACAATCCCGGCTTAGCTGAACTTTCAACAAGGATAGTATGTTACTGTGGAGATTTCGCTGTACCTTTGCAGCGGTTATTATTGCAAAATTCCTTTATGATCTTTAGCGGTCCCCGTTACAACCGGGCTTCTCTTCCTGAATTCTACCCTACATTGAGAGCCAGGGTCAGTGCTTACTTCACAGAAAACAATATATCCCGGCATGCCAATGCGGCTATGGTGACCAAAACCATCGTCCTTTTGTTGGTTTATCTGGTGCCTTTAGGTCTGATGTACTCCAGTATGATCAGCAATCATTGGGTATTGTTTGGGATGTGGATCCTGATGGGCATGGGTATGGCCGGTATCGGCATGAGTGTCATGCACGATGCCAACCATGGCGCCTACTCCCGCAATGAGACGGTCAACCGGGCGCTTGGTTATCTCCTCAACCTGGTAGGTGGCAATGCCGACTTCTGGAAAATCCAACATAACGTCCTTCACCATACCTATACTAATGTGGAAGGTGCTGATGAAGATATACATGTACCCTTGTTGCTTCGGTTTTCACCGACCCAAAAACGATACTGGGTGCATCGTTTCCAGCATATCTATGCCTTTTTCCTATACGGATTGATGACGATGCCCTGGATTTCCACCAAGGAATTTCAGCAACTGGCATCATACCGCAAGCGAGGACTTATTCCAGGAGGTAAGCCCTTCCGGAATTTGCTGATTCGTTCGATTTTTTCCAAGATCATCTATCATCTGGTCATTTTGGTATTGCCCCTGTTGCTTATTCCGGTTTCACCCTGGTTCACCCTGATGTGTTTCCTGAGTATGCACTTCGTAGCAGCCTTTTTATTGGGATTAATCTTTCAGACGGCACACGTAATGCCGGACTGTGTATTCCCGATTCCGGATGGCGAAGGCAATATGGAGACCAACTGGGCCGTTCATCAACTTTTAACTACTACAAACTACGCTCCGAAAAGTCGGATTTTCTCCTGGTTTGTGGGTGGTTTGAACTATCAGGTAGAGCACCATTTGTTTCCCAACATCTGCCATGTTCACTATAAAAAGATTTCAAACATTGTAGCAAATACAGCGCAGGAATATGGCTTACCCTATAATTCCCAGCGCAATTTTATCCAGGCGATCATTGAACATGGCAAAATGCTTTATGCATTGGGCAATTTCGATGATATCCACGGCGCCCTTTCTCCGGTGAAGGTAAGGACGCAACAAACCGAAAAACATTTTTAAACCAGCGTCTTTTCCTGTTAACGATTCTCACAGCATTCCTGTCGGAGCTGGCCAGGCCAGAGGCGAACTATCTTTTTTTATTTTATGCAAAACACGACTCCGCGGTTCAAACGCAACCGCCCGTTTTCTTCTGGTGCCTCTAAGCCCTCCGGCTCTGGTTTTGGGAAGAAAAAAAACAAAACACAGGACATTCCTCATCACAAGTTTATCCAGGCGGCAAAGCCTTTGGTAACGAAAGAGGAACCTGTTAACACCCGTCCATGGGAAGCCTTCAACCTCCATCCCGAGCTGATGGCTAACATCATGGAAAAAGGGTACACACACACGACACCGATACAGGACCAGGCTATTGAGCCTATCCTCGCTGGTCGTGACCTGCTGGGCATAGCTCAAACCGGAACCGGCAAAACCGCTGCATTTCTTATCCCGCTCATCCAGCAGTGGCTGACGGCTAAGGAACCTGCTCCTGCGCTTGTTCTCGTTCCTACCCGCGAACTGGCTCAACAAGTGGAAGGCGAATTCCGCTCCCTGAGCATGGGAATGCGTCTTTACTCCGGCAGCTACATCGGCGGCGGCAGCGTCAGCATGGATGTGCGCAAGCTCACCCGTTTTCACCATTTGGTAGTAGGCACCCCCGGGCGTCTACTCGACCTTGTACAACGCCGGGCGCTGGACCTCAACAACTTCAGCACGCTTATTCTGGATGAATTTGACCGCATGCTGGATATGGGCTTTGTCAACGATGTCAAAAAATTGTCGTCCAGCATCAAGGTGCGCAAACAGACGCTGCTTTTTTCAGCAACTATCGAACCGAGCCTCCAACAGCATATTGACGATCTGCTGACCAATCCGCTTACCGTTAAGGTTACCTCTGGCATCACCTCCGCTGACCATATCGAACAGGATGTGGTGAAAGTGGGTGCGGGTATGGATCCCTTTGTGCTCCTGGAAAATCTCCTTAGCGATAAAGAGATGAACAAGGTGCTCATCTTCGCGGAAACAAAACACCGTGTCGACAAACTGACGACCAAACTGATCCGTTGTGGCTTCAAAGCCGACATGATCCATGGCAACAAATCACAGGGCCAGCGCCAGCGCGCACTGGAGTCCTTCCGCCAGGGCCGTATCCGTATCCTCGTAGCAACCGATGTGGCTGCACGCGGATTGGACATCAGCGATGTATCGCACGTGATCAACTTCGAAGTACCTAAGACGTTTGACAGCTATATCCACCGCATAGGCCGTACAGGCCGTGCCGGCAAAGCGGGTAAAGCGTATACGTTTGTGCATACAAGATAGTATTACCTGACCAGGTAAAATGATCAGGGGAGTTTGCTTTCGTAGCAGGCTCCCTTTTTTTTGAGTTGGGAGCCTGCCTGCCGGCGAGGCAGGGTTTTGAGTTGGGAGGTTTTGAGGGGGAATCTGGAATCTGGAATCACGACGGAGGACCGAGGACGGAGGACGGAAGAATCTGGAATTGGGGAATCTGGAATCTGGAATCGGAGAATCTGGAAACACGACGGAGGACCGGGGACGGAGGACCGAGGACGGAAGACGGAAGACGGAAGAATCTGGAATTGGGGAATCTATAATCTGGAAACACGACCGAGGAACGGGGACGGAGGACGGAAGAATCTGGAATTGGGGAATCTGGAAACAGGAAGCGGGAGAGA
>JAGNXB010000028.1 GCA_017985675.1 Saprospiraceae bacterium | reverse complement strand
TTGCTCTTTCTTGAACGCCTCAGTAAAGCGGCGTCGACGTCTTTCCTCTGTCGTTAGCTTTCTCATAACACTCAAATTTGAGAAAGTTATCCACATTTTTCTTGTCAACGTATTTCATGCTACAGCAAAATTTCGGAATAATCTGGAATCGGGGAATCTGGAATCGGGAATAAGCTGCGCGGGAACTAAAATTTCGTACGTTTCTCGCAGCGATCGCGGCGTGCACGCTGCTGCCGCTGCGAGAAATTTTCACGGACACACACGCAACCCAGTAACCCGCATCTCGCGACCCGCATCGCGGATCTCTGTGTCCCAACCCCGTAACCCACATCGCGCAACCCGTAACCCGCATCGCGTAACCCGCATCACGCAACCCGCATCCCGAATAAACGAATAACCCAATAACCTCCTTCCGACCACCTTCATTTGTTAACACAATCAAAAGAAGGCAACACCCCATACGAGAATCGAATTACTTTGCGTTAAGCTCCCATTGAAAAACCACTTATCTTTCCTTCATGAAAGCATTTTTTCCCCTCCTTCTGCTGAGCGTCTGGCTATCCCCTCTTTTTGCTGCCGACCCCATCCTGGCCCCTTCTGGCATTGATGCCGTCAAAGTTTATCGCAACGGTGCCGCAGTAACCCGGACGGCGAGTCTGTCGCTTCCTGCCGGACCAGTAGAACTTCATTTTCCTGCCCTCAGCCCCTTTTTGGAAGACAACAGTGTGCAGGTACAAGTGAGCAAAGGTTTCACCATACTAAGCGTAACCAGCACCAGGGAATTCCTCACCGAATTGCCTTTGCCGGCACCCTATGTGGCTTTGCAGGACCAAATGGAAAAATTGGAACAAACCATTAAAAAAGATAAAGCAAGCCTTGAAGTGCTGCAAGAAGAAGAATCACTCCTCCTCGCCAACAAACAAACCGGAGGCCAAAACAATGGCGTAATAGCGACTAACCTCGAGCAAGTGGCTACGTATTTCCGCACACGGCTTGCTGCTATAAAACTGGAAAAGATCACCGTCAGCGACCGCTTGGCCGAGAATATCAAACAACTGGACAAGCTGAAAAAGCAACAAGCTGAAACGCGCCAGCGCCTGCGTCCCGACAATGCGCGCACAGTCGTCGTGCGACTTACCTCCATTTCGGGGGGAAAGGCAGATCTCAAACTGACTTATCTCGCTCAGAATGCCGGCTGGCAAAGCACATACGATCTACGTGTCACCGAGATCAATCAGCCCTTAGGTATTGAATCAAAAGGCGAAGTGTATAACCGGACCAATGAAGATTGGGACAAAGTAAAACTGACCCTCTCTACCGGCGATCCGTCCCGCAACAATACCGTCCCGGCACTTTCCCCCTGGTGGCTCAATTATCGCCAGCCTATCCTTGCCTATCAAAAAGCAATGGCCATGGATGCTGCAAGTGCTAATGTAAGAGGCCAGCGTCAGGAGGCAGAAGCTGATTATGCCGAGGCAGCTCCGCTGGCAGAGTTTTCAGAAAACCTTACCACCACCGAGTTTGCGATCACTGAGCTCTTTACGATTCCATCGGATGGCAAACCCTACACTGTCCTGCTCGAAAAGAAAACAAGCCCTGCTGAATACGTGTATATCACTTCTCCACGCAGGGATCAATATGCCTACCTCACGGCTACTGTAGCTGACTTTGAATCATTAAATCTGAGTTCAGGAAAAGCAAATATCTATTATGGCCAAACCTTCATCGGCGAAACCTGGCTCGACACCCACCAATCAGGCGATAGCCTTGTACTTAGCCTGGGTGCCGATGTGGGCATTGCGGTGACCAGGGAGAAGATCAAGGATAAAAGTGAAAAGAATTTCTTCGGCAACAAGGTGGAAGAGACCCATAGCTGGGTGATCCGTCTGCGGAATAATAAACCCGGCAATGTCCGTATTCGCGTACAGGACCAGATCCCGCTTAGCCAAAATGAAGACATCGAAGTGAAACATGAAATCAGCAACGGCGGCGCTCTGAATAATGAAACCGGCATCATCACCTGGGAGCAGGAATTAGGATCAGGAGCCCAGCAGGAGCTGCGATTCCTTTATAAGGTGAAGTATCCGAAGGGAAAAGAACTGGCCTGGTAGATGTGAAGTCTGGAGGTTTTGTGGCGGGAGGTTTTGAGGCGGGAGCCTGCCGGCGAGGCAGGGTTTTAAGATTGAGCTCGCGTACCCAGGCAGTGGCGTTATGCTAATATGTTATGGCGTTCCAGACTTTACCGTTTTACAATAAGAGTATATCTATCCTTCACTAGTTTTATCCCCGGCGGGGATGGCATTTTTTTAGTTTGATACATTGAACTTAAAACAAACCTCCGGAGGGAGTGATATCAGCCTATGCTCTACAGGAAGTAATTTGTGGTTTAAAAGACAACCTGACAACAAAGACACCCATTTCAGGGCTAAGGGATGGGGATTGAGGAATGTTGAGATAAACACTCAAATACGGTTATAAGTCGTGGGGGAAGGGTTTTTATAACTTTGCAAAGCCCGTAAACGCTTCAATGGTATTGGGCAACACATGATGAACGACCCATTAGACAATTATTACGATATAGGCGAGCAGGTGGTACAATCCCGAAGAGACACACACCATCTGTCAGGGCCACGGGCCCGCTTCTCAGAGCTGGGCTTCGCCTTCCGGGTATTTTTACAATTCATCCATGGATTCCGGGCCCTACATTTTAGTGGTCCATGTATTACCGTTTTTGGATCGGCGCGATTTAAAGAACATCATCCCTATTACGCCCTGGCAAGAGAGATGGGCAGGTTGATTGGACAGGAAGGACTGACCACTATGACAGGCGGCGGCCCGGGCATTATGGAAGCAGCCAACCGGGGTGCTTATGAATCAGGGGGCCGTTCCATCGGCTGCAATATCGTACTGCCCGGAGAACAAAAACCCAACCCATATATGCACCGATGGGTCACGATCCGGTACTTCTTTGTACGCAAATACCTGCTGCTGAAATACTCCTATGGTTTTGTCGTATTTCCTGGTGGCTTCGGTACTCTTGATGAACTTTTTGAAGCTGCTACCCTGGTCCAAACCGGTGTCATCGACGAATTCCCCATTGCCATTATCGGTAAAAACTATTACCAGCCCCTGAAGCATTTATTAGAGTCGATGGTCCATGAAGGCACCATTTTAAAGGAAGATTTTGATCGCCTTTTATTTACGGATGATCCCAGCGAGGCCATGAGTTACATGCTCCAGTATGTCCGCAGGCGCCCATGGCCGCAGACGAAACCTGTGCCCGGATTATTTGAAAAAGCCTGGAAATGGACGTGGCGGTAAGGAGGAAAAGGAAATGGGAATAGCCTTATATTTTTAGGCTGTCTTTTTATGACATTGTTGGAGACATTCTTAACCTGTCTAAACGGTGACTGAAGCTATGCGGATAACAAAGCCCATTTATCCATCCACCCCTTAATCAAATGAACCGATTCAAAATGAAGCTTGAAGGGTTAAGGTAGCATGACTTGCCAAGATTAGGCATCCAAAGGTTGCGTTTCGAATTTGCTTCATTAATTCGAATTCAAAACGTATAATTATTTTTTGTCAGAACTCGATCAAGTATTGCGTCGTATCATGACCTGGTAAAATAATGGTGTCGTGATGCACCGTTTCTACACCTCCTTTCGTGACACGCCAGTGCATAGTGGATGGTGTACCTCCTGCACCTTTGAATAATTTAGATTCATCTACAAACATTCCTTTAACATTCCAGCTATGTCCTGTAAATGATGATAAATAATATTGACAAAAGTCTTGTGAATTGACGGGATTCACATTCTTAAAATGCACCCGAATCCATGCATGGGGACGTAGCTCGAAGTCGATTGTGTTACGGAAGTTGGGACCAGCAAACTTAATACCGCCTTCATAGTATCCATCGAGCAGGGGTGGCAAAATATCATACTGGAAAACGTCTCGTGTATCCTTATCATGGAAGCGATAGTATCCATTAGAATCTGTTGTTACTACTGGCAACCAATAATTCCACGTGTTGACATAAGGAATTCCGGCAGTGACCATACAGCGCACCTGCGCCCCTGGTAAAGGCTTCCCCCATGGGTCGCGCACATGGCCCTCGATGATGGTCTCGTTGGTCAATTGATCCGGGTCCTTCTGATTTGAGAATGAGTCTTTGTAACAAGCCATGAAGCCAATCAACAGTAGGATTATAAGGACCAGTTTTTTAATAATCATTATTTGAGGATAAGTAATAGTCCATTAGAACTCGATTAGATAATAAGTAGTGTCATGTCCAGGTAGGATGATAGTGTCACGAAATAGGGTTTCTTCATCATCTTTTGTGACTTTCCAGTACAAGTATGAAGGAGTGCCTCCAGCTCCTTTTAACAACCTAAACTCATCTGCACTTCCAAGAACACCAACTGGATCCTGGATGCCAAAAGAAGTGAAATACAAAATGCATCTATCCCACTCATTAAAGTATTTAACATTCTTAAAATGCACCCGAATCCAGGCATGGGGACGTAGCTCGAAGTCGATGGTTTTACGGAAGTTGGGACCAGCAAACTTAATACCGCCTTCATAGTATCCATCGAGCAGGGGTGGCAAAATATCATACTGGAAAACGTCTCGTGTATCCTTATCATGGAAGCGATAGTATCCATTAGAATCTGTTGTTACTACTGGCAACCAATAATTCCACATGTTGACATAAGGAATTCCGGCAGTGACCATACAGCGCACCTGCGCCCCTGGTAAAGGCTTCCCCCATGGGTCGCGCACATGTCCCTCGATAATGGTCTCGTTGGTCAATTGATCTGAGTGGCTCCATGATTCCTGTTTGCGACAGGAACTAATAAGCACTAAAGCTATCGCCAACATTGATATGATGAAATGGGATCGCATTAAAAATACACTTTAATAATATTTACATGATTTTAGAAATTGATATAATAGTCAAGCGTATCATGGCCAGGTAATATTACTGTGTCCCGGTGGATAGTCAAAATATCATTTTTTGTAACGTTCCAATGCATCGTGGATGGTGTACCTCCTGCACCTTTGAACATTCTTATTTCATCATTCGCATCCCCATATACACCTATAGGTTCATGTAAATAAAACGAACTAAGATAGTAGATACACTTGTCCCATTCATTGAAATAGTTTACATTAGTAAAATGCACCCGAATCCAGGCATGGGGACGTAGCTCGAAGTCGATGGTTTTACGGAAGTTGGGACCAGCAAACTTAATACCGCCTTCATAGTATCCATCGAGCAGGGGTGGCAAAATATCATACTGGAAAACGTCTCGTGTATCCTTATCATGGAAGCGATAGTATCCATTAGAATCTGTTGTTACTACTGGCAACCAATAATTCCACGTGTTGACATAAGGAATTCCGGCAGTGACCATACAGCGCACCTGCGCACCTGGTAAAGGCTTCCCCCATGGGTCGCGCACATGGCCCTCGATGATGGTCTCGTTGGTCAATTGATCTGAGTGGCTCCATGATTCATGCTTTTGGCATGAAACAAAGCCCGAAACAAGAAGGCTGAAGATTAGGATGATCTGCAAGTTTCTGGTGTTCCGAAGTGATCGTCGCATTCTTTATGTCAATACTCAATTGAATAATACAGAGTGTCATGACCTGGCAGGATCACAGTGTCACGAATTTCTTTCTTTATGCCATCTTTAGTTACCCACCAAACCATCGGTGATAATGACCCACCCGCACCCATAAATGTCCAACTCTCATCAATCATGGGTCCTAAAAAAGATGCACCTATGGGGGAAAAACTGGAAATGTTCCAAACAATCAGGTCATTTGGTCCTACGGGATTCACATTCTTAAAATGCACCCTAATCCAGGCATGGGGACGTAGCTCGAAGTCGATTGTTTTACGGAAGTTGGGGCCAGCAAACTTAATACCGCCTTCATAGTATCCATCGAGCAGGGGTGGCAAAATATCATACTGGAAAACGTCTCGTGTATCGTTATCATGGAAGCGATAGTATCCATTAGAATCTGTTGTTACTACTGGCAACCAATAATTCCACGTGTTGACATAAGGAATTCCGGCAGTGACCATACAGCGCACCTGCGCCCCTGGTAAAGGCTTCCCCCATGGGTCGCGCACATGGCCCTCAATAATGGTCTCGTTTACCAACTGATTAGGATCTGCTGTCCAGTTGGAATCCTTACGACAGGCGCACATACTTGCAAAAACCAGGCATACAAAGATTAGGTTTTTCATATGTTCTATTAGTTTATAAATCATTCAAAAATACTAAATGGAGCATGGCCGAAAAAATACCGGCCATGCTACCAGCTATTTAGCGTACAATCGTTAATCGGTCCATATATCTTTTCCCCTCTGCAACGTCTTGAATTTCCACCATCCAGATACCAACAGGTATATCGCCAATGTTTAAGGATTGTCCTGAAACAAGATCGTGCTGCCTTACCAACCTGCCGTACATATCAAAGATTCTAACATGGATATAGTCACTTTTGCCAGGCCAAAGTATCTTAACTTCACTGCCTGCAGGATTGGGTAAGATACGCATTGCACCAGCAGCTTGACTAAAACCTGATGATAAAAATCCTTGGCCTGGAGGTATTCCTTGGAAAGGTACAACAGGGGGCATATCAATATCATCCCTAGAAACGAAAATACGGGCCATATCTATATAATGCCGACATATTGGGTCCATGGTATCGCGCATTGCATCAGGAGTAGAAGCCAATTGGGTAAAACCCTCCAAACCGGCAAGCGTATCGACATAGTACCACTCCTGCAAGGATAAGGCAAACGTCTCATGTGCCTGGATATTTGTAGCACCATACATCATGATGCAACTATAATCTTCAGGGCCAGGCGCCAAGCCACCACCTGTGGGATCACCAGGCCCATTATCAGGATCGGTGTCAAATACGGGGTCTGCCGGACAATAACGCGCAAGTAAATCTTGCTCCGCCAATAAGGGTTGGTAGTTTAGTCCTACATTGGAAGGTTGATTTCCACAAGGCTGACCCATTCCGCCCATATTGAAGAGCCTCCAATGCTGTATCTGAGGCACCGGTTCCCAGTAATTGCCACGCGCAAAAACTGTTTGAATATCATACCGTTGGAGATAACAGATGTCAAACAATCGATTGCCATCATCACCCGCTATAAAGGTATTAGGCGAAACTTTACCTGGAAATGAACCTCCTGCTATCGGGGCATCAATCTGTAGGAGTATATCCAGCCCTTTGATGCCGTAGTTATTGTTGATCAGATTGGAACAGTCCATTAGTACAATCCCATAATCATGGCCTTGAGGGTCCACACCACCCTGACGCATCCAAACGCCTATCACATTATTGCTAACGGTAGTGCCACTATACATGAAGACATTGCTACGACTCTGACCCGGACTGAAGATACCTATATCATTCTGATCAATCGTATTGGCGTGAGAACGAAATGCCTGGATATCATAGAGGCGAATAGCCGCGATATCCCCACCTGGCATGTCACTTCGACTAGCATCTTCGTAATGGATAAAGTTGCTTTGATAGCTCCACACCAGGTCCATATCAGTTGCATGTAGCCCGAATCGACCACTCACCAAACCACCTGGCTCTGCTCCGGGGGCAAGGGCATCAAAAGTGCTTCGACTAACTTGCATCTGTCTAATGCCTTGCATTTGTATTCCTGTACTACAACCCCTGAACAAAACCTGGTCAAAGCTATAGAAGATTGCATTGTATAGGAAGGGATTACTCGGGCTGGCACTGGCAGGTACGAAGCCATGGACACCCACTCCCAAACCCAATACATCGCAGTCCTTCAGCCATATTCCCCTTGGATTGTCCGCGTGAATCCCGGTGACCTGTGGAGCAAGGGAGGCTCCTGCATCGGGACGGAGGGTGACAGACTGAAGCCGCACCCGACCTGATGATGTAAGTGATATACGCGCCTCTGGTCCATAGTCTACGGCACCTTCTTTCAACTCTAATAAGGCATTTCCAATTTGGAGCTCAGTATCTCCATCCAGCCTGATAAAACGATGTTCCTTGGCTGCTCCCGCGAGAGACATCAGTCCTCCACTCAATGTCAGGGTATGGGAGTTGAAAAATTCAAAGTACCCCAGCCCGGAGAAATCAATTTCACCGCCCAATTCCAGTTCGCCTCTAACGGATATGCGATCAGCGGAAGTACGCAGGTCCACAATGGCATCATAGTCCAGGGTTAAGGCGGCACCTTCCTCTACAATTAATGTAGAACCTTGTGCAAGTCGCAACGTACCCCCAGCCTTAATATGTACCCGTGTGCCTGAGGTGATATGGACAATGGCACGGCGTGTAACGGCATCTGTCTTATCCTCCCCCAGGATCATAGCCCCACCATCCTCTACCGTGATGTCCGCATTGCAGGATTTCGTCCAGGCTTCATGGGTTTCCTTGGTAGTTGATTCTGGTACATTTCTAAATTGTAATATTCCCGCATCATTAATATAAAGAGTGCCCCCGTTCTGCACGAGCGTGCGGGGAATAGTTCGCAATTTGTTGCCAAAGTTATACTCTGGTCCTGCGGCATGAGGTAAGGTGAGACCAGCTTGGTCGAAGGACTGAAGTTCATTGAGCAGCCAGTCACCGATTCCTTGTGTTAGTTGGACATGTTTCAGGTTTTCGCCTTGGCTAGCCCACACCTTATCAAATGGGGAGAGACTGACTAACTGCTCTTCGGACCAGGAGGACTCAGCCTGCTGAGTGTTGAGTGGCAGGTCAAGATCAAGGGCTGACAATGTGGGAATAAAGCAGAGTTCATCGCGAGTGGGGTGGTTATATTGGATTGCCTCTGTTATACCTCGGCATTCTAGTACATTACCCATCAGCCCTTGAAGAGCTTGCAAATCATTTCTATAAGCTCCTGGCACATGATCTATAGTCATTATCTCTCCAGTTCGTCTAACAAAGGAGGAAGCAAACTCACGTGGAGGGTATCCGTAACCTAAAACATAATAATCACAGAATTGCTGTTGATTGGGAATTGCAGCAGTAAAGAGTATATTGTCTTCTTCACCGCTAAGTCTGTTCACAAAGTCACAATCACCTAGCGTCCTACGTATTAATTTATTATCCGGGCCAGGACTGCCGTAAGCAGAATTTATATCAAAAACCATAACTTTACCGAAGTCGGAAAAATCAAGTTCGGCATCTATAATCCCTGATCCAGTACTAAGTTCGTTCTGGAATGTACCTGTAGCACTACCACAAGCTATGGCAATATTTCGAGAATATTTTGGAAAGCCCAATACATCTAACTCATTTTTAAAATGAGTGCGTAAACAATTAAAGTCTCCTTCGGGATGGGGAAGTTGTGGGCCTTCCTCTCCATTATTTGTCCATCGATTTTCAATTAAACGTCCTTGTACCATTGCGTCTCCGAAATGATCAATAATCATTTGATGGGAAGCAGGTCGGTTGAGGCTAACCCACAAAGATTCAAATAATGGACATCCGCCATATTTTTTATCCTTTCCTGCTGCCTGGACTCCCAGCGGAAGATGAGCCCCTTTGTGTGGTGAATCAAATGAGACAAAAGTGCCAGCGCAGTGGTTCTCGCCTTCCTGCTCCATGGATGCCAGTGCATAACGCGCCACAAGACCTCCCATACTTGCTCCAATTACGATATTGGATGCTGTAATACCGTGAGCCTCTTTGTGATTGTTTACTTGACGTAGGAGCGCCTTCAATACTTCAGCATTTTTCTGAATGTAGGTAGCCCCGTCGGCAAAATCTAATAAAATGAGATCATATCCTTCGTCATGGAGCTGTTGGAAAAATAGTGGATATAAGGCAAATTCAGAATAGTCAGATCCTTTGGACCTTCCGTGTCCTGTGGTGAAAACATCCCAACCAAACGCTCCGTACTGTGTCCGATAAGCTGCATTTGCAGGGTCCTGGTCAGGATTGATCGACCCGCCAAAGCTAAAATCTATACCTTCTACAAAAATGACAGGCTTACGTAGTACACCGTCATTTCCTTGTCCATAGCGGATATAGGCATTGCCTGATCCTGTGCCTCCCTGCCAGTAGAAGGTTTTCTGTCCTTGCTCAGACTCGCATTCCGGAAAATAAAAGGGTGATGGCATTGTACATCCGGGTGGGGAATAAGCCGACTCCGCTTCAACAAACCAGGTCGCGTCTGGTAAACGGAATTCATATGCTGTTCCAAGTCCTGCTGTAGCAAATGAAATTGTAAAAGTTCCTATTGGTTGGTTACCCTTGATATTAGGCTTGAAAAATCGGATCTCCCTGGTTGCCAGATCAGGATATGTAATACTCATCGTTTCGTTCCAGTTGACATCCTCCCAGGTATGGATGCCATCACCAAAATCCACCTTAGTACCATTCGGATCAAATCCATTAGTGGTGAAGAGGAAATCCACCCTCCGGTCGAGGAGATTGATATTGTCTTCAGTTATATGCGCTACAACATCATCCGGTTGGAACATATATTCAATAGCTACATGCGCTTTATATTCATAAAATGAGCGGGGCTCACTAGTACCAAAAGAACAATCCTGCGAGTACACGGGACAATGCGCTAAAGAGCAAAGCAGGAAACAAATGGTAAATGTGTAATGTAATTATTTCATAATGCGTTCAGGTTTTGATGTAGATAAACATTTTTATCCCATTTCCGGCGGGCCCTGCCTTTGATGATGAGACAAATATGAGGCACCTGAATTCTGTTAAACAAATGCTTTATTCAGAATTTATTTAAATTATTTACGAATTAATCATAAAATTTAAGTTATCTTCTTACTTTTATTGACTATTTTCATAAATAAATTGCTTTAATGTCATCTAAACCTGGAATAGAGAACTGGCAATCCTTTCAAAAACAAGTATTCGCCCTCATTAGTGAACGCTACTCCTCAAAACAACAGATGGTGCTCGACCTTGAGGAATTGCTTGGCCTTCAACAAGCCGTTGTATATGACAGAATTGCTTTGAAACGGATGCTTCCCCTCTCAGAATGCTTCATACTGCTCCGGCATTACCAGATCACCTCCAAGGTTATTTCTCAACTATGGACCAACAAGGTGCTGGTCAATTACACACCGCTTGATCAAGTTCCTACATCTCTGGAAGAATACCTGATACCTTTGCGGGATAATATGCAAGCACTGGCGCTCACGGGCGGGTTACATCTTTATTATGCTGCCAATGAACTCCCTTTTTACCACTATTACAGACAGCCAAGAATTGCACTTTTTAAGTATTTTGTCTGGCATATGCTCTCCTGGAAACAAGGCGATGCACCGGATCTAACATTTGACAGAGATTATATTGATCAGCATTTGACCAGGCTTGAGCCCATTTTCCAAGAAATAGTCTCACTTTACACACAGTTTTCATCTACTGAAGTATGGCATACCAATATCCTGCACAACACCCTTCACCAGATACACTATTTATTCCAGATTGGATTGCTTCCTGATGCCGCGCTTGCTCACGAGCTTTTTGAAGATTTAGAGGAGATTTTAAATAGCCTCGAGTTGATGGCTAAACAAGGTCATAAAGAAGAACATCCGGAGCATACCTTTCATCTCTATCATAATGAAATCGTTCACACCAATAATATGGCTCTCGCTACAGCGCCGGGAGTGTCCCATGTGTTTTTTGCTTTTGACAATCCGAATATCATGTATGCAAATGATTCAAAGTTAGGCGATTATAGCTTACACTACTTTGAACGCCTCATTTCTCATGCCGATAATTTGTCCACTTCTTCCAATAAGTCTCGTGCCTTGTATTTTAAGGACAATAAGGATCAGATCAAAATGATGAAAAAGCAATATGCAGACTTTAAATGAGGTTTTGATTATTGCTGTGAGAAAGGTCCTTATTGCTGAGTTTACTTTTGAGAAGTAGTTTGAACCAGTTAGCAAAGCGTATTTTTACCTTCATCCAGATTGATTCCTTATGATAGATCATGTCTCTAAGTTGTTTTTACCACCCCTATATATTATCTTAATTGCATCGGGCTTTTGGGTATTTTCTACACCTCTTGCTGCCCAGGTAAAAAATCCGGATGCCATCCGCGATATGATCAGCCGGCACAAAAAGGACCTGCACGGGCCATATAAAGATATCCGTTGGTTTTGTCCTGATGGTACAACACGCACGGCAAAGGACCCCTGTCCGGATAAACCGGGCAACCAGCATGCACGATACAAAGATGAAGTCGTCAATCTGGCAAAAAAGGAACATATCTTTTTGGGCCAGATCCTGACCAATACACGCCATGCTGATTTTTGGGACCTGGACAAGGCCCACTCCCGGCTCAAACAATACCAACTGGAGCAGTACCTGCGCCGGACCGATAATCATTGGATCCATCGCAAGGCCCAGTATTATCGCGGGGCGGTGCAAGCAGAAGATGAAAATGCCTGGGGAACCGGCTTTTACCAGTGGCTGCTGAGCGACACAACAAATGTCCACACCCTTTTTTTCCTCATCCGGCAAAGTACCCTCGACATTCCGCACGCCACGGATAATAAAAATGCCCAACTCATGCGGGCACTATCCAAGGAAATAGCGGACACCATGCCTTCCTTTCAGAATGTGCGAATCAAAATCCACGGACTGCCGGAAGTGAGCGACATTCAAAGGGTGCGCGATTTTCAGGCGCGATATAAATCAAAAATTCCAGCATTCCTTAAACCCAAGTTTGAGCAGTTGCTACACGAAATGGCTGTTGTTTACCGGCCCTTCGAGGTTACCGATTTTGGTAGCTATCGCAAGCGACTTTCCAAAGACAGCGTTTCGCTTCAAATTATCGATCATTTCCTGGCGGTCTATCCCCTGGCACAAACCCCGGCGGCCCGCTGCACCACGCTCAGTCAGACGGCCATGGCCCTGCGTACCGCTTTGTCGGGTAACTTGAAGGGCGATGCCCGGCTCGCCATCATGGATGTCTCGGTGCGCCTCGAAACCATGCTCAACCAGGAAGCCAGTCAATGGCACCCTAAATCACTGCGCAGGTTACTTGACCAGATTTATTGCCTGGCTGAAGCATCGGCAGCCTTTGGATTTTTGGAACAATGGGAATGGGAAGAACTCCAGCCTCACCTGCTGCCTGCTCAGAGCGATTCCATCAACCTTGCCCTTTGGGGCGCCTATAGTGAATATGCCCAAAATGCGGTAGAATGGGGCACAAGTATGGTGCGTAGCCACTACATGCCCGTCATTGACCTGTATACCTCCTTTGAACCGCTGGCTTCCAGCTTTTTTGATGATCGTATCCGGTCTTCGGTGTTATTGCCCCTTGGAAATGCCGTAAGTCGACTCGGAGATGCCTACGCCACTGCGGCAGGCTATTCGAATGCTGTCATGGGGATTGAGGGACAGTCGGGATTGCGGGGCCTCAATCCCGGTTATGCCCTGGGCGAACTGATCGTCGACCCTTCGCCTTCGGAATTGGCTAATCTCTCGCCCGAAAAAATATATGTCTTTCATCGACCTCCGGATGATCTCAAACCGGTAGCTGGAATCGCCACCGTCACGGAAGGCAATCTGGTGTCGCATGTTCAGCTACTAGCCCGCAATCTCGGCATACCCAATATGCGCCTCTCGCCCGAAAACCTGGAAGCGTTAAAAGCATTCCGCGGGCAACGGGTCTTTTACGCTGTATCCGGCAAGGGTACAGTGATCATGAAGGCGGAAGCCGATATGGACCAATGGGAAAAAGACCTTTTTGCCGTAAAAAAACGGGGTGAAGATCGCATTGCCGTCCCCGTGGATCGCATCCTACTGGACAAACCGGAGGTGTTGAATTTACGGGACGTCCATGCCGGACACTCCGGTCAATTATGCGGGCCTAAAGCAGCCAACCTCGGTCAATTAAAACGATTATTCCCGGATAATGTCGTTGAAGGTTTAGTGCTGCCCTTTGCCTTGTTCCGGCAACACATGGATCAGCAGATACCCGGCCAGCGTGTGACCTATTGGGCGATGTTGCAAAGCATATTTGCGCATGGAAACCAGATGCGCCAATCAGGTGCCTCCGATGCACAGGTTGAATCTGCAACGTTGAAAGGCCTCGACACCCTGAGGACACATATCCGAAGGATGCCTTTATTGCCTGCCTTTGAAGAGTCCTTACAGCAGCAGTTTCAGGCAGTATTGGGTCAGCCGATGGGTCAAATTCCGGTTTTTATCCGGAGTGATACCAATATGGAGGATCTGAAGGATTTTACCGGTGCAGGACTGAATCTGACGGTATTTAACGTATTAGATGCGGATAAAATTCGCCAGGGTATTCGCGATGTGTGGGCATCTCCATATACAGAACGCAGTTTTAAATGGCGGCAACGGTATTTGACCAATCCCGAGAATGTCTACCCTTCTATCCTGATCATCCCGAGTATCAATGCCGATTATTCCGGTGTGATGATCACGCAGGGCGTCTCCAGTGGGAAATCGGATGATCTGACTGTTGCCTTCAACCGGGGCGTAGGTGGTGCTGTGGATGGGCAGGCGGCTGAAATGTGGCTATTACAAAGTGATTTGAATGACCTGCTCATAGCGCCGGCCAGGGAGTTGACATATCTGAATATTCCCCCAACCGGTGGAAGCACACGTCCTGCAACGCCCCTGAATAATCGGATCCTTAGTCCTGGAAATTTGAAAACACTTCGGGTCCTTTCCGAAGTGCTACGAAAAGAACTGCCACAAACCCCGGGGATACATTCAGATGGCCCGTTTGATGTCGAACTGGGATTTCTACAGGATCACCTGTGGTTATTTCAGGTGCGGCCATTTGTGGAAAATAAACAAGCACTGGCTTCTGAATTCCTGCAGCGGATCACGCCGGTGCTTGCCGGTGACCACTTTGTATCCTTAGATTTGAATTTATAGCACATGGCATACCGGATTATTTTTCTTTTAATTTTGATTTTAGTGGGTGCCATTACGCCATCAACTTCATACCCTATTGATGGTTATCAGACCACAAATATTAAACGGCTAAAACACCTACAGTTGGTTGTGGAAGGGGAGATGAAAGGGTCCAAACCTGTGCCCGGTGCCTTGAAATCCATTAATGATATTCAACTACAACTTACGGGCAAACGAGGAGACGGTTTAGATACCTTTCCGGCACCTGATTCTGCGCTGCAAAGGGCGATCAATAGTTTATTTCCTTCATTACATGAAAGCTACAGTCTGACGCTATTGGATATCACCCCTGGCCGGCCCATCCGATATGCCAAAAGGAAGGAAAAAGCGGGATATCAACCAGGCAGTGTAGGCAAGCTGGCGGTACTGGCCGGATTTTTTACGGAACTGGCCAAAATATATCCCGATTCTTTTGAATTGCGGCTGGAGCTATTATGTGGCAAAGCGGTGCGGGCAGGGCGCTGGGCTATGGCCGATGAACACACTGTAGCGTTGTTTGATATAGAAAAAAACGTCCTCAAAAAACGGCAGGTACAGGAAAAGGATGTTTTTCTGCTGTATGAATGGCTGGACTATATGATGTCGGTCAGCAATAATGGCGCGGCCAGTGTGTGTTGGCGGGAAGCGGTATTAATGCGTGTTTTTGGCAAAGCTTATCCAGACATGACGGAAAAACAGGCCGAGGACTATTTTAAAGCAACGCCAAAATCTGAATTATCCGATATCGCCAATGCAGTCGTCAATGAACCGCTGCTGGCGATGGGAATATTGCCGGATGAATGGCGACTTGGCTCCTTGTTTACACGGGGAGGCACCGGATATATTCCACCCAAAGGAGGGAGCATCGGCACCCCTCTGGGATTAATGAAATTCCTTGTGATGATGGAGCGCGGGAAAATAGTAGATGTCAAAACCAGCCTGGAGATGAAACGCCTGTTTTATATGACAGACCGCCGGATTCGGTATGCGGCTGCTCCGGCATTAAAGGATGCTGCGGTTTATTTCAAGTCGGGCAGTTTGTACAAATGCCGAACAGCAGCCGGCGGCGGATGTGGAAAATACAAAGGCAATGTGGATAATTACATGAACAGCGTCGCCATTATCGAACACCCGGATGGGACCACTTATTTAGTGGCAATGATGTCTAATGTATTGCGCAAAAACAGCGCCTCCGACCACATGGCTTTAGCGGCATCCATTGATAAAAAGGTGAGGGGGAAATAGGATGTCCAACTTATCCTGACAAAATGAATTACCCTTGCAAATTGTAAACATTCACTATCTTTTCCTCAAATTAAGTGTATGATTCGCATTATATTTTGCATTGTGGCTATTTGTCATACATATATTGTTAACGCACAGAATGTTATTCGATTAGGTATTCAGCCTACCAATGTTGAATTGGTCTCTAACAGCACACCTTCGATGCTCATCTCGCCAGATTTGACAGGTAATGTTGACCCTAAGGTTATCATGTCTCAAATTTCTGACAAACTTATTACTGCGTATTCCACCAGTCCACAGTTTAAAGTTATTGACTTGCGAAGAACCGGCATCATTGCTGAAGAACTGGAACGTCAAAAAAGTGAAGAATTTCTGGACGGACATATGGTAGAACAGGGAAGGAAAGAAGGAATCGATTTTCTAGTCTTTACAACCGTTGACCCTGGTGCTAAAAAAGTGCTGGCATTGCTGAAAAGCATAGAGACAGGAACTACCATATGTAATGCAGAGGTGCCTTTTCTAAGAGCCAGGTACACAACCAGATCGGCTGACCACTACGCCCGATCCATCATTGAACAACTCAACAGACGATGCTTCAATATCACTTACACTGTTGTCAAACCCGTTGAAATAAAAAAAGGAAAACTGAAAACGATTCTTGTAGCTGCGGGACATAACAAAAACATGATAAAGGGAAAGGTTCTAGGTATTTATACAACTGAGGACGTTGAAGTGGATGGTGAAATACTTCAACGTGATATTCAAATTGGTGAGTTGAAAATTGAAGTGGTTGAAGACGATAATTTTTCAATCGCTGAGGTTCTAAAAGGAAATGAAGTAGTATTTGAACACCTAACCATAAAGAAAAAACTATTTTGCAAATCACTCTAATTTTTATTGCATTTTTTGCGATTTTTACCCATTTGTCCGCACAACAACCCGTCATTGCATTCAACGATTTTGTGCCTTCTGCCAAAATTGAGGCATCCCAATACGATAGTATTATGGAACGCCTCCTGAACATGGAGCACATATCTTTCCAGCGCTATCAAATAGATAGCATCCAGGCAAACCCGGTTGGACTTAAAAAACCGGAGAAAGCGGCTGAATTTTTTATGACCGCATATTACACTATCTATTCCTCCCAGCCGATTGAATTCAGATATTCTTTAGATACCAATGGTATTCTTACTTCTGCTTGGTTTGAAATCAGCAATGTATGCTCGTATGCCATTCAACTCACCCGGATTTCAACAGGTGAAGTTATATACCTATATCAGGATTCCCAACATTTTCGTTCAGAAAGATCAGGCATGAATATTAGCCAATCCGGATTTTACAAGTTGGAAATACCAGATGCTGCTAAATATGTATCAAAAAAACCCAACTACTTAAAAAAAACAAATCCGAAGGCTTACAATGAAGGTACTAAGGCTATGTATGCTGCTTATGAAAAGCATCATAACGCGTATATTCAGGACAAGTTAACTTTTACCGTAGATAAATTTGTTCAATTCGCTTCACACCTCAACAATATAAATCAGACACAAATTACCCCTATAGCGGACTACACACTGGATAAAGAGAAATTAGACAAAGCCACTTTGCCTGCCGGATTTACTTTTGATTCCAAAGTTGACATGGTTCAATTATTTAGTCTGGACACCATCAAACAATACGTAGTACCTGAATTCTATGGTTGGTGGCATTATAAAGATAAAGATGGAGCCGCACCATATTTGTCTAATTGGATCTTTAGTTCCAAGTCCAAAGAAGCGGGCAATGCACTGCTTAGCGGAAAACAATTATATTGTTCAATCAATAAACTGAACCCTGTCAAGGTACTGGCAGAGACACCAAAAATAATACACATAGCATTGGATGCTGATTTATTACAACTATATTCATTGACCACTTCTCTGATTAATAGTAACCGTGTTAAATTATTGGACAGGCGCAACGATATTTATTTGAATCGATTGCGCGACCGATATAAACGGGAGCAATTTATGGATGATAACTTTCAAATCAGTGTATATGGAGCCGATATAGTGTTTCGTTTACTATCATCAGAAATTGAAATTCTGGACGTCAAATCAGGAGCCGTTTTGAAAAAGTTTCCTACAACACATGGACCTAATGGCCTTATTGATATAATGGGAGAGCTTCTGGATATGCCATTAAGGATTGCTTATGTCTTAGAGGAGAAGAATGAAAAAGTGAAGGAGGTCATGGTCTATAATCCCTTTGGATTTAACGAGGACCAACATCGTTCCTTGATCGTTCTTCACAAAACATTTGAAGAAGTTGATGGTGAACTTTTCCCAAGATATCACGAAATCGGTGTGATTAATATTAATGCCTTCAAAATGCGAGCAAAAGAACTAGCATTGGGAAAAGTTTCTAAAGGTGAAAAAGAACTTTATCAATTGCTTCAAGACAAACAGGAAATTGTTCTAAAATCCAAAGATTTTAAATTTTTAGGGATCAATCAAAAACTATGATAAAAATTGCTTTTCTATTCTTACTATCCACAAGTATAACATATAGCTGCTCTTCAATCAGGAATGTGCCTTACACAAGAACTGCAGAAGTTACTAAAGTGAAGGCAACTGATCGGACGATTACTGTTCATGCCAGAACCCAGGCGGGTACATTAGGCCAAGCGATAAATTATAGTGAACGGCTGGCAATGGAAAATTTGCTATTCAGAGGCATCCCACAAAGCACGCAGGAGCTTCCTATGATATCAGATGAATATGAGGCCACCAGTAAATACAAGACTTATTTTGACTGGTTACTTAGCGATCAGGGTTACCGAAGATTTTATATTGAATCTTCCGTCTATCAAAATAATCATTCAGAAGGTATCGTTTTTCTCACCCAGCAAATAACGATAGATATCGAAGCCTTGAGAAAAGATCTGGAACAACATAATGTTATTCGAAATTTTGGACTTTAATGAAAAAACTACTCTTTTTACCACTTACCTTTTTACTGACCGTTCTACATGTTTTGACTTTAACCAGTCAAACGAATAGTGGCCAGATTCAGCCCACTATAATGGTTATACCGTTTGCCTCTAAAGGTGAAGGCACGAGAAAGACAATGGAGTCAAATCATTATGTTCGAACAGCTATGACAAAAGTAAAAGAAGGCTTTGATTCACGCGGAGTGAACACTATAGACCTCCGAAGCAAGTTGAACGAACTGGGCATAAGCGAAGTCATGCAGGAGGAACAACAAACTGATATGAAAGATGAAGTGCTCGCCATGTCCGGGGCTGACATTTATGTCGAGGTCGAATGCAAAACACATCGTAGTGAATCAGGGAATAGTGCATCCGTAATACTAACGGCATATGATGCTTACAGTAGTGAATCTCTGGCAAATAAAGTAGCTAACTCCCCAATGGTTTATACCGATAATTATGACAAACTTATTGAAAAAGCAGTTGAATCAGAGATGAACAACTTCCTGAATACGATACAGGATAAGTTTAATGACGTGGTAGCTAATGGCAGATCCGTAAAAATGACCGTCGGCATCAAGGAGGGAGAATCGTTCAATATGGATGCAGAATTTAATGATGAAATGTTATCCATATTGCTTGAAAACTGGATGGAAAAAAATGCTTTTAATGGCTACTTTCATATCCAGGGCACAACAAGCAACAAAATAATCTTTGATATTATCAAGATTCCTTTAAAGGATGAAAGAGGCAACAATTACCGGGTGTCTAAATTTGTATCTCAATTTACACAATTTGTTCGCTCGCTTGGTTTGGATTTGGATCGGGATGTCATTGGTAATAACATTACAATCACATTAAAAAGTGCATCGTGAATCTGACATTAACTGCGGCTTTATTTTTATCTTTTTTATGCCAGGGAATTGGACAAAATTTACCTGCATTGCGCTTTGATAAACCAAAAACAACTTTAGATGGTGCAAATTTGATGCACCTTTACAACAACTTAACAAAAAACTTAGATAAAAAGGTTGTTTTTCTCTCGGCTTCACCGGTTACGCTCCATATTAATGCCGAACTGATAGATAAAAAAACCATCATCGGCATGGATGAAGTTACCTTTTGTGAAATAAAGTTTTTTTTTGAATTGGTTGCCTCAGATATACAGGTATACCGTTTTGAAAGATCTGTTTCTGGCAAAGGTCAGGATTCGAAAAATGCAGTTAATACTTGTATTAAGAATTTTGAAAAAGAACATTTAGTTACATTAGAGGACGGTATTCTCGAAACATTACATAAAATATATATCAAAGATTGTGCTTCATTTATAAATTTTTCATTTCAGGAGAATACTGCTCTGGAAGAAAGAATTTTATTTTATGAGTCTTTCCCATCAATAAGTTCGTGTTATACTTTGGCTCAAATAAAGGCATCTGAAATTAGAAATGAAAGATGTGTCAAATTCTGTGAGGAAGATTTACTAAAAATTGAAACTGCTATTGAAGCAGGTCATAGCCCTCAATTCAAAAAATCAGTAAGTGATTTAGTGAATGCTGACACCAGATGCTCTTGTTATACTGAAGTCATTCGACTTGCTAAAAGGGTACGGGAAATTAAAACCAAAGAAATGGAATCCCAATCTATACCAAAGTATCTTCAGGATTTAAAAGCCCTTTTAGATAGGCATTGACCGAATCCAAGCTCGTCGCACCTGGGTTAGTTTAATATACTGAGGGACTTCTTGCATAGTAACAAGTAATAGACCCATTGATTTTGCCTATTCAGACCAAATAAAACATTTGGTTGCTCTATGTTAACCCAAGATTAAATAGTGCCTGGCATTCCCTATTTTACCCACAGATCAATCAGCCACACCGTTAATCTTAAAAAAGGACTAACTTTCTCCTGTTAATGTTTGCTGATCATGTCTGGTACCTTCACTTTGTCCCTTTTATCCTTGTTTTCGCTAGGTTTGATCCTGACGAGTTGTCAAAAAGAAGAAGCGCCATTGTTTTCCGGGATGGGGAAAAAGCCCGTTTATATTCCCGTTGAGGAAACCCGTACGATCAAAAACACCCCGCAACAACCCGTCGAAGCCACAGGTGGCATTTTTCTAAAAGACACCTTGTTTTTTATAGCCGAACAGCGGAAGGGCATCCATGTCTATAATGTAACTGATCCGTCCCATCCGATCTACCTTAATTTTTTCTCGATACCCGCCTTAGGCGACTTTACTGTATCAGGCAATCGGCTTTATGCCGATAGCTGGCGTGACCTTATCACACTCGACATTTCAGATATCTATGCAATCATCGAGATCGATCGCGTGGAGGATGTATTCACACCTTTGTTATACCCAAGTTTCTACAACGGCTGGTTTGAATGTCCTGATGAAGCCAATGGCGCTATTGTGGGCTGGGAGGATACCTTCCTTGTTGATGCAACATGTTTTACCAATAATTAACCTGCTCCTTTGTACAAAAAACAATCCCTCAAATAACGTTCCGAACATGAACACAAAAATTTACATCCTGACACTAACCCTGTTTTTGTTATCCTCCTGTAGCAAGGATTCTTTTGATGTCGGAGCAGACGCCGGACAATCCGGTTCCATCACCCGCTTTGTAGTTTACAACCAATACATGTATGCGTTGAATCCCAACGCCGTAAAAACCTTCAGCCTCGATAATCCGGATAAACCGGCTCTGGTGCATACCCTGCCGACCGAATACGGACTGGAAACCATCATTATTTATGACAATACCATTTATCTGGGATCAAAAACAGCGCTTTATATTTTATCTATTGATAATCCTGCGGCCCCGGTTATTTTATCCCAGACAGAAAGGGTGAATTTTCCATTCGGTGGATGCGATCCGGTCATAGTAAAAGATACTTACGCTTATTCGACCGTCAAAATCATAGAAAATATTTGTGGCCAGCCAGCGACCCAAAGCGCACTATTGGTATATGATGTATCCAATAAATCAGCACCGGACCAAAAAGGACTTTACCTGATGGACATGCCGAATGGGCTTGCATTTTACAAACAATATCTATTGGTGTGTGATGAAGGGTTGGATGCCATTCGTATTTATGATATATCTAACCCACTGGACCTTGTTGCTACCCCATTTTCCTTTCCGATTACGGATCCAACAGACCTTATTGTCAAAGGTGATCAGGTGATTGTATCCACCAAAACATCATTCCAGTTTTTTGATGTCAGCAATCTTGAGGACATTCGACCACTAGGTTCGATCGGTAAATAATTGTAAGGTTACATCCTTTATCATGCGGAAGATGAAATCGGTATTTATTGGCATCTTGTTTATCTCGATCGTTCATATAAGTGGTGCGCAGGAAAATGGTTCTTCATCCATTGATCCAAAGATACCTAAGCTTATCCTACGTTGCAATGTCGGCTCTTTAATCAATCCATTTAAACAAGCTGCGTCAATTACAGCGGATTATCGGGTATTGCCTCGATTAAGCGTAGATGCTGGCCTGGGGTATTATTTTCATGCCTGGTACCTAATTCTCGATCAGAAGGAGGAATCTTATCGTGGCCCTCAATTCAGAATAGGTACAAAATTTTATTATCGCGATAAAAAAGTAGATACCTGGTACATAGGTTTAGAAGCAAAACACGATCGGATCACACATCAGATATGGGGAATCCTTCACAGACAAGGGGGACAATACAGTGAAGTGGCGCTCATACCCCGCCGGGTCAATACATGGACTGGTGCGGCAAGGTTTGGCCGCCTTATTTACCTGGATGGTTCCAAAAAATGGATCCTGGACCTTTATTGTGGTCTTGGCATCCTGCAGTATAGGGTAAAACATGAATTTCCAGCTGATACAGAAGGTTTTTTATCCCGCCGTGCATTTTTTAATTTTATTTATCCAGAAGGAGTGACCACACTTCCCACAGTGATTTATGGCGCTCACCTGGGTTATGCTTTTTGGTAATATTTCTGAATATGCATTGTAATTCATCTTTTGATTAGCAGGGCAAATGAACTACTTCAACAAATGCGTTAGAATTGTTTTAATTTCAATGTAGATCCAATGTCCTTTGTTAAGGACAATATCATTGATGGTTATAAAATATCTTCAGCGAATTTAACCCCTTCAGGGTTGGTTTGGTTCTTTGTCTATTACCCCGGGTTTCGCCCGGGGTAATACATATTCAACCCTTTCAGGGTTGATTAAAGTTTTCACTTTGATTTGAATCCTTTTTCTTACACTACTGGTTTATAGATTGACTAAAATTTCTCAAACTGAAGCCTGAAGGGCTTCAATATGAATAGCTCCAGGTGCAACCCGGGGTAAGAAAAGTAGCAATTACCAACCCTGAAGGGGTTGAACTAGATGTGAAGACATGATGACGACAAATCAACAATAATTCCTATCAAAACTACATTAAATGCAGATCCATTTATGCATGTTCAAACCACTTATTTTCCTTATAACGTACGTATGCAATTATCCCTGTTTCAAAAAAAACAGGAAAGTTGAATCCCTGCTGGAGCTATTGAAATATACGCCGGTGAAATAAATAGAAACACTGATATTATATTGCGGCTGCCCATTATTAGGCAACATATTTATCGTACCATCATATTCGATCTGCTTTTTACCATATTGGTCCGTCGTTTCCCGGCAGGTACAATTGGAAAGGAAATACAATCCACTTTCTACGTTGGATAAAAAATAGACCGAGTCTGGGGATTGTTGCACTATTTTAGATGAAATGGAATACTGCAAATCATCCTGAAAGGTAAAGGATATGGAAGTGCATTTTCCTTCAATACAATCATGAGGTATCGTGTGTCCTTCAAATGTCCCACCAATTGGTACCCATTTAGAGATAAGACCATTCAATTTGCCGTCACTGCAATCATCAGCCAGATCACAAAGTGTTGGCAAGGGTTCGTTGTCTTCTGGCATGTCTGTTTTGGTGCAGGTAGACTGTATAGATAAGATGGACAGGCTTATGAAGTACATGATAAGGAAGATTGGTCTTTTCATAGCAATGGATTCATTTATAGTGAATAAAAGTATGGATATTAAACCTAATTTTTTTTCCTTCTCTATTCTAATGATGCATTTTGACTTGTACCCGACATTTCATCCTACCCTAAATATCCATGTTCAACATACGCTGCGCAAAACTGGCTACACGTGGATTTTCATCCTGGGATACTCGTTGAATCACGGGTTCCATTCCCTCCGTCTTCCGTGCGCTAATCAGCCGAAGCACCGCAAGCTTGATCCGATCATCACGACCCATAAGTAAAGATTCAAAACAGGTGGCTTCATCGGGTGCTTCGATGTCCAATCGCTCCAGAATTTCAGCCGACATATTTTCCATCATTGATGATTCCACAATGGGGATGAGGACATTTTTTAGATTTGGGTCTAAAATATTATCCAAAAAATCCACGGCATTCATCCGGATATCAGGATCCCTGTTTCGAATGCCTTCATATACCGGCAATATTTCGGAAGGTGGATATTTTAATCCGAGCAACTGAAATATACGCTCCAATGAACTGTCCAGTCGACGTTCAAGCAGGTTTGTCAATTCATTACTCGCCTCCAATATTTCTGCTGATTCCGTGACCGATTGAATTGTTTGCCTTGCCGTGTAATTCAACGCAAGGGTATTCCGGTACAATCCGATTTCTGACATCAGGAATTGCATGACTTTATTGCTGTTGATCGTCAGATGTGGATACTTTCCCTTCATCACATGCAATGCCTGAAGCGCTTCCAATTTTACAGCTACATCCCTGTGTTGAACTAATTCAAATAAAAAATCAATCGCCTTTTGGGTATCCATTCGTTCCGTAAGCGCAGGAAGTTGGACAAGGATATCCGTTTTAAGTTCCTTATGTTGGATGATCTCCGTAAGTACGGGCAACAATTCACCCGGCTCATAATTGGATAGCGCTTTTTGAGCGGTTGGTCGGGTGGATTTATGTGGCAAAAAATGAATGAGCTTAGGTATAAAAACAAGGTCGCGGCTATTTCCCGCCGCAAGTAGCGCATTCTCCACTACACCCGGATCTTCGTCATGAACATATTGTTGGATGATAGGATAAAACGCCGCTAATTTGCCATATCCGATGGCACGTGCGATCATTACTTTATAAGAGGGGATTAGTGTTTTATCCTCCAATAATTGGATATAATTTAATTTATCATGCACCCGTTGTTCCAGACCAAAAACATGTTGCATCTCCGCATTATTTCTTGCCTCTGTAGCCAGCCCAACCAATGCGGCACCATTAATGACCGGATCTTCGTGGGTGAGATAATCATTGATCACTTTCACTCTGTTTTGACGGGAGTGTGCCAGTATACATGAAAAGGCGCGATAACGCACCTCATCATCCAGATCGTGGAGCAGAGGTATTAAATGATCTATAATGGTATGATCGTCTCCATAGTACAAACAACGCAACGCGGCCTGTCGCACAGACGCTGAATTATTTTGTAGAAGAGGTACCGTATCCCCCATCAATCGCTGGTCCTTGCTATCCTCAATACGTGATAATAAAAACAACAATTGTTTTTCCGTGCCAGTCAATAGTGCTTTCCGGATGCCTTCTACAGCAGAAATGTCAGATGCCTGCAAACCCCTCCTACGAACAGGATCTTTACTCATTCCCAATTTACCCTGGAAACTGAGAATATATTCTTTGCGAATCTTTAATGCATAATATACCCACACACCGATCAGCACCAATATCAGCAGACTGACAGCACGTACGGAAAAATCAAAACCATTAATTAAAAATATAAGTAAAATACCGCCGATGCCTGTGGCTGTCGTATCCACAAAAACATCAATAAATGTTTTGGCCTGACTTTTTATAGCCATAGGAATGGGCAGAATTAATAATTCCGTTGCCGCCTTATTTATCGATTGTTTCAGCGAAATATCAAATAATTTCAGCGCCACCCCAGTCCATAATACCGGAGCAATAAGCACAGCTACTGCTCCGGCAAATAATGCTCCCGGAAGCACAAACAGGCTCCTGCCTACGCCAAACATACCGACCACCCGCTGGGTAACTAATAATTGAATCCCCAACGAAACCACATTAAACGTCGAAAACCAAAATCCAAAAAAACCGGCCAGTTCATCCTTGTCCGGGAATCGTGCGGATGCGATTGCACTAAACTGGTATTCCACTAATTTGGCTACCACTACACTGATGCCCATAATGAGCGCCAGGTAGGTCAGGTGTTTAGAATTGCGTATGAGACGGATCGGATGTTCGTGCAGAGATTTGGTCTGGCGAGACTGGACCGCATGACTAAAAGCAGGCACAAACGAGATCCAGATTTTTCGGTTGACCCGCATGCCTACTACAAGGATACCAACTGCTACAAATAATAAGTTGGCCGTGTCCATTACCGGCGCCAATACAGAAGTAATATAGCCACCGCTTACACCACCGGCAATAGCTCCTGCGCCAATAAATCCAAATAGCCGTTTGGCCTCCATGGCATTAAATACCACATTGGCAAGGATCCAAAACTGGGAAGTCGTAAGCAATCCGAATAAGGCCACACCGATATAAAAGACGTAAATAATCCATTCATCAAACCATTCCAACCGGAGCAAAATGGCAAAAACCAGGATGCCAAGAATAGATGTGAGATAGGTTCTGAAAATGATTTTCCCCAGTGCCATCCGATTGAGCAAGCGGGAATAAATGGTGGAAACTAAAAGTGCCGACAGCGCTACCAATAAAAAGACAAACGGCAATTTGTCAACGCCAACAATGGAAAGAAAATGCGCGTTGACGACCGGCTTAATAATAAGTAAGACCAGGATGAGCAGAAAGATATTGAACTGCATAAGCAAGGCCCGCTGAAATTCACCGATCCGAATGTCAAACATCCGGCGAAGAAAATCCTTGCCCCTCGCCTGCAGTACCTCAAACATGCATCGGGCGTTGAATTAGGCCTTTGGGACCAGCGTGTGATCGATCTTTTGCATGAGATTGCGCAGGATCATTTCGCCGCCAGCATCTTCAGCGAGTACGACTACGATGTACCGGCGTGTTTTATCCCATACCATTGCAGAGTCGGCATGCCAGTTTTTCCATGTACCCGATTTGCGAAATACTTTTGCTCCCGGTGCAACCCGATCCAGGACATTGACAAATTTGTGATGGAGCTCAGGGTCAGCCAGTATATTCAGCATTTGCCGTGAACGCTCAAGATTAACCAGTTGCCCAAAGGCCAACATATAGTAGTATTTACATACCTGTGCTACTGTTGCGGCGTGACTTAGGTTTTTCATGGGGTCTCCTACTCGTTTGCCACCTTTGCCATATAATTTCCCTACCCACAATCCGCCGCCACTTTTTTCATCGTACAGATCATAACAGGGATCCTGAAGCACGTTGGCGATATGGTTGATACCTACCCGTTCGATCATACGAGATGTAGCGGCATTGTTGCTCTTGGCAATCATAAGGCGCATATCCTGCTTGACCGCATTCGTTTCTTTCAAAGCGCCTTTATCAATCGCATCGACGGAAGCCAATAAAACAGCGATTTTGGGCAGACTGGCCGCATAGACCATGTTGTTGGCATTAATCGCTGCAAAACGGGAATGGAAGGGATCCTCCATATCTACGATCCCTATGCTGAGTTTTTTACTCCGGGATAATTCAGCCCAATGTTTATCCGATTGCACGATTTTCTCCAACTGTTCCTGCAAATGGGTGTCCTCACAATCTTCAAGCGGTTGAATAAATTGTTCCGGTACGTCCAGTGGGAGGCTTTCGATCGATACTGCCGGCGCAACAGACGCAACAGTGGGAACATTGTTGGCTCGAACACTATGCCAGGAAGTAAGGGTAAGGAGCGTCAGCGCAAGTAAGGCCATTGAAAAAAGAATAGATAAAACCGCTATTTTCTTCATGTCTCCTGTCGATCTTATAAAAAAGGCGCAAACGTCGCTATAGCATGCTGATTCAGTCAGATGCCTGGCCCTTTTTCTGTTGGTTAAGCAATCAAATTTGTGGTCCCGACACAAACGTACCTCTGGGCAATAGCTTCATTGCCACGGAACCCAAATACTCGGTATCCTGACAAAGTTAATCAACCTTCAGTCACTATACCTATCATTTGCAACTAATTAACACTTAAATCCTCCTAAGCTCCCAGTTTCAGGACAAGCAGACCAAACCGGACACACCTGTCCCGCCAACACCAAAGAGCCTGTTTCCGGTGAAAACTGCATCCGGTGCAGGGATTTTTTGAGCTTTATAAAATTAAACCCTCCCGGACTAAAATCTCTAACTGGAATACTAAGAATTCATTACATTTGCTACGTCCTCTCCCAGGACTCCCCAAAACCCTCAGAGACCGATTATCGAATGATCGTCTTGTTCGTCTGCAACAAGGTGCGTGTCTTTATGAGCGGTTTCTACCCTTATTCCTCAAGACCTTACCTTGTTTATTCGATTCAAGACGCACTTTTTCGAGTGTAAGATTAACGCGTTTATAATCCTATGACGTCAAAACAGGCTGTGCCGGGAACGGACAGCCTGTTTATTTTACCCCCTTGCCCGTCAGGGGGTTCGCTCCAGCAAGGCGATGTTTTCGATATGATGGGTATGTGGGAACATGTCCACTGCCCGGCTTTTCACTACCCTATAGTCCTCGCCCAGAAGTTGGATATCTCTGGCTTGTGTGGCCGGATTACAGCTCACATAGAGGATACGCGGCGGTGCCAACTTTCGGATGGCCAACACCACATCCGGATGCATGCCCGCCCTGGGCGGATCCGTTATGAGCAGATCGGGTTGGCCATGTGCAGCAATAAAGGCTGCATCCATGACCAACTTCACATCTCCGGCATAAAAGGAAGCATTCGTTATCCCATTCAGTGATGCATTCCATTTGGCATCTTCAATAGCGGCAGGTACTTCTTCGATGCCGATGATTTCCTTGCAGCCATCGGCCATGTAGAGCGCTATACTGCCCAGTCCGGTGTACAGATCATATACCCGCTCATCACCTTTCAGATCCGCAAAAGCACGCACCTCATCGTAAAGGCGCTGCGCCTGCCGGGTATTGGTTTGGAAAAATGACTTGGGTCCAATGGCAAATCGCACCTCACCCAGCCGCTCCTCTACCTTCTCCGGACCATTAAACACGATAATCGGCAGATCCAGGAAAAAGTCGTTTTGTTTGGTGTTGACAAAATATTGCAGACTGGTAATGGACGGTACCCTATTCAGCAAGGTCTCCAGATACTGTTGACGCAAAGCCGGATCATCTTCGCCAAATCCTACAATCACCAGCACCTCGCCGGTAGTGAATACGCGGATGACCAACTGCCGCAAAAAGCCCGTGTGCGCCATCACATCATAAAAGGTCAGTCCCTGCTCCCGTCCAATAGTCACACAAGCCTGCCGGATGGTCTCCGATGGTTCTTCCTGCAGAAAACAGGTCTGCAGGTCGAGGACTTTGTCAAAGGCCTTTTGGGGGTGAAAACCCAGCACGTTGCATTCATTGGTGATGCCGGACTCTATTTCGGCACGGGTCAGCCAGCGCTTGCAGGAAAAGGCAAATTCCAGTTTGTTGCGATAATGACGGGTGGTCTGATTGCCGATGATGGGCAATACTTCGCCCTGGTCCAGATGGCCGATGCGCCGGAAGGCATCGTTCACCGATTGCTGTTTTTCTATGAGCTGGCGTTCATAGTGGATATGCTGCATGGAGCAGCCCCCACAGTGGTCAAAATGCGGACAAAATGGCTGCACCCGATGGGGCGACATCTGTTTGAACTCGGTCACAAAGGCTTCAAAATAGCCCTTTCGGCTGCGAAACACCTGGGCGTCCACTACATCGCCAGGAGCGGTATCCCGTATAAAAAACACCCGACTCTTTTCATCTCTTCCTACACCCCGACCCTTGTCTGCCAGTCCGGTAATGGTGATATCCTGTACAAAGGGCTTTGGTCTACGTGCCATGATTTCCTGCTTTAAAAGCCGCAAAGGTAATTTGCTTTCGATATCTTAAATTACGCCTTAATTGTGGATTATGATTCGAAACCTGGCTACAGTAACATTGACAACCCCCCTGGGTGCTGATTTTTATCGGGACAAGGCAGGTTACGAGCGGGTCATCCAGCGTGTATTTGCCGATTCCTGGCAATTCCTGGCCGGGCCGGAATGCGCCGTATTGCCCATGACCGTCATGCCCGTCACCTTGCTACAAGGCTCGCTGAATGAGCCCCTCCTGCTCAGCAAAGACAAAGATGGGCAAGAACATATCCTCTCGAATGTCTGCACCCATCGGGGCAATATCCTGGTGGAAAAGCCAGGCCCCATGCGTCAGTTGGTATGCCGTTACCACGCCCGGTGTTTTGGCCTGGATGGCACCTGCTTGCGGCAGCCTGGCCTGGATAAGGTCACGGATTTTCCGGATGTGCGGGATCATCTGCCCCGACCGGCAAAGGATAGTTGGGCAGGACTGCGGTTTGTACGTCTTCAGGAAGGAGAATCGTTTGCGGAGTGGATCGCACCGCTTATCGAACGGACCGGTTTTTTACCCTGGGATACCCTGCACCATTTGCCGGATCAGTCGCGCGATTATCAGGTCAATGCCCATTGGGCGCTGTATTGCGACAATTACCTGGAGGGGCTGCATATCCCCTTTGTGCATCCGGCGCTGCGCGATGCCCTCGATTTGCAATCTTATCCTATCCATACCTTTCCATCCGGTTCGGTACAGATCGGCCTGGCCAAAGCAGGGGAACCAGCATTTGATTTGCCACCAGATCATCCCGATGCTGGCTTGCGTGTATATGGCTGGTATTTTTGGTTGTTCCCCAATATCATGTTCAACATTTACCCTTGGGGCTTATCGCTCAATATCGTTGAGCCGCTGGGTCCTGATCTGACCCGCATCCGGTTTTTGGCCTATGCCTTTGAGCAGGCATCGGGTGGACCGGATAGCCACGCACTCCACGATACGGAACTGGAAGATGAAGACGTAGTGGAGCAGGTCCATAGAGGCACTAGCTCTCTGCTTTACCAGCATGGCCGGCTGGTACCGGAATGGGAAAAAGGGGTGGTGCATTTTCACCGGTTGCTGATGGATCGGATGAGGTGAGAATTCCCACTCATTTAACGATAAGCCTTTATTCTACAATTTTCAAACTCAAATCCAGGGCCTGGGCCGAATGGGTCAGCGCTCCAATGGAAATATAGTCGACGCCGGTAAGGGCAACGTTGCGCACCGTGTGCAGGTTGATGCCGCCGCTGGCTTCCGTTTCAAAGCGTTTGTGTACCAGTCGCACCCCTTCCTTTAACATGGGCACATCAAAATTATCAAACATGATGCGGGTCACCAATCCGGTATCGAGGACTTCTACGATTTCGGGCAGGTTTTTTACCTCCACGGTCACGGGCAGTGACAGGCCATTGGCTTGCTGGTAAGCGGCGACCTGGAGGATTGCCGATTCAATGGATCCACAGGCGGTAATATGATTGTCCTTGATCATAAACCAATCATATAAGCCATGCCGATAATTGTATCCACCGCCCAGGTTGACGGCCCATTTTTCCATAAATCGGATGCCGGGTGT
>JAGNXB010000084.1:1847-8508 GCA_017985675.1 Saprospiraceae bacterium | reverse complement strand
CTGCGCAGGTCTATGATTTCGTTGAGGGTAACGAACTCATTCCTACCATTTCAAAATACAGTAGGTATTATCAGGACAATGCCGGCGTGTGGCATGTCAAAAACAAATTACGCAATCAATGCTGGAAGCTCTGGCATGCCTGCGTCATCACCTGGGATGGAATGGTCGTTCCCTGTTGTTTTGATAAGGATGCTACCTACCGGTTAGGTGATCTTCGGGAAAAATCATTTACCTCCATCTGGAAGGGCACTTCCTACCAGCAATTTCGCGCCAGATTATTACAGGGCAGGGATAAAATTGACATCTGCACCAACTGTACCGAAGGTTGTAAGGTTTGGGCATAACCGGGATTTCAAAATAGGTTCCCCTCCACTTTAGGGCGCTTCTAATAACTATCATAAGGGGAGCAATAACTATTATAATGGGCTGACAATTAAAATGGATAATTAATTATCATTGGGTTATTAGAGGCGTCCTTTAACTGCTATTCTCCTGACAAAATAGTTTTCTATGCCCCTGATTAATTTCAAAAAACCAGGCAAATATTTTTTTTATAAAATATTCATTGAATAATTTTTTATTGTACATTAGACCTATCATTAATTTACTTCCAGGTTGATTACCAGTATTTTTAAATTCACAAGTCAGTTATAATTGCTTCTGCGTCTGTAGTGTTCTAGGTTGCTTTCAATTTATTGTTTTATTTTTTTTCATACATCCGATTTGAACGATTCCGGGGATGGCTGCATTCACATTTTCCATCGTGTAATTGTAAAAATTAATGTGCCGGGCATGGCATGCTCATCACGGCTATTCATATTGTTTAATTAAAATCATTCCTCACCTTTAAATCTTTTAACCATGCCGACTACTCCCATTCCATTTATTGTTGATCTGCATTGCCATCCGACCACCAAGCCGTACGGGCATAGCTTCAAGAAATCGCCTATTGGAAAAAACAGTTCCAACCCAAACGATGAACACAGTATCTGGTACAATGACTCTCCCAATGCCGCGGAAAGGCTGCTACAGACCTGGGCGGAGATCGTCAAATTCCGGCAGGCTGACCTTTGCACACTGGCCTGGGGAAATTGCCGTGTAGTAGTGGCTTCCCTGTATCCAATTGAGCGCGGTTTTTTCCGCAATAAATTTGGGGAAGGTCTCGCCAGTGACCTGGTGGGATCCTTTGTATCCGGTGTCAGCCGCAAGCGGGTCAACTATGTCCAGAATGTGACCAACTATAATGAGGATCTGGTCAGAGAGTACGAATATTACCAGCAACTCAATGACCAACCCATCAATATCAACGGGACAACCTACCTATACAAACTGGTTCATTCCTACAGGGAAATAGCGGCTCACCAGCAAAACAATCCAGCGGAAGTTCGCACTATATTTATTGTCTTCTCCATCGAAGGGCTGCACTGTCTCGACAATAATATTGATGGGGAACTTAATGAGGCATCCGTGCTGGAAAATCTGAAGAAGATTAAAGAATGGGAATACGCTCCATTCTTTGTAACGGTCGCGCATCACTTCAATAATAAACTCTGTGGACATGCCAAAAGCCTGTTTGGGCTAGTGGGTAAAACTGCAGACCAGTCGGAAGGTATGAACAAGAAAATAAATGCTACCGGGCTGAAAGTGATAGATCTGTTGCTTGACAGTTCAGTAGGAAAACGCATTCTCATTGATGTCAAACACATGAGCCTGCTTTCCAGGCTGCAGTATTATGATCTGTTGGATACTAAATTTAAAAATGATGCCATACCCGTGATCATGAGTCATGGAGCGGTAGCCGGACGCACGATTGATGGCGTACTGAATAAAGACAATCCTGCACTGGCTAAAACATTTTTTCCGGAGGATATCAATTTCTATGATGAGGAAATCATCCGGATGACAAAATCAGGCGGCATCATCGGGCTTCAACTGGACGAGCGCAGATTAGCTACAAAGGAAAAAATAAAATCGCTGCGCAATCCGCTTTTCCTGAATGAAATAAGGCATGTGCGGGCTGAGCTGGTCTGGAACCAGATTCAATACATCGCTGAGTTGCTCAACAATAACCGGCTGTTTGCCTGGGACACGATGGCGCTGGGTACGGATTTCGATGGCATCATCAATCCGGTCAATGGATTTCTAACGGCTGAAGAATTAAACGCACTCATGGCATATGTAGAGCGCCATGCATATAATTATATGAACGGGAGAGGTAAGCAGGTATTGAGCAGGCGAAACCAGATTACATCGGCACAGATTGTTGAAAGGATCTTTTCCCTGAACGCCTCAGCATTCTTAACGAAATGGTTTGTATGAAAACGCACGCATGGATATTGGTGATCTTATCAATTCTTTTGGGGATTGCCAGTGGTATGTTTTCTGTGCCTGATTATGATGAAGTCATCAAGCATCCACAATTTGGCGACCTGCAACCTATAAATGAGATTGTCCAAAAAATAGTTAGTACCTCGTCAAATCCCTGGCGAACAAATGGGTTGTGGTGGTACAAGTGTTTCTTTTTCCTTGATTTTATCTGGGCCGCCTGTTTGCTTTCATACCTCTATAGGAGCGTGCGGGATAGCACCGATTGGCTAAGAGAAAACCCGTTGAAAGAAAAGTGTCTGCCACGATTGCTCCTTATCGCGGTTATTGCTGCATACTTTTCTGATGTTTGTGAAAACATCATGTACCTGAGATGCCTTGATAGTCAAAACTGTAAATACTTTTCAGGGATTGTTGATTTTAAAGTTTTCGCGTATGCCATTGTCTTCTTGCTGGTGGTAATCTTTTTATACCAAACACATGTCTATGATCATCTAAGTAAAATCTGGAGATCCTTACGCGCTACTTTCTTATCCATCATTGCCATCCTCCTGTTAGCCGGATTAGCTACACTTATGGAACAGGGGAGTACTGTAATAATACATTTGCTTGAAAATTCATGGAGCCTGTCAGGAGCTATTATTCTGATCAATTTGCTGGCTCTGGCAAGTGCCCATTATCCCGACTACCTTGATAAATATTTTTCTGCAGAAATAAAATGTGCTTCAGATACACCCTGTCCAAACAGCCCGATTGTAAAATGGGAGATCAGTGGTTTGTTTGGCAAAAACCCCTTCTGGGGGATAGGGGTTATTACCTACAAGGATTTAACTTCGAAAACTCCCTCCGTAAATACTACAAACGAGACAAACCGCCAATTGGGGGACGCGGAGTCAAAGTTTTTCGGTCATTTCCGCAAGATCATCGGTCTTCTTATTCTGGTGACATGGATGTATGTATTGCTTTATGTAATTGCGAAATACAAATATCTGACATTGCCATTACAGAGTACAACCATTTTAATTCTTACATGCGTTATACTCTTTTATTTTCATTGCGCCAGGGTCAGGGAAGAATGGAGGGATTACATTTCCGTGAAATTCAAAAACAAAGAGAATCCGGACGACAATGATAAAGAAGTAATTAATGAACGGGCATCAACTTATGAATCAATTCAACGGAAAGTACGGCTTTACCTGAACGCAACCCTTACTTTATTTATCATTGTCCTGCTGGCCACCGGCGTTACAATTTGGATGGCCCGTCAAGGCAACTGGACACACACCTGGACTGCATTGATGATCACTTCCCTTCTTAATATCATGTTCATTGTCCTGTTTCAGCATTTCAGGACCGCCTTCAGTATGGTCGATTTGCCCACGTATTCAAGATGGGTGCCGATATATCATCTAAAGGATGACATCAGGTATGTGCGCTTTTTCGCTGTCATGGGATTCATTTGTTTGCTGGTTTTTATAGGTGGGACTTTTCAGCCCGCAAAGATCAATGCACTTGTGTTTATTTTGCTCTTCACTTACCTGGCATATGGATTTGTTGTGGTCCTGATGAAGCACCATTTATATTATAGAGAGTCTATGACAAACCTTCTAATTGAAGTTCCTTCCCAAATTGCCAAAACATTTTTCGAAAAATACGTACCTATTCTTGGATTAGTATTGATTGTATGGATACTGTATACCGGAAGTGCAGGAAACGGATTACACGTCCTGCATCCGGTTAAGGAAGAAGGTGCTCAATTGGTGTCTATTGATACATTCAAAAACAAAATCAAGACCTTATCTATCGACCCTGGAAAAGATACGATGTACTTTGTATCCTCTTATGGCGGCGGACTACGCGCTACAGCCTGGACAATGCTTCTGCTAGAGGAGCTTCAAAAACACCCGCGATTTCCGGAGAAAACGATTGCCATGTCCGGCGTTTCAGGCGGATTTCTTGGTCTTTCCTTTTACACATCCATATTAGCAGAAGATACAGCTGCGCAAGTTAGAAAAGCAAAAATTGATATGATTGGTAAGCACAACATTCTGTCCATTGATATAGCTTATTTGTTAGGCTTTGATTTTGTCAGAGAGATGTTTCCCTATATTGATTCATTTTGCTTTGATGACAGGGCTGGCAGATCCATGCAGGAATATGCCACATTGATCCATCCCAAACAAGATGAAAGAAAAAAATTGCTGGAAACTTCCTATAGGCAATACTGGGGAAATGCGTTTTTGAATCCAAAAAATAAATTTATACCAGCGTTGATAGGTAATTCTACAGGTACACATAGCAGGTATGGCGTGGCTTTCTCTATCAACAATAACAAACAGGATTCTGCTTTACCCTTTGATTCCATTTTCCCCGGAGCGGTAGATATCCTTGAGTTAGAAGGTGATCATTCCATAACCTACCTGGATGCTACATCCACTGTTGAGCGTTTTCCGATTTTCAGTCCAACAGCTCAAATCAAGGGGAAAGGCCATTTCCTGGATGGCGGTTACTTTGAAAATTCAGGATTATTGAGCCTCATCAGCTTCTACGAATATCTCAAGAAGGATGCCTCGCTGAATATAACGGATACGACAACTAAAATTATAGTCTTTATCAATTCGAAAGATGCCTATATCCGGAAAGTATTAGGTGATTCAGTGATTGTCAAGAATGAACTTGCCACCGGCGAAATGGGTGCCATACTCAGCACGGTGGCCGATATTGATATTCTGCCATTGGCTCTGGAAGATAAATACAAGCAGCAGTTTGGGAAAAACTTCATTCCTGTTTACCTGCCATATCCGATTACGTATGATGATGTGGTCGCCCTTATCCGGGGGACTCCTGCTGAACCCCTTAAAATTCAGGATCTAATAAATGCATCCAATAAAAAGATATCCGACCTGATAGGTCCGTACAAAGACAAAAATCTCTTCCCTGTACCTCCCGCCCTCGCCAGGGTCTTAAGCGATCCCGCCTATGAATACATGAAAGCCATGCTCCAGCATGAGGAAGTGAAAGAAACCATCGCACGTATAAATTAATAATTGAATTGACATCCATATCATTCTTCATTCACCTAATCGGGTGAATGGAGAATGAATGGCAACGTTTACCTTTGGGCTCTATCTTAGCTATAGTCCCTATGTACTTGTCCAAAATCTCCTCAGTACTTATATGTGTTGCCGTCCTATTACATTCCGGATGCAAGGAAAATGATCCTGTCAATCCGGATGGCTTTGACAAAGGCCAGAACCGGTATACGCTGACGGTAGAATCCACAGAACGTGAGTACTACGTGCATGTGCCTGAAGCATACACGGGTGATACGGCTACGGCTGTGGTTTTTATGCTGCACGGCACCTCAGGCAATGGCCTGGATATGTGGACCCGAAGCGGATGGAAAGAAGTCGGAGAGGCTGAGAATATACTCACCGTGTACCCTTCCTCCCTTCGCTATTGCATCATTGATTCGGTGGATGGCCAGAAGAACACGACCAAATGGAATTCGCAACCAGCAGAATGGATGTTCTGTCAAAACGAGACGCCCCGGGATGATATTCGGTTTTTAACTGAAGTGATTGCTGACCTTAAGGGTCGCTTTAATGTTGATGCAAAACGCATCTACCTGGTGGGCTTTTCTAACGGAGGGCAAATGACCGCCAAGTGCAGTATCGAAATGAGTGATCAGTTTGCAGCCACGGTCTCTAATGCAGGTTCGTTTTATGTGGATTCTGCATTTATACCTAAACGGAAGTTACCCACTACTTTTCAACTGGGTAATGAAGATTACGGTCCGGGGAATACAGGTCCGGCTATTTCACTGTCCCTGATCGATACTATACTTCACAACCTGGATTACAAACCAGCCAAGGTGGCCAGCACGCACATCAAAAGTTTTGGTTTGTCTCCGGACTACGTCGTGACGGGTGACACCAGTACCGCCATCATCGCTACGTATCCTTCGCTGACACCAGGCTCCGTAAATGATTACCGTTTTGTTTTTGTAAAGGGACTCGGACATTCTTATCCCAATGGCACAAACCACTGGATGGTCGCAGCTCCACTCCACTGGAACTGGTTGAAACAATACCGATTGCCGTAAGATTTACCAGGTTTTGAATTCACCTTATTTATAATCGCGCAGATCGTAGATCCCGCCATTTGTATTGACATATGCGGCGGGAGACGCAGAGACGCAGTTCATTCGAAGGTTTTGAATCCTCTAATTTATTGCTCACGCAAAGCCGCAAAGCCAAAGTTAATTTTTCCAATGCTCCATTGATCCCTAATTAGTGCGCGCAGAGACGCAGAGACGCAGTTCATTCGAAGGTTT
>JAGNXB010000084.1:0-1747 GCA_017985675.1 Saprospiraceae bacterium | reverse complement strand
CGCAAAGCCGCAAAGCCAAAGTTAATTTTTCCAATGCTCCATTGATCCCTAATTAGTGCGCGCAGAGACGCAGAGACGCAGTTCATTCGAAGGTTTTGAATCCTCCAATTTATTGCTCACGCAAAGCCGCAAAGCCACCGTTAATTTTTCCTTTGCTCCATTGCTCCTTAATTAAAGCGAGCAGAGACGCAGTAAATATTTTTAGGCTTTGTCCTCTTTAGACCTCTTCAGCCCCTTAAGCCTCTTCAGCCATTCCGCCGTTCTGCCATTCCGCCCTTTAAACCCTACCGTGTAAGGCTATACAACACCTCCAACCACTTATACCTCGCTTTGAAGATCTTCATCAACGGTTCAGGCCTCGCTCCAAACTGCCTTCGTATGTCAGAGATGGATTCGAGCATGCTTCCGCAAAAATCAAACGTATTTACTTTTTTCTCTTCAAAAGCAATGCGCAAGGCCTCCCGGCATAATAAAATACTGGCTCCGGTATCCCGCCCACCAACATCATCACCAGCTAAAAGATAGTACGCCCGATCGTTGTCCCATAAAAGAAAAGCAACAGCTACAAGCTTGCCCCGCAAATCACAGGCACCTAGCTTAATGCCATTCCCACGAGATAAAACTGCTGCATCCACATTTGAAAAAAGCGTGAAGGAATAGGGCATATCCATTTTCTGACGCTTGTAGGTGTTACTGCACATCTCATAAAAAGTCTTTGCATCCACTTGCCGTTGAATGGTCAGGCCTGCTGAGGCTTCTTTGATATTTCGCTTGAGATTGCGATTGATGTGTTGATCCAGGGCCTCCTCTTCCATGCGATCGATCACGAAGGTATATCTCATCTCCTGCCTGAATCCCTTCCAGTGAAATGGCAACCAGTTGTTGAAACTCCGCTCTTCAAACACCATCGAAAAATATCCATAGGCCGGCAGATCATCGATCAGCAACCAAATGATCTGTTTCTCTCGTGTGAGCCATTTATGATCTGAGATATCCGGTGGCTTGTCCATCCAGATCCGCAGATGGTGAGTCAGTGCAGGCATTCCAACAGTCCATATGCCCCATCTTTTACCTGGTGCATATGGCATAGCACCCACTACCTGGTCATTGCGAATGGCCAGTGCCACATCCCAATCTCCTGTCGTATCCAACCACCAGGGCTGCATAAACAAGCCCAGGATCTTTCCCTTTTCACATAAGGAGATATAATGCTGCTTTCGTTCTTCGCGACTCATCCGGTCAGCATATTACGAAACTTTCGAAAGACATAAAACCAGAATGGATAATAGTGGTAGAGCATTTCCTCTTTTCCGTGGGTACCCGCTTTCCATTGATAGACACCACTCATCCACTTATTGGCAGATTTAGTTGTATAGCCCATCAGGTCCATAGTCTCTATGCCCAGGCTGTTGAGATACAATCCATCCTGCCACAATAAAAAGTAATGCGCGCGTCCGGTCAGTGATTTATCATCATTATCATTATGGTGATTACTTGCATTGACGTAGAGCAGTGCACGTTTCTCTTCTGTATCGATCAGCCAGATGTGACTGCACAACATGACTCCTTCGTAATAAATAGCAGATGATTCGAGGTGGGGTAACTGATCAAAATCCTCGGGAACATATCCACGGAGTCCTTTGAGTGTTGCGGTAGACGAAAATAATTTTAGAATTTCCGGTATAAGGTAATTACCACGATCTACTGTGAGTCCTTCACGTTCAGCGCGATTGATCTTGGTACGGGT
>JAGNXB010000027.1:25296-33399 GCA_017985675.1 Saprospiraceae bacterium | reverse complement strand
TCCGCCTAAAGAGCACCACAACCTTTATTCAAAAAACAGCGAGCCTTTCGAGGACAGCGGTTTTTGGTTACTTTTTGCCAAGACAAAAAGTAACGAGCCCAGCCGGCGAATGAGGCGATGCCAGGCAAAGGCGATAACCTTTTTTCCGACGACCCTCCAGACACAAGGCCTAATCCCCACGATAGAGTGGCGCAAACTATGAAAACACCTAAAAATGTATTTTTACAAATACCTGATAATCAACATAAAGTAAAGTAGTTAGATAGGAGTAAGCATCCACAACATGTTGTTGAATTTGGAATAGCTAACTGGGAAGTGGTGATTTTAATTGGTTATTCGTTTAGAAGTGTATTCGTTTATGCGGAAAACGTCCTCGAACAGCTCGCCCCCAATACTTAGACGACCGGCTCTTCACCACCAAGGCTTGGGCGACAACAGCAAGTATGGATGAGCTAACCACTACTACGATTCCAGGCAAGCCAAACAATTTCTAATCCAGAGTGTTCCTCTTGAAATATCCATTACAATGTTCGGACTCTTTCGGAAAAAATCGCCGCTAGCGGAAATGAAGCAAAAAGTGAGTCAATTACAAGAAGAGGCTTTTCTACTTTCCCGCTCTGATCGCAAAGCAGCTGAAGCAAAGTTAGCTGAAGCTGATGCGCTTCAAAAAGAAATTGACCTCATGGAAAATAATGACGTATCCACCCTTAAATAAATGAAATGAAAACATGTTTCGCCTTTTTGCTGGCCTTGATTCCTATGGTTTTGTGGGCACAACCTTCAACCGGGAAACAACTTACTGAGGTCACCCTTTCCGGAAAATTCGGTGGCCGCGTTGATGGTACACCCTGGCGCTCGGATGAAATAACGGGTAAAGTATACACCCTGATGTATGTGGATCCCGATGAAAGCGAAACCAATGAACATGTTGAGCGTGCCCTCAAAAAAGAAAAATTTCCCCGGGACCGATACGGCTCAATAGCTGTAGTCAATACAGGTGCAACTTGGAAGCCGGACAGCATGATTAGGATGGTCCTGAAAGGCAAACAAAAAGATTACCCGGATAGCGTTTATGTGATGGATAGAGATAAAGTGCTGGTTAAAAAATGGAAACTTGCGGACGACAACTATCATGTACTAACATTCGACGCCTCTGGCCGCCTTATTTATCAAAAAGCGGGCAAGTTGTCAGACACGGATATCCGCGAATTAGTCCAGGTCATTCGGGCGAATTTATAACGTTCCTGACCTGAGGATTTTTTAATACAGGTCAATTTTCCTATTTTGCGGATCAGATGAACAGACTAACGATCCTCCTTTATGCTCTCCTTGCCTCGATGGTGGCAACTGCCCAACCCGAACCTGGTTCGCGATTACCTGCTGTGAAACTTGCAGATGACTTGGGAGGATTGCCCGATGGCACGCACTGGCGAAGCAGTCAACTTGTAGGTAGCCCTACCGTTTTAGTTTATGTGCATCCGGATAAACGGAAATTAAATCATCCCCTCCAGCAAGCCATACAAGGTATTGATCTTGACCCGACGATGTATGGCCGGACTCTTGTTTTGAATACCAGTGCTACCTGGAAACCCGACCGGTTTATTCAGGCAGGTATTTGGATTCAACGCCTTAGTAACACCTTTAAAGAAGCTCAAACTGAGGGTATCGTGCAGGCGCTGTTAGTAAATACTCCAACTAAGTCTACAGAATGGACCTTGATCCTCGATAAAAATAACGTCCTTACCCAAGCGTGGAAATTGCCTCCTGGTGATTACCATGCGTTTTTATTGGACAAAAAGGGCATTATTAAGGATTACCATAAAGGGCCAATCAACCCGGAAAAAGCAAAAATTTGGGCTGGTGCCCTTGCGAAACTCGCAACTCAGGTGAAGGGCTGATTACCAGATATAAAAATGGCTATTTCCGTTTGATTAAAAGAAACGAATGACCGAATTGCCGATTCTGAATGAAGTGGTTGTTATTTTAGGATTATCCGTCCTGATTATTCTGCTTTTTCAGAAATTGCGGATACCCGCTATTTTGGGTCTCCTTTTTACAGGCGCCATTGCGGGACCCCACGGGTTGCGGCTCATCAGCGCAAGCCATGAGGTCGAATTAATGTCGGAAATTGGCGTGGTTTTTTTACTCTTTGTAATCGGCATTGAGTTTTCACTCAAGGGTTTGTCCAGTGTAAAAAATACGGTATTTTGGGGTGGCCTGGTTCAGGTAGGAGGCACTATCGCCTTAACCGTAATTGCCGCCATCTTCTTGGAATTACCTTGGGAACAGTCCGTTTTTTTAGGTTTTTTATTGTCGCTGAGCAGCACAGCAATCGTGCTAAAAATATTACAGGAACGCGGTGAAATACGTTCGCCACATGGCAACGTAACCGTAGCTATTCTCATTTTCCAGGATATTATTGTGGTGCCGATGATGTTGGTTACGCCTATCCTCGCCGGCCAATCGGAAAATCCTGTTCATACTTTGTTACTACTGGTGGGGAAAGTTATCTTGATTTTATCTGTGGTAATTGTAATGGCGAAGTATCTGGTGCCAGGTATCTTGCGGCAGGTTGTGGCGACACGGAGTAAAGATTTATTTATTTTGACTATTGTAGTTATCTGTTTTGCTACTGCATGGCTAACATCATCCGTTGGACTTTCATTAGCACTAGGTGCATTTTTTGCTGGATTGATTATTAGCGAATCCGATTATAGCCATCAGGCTACAGCAAATATTCTCCCTTTTAGGGAAATATTTATGAGTTTCTTTTTTGTATCCATAGGTATGCTGCTGGATCTGCAATTTTTTATCCAGCATTTTTTTACGTTAATCCTGCTGACATTAACCGTGATTATAGGCAAGGCATTGATAGCGATGCTTGCTGTTTTTTTATTGCGGTATCCTCCACGTACGATTGTATTGACCGCGTTGAGTTTATTTCAGGTAGGTGAATTTTCATTTTTATTATCTACTACGGGGATGCAGTACCAATTATTGGATGGCGATATTTATCAATATTTTCTGGCCATTTCGGTGATGTCAATGGCAGCTACGCCATTTGTAATGAATGCAGGTGAACGTATCACAGATAAAATATTAAATACACCTATTCCCCGAGCAATGCGTTTTCGGTTTCAGTTACGCGAAAAATCCGATGTGGGAGCTGTAGTTGAAGAAATGCAATTGTCGGATCATATTGTGATCATTGGCTACGGTATTAATGGGCAAAATGTGGCGAGAGCTGCACGGTATGCCGACTTGCCTTATCTGATTATTGAACTGGATCCGGAAGCCATAAAAATTGCAAATGAAATACAGGAGCCTGTCTTGTATGGGGATGCCGTCAGCGATGTTATTTTAGAGCAAGCTCGTATACATGAAGCACGTGTAATCGTTGTCGCCATTTCGGATCCGGCAGCTACTAAAAATATCATCCGGAGTATACGGATGCTTTCGGAAACAGCATATGTTATAGTCCGCACACGTTCTTTAAAAGAAATTGATGAAAATCTAAAACTGGGTGCAGACGAGGTAATTCCCGAAGAATTCGAAACCTCCATCGAGATTTTTTCACGGACTCTGAAACAATATTTAGTCCCTGCAGATAAAATCAGAGCATTTACCAATGAAATTCGTTCGGATAATTATGACATCTTGCGAAATATCCGCACGATCGACACTAAAATACCCCGGATTTCAGCGTATATTCCGGATATGGAAATTGTAGCTCTGCACGTGCAGCGCGGTCGTAATGCAGTGGTCGGGCGCACTATCGGGGAATCTGCCATTCGGACGCAATACGGCGTCACGGTGCTGGCTATAAAAAGGAATAATGCGTTCATCTATGATATTAACCCGGAGGTTAAAATCCTTCAGGATGATATTGTCTACATCTTCGGGGACCCATCTCATGTAGCTGGGTTGAACAAATTGCTGGAAATGGGTTGAGCTCACGTCTCGGTCCAGATTCCAGATTCCCAGATTCCAGATTAATCCACTCCCCGCGAGAGGGCAGTTGTCAAGGATTGGTAAGGGGTAAGTGGTAAGAGGTAAGAGGGGTAAAAAATAGGGCATAGGTAAGACACAAATAACCATATATTCCAATTATTAATTCAAAGCTACTTCAGCTTGTGATCCTAATTTTAGATTTATTTAAGACTCCGCATTAATCTATTTAACATTTTTTTGCATAATTCGCAGATCATACCCTGTACCTTAGTGGGGCAAATAAATTAATGGTGCTGCCGGGATTACGTTTTTAGTTGCTATCTAATGTTTTGATTCCTGCTGCTATTGGTATGTCTCACAAAGTAAAAGGGATATAAATTAAATCACTAAATTGGATACCGTATGAAAAAGGCAATAATGAATAGCGGAATCTATCTGACATTTGTTCTGAGTCTTGTAGTGTACTTACCGGCCGTTGCTCAATCTAACTGCGGATGTGCAGACTCAGAACAGAAATATAACCCACACAACGCCAAATGGGAGCAGGTGTGTAAAAGCAGCGAATTGAAGTACAATCCCCATGAAACTAAATGGGAATTTGCCTGTCAAAATAGCACCTTGAAGTACAATCCGCATGAGGGAAAATGGAATTATGCCCCTGAAGATGCAACGCTCAAATATAATCCACATGATGGTATGTGGGCATTCGCCCCCAAGGATGCCGAACTAAAATACAATCCCCATGAAGGGAAATGGGAAATGGTGCCCAAGAATTTTGTTTTGCGGCACAATCCGCATGATGGGAAATGGTCCTATGCCGCAAAAGATGCCTCCTTGCAATACAATATACATGAAGGGAAATGGGAATTTGTGCGGTGAATAATTTCCATGGTCGAATATGTAAATGAAAGCGGTATTAGATTGGGGGGCGACTACGGGGGTTTGATTCTAACAATTATTTTACAATGAAATGGTTTAAATTTGTCCAAAGTTTAGACCGAAATGAATCGCTTGTTTCGATACCTGCTCCTGGCAACACACCTGCTCCTTTCCATCAATGGCCTGATAGGTGGTTTGTTGTTAATGATCAAGCCAGATGGTTCAAAGCTTCAGATGGATCCAACATGGCTGGGCAGAACCCCCTTTCAAAATTATTTTATACCAGGGTTCTTGCTTTTTACCTTTGTTGGATGCCTATCCATGGTAACCCTGATCGGGTTGATTTTCAAAACAAAATCAGGTTTTCTCAATAGCGTAAACATTTATCCTGACAAACATTGGGCCTGGACCTATTCCTTGTATACCGGGTTTTCCACGATCATTTGGATTACCATCCAGTTGATCATGACCCAATACTTTTGGCTGCAACCAGTTATTTTATTCCTTGGTACAGGTATACTTATGTGTACACTTGTGCCTGGGGTGATCAGGCATTACACCATCCGCAACCAATAACATGGGCAAAATTATTTTCACCTCCTTTCTGTTTATTCATGCCATAATCCACTTGCCGGGTTTTGTCAAGGCCTTTGGGTTCGCTGATGTCAAACAACTTACGCAGGTTATATCCAGGCCATTTGGTTTGATGTGGTTGGGTGCTTTTTTATGCTTTGTCGTGACAGCTATATTGTTTGCGATGAATAACAAAAGTTGGTGGATATTCGGATTGATTTCAATCTTGTTATCGCAAGGTTTGATTATATCTTTCTGGAGCGATGCAAAGTATGGAAGCATTGTCAACGGAATCATTTTGATAGCCTGTCTGATAGGGTTCAGTACATGGCAATTTTATAGAACCTATCAACAGGATGCAAAGCAGGGTTTGTTTCAAACAGCTTCCTTGGAGGAATCGATCTTAACCGAACAGGATATAGAGCCACTGCCTGAATTGATTAAGAAATATATTCGTTATACAGGAGCGATAGGCAAGCCCAGGGTCAATAATTTCAAAATAGTCTTTAAAGGTAAAATCCGAAAAGATGAGGCGTCAGGATGGATGCCGTTTTCTTCGGAACAATATAATTTTATGCAAAAATCTACAAGGCTATTTTTTATGGATGCTAAAATGAAACAATTGCCTGTGGCGGGATACCACCGATTTGTAGATGGGAAAGCGGATATGGATATTCGTTTATTTTCACTATTTCGGGTGCAGTATCAGGACGGACCTGCAATGGATAAAGCCGAAACCGTTACTTTTTTTAACGATATGTGCTGTATGGCACCTGCCACATTAATTGATGATCGTATTTCCTGGCAGGAAGTGTCAGACACCCAGGTGAATGCAACATTTACGAATAACGGCATTACCATTTCGGCAGCATTAATCTTTAATACTGCCGGGGAACTGGTAAATTTCAAATCGAATGACAGATATGCCGCTGATGCTGCCAAACAATTGCCCTGGTCCACCCCACTGAAAAATTATAAAGGGATAAACGGACACAAATTGGCAGGTTATGCGGAAGCTATTTATACTTACCCCGACAGAGATCTTACTTATGGTGTGTTTGAACTTTCATCCATTACTTATAATAACAAAGCATTTAAATAAAGAAGGAACTGATTCCATTCATGTATGTGGTACTATTAAAAAGTAACAAATTTATGCCTATTTCCAAATGGGTGGCAATGTATTGCTTCCTTTTATCCAGCCAATATGTTTGGGCCCAGACGATGGACTATTCTTTGTATCGCCGTTATAGCCCGGTGCAACTCCAACAAGATTTTCTGATTCTCCAACAAAGTCTCCTCACGACTCATCCGGATGTACACAACTTCATTAAACCGGATAGTCTTGAGTCGTTGGGCCAGGATTATGTTGCCTCAATAACGGATAGCCTCACCGAAGATGAATTTCATATTTTAGTCAGGAAGTATTTGGTTGCAGTTGGGTGTGGGCACACCATGGCAAAACCATCAGAGGAATGGTACGCTTTTCAGACGTTACATCAGCAACCCCTGCCATTTGATATTCATCTGTATCAGGACAAATTTTATGTTAAAAATTATTATCAAAAGGATACTTTGCTTTCTGTGGGTACTGAGATAACAGCCATTGATCATCGGCCGATACAAGACATCCTGCATGCCATGAAAGCTATACAGGAAAGAGATGGTTACGCTGCTTCATTTGTAACCTCTCATGTTGAAAAATTATTCCGCACTTATTACCTGTTTCTTTATGGTAGCAAGCCAACTTATATCATTACATATTTAACACCTTCCAATAAAATGGAAACAATAACTGTAAATGGTATAAAACCAGAAAATGCTAAGGCTAAGATTACAACAGATCTCAATGATTCCACGCTGGTATTAAAAACCACAGCGGCCTCGTTTTACATCAAAACGGATTATCCCCAATTGGGCTATCTCGATATTGACAGATTTCAGAACAAGGGATATAAAAAGTTTTACAAAACCGTTTTCGAAAGGATATCATCTGATCACATTTCCCATTTGGTCATCGACCTGCGCGGTAATGGAGGCGGGTATTTTCCACATGGCAATTATCTGCTTAAATACCTTGTGGATGAACCTGTCCTTTTTAAATTTCATCGGCCTAAATCGAAACCTAAAAAAGCACCTTATTTGAAAATGGGATTTTGGAATAAAACGACAAAATCACTTTTTAAATTGATGCCCGACAAAGATAAGTCTGACCCTAATCGAAATTATGTAATCCGTTATAAACCACTTAAAAAACATTCCTATAAATGTGCACTTTATGTGCTGACGGATGGTGGCTCATTTTCTATGAGCAGCTATGTGGCGGCCAAACTCCAGCACCAAACCGGTGCTGTACTTATCGGCTCAGAGACGGGCGGCGGCGAAGCGGGATCCAATGCTATCCTTACCTACAACCTGACGCTTCCTGAAACCAAAATTCGCGTAAATCTTCCTTATTATGTCATCAACCATGATGTAAATCCTACCCAAGTGGGTAGGGGTGTGATGCCTGATCTGCCAGTAGCCTACTCCCTTCAGGATAAATTGAATAAACGAGATCTTGAAATGGAGAAAGTGTATGAGTTTGTGAGGAGTGGAGAAGTAGAGGAGTAGAGGAGAGTCTGGAATTTGGTAAGAGGTAAGGGGTAAATGGTAAGGGGTAAATGGTAAGGGGTAATGGGTGAAAAAATGTGGAGAGTC
>JAGNXB010000027.1:0-25196 GCA_017985675.1 Saprospiraceae bacterium | reverse complement strand
GAGTGTGGAGCGTGGCGTGTGTTTGTGAGCTCCTAAAATGCCACCCCCGCTGGGGGTTTAGGTTTGGCTATTTGTTTATTGCTAAAATCATATCACCCCCGCTGGGGGTTAGAAACATCTCGTAAATGGTAAGGGGTAAATGGTAAGGGGTAAGGGGTGAAAAAATGTGGAGAGTCGAGTGTGGAGCGTGGCGTGTGTTTGTGAGCTCCTAAAATGCCACCCCCGCTGGGGGTTTAGGTTTGGCTATTTGTTTATTGCTAAAATCATATCACCCCCGCTGGGGGTTAGAAACATCTCGTAAATAGTAAGGGGTAAATGGTAAGGGGTAAGGGGTAAAAAAATGTGGAGAGTCGAGTGTGGCGCGTGTTTTTGAGCTCCTAAAATGCCACCCCCGCTGGGGGTTTAGGTTTGGCTATTTGTTTATTGCTAAAATCATATCACCCCCGCTGGGGGTTAGAAACATCTCGTAAATGGTAAGGGGTAAATGGTAAATGGTAAGTGGTAAGGGGTAAGCGTTAAGTGGTAAGGGGTAAGTGGTAAGGGGTAAGGGGTAAGGGGTAAGGGGTAAGGGGTAAGGGGTAAGGGGTAAAAATTTATTAAACACGCTACCCCTCGATTCCAGATTCCAGATTTTCAGATTCCAGATTCTCGTACCCCGCAATTTCGAAACCCGCAACCCGCACACCTTTTAAAACCTACTTTGGGATCATCAAAAGGATAGGGAGAAACGTCATTCCCATCCGCATAGGCACAGGGACATTTGGATGCAATTCGTCGATGATCACCCAGTCGCGTGGATCGCCTTCCCAGGCAGTGAATACTTCAAAACGGCCGAATTGCTGTTTTTCACGCAGTTCCCATTCTTCCGGGGTATTGGCCCATCGGGTGACAAACGTAAACGTGTGGTCTTCATCATCAGTGAGGCGCCATTCGGTGGCGATGTCTCGCCAGATCTGCCGCATGGTGATGATGAAACCATCCCCATGCACTTCCCATTCACTAAAATTGTCGCGCCAGCGGGCCCGTATTTCACCCGAGTGTTCTCCAAAAGTGTAATCCCAGTAGGTGATATCCCCCTGAATGGCCCAGCGCATTTTGAGGGAACCCGCTTCATTGCCCGCTTCATCCATGATGATCCATTCACTCAGGTCGTCTTCAAAACGAGTGAAGATGCCACCCAGTTGCTGCGCATCCACGGTGGTAAAAGCAAATATAAATAGAAAAACCTGAAGGATACGTATCATTATATTTATCGATTAATCCTTCCTAAACCCAAGGATTAGAAAGGCAGATCATCATCTTCGTCTGACTTGCCGCTTTGTTGGGGCTCATCTGACGCTTCCGGGAAAACGACATCCCCAAATGGATCATTTTTGGAAGGAGCAGGACCAGAAGCAGCGCCTCCACTTTCCGCATCAATACGCCAGGCATCGAGATTGGTGAAATACTTTCCTTGCCATTCCCGGCCTCTGAGGTTAAAGGAAACCTTTACCGAATCCCCCTCTTTAAACGCATCTACCAACCCGCAACGATCCTGCGTCAACTGGAATTTTACAAACTGGGTATAGTTACCATCAGGTATCTCGATGACAAATTCACGCGTTTGGAAGGTAGCTGATTTGCTTTCCACCGGCAAAATTTTAATGATCTTGCCACTCACTTCAAAAGCCATAATTAGGGTCGTTTTATGAACAGGCAAAGATAGTAAAAAGTTGAGGAGCTAGATCATTTAACGGTTGAAATGATCAGCGGTTTACCTACACATGAGATGAGTACCTTAAGGCTTGGTCACGCTAGCCGGGTGTATCCTGCTGTTCTTTATCTGCCAGAATATGCTCAACATGTTCGTTAATCTGGCTGGCGATGCGGGCCATCGGAAGGTCGTTGACATCCGTGCCGAAGGGATCTTCAATTTCCTCCGCAATCAACTCAAGACTCGCAAGGACATATAAAATAAACACTACTACCGGGATGACATAATAGCCCAAATCAAAAACATAACCGAAGGGCAACGACATGACATAGAAAAAAATAAACTTCTTAATAAAGGCACTATACGAATATGGGATGGGTGTATTTTTTATGCGTTCACAAGCGCCGCAGATATCAGTGAACGATTGCAATTCGGCATTGATGTGCAATAATTCGTAACCATTTATTTGCCCGTCCCGCTGGAGTTGCGTGATGCGATTAATCATTAGTCCGGCGACCTGGTTGGGGACATGTTTGTCGTGATCCAGCGCGACATCCTCAAACAAGACCAGGGCGGTTTTTTCGCGTAACAGGTGAGCGGCAAGCACATGGGCATAGGTGGGGATCAGGACTCTGAAATACGCCCTTTCCTCCGGATCTTGTAGTAAGGCATTGAGCTTTAAGGCGAGGTTGCGGGAATTATTTACCAGCGCCCCCCACAGCTTGCGACCTTCCCACCAGCGGTCGTAGGCTGTATTGGTTCGAAAGACGAGCAAAAGCGATATCACAAAACCCAACATGCTATGGGTGATCGTAATGTTGCGGATCAAACTGTCTTTGGAAAGTTTCCAATACTCCAATTCCAGATAGGCTACAAAGCCGGAGTAAATAGCCAGCGCTCCCATTAATGGCAACAATTTCCGGAAGGTATCGGCCTTGTGAAACTGAAATATGAAGGAAAACCATTCTTTGGGATTGTAAGAAATCATGGGTAGTTGGATTTTGCCAGCAAAAGTAGGTTTCCTGTACTAATAATCGTCGGAAGATAACGGAAAGGGTAGTTATGGCGGGGTATGGCGGGGAAATGTAATCTAACAGCGAAGCCCAAACTGGAAAGTGGTTATTGGGTTAGGGCGTTATTTCGAAAAAACCGGGACCAAGTAAATCTGGAATCTGGATTCTGAGCATCTAATTGCGTACTAGGTTGCGGGTTGAGAAGGTTACGGGTCAAGGGTCGCGAAGTTTCAGATTGCGATTATTTTTTTTGGCCTCTGACCACTTACCCTTTGTCCCTTACCCGTTACGAGATGCGGGTTGCGAAGTTGCGGGTGCGAAGAACCTGGAAACTCAGAACAAAGAACCTAGTACAAAAAACTTAGAACAAAGAACCCAGAATAAAGAACTTAGAACAAAGAACTTAGAATATTTTGCAATAACAAAAAATACTCCTCTACACGCCAATGTGGTGATCAATATGGATCAAAAAACTACTACTGTTATGATACAGTTATGTTAAACCCAATCCATGCATTAGGCTTCGAGCGAAGGTCATTTCTGCAAAATAAGCTGGTACTTCGCCGACAAGGCATAGCCTCCTATGGTGAGGAGGGGAAGTGCCTGATTATGAAGCAGAAATGAGCTGTAGCCGAAGCAATTTACGGCTAATAATCAATGAGATAAATCCAGGATCATTTCCCATATATTTTTGCACTCATTTATTCCCACCTTGAACCCAAATTTATTTTCATAATATATTGTATGTCAAGTATTAAGGAATTAATGTTCATTTTAAAATTAAACCTAATGCATGAATTGGGTTAAAGTAATGTAACAGTTATACAACAGTTATAAAGCCCTATGGTGCAGATTAAGTAAGGGCTTCTCCTCCACTACTCCACTCCACCCTCCTCCCCTTCATGTGCAATTTATTGTATCATTTGGCTAACGGACTAATAACGGACTAATAACGGACTAATAATGGACTAATAACGGACTAATAGAAATGCAAAAATATGGTCTATGACTGCCAGGTATAACGCAACTACTTGTGACCCTTAGGCAGGATAGTTATGGAAAACGATCCCATAGAAAAAATTTGGCCAATAGATTTGAAAACGGATCGATGAGCGCGCTTTTGGCTCATTTCCATCATAACCTATCTAATTATAACGAATAAATAGGGTCCATTATTATCAGCTCGTATACATAGTGGCTTGTCGAAAATGCAGTTTGTTAAATAGATAATTTCGTAATAATCTGGAATCTGAGAATCTGGAATCTGGACGGAAGACGGAGGACAGAGGACCGATGACCGATGACCGATGACGGAGGACCGATGACCGATGACGGAGGACCGACGACCGATGACCGATGACGGAGGACCGACGACCGATGACGGAGGACCGACGACCGATGACCCAAGCTATGATGTGGATCGACATCCATGACAACCACGACACCCTCGACATCCATGACAACCACGACAACCCATAACGCAATAACTCAACAACGCAATAACCCAACCTCCCTGGTAACATTTGTCCGCCTGCTGACATAAAGAGTAAATACCCGGCTATGAGGAACTTTCTTGATTTACCCATTGAAACATTTGAAGTGGTGGACTGCAATCAGCATCCTGCCCGATGTACAAAAGATTTAGCGGCATTTATTCATTGTCTCCGGAAGGGACATGTCATTGCGACATGTTATTTCTATCGCGATGATTTCAAATTGCCTCAAAGCTATTATGATGGCGATCGGTTCAAGCTTATGTTTCACAATGAGGTATATGCAGAGGTTTGTACCAAAATAAAACAACTTTCATTGCCTCGTCTTTCCGATGTCATCTCTTTTAAACCTTCCTATGAGCCAGGCTTGTTACCTGTCAATGCTTATTCATTGCCTACACGGTCACTAAGCCAGCTTTACAGATGTTGAGTGTTTCGTTTGGAAGTGAGCACTAAGATGTGCTGATTTGTTAAATCTTTTGAAAACGAGACCAAGTTGGTGATAATGCCTAATTTCGGTATCATTTTCAATATTATGGAATCGTTTATTGCCTTTTTCGAAACGATGCCCACCTGGCATAAACTCGTATGGATCATTTTCATGTTGTTGCTCACATGGGGATTGGAGGCTGTCACGCCGCTTTTTCGCATGTCCTACAATAAGTGGCGACATGCACGGACCAATCTGCTTTTGCTTGTGGGTGTCATTTTGGTCAATCTGGTATTTGGATTGCTCACACTTGCTGCCGTACATCAGGTATCGGAATACCAGATAGGCTTGTTTTATATCGGCACCTGGTCCCTTCTGGCTCAATTTGTAATTACTTTTTTGGTCCTGGATTTGGTGTCCCAGTACATGGCTCACTATCTCCTGCACAAGGTCAAGTGGATGTGGAAGCTGCATATGGTGCATCATAGCGACACCAGGGTCGATGCCACTACAGGTACCCGGCTTCATCCCGGCGATTTTTTGCTGCGAGAATGCCTTAGTCTTATCGTCATTCTGATCCTTGGCGCCCCGCTGGCCTTTTATTTATTTTACCGTTTCCTGACTATATTTTTTACCTATATCACCCACGCCAATATTGCTCTTCCATTGTGGATGGACAAAGGGCTGAGCATCGTATTTATTACGCCCAATATGCATAAATTTCATCACCATTTTGAGCGGCCATGGACAGATACCAATTTCGGAAATATCTTTTCTGTTTGGGATCGACTTTTTGGTACTTTTGTCTATGATGATCCGGATAAAATTATTTATGGTCTCGATGTACTGGATAGCCGCACAGAGGATGATATTTCTTTTCAATTAAATATTCCATTTAATAAGGATATTAAAACGGACTATTAGTGGAGGGGAGGAGTCGAGGGGTTGAGGAGTCGAGGAGGGGGAGAGGGGTTATTGGGTTAATGCGTTATTGCGAAAAACCGGGGCATGGTGAATCTGGAATCTGAGATTCTTGAATCAAGGTAGAGATGAGGAGTGAGGAATGAAAGATGAGCTCACGAACCCCGTCACCTTCGCCAAGGCTTCGGCGACCAAGGGAGGCGAATGTCCAGTGGACATTCGGTGAGAGAACCGAGCGCCCATTCGCGAGACCTACTCACTGTCCTTTAGTACATCAACAGAAATTGTGGTCTTCGGCCCTCCGTTTTCGCATCCGTCATCGGTCCTCCGTCCTTGGGTAATCTCATTCCAGATTTTCACGCCTCGTCCCAGATTCCAGATTCCCGGATTCCAGATTTTTTTTGGCCTCTTACGAGCTGTTCGAGGACATTTTCCGAATAAACGAATACACGCCTAAACGAATAACCAAATCATTTAACCATTTCCAAGTTAGCTATTCCAAATTCAACAACATGTTGTGGATGGTTACTACTTTCTCCCTTCTACAAAAGTGGAAATTATTCAAAATTATTAAACCCATAAACCCTGTCTGCCGTCACTTAGGCAGGCCTTAAACCCTTTATCCCCCCAAGAATAACTACATTTGTAGAACGTAGACCAATCACGCAACCCGTAACCCGAAGATCCCGCAACTTTTCGCAACCCGCAACTTTTCGCAACCCGCAACATCGCAACCCGCCTAACCCCCATGCACAATCCAATTTATTTCCTCCTCTCCATCCTAATGCTCTCTGTTTTTTCTGCTTGCAAAAGTGGGCCGGATATTCATGAACAGGCGGAAGGGATGTGTATTTGTTTAAAACCACTGGATAGTCTTAATACGGCTTTGGGTGCTACCATGGCTAGCGGGAATACAGAGGAAATAACCGATGCACTTGTAGGTTTAAGTGCCGCTTCCACCGAGGCAAAACGTTGCCTGGGGACAAATAAATTACCGGGTAATATAGTTGAAGTATCGGATCCTGCCTTGCAAAAAAAATTAAGTGACCAATGCCCTGGATGGGAGGAATTGTTGAAGGCATTGCCGCCGGAATAATGGGTGATTTTGGTTTGTAATTCTCAGACCTCCTGTGTGCCTTAATTTGATAATTGTATTTGCCTGGAGTATGAACTTTATTTTTTATCCTCCTTTGCTTATTAGTGAATGTACTTTTTTCCATAAGACGACTATTTAAAGTGGATTTAATTGGGGCCCTGGGATGAGGTTCTTCCCCTTATGTCCAAATTGCCATTTATTTGAAAAGGAAGAGCCATCTTGCTGACGTTGCTCACGGAATATCCACCAGACACCCCTCTCATTCGCCGCAGCCCTACCCTAGGAGAATCAGTTAGCTAAATGCAGTAGAATCCCTTCGCGTAGAGTTGCCGGATAAAAGCCTGGAGCCGCCAAGGCTTAGTCAAGTAAAAATAACCGAATACACGATTACACGCCCGCCGTCGCTGACACCTTCGCCTACATCATCATAATTGTGTGTTGTCGATTAAAGGCTTCGGTGTCCACAGAAGGCTTTGTCGGGTAAAATACCCGAATACTCCAATCACCGAATACACGAATAACCGAATACACCAACCTTCCCCAAATCCCTTATCTTCGCAGACCTAAACTAAATGGACGATGATGATACGTGGCCACCTGTTGATTGCCCTTTGCCTGATTACAACCCACATTCTTGCTCAGGAAGCTAAAAAGAAAGAGTGGGATGTCAATGACCCACCAGGGGAGTGGAACTGGAAAGAGGCTGTATTTACAGTGAATGAAGGCACCTGGATGAATCTCGATGTAAGTCCGGATGGTAAAACCATCGCCTTCGATATGCTGGGGGACATTTATACCATGCCAATCACCGGCGGCAAGGCCAAAGCGATCCGCACAGGTATCGCTTGGGAAGTACAGCCTCGTTTTAGTCCGGATGGCAAACGTCTCCTCTTTACCTCGGATGCGGGCGGCGCAGACAATATCTGGGTAATGGATGCCAATGGTGAAAAAGCCACCCAGGTAACCAAAGAAGATTTCCGCCTGCTCAATAATGCCGAATGGATGCCCGACGGTCAGTTTTTTGTAGCGCGAAAACATTTTACTTCAGGCCGCTCCATTGGCGCTGGTGAGATGTGGCTCTACCATATCAGCGGCGGTGCCGGATCCCAGCTCACCGAACGAAAAAATGACCAGCAGGATGTAAACGAACCCTCCGTATCACCCGATGGCCGGTACGTCTATTTCAGTGAGGATATGTATCCTGGTGGTTTTTTCCAATACAACAAAGACCCCAACAGCCAGATCTATGTGATCCAACGCTACGACCGCAAGGAAGGCAAACAAGAAACCATTCTCGGTGGTCCTGGCGGGGCATGCCGTCCGCAGCTCTCCCGCGATGGCCAAAAGCTGGCTTATGTGCGCCGTGTACGCACTAAGTCTGTGCTTTTTGTACATGATCTAACCACGGGTATTGAGCAGCCCCTTTTTGACGGACTCAGCAAGGACCAGCAGGAAGCCTGGTCCGTTTTTGGCGTGTATACCGGCTTTGACTGGACCCCCGACGATAAACATATTGTCATCTGGGGGATGGGAAAAATATGGAAGGTGGATGTCGCTACCGGACAGGCCGTGGAAATACCATTCAGCGTGGAAGCGCGCCATAAAGTAGCGGAGACGCTCGAGTTTAAAAACAATGCCTTCGATGAAGAAGTGGAGGTGAAAGTCATCCGCCACGCTGCCACCAGTCCGAATGGAAAGATGCTTGTTTTTAACGGACTGGGTTATTTATGGGTAATGGATTTGCCCAAGGGGACACCTCGCCGGCTGACAAAAGACACAGATATGGAATCCGAGCCCTCCTGGTCGCCCGATGGCCAGCGCATCATCTACGTGACCTGGAATGATGAAGAAATGGGCGCGATTCGCGTGTTCAACATTGGCTCCGGTATAAGTGAAAAATTGACCAGGGAGAAAGGGATTTATCGCACACCTTCCTACTCCCCGGATGGCAACCGGATCGTCTATCGCAAGGATGATGGCAACATGCATCAGGGATACACCCATTGCAAAGAACCCGGTCTTTATATCATGCCGGCTTCTGGCGGGGAGACGATGTTGCTGACGCCGCAAGGCGAATATCCCGTCTTTAGTGCGGATGGCCAACGGGTATTTTATCAGACTGGCGGGTTCCTTTTTGGTAGCCTCACCAAAAGTTTTCAAAGTGTCGACTTGAATGGAAAAGACCTAAAAAAACATGCGGAGTCAAAATATGGCCAGCGCTTTTCCATCAGCCCGGACAACCAATGGATCGCCTGGAGCGAACTCTACAAAGTATATATGGCGCCTATGCCGCAGACCGGAAAAACCGTCGGACTTTCCGCGGATACCAAAGCCGTTCCGGTGGCGCAGGTGGCACGTGACGAGGGCATTAATCTGCACTGGAATGCGGACAGTAAAAAATTGCACTGGACGCTGGGTAACCAATATTTTACCGATAGCCAGGATCGCCGTTTTCTATTTTTACGTGGAGCAGGGGATAGTATTCCGCCCATGGACACCGTTGGTTTGAAAATAAATCTTCGCCTGCCAGCCGACAAACCATCCGGGATCATCGCATTTACCAATGCGCGCATTATCACCATGGAGGGCAATAAAGTGATCGAACAGGGAACGCTGGTCGTAGAGGGAAATGTCATTAAAGCCGTTGGTTCTGCCAACGAGGTTGTCGTGCCCCAAAAAGCAAAAATTATTAATTGTGCCGGCAAAACCCTCATGCCGGGTATTGTGGATGTGCATGGGCACCTCGGAAATTTCAGGTATGGCTTGTCGCCCCAAAAACAATGGGAATATTATGCGAATCTGGCTTATGGCGTCACGACAGCACACGATCCATCGAGTGTATCAGAAATGATTTTTGCCCATTCCGAAATGATCAAAACTGGGCAAATGGTCGGGCCCCGACTGTTTTCTACTGGCACGATTTTATACGGTGCGGACGGCGATTTTAAAGCGGTTGTCAATAATCTGGATGATGCCCGGTCGGCCATCCGACGGACCAAAGCCTATGGCGCTTTTTCGGTAAAAAGTTACAACCAGCCACGCAGAAATCAGCGGCAGCAAGTCATACAGGCTGCAAGGGAACTGGACATCATGGTCGTGCCTGAAGGAGGATCCTTTTTTTATCACAATATGACGCAGGTAGTAGACGGACATACCGGGGTGGAGCACAATATTCCGGTCGCACCTTTATTTGAAGATGTGCAACGTTTGTGGGGAAGTACAACGGCGCATAATACACCGACACTTATTGTGAATTATGGCAGTTTAAATGGGGAAAATTATTGGTACCAAAAAACCAATGTGTGGGAGAAGGAGCGGCTGTTGCGTTTCACGCCGCGCCCGGTGGTAGACAGCAGGGCCCGGCATCGTACTATGGCCCCGGATGAAGAATATGAAAACGGTCATATCCTCACTTCGAAGTCGCTCAAAAAACTCACCGATGCCGGTGTGCATATCAACCTGGGGGCACATGGCCAATTGCAGGGACTGGGTGCGCATTGGGAACTGTGGATGCTGGGACAAGGCGGCATGACCAACCTCGAAGCGTTGCAAGCGGCAACCATTAATGGTGCAATGTACCTGGGCATGGAGCATCAAATCGGATCCCTGAAGGCGGGCAAACTGGCAGACTTATTAGTCATCGATGGGAATCCTATGGTTAATTTGACGGATAGCGAAAAAATCGAATTTACGATGGTCAATGGACGCCTGTACGATGCGGCAACGATGAACGAAAAAGGCAACCGTGAAAAATCCCGCGGCAAGTTCTTTTTCGAGTTGCCGGGCGGCAGCAACAGCTACCCTTATTTTAGCGAAAACCACAGCTTTACGGCGCCACAGTGCGTGTGTGGGAAGTAAATAGATAACATACGGCAATGATCAGGCATTGAGCCTGATCATTGCTTTTTAAAACCGGATAAGCTTCGTGTTAAAGGCTCCTATATTGCGTTGAGTGGCGTAGTTCTTAAATAGTTTGTATCTCTAATTTACATCGTTGACCAGAGGATTGGTCATTAAGTCCGGATAAGTCGCAATGACTGACATCTAAATCCACAAATTCGCTCATTTCACTTATTACATGCGCTATATGGTGCATTTAAGGAGATAATTGTGTATACTTACACCAAATTGTTGAATGATATGAAGTTGTATCTGGGATTAGGGTTGTTTCAACTAATGGCAATAAATGGTTTTGCTCAAACCCTTGTGGCCAGCGCGGGCACAACGATCAATATGAATGATTACGAGTTTACCTATACCTTAGGTGAAGTGAGTACCCTGACGCTAAATGATAATGCCTTTTATGTCATGCAGGGATATTGTCAGCCTGAAGATGTCATTTCCGGTACAACGTCACTATTAAAGCCTGTCATTCGAGTTGTTCCTAATCCTTTAATTTCAGGAATATTGGAAGTGCAAATGGATCATCCGGAATTATACACAATTACCATCAATGATTTTCTTGGTAGACAGGTTTTCCAAGGTCCGCTAAACAGTCCTTTTATTGATCTGACCAGAATGGTTGTAGGTACATATGTTGCTACTCTTTTTACCAAAAATGGTGAGAAGATTTATTCATCAATAATTATTAAATTATGAAAACACTTCTTTCCCTCATTGTCCTGTTTTTTACGGTATACAGCCTCCATGCCCAAGCACCGCAATTTTTCAATTACCAGGCTGTTGTTCGCAATAATGTGGGTAATGTCGTGCCCGATAAGGATTTAGCCATGCGAATTTCCATATTGCAGGATGCATTTGATGGCCCAGATTTATATATCGAAGGACATCAAGTGGCTACCAATACATTCGGCCTGGTTTCATTGGCCATTGGCTCAGGAAATCCCGAATCGGGTTTGTTTGAATCTATACAGTGGGGGAATGGATTAAAATTTATTCGGATTGAAGTCGATGTAGAAAAGGATGGAAGTTATGATATATTAGGTGTGCAGCAATTGCTTTCCGTGCCTTATGCACTCTATGCGGAGAAGACAGGCGAGACAAGGCAATATATAGCCGGTGAAGGATTGACCATTGCCGGAGACACAATTCAGAATACATCCCCTTCCGTTTGGAGTAATGGAATGAATGCCAATCAAATTCATTACAGTCTCGGCGATGTCGGCATTGGCACAGCAAATCCTGCCCGATTATTTCATATAGATGCCGGAGATGATGATGGGTTGTTTCCCCAATCTGGTTTTGCCATTATGGGTGGGGGCAATACGGCAACGCTGAATGGATTAAATACAAACCTTATTTTTGGACGCACCACTGCAAAAGAAGGGACCATGTGGCTTCAGGCCTTCCATAGTGGCTCCTCACCTGATGACGATTGGCGGTTGGCGTTAAATCCATCAATTGGTTATGTAGGTGTTGGAACCTATACACCGAAAAGCAAATTGCAAGTAACTGGAGGTGATATTTATGTAAGTAGCATTACTAGTGGCATTGTCCTTCGGTCTTCAAATGGAAGTTGTTTTAAAATTATTGTAGATAATGCCGGGCAACTTGTAACTCAATCCATTTCTTGTCCCTGATGACCGCTCTGGAAGACAAATATTTGGTTAAAAATGCAAGTAAATTTTTACTGCAACTTTTCCTGTGTTTGTTCTTCCCCTTTTTATCTTACACACAGGATCTGAATCAATTTAATTGCGCCTTTGATGAATTATATAATAAGCAAACGGCAACGCAATCCAATTTTAAAGCATTTGTTGAACAATTAAATGATCAGATCAAACTAAGGGCACAGGAAAATAATACGTCCCTTCAGCGAAACAGTTATGAGCTTCCTATTGTAGTCCACATTATCAGTCCGCCGGGTACACCCATTGGTACAGGTAATAATTTAACGGATCAGGACGTTTTGCAGGGCCTTATATTCGTTAACCAGGCCATTGCTAATGAGGGGCAATTCTCCACACCAAATGGTGTGTCTACAGGCATCCAATTTTGTCTGGCCAAAAGAGATCCTAATGGTCAGCCAACGAACGGAATCACAAGACATGAAAGTGTATTGGTTGCAGATCCAACTTGCCTGCCGAATGGCACCAATTATGATGCACACCTGACTATAAAAAATATAGTAAATTGGGATTGTAAATCCTATATCAATATTTGGCTTGTAACGGATCTGTATGGGAAAACGTTTGGTTGCGGGCTTGCCGGTTTTGCCACATTTCCCGGATCGGCATGTGGGCCTGATGGCGTTATGCAGGAAAGTCGATACTGGGCCGATCCGAAAGGGGTCTATGTGACGACGCATGAATTAGGTCATTATTTAGGCCTGCATCATACTTTTCACCAAGGCTGTCTGAATACAGATTGTTTGACAGATGGCGACTTGGTTTGTGATACCCCGCCTGATGCCAGTGCTTCATTCGCTCCATGTAATACAAATTCATGTACCACGGACATACCTGACCTACCGGATGATAACTATAATTTCATGGACTATACCCAGTGTAGTCCCAATCATTTTACTTCGGGGCAGGTCGCACGCATGCACAGCGCCATTGAATTGGGCCGCCCGGAATTATTATTATCCAATGCATGTAATCCTGTCGTGCAAAGGGATCTTGCCATAATTGGAGTAGATTATGTATCGCCATCTTGTCAAACAAATTTCTGTCCTTCCATCTCCATTTTAAATGCCGGAGTGGAGTCTATTGCTTCCTTTGAGATTTTAATTTTCGTAAATGGTGTCGAAACCTCTCTTGGATCATGGAATGGATTATTGCAGGCCAATGACAAAATAGATCTGCTGCTTCCATGCATCGATTTGGTGGCGGGCAGTCATACTATATCGATTATCCTGCGTGACCCAAATGGGATGGCTGACCAATACGCTGCTAATAATTCGATAGTTCTTCCACAAATAATCATTTACGCCACGCCGGATCTCACCTTGTTGCAAGTTGATTCTACACGATGTGGCAACAATGGGGTTATTAAAGTCATGGGTTCGCTTGGCGTGTCGCCCTACAACTACACAATTGATGGCGGTATTCCCCAGTCCGACGGCGAGTTTTATAATCTGACAGATGGTCTGCATCAAATTATTGAACAGGATGTGAACGGTTGTACGGATACCTTAATGGTTAATATCCCGGATGCTTGTCCGCCATGTTTGAGTGGCGTCATTAATAATTATGCAAAAGTGATTGGTTTTTGTGATGAGGGAAATATTCTAGTTGATACGGGTACTTTATTTAAGCCCGGTGAGAAAGTAATTATTTATCAAGCTAAAGGCGCCACAGCGGACATTGCAAATAACGCCAGTTTTGGTGATCTGACCCAATTAGGTAATGCCGGATTATTTGAATTTAACCGCATTAGAAGTATTCAGGGAAATACCGTTACCTTATTTTTCGAAATGCTTCATAATTATGATCTGGATGGCTTAGTTCAAATGGTGAGTGTACCTGAATTAGGCGATGTGAAGGTCTGCAATTTGACCTGTAAACCATGGGATGGAGCGACAGGTGGAATTCTTGCTTTTGATGGGGGCGTGGTGGAAATGTTTGGGAATATTGATGTGGCCGGCAAGGGCTTTAAAGGAGGGGAGCATACGGCCTTCTTATCCAATTTTGAAAAATCCTATACCAATTATACAGGTCAAAATGCGGATGATGGCGGGATGAAAGGCGAAAGTATTGCAATCCGTCCTTCTCCATTTGATTGGTGCCGTGGCAAATGGATTTCCGGCGGCGGCGGAGGAAATAATCATAATGCAGGCGGTGGCGGTGGTGGTGGCGCAGGTAGTGGCGGATTTGGTGGAACACACAATGCGTACAGTCAGGCCACAAGAGGAATAGGAGGCATAGGTGTATCCAACCCTGATCGGATGTTATTCGGTGGCGGCGGTGGGAGCGGTCATGACAATAATGATTGGGGCACAGGCGGCGGCAATGGGGGTGGATTAGTTTTTATGCAGGTGGACCAACTGCAATCGACCAACCCAATGACCCTTCAGGTAAATGGTGCAGATGGCGGGCTAGCCGGTATTGATGGCGCTGGCGGTGGTGGTGGCGGCGGATCGATTTGGTTGCGATCAAATTTTATTTCTCCAGGTATAAAATTGTCTGCTGGTGGGGGCACTGGTGGTAATAATAATTCAGCGCCTAATTTTGCGGAATGTGTTGGTACCGGCGGTGGTGGTGGCGGCGGAATGATTTTTTCGACATTTAATCATGGGAATATTGATCTGACTGGTGGGGACGCCGGCAAACGCGTTAATTCACCTACCCATCCGCCTTGTTTGCAAAAACCAGTGACTAACTATGGCACGAATGGGGACTCCGGAACATTTGATTTGACGATTCCCTTACATGTTGCATATGTACCCTATTTAATTCCTTCCGTTGAATCTATTCTTATCGACAGGTATTGTGATACAGCTATCGTTAAATTTAATTTAATCCATACAAAGGGAGAAATTTCTTTTTCTGTAAATGATGGCCCTTACACGCTGGATACCGTCCTTTCAATTACTGCGTCCGGTGGTTATTTGATAAAAATCAGAGAGGCGTGTTATCAGATAGACACGATATTGTATATTGATTTTCCCGCTCCGCTGGAACTGAATACCGTATTTCAACAAAGTATTCATTGTACAAATCCAGTGGGCCGGATTTTGGTACAGGGCAACGAGGGAAGCCCACCTTATTTGTATCAATTAAATGCAGGCGCTTTCCAGGATAACGGACAATTTGAAGGATTGTCTGCCGGTATTTATGAAATAACGGTAAAAGATGCCGTCGGCTGCGAAAAAACCGCATCTTTTGAGATTTTGGATTTAAGTGATGCCTTAATGCTTGTCGTGGATTCGATCAATTTGACCTATGACTGCCTAAATAGGGAGGCATATATTGTGGTGCATGCCATTGGTCATGAAGGTTACTTTAGTTATCAGCTTAATGGTGGTCCGCTTGTTCCGGTAGGTTCATTTCGAAATCTGGCTCCGGGCAGTTATTCCATAGTGGCTTATGATGAATTTGGCTGTGTTACACCTGAGCTGGTGTTTGAAGTAATCGATACAAGCGTAAATATATATACTGAACAGCACATTTCAATCTGCGAAGGGGACGTTTATGTCATAGGTGATACCACATATAATCAGGCCGGAACATACGTCGACACCTTAATTGCCTTTAACGGCTGTGATAGTATTGTGACAACGCATCTTTTGGTCAGACCCAATGCAGTTGCAAGTTATTATTACATGCATTGTGACGGTGATACCCTCCAGCTTTTGGATACCCTGATTAATCATTCAGGAACGTATGAATGGCGATTTCCTGCTTTCAATGGATGTGACAGTATTATTACTGTAATTATCGATCCATTAGATGAGACCTATTGTGATAGTCTGCATTGCGTTACCTATGTTCCAACGGCATTTTCACCTAATGAGGATGGAATAAACGATGTATTTAGACCTTTTTCTAATGTCGTTTTATTTGAATCCTTGTCTATTTATGACCGTTGGGGTGAATTGATTTATTTAGATGAGGAATCGCCCCTGCTTTGGGACGGTAGGCATAAGGGGTCGCCAATGGATCCGGGAGTATATGTTTATGTCATTAAAGGCATATGTGGAAATGGCAAAAATATTTTGTTCAAGGGCGACGTAACGCTCTTGCGTTAAAGTGCAAAACGGTCGGATATTAAGACCGCTGACCATTTAGAAATATTTATCCCAATTCATGCATTAGGTTTTAATAAATAATGATTATTAATTTATTAATATTTGATATACAATATATTATGAAAATTAATTTGGATTAATAGTGGTAAGAAATGAGTGCAAAAAATATAAGGGAAATGATCCTGTATTTATCTCATTGATTATTAGTCGTAAATTGCTTCGGCTACATCTCATTTCTGCTTCATAATCTGGCACTTCCCCTCCTCACCATAGGAGGCTATGCCATGTCGGCGAAGTACCAGCTTATTTTGCAGAAATGACCTTCGCTCGAAGCCTAATGCATGGATTGGGTTTATTATAATGCCTACCGCGCAAAATAAAAGTCCATTATTTTTTCGATAATAAATTCCTGTTCATCATCCCTTAGTGAATAAAAGAAAGGCAGACGGAGCAGGCAATCGCTGTAGCGGTCAGCCTGAGGTAAGGGCCGGTCACCATGGATGTGGGCGTAATAGGGTGATTTATGTAGGGATAAATAATGGAATACCGGCATGATATTGTTTGCTTTTAAATAATCAATTAAAGCAGAACGATCATCGAGACTATTGCACACAATATAAAACATGTGTGCATTATTTGTCGCATCGGCGTAGACCAGGGGCATTTCAAAATGCCCCTGGTCAGCCAATGGTTTTAATGCTTCGAAATACGAATTCCAAATAGCTTTGCGACGCGACTGAATACTTTCGATTTTTTCGATTTGCGCATATAAAAAAGCAGCAATAATATCTGAAGGCAAAAAGGATGAACCAAGATCCATCCAGCCATATTTATTGACCTCACCGCGAAAAAAAGAAGACCTGTTGGTGCCTTTTTCACGAATGATTTCCGCCCGGGCGATCAGACCTTCATCATTCACACTTAACATACCCCCTTCGCCCGAAATAATATTTTTTGTCTCATGAAATGAAAAAGCGCCAAGCCTGCCGATACTGCCCAATGGTTTTCCCTTATAATAACTGTCAATGGCCTGGGCCGCATCCTCCACCACATCGAGTTGATGCGCTTGTGCAAGCGCCATGATGGCGTCCATATCACAAGCCACGCCGGCATAATGTACGGGGACAATAGCTTTGGTGCGTGGGGTGATGAGTTGTGCTATCTGGTTGACATCTATATTCGGATGTTCGGGCAAACTATCGGCAAAAACGATGCGCGCACCTCTCAGGACAAATGCGTTGACCGTAGAAACAAACGTGTAGGAAGGAGCAATGACTTCATCACCAGGTTGGATATCCAGGAGTAGCGCGGCCATCTCGAGTGCATCGGTGCAAGAGGTGGTTAAAAACACTTTTTTGAAATGGTATTGGGCCTCAAAAAAGGCATGACATTTTTTTGTAAAAAGTCCGTCGCCGGAAATTTTTCCTGATGCTACAGCTTCGCGGATATAATCCGTTTCATTGCCACAGAGAAATGGTTTGTTAAATGGTATCGGATCCATGGATAAGTGCTTCGACATGATGCCTGATGTCGGCTTTAACGCGGGCAGGCACGCCAGCTACCAGGCTATAAGGAGGTATAACAGAGTGTGCGGTCAAGACGGCACCAGCAGCAATAATGCAGTGATCACCAATCGTGCAGCCTTTTAAAATAACTGCATTTGTACCGATAAAAACAAAATGGCCTACGAAGGTAGGTGCATGATCAATCTCGGTGTAATGGCCTTTTGAAATACAGCGCTTGACAGTATCGTGGGTCAGGATTTGTGCGCCACTGGAGACATTGACGCCTTCACCCAGCGTAATATGATCATATTCGCCATCGATTACACAAAAAGGACCGATCCAGCATTTATCTCCGATGTGCACCTGCCCTTTTTCTACGCCCCTGATCCAGGCGAGTGGGTTATAATTATTTTCATACATCCAAGGCCGATTTATCGATAAGGGTGTCGTTGTCAGGAAACAAAGATAAAAGGAAATCCTGCCATTGCCGGGCCACTGTGGATTGAGATGAAAGCAATAACCCCAACTCACGACAATTGGCACGCATTGTTTCCAATTGCCCTTTATCGGCAGCCTCAAAAAAGAGCGTTTTTAATCCCTTAGCAAAATCAGCTGCATCGTTCAATCTGGCCCGGTAACCGGTCTCCGGATAATGGACCAGATCAAGCGAAACGCCCATTTCAAAACTGACTACTGGCGTACCACAAAGGACAGATTCGTTAATCATCATCGGCCCGGCATCTTCGACGGAAGGACACGCAAAAACATCTGCAAGTTGGTATGCTTCCGCAAGTGCCTTTTCGCCACGCAATAATCCGAGATGATGGCTTTTAAATGAATGGGTGCCCGCGATATCTTTTTTACCAATGCTGACAATGGTCAACTTTCCGCGTTGCGTGTCATCCAGATCCTCATATAATTGCTCTAGTGCCTGCGTCAGTGCATCAAAACCTTTGCGCTCATCATGCAAATTAAACGAACCGACCAGGAGTATTAATCCATCTTGAGGTAACCCGAAATTTTTGCGGATCGTCAATTTGTCACCCGGTTTAAATAGTTGTTCATTTACAGGCAACAGGATTCGGGAAATGGGTTTATTTTTGAAAAGGGTACTTTGCTGCCCTTGTCGTTCACTCCAGGTCGAACAAACGAGCAAATGAGCATCCGTTTGATCCAGATATTGCTTTTTATAAGCCAGGCTTTGGTAGGAAATATCGCGAGGATTTTTAGACGATATAGCCGGACATGTTCCACAGTTATTTAAATATCCGGAACACTGCCAGGCATAATGGCAGCCACCAGTCAGGGGAGCCATGTCCATCATCGTGTACACCACTTTTGCTCCGGTAGCCACCTGGAGTTCATAAATGTTGCGCACATTTAGGAACCTGGAAATAAAATGGACAATAATGACATCCGGCGTAAAAGGGAGCTTTTCGATGAGCTGCTGTGTGGGGACGTACCTTTCGGATTCGGAGAAATTAAAAAAGCTGTATTTGGAAATAATGCCCGGATAAAACCGCTTCAGTAATTCGTGTTTTACTTTGCCAACCCACTTGCGAAAAGATTGGAATGATCGCTCCTCCAGTGGCTGCGACACCTGAGGGTCATCGGATAATTTATACAACGTAAAGACATGCGACTGGAAACCCGTTGCGATAAAACTTTGATGAAGTCGCAATGCAGCAGATCCTGCACCAAAGGCATCCGTCGTACACAGGTGGAGGATGTTGTGTTTCAATGTCTTCAAGATTAGTGGAGCTATTACCTGCTGGTAAAATCGCGGCAAAAGGTATCTATCTCAGACTGTTCGATCTTATGGACACTTTTTTTGGTCTTGGCTATAAACCGCACCATCAGCCTTTCAACCAGATTGAGTTTCTCCATCACAAAAGCACCGCCCAAGAATGCGGCTACCCTTGCTTTTTCATGCAGGGTTTTTGGATAGGCCCTGATGAGCTCTTCCTGCTGCTTAGCCCGATCGGGAATCATACCGCACACAAACAGTCCCAACCGTTTGCTGAGCAGTTTTTCGGCATGAACTTTACAATAGTTGCGGAGCTTTTGAGGCAGATCGCCCATATAAATGGGTCCTCCGATGATAACCTCTTCGTACATATCGAGATCGGGTTCCGGATGTTCGTCCAGGTTGATCAACTCCACATCCCTTTCGATTAAGGTCGCCCGGATCATATGGGCAATTTCAACGGTAGTGCCGCGCCGTGAGATGTATATAATAGCCGTTTTCATTCAAATAGCAAGTGATCAATATGCCCAAAGGTAACTTTTCTGACTCGGAATGAATCAGGAAGGATGAAATTTATAGGTGGTTTTCTACAGCCCCTGATCAATTCCAATAAAAAAGACCGACTCCCATTGCAGGAAGCCGGCCTTTATCAATACCACATGAACTAGATTATTGGATCTCGATGGTCCGTCCTTTCTCCAGCTTTTTTTCCTCTACCGGAGGCAGTTCGAGGTTGAGCACACCATCTTTGTAAGTAGCCTTGATGTCCGCCTCTTTGACACCATCGGGCAACTGAAAACTGCGTTTGAAGGAGGCATAGTGGAACTCCCGACGGGTGTAATGGTCCGTTTTGTCCTCTGCACTTTTTTGTTTTTCGGCAGATATGGTCAACACACCATTTTCAACGCTGACTTGGAAGTCTTCCTTAGTTAGACCCGGTGCAGCTACTTCGAGGTGGTAAGCACCATTTTCCTGCTTCACATTGACTGCGGGCATGGTCAGCAAATCTCCCGTATCGGTGTATCCGGAAGCAGGTTTGAAAAAGTCGTCAAAAAGTCCGCGAAATACGGGAGGGAATGGACGAAATACAGTTGGTTTCATGATATTAGGTTTTAGATAGGTTAGGAAATGGTTTTGGTTTAACGTTTATGCTACCGCGATCTCATGGCGCAAAGGCTGTTTCAGTCCAAGGGTGACGCGAAGGACGCCATCCTCTGCATTGGCCTGGATGGTATCCGCTTCGATCCGCTCACTTAGTCGCAGCCTTTGTTCGAACGCAAGGGGCCTAAACTCTCGGCGCACAAATGGTTTTGTTCCGTCTGTTGCAACAGGTTTGCCTTCGACAATAAGAATCTGATCTTCTACACGAATGGTTAATTCCTCTTTGCGAAAGCCGGGCACGGCAAATTGAAGTTCGAGATGTTGGTCATCCTGACGGATATTCATTGCCGGGCGGTTGGTCTGGCGCGCCACAGCAGGGCGGCATTGGGAAGCTTGCATGTTGTTCATCATTGTTATGTGTTTTGTTTCAACCGGATCAACTCCTGTTCCAATCCCATATTTGGTGACAATTTGGCAATAAACCGTGCAGCTGTATGCCATTATGGCGCAATAGTTTTATTTGCTATGCCATAATGGCAGTATAGTTGCTGTCTGGATCGCTTCGCTTACTTGAACCCATGGACTTTAGTGGAAATGTTATGTCGCAGGGAACAAACGAAGCGCAGAAAGTAAATGGAACTGGCGCCCTTTTTGCGCTGGATAAAAAAGGGCAATTGAGGCGGCTTAATCGCGTGAATTGACCACATTGGATACACTATCGCTAAAATTTGGGACGATAGAATCCTTAAAATATCCTTAGAAAAGCAGAATATTAGCGACTAACGCCTATTTTCGACGCGCTGTGGAGCCATAAGCTATGCGAATACTTTTTATTGAAGACGAAGTAAAGACGGTTCAATCCGTTAAAAAAGGTTTGGAAGAACACCAGATCGACGTTGACTTTGCTTACGATGGCGAAACGGGCCTGGCATTGGCAAGGCAGGGAGGCCACGACGTCATCGTGTCGGATATCATCATGCCCCAGATAAATGGTTTGCATTTGATCCGCCGCCTGCGCGAGGAAGGTATACTGACACCTGTGCTTTTACTGACAGCCTTGGGGGCCACTGATGATAAAGTATCGGGATTTGAGTCAGGTGCGGATGACTATTTGGTGAAGCCCTTTGAATTTCGAGAGCTACTGGTTCGCATTCAAGCCCTTTCCCGACGGCATTCCAGCGCGCTTTTTCCCAAAGCCATCCTGACATTTGCTGATTTGGAATTGAATATGGATGCCCGGACCTGCAAACGTGGTACGGAGGACATTGAATTGACGCCCAAGGAATTTGCGCTCATGGAATATTTGATTCGCCACCAGGGACGCGTTATTTCAAAAAAGGAGATTGCCGAAAAAGTATGGGACATCCATTTTGAAACCAGCACTAATGTTGTTGAAGTGTATGTGAATTATTTGCGCAATAAAATGGATAGACCCTTCGATACAAAATTAATCCACACTGTCTTTGGCGTGGGATATGTCTTGCGGGAAGCCTGAGCCATGCAAATACGGACCCGGCTTACCCTGCAATTTATATTGATCGTTGCCAGTATTATGCTGGTAGCTATGATGTATATTTATTTTCAGGTAAAAAGCCATTTATTAGAGGAATTTTATAATTCGCTGCGGTCTAAAGCCAACTTGACGGCTGCAGTAGCCATCGCACGCATAGAGTCAGATAGTCTCATGGAAATCGGGTCTACCAGCGCGGATCGATTTACCGTTTTTACGGAAAATATGTCCATTTACGATGCTAGTGACCGACTGGTCTATACCTTTCACCCGGCGCCCCGGGGATTTCAAATTGATGTCTTATCGGATATCCGAAATTATGGCGAAAAATCATTTATTTCAGGTCCGTTTAATGCCATTGGACAAAACTTCGTTTCCTCTTCCGGGAAAAAATATGTGATCATTGCCGAAGCCTTATTTAATGATGAGGACCTGGATGCTTTGCTGCGCTTTTTGGCACTTATCTTCACCGTGTTGATTGTTGTCGTTGCACTCGGGGGATATATCTTTAGCAGGCAGGCTCTGGCACCGATAAACCATATCATGAATGATGTCGACGATATCTTGCCAACCGATCTCAGTCAGCGATTATTTACAGAAAATAAAAAAGACGAATTATCGAGACTGGTGATTACGTTTAATAAACTTCTCGACCGGATTCAGGGGGCTTTTAATGCACAAAAACAATTCCTTTCCAATATTTCCCATGAATTAAAAAATCCACTCACGGTAGTGATGACCCAATTGGAAATTGCCCTGCAAAAAGATCGTACTTCGGAAGAATACAAGCAGGCGATGCAATCTGTATTGGAAGACATGAAGGAACTAAATGATGTTTCGGACAACCTCATGTTGTTGGCTCGGATTGATTCAGGGCAAGCCGATGAAAACCAGGTCCTTGTGCGGGTAGATGAATTAATTTGGTCCGCTAAAGACCTGATTTACAAGCGCAATCCGGAATACAGGGTCATGTTTAAAATTGCCAACTTACCTAAGTCGGAGGACGTATTAAATGTGAATGGCAATGAGCATCTCTTGCGTACAGCCCTGATCAACCTGATGGATAATGGCTGCAAATTCAGTCCCGATAAACAGGTTTTGGTCCGCCTGGCTGTCATAGAAGACCGTTATCCCGTCATTGAAATTGAGGACCACGGTCCGGGGATTCCGGAAGCGGAACAAGCGCTGGTTTTTAATCCGTTTTTTCGCAGCGCGGGTACTGCCTCTGCCAAGGGTTCAGGTATTGGCTTATCCCTGGTGAGCAGTATTATGCGTATGCACCAAATTGACTTAAAAATGGAAAATCTGACACCTAACGGCACCCGTTTTCGACTTACTTTTTTACCAGCAAGTTACAATCTGCAATCCTAAAACAGATGAAGAACAAAAAATTACTCATTCTATTTATATTCCTTATTGTTGGAGTTGGCATTTTTCTAGCTCATAAGCGTGGTTGGATTCCAGGTCTTCTTAAAAAAACACAGGATCCGGCTACCGAACTTGTGCTGGAATGGTACCAATTTGCTCTACGTTCTGACCGGTTTACTGAAGGGTTTCGTGCCCCTGTTGCAGCAAGAGCTTATGCCTATATCGGACTGGCTGCTTATGAAGCGGCACATCCTTTTTTACCTGGAAATTATCACTCGCTGGCCAATCGATTTGAGGGCTTGGTTTTGCCCGTTTCCGACCCTGCACTGGCTTACCATCTGCCAACTGTTTTGAATGCCACGTATAATGGGATGTTTCAAAAATTATTTCTAACAGCGCCTTTTAACATTGAAGCGGAGCGGCTGGCCCTTGTTAAAAAATGGATGGATCAATCCCAACAGGAAGTAGATAGAGCTACCTGGCAAAGGAGCAAGGAATATGGTGAACAAATAGCTGCTGCAATGTATGCCTGGTCCGAAACAGATAGCCTGGGGCATATGGGCCATTTACATAATTTTGACCGGGAATATATTCCGCCAGACCATGCTGGTTCATGGGAGCCCTGCCAGGATTTTCCCACGCCTTCCTTATTGCCATATTGGGGAAAAACGCGCATTTTTTTATTAGATACGTCGCAATTTCATGCTACGCCTTTGCCGCCTTTCAGTTTGGACAGCCGATCGATTTACGCCGTAAATGCGCTTGAACTTTATACCCTGCAATCGCCTTTGTCTACAGAAAATCGCTGGATAGGCGAGTTTTGGAGTGATGACCATCCTGGGCTTACTTTTTCATCGGCAGGTAGATGGATATCGATTACAAATCAAATTGTAACATTAGAATCACCATCGATTGAGAAAACACTGGAGACGTATTTACGACTGGGACTGGCTATGTCTGATGCCATTGTACTCTGCTGGCGCGAAAAATATACCTTCAATCTCATGCGGCCCGAGACCCTGATTCGCAAACTGTATCAGGCGGATTGGCGACCGGTCATTCACACGCCCCCATTCCCAAGTTACCCGGCTGGCCATGCCATGGTCGCGGCGGCTGCGGCTGAGGTCCTCACGGCGTTGTATGGCGACAATTTTGCCATCACCGATTATAGTCATGAACATCGGCCTGAATTCCGATCGGAGCCCCGGTCCTATCGTTCCTTTTATGAAATGGCAGCGGAAAATTCCTACTCCCGGATTGCATTAGGCGTCCACTTTCGCTTTGACTGTGAAGAAGGCACCCGCCTGGGCACCATCGCCGGAAAAAAAATAGCGCAGGAGGTTTTGAAGGAGTAGAGGAGTGGAGGAGGTTGAGGTTTTGAGTAGGGAGGTTTTGAGGGGGTATAGGAGGGGAGGAGTCGAGGAGGTTGAGGAGGTTGAGGAGGTTGAGGTTTTGAGTAGGGAGGTTTTGAAGTTTTGAGTAGGGAGGTTTTGAGTAGGGAGGTTTTGAGTAGGGAGGTTTTGAGGGGGTATAGGAGGGGAGGAGTGGAGGAGTAGAGGAGGTTGAGGTTTTGAGTAGGGAGGTGTTGAAGTTTTGAGTAGGGAGGTTTTGAGTAGGGAGGTTTTGAGGGGGTATAGGAGTGGAGGAGTGGAGGAGTAGAGGAGTGG
>JAGNXB010000026.1 GCA_017985675.1 Saprospiraceae bacterium | reverse complement strand
ACCAAATCTGCTATAGTATCGGCACCATGGGTTTGAATATCCGCCAACAATTCAGTAGGACTACCAAGACATGCAAATCCCGCATTCCGATAGCTGGCTCCATCGCCTCTCAAACCCTTTTCAAGCACCACAACTCGTGCTGATGGCTCATGGCTCTTAATCCAAATAGCCGCATTAAGGCCAGTAATACCTCCGCCGACGATAAGGAAATCAGCCTTACCGAAGATTGCGTCCTTTTCCCAATAACTAATGTTTGTCATTCATGGTACAATTAAAAGATCTGTGTTATACTTTCAGTGGCAAGGGTATAACCCTATCTTTGTCACAAAATTAACAGGATCATGTTACAACGGATACAAACAATTTTTCTCCTCCTCGCAAGTGCTGCTACCAGCGCCCTACTTATGAACCCAATGGAACTGGCAAGCGTTGAAGGCGATCTAACCGCGCTCCAAGCCCAACCGCAACATATGCTGGATGATGGCATTTTTCACGTAACTGATCACCTACTATTATTAATGCTCGTTGGCCTGGGCATTGCACTCTCCTTGATAGCCATTTTTCAGTTCAGACGCAGAACAAGGCAAATAACCATAGTCCGGTTTGCTCTTATTGCCAACCTATTGATTCTTCTGCTTTCTGCCATGTTCTTTTATCAGGATTATTCCAATCTTACAACGGGAACCTACCTCTTTGAAATCGGGTATGGGGTGTTAGCCCCAATCGTATCAATTATACTATGTGCCCTGGCGATCCGATACATCCGCAAAGACGATTCGCTGGTTAGATCAATGGACCGCCTGAGATAAACCACTGCTAAAATCCAACGCTTGTCTACAATCCATAGTTTGGCACCAATGTCATTATTTCAATGTAAACGGCCGTCCGAATAATCTCCCTGGGATGGACTCCGTCTCAACGCTTACATTGTGGTTGGGTGATTATAATTAAAGGTATCTATCCTTTTATTACATACAGAGAGATCTGATAAATAGCCCCTTCACTAAAGCATGGTAGGGTTCTTTCCTGTGCTTATAATCAATATTGAAAGGGAAAACCACTCCTTCGAAGTACCAAACAACCCTTCGGATTACACTGGATTAAACGGGATTAAAAAATGGAGCAATCCTAAAAAAAAATAACGGAAAAGGCACTACATCCTTTCCCGTTATTCCAATAAATTTTGTTTACCAAAACCCTGAAAATCAAATCGTTGGCTTAGGCTTAGCGGAATAATTCAAACGAAGCTGATTTTGTTTGCGAAGCATTGTTTTGACATCCTGCACAATACCCATCGTTACTTCACCATCAATGCGAAGAGATGTAGTCACCAGAGGGTGACGAGACTCTGGAATTTTCACCTTGTGTTTTTCCAAAAACAAAGGAATATTTTCAGGCCCATCTACCACCTGATCATCTAATTGGATCCGGGGTTTAGTACCATATACACTTTCATATTTTGGCATGGGTTTGCCAATATAGATATAGTTTACGAGGGACTTCTCTTCTAATTTTGTTAATTGTGTTGCACTGGGTGTTTGCACTTTTAACATAATTTCAGCATCCCTCATAACGGTAACAACCATAAAAAAGAAGAGCAACATGAACACAATATCCGGTAGTGAAGCCGTGGATATTTCAGGTTTGGCTTTACCTCTTTTGGATTGGAAATGTGATGACATAGGTGTTGTTTTTATTCGGCTCCGTAAGCAGTTGGTTCCGCTTCAGACAAGACCATAGGGATTTTTGATTTTATTTCCTTTCGATACTCAAGAGGAAGTTCCTCACTATAGGCAACACCGTATAATCGACGACATTCCTCATCCCACAATTCATCATAAGCACCCTTGAGTTCGTTATAAACTTCAATGTATGTCTTATAACTTGTACCCCTGTCATTTTTTAGTGAAATGATAGCTTTTGTGGGTGACTGTGATAGGTCTTCTCGCTGTGAAGGGTTCAGAATAAACTCCTTGGTCCGTTCCCTGAGTTCATCAATATTTGCAGGTTCACCGCGAACAAGCAGTTTGTTTTCAGAATTAACTAAAACGGAAAAGACGTTCCGAGAAATCAACTCTAATGTCTCCGGCGGTTCTTCAGACCAGGGTGGCAACTTAACAAGGATTCCTTTGTCTTCCAAAATCTGGGTCGTTACCAGGAAGAAAATCAAGAGCAAAAAGGCGATATCCGCCATTGAACTTGCATTGATTTCATTACTGACTCGGCCCCTGTTTGACTTTTTCTTCAGCATGGTTGGTTATTTGAAGAAATTGCGAATTTCTGCTGCAATGAAAGCAATCGTTGCACCAAAAAGCAGGATTAAAGAAGTAGACAAACCAGCAACAATAAACTTTTCCTGGCCAGCAGTTAGCTCAAAACGTTGAGCAACAGCCAAAAGTGGACCTTCAGTAGCGGGCTTGGCCATAGCATATGAAACAAGAAAAATTCCAATCAAAACCAGAAACGGAACCAGGCCTTTTATGGACTCTTTGGAATTCTTGATCATATAGACGATACCAAAGCCAATTATTGCAATCGTGCAAAGAATAACCAGAAAGATAGAAGCACCCAAACCAAAATTGAAGATTCCAGTCTGAAGTTGGTCTTCTTTACTCAATCCTTCAAAGGTGGATATACCCGACATGATCTGAATAAAGAACAAGAGAGTAATAGCCGTTCCCAATCCGAAGGCAGCTACCTGCCCATATTTATTAAGAAACTGATACATACCACAAGGGGTTTAATGGTTACTTAATAATATTACGACGGGTAAGTGACTCCACTAAAGCAATAGAGGCATCTTCCATTTTATTGGTAATACCATCAATTTTATTTACAATATAATTGTAAAAAACCTGAAGGATAATGGCAACCACAAGACCAAATACCGTGGTCAAAAGGGCCACTTTAATACCACCTGCAACGATGGAAGGTGACAGGTCACCTGCAGCCTCAATACGGTCAAATGCCTGGATCATACCGATTACTGTTCCAAGGAACCCGAGCATAGGCGCCGTTGCAATAAATAGTGAAATCCAAACTAAACCACGTTCAAGCAAGCCCATTTGGACTCCGCCGTAAGAAACAATGGCCTTTTCAACAGCTTCAGATCCTTTTGAGGAATTTTTCAAACCTTCATAAAGAACACTGGCAGCAGGGCCTGGAGTTGCTTTGCAGATATCCATCGCTCCTTCAACATTCCCACGTTGTAGTTCATCGTCAATTCGACCAATGAGCTTCTCCGTGTTGGTCGTTGCAATGTTCAGCGAAATGATACGCTCAATGCAAAATGCCAAACCAAGAATCATAACGATAAGCACAAGGCTCATAAATCGCCAGTCCCCCTCGATAAAGTACTTCTTCAACAATTGAAAACCGGCTGGGCTGGCTGCCTCACCAGCTTCCTGGGCGAATAGTTCCACAGTTCCGGTTAGCATAACAGCCACAAGGACAATGATTAGCGCAAGATGACGTCGCATAATAAATAAGATTTTCGTTTTCGTTAAGTTCTAAGACGCGGCTAAAATAGGAAAGAATTCAAGTTCAGCACCTAAGTTTTTTACTTTTCTTGTTTTGGTGACAATTTCTTAATCTTAGTTTGAACTTTCAGGCCAATTGCCGGAACAAATATCAAGAGGTTGTGAACAACAAATTCGCTTTGCAGAAGAATTATAACTTCACTCTATTGCAGGAAAAGGCTATCCTTGCAGAGGGATAAGGACTTCCTATTGTGATCACCTTCGGGGGGATGATCATATACAATCAAGGCCTTCGGCTTTCTTTCTCATATATCATTTTGAGCAAGCTCAATGAGATTTCCGTTATATAAAAGGGCTGCCCTTGGGCAGCCCTGATTGTTTCTGCGGAGAGTTAGGGATTCGAACCCTAGAGGCCCTTTTGGAGCCTACACACTTTCCAGGCGTGCGCCTTCGACCACTCGGCCAACTCTCCGAAAATATCCCGTTTAGCTACGGGACTGCAAAAGTCGCAAAATATCGGTACTTCTCAAAGGAATTCAGGATAAAAGATATTGGACACCAAATACCTGCCCAGCTGCCGCCGTGGTCACCCTGGCTACCTCCTCTAATGTTATTCCTCTATCTACTGCCAATTGCACAGCTACCAGCGGAATATAGGATGTCTCATTTCGCTTGCCGCGATATGGCACAGGTGCCAGATATGGCGCATCCGTCTCCAGCACAATATCCGATAATGCTATTTCTGCAAGTGCAGTATTTAAATTGCTGTTCTTGAAAGTATAAACTCCACCTATTCCCAACTTGAAACCCAAACCGGTGATCCGGGCTGCTTGTTCAGCCGTACCCGTAAAACAATGAAAAATCCCTCTAAGTCCGGATTTTGCTTCTTCGGCTACTATCTGAATACACTCATCAAGAGTGTCTCTGCTGTGGATCACTATAGGCAAGTCCAGTTCATTGGCCCATTGGATCTGCTTTCGAAAAGCGACCTCCTGACGGGATAATGTCGTCTTATCCCAAAAAGCATCCAATCCTATTTCTCCTACCGCACAATATCCTCCTTCAAAAAGCCGCTCTTCCATTGATAGAAGAACCTCTCCATAGTTTTCTTCTACGTGACAAGGATGCAGACCCATCATAGGAATAAATAGATCAGGGTATGCCGCACACAGACTCATCATGGGTTCAATACTATCCTGGTCTATATTGGGCAGAAAAACTTTTTTCACGCCCGCGGCCTTGAAACGAAGGATCATCTCTTCCAAATCATGAGCAAATTGACGGGCATAAGAATGTGCATGCGTGTCGATAAAATGCATTTTTGGTTTGATTACTGGTTAAAAATATAGTGGTTGTGCCCCCCAACCAAATTGTCAGAAATCCAAGGAAGCAACCATCTGTCCCGGAAAGCTGATGCAAATCTAAAGGGATTCCTTTTAACCCGATGGAAGATGAGATATTTGCAGCTTAAGATCTGCTAAGCATGCCAAAACAAAAATATTATGTCATTTGGGAGGGTACCGAACCAGGAATATTTGACTCCTGGACAGAAACCCAACTCCGCGTAAAAGGATTCAATGGTGCTAAATTCAAAGCATTTGAATCGCTGGAAGAAGCAAATGATGCATTTGATCAGGGTTATCATGCTTTTTACCGGGACAAGGATCAGCATGGAGGCAAAGCCAGCCTAGCTTTTTCCAGATCTAAATCTGTCATCGGCACTATCGTAAAACTCCCTGCCTGGTCAGTAGATGCGGCTTGCAGTGGCGTGCCCGGGCCCATGGAGTATAGAGGTGTTGATCTGGCGAATGGAACTGAATTATTTAAAATGGGCCCCTACCCTGACGGTACAAATAATGTAGGAGAATTTCTTGGTTTAGTGCACGCCCTTGCCCTGCTTGAAAAAAAAGGGGACACCCTAACGTCTGTGTATACTGATTCACGAACAGCATTAGCCTGGTTTAGGAATAAAAAGGCCAAAACGACCCTTAAACCAACCAGGAAAAATGCCCAATTATTTGATTTTATCCAACGCGCTGAGCTGTGGCTGAAGCAACACAACGTAAAGAACAAAGTCCTGAAATGGGAAACAGACCAATGGGGCGAAATTCCTGCAGATTTTGGCCGTAAATAAAAAGAGGATTGCCCTTCCGGCCAATCCTCCTCTTCAAAAGGTTGTTCCTCTTGATTTAAAAGGTGTAACGGACAGCTAATGCACCATAATCACCTGCAAATCCATCGTAAAATGACCCGATAGTAAATGTTGGTAACCAATCTACTGTAAGGTTAATTGGGGCATTGGCAAATTTGTAATCCAGTCCAATAGCACCATGAATGCCAATTCCCAATGAACTATCATCAGGATAATAGTCCTTGTAATCGCCTCCCCAAGAAGATACAGAAGCACCACCACCGTAGTACCATTGCAGGCCTTCTACATTGGGGAATGGATTGTGGATGAGATACAATCCCATAATTCGGAAATAATTCCACTTATAACCCGTGACACCATAAGACCGATAAGTCAGGACACCTTCAATAGCGGCCTTTTCATTCAGGAATTGCTTGTAGGACAATCCGTAATCCCAGGACAGGCGCAAGCCAATGGCTCTGTTATAGGTTTGCGCATAAGCAGCAGAAAAACCAATTAAAAAAAATGCAAGTACAAAAAGCTTTTTCATAGAGAATGATTTTGTGACGACAAGGTAGGAAAAAAGTAAAATCCAACACCAACACAAAAACACTATCTATTATATATCCTCAGGTTTCTAATCCTTAGGAACGGTGAGTAAATCGCATCCGATAGTCAGCATCGACCTGACCAGATCGGATCATCTCCAACTTCCTTTTCACTAATCGCTTTTTGAGCGGTTTGAGCTTTTCGACAAACAATATGCCCTGGATATGATCGTATTCGTGCTGGATGACCCTTGCATTCAGACCTTCATAATCCTCCTCATGCCACACAAATTTTTCATCCTGAAATTTGATACGAATGATGGGTAAGCGCTCCACGTCCCCCCTAACCTCTGGAATACTGAGGCATCCTTCTTCATAACTCCACGGCTTGCCAGATTCATTAAGGATTGTCGCATTTAAAAAAACCTTTTTAATGCCATCCTTCACTTTTTCTTCATCCTTGATTTGAAGTGTATCTACTACAAATATACGCTTAGCCAAACCTATCTGTGGGCCAGCCAGTCCAACTCCATGGGCGTGATACATCGTTTGCCACATATTCTCAATCAGTCCTGGAAGATCTTCAAAATCCTCCTCAATTTGTTCCGCCACTTTTTTTAGTACCGGTTGCCCGTAGGCATAAATAGGCAATATCATAACCGTTGTTCCTTTTCGCTTTGTTCGAGATATTCTTGCAGGATGATGCCAGCACTTACCTTATCAACCGTGGCTTTATCCTGTCGTTTTTTACGCTTGGCACCAGACATACGGATAATTTCCTTAGCCATCCGCGAAGTATAACGTTCGTCCCAATAATCCAGTTTAATCGCCGGATATCTTTTATCAATTTGACGCCCCACCTGCACTACCCGCTCATAGAGCTGTGCCTTTGTCCCATCCTCATGAAGTGGAAGACCGATTACAATATTATCGACCTGCTCCTCTTTGAGATAATTATCCAAAAACGCCATCAATTCCTCCGGATGTACTGTTGTTAATCCAGCGGCAATAATACGCAAGGGATCAGTTACAGCAATGCCGCAACGTTTTGTTCCATAATCTATAGCTAAAAATCGTCCCATTTCCTGAAACATGTTGATCCCTCTTATAAAAACGAGAGGGGCATAAACAACGTTCACGCCCCTCTACTCATTCTATATCATTAAACTCAAATTAGTCCTGATGTTCCACAGTAGCCAGACGGGCTTTGTGCCGCTCCATCTGGGCTTCATCCAAAACAATCAGATTTTTGAAGTGACGCATGCCAGTTCCCGCAGGAATTGGTTTGCCCACAATGACGTTCTCTTTCAACCCGTTCAGACCATCTTTTTTGGCTGAAATAGCTGCAAAGCTCAACACTTTTGTTGTCTCCTGGAACGATGCCGCTGAAATCCAGCTCAACGTACCAAGGGATGACTTGGTGATACCCTGTAGTAAAGGCGTTGACGTTGCAGCCACACCGTTGCGGTACTGGACTACCTTTTGGTCATTGCGTTTAAGTATGGAGTTCTCCTCCCGCAGTTGACGTAAGGTCACCAACTGGCCAGCTTTAAGTCTGGTAGAATCACCCGGATCAGTAATGAATTTTTTGTCAAAAATCCAGTCATTCTGTTCCAGGAACTCAAACTTATCCACTGCTTCGCCTTCAAGCAAATTGGTATCACCGGCATCTTCGATTTGCACCCTGCGCATCATCTGGCGTACAATCACTTCAATGTGTTTGTCATTGATGGTAATACCCTGGCTACGGTATACTTCCTGTACACCGTTGACCAGATAGGCCTGAACAGCGAAAGGCCCTTTGATATGTAGGATATCCTTTGGGGAAACGGTACCATCTGAAAGTGGTGTACCCGCTCTTACAAAGTCACCATCCTGAACCAATACGTGCCGGGATAATCCAATCAAATACTTCCGTAACTGACCATCCTTTGCCGTTATGATACATTCGCGGTTTCCTCGTTTCACTTTACCAAAACTTACCACACCATCTATCTCAGAGACCACGGCAGGATTCGATGGGTTACGTGCCTCAAATAGCTCCGTTACACGTGGCAGACCGCCCGTGATATCCTGGATTTTATTCTGTTGGCGAGGAATCTTAGCTATTTTTTGACCAGATTTTACCGCTGCACCATCATCAACGGAGATGTAGGCACTCACTGGCAAAGTGTACGAACGCAACTCCTCTCCATCCGGACTAATAATCTGGACGATAGGTACTTTACGTTTGTTCTTGGATTCAATAATTACTTTCTCCGAATATCCAGTTTGGTCGTCACGCTCCATCCGGAATGTTACGCCTTCCTCAATATCTTCAAAACGAATGATCCCTGTAAATTCAGATACGATTACGGCATTGAATGGATCCCACTCACAAAGGATCTCGCCCCTTTCGGCAATATCCCCTTCCTTTTTGTGCAATGTAGCACCATAAGGGACGTGATTTGTAGAAAGCAATTTATTCGTTTCCTGATCGACGATCCGGATTTCACCGGTCCGCGAAAGGACGATATCATAACTTCCATCAGGACCTTCATAATAAGCTGATCTGACGCCATCAAATTCCACACGCCCCTGATACTTGGCTACAATCTCGGATTCCGATTTTGTTACAGAAGCGACACCACCCACGTGGAATGTACGAAGTGTAAGCTGGGTACCCGGTTCACCAATGGATTGTGCCGCGATAATCCCTACTGCATCACCTTGCTCGGCTATCCGGCTGGTTGCCAGGTTTTTACCATAACATTTTGCACATACCCCTTCACGTGTTTCGCATGTCAAAACCGAACGAATGGTCACTGACTCAACACCCATTCCCTGCATGTCATCAGCGAGATCCTGTGTAATATAATCGCCTGCCTTGAGAATGATCTCCTCTGTTTCAGGATGATATATGTCATACAACGTATAACGTCCCTGGATCCTGTGAGAAAGGGTTTCGATCACTTTATCCTGATCCTTCAAGGCAAAGGTTTCGATGCCACGAAGTGTGCCGCAGTCGACTTCCCGGATGACCACATCCTGCGAAACGTCAACTAAGCGACGGGTAAGGTAACCGGCATCAGCCGTCTTAAGGGCTGTATCTGCAAGACCCTTACGGGCACCGTGCGTTGAAATGAAATATTCTAATACAGAAAGTCCTTCAAGGAAGTTGGACAATACAGGGTTTTCGATGATCGCACCTCCTGTATCACCTGATTTCCTTGGTTTGGCCATCAGTCCACGCAATCCACAAAGCTGCTTGATCTGCTGCTTGGAACCACGCGCGCCAGAGTCCAACATCATGAATACCGAATTGAATCCCTGTTTGTGTGCAGCAAGCTCACGCATCAGATTATCCGTTACCCGGTTGTCGGCAAAAGTCCATTTATCAATGATCTGGTTGTACCGTTCATTGTTGGTAATCAGACCCATGTTATAGTTATCCCAAACTTCATCCACCTCAGCCTGCGCATCAATAAGTGTTTTTTCCTTTATAGACGGGTCAATCAAGTCACCAAGGTTAAAAGACAACCCCCCCTTAAAGGACCACATAAAGCCAAGCTCTTTGATATCATCAAGGAACTTAGCCGTCGTTTTGAAGTTGGTCAACTTAAGTATCCTGGAAATGACCGCCTTTAGGTTCTTCTTGGTCAACAATTCATTGATGAACGGTACCGTTTCGGGGACCGCCTGGTTTAGAATGACCCGACCAACTGTTGTTTCCTGTATACCTACACCTATAGATCCATCTGGTTTTAACACATTCGCCCGAACCTTAATCCCGGCATGCATGTCAATTTTACCTTCGTTGTAAGCAATGAGCACTTCTTCTTTTGAATAGAAGATCATACCTTCTCCCAAAACAACCCGTTCCTTGCTGCTCTTACGCTCCTTGGTAAGATAGTACAAACCTAGTACCATGTCCTGTGAAGGCAGGGTTACTGGGCTACCGTCTTGCGGGTTCAACATGTTGTGGGAAGAAAGCATCAACACCTGTGCTTCCAATATGGCTTCGTGGCTCAATGGCACGTGTACCGCCATCTGGTCACCATCAAAGTCGGCGTTAAACGCACCGCAGACCAATGGGTGGAGTTGGATAGCCTTACCTTCGATCAGTCGTGGCTGGAATGCCTGAATTGACAATCGGTGAAGCGTTGGGGCCCGGTTTAACATGACCGGGTGTCCATTGAGAATATTTTCAAGGATATCCCAAATCACGGAGTCTTTTTTGTCGACTAGTTTTTTGGCTGACTTAACCGTCTTCACGATTCCCCGTTCAATTAATTTACGAATTATGAAGGGTTTAAACAATTCTGCAGCCATTCCTTTTGGGAGTCCGCATTCATGTAATTTCAGCGATGGCCCTACTACAATAACTGAACGTCCGGAATAGTCTACCCGTTTACCGAGTAGGTTTTGACGGAAACGACCCTGTTTGCCTTTGAGAATATCACTTAATGATTTAAGGGCACGGCCACCTTCAGCCTTAACGGCATTAGATTTCCGGCTATTGTCAAATAGTGAATCAACAGCTTCCTGGAGCATCCGCTTTTCATTCCGAAGGATAACCTCTGGAGCTTTAATTTCCAAAAGACGCTTTAGACGATTGTTACGGATGATAACCCTTCTGTATAAATCGTTCAAGTCTGAACTGGCAAAACGTCCACCATCCAGCGGCACCAGTGGTCTGAGCTCGGGTGGAATAACTGGCAGATAATGGATGATTGTCCATTCCGGTTTATTCTCAATTTGCAACATGCCTTCACGGAATGCTTCAACAATCCGAAGGCGCTTGAGGGCTTCTGATTTACGTTGCTGACTAGTTTCGTTAGCCGCCTGGTTACGCAACTCATAAGACAAGTCATCCAATTTCAAACCTGCAAGCAGGTCATGAACAGCCTCAGCACCCATCTTGGCGATAAATTTGTCTGGATGGGAGTCCTCGTATTGCTGGTTTTCCTTAGGGAGTGTATCCAGGATTTCCAGGTATTCCTCCTCACTCAGGAGATCAAGTCTGGAAACGCCTTCCGCTTCTTTAATACCAGGGTTGATCACGCAATACCGCTCGTAATAAATAATGCTCTCCAGTTTTTTGGAGGAAAGGCCAAGGAGATAGCCAATCTTATTGGGCAAGGACTTAAAAAACCAGATATGTACCACAGGTACAACCAGCTTAATATGTCCCATGCGCTCACGACGAACTTTCTTTTCGGTTACTTCTACCCCACAACGGTCACAAACGATTCCTTTATAGCGAATACGTTTGTATTTTCCGCAATAACATTCGTAGTCCTTGACAGGTCCAAAAATGCGCTCACAGAACAGACCGTCACGTTCCGGTTTATAAGAGCGGTAGTTAATAGTCTCCGGTTTGAGTACCTCACCATAGGAACGTTCCAGAATCTCTTCCGGAGATGCCAGACTAATAGTGATAGACTCAAAGTTGGAGGTCGGTGTATTTAGATTTTTCTTAAAAGGCATAGCTGTGGTTTGTAATGCTAAAAAAAGCGACTGCAATCAACGATTAGTCAAACTTCACATCAAGCGCTAATCCACGTAATTCGTGAATTAGTACATTGAATGATTCCGGAATATTTGGTTCTGGCAAATTATCCCCTTTAACAATCGCTTCATACGTTTTGGCGCGACCAACGATATCGTCCGATTTGACCGTAAGTAATTCACGAAGTATTGTGCTGGCACCGAATGCCTCCAATGCCCAAACTTCCATCTCCCCGAAACGCTGACCACCAAATTGAGCTTTACCACCAAGTGGTTGCTGGGTGATTAACGAATATGGGCCAATAGATCTTGCGTGCATCTTATCATCGATCATGTGGGATAGCTTGATCATATAGATCACGCCGACGGTGGCTTCCTGGTGGAAGCGGTCTCCTGTTTCCCCATCAGACAAGAAAGTCTGACCAAGAGCCGGGAGGCCAGCATTTTCGATGTAGGTTTCTACCTCATGCCGTTTGGCGCCATCAAAAATCGGCGTTGCAAACTTGAGACCTAATTTTTCACCAGCCCATCCGAGAACTGTTTCGAAAATCTGTCCCAGGTTCATCCTTGAAGGTACCCCTAGTGGATTCAGAACAATATCAACTGGCGTGCCATCAGGAAGGAACGGCATATCTTCTGCACGGACAATCTTGGACACGATACCTTTATTACCGTGGCGACCTGCCATCTTATCGCCAACCTTCAGTTTGCGTTTCCGAGCCAAATATACTTTGGCCAATTTCAGGACTCCGGCGGGCAATTCGTCTCCGATAGAGATATTGAATTTTTCCCGCTTGTAGCGGCCCAACTCCTCATTCACTTTGATGGAGTAATTGTGGAGCAACACAGCAACGAGATCATTGGTGTGTTTTTCTTCTGTCCAGTTGTGAACATCAACAACACCGAAATCAATATTTTTAAGTACTGATTGATTTAGCTTGATCCCTTTGGAGACCATCTCCTCGTTGTAAATACTCTTGATACCCTGTGATGTCTTGTTCTGTGTGAGCGACATCAATTTGTCCATCAGAATGGTTTTTAATTCATTCATGGCAATCGCGTGCTGGTCATCCAGTTTGTCAAGCATCTCTTTCTCCTGCACTTTTTGCACTTTATCCTTTTTGGCTCGTGCAAAAACCTGGCGGTCGATAACTACACCAAAAGTAGACGGAGGTGCTTTAAGTGAAGCATCTTTTACATCACCAGCTTTGTCTCCAAAGATGGCACGCAGCAGTTTTTCTTCAGGTGTTGGATCAGATTCACCTTTAGGAGTGATTTTTCCGATGACAATATCGCCCTCATTCACCCAGGCACCAACCCGAATGATTCCTTGCTCATCCAAATCTTTGGTAGCTTCTTCACTGACGTTGGGAATGTCATTAGTCAATTCTTCTTCACCTAACTTAGTATCCCGAACATCCAATTCAAAACTTTCAATGTGGATGGATGTAAAAATATCATCACGAACAACCCGTTCCGAAATTACGATAGCATCCTCAAAGTTGTAACCTTTCCATGGCATGAATGCCACCTTCAGGTTTTGTCCGAGTGCCAGCTCTCCATTTTCCGTTGCATAACCATCACAAAGGATTTGGCCTTTGACTACACGATCCCCTTTGCGGACAATCGGTTTCAAATTGATACAAGTACCTTGGTTTGTACTCAGAAACTTAGTAAGTACATATGTCTTGCGATTATCTTCAAACGAAATTAATTGTTCGTCCTCATTGCGATCGTAGCGGATCACAACCTGATTTGCATCAACATATTCAACAACACCTTCACCTTCTGCATTAATTAGCATCCGGGAGTCACGAGCAACCTTTCCTTCCAGGCCTGTACCAACGATTGGTGATGATGGCTTGATGAGAGGTACTGCCTGACGTTGCATGTTTGAACCCATCAAGGCACGGTTGGCATCATCGTGCTCAAGGAATGGAATCAGAGACGCAGAAACTCCTACAATTTGGTTGGGCGCCACGTCCATATAGTCCAGTTCATTCGGAGAAAGCACAGGAAATTCCCCATGTTCTCTGGATTTGATTCGGTCCGCAAGAAACACGCCTTTTTCATCCAGGGGCGCATTCGCCTGAGCTATACGCATGAAGTCTTCTCCTTCTGCAGAGAGAAACTCTACGTTGCCAACCACATCCAGCTTTCCTTCGATAACCCTTCTATAAGGCGTTTCCAAAAAGCCCATCTTATTAACTTTGGCATGAACACACAGTGTGCTGATCAAACCAATATTTGGACCTTCTGGCGTCTCAATGGTACATAGACGGCCATAGTGTGAATAGTGTACGTCACGCACCTCAAAACCAGCCCGCTCTCTGCTCAGACCACCCGGTCCTAGTGCGGAAATCCGTCGTTTGTGAGTGATTTCAGATAATGGATTGGTTTGATCGAGGAATTGTGATAATTGGCTTGTACCAAAAAAAGAGTTGATTACAGAAGATAATGTTCGTGCGTTAATCAGGTCTACTGGAGTAAATACCTCATTATCACGTACGTTCATGCGCTCACGTATGGTTCTGGCCATCCGTGCAAGACCGACTCCGAACTGAGCAAAAAGTTGTTCTCCAACAGTACGAACACGGCGATTACTCAAGTGGTCAATATCATCAATATCGGCATGCTGGTTTATCAGCTTTACAAGATATTTGACGATATGAATGATATCCTCCTTGGTAAGCACTAGCGTCTCTTCAGGAATATCAAGCCCAAGTTTTCGGTTAATCTTATAGCGACCTACATCGCCAAGATTGTAGCGTTTATCGGAGAAAAAGAGTTTGTCGATAATACCCCTGGCTGTCTCTTCATCGGGTGGATCAGTTCCACGTAGCTGACGATAGATGTGTGTAACAGCCTCCATCTCAGAACTGGAGGGGTCCTTTTGCAATGTGTTGTATATAATAGCGTAGTCTTCTTCAACTTCTTCTTTTTGAAGTATGACCGTTTTGCACTCTGCCTTTAGTACATCCGCGATGTTTTGTTCGTCGAGAATGACATCCCTTTCAAGGATGATTTCATTCCGTTCGATAGTTACTACCTCACCTGTATCTTCATCCACAAAGTCTTCGGTCCAACTGCGGAGGACACGAGCAGCTAATTTCCGACCAATAGCCTTATGAAGATCGGCTTCATTGGCGTTGATCTCGTCAGCCAGACCAAAAATATCTAGAATAGCTTTATCCGTGTCAAATCCAATAGCGCGAAGCAGCGTGGTAACAGGGAACTTTTTCTTTCGGTCGATGTAAGAATACATGACATTATTAATGTCTGTTGCAAACTCCATCCATGCACCCTTAAAAGGAATGACACGCGCAGAAAAGATCTGGCTACCGTTAGGGTGGAAGCTTTGACCAAAGAAAACCCCGGGTGAACGGTGTAACTGGGATACAATTACACGTTCAGCACCATTGATCACAAAGGTGCCTTTGGGCGTCATGTATGGAATATTTCCTAAGAAAACATCCTGAACAATCGTTTGGAAATCGATGTGTTCCTCATCATTACATGAAAGCTTCAATTTAGCTTTCAATGGAACACTATATGTTAAACCACGTTGCATGCACTCTTCGATGCTATAGCGTGGCGGGTCTATAAAGTAATCTAGAAACTCTAGAAGGAAGATACTCCTTGCATCAGAGATAGGAAAGTTTTCCTGGAACACTTTGTAGAGTCCCTCGCTGTTACGATTTTCGGGTGTTGTTTCCAATTGGAAAAACTCCTGAAAAGAGCGAAGCTGGATATCCAGCAAATCCGGATATTCCGGAGATATTTTAATTTTCCCGAAGTTAACTCGAAGCTGTTCGGGTTTGATCAACTGAACGTTGGATCCCATGTGGAAGTGCGTTTTTGAACGATGAAAAAGTACCTCCTCTTCCGGAAGCTGGTAAAAATCAGAAAGGGCTTAGCAGTGCACCGAAGTGAACCACTAAGCCATCATTCTGGTAGAAGTAGTGTTATAACGTGCGTTTACGCGCATATCACCTTTGGCACGATTAAAAAAAAGCTTAATTACTTAACCTCAACAGAGGCGCCTGCTTCTTCCAAAGCCGCCTTGATAGACTGAGCTTCGTCTTTTGAAACACCCGATTTTACAACACCGGGAGCGCCATCTACGAGGTCTTTCGCTTCTTTCAAACCGAGACCAGTGATGGTTTTAACTTCTTTTACAACTTGCAGTTTGGCCGCACCAGCGCTGGTGAGGATGACGTCAAATTCAGTCTGTTCTACAGCAGCAGATTCTCCACCACCAGCTGCCGGAGCTGCAATAGCTACAGCTGCTGCAGCAGGCTCAATGCCATAGTCATCCTTTAGGATGGCTGCGAGTTCGTTGACTTCTTTCACGGTCAAGTTGACCAATTGTTCTGCAAGGCCTTTCAGATCTGCCATTTTGCTTGTTTTTTTACTAATGATAAAATGCGAATAACATATATGCGCATGACTTGGAAGCCATATTGATTGGACGCACAGCTCTTATGCTGCGCGCTCTTCCAGTGCCTTTACTAATCCGGCGATAGTTGAACCACCAGATTTGAGTGCACTGATAACATTCTTCGCTGGAGACTGGAGCAGACCAATGATCTCGCCAACCAGTTCTTCCTTTGATTTGAGTTTTGTCAGCAAATCCAACTGATCATCACCCATGAAAATGGCTGTCTCAATATAAGCAGCCTTTAATTTGGGTTTTGCGCCGTCCTTACGATATTCCTTAAGGACCTTTGCTGGAAGATTTGCTGCCTGCGTGAACAGAATAGCGGTAGTTCCTTTGAGCGCATCAAATATTGCTGAATAATTGCGTTCCTCAGGGAATGTCTCCATTGCTTTACGGGCAATGGTATTTTTGACAACTTTAATGTCAATTCCTTTATCAAAACAAATTCGGCGCAAAGCGGAAATTTCTGCAACCGTCATTGACGATGTATCAGCCAGATAAAAGAACTGATTATCTTCAAGTTTATCTCTCAATTGCTCAATAGCAACTGCTTTTTCTTCGCGTGTCATGATTTCTTGTTTAGCGTCGGTTATTAATGCTTGATACTCCTGGGGTCAATCTTGATACCCGGGCTCATTGTGCTGGCCACAGTCACCGATTTAATATAGGTACCTTTAGCAGTTGAAGGCTTCATCTTCACCAGCGTGTTTAATAATTCATTTGCGTTTGCAAGCAAATCATTACTTGGAAAAGAGACCCGACCGACTGTTGAGTGAATGATTCCAAATTTGTCCACACGGAAAGAAATTTTACCTCCTTTCACCTCCTTAACAGCCCCACCAACATCCATAGTCACCGTACCCGTTTTAGGGTTAGGCATTAAACCACGTGGTCCAAGAATACGACCAATTTTACCGAGCTGGGCCATAACGGTAGGCATGGCTACAATAACGTCAACATCCGTCCAACCGTCAGAGATCTTTTGAATAAATTCATCCAATCCAACATGGTCAGCTCCAGCTGCACGAGCTTCATCTTCTTTGTCAGGAGTCACTAATGCCAATACGCGTTTTGTTTTACCTGTACCGTGCGGCAATGTAACCGTTCCACGCAAGGCCTGATCCGCTTTACGAGGATCAACACCGAGACGAACATGAATATCGACAGAGGCATTAAACTTGGTTGTATTAACCTCTTTTACAAGTGAAAAGGCTTCCTCTAACTGATAGAGTTTGTCCTGTTCCACTTTCGCATCTACAAGCTTTCGCTTCTTTGTTATTTTAGGCATAGACTTCTATTTAGGTATTTGCGTGAAGGTCATTTAAGTCCTCACTCCCTGTTAGTAAATAATTGATTAATTGTCTGAAGCCCCCCATGGAGGAGTACCTTCAACAACCAAACCCATGGAACGAGCAGTCCCAGCAACCATGCGCATTGCAGCGTCTACTGTAAATGCGTTCAGATCGGCCATTTTGTCTTCAGCAATAGCCTTAACCTGATCCCATGATACTGTTCCAACTTTTTTACGGTTTGGCTCAGGGGATCCTTTTTTAACTTTAGACGCCTCCATGAGCTGTATAGCGGCAGGAGGTGTTTTAATTTTAAAGTCAAAGGATTTATCCTTGTACACAGAAATGACAACGGGCAAAATTTTCCCTTGTTTATCCTGGGTCTCTGCATTAAAACGTTTGCAGAATTCCATGATATTTACACCTTTAGAACCTAATGCAGGGCCTACTGGTGGGGCTGGATTTGCCTGTCCGCCTTTTACTTGCAATTTGATGAAAACGTCTACTTCTTTTGCCATCGCTAGGCTATTTTAAGCTTGTTTTTCGACCTGGAGAAAGTTCAATTCAACTTCTGTTCCTCGGCCAAATATTTTTACAATTACTTTCAACTTCTTCTTTTCTTCATTTACCTCCTGGATATCACCAACGAAGTCGTTGAAGGGACCGTCGATAATTTTGATTGTTTCACCCACAAGGAATGGTTCAATCATCGCCTCAGTAAGGTCCTGAGATTCATCCACTTTACCCAGAAGCCGGTTAGCTTCTGACTGTTGCATTGGAATCGGTTCATTTTTACCTAAAAAATGAATAACATTGGGAATATTCGCAATGGTATTCACTATTTCAGCAGTAAATGCGGTCGGATCGGCTTCAACCAGAATATATCCTGGCAGAATATTTCGTTCCATAATGACCTTTTTCCCACTGCGTATTTTGTATACCTTTTCTGTCGGTACAAGTACCTGAGAAATGATATGTTGCCATCCACTTCGCTGAATTTCAAGATCAATCCGTTCTTGAATCTTTTTTTCCTTACCGCTTATTACACGTAGGGAATACCATTTTTTTTCTTCAGCCATACCAGGTCGGCATTAATTTAAATACCGTAAATAAGATGCGTACCCTGGGTAGAAATCAGATCCATCAAGGCAATAAGAATTGCAATCAGCAATGATGATACAAGTACAACAACTGTTGTGCTTGTGAGGTTGGGCCAAGTAGGCCAGGTAACCTTATGCATCAGCTCATTATAGCTTTCTGTCAGGTATAATTTGATCTTTTCCATAAATACGCTAACTTATGAATGTGATAAGGTCTGATCAAAACATTGCTCAAACCTTCTAAACAATCATTATAAACTGGAAATCATTCCGAATTCCAATTAATCCTGTAACCCGATTGCGAACGACCAGGCCACTCGTGCAGGGGAGACAGGAATCGAACCCGCAGCCTACGGTTTTGGAGACCGCCGCTCTACCAATTGAGCTACTCCCCTATACCTGAAAAGGAAAGAGATAAGCACCTCAATTGAAGTGCTTATCTTTTTGCCTAATTTTATAGCATTGGAACTTTTCCCAATCTTAGTCTAAAATCTCCGTAACCTGTCCGGCACCTACCGTACGGCCACCCTCACGGATAGCAAAACGAAGACCTTTTTCCATGGCGATGGTGTTCAGAAGTTTAACTTCCATACCAACGTTATCACCTGGCATTACCATTTCTACTCCTGCAGGAAGTGTGCAGTCACCTGTCACGTCTGTTGTACGGAAGTAGAACTGAGGACGGTAGCCATTGAAGAACGGCGTGTGACGGCCACCTTCATCTTTACCAAGTACATACACTTCGCATTTGAAATGTTTGTGCGGAGTTACAGATCCTGGCTTACAAATGACCATTCCACGGCGAATAGCTTCCTTTTCAATACCCCTCAACAGGATACCTGCGTTGTCGCCAGCTTCACCGCGGTTAAGCAGTTTGCGGAACATTTCAACACCAGTCACTGTAGAAGTCAATGCCTTCTCCCCTTCTTTCATCATTCCGATGATTTCAACAGGTTGGCCAACTTCAATTACACCACGCTCGATACGACCAGTAGCCACTGTACCACGACCTGTGATAGAGAACACGTCCTCGATAGGCATAAGGAATGGCTGATCGATCAGACGAACGGGCTCTTTGATATCGTTATCAACTGCAGCCATCAGATCTTTAATCGCTTGAACTGCACCTGGCTCACCTTCAAGTGCTCTCAGTGCGGATCCTTTGATTACTGATGCATTCGAACCGTCAAACTCGTACTGGTCGAGCAGTTCGCGTACTTCCATTTCAACTAGCTCAAGCATCTCTTCATCTTCAACAAGGTCAACCTTGTTCATGAATACTACGATACCAGGTACGCCTACCTGACGAGCCAGAAGGATGTGTTCCCGCGTCTGAGGCATAGGACCATCTGTTGCAGCAACAACCAGAATTGCACCGTCCATCTGAGCAGCACCTGTTACCATGTTTTTTACATAGTCAGCGTGACCTGGACAATCCACGTGTGCGTAGTGACGGTTAACTGTCTGATACTCAACGTGAGCTGTGTTAATCGTGATACCACGTTCCTTTTCTTCAGGAGCAGCATCAATCGAGTCATAACTCTTTTTCTCAGCCAGACCATCCGCAGCCAACACCGAAGTGATTGCAGCTGTAAGGGTAGTCTTTCCATGGTCGACGTGACCGATGGTTCCGATATTCAAGTGTGGCTTAGTTCTTGCAAACGTCTCTTTAGCCATTTTTTTGGGTTTTTACAGATTTTAAAATTGCGATCTCCAGATATTTAGAGCCAATGAAGGGAATTGAACCCCCGACCCCTTCCTTACCATGGAAGTGCTCTACCCCTGAGCTACATTGGCTTAAATCCAATTGTTCCAAATAACTTTTTAGCTATTTGGCATGATTTCCGAATATTAAAACGGAAATCATAGCTCTCAACATGAAGTAGAAGCATTCTTTCCGGTAAAATCCGGGATCATAACAATTTTGAAATCAAGATTACATATTCAAAAAGGTAAAACCTCTCCTATTAAGTACCCTACGACTTCAAAATTGGTCCGGTAAAAAACCTTTGTTAATTACCGGTATATAATCATGATGCGGCTACACACCATAAATATCAAAGAAGGAAATCGGAATAAAAAACCCGTCCAAACATATCCTATCAAGAATGTTTATTCAGGATCCTCTTCAGGATTTCCATAACATTGAGCGGGTGATGAGACTCGAACCCACGACCCTCAGCTTGGAAGGCTGATGCTCTACCAACTGAGCTACACCCGCATAAGCCTTTCAACGATCAGACTAGCAACTTAGCAACAACTATTCCAAGTACACCATATTAGTATGGAAAACCTTGGATAAATTGTTTCAGACACATTGTGGGGGTAGTTGGATTCGAACCCACTCAGCTAAAAGCACCAGATTTACAGTCTGGCCCGGCTCTCCGACTCCGGCGCACCCCCCTTTCTTTTCCTTTCAGACAAACTGTAATTTGCAGCATTCAAAGATCAAATCTTCTTTTGCCTTTCAAGGAAATCAGTCCTTTTAAAAGAACTGTGCCTGAGCCGATGGAGGGACTCGAACCCCCGACCAGCTGATTACAAATCAGCTGCTCTACCAACTGAGCTACATCGGCTTGGATATAACAGTCGGAGGATCCTATGACCAGCTATTGCGATTTAACATCAGAGCAGTCAGTCCGGAACCTTCTTTATATTGTCCCAGGTGATCTAAAAACAGGTGCCTGAAAAAGCTATTTGCCAGTAATTCAATGACTTAATACTCACTTCCCTTTGAAAGCGCTCGCAAAGATACAAGTTTCTTTCGGATCTGGAAAGTTCTTACAAAAAATTTTCTTTTCCCTGTAATAAAACGCCCCTTTCAAACACTGCCACGATCAGATATTAGGCGATCGCCTACGTTTTGCCTGGTTGTTTCTTCCCTTATACCGAGTAATCTGTGTACGCAAAGTATCAACAGATTTTTCAATGGCCGTCTCAAACGTTTTAGCCACTTGCTTTGTAAAAAGGATATTACCAGGCATATTTAATTTCACCTCAGTGACTTTATCGCGAATTTGACCAGAGTTCTCAAGTTTTAAAATGACTTCAACTCCGATTATATGGCTACCCAATCCATCGAGTTTGCCAATTTTTTTGTCAATAAAATCAATTAGCTTCTGATCAGCCGTAAAATGAACCGATTGCGTCTTTATATTCATCTTTTTTGATTTACGGTTTAACAATATACACACCTTCAGTCACCTTTGTTTCGAGGATGTGCCTTTTTATATACATTTTTCAAATGCTCTATCCGCGTGTGGGTGTACACTTGGGTGGAAGCCAGGCTACTGTGACCTAACAAGTTCTTTATTGCGTTGAGGTCAGCCCCATTTTCTGCAAGGTGCGTAGCAAATGTGTGCCGTAACACGTGGGGACTTCGTTGTTCCAGTTGACCCAGAAAAGCTAAATTTTTATGCACTATTCTATATAGCGCTCTCGGGTTTAGGACTTTACCCTGTTCGTTGATAAAAAGTAATGTTGATCCTTCAGGGTTTGTGATTGTCTTTCTGATATCCAGATAAGATGTCAGCTCTACTTGCATCTCAGATGAAATAGGTATCATCCGTTCCTTATTTCGTTTGCCTACCACTTTAATCTGCTTTTCCTTCAGTAAGACATCCTTCAGGCTTAAGCCTAACAATTCTGCTCTTCGTATGCCAGTATGATATAACAACGTTAATATGGTACGGTCTCTTATGTCCGTAAAATTTTCGCCTTCAGGTAGGTTGTTGATCCATCCCTGGATTTGTTCTTTTGGAATGAAGTTAGGAAGCTTCTTACCTTTCCTGGGCAGTACTACCCCATCAACTGGATTAATCGGCAGCCCATGTCGCTGTTGGAGAAAGCGAAAAAAAGACCGGACAGCAGATAATTTCCGTTGAATAGTACGTGGAGTTAGGGCTGCATCAAGCAGTGAAACCACATAACTTCTCATCATAGAGGCATCAACGTCAGTCGAAGATTCTACGCTGTACATTGTCTTCAAAAACTCAAAACAGGCATGAACATCCCTGCGGTAAGCCTCAAGCGTATGAGGTGAGCGTCTTTTTTCGAGCTCAATGAAGTGGCAAAATCGCTGGATATCCCGCATAAAAAACTAGGGCAAACTTGATCGTTTGCTAAGATAAGGGACATGGATATATCTAAACGATATAAATATTCGGTTTGAAGACAAACCTATGTACCGTACGTTTTTTGGCGGTACTCTGCTTTTAACATCACATTGCGTTTGAGTACCGATGGCTTAGTAAACTGCTTCCTGCGACGCAGTTCCTTCAATACACCTGCACGTTCAAACTTTCGCTTGTACTTTTTAAGTGCGCGATCAATAGATTCCGTTTCTTTGACTTCGATAATCAGCATAAAAGGTTTATCATTTGCGGATGCAAAGATAGTCCTATTCTTGATACCGCGAAATACTATGCGAAAAGAAGTTAAAAAAACAGATATTCTGAAACAGCCAGAATATCCTGGAGGGCAAAAAGCACTTCGTGCCTATGTCGCCTCCAATCTCAAATACCCTGATCAGGCCCTGGCATTAAAGGTAGAAGGGACAGTCCATCTACGGTATGCTATCGACCATAAAGGTATGGTAATTGATGTCAGGATCCTGCACAAGTTAGGTCATGGTTGTGATGAAGAAGCGGAGCGCTTAGTCAGGTTGTTGAGCTTCCATGTTGATAAAACCAGGGGCGTTAAAGTACTTTACCATAAAAAAATACAGATCCACTTTAGACTTCCCCAACAGCCTCAAAACCAAACCGAATTGCAGGTTTCATACCACATTACTCCAACTCCAAAAAAGAACCCAAATCAGGACAAAGTCATCCATTATTCCATTTCCTGATCCATTTATTCCTAACAGACTGTTCTGACTCATCCAAAAATAAGAAAGGTGATCTCTTGCTCAGAGACCACCTTTCCAAATGAAATACCTTCTGAATCCTACCTAATTATATGGAGCATTCTTGAATAGATATTTCCTTCATGACTCATCCTGAAGAAATAAGTGCCTTGCGTTAAGCGGCTTAGATCAAGCTCTTCACGAATGAGAGACGTATTAAATGATACGCTGCGGGAATGCACGATACGACCAAACAGATCCACAATATCATAGGACACAGCGCCTATTGCCCGACCTTCCATTTCAATCGTACAAATCCCGGAAGTCGGATTGGGCATAATGCTGAAACGTGTAAGGAAATCCGGAAGCTCAAGACCGGATGCTACAACACTTACTATGACCACAATTGTGTCATTTCCACAAGGATTATGTGCGATTTGGGTAACACCATACGAGCCAGATGCACCATATATATGCACAGGATTTTTCTCCGAACTTGTGTTGCCATCACCGAAATCCCAGGAATAACTACTTGCTTTTTCAGACTCATCGGTAAAGGCAACTGCAAGACCCATAGCATCATAATCAAATAAAGCTATTGGCAGACTATTGGATAAGGTGATATAATCTGGTAATAGGATAGTATCCGAACCTCCGGGACCTGTGGCGATCAACGTTACATCATAAGATCCGGGCGTCGAATAAGTAACAACCGGATTTTCAACATTCGACACGGAGGGGTTGCCACCTTCAAAGGTCCATATCCATGAAGTCGTAAAACCTTGGGAAAGATCATTAAATTGTACCGTCATTGATTCACCACATGCCCCATTTTGGTCCGAACCAAATCCGGCCACAGGAGCAAAATAAACCTGAACTAACTCCGTATAAATATTGACACCGCATGAATTGGTTACCGTCAGCGTCACGACATAAGCACCTTCCGCAGCATAGGTATGCGTTGGGTTTTCTTCGATGCTGCTGCCCCCATCACCGAATAACCACACATAACTTTGTCCATATTGGGACTGATTTGTAAATGACACCGTGCCATTGTTATTGGTTTGTGAGAAATCGGAGACCGGGGTGCTAAAGACAGTAATATGGTCTAACAACTCTAATTCACCAATACCGACTGGATTTGAAACAATGAGTTTAACATCATACACACCGGGAACAGTGTACTGCACCGTAGGGTTTTCATCGGTGGATGTTGCCGGATTACCACCTTCAAAAGTCCACAACCAGGACGTAACACTTTGTGAAGATTGATCTGAAAACTGCACTTCAAAAGGTGCGCAGCCCGATGTTTGATTTGCACTAAACCCTGCCACAGGCGGTAAAACAATCGTCACCTGCTGAGTGATCATGTTGGAGTCACATGCATTGAATGCCCATAAGGTAACAGTAAATACTCCTTCCTGTGAATAGATGTGGACAGGATCTGCGTCATTCGATCCATTGCCATCTCCAAAATCCCAAGTAAAGCTCGTGCCAAATTGAGAGTTGTTGTCAAAGCTCACCTCATTGCCATTATTGACATCCGCATCAAAGGCGGCGACCGGGTCAGCCAAAACAGTAATATAGTTGGCCAATGTGAGGGTATCGGAACCCACAGAATTGATAGCAACAAAGGTCACGTTGTAAATCCCTGGTGTGGCGTAGTCCACTGTTGGATTTGGATCGGTTGAAGTTGAAGGATTACCACCAGGAAATGACCACCAAAAACTTGTGGTGTTTGGTGAGGCATCTTCCATAAAATTCACAGCAAAAGGAGCACATCCTTCCTGGTCATTTGCTGAAAAACCTGCACTTGGAGGCAATACTATAGTCACTGGCTGAACAAGTGTGCTATCTCCGCAAGTCGCAAAAACCTGCAGTGTAACATCAAAAACACCTTCTGTAAGATAAACGTGAATAGGATCCTCCTCCGAACTGGATCCACCATCACCAAAATCCCAATGCAATGAATCTACATTACCCAGACTGTTAAAGAATACGGAGTCAATCTTTACTGTATAAGTGAAATCTGGATTAGGTGAACTCAGGACGGTAATATAATTTGTTTTGATTTCAACATCCGTTCCAGCGGAATTGATTGCGATCAACGTAACTGTATATACACCTGGATTAGGATAGGTTACAACAGGGTTCTTTGCATTGGATGTTAGAGGGCTACCGCCAGGGAACTGCCAATTCCAAGATGTTGTGTTAGGGGTTGAAAGATCTTCAAACTCAACAACAAGTGGAGCACAACCATCAATGACATCTGATCCAAAGTCCGCAATTGGTGACGTAACAATAGTGATAAACTGTGAATAAGTATCCGTACCACATTCATTCGTTACGGTAAGTTCTACCTCGTAAACCCCATCTGTGGCATAGACATGCAAAGGGTTTTCATCTGTACTGGAGTTGCCATCTCCAAACTCCCAGAAATAACTAACACCACCATCTGACAAATTGTAGAAATTTACAATATTTTCATCAGCTATAAAGTCCCATAATGCTGTCGGCACGTCTGTGATATTTATATAGCTATTTTCGGTATGGGAATCACTTCCAGCTCCATTTGTAGCCACCAACGTTACATTATAGGTGCCCTCAGTGTTATATGTTACTGTAGGATTTTGCATTGTAGAACTTCCCGGTGTTCCACCTGGGAATGTCCAAAGCCATGAAGTCGGACTATTTGTGGATTCATCCGTGTAGTGAACGGTAAGTGGAGCACAACCTTCTGTAACATCTGCTGAAAATCCTGCTACCGGAGGAGATTGAGGCGTACAATTTGTCATGCAATTACCACCATTGCCATTTGTATAGTTATTTATGACATTAATGGAACTAGAGGACCATGTTGTTGTATTGTTAACAGAAGGAGACATAATGAAACCAGAGCCCCCATCATGACCTGCATTTAAATTATGCCCTAGTTCATGTGAAACCATCACGCGCATTGCCCAGTTCTGAGTGGAATAATCCATCAGGCAGTTATACCGGAAACTGTTGCACATACCCCCAACATAGGCGATACCTACAACGCCGTTCTGAAAGTTTCTGTTAGTCCAAAGGCTGGCCACATCATAAACCTGATTGCCAAATCCACCACCCTGGCCCCAGTTTCTAAAATTAGCTACGAGCGTACTGGAATTCGTTGTATTTGTCCATTCGGCTGGATCGCAAGTGCTACAATCTGAAACAAATTCTGCAGATCGAACAAAAATATAATCGTTCGTAAACCAACCCGTGTATTGTGTCTCCACAAGACCCATTACTAAATCCACCCGATCCCAACTGGCAGGTTCATTTCCATATTTGTTGTAAAAAAGCCAGTCAAGCGCTGCGCCATATTCGACTTCTTTGCAACCAGGGGATCTACCCTCTTCTTCACTTTCCAAACCATCTCCATGGTCATGTTGGGGGTCTGTACATTTATGCACATTCACATCTACGCCACATGAATAATCACCAATTACTTTTGCTAAAGCGGTTTCATAAACGATAACCAGGTTTTTTGCGGCTCCGGAGTGGTGATGCCAGAGCGGCTCAATCATGTACTCCCGTCCGTCAATGATAAAAGTTCCGGCAAAAAAATCTTTATTGATGGCATAAAGTAGCATACCATTCAAAGGCGCATTTAAAACACCTCTGTACAATATGTCCTCACGGGCAGGTTTAACCACAAGACCCGAGGCGGTCATTACCCGGGTCTCTAATCCCGGCTTTCTGGTGTTATGTTTAATGAGGTTAGAGGAAAGGGAAAGCTGACCGAGTTCGATGGTCAATTCAATATCTGTTCCCTCTTTTTTAACATAGTTGTATAATGCCTCCTGATCTATTTCAAATAGATCATATGTCTCAATTCCTGGAATTTCAGGCTTGTTTTGGATGTCAGGTGACCTGCCGGCAAAAATGGCCTGTGCAAAAGACTGACCTAAGACTAAAACACTAAAAATGAGGAAGAAGGCTAAGCGTTTACAGCTTGCCAGATTAAGAAAGGACATTCTTATCATTTGGTAAAGGAGTTTACTTGTAGGTTAAGCATGCGAAATTAGATGTTTTCTAAGAATTCTCCAAGAATTAAAGTACAAGGTCCCTTCAAAAGTTTAAGGAACCTGACACCCTGCGTTTTGAACAAGTAACATTCCGCCTATTCTCACCAAACTAACTTTCATGCAGCCTTAAAAAAGCAAGTCCTGCCGACCTGGGGGTGTAAGCCCCAGGTGCTTGAATGCTTTTGGTGTAGCCTCGCGTCCACGTGGTGTTCGCTGAAGGAAACCCTCCATGATTAAAAATGGTTCATGGACTTCTTCAATGTTACCAGCCTCCTCGCCAACTGCTGTTGCAATCGTACTTAAACCTACCGGCCCACCTTTAAATTTCACTATGATAGTTTGGAGGATGCGGTTGTCCATTTCGTCCAGTCCACATTCGTCGACCTGAAGCGCATTCAGTGCGTAATGTGCAATTTTTTTATCAATGACACCATCTCCTTTTACCATTGCAAAATCTCTTACCCGGCGCAACAGGGAATTGGCAATTCTAGGAGTACCTCTGCTTCTTCGCGCTATTTCAAGCACCCCTTCTTCCTGTACAGATATGCCAAGTAGTGCAGATGACCGCCGAATAATCCCGGCAAGTGTAGGAACGTCATAATAATCCAGATGACAGGATATTCCAAATCTGGCCCGAAGTGGCGCACTTAACAAGCCCATTCGGGTCGTGGCCCCAACCAGTGTGAAGGGCGCCAGAGCGATCTGAATACTTCGTGCATTGGGTCCCGTATCAATCATAATATCGATACGGTAATCTTCCATTGCAGAATACAGGTATTCCTCTACAACCGTATTCAACCGGTGGATCTCATCAATAAATAACACATCCCCCTCGTCCAGATTAGTCAACAAACCAGCCAAATCACCAGGCTTCTCCAAAACCGGCCCCGAACTCATCTTAAGACTAGCCCCTAATTCATGGGCTACAATGCAAGACAACGTGGTTTTGCCCAGCCCCGGAGGGCCGTGGAGTAATACATGATCCAAAGATTCTTTACGCATCCTGGCGGCCTGGATAAAAACCCGGAGGTTATCAACTAACTTTTCCTGACCACTGAAATCATCAAGTAGCTGGGGACGCAGTGATTTATCTATCAACTTCTCCTCCGGAGATGCTGATCGATCATCAGGATCAAGGTGCTTATTCTGCATGTTAATAATTACGGACTAAGATAACATACTGATCACTAAGTGCATGATTAACCAGGCAGTTTAATTCCCCTTTGGCTTCATTACAGATCAGATTCCCGAAGCAATCAAAAAGGTAATGGCCTTTTTGAGACTCAAAAGAATAGGCCCCATTGCTTTGATATTGGAAACGGGTAATTTTATCCGGATCAATTTGCTTTATTATTTGAACCATCCAGGGAATGGCAAAAACATCAGTTGTCCAGGCGCAAATAGGCCTTTCCGGTTTGATTCCTCCTGTGCCTTTAAGGTTACTATTTTCTAGTTTAATACAAGCCAATAGATGGATCGGTAGAGCACCTTTTAAGGTGCAACCATAAACCGCTTCATCCCGCATTTCATAACGGATCGAATAAACTTCTCCTGCCTGGAGCGTACATGAAGCATTACTATAGGATACAGGAATAAATTGCCTTCCGTCCTTTGTGCGCAATACACACTGGCAACCGCTGTATGCAGCGGCCTGATTCACTTCAACCGTAGCAGAAGTACCAGCTGGCAGTGCATTATGGCTTGTTTTGCAAGAAATTGATGTAACAATGACGACTAACGACAGGAGCCAATTCAGGTTCATACATTCCAATTGAAAGAGCTTCAAAGATCTAAATTCTTATGCCCTTCCATTTTGTTTCGGGAAATAAAAAAGACCCGGAAACGGGTTAAACTCAGGCAGAAAACGAAGTACCACAACCACAGGTTTCCTTAGCATTGGGATTATTGAATGTAAATCCACGGTTCTCAAGACCTTCCATCCAATCGATTTCAATACCCATCAAATATAATTGATGTGCTTTTTGCATGACCATAGTCATGCCATCCAATTCGAAAACCTCATCGCTTTCTTTGCGTTCATCAAACCCCAAAACGTAAGTAAATCCACTACATCCACCACCTTTAACACCTACTCTTAAAAAGTGGTCGTCCGGGATATTTTGATCTGCACGAATCCTGTGCAGGGCACGAATGGCACCTGGAGTCAACGTTACAGGAGATAAGGTAAGAGAAGTTGTTTCTGACATATTCATTATACTTCAAGATGCTAAATTACAAACATTCTAAATAAGAATTGGTTCCAATTTGTTGAGAATGGACAGTGTTCAATGCAGGTAATGTAATTTTGAGCTTTCTGACCGAATAAAACTGCCGTCAAATTTATGTCACCATTAGAAATCCTGCTTGAAATCGTCAAGCTTACCATCCCCGGACTAGTCGTCTTTGCAACCGTTTATGTGTTAATGAACCAATTGACCGAGCAACTTTTGGGCAATAGACGTGCAGACCAAAAAATCGAGTCGCAAAAAATAACCCTCAATCTGCGCCTTCAGGCTTATGAGCGACTTTCACTTTATTGCGAGCGGATCAGTGTGCCAAACCTCATTATGCGGTTGCGAACGGACAGTATGACTGTCGCCTCCCTGAAATGGGCCATGTTTCAGGCTATCCAGCAGGAGTTCGAATACAATATCACACAGCAAATTTATATCTCTGAATCACTCTGGAAGATTCTTCAACTCTCCAAAGACAATGTAATGAGCATCATTGACCGGGTTGCAGCCGACCTCCCGACGGGTGCTACTGCCGATGATTTTGTCCATGCTCTTTTCACTTCCATGGATCAGCAGGAATACAATCCGCTTCAAACCGCTTTGTCAGCTATCAAAAAGGAAGCTGCTCTAAGTTTATAATAATGGGCAACGGAGATACATCCCGATCTGTAAGATTTATTCCGCCGGTGCTCTTGATCGGCTTCCTTGTCTTATCCACTTTTTTTGCGTGCAGCAAAAAAATTCATCTTGCCTCCGTTGGATCGAACCAGTACCCCATCACCGAAAAAGTAAGATCTGACAGTCTGATGAATGCCATGATAGCTCCCTACCGGGACTCTCTGGTGAAGGAGATGAATGAGGTCATAGGGTATGCTTCAGCAGAATTAGCTCTGGGACAACCGGAATCCCCGCTGGGCAACCTGCTGGCTGATATGCTTTTTATGGAAGTCCAACATCGTTATCCGTACAAACTGGACTTTGCACTGCTCAATGTGAAAGGAATCCGGCAGCCACAACTCCCTCAGGGGAATATCACCAAAGGATACTTTTTTGAACTCATACCCTTCGATAATCAAGCAGTTGTGCTGGCACTTGATTCATTGGGTATCATGCAGCTTGTGACACATATATATATGGCAGGTGGTTGGCCCGTTTCTAACCAAATTTACATACATGGGACATCCAGCGGTCCGGAGACGATATTATTTGATGGAAAAGCGTTGACAGGTAATCGTACTTATGCCGTTGCCATGCCGGATTATGTGGCTAATGGTGGGGATGGCTGTCATTTTCTGCGATCGTACCCCCAATGGCATTCCGGCAAATTTATGAGAGACCTTTTCATTAGCCATACCCAAAACCTTACTTCACAAGGACTCCTACTTTTTGCCAGGGTAGATGGCCGGTTTAAAAAAGAACCATAGCCCATGAGACGCCGGACCTTTATACAAAAGACAATGCTCGCTGGGGCAGGGTTTTACTTGTCACCCGGTTTTTCATGGGCCGGGACAAATGTTGACAGGTATAAATTGACCATCCTGCATACAAATGATGTGCATTCCCGGATGGACCCGTTCCCGGCTAATGCAGGCAAACTCGCAAATATGGGTGGTGCAGCTCGTCGGAGTGCAATTATCCAGCAAATCAGGTCATCGGAGTCAAATGTCTTGCTCCTTGATGCTGGCGACATGCTGCAAGGCACGCCGTATTTTAACTTCTTTGGTGGTGAAGTGGAATTCCGCGCAATGTCAGCTATGGGTTATGATGCAGCTACTCTTGGAAATCACGATTTCGACGGTGGGATTGCTTTGCTGGAACATCGACTTGGGGATATTTCCTTCCAACTACTCAGCGCTAATTACACGTTTAAGGACAATCTGCTGGAACACGCTGTGAAGCCTTATACTGTTTTTGAGAAGGGTCCGCTGCGAATCGGCGTTTTTGGATTGGGGATTGAACTGTCCGGATTAGTGCCTGACCCTCTTTATGGCAATACCGTATATAGCGACCCTATTGAAGCGGCCAACCGAACCGCAAAAATCTTACGAGATAAAGAAGGTTGCCATTTTATCATTTGCCTCAGTCACCTTGGATACCAGTACGAAAATGAAAAGGTTTCTGATGTCGTCTTGGCTGGAAAATCAGAACATATTGACCTCATCATCGGGGGTCACACCCATACATTGTTAGATAAACCAGTCCTCAAGACCAATGCACTGGGCAGATCAGTGCAGATCGTACAGGTAGGTTGGGGCGGGGCGTACCTGGGCCGTCTTGACATTGGATTTGAGCGCAATTATAAACACAGGTGCATTTCTTGTACTAGCCTTTCGATTTAGTTTCAAAATACTCATATTCAAGTAATTACTCATATAACAAAGAAGTAAAACTTAGGGCAAAGGCGGGTAAAGAAATGACCATCAACCCCCAAAAAAATCAAACCAATTTATTTTAGTTTTTTCATCAAAGTTGTGCCTTTGTACCATCTTTTTTTTCCATTTTTGCACTCCTTCCTCACCAAATCGTATTGCTGCACGATTGAGGAAAACAGAGACTAAGACTTTACTGAACTGAATAATTTTGCTTCTTGCGCAAGTGAGGAGTAAGAGTGTATTTTACCGAACTAAACGAATCATACCAAGTATGACCAATGATTGCTATACTGTATGGGAAAGCTGTTTAAAAACCATAAAGAATAGCATTGGTGCGCAGAGTTACAAAACCTGGTTTGAACCAATCAAACCAGTCGGCCTGGAGGGTCATGTTTTAACCATCCAGGTCCCGAACAAATTTTTTTATGAATGGCTGGAGGAGCACTATGTTGGATTGCTCAAAGCCACTATAAAAAAAGATCTGGGAGAACAAGGGAAGCTCGAATATCAAATTTTGATGGGCCAACCTTCGACGACAAAAAATGGAAGTAACAGCCGTGCTAAGGCTACTCAATCGGAACACAACCCAGGATATTTGCCAAATGAGTTCATGAACCCATTTGTAATACCAGGTATCCGGCAGGTCCGGGTTGACCCCCATCTCAACAAAAACTACACTTTCGACAGTTTTATCGAAGGCGATTGTAATAAACTTGCCCGTTCTGCCGGAATGGCCATTGCCAAAAAACCCGGAGGAACAGCATTCAACCCGCTGGTGATTTATGGTCAGGTGGGCCTGGGCAAAACGCACCTTGCACAAGCAATTGGCAACGAGATCGTGGCGAGCCACAAGAGCAAAAATGTGCTCTATGGCACAACGGAGTCGTTTACGAACCAGATCATCCACGCCATTAAGAACAATGCGATCAATGAATTTGTGGCCTACTACCAGAACATTGATATCCTGATTCTTGATGACATTCAATTCTTAGCCAACAAACAAAAGACGCAGGAGATCTTTTTCCACATCTTCAATCATTTGCACCAGGGCGGACATCAGATCATTCTGACTTCTGATAGGGCACCGAAGGATCTCGAAGGCATGGAGGAAAGGCTGATATCCCGATTCAAATGGGGCCTGACAACTGATTTGCAAAGTCCCGATCTGGAAACCAGGATGGCTATCCTGGAAGACAAAATGCAAAAAAATGGCATCGTTCTTCCCAGGGCCGTTGTGGAATACGTGTGTTATCATATCAAAGAAAACATTCGCGAACTCGAAGGTGTCTTGAATTCTATTGCTGCCCAATCTTCCCTTAACCAGCGGGTAATTGATCTGGATCTGGCCCGGGAGGTCGTCAGGAATTTTGTAAAAGAATCCCAACGCGAATTATCTCTGGACCACATTCAGGATAAAGTAGCTGAACATTTCCATATTTCAGTCGACAAATTGAAGGCAAAGACCCGGAAACGTCCCATTGTCGTCGCCCGGCAGTTATCCATGTTTCTGGCTAAAAGCATGACAAATAAATCATTAAAAACGATTGGCGAAATGTTTGGGGGCCGTGACCATACTACAGTGCTTTATTCTTGCCGTGCAGTACAGGATATGATGGATACCGATAAAGATTTCAGGCAGACCGTAGAAGGCCTCGAAAGACAGCTTTCTATGGCAAGTCGTTAAAAAAGGGTTGACATTACGATTAAAGTTTTTATATCTTTGCCGCCGCTTTGGTCATCCAGAGTAAAACTCACAAAGGTGA
>JAGNXB010000025.1:30334-34228 GCA_017985675.1 Saprospiraceae bacterium | reverse complement strand
TGTGCTAACGGAACAGGCTGATCTGCGACTCGCCAAACAGTTTAACACCAAAAAAGAAAAAGGAAAGTTTGTATTCGAAACAGCCAGCAAATTGGCATCAGAGACGCAACTTCCGGTGATAAACCGCCTGAGTCAGCATGGTGCACCTTTTCGTTCGTTCTGGATTGTCAATGCCATATGGTCTGCGGGAGACCTAGCCCTGGTGGAAGAAGTAGCCAGCTTGTCCATGGTCGCCCGCATTGATCCTAACCCCGTTGTACCCCTGCACACGGTACCTCCGGATTCGATAACTTCCGACCTTCCATCTGACCGGGAATTCACAACGGGCAACTGGGGCCTCACCAAAATCAATGCGGATGATGTGTGGGCCTTGGGTCATACCGGCTCAGGCGTCGTAGTGGGCGGACAAGACACTGGATACGAGTGGGCACACCCGGCCATAAAAGATCAATACCGGGGCTGGAATAACAATACAGCCAATCACAATTACAATTGGCATGACGCTATTCATGATACGATACATTTTGGTGGAACTAATTCTTGTGGATTAAACAAACTTGCTCCCTGTGATGACAATAATCATGGTACCCACACTATGGGAACTATGGTAGGGGCTATTGGCGAAAGTGTAATCGGTGTGGCACCGGATGCCAAATGGATTGGCTGCCGAAACATGGAGGAAGGCGATGGTACACCGACAACTTACATCGAATGTTTTGAGTGGTTTGTGGCTCCCACAGATTTAAATGATGCCAATCCGGATTCCGATGAAGCTCCTCATGTTATCAACAACTCCTGGGGCTGCCCCGTCTCCGAAGGATGTACCACGGGTAATTTTTCGACAATGCAAATAGCTGTCGATGCGGCACGTTCTTCGGGGATTCTTGTGGTGGTATCTGCGGGGAATACTGGACCAGGATGTTATACGGTCAACACCCCGGCAGCCATTTATGCAAGCAGTTTTACGGTAGGCTCGACTAACGCCAGTGACGGCATTAGTTCCTTTAGCAGCAGAGGATGGGTAACTGTGGATGGCAGCAACAGGAGAAAACCGAATATCACTGCTCCTGGAGAAGGGATTTACTCTTGCATCGGCAGAGATAATCAGGCCAATACCTACTCCTATGCCAGTTGGAATGGCACCAGTATGGCTGGCCCGCATGTAGCAGGTGTAGCGGCACTACTCATGTCGGCCCGGCCCGACCTCATCGGTGACGTCGACGAACTGGAAAATCTCATGAAAACGACAGCATTACCAAAATATGCGAGCTCTCCTTTTTGTCTGGGCGACAATGGGTCTACCCGACCAAATAATGTTTATGGATGGGGGCGGGTAGATGCACTGGCTGCTGTAAATGCGGCCCTGGCGCTTCCTGTCGAACTGGTCCATTTTGAGGCCATTAACCGTGAAAAAGATGTGTTAATCGAGTGGAGGACTGCATCCGAGATCAATTGTGCATCTTTCACTATCGAACGCAGTGCCAATGGCTTGCATTGGCACCGTATTGGTGCGTTATCCTGCACGGGTACCGGATCAGGTGGAGCCGAATACACCTACGCCGATCTTGATCCATTGGAAGGGACCAATTATTATCGTTTATATCAGGAAGACATTGATGGAACAGGATCCTACTCTCCCATCCGCGTGATCCAACGAACAGGACCATCAACGGTTATTACGGTTACACCAAATCCTGCGACGGGTACGATGTGGATTGACCTCTCAAAAAACGCCCGTTATGATTTAGAAATGTTTTCTTTAGATGGTCGCTTCATCCGTTCTTTTCTATTGGAAAAATCCGGTATGCTGGCACTACCCTATCTTCCGGCAGGCATTTATTTTCTTCATTTTCGAAATGCGTTCGGACAAGTCGTTGATGTGCAAAAAATGTGGTGGCCCTGAAATAGTTATTGATACCAACCTTTTGCCCTTTATTCAGCTACTTCTGTTTTATCCGCCACCCCATAAAAATAGGACAGCTTTTGTTCTACATCGTCAAAAGTGACGACATGTCGATCCGTGTTATATTCAAAATAACTAATTAACCCAAAGTCGCCCGAGCACATAGCTGTGTAAGGCAACAGCTGGCGTGATGGAAGGAATAAGCGATGTATGTGACGTATCCACTTTTATTGAACCCACTGCAGTTGCAAATGAGAAGGATTTTTTCAAACTAATTCCTAATCCGGGAACAAATTTTATTTTAATAACGCAGAAAGGACCAAAATCATCTAGCAATAACATGTTCCAATCCAAATACTGTATGATCTTTTGGGGTGGTTAATTGAAGGTGCGGTAAGCACACAAACTGAGAATGGATGGCACATGAACACAACTTTCCTTCCAGGATTAATTTATTTAATTCGGACACACAAACAAAATGAAATAATTGTCAGGCAATGGATAAAATTGAACTAAATTCCATCTTATGGTTAAATGAATTTTATTTTAAAAAACGAAACTATCAAACTATCTTAAATATTAAACGGAACACATCCTTAGGTGTTAAAGGACACTAAGATACTGTATTACTTCGTCAAGATATTTAAAGCTCTCCTTGAAATTACCGTTTTGAAAATAAATAAAATTTCCAGATTCCTTTTTTCTTTTTTCCTTAGTAATGTCCCTATAAAACCTTTTGAGATACTGTTCTTGTATGTTTGATTTATAATACTTTGTATCCAATCCAAATATTGGTTTTTCTACAGCTATAGGTTTGAGCATTGCCTTCACATCATAATATTGTGCAACAACATATAGTGAAACATTGTACTTGTCGCAGTAAGCTTGTATAATCTCTGGCGAAACACATTTGGAAGAATAACAATTGGGTTTCCAAAGATACACTAAGGATTGACCTTCCTTTGAAATGCATCTTACCAGAGCCTGCCCGTTAGTAATATAAACCCTTTCATCAGAACGTTTTTCTAAGTTACCTATTTCTGCAACTCCATGAACAAATAGACTTGGCGCTTCAGAGAATGACTCATTATAGTAAGAGGAATAGCTTTGCTTCAGCGGAGGGGCCTTAAAAGTTACCTGGCAAGAGGTACTCAACAAACTAAAACAAATTAAAAGGAACTGTAAAAAACGTTTTAAAACATCACGTGACATAGTTAATATTTTGTTGCATAATATCTTAATTAAGACGATAAACTAATACAACCCACCTATTGGATTCAGTATTGTGACACTTCAATTGGAATTTTATATCCACCAATTATTCCTGTGCCTATATTAGGAAAATACTGATATGAACCAGAATCAATGGTCATCGTGCAAAGATAACCTTCAAAGGAATCTTGAACTATAATAGGATTATCAATAAACAATGGTCTTTCAGCTAAAGCAGCTGATACTGCAGCTGTGTCAAATTGAGATAATGAAATTGTTATATAATACTGATCGTCATTAATATCGAATTCGGCTATTCCCACAGTCATTGATGAGGTGTTACAACATGGAGGATCTTCATTACAATTGTAAAAACATCCTTCATAATTACACAATCCCCAACCATTACATTCCAAATGCGCTCTGCCCCATTCATCCCAACAAGCTATATGTTTAAATAAACAAATTCCAGATCTTAGACTAGCATTTAATTCCACATCTTGGCCAAGTACAGTGTTATTTTTCAACGTAGATACTTCATTTTTTGTACAAAATGAAAGTCCAATGGAAATAATTAAAATGCCGAAATAAGCTGCGATCTGTTTGAGTTGTAGGTTCATGACAAAAGTATTTTATTGGATTTGCAAAATTTCAAACAAAATAACGAGAAAAGGAAACCAACCATTTTTGATTGATATTAGTAAATCAAATGTAACAAATGTAACAAATGTAACAAATGTAACAAATGTAACAAATGTAACAAATGTAACAAATGTAAC
>JAGNXB010000025.1:19140-30234 GCA_017985675.1 Saprospiraceae bacterium | reverse complement strand
CAAATGTAACAAATGTAACAAATGTAACAAATGTAACAAATGTAACAAATGTAACAAATGTAACAAATGTAACTTTAACACAACTTTAACTAAAAACCCACTTCCTATTTAGGTTTACACAAAATTATTGAGTTTTAGGCATCAACATAGCTTTTTGGGGCACCAACACCTAATAATTTCTCCTTATCTGGAAATAATGAAGACAATGATACCACCTTTAAAATCGTTTTTTGCAAAGGATGGGAGGCTGAAGAGCGTGTAAAAGGAACTAGTTCCATATAATCCAGTTTTTCAAGCAGGACATAGCCATTTTTTGTTAGGTCCTCCGGTTTAATGCGCATAACATTCGTTTAGATGAATGGGAAATAGGTTGGTATGATGAAAGATGACATCTGATCATGTCTTTTGTTGGTCTCTTGATGTAAATACAAAAAAAGGCCTTTAATTAGGTGCCCTCAATCTATGCGTTCGCAAAATGGGAAATCAGGTAACCCGCTTTCTCATTTCACTCATTTTAATCATTTTATCCAGACGATTCTGCCTTGTTTTTTCCTGTTTTGCCGACATAATCCAGTGGATCATGACTTTCTGGTAGGATGGCGCTTGTTGTATAAAAAATTCCCAGGCCGTTTTATTGTTTTGGAATTGGTTTACATAATGCGGGTCAAGGGGGACAGGTTCCTTTTCGTGTGAATAGATGTTTGATTTATCCTCCTTTCGCAAGCTGAAAGCTTTTTCACCAGCCGGCGTCATAAGACCGTCGCGGGTCAGTTTTTCCATTTTTTTAATATTGACCGTGCTCCAGATACTTGTTGGCTTACGTGGTGTAAACCGGATACAATAACTTTCCTTGTCAATGGATCTTGTGATGCCATCGATCCATCCAAAACAAAGCGCCTGGTCAACAGACTCCGACCAGGTCATGGTGGCCTTGCCAGTGGCAACTTTGTAAAACACCACAATGAGTTCCGATTCCGTTTTATGATGTTTTTCCAGCCAACTCCTGAACTCCTCCGGAGAAGTAAAAAAAGTTGGCTTTAGGTTTTTATCGATGGTCATTTTTTTGTTAATTTATGAACGTTGCCCAAGTTGTTTTGATGCGATACATCTTTACAATAAACTTAGATTCTATTCAGTTTGTTGATGACATCAGCGATACGTTCCACTTGGAGGACATCGGTTTTTGCGGAATAGATCCACTTGATATAATCTTCACGATGGGCATCGCTAAGACTGTTAAAGGCATTGTAGGCCACAACGTCTTCTTGTAAGCAGGCTATAAATGCTTCTTTTATTTCAGGCGGAGGGTTGTCCGCATACAATTCGACCATTACCCAATCGCCACTTTCTTTTTTAATTTGTTTTCTGATGCGGGCATTAACAGGCAAAAAAAGCCGACCATTACCCATTGGCATCAAATGGTATTTATCGATTGCCACATCGTCAATGAAACCCTTCACCATCACCCAACCAAAATGGGCATGTTTGTCCGGCAACACTTCTGGAATAGCTGCATATGTCCAGCCACCTTTGCCCGGATATTTTTCCAAAAGGACTTTTTTTGAAACCAAGGGCTTTTTTTGTGTCACCTATATTTTTTATGGTAAGCGGTAAAGGGTAAGTGGTGTAGAAAGTAGAAAGTAGAAGGTAGAATGTAGAATGGAAAACGGGTTGGAAAGTTTAAGGGTTAAATGTTTAGGGTTTAGAACCACGAATTTTCACGAATTGGACCACGAATTTTCACGAATTAATTCACGTAGCGGTGCGTCCTGCCCCATGTTCCACGCCTCGTTCCAGATTCCAGATTTCCAGATTATTTCGAAATTCTTGATTTTAGCGTCTTTAAGTCAAGTAAAAAATCGAAAGGGCATTTCGTAAGCCTCACGCAGGGGCGCTCGGTTCGCTCACCGAATGTCCACTGGACATTCGCTCCTGCGGAGTACGTGAGCTCCTCCCCTACTCCATTATTTTATCCAAAAATACCCTGGCTTTTTCGGAATAAAATGCATCTCCACCACTTTCCAATTCAGTCATGAGGATGCGCGCCTCTTGTGTATCGCCCTCCTTGACATGTGCAAGGGCGAGATACCAGGTCGCTTCCGGATAATAGGAGGGATCGTTCATTCTTACCTGCTCCATAAGATCGGCAGCACGGGATTCCTGGCCCGTTTCCAGCAGGCACAATCCCAAATAATATAAGCCCTCCGTATTTTCGGGATATCTACTTAAAAAACTTTCCAGTAACTCAGATGCCAGGATATAATCCCCCTGTTCATAGGCCGTTAATGCATTGGCCCATTCTGGTTCCTCTTGATATCCAGACATGTCCTCCCTGGCTGAGGGTTTTAAACGGTCTCTTGAGCTGGTTTGATAGTGATTCAACGCCAGGCCTACCAAACCTATAACCAGAATGCTAACCAGTAAATAGGGAAACCATTTTTTTAAACCATCAGAAATTGACATGTACCTTGTTCAGGATGAGGAAGAATGCTTTATTCCCTGTGAGCCATTAAGCCTACAAATATCGTAAACCATTCGGAATTAAAAGCGGGCACTGCGCAATATAAGCTCCAATTGTTGGACCCATTCCCGCTTTTTTTTGCCGGGTCCATAAATAAATCCCGTAGCAAGAATGAGCGATTGTTTGTCCGGGCTTTGGATCAGGTAAGAAATAAACGGTCCGCCCATGACATCGTTGTGCATTGTCCACAGTCCCCTTACTTCCAGCGCGTACTGGTCGGCAACCGTCATATTCGTCAGGAAAAGCGGCAAATAATGATCATCGATCATCATTCGGGTAGGCTCCGGTTGCGGCGAACTAACTACCGCACTCATCCGATCGTGCATCGACCGAAATCCCTCTTTGGTGAATTGGCTCTGATCGGTGTAAGGTATCTTTCGAAATAACAATCCCAGGGTCATTTCTTTTAATTCTTTGCGCAGCCACATTGTACTGTCCGATTCCAACGCAAACACATATTCACCAGGGATACGAAAACTGGCTCCGGTAAAATCTTTCACTTTTTTTATCAGTGTTCCATTTTCACGAGCGGCAAACGTTTGGTTGTCCAGAATGGGTAGGTCATGATCCCGCAATTTGCCAATGATTGAAGGCCCAAATTTTTGAATGGCTTCATATACAGCCGCCTCATCCTGGCCATAGATATACACCAGGAATTGCCCCAGTGCCCATCGATTCCGAAGGACTTTGACGGTGTAGGGAACACCATCTGGCAGGAGACTATCGCCCAGATCTTTACGCATAAAATCATCAAGCGGACTGCCTGCTATCCCCCGATGACTAATGATCAGGTAGCTGCGGAGTTCCTTGCGGGCTGGATTTTCCGCCAGCATTTTCCAGGAGAAAAGGTTTAGGTCGTAGAGAGGTTCGGGACTGGGTAAAATCAAAAACGGCGCTCCAAATGTAAAATCAACGCTATCCCCCAGACCAGTATACCACCATGTGCTATCTGCGATTACAGTTAGTTTATTTGCTTTTCCAAAGGCCGACGGCAAACCGCCATACCGGGATGTTAAAGTATCATTTGTGCAAGCGCCTAAAAGGAGCAGACCAAATAGCGCAGTGAAAAATATGGACCGAAAGGAAGAGGGCGAAGGTTGTTTGTGCATAGGAAATGTGGGGGAGATACTTTGAAGATGCGAAAAAAGATGGCTTTGGTGTTTCACAGGAAAAAAATCTTGATGATGCTACCAATCACCACCACCACGAGCAGGCGGTAAGCCCAAACGCGTGCGGCAGGATAGCGGGAAGCATACTTCGCAGTGAGGTATCCCCCTACTGCCTGTCCAAGCGCCAACACAAGACCGATGCGCCAATCGATCAAACCTCGCCATTGAAAAACAAAGATGATAACAAGGGTAAATATGGCCACAACCAACACTTTTATCGCATTGGCACGAATCATATCATATCCTGCTCCCAGTACCATAGCTGCCAGAAAAAAAATGCCCATGCCCATTTGGATGAAGCCGCCATAAAAACCAAGCACAAAAAAAACCGGAATGGCAATGGCATACCTGGGTTTTCGGATGGCTACGGCATCTTTTAACCAGCGTTCGGGTTTGATTAGTACGACGACAAGCATAAGCAGGAGTAAGTAGCCAAAAACCAGGCGAAATTGCTCGTTGCTGACCTGCAGCGCTGTCCATACACCGGGTATAGCCCCCAGAAAGGTGAGGCCTATGTAAGGGCGTGCCTGCCTGAGGTCCAGCTTACCTTCCCGATAAAACGCGACAGCTCCCAAAGCCGTTTGGCTAAACAGGCCCAATCGGTTTGTCCCGTTAGCCAGGTTGCCGGGCATGCCCAACACCTCGGTCATAATGGAGAGGGTTATTACGGAACCATTCCCCGCAAGGGTATTGATCACTCCGGCTAAAAAGCTTCCTGTTAGGGCCAATAAAATAATATGCCATTCCATATTTATTCGGGAATGGATTGACACAATTCGATCAACACCCCACCGCAATCTTTGGGATGAACGAAACAAATGAGTTTATTATCTGCGCCGGGTTTGGGTTCATCTGCCAATAGCCTGAATCCCTCTGCTTTTAACCGGGCCATCTCTGCATAAATATCTTCCACCTCAAAAGCGATGTGGTGCAAACCCTCACCGCGTTTTTCAATATGTTTGGCAATTGCGGATGATTCCGATGTCGCTTCCAAAAGCTCAATTTTAGTCTGCCCGGTTTGAAAAAAAGAGGTATTTACGGCTTCGCGTAATACGGCTTCCTCTTTGTAAGGTGCTACGCCGAGAAGCCGGGTGTATATCTTATTAGCTACCTCCAGATCGCGCACTGCGATCCCGATATGTTCGACGTGTTTTAGCATGAATTCCAGGTATTGGGCAAATGTACTAAAGTCTGGTCCACCCGGTGTCAAAAACCCGGAGGATTAAAAAAGCCGAAATCAATGGTTGATTTCGGCTTTAAACAGGAAAGCCCTAAGGGCTCAATGGTCGCAACCAGGTCGACTAATAAAAGACGATCTTTTTAACGGTTGTTTCACCATTTGTTTCCAGATGTAAAAAGAAGATGCCGGGACCGGTCATTTCCTTGTTGATTACAAATTCACCCGTTGTTGACACTTGTGCCGTCACAAGCATACCCAACTGATTAAACATCTCCATTCTGACGGTTTGGCCCTGTAATCCACTTGCAATATGCATGGCGCCTGTCGAGGGATTGGGGAAACTGGTAACGACCCATTCCGGCTTAGCATTCTGGTCAGTAGAAACAATAACCTGCGGCGGATTATTGAAAAAATTCCAAAAGAGTAAGGGGGCATCTACGGGATGGTTATTGCCATTGGGGTATTGATGAGGCAAATTTTTTATTAATGTAAACCGATACGGGGCACATTGAATACCCGGCTGACAAGTGGAGAAATGGTACGTCTTCGTTAGTTCAGTTTCAGTTTTTACAAAAACGGAGGTCAACCCCAAACTACCCAACGTACGATTAATAGGTTTATTCAGATAAAAAAGTACAGAATCACCGCCATAGGGAATTTCTGTAAAAGGTGGTACAATATAGCGATCATCTTGATTGCCAACCATAAACCATACAGGCACCCGCACCGGAGGTGTGATGGAGTCTACTTCATGATAACTACCAGCTGTGCCAGCTACCGCTTTAAAAATATTTCCTGCCTCCATACCTGTTTTAAGAATCATACAACAACCATTGGAAAATCCGGATCCGAATATCCGATTGGTATCAAGGGGAATGGTATCCATGATCCGATCAATCAGTTGTTCGAAAAAAAAGACGTCGCTAATTAAATCAGCTGTATCTGAGGGACATAATTTATCCACTAAATCACCACAAACAAATTTTGAATTATTTTTTATCACCCCATCATCATTATAACACCACTTGAGCGAGGAGGGAAACAAAGTCACAAAATTTTCTAACTCACCCAGCTCCTTCCAGCCTTTGGCATTATAAAAGACATCCTTGTCTCCACTTGTGCCATGCAACATCATCACAAGCGGATAACCCAAAGCAGGTGGCGGGGTAGAAGGTACCGACACAATGAATTCCCTCAACTTCCCCTCTACCAAAATAGATAAGTCATACTTCGTTTGGGCATCTCCACTCGTCACGAGAGAACTACAAAAAAAAAGGGCAAGGTAAATGGCTCTATTCATGATCAAAATTCTTTACTGTGATTGGTGAAATGCACATTCAAATCTAACTATATTTTACAATATCGGGAATCCAGCCCTGGTTTAATAATGTCTATCTCATATTACCAAGGCTGGTTGGATGATGTTAAGCTGGCGTTAAAGCCAGGGTCAAGAATAATCGTTTCGAATTTCCAGGAGTCATACCTCTAAATCAAATAATCATGAAAAAAGTACTGTTTCTTCTCTTGTTGGCTTTTATGAGCTTTCAGTTCCAGGCCATCGCTCAGCAGGGTCAGGACCAAACCAGTAAAAAACAATGGCGCCAACATCAGCGCATCAAGGATGGTAGAGAGAATGGTGACCTCACGCGCAGGGAAACCAAAACCCTTCGCAAACAGCAACGCCACATCCAGCGTCAAAAACGGAAAGCGGCGGCTGATGGTCAAATCACTCCCGGCGAAAAAGCCAGGGTAAACAAAGCGCAGCGCCGGGCTAGCCGCAATATTGCACGCAAAAAGCATAACGCTCGCACACAATAATTCTCCCCCTTTTCATACTCAAGCCTGTAAGAGGGTGCATGTTACTGCATCCTCTTTTTATTTTAAAATCGACCAAAAAGGGCCTGCCTCTAAACCAATTGATGCCCATGCGGTGACAAAGAATGAGTCTAAATTAACTGCAGAATTCCAATCCTATTTTGGTAAGCAATAGCTTTGCGCACTATCAAAACAGGAATGGAACACAAATTCGCACCGGAGTCATTAATGATGTCTCATGGCTATAAAGCCGAATGGTCAGAAGGGGCTATTAAATGCCCTATTTTTCAGACTTCAACCTTTGAATTCCAATCAGCAGAGGCAGGAAAAGCTTTTTTTGAAGTTGCTTATGGTATACGCGAAAAACACCCGGAAGAAAACCTTGGCCTGATCTATAGTCGAATCAATAATCCGGATTTGCAAATTCTGGAGGAGCGGCTTTGTCTTTGGGATGAAGCTGAAGATGCTGCGGTATTTGAAAGTGGTATGTCTGCCATTACGACAGTATTACTGGAATTCCTCAGACCAGGTGATCTGGTTCTTTACAGCATGCCGCTTTATGGGGGTACCGAACATTTTATCCTCGAAATTCTGCCACGAATGGGCATTCGCAGTCTGGGATTTCGCGAAGGTGAATCTGCGCACGATATCATTGAGCGAATTCATAAGGAAGGCGGAGAAACAAAGCTTGCGCTCATCCTGGTAGAAACACCAGGCAATCCGACTAATGCATTAATTGATTTCGATGTTTGTCGCAAAGTAGCGGACCATTTTAGTACCGATGAACAACAGGTCTATCTCGCTGTAGATAATACCTACATGGGCCCATTGTGGCAACACCCATTAAAACATGGTGCCGATCTGGTCATGTATAGCGCCACCAAATACATCGGCGGACACAGTGATGTCATTGCAGGCGCAGTGCTCGGGTCCGCACCATTAATGAAAAGGGTAAAAACATTACGCACATTTTTAGGCAATATGGCGGGCCCCTGGACAGGATGGCTGCTCCTTCGCAGCCTCGAGACGCTGAAGGTTCGCATGGAGCAACAAGCCGAAAATGCTACAGCTATTGCCAAATGGCTCAACAACCACCCTAAAATAGAAAAGGTCCACTATCTGGGACTTATTCCAGAAAATACACCGGAATATGGCATTTATAAACGCCAATGTTCCTCCCCGGGAGCTATGGTTTCCTTTGACATCCGGGGCGGCGAGGAGGAGGCATTCCGGTTTCTCAATAATATGCGTCTAATAAAGTTAGCCGTAAGTCTTGGATCCACCGAATCGCTGGCAGAGCATCCGGCATCTATGACGCATGCAGGACTATCACCGGAGCATCGAAAAGAAATTGGCATTGGCGAAAATCTCGTCCGGTTATCTGTGGGTGTTGAACATTATCGCGATATTATCTGGGATATAGAACAAGCGCTGGAAAAAGTGTAATCCTTGTAATTATTTACAGGGAATTACATCCAATAAGTTAAACCCAATCCATGCATTAGGCTTCGAGCGAAGGTCATTTCTGGTTGGGCACCACAATCAATCACCTCAATGATCAATCGAAAATCTGTGATTTTCTTGCCAAAGAAGGCCTGCACGATACTGCGTTCTTTTTCATTCGCATAGGAAACACTATTCTCATTCAAAACGCCTTGTCTCGTGCAGGTCTCTTTTGGCCTTGATCCATTTCGGCAATCAATTCTGGTGCCCGATAAGCTGGTACTTCGCCGACAAGGCATAGCCTCCTATGGTGAGGAGGGGAAGTGCCTGATTATGAAGCAGAAATGAGCTGTAGCCGAAGCGATTTACGGCTAATAATCAATGAGATAAATCCAGGATCATTTCCCATATATTTTGGCACTCATTTCTTCCCACCTTGAGTCCAAATTAATTTTCATAATATATTGTATGTCAAGTATTAAGGAATTAATGTTCATTTTATAATAAAACCTAATGCATGAATTGGGTTAAATATACCTGACTTATCATAACCAGATTGGCGAATACCCAAACCAAGCCCAGCATATAATTCCAGGATTTGGCTTTTAATGAATATATCCCCTGAATACTCATTATAAACAACGGAAAAATAAGCACAAAATAACGCCCCTGCAGATTGAGTAACTCCGGATGACCAACAGGCGTCCACAACATATACATGGCTACAGAAAAAATTCCGATTAATAAGATGCCCGTTATAAAAAACAATACCCGAGTCCTCCAGGAAATCAATGCCTTTTCTATTTGACTGACCACCATCAACCCGATGAGCAAAAGACCAATGATCCAGCCCGGCAAGTAGTGATGATACCAACCAAATTTTCCAATATAATGCGCTATCGTAGAAGGGGCAGCATCTATCCAGGAGCGAATAAAAACCTCTGCCACCCTGGCGGGATGATCCATAATATAATGCAATTGGGCCAGTGGGTCAGCACCGGGCTGCAGTGTCTGTCCCTGCCTAAAATCCACGTGATATCGATCGTATGGAATAAAATGAGTGCTGCTGATTTTTTGCATAAAAAGCAACGCTATACAGGCGGGCACCATGCATAAAATCAATACAGGTATCCGCCATTTTTTATCCAACCGTTCAGGAATGGGCAACAAAAAAAATAATATTCCCAAAAAAACAAGATTAGGTTTTATAAGTGTTATTAAAGCCATCAATAGGGATAGGATTACAAGCTGTCCTGCACGTACAGGCTGTTGGGAGAAATAAACTTTAAACACCAGACTAAAAAATAAAAAGCCCAGTCCGTGCAGTAGTACATCCGGATTGAGGGACATGTGGAAAGCAAGGGAGGCCGGAAGCATCAGCAACAATAAAAAGATTTCTTTAAATACGGGGGTTGTGCGGATAGCTATAAATCCGCATAAAAGCCACATTCCGAACATCGCGATCCGACCCAAATAAAAAGCATATCCCGGGCCTATATTGGCGATGGCACAAGCTTTATACACGATAGCCTGAGGGAGATAGCCTATCGGTCCATAAAATCCCGTATTTGCAAAATCGACATATGTTTGTCGTGCATAATTTAAAGGAATGTGCAAAGAGGATATTATGGTATCGACAGTAATCCGACACGAATCACAAAAACGTTTAGCTGCATACGGATCAGCAAACTGTTGCAAACTGACAGGCAGGTTATCACCCAGTCGATGATCTGGTGTACGCTGTGCAAAAAAATTCCCCTGACTGACAGACCAGCCTTTGTAAAAATGATTTTGTTCGTCAGGCGAAGCGCAGGGTGGTGTAAGCAGCAGATAGGTAGAGCCTAAGACCAGTGCCAGAACAAAAAAGAAATTTTCAAGCACCGGTTTTCCGGCGGCATAAAAAAAGTTCCAGAAAAAATTACTCCTCTTCATCGGATGGAAATTCCCCGGCGTCCTGTCCGGTTTCCCAATCCTCGGGTACCTCTTCGGCCGGATCCCGCTTCTGGAGCCAGAATTGGTTGATACCGGTTCCCTGGATTATATTCACATCCTGCTGGTTGAGCAGCTCCAACAAGGCCAAAAAAGTGACAATGGCATGGACCCTGTTTTCACAGTGTTTGAAGAGATCCTCAAACGACACTTTCAGGCCTGGTTCAAGAACCTGATGTATGAATCCCTGCTGTTCACGGATGGTATAGGGCCAGCGCACCACTTCATGGATGGAGCGCTTTTTGAGGTTGTCTTCATACCGGAACATCACCCGCTGAAAGGCCTGCAGGAGTTTGAACATTGTCAGTGATTCCAGCTCGACATCCACGAGTGCCTTTGTAGCCATTGAGCGCAATTCTTCACTCGCGTATCCACGAGGGCTTCGGAATTGCCGGTCCTCCTCCAGCTGGCGCATGTCATCCAGAATGGCCTTGTATTGTTTGTATTCCAACAGGCGGTCTACCAGTTCTTGCCGGGGATCTATCTCCTCACCGGTTTCATCCACCTGCTTACGGGGCAGTAACATCCGCGCCTTGATGCTCATGAGTTGGGCAGCAACCAGAATGAATTCACTGGCCAGATCCACATCCAGATCCTCCAAAGCATGGATGTAGCTCAGGAAGTCATCGGTAATCCGGGAAATGGGGATGTTGTAAATATCCAACTCATCCCGCTCTATGAAAAAGAGCAGGAGATCAAAGGGCCCTTCAAACTGGGGCAATCGAATGGTATACGTCTCTGTGGGCCGTGGTTCGGACATAGGCTCAAAGATAGGAAAAGGTAGGGAGGTTTTGGAGGGTTTGAGGGTGAGCTCACGTACCCCCGAAGGGGGCGAATGTCCTGTGGACATTCGGTGAGCGAACCGAGCGCCCCTGCGCGAGGCTTACGAAATGCCCCATAGCATATCAACGAAAAGTGGACATTCGGTGAGCGAACCGAGCGCCCCTGCGCGAGGCTTACGAAATGCCCCATAGCAT
>JAGNXB010000025.1:0-19040 GCA_017985675.1 Saprospiraceae bacterium | reverse complement strand
TCAACGAAAAGTGGACATTCGGTGAGCGAACCGAGCGCCCCTGCGCGAGGCTTACGAAATGCCCCATAGCATATCAACGAAAAGTGGACATTCGGTGAGCGAACCGAGCGCCCCTGCTCGAGGCTTACGATATGCCCCATAGCATATCAACAAAAAGTGGACATTCGCCCTACAGGTACGTGAGCTCACCCACGTCCCGCACCAGATTAGAGATTCCAGAATATCGGTCATCCGACTTCGGTCATCCGTCCTCCTTCCAGATTCCAGATTATTACGAAATCCCGCAACCGCGCAACCCGCAACCGCGCAACCCGACAACCGCGCAACCTCGCAACCCGAAAACTGCGCAACCCGCAACCTCTCAACACGAAAACCGCGCAACTTCGCAACCCGATTATTCCACCGTGTCGATCGACAGTGGTTTGCGGGGAATCATTTCTTCACGCATAGCGGTGTGCCACACAAAGCTGGCAATAATGGTCGCTGCTTGTTTGAGGTCATCGCCTATGAGGTGATCGTAATTGTCCATATTACTATGGTGCGTTTTGGTGGAATAAGAGACAGGGTCCTGAATGAATTGGAAACCCGGTATTCCGGCACCATCAAAACCAAGGTGGTCTGTGCCACCGGTATTGTCCATGGTGATGGTGTTGGCTTCGAGGTCCTCAAAACTATTTAACCAGGGCCGGAAGACCATCCCCGCCTGCTGGTTGCCCTGAAGATATATGCCGCGTATACGGCCTGTACCATTATCCAGATTATAGTAGGCAGAAACCCGCTTTTGGTCGGGCTTGATACTTTTGGGAGTGTAACTGCGCGGCTCAGTTTCCGCATAATATTTTCGTACGTGGGCGGTTGATCCCAACAAGCCCTGTTCTTCGCCTGACCATAGCGCCAATTGCAGCGTTCGCCGCGGTCGAATGCCACTCGTACGGATCGTTTCGGTCAAAATACGCGCAACCTCCATCATGACCGCACTGCCGGCTCCATTGTCTGTGGCGCCCGTGCCCACATGCCAGCTATCGAGGTGTGCACCGAATATGACCAATTCGTCAGCTTTGTCAGTTCCGGGGATCTCAGCGAGTATATTCGATTCCATCAGGTCATGCCCTGTAGTTCGTGTACGAATTTCGAGTGCCAGCTCTACTGGTATTCCCTTATTTATAAGGCGAAGGATGCGATTATATTGTTCGACAGCCATTGTCACCTGGGGCAGGGTCACTGCATTTTTGGCGTAGCTTCTTTCTTCAGATTTGTCGGCTCGGGCACCGGTGACGAATACTGTCCCCAGGTCACCTTTATAGTTTCTGTCCAATACACAGGCGGGCTTTTCGGCCACCAGGAAATCCCATAAAATTCGGTTAAAAGACATGCCTCCTGTCCCTTGCCAGTTTCGACGCGGCCGGGGTGTAGGCGGACCCGCATTAGCCAATGCCAGCAAATCAGCCGGTTGATTTCTTTTGGCGGATGGCTCAAACCATTCGGTTATATCCCGTATAGTATCAAGGAGTACAAATTTTCCGGCCAGTTTACCTTTGTAAGCAGCAAGATCCGCTTCTTCCTCAGCCTGCAAATAAATAACGTCCCCTTTTATCAACCCTTTTGTAGAAGGCGACCACGCTTTTGGGTAAGCCAAGACTGGCCAATATTCAGGAGTCCGGGCATGCATTTCGAAATGCTCTAATTCCCACCCACTGCCAAATGGGCCCCATTCATCAACCCGAACATTTTGCATATCCCAGGAGCGTAATTTATCCTGAACCCAACTTTTGGCTCTTTGCAATTTTGGCGAACCGGTTAGCCGCGGTCCATGTACATCCATCAACCAGGAGGCAATATCCATCACCTGGCTTTGCTCCATCCCTTGCTGACGGATAATTGTATTTATACTGTCATTGGGTGCTTCCTGCGCCTGAAGAAAAGGCAAATTTGCCGTTGACAGCAACAGAAAGAGGACACAACCGAAAAGTTGGATTTTAATATTCATCAGGATAGGAGCTAATGGTAAAAAGGAAATTGAAGGATAAAATTACAGGATTGGTGGGCACAAACCCGAAAAAAGGGCGACAATTTGCATTGCCGCCCTTTAATAAGCTGTTTCTTGACTAATTGTTAAGCCCGCAGAATGGGTTTAAGCCATTTGATCTTCCTCTTCACCGCCATAAAGACTTGCTAGATCGGCATAACGATGGCGAATGGTGCCTTTTAATGCTTTACGGGCAAAAAATATGCGGCTTTTTACTGTGCCGAGTGGCAATTGCAGCGCATCGGCAATCTCCTGGTATTTAAAGCCCTGAAAGTGCATCAGAAATGGTACTTTGATGCTGGCATCCAGGTTTTCAACCATCTCATTCAATTCTTCCATCATGATGTTGGAACTGGCGTCGTTGTGTACCTGGTTCACACCTGAGTTGATATAAAACTGATTGTCGGTGGAATCAAAAACCGTATTTGCTTTGACCTTTTTCCGATAGTTATTGATGAAGATGTTCTTCATTATGGTGAAGAGCCATGCTTTGAAGTTGGTGCCAGGTCTGAACTTTTCGCTATTCGTCAGCGCACGGAACGCTGTTTCCTGGAATAGATCGCGTGCATCTTCTCCATTCTTCGTCAAATTATAGGCGAAGGCGTGAAGGTAGTTGCTCATCTGGTTGAACTGCTGATTGAACTCGATGGTAGACATGACCTGTTTGTTTTGTTGAAGCAAATCTACATCAATCTTTAAACAAAATACCGTTTAACAAGATGCCTATTTAGACGTAGTCTTTAAAAATAACACAATCTATTGATATTCAATGATATTAGATTTCCATTAAAAAAGTGTTAATATTTTTATAATTCAAAAAATATTGAAAGAAAGAGATATTTGGGCCCAAAGAGAGCTTTAAACGGGCCAAATTCCTTTATCCAAGTTCCTTTTTGGGGCTAAATAGTAAACAACAAACTTAATCAGGCGAATGGAGACATGAGGGATGAATACCCAGGATGTAGCGCCGGACTATCCCAATTGTAATGGCCGTACTGTCACCCTTAAAACCCTGGATATGGGTATCTTTTAGTTGTTCCTCCGCTAAACGTGTCAACGGGCGAGAGACCGGCATCCATGACCAATGCCATTTTTCCTCTTCATATCCATCTTTCCGATTTACTCCTTTGGGGGAGTAGGGCTGGCAAAAACCGTATTCGCTGGCATGGCGCTCCAGCCAAATATATATTTTTAGCCCTTCGCCTTTGCTGAACCAACTATTTTCAAGATGATTAAGATCTATATCCGTACCCCAATGATGTCGGCTTGTGCCGGGCATTGAACTAAAGCGGAGGATGCGAAAGGCGCGTTCAACGGGGTCAGGAACGGAATGGGAAAGATTTACACCCCCTTCGACCAAAGTTTTTCCCGTCCATTTTCCTTCCCAGATTTCCTTTTGTTTATCAAAATTACGTGCCGCTGAAATGATCTTCAACCGCACGCCATCCTGCAATGCCGCCTCATACATCGCACAAAAAGCGGCATAGGCATCCGCACGCATATACCGGTCCGCGCGATCTGCATGTTCCGGACGGATCACAACAAAATCAGGATGCGTAGCCGGATCGAATTTACCCGTTAGATAATCGATGGTGAAGGCCGGCAATGTATCAGTATGGATTGTGACAGGCGAAAGGGCTGACGATTCACCAGATGGTGTATTTGTAGGCGCGCAGCCCAACAAACCACTTAAGATTAAACATAGCACCATGAGCGAAAAATGAAGTAGCTTCTTCATGCAATGTGAAGATACACTGGTCATACAAATTGGTATATGCCGTGCGTCCCAGGTGAACTAAATGCTGTATTTTATTATGCTTATTTTTAGGTACGCTTTAAGCCCAAAAAAGCCAGGATACCAGGCAATAAAATCTGCTCCTGAGCCTCCGACAATGCCATAGCTGGCACTGAATCTTCGGAGGATTCTATTTCCTGAATGGGCATTTCTTGCCGTTTCAGCAAAGCGGCGATCTGACGCCGGGCCTGAGGACTGAATCCGGTAAATACTTTGCGCAAAATGGGTAACAATGTCCGGAATGTCAAGGCATTAATCCCAGTAACCCATTGGTCCAGTGCTACCCAGATAGCTTTTTGGCGGAGCAAGATACTCTCCGCACCTGTCAACAAGCCGGCTACCCAGGATGCGGTATTAGCCGGGTCTTCTGACACAGACATTCGTTCCCTTACCAGGCGTTGCAATGTTATGGCATCCATTTGTTTTTCTTCCCAACACAGCCTGCATAGTCCCCCATGTATATAAGGTGACAGTTTGTTGTCGTCCAAAAGGGGAATCATTTGCTGCCAGTAGGCATCAGTCCAATCCTTGACGCCCATTGCTTGAATGTCCGTCAGCAATTGACGCATGCGATCCGGCGTTTGTTTGACCTGCTCTTCGCTGAGACCTTCCAACGCCCGCGGCAGTCCGATAACTAGTCGGGGGACAAGTTGTTCCAGCAAATGTCTCAGATCGATAGTTGGTGTTTCGTATCCATGTCCATATCGGTGTATTTGGACCAGGGGTGTCAATGAGGTGGCCATATCCCATATATCCGTGGCCAGGGCCGCATGTTCTTTCAGTTGGCTGGCCAATAGCCCTGCAGATTCCTGTAATCGGGCCATTAAGGTATCCCGAAGCAAGGCTGCCAGGGTGGCCAGAGATGGGCTGCCTTTCCCCAGATGAAGTACATAGCGGCTGGCGGCTTCCTCAATGGTCAATCCCCAAACCCCACATTCCAAAAGGCGCAAGTCAAAAAGGGGTTTCCATTCCAATCGCCAGCGCTCCTTAAAGCTTCCCTTGGTACGGTCACCCAGCGCAAGGAGCTTGCCCCAAGGGATTCCCAATAAATTCAGTCGATGCAGGATCGGACTGGCCAGGCGATTGGAGGCTATACGCAGGTCAAGATCCAGCTGGATGCGGCCCGGGGTTTCATAGGACCGTTTTAGCCGCGCCGCTTTAATGGCCTGATGGAAATCTTCCTGTAATGGTGTACGGGGCACTTCGATAGGCACCTTCCCCATTTTGTCACCAATAAGCAACTCCTCCCTAATCGAAAGAAGCCATTGTGGATCACCCTGCACAAAAACGGCAATGGCTGCTTCTTCCAACTCAGACATACCGGGTTGAAGCATTCCTCTCAAGGCAGCAAGACTTTGTGCCATTTCAATAGCAGCTGGTAGGGAAGCAGGAGGCACAGGCACGCCTTTTTGACGCAAAAACCAGGCACAACGTGCTACCCATTGCAAGGTCGCATTGGCTTTATAGTCATACAATAATTCATACCATGCCGGACTGAGCACACCGGCACCATAACCGCTTCGATTGGCCAGATGCCCGTAGGTCCAGGGCACCCAAGTCGCTTGTACCTGAGCCGCATTTATAGATTGCAGTGTTTTTGCATCCTGGACTTGTGTGGCTGCCCACCCGACCAAAGCAGGAGCATGGAAAGCGCCGCAGACGATCGCGATCCGTGTGTACCCTTTGGCGGCTTCTTTCCGGATTGTCTGCCGCATCCAGGCTTCGCGTCGCTGATTTTCAACACTATTGCCATAGGTTGAATGATCGCGAAAGGCAGCCATCAACGCTGTAATTGATGGAAAAAGGTCTTCGTCATTATGGACCTGCTCAAAAAAATATTCCCACCACCGTTCGGTATCATCGTACCCCATGGTCCGCGCGATAACCATGAAGGGATCCATCTCCTCTTCACGGCTTTCGCTTTCCGTTGCCTGAACAGATACACCCCAGGGAAGGTCCATCGCGACGGCAGGGATATGATGAGCATCAGCATAACGCAGGGCCTGCCACTCCGGAGAAAACCTTGCGAACGGCAAATGGGCCGCCAGGGTATAATCATCCGGGCGATACAACAAAATGGCTACAGGCGGTATCAGGGCAGGATTGCTCAAAAACACTAATGCGGGCTGGGCATCAGCGGGGCACTCCACTAAAAGCAGATCTGGAGAGTACGTTTTGATCTGATCGAGCATACGAAGTGCCGATCCCGGACCATGATGGCGGATTCCGAATATACGCACCTGGGGTTCACCTGTTGCTGGCATGGACATCAGGTGTAAATATCTGCATTATCGGAAAGTTGGGATGTTGTTTCAACAAAGCTCCTCCGATAGCAGATATATCGCCTTAATTGTAGATCCGTTGTACTAATAATCTACAGGTAAACCATGTAGGGGAAATTAAAGCTTTGCGCTTACTTTCATTTTGACATTGCCACCTCCTGCAAGGTTTGCATTCATATCAAAAACATAATTGCCACCGCCCTTATTTTCTACAGACAAGGAACCGGAGGTTATACTTTTAGCTGACTGGGAAAGAGGCTCAAGCACCTGCACGGTATAATCCCCGGAAGCTTCGCCAGAATCAGCGTCGAAAAAATCTTTAAAAGGGTAAACACCATTTAATGTAGAACCGGTAGGAATATCAATGTTGAAAGAAATTGTATGTGTTGTATTACAATCATCTTCTATCGCTGTCAATTGTATAAGATAGTTATCCTGACCACCGAAAGCATTGATAATGCTCTGGGCAGCTATGAGTATTTGATCTTCACCGTTGACCTGAACATCTCCACTCACTGTGGGAAAACCAGAACATCCTTTATCACTATCCTTTTTTTTGCATCCAGTGGATAATAACGTGGCGCCCAATAAAATGACCATCATAAAAGAAAAAATCGGGTGTTTCATAACTTGTACATTTTGTGTTTAGATAAATAATTTTTTTAATATAGTTTGTTAAAAAACTTAATAACTCCTAAATATAAATCATTTTTTGAAATCCAAAACCATCTGGCTAAAAATATTTTTCATTGGTTTAACTTCAAATGATTTGACTTAAGCCATTCGAAGATTGGAAGACTTATTGCGGGATAAGGCCCTTTGTTGGGATATCTCGGATCAAATACAGCGCCGATCCTCAATGCAACCCATGTTTTCAATGTCATTTCAGCCATGAAGGATGACTATGTCATATGACAACTCCTGTTCCATACAATCCAGGTGACCGCCTTCAAGCGCATTCCTTTTAGGCTACAGGGATCAACCAATCCATTAAATTCCCAACATATCTTATCTTTATCTTCCCGTTCTTTTTACATGCTAATGGTATATCCGGACGCTGCACCTTGAGAGCAAAAATAGATGAGCCTTGAAAGGATATACACCACTTCAACATCTGTGTACAAACCGTCAGATATGGAGCTAAAACAGCAATATGCCTATGTTCAGGACGCCAGGCGTGTCCTGTTGGAATATTGCCGCACGCTCACGGCAAAAGATTTTATCCATGAGAATCCATCATTTGGTCGCGGTGGTAGTATTAGAAATATATTAGTACATATAGCAAATTCCTATGAATACTGGATTTTGGAAACTGCTTTAAAAAAACATGTTACTTATACACCATATGACTCTATTTCTACAATGCAGGATGTCACTTTACTATTTGATCGTGTCGATCAATTTATCCAGGAGTTATTCGAACTGGCTGATCCTACTGAAAACGTAATTGAATATACATCGAATGGTACAAAACGTGTAACAACCCCTTTTCAATTATTTACGCATGTCATCACACATGAATTTCATCACAAAGGTCAACTATTAGCCATGAGCAGACACCTGGGGTATCTTCCTGTTGACACAGATGTCATGCGGTAGCACCCATACTTGCATCAGGTTTCAAAATAAATGGTATCCGGATGTTTGGAACAGATGGGCAATAAAGACACCCATCATCTTTATTTGCCAAAAGCAGGTTCTGCCTACCACTATGAAGTATTACCAATGTTTACCTTCCGAAAAACTGAGGCCCTATATCAAGTATTATGTTGTGGCAGAAAATGAAAGGGAAAGTGAATACAAAGTATTCCCAACTTCCGGATTGGTCATGGGATTTCAATATAAAGGCCAATTGACGTCCGTAAGGGATAATGCGAAAGATCAGTTGAGTGCATCTGGTATTACCGGCATTTCCGACAGCTACAAGGTGTTTTCTAATGCCGCACAAACGGGTTCCATTCTTGTTCACTTTTCAGAAACCGGATTTGCACACTTTACCGCACATCCTGTAAACGAATTATTTAATCTTAGTCTTTCCCTGGATGACATCTTTGATAAAGATCAGATCAGGGCGGTTGAGGATCAATTGATGCACGCGCCCACCGACAAACAACGGCTGCGTATCGTTAACCACTTTTTATTAACTCAACTCAAAGACAAACAACACGATCAACTCATCATAGAAGCGGTACGGCTAATTTTTCAGCACAAAGGAAATATCCGAATTAAGGAACTCAATCAAAAACTTTTTATAAGTCAAAGCCCCTTTGAAAAGCGCTTTCGCAAAGTAGTAGGTACCACCCCAAAAAAGTTTGCTTCGATCATCCGATTTAATGCCATCCTCGACGCGTTGAACGGATCAAAATCACTAGTTGATATTTGCCATGATAACCACTTCTTCGACCAGGCCCATTTTATTCGAGATTTTAGACAGTTTACCGGAGATACGCCTGACCAATACAAACGCAACTTATAAATAAACGATTTTTTACAATGCTGTAAACGGATGCTGCATCATCTTTGCAGTGTTATCGTAAAGCAGCAGGCCATAGCTTCACTGTTTTAGGGTTGCACATTAAATCATGCTCAATCAAACAAAACACGGCAATTATGTTTACAGTTGATCAAATTAAAACAGCCCACAGCAAGGTAAAATCAGGAGCGGACTTCCCCGCTTACATTCGTGACATCAAAGCATTGGGGGTAACACACTATGAAGCCTATGTGACAGATGGCCACATAAACTATCACGGAGCGAATGATTATACCGCACATGTACCAGCAAAATATGCGCCATTAGATATCGCCTCCACACCCAATAGCGAACAATTCAAATTAGATCTTATTGCCCATCAGCAAGGCAAAACCGATTTTCTTACCTTCATTCAATTGTGTGCAACGCATGGAATCGAAAAATGGGTCATCTGCATGGACAAGATGACCTGTACCTACTACGATGCTGATGAAAACGAAGTCCTGGTTGAAGCGATTCCACAATAATTCCAGGAGTATTTAAGATACATTTGCGGAAATGCAATGCTGAGCTGCGAGATTATTGTTGATTACAAATAAATTCATATTTTGGTGGTTTATTCAACAGACAAAGCTCAAATTAATGGCTGCCGACTTCAAGCCCCATGGGTATAATTCCGTTTCCCCCTATTTCATCGTCAGGGACGCGCTCAAGTTTATGGACCTGCTGAAGGTTATTTTTGAAGCCCACGAACTGCGAAGGTATGACCGGCCCGACGGGACCATTATGCATGCTGAAATGATGATCGACGATTCGGTTATCATGCTGGGTGAAGCATCTGATAAATTTCCAGCCGTTCCACTGGTATTACATGTGTATGTCCTTCAGGTCGACGACGTGTTTGAAAAAGCTATCAAAGCGGGTTGTGAAATAATTGAAGCCCCCAAACAACAGGAAGGAGATCCGGACAGACGAGCTACCTTTAAAGATTTTGGTGGAAATATGTGGTCTATCGGAACCCAGTTTTAATTCCCGGGAAGAAATGGGCCTGGAAATAAACATCCTGAGACGGGAGCATCTCCAAGATCTCAAACAACTACTAAACGTCTTTGATATCGTTTTCGAATATACCAACAGCGAAAAAGCAGCTGATGGGCACTTGATTGAATTGTTACAAAATTATTCCTTTTTAGCCATAGTAGCGAGGTCGGAAGGCCAGATTATCGGCGGCCTCACAGCCTATGTGCTCCCGCAATATCATGCAGACAAACCGGTTCTATATATTCAGGATCTCGCAGTAAGTGTTGATTTTCAACGTATGGGCATCGGCCGGAAACTTATGGCCTTTACACTGGACCATTGCAAACAAAATGGCTTTCAACAGATGTATGTCCTGGCCGAGCAGGTAGACGACTATGCCGTGGATTTTTACCGAAAGACCAACCCATCAGGTGACGAACCTGCAGTATATTTTTATTACAATCTGATGGAGAAACAAAGTACAACATAAGGCTAGGCAAGCTAAAAATTTGTACTAACTTTACGCATCCTCAGGACATGCACGCTACAAGGGTCGTAGTAAGCAATGGCAACTGTATGATACCATTTTTCCGTATTTTATACTGTGTTGAAACCGAATTATTAAACGCTCGGGCTATTGACATTTAACCATTTAAAAAGCTATTATGGCTCACGACTGGACGTCCTTCTCCACTTCTATTGGCGTAAAGGCTGAGATGGCTACCATCTATGATGCCTGGACCAAATCCCAAGAAATCCAAAAATGGTTTTTAAAAACCTGCCAATATTTTCACCCCGATGGCAACGCACTGGACGGCAATCAAAATGTCCATGACGGATGCATTTATGAATGGACCTGGTATTTGTATGATGAAATTGAAAAGGGTCAAATCATAGAAGCCAATGGACAGGATTTATTTCAATTTATTTTCGCAGGTGTATGTACCGTGGAAGTGAAACTCAAAAAAATAGACGACCACACCCTTGTCACCTTGACGCAACACGATATCCCTACAGACGAAGCTTCTAAATTTAATATCCGGATCGGCTGCTTGCAGGGCTGGACGTTCTATCTCGCCAATCTGAAATCATTTTATGAAACCGGCTATGATCTGCGTAACAAAATACCCGAATTAAAGGGAATAAACAATTAAAACGACTTTTACTCTTTTCAATGTGGGTCGGATGGCATGACGAATCACTGCCATGTTGGGGTGCGATCCGATTCTTTCCATTCGAGCCTTATGTTGTATTTTTAACACTGTTTATCTCAATTTTCGACAAATGAAATCCATCATTTTACTTTTTGTTTCCCTCTTCTATCTGCTCCCTTTTTTACAAGGTCAGGATATCACATCTTATCCGGACTCACCGGATTATGATGCAGCTTTAGCCACTCAACTAGGAGCTGATGATTATGGCATGAAAGTGTATTACATGGCACTGCTCAAACCAGGTCCGAACCGATCGCAGGATGAAGCGACCGCTGCTGCTATCCAGAAGGCACATATGAATCACATCACGCAGATGGCAGCCTCGGGAAAACTAGTGGTAGCAGGGCCTTTCCTTGAAGCAGGTGACTTTAGGGGCATATTTATTTTTGATGTGGCTACCAAAGAAGAAGCCGAAGCACTTACCCAAAGTGATCCTGCTGTGCAGGCCGGTCGGCTGGAAATGGTGCTGATCAAGTGGTATGGTTCTGCGGCACTAAAAGAAACCACAGCCATCCATAAGCGCATATCGAAAAAAAGCATTAACAATTAGATACAAACAGAACAAATTTTTACACTAATCCAATCTCCTGGAAATCGCTTAATCCGGGCTTATTCCGATATCAAATTTCTAACAGGTCAATACTTCTAATGACGGTGCTCCATATCCGTGGCACCCCCTGCTATATGGTGAGTCATAACTGAATTTAAGGGAACAGCGATATAAATGCATTGATAAATAATTGGATTTCGCATAATTGCATTACTGAAAATAAAGGCAAAACTCATAAACCAAATAGCGCCAAATGGATGGCTACCTGGATGCTGATAGGAGAAAATCTGTTCACTCCCAATCGAAATGGGTGACACCTAAATAGTCCCCATGCATCCTTTAAGCCTATCTTGTGGCGTTTAACGATTGCGGAAATATGACTTTTCAGGATCTAAATTTGAATACACCCCTGCTGAATGCCCTTGATGATATGGGCCATGAGCAGCCTACTGCCATCCAGTCGGAAGTGTTTCCCGTAGCCATGTCCGGAAAGGACCTCTTTGGTATTGCACAGACGGGAACAGGGAAAACCATAGCGTATCTCCTACCTTGTCTCCGCAAATGGACCTTCACAAAGGAAAAATCGCCACAGTTTTTGATCCTTGTGCCGACTCGCGAGCTGGTCATCCAGGTGGTCGAAGTGGCCAAAGCATTGGCTGCTTACACCTCAATTCGCGTGTCTGGTATCTACGGTGGGGTGAATATGATCCGGCAAATGGATGTGGTGACAGAAGGATGTGATGTCTTGGTGGCTACTCCGGGACGACTGCTTGATTTTATTTTTAAAGGTTCCATCCGCATGAAATCAATCAAGGTGCTGGTCATCGACGAGGTGGATGAGATGCTCAATCTGGGATTCCGGCACCAACTCGTCAACATATTGGATTTGCTGCCTCCCAAACGACAAAATTTACTTTTTTCAGCCACCCTGACCGAAGATATCGAAGTGCTGGCGTTACAATATTTTAATCAGCCGGTCAATCTGACGACAAGTGCGGGACCGTTGGCCCAGATCAGGCAACAAGGTTACGATGTACCCAATTTTAATACAAAAATCAATTTACTGGAACACCTTCTGCGGCTGCATCCTGAAATGAGAAAGGTACTGGTATTTGCCACCACAAAAAAAATGGCCGACCAGATCTACGACCAGATGGTCTTGCGACTGGATGATCCGGTGGGTGTTATGCATTCAAATAAAGCCCAGCAAAATCGTTTTAATACCGTCCAGCATTTTCAGGATGGTGACATTCGTGTGCTTATTGCTACGGATATTGTTGCCAGGGGAATTGATGTTTCCTTTGTAAGCCATGTAATCAATTTCGAATTGCCCGAGTTGCCGGAACAGTACATCCACCGCATCGGGCGCACAGGAAGAGCAGACCAGCATGGGGTGGCGATTTGTTTTATCACCGAGGCCGAAAAAGAAAAACAACAGGCGATTGAAGACCTGATGCAAATGTCTATACCCATGTCGCCTCTACCGGATGATTTAGAGATTTCTGCTGTACTGACAAGGGATGAAATGCCGGTAATTAACATGAAAAGTGTAAAAGTCAAGCTGCCTAAAGCGGGAGAATCGGGCGGTGCTTTTCATGAAAAAAAGGATAAAAATAAAAAGGTCAATAATCCGATCCGCAAGAAGGATAAAATGAAATTAAAATATAAAAAACCAAAGACAAGGGGGCAAAAGAAAAAGGGTGACTGAGTGGAGGGTTTGAGGGTTTGAGGGTTTGAGGAGTTGAGGAGTTGAGGAGTTGAGGAGAATGGGAACACGTCTCAGTCCAGATTTCAGATTCTCGGATTCCGGATTATTTCACCCCCTGCGCACGAAGCCAATTCTTAGGGATGAGGGATGAAGAGTCAGGAATGAGTTCACGTTTGGATCCAGATTCCAGATTCTCGGATTCCAGATTATTTCACCCCCCGCGCGAGGCCTATTGTCAGGAATGAGGGCTGAGGAATGGGGAATGAGTTCACGTCTCGGTCCAGATTTCAGATTCTCGGATTCCAGATTATTCCACCCCCTGCGCGAGGCCTGTTGATAGGAATGAGGGCTGAGGAATGAGGAATGAGTTCACGTCTCGGTCCAGATTCCAGATTCTCGGATTCCAGATTATTCCACCCCCCGCGCGAGGCTTACTCATTGTCCTTTAGTATGTCAACAGAAATTGTGGTCCTCAGTCCTCCCTCTTCGGTCTTCGGTCCTCCGTCCCGCAACTTTTATCCCGCAACTACGCATCCTGCAAACCTGCTTCACGTAAACCCGCTTCAGGTATTCCCCTTGCCCCCGCTATACCTTCCCTTGCCGTCAAGAAGAAAGATCTGTTTATCTTTGCCCTTTAGATTGCAGCCTGAATAGGTGCGGCATTCAATTAGTTTGTGAATTTTAGCAGCCTTTATGACAAATTATCATCCGGAATCCTATTGGTCAGAGGTGGCCCGACGTATAAAACAACGGAATGGCGCCAATGTGATCGCAGGAGATGACGAACCCTTTTACAGATATAAGCGGAACCAATTTTTAAACCTGTTGCACGGTGTCGATTTTAAAGGGAAATCCGTCCTGGAAATAGGTTGTGGCCCTGGGGGCAACCTGGTCGAAGTGTTTGATCATCAGCCCGCCCGACTGGTCGGCGTGGATATCTCCCAGGAGATGATTAGCATCGCCAAAGGCAATGTTGATCCTTCTGTGGAGATCATCAAAGTGAACGGCACATCGTTGCCTTTCAAGGATGGCGAATTTGATATCGTCTTTACCGCTACTGTGTTGCAACACAACACGGATGAAGCCATGTTGAAACAACTCATGGACGAACTCTGCCGGGTATCAGGCGACAGGGTGTATTTGTTTGAACGTATCGAGAAAGACATTATCGGCGATGAGCTGTGTTATGGTCGCCCGGTATCCTATTATGAAGCGATTTGTGCCAAAAACGGCTTCCGTTTGGAAAGCAAATCATTCATCAATATCCGGGTCAGTTATTACGTGAGTGGCGCCTTGCGCAAGCTGTTGAATCCAAAAACCCGAAAGGAAGGCGAACCACTTACGGGTATCTCCTATTTCCTCCAGCAAGCCACCTTGCCCGTGACACGGATGCTCGATAAGGTGTTTACGTCCTCCAAAGACGTTGCCCGGTTAGCGTTTCGCAGGAACTAAATCCATAGCTCGATACAAGCGGCGATTTCCTACTTACTTACAGGTATCGCTCCTGGATGATCTGCAGGTGATGCACTTCATGGCCGGCAATGATCCAAGGCAATGCCCTCACCTGCACCGGATAACCTGCCGCGTGGCCCATATTATCCAGACAGCCTTCATGCAGGTGCGCCAGCAGGCTGATGGTCGCCTGACGGATGCTTGACCATTCTTCCAGAAATGAACCCAGGGTCCGGTGGCTGGTCACTGCATTTTCACTGTAACTATTTTCATCAAAAGAGGGAAGTTGTTGTTTTTCGCCCCTTGCTATACACAGACAGCGGTAGGCAAAAATCCGTTCCCCATCCAGCACATGTTGTAGCACTTCTGCGAGGGTCCATTTGCCTGGCGCATAGGCATAGAACAAACGATCTTCAGGAATTTGTCGGAGGAATTCTGGTACGGCGCGTTGACTATGCACAAAATAGGCCATGACGTCATCCTCGGGAACCATTTCGATGTACTTATGATAGTAAGGTGCGTAGCTATCGGTGCCGGGGCGGCTGATCTTCATCATGATGGTAATGATTTGATGCGAAGATAGGTCAGGGTATTTTAATTTTAGGGATGTTCGAGAACGTCTTCATTTTTTAAGGAATGAACCAGATCTAAAAACTACCTATCGAATGAATTATTCGGAATGAAATAACAAAAACCTTAACCAAATTTTAAGATAATTAATTACGGTTCTTGAGATATATTATTCCTACATTCGTCTACACAATTAAAGATTTTAAATCACGCCTTCCTAAATGCGTTTCAACATGAAACATATTTCCTTCCTTCTGTCCCTTGGAATATTATTCGCTCTACAACTCGACGCTCAAATGTTACGATTGCCGGAGAATGGGGTGAATTTAAAAAACCAGGTCAGCCGCACCATAGGTGTGACAGATATTGCAGTACGCTGGAATGCGCCGGGGGTAAAGGGCAGATCCGGTAATATTTGGGGTACATCTGTTGCACATTTTGGATTTGTTGCACTTGGGTATGGGTCCAGCCTGCCCTCTCCATGGAGAGCGGGAGCAAATGAGAGTACTACGATATCCTTTTCAACGGATGTCACGATTGCCGGAAAGCTACTGGCAGCCGGAGAATATGGATTTTTTATAGCCTTGTATGAGGATTCCTGTATGCTTATTTTTTCCAATAATACACAGGGCTGGGGCAGCTATTTTTATGATCCCTCCTATGATGCCTTGCGGGTGACGGTTCGTCAGGAAAAAAACCGTCCGATCCTGACAGAATGGTTGAGTTATTCTTTTGTAGATCAGACATCACAATCACTGACTATTGCTCTTGATTGGGAATATTGGCGGATCCCTATACCAGTAACGGTCAACGTCATTCAAACCGGTTTTGAATCCATCCGAGAGCAACTATCTGGTGGTATGGGGTTCGACCCGCCCGGTCTACAAGCTGGTGCACAATGGTGCCTTACAAATGATGTGCATCTGGAACAAGCGCTGGAATGGATCAATCGGGCAACTGATCCGGAATTGGGGAATGTGCGCACGTTTTCTGCATTGAATACCAAGGCGGGTATCCTGGAAAAACTCGGCCAAAAACTGGAGGCAGATGCACTACTTGCCGAAGCCATGTCAAAAGGTACTGTGTTGGAATTACATGCCTACGGCCGCCAGTTGATTGCGGAAAAAAAATACGCCGAAGCGATGGCCATTTTTGAAATGAATGCCAAGAGACACGGTGACACGTGGCCGGTACATGTGGGACTGATGCGGGGCTATTCAGCTACTGGCCAACTAAAAAAAGCGTTGGAACACGCTCAAATTGCTATCCGTCAGGCACCAGATGAACAAAATAAAAAATCACTTGAAGGAATGCTAAAAACCCTTCAGGAAGGAAAGGCGTTGGTACAGTAATTTTTAAAATTCATTTTGTTTTTACAATAAAAATTAATTCAAGGGCCAATAAACAAACTATTGGTTATTGAAGATCCCATTTAATAGGTATTTTTAAAAAATCCAATGTAAATAACATTTCGTAATCTATACTTTATGCGTCTGGCTGCTGCATAATCATTCCGTACCTTTACTCCATGGCCTTTCAGCTCGTATCCCGATTTCAGCCGACCGGCGACCAACCGACCGCTATTCATCAGCTCATCCGTGGCATTCATGATGGCGATCGCGCGCAGGTGCTCCTCGGTGTGACCGGCTCCGGTAAAACATTTACCGTGGCCAATGTGATTGCGCAACTCAACCGGCCGACCCTTGTTCTCACGCACAATAAAACACTTACCGCACAGCTCTACGGGGAGTTTCGCGAGTTTTTTCCGGAAAATGCGGTCGAATATTTTGTCTCCTACTACGATTATTATCAGCCCGAAGCCTATATCTCCACGACGGATACCTATATCGAAAAAGACCTGCAGATCAACCAGGAAGTGGATAAACTTCGACTGCGGGCCACCTCCTCCCTGCTCTCCGGTCGCCGCGATGTCATCATCGTCGCCTCCGTATCCTGTATCTATGGTATGGGCAATCCCGAAGATTATAAAAGTGGCATCATCCGCTTATACAAAGGCCAGCACATAGGTCGGAATGCCTTTTTATATAGCCTTGTCGAAATCCTCTATAGTCGTACCGAAACTACCCTCGAACGAGCCACCTTCCGGGTACGCGGGGATACCGTGGATATTAACCTGCCCTATGTTGAATTTGGCTATCGAATTACGTTTTTTGGCGATGAAATCGAAAGCATTGAAACCCTGGAAATTTCCTCGGGAAAACGCATCGAGGCTCTTGAACATGCGGCCATATTTCCCGCCAATCTTTACGTGGCACCAAAGGGAAGGATCCATGGCATCATTCGCGATATCGAGGACGAACTTTATAAACAAGAACTGTATTTTTTAAGTGAGCGGAAATTCATAGAAGCGCGTCGCATTAAAGAACGAATTAGTTTCGATCTCGAAATGATGCGCGAGCTGGGTTATTGCAGCGGGGTTGAAAACTATAGCCGGTTTTTTGATGGCCGCGAACCAGGCACCCGCCCGTTTTGCCTCCTGGATTATTTTCCGGAAGACTACCTCATGATCATCGATGAAAGTCACGTGACGATCCCCCAGGTAAGGGGCATGTGGGGTGGCGACCGTGCGCGCAAAATAAATCTCGTCAGTTATGGATTCCGACTCGCTTCGGCTCTGGACAACCGCCCGCTGAGTTTTGATGAATTTGAAACCATGGTACACCAGGTGGTTTATGTCAGCGCTACGCCTGGTGATTACGAACTCGAACAAACTGGTGGTGAGCTGGTGGAACAATTGATACGTCCAACCGGCCTGCTCGATCCACCGATTGACGTACGGCCGAGTATCAATCAGATCGATGATCTCCTTGATGAAATCAGCGAGCGGGTAAAACGCAACGAACGCACCCTTGTCACGACCCTCACCAAGCGCATGGCTGAGGAATTAAGTGCCTATCTGATCAAGCTCGATATTAAATGCCGATATATCCACTCTGAGGTAGATACCATGGAGCGGGTAGAGATCCTGCGCGATCTGCGACTGGGCGGATTCGATGTCCTGGTTGGTGTGAATCTCCTTCGCGAAGGACTCGATTTGCCCGAGGTGAGCCTGGTAGCCATCCTGGATGCCGATAAGGAAGGATTCCTCCGCAATGACCGCTCACTCACGCAAACAGCCGGCCGGGCAGCCAGGAACTCTAACGGATTGGTTATTTTTTATGCGGACAAGGTGACCGATTCGATGAAAAAAACAATCGAAGAAACAAATCGCCGTCGATCTATCCAGATCGCTTACAATGAAAAACATGGTATCGTCCCGACGACGGTAAGTCGCACCCGGGAGGAAATACTGGCCCAAAAATCCATTTTGGATATCCGGGGCAAAAAATCAAATGCCTACCTCGAGCCCGATGAGCCAAGTATCGCAGCGGACCCTGTAGTCCACATGGCCACCCGCGATCAACTGGAGCGGATGATTGCCGATACGGAAGCAAATATGAAAAAGGCAGCCAAAGAATATGATTTCATCTCCGCTGCACGCTTCCGCGATGAAGCATTCGCCTTGAAAAAAGAGTTAAAATCCCGGTGATTCGTTTTGGCTTTGTTAGGTAGCTTGCGCTTAACGTGTTTTTTACCAACTAGTACTATTTAGTACATAGCAGCATTGCATTGTATTTATTGCTGTACCGATTCCGAGGTGATGGGGCAAATACACAGACTATTTGTCCATTGCGGACGCTTCATTTCGCAATGCCTTGTCCTTTATTAGCTGTGACAAGTGATAAGGAAGAATAATAAATGAATTATTGTCAGTTTGTTTTGAAATATATGATCATGAAATCTATTTTATTTTTTCATTTATCTGGGCAGTTATTCCAACCTGTTTATTTAGCAAGGTTGTAAATGGGATTGGGCTTTGGTGGCGCGTGGCGTTGGTTCTGAATTGTCTCATGCTGTGAAAACGGATTTAAATGGCAATATATATATCA
>JAGNXB010000004.1 GCA_017985675.1 Saprospiraceae bacterium | reverse complement strand
CCAGATTCGTGTAGTTGAAGAAAATCGTGTAGGCATAGGTATAGATAATCCGGATGAAAGTGCAAGGCTACATGTCCATAGCACCACTGAGGGGTTTTTAATGCCGCGTATGACTATGGCAGAGCGCGAAGCAATAGTAGCACCGGCAGATGGATTGCAGGTCTATGTAATGGATCTTGATGACGAACTACGAGGTCCCTGGTATTGGGACGGTGAATTATTGGAATGGATCCGTATGAGTTGGGCACCTGGTGTTAATGATTTGCAGGTGGCAAGTCCTAGTATCATTTTATTAGATATTACAAACAATGTCCTTACAGGTGAATTGGAAGAAACACCCGTAACTCCAGATCACTACCAAAATGCAAATATTACTGTGGACCAATGGGGTCGTATCACATGGGCTGAAGATGGCGATCCCGGCGATCCAGGTATTTTGAATAGTGTATACGCGAATGGCCTTCCTGCAAATCCCAGCTTACAAATCCCCAATTATCAAACAGTAATTGGTTCTCTTACAATTACACCCCAAACCAGCACCTCAAAAATATTAATAGTAGGAAGAGCGGTTTTCCAGAACTACCAAAATAATTCTAATGTTGAAAGAGTTAATGTTTCTCTTATTAGAGAAAATGCAAATATTGGTCAAAGCTGCAGAGTAATGTCGCAAGCTATTGCTGGATCATACTTTGGACCTGCTGTGCTCATTTTTGAAGACGAAAGTGGCGATACAGACCCAATTGAATACAGCATTGTTGCCGTTGCTGCTGCAAACACACAGGGAGTTTATGCAAATACTTGGGAGTTGAGTGCCTTAGAATTACTGACTCCGGTTGGTCCTATGGGGGCTCAAGGACCAGTCGGACCAGTCGGACCCGCTGGTCCTGAAGGACCACAAGGAGAGCCTGGTCCACCTGGTTCTACTGTAATATTAGCAGGGGATGGCATTATTGTTCAAGAGTCGAATGATGTATACACAATCCACGCAGAAGATGATAGTGATGAGAATGAGTTACAGAATTTACAAGCTTATGATACAGAACCAGGGAAAATCAGTATAGTTAATGGAAATACAGTTTATATAAATGTAGATGATGCAGATCCTTATCCTGGGAATGAACTCCAAGGTCTAGAACTGAATGGGTCATTACTTTCCATAACTCCGGAAAACCCCATACTTAACTCAGAAGTAGATCTTAGCTCACTGGTTACTGAACCTACAAATCTGTCTGTTACAAATATAGCTCCCAACCTTGAAATCAACTCTTCTACAGGAGATGGCATAACACTTGAGGCTGGGGATAACATTGAGTTGGAGGTCTTAAACTCATCTGCATTCCGAATAAACAATACGTATGTGGATGAAGATCCTGATCCATTGAACGAAATTCAAATCTTGTATATTGGGGCGGAGCAGGGCCAATTCGGTCTATCTAAAGGTGGAGGCGAAATTACAATCGATATTAAGGATGATGATCACGACCCAGAAAATGAACTCCAGGACCTTGTACTAAATGGTAATGAACTATCACTTACCCTCTCCGATGTTACTGTAGCGATTCCTGATGGAGAAACAGATCTTTCAGTGGCAGTAATAAATTCCAATCAATCAGCAGAGATTTATTCTTCTACCGGTGATGGAATTACCCTCAATGCCGAAGAAGATGTAATTGAGTTAGTTGGTACCGCACAACCTTCCCTAACATTTGAAATAAAAATCGCGGAAGGAGGCATAAGTACATCTAAATTAGAAGATGGAGCAGTTAAAAATGAAAAGATCTACGCCAATGCTATCACAGTTGATAAACTGCCTCCGGGAGCAGGAGGAGACCCTGACAAGTTTTTGAATGGTAATGGCGACTGGGTGATCATAGGACCAGGAATAACCGACCTATCTGTCTCGAATATTACGGGGGGGGTATTACTTGAATCCTCCACTGGAAATGTTGGGGTGGAAATTCATGGCGTGGAAGGAATAGAAGTTAATTCACTTAACCCAACGGGTGAGTTTAACATCGGAATAGAGGATGGAGGTGTTACCATCGACAAACTGGCTAATGTGACTAGTGATCCTGACTATTTTCTGAACGGTCTTGGTGAATGGGTGGAGATAAACGAAGGAGTACAGGGAAGCGGTACAGAGAACTATGTAGTAAAGTGGGGAGCAGGGGGAACTACCCTTGAAAATAGCCAGATTTTTGCCAATAGTACTAGTGTGGGGATAGGGACTGTTACTCCTGATCCGAATGCTATTTTGCATTTGGTTGGTCGGGTAATTACTAAATTTCCGGATGCAAATAAAAATAATATTGTTTTTGGCGTAAGTGCAGGGAATGATGCCCAGACAGGTGTAAATAATCTTTTTGCAGGTTATCAATCTGGAAAAAGTAACATTGGAGGGATCAACAACATATTCATAGGATATGATTCAGGAAAATCGAATACAAGTGGAAATTCAAACATATTTCTGGGGTTTTCTGCTGGAGAAAATAACACTACTGGTATTTTTAATAATTTCTTAGGATCTTCAGCAGGTGCTGAAAATATATCTGGTAACCATAATGTTTTTATGGGCAATGGATCCGGAGGTGAAAACAAGTATGGTCATAATAATATTTTTTTAGGACAGAGCTCTGGTAATCGCAATGTGGGAGGTTCAGGAGCAGTTGCAATCGGGTTTTATTCTCAACAGTATGTAAATGGTCAAGAAGAAGTTTTTAATAATTACAATGTGTCTGTAGGATACAAAGCTTTGAGAGGATCCGATATTCCATCAGAAAATACAGGTAATGAAAATGTAGCTGTTGGAGCATCATCTCTTGATATAAATAAAACAGGCCGAGGAAATGTCTCCATTGGACACAGGGCCATGGAGACTCATGTGCATGGAAATTTTAATACTGCCATTGGCTATATGGCAAAAGTGCAAAATGGAGAAGGTCCTCCTCACAATGCAGGTGCTTTTGGAAATGAAGCAACCGCAGTGGCGAGTAATACAATCCGAATTGGAAATAATAATATAACACAAATTGGAGGGATTGTAGGATGGACTAATTTGAGTGATGGAAGATTTAAAATGAATGTTACTGAGGATGTTCCAGGACTAGAATTCATTTCATTATTACGTCCGGTGACCTATAACCTCGATCTGGATAGTCTTCAGCATCATATGACATCACAGATGCCCGACTCCATTGCTGAATTATATTATCCTTCTGCAGAAGAAATAGCTCATGCCGATACTACAGTTCGCACCGGTTTTATTGCCCAGGAAGTGGATAGTGTGGCCAATAGCATCAACTACGATTTTGACGGTGTTTACAGGCCGCAAAACAGCACGGATAATTACAGTTTATCCTATTCCTCCTTTGTCCCCAGCTTGGTCAAAGCCATTCAAGAACAGCAAGTAATCATTGAATCTCAGGAGGCGACGATCGACTCCCTGACCACACAAATAAATCAATTGACACAAGCAATGACTGGTGTACTCCAGCGTCTTGATGACCTCGAATCAGAATGAGAAAATAAGGAAGCTTGACCATAGCCAAAATTTAAACTTTATGAGGTTTACCAGCATCCTGTTTACAGCGTTTCTCTTTGGATTAGGACCAATCGGACTACAAATTGAAAAGATTAGTGCCCAAAGTCCCGGAGGGGTGCCTAATCCGATCATATGGGAAATGGACTTCGGGCAAGATGATAGTGATGAACACGGTTATGAATTGTTCAACTTTCATCCTTACCGGTTTTTCACTGCCCAAGGTGATAGCTTCTCTTTGCCCACTACAGGTCTTAAAAAGATGTCATTTTTTATCGTGTTTTCAAGCCTCAATGAAACAGAGATCAGCCGAATCAATACCGGGCAAACCGAGGCCTATCTGACAGACTCTGCTATGATATCCGGGGACACCCTTTTTTATCCTCCAACATATCAACGACCTAAATTTATCTCCTTTATTGAGACATTTCCCTATAGGAGAAGTCCTCCGGGAATGGACCCTTTATTTCGTGTAGGATCTGACCCGGATGGCCAAGAGTGGTTTGAAGGAGGCATTTCTGAAGTAATCCTTTATGATCGCTATCTTGATGAGATGCAAAGGAATAAAGTGGAGTCATACCTCGCACTAAAATATGGTATTTCTTTACCGGATTCTTCTGATTACTTCAGGTCCGACGGGATTCCAATATGGACAGCAGAAGATCACCCGGTATATATACACAGGGTCACCGGACTTGGGAGGGATGATGGCAGTCTTCTTTACCAGAAACAAACTCAAAATCTCTATGGAGATGTGGGGCTGACCATTGGCTTCAATGAGATTGCTCAGACGAACACTACCAATAGTTCGACTATCGGTGATCAGGCATTTATTCTGTGGGCAGATGATAATGACTCCTTGACTTTTGAACCCATGGATACTTCTGCTACTTTACCCGCCCGGATGGAGAGATCTTGGGAGATAATGGTGTTAGACACTACATTGCGAAGTATCCCTCTTTTTATCCAGCTTGATTCATCTGCAGTGAATATGGTATTGGATTCCTCGATGGACCTGTGGCTTGTTCAACTGGCCAATCCTGCATGGCCCTTTGATCATATAGATGCAACTTATACCCTCATGGAGCCTGATTCTACAGGCAATTACAGTTGTTTGATTCTACCTGATGGAGATAATTCAGGTTCAGACCTGTTTTCCTTTGTGGTAGGCCCGACTTTCTTGATGGCAATACATTCCGACACTATAACGTGTGGCGAGACATACGGCAGTATTAAGGTGGATTGGTCTAGCATGCCAACAAGTCGCAAGGATATAAGCTTACACAGATTAGGATACGCTGGCACGACCGCAAAGACCACAAATAAAGGGAATATACAATTTGACCAATTGGCTGCTGGTAAGTATGAATTGCGTCTTAAATCCCCCCCATACGGTACACTTAGTAAAATGGTAAGCATAGAACAAAAACAATGTCCGGAACCAGACAATAAAAATAATGATGGATTTATTTTTCCCAATCCCGTATCCACAAATTATGATTTTACAATCAGCCTAAAGGAATGGGAAGAAGAGGAATTGATGATATCTATTTTATATGCTGATGGAAGGACTCTTCGGTACGATAAAGTGAACCGTTCAATCACAGAAATCTACAAGTCCAGAATATCAGAGGCTGGAAATTATGTGATCGTGATTAGCGGAAAAGAAGTTACACGTCAATACAAATTGGTGGTCCAAAAGTAAAAGTTAGTGAACGCATTCATCGATTAAATTAAACTATTCGACCTGAATGGAATGTGCAATACCTGCATATTCCAGATCAGGCGGAGGCTAAATAAATATAATTATGCAGCATAAAAGAAATCGAGTCACCGCCGTTTTGGAATTAACTTGGCAACGGGATGATATGTTATTGCGTAGCCTTGGTCTTACTGGATTGTTCATCTTAATGGTAAGTGGCTGGATACCAGGTCCTTCACAAAAAGATTGGTTGACAAGCTTTCCATACTCAATGTCCAACAAGCCCATTGGCGATCCGGGCAATGGAAATGGCTCTTTTGTAGTTATGCATCAGGATATTGACCAGGAATTCAACCATGAACAAAATGACTTTCATGAGGAGCATATTGAGGAAACCCCGGTTATCCTGTCGCTACCTAATCGAGAGGTGGTAAGAAAAAAGAATATTGAACCGAAAATCCCTGGTATAGTCGTCTATGAAGCAGACCATTCAGATGGCCTGATAGGTAATATTGAAGCAAGTGAATATGACAGTCCACATGATAATCTTTTCACCATACATATTGATAACCATCAAAATACAGCGAATAGTTACCGACTGTGTTATGAAGTGAATGGAGTCCAAGGTTTGGAAGGTGTAGCATGGTCTCTCAATTCATCTAACACTTATGGCGGACACCTTATTAAAAAAAATTCGTCTTGGACTTCTGTGCAGCAATGGTTACCTGCAGACTTATTGAAAGGCGGGGCAAATCATCTCCGCTTTCATACATACGATGCATCTGGAGGCGGGTATAAAATCAGGAATGTACGGATTGAATCTTATAATGAAAAAAGTGATGGGCTTTCTGCTATTCGCCCTGATGTTCATGAAATAAAACTTGTCCACAATGGCCAAGTATATATAAGTGGTATTACAGAAGGCAATGGGACTTTTGAACTGATCAATGGAGATCAAATACAGACGATTAAAGCAGGAAAGTTTGAATTCCTGCATCCTCTTTCAGAAGAAGAAAGGAAATCAGGTCAATTAGTAATAGAATGGTTAGACTCCTCCCATCAACTTAGGGGCAATATGATCTTTGCAATAAAGGAGGAATTGGAAGAAAGTGATTTGTTCTATGCATTAGAAGACAAATACAAAGCCGAATTAAATGTTGACGCATTTACATCTACAACATTAAATCATAAAGGTGCAACTATTCGTATTGATTCTGGCGCTGTAACTTCTCCAGTACATGTTTCTATAACCCTTTTGAGAAAAGTCGATTTGATGCCGATGAATAGTGGCTTGGTGAATGTGACCCAAGGTCGCTTAGGTTTCCGCTTTTTACCCGACGGGTATCAATTTGCACAAAATGTCGTTCTCGAAATACCCTATGATGCTTCTCTGTTACCAATAGGTTACACAGCCAATGATATTCAGGTATATTATTTTGATGACAAAATCCGAAGCTGGCAATCAGCAGGAGTCGATAGTGTTGATGAAGTACGAAAAGTAGTAATGGTGCAAACAAATCACTTCACGGATTATATCAACGGAGTAATACAGGTACCAGAAGCTCCGGCAACGGCTGCGTTCACCCCAACGACGATGTCCGACATTAAGGTAGCGGATCCAATGGCAGGTATTGCAGTTATGTCGCCCCCACAAGCAAATTCCAAGGGAGATGTTTCGTTGTCTTATCCAATTCGTATTCCACCTGGCCGTAAGGGTATGGAGCCCCAATTGGCACTACAATACTCCAGTGATGGTGGTAGCGGATGGTTAGGGTTGGGTTGGAGCATCCCGGTATCATCCATTTCAGTGGATACCCGCTGGGGAACACCTGTTTTTTCTAATAATCTTGAGACGGAATTGTATATAATGAATGGTGAGCAACTGGTGGGTGACGACGGGTATCGACCACACCGGCATGAGGAGGGGACTGAGTATAATACAACACTTAAAGGAAGGGTAATTGGTGAGTATGCCCGATTTTATCCCCGAAAATTGGGAGATTTTGCAAAGATTTATCGCCGTGGAGAAACGACAGATACCTATTTTTGGGAAGTAATTACCGCAGATGGAACTACGCATTGGTATGGAGGTGCCAATACACTCGACAAAAATGGATATACAGTATTCAATCAAAATGGAATTTCTTATTGGGCGTTAGCCAAATCACAGGATAAATATGGGAATACAATAAAATACATCTATGTTAAAGATCAAGATGTTTTGTATTTGAGTGAAATTAAATATACGGGTTTTGAGAATGTAGATGGTACTCATTCGGTTAAGTTTTCGATGTATGAGGAGGCAGAATTAGAGAGAACAGACCCTGTTGTGAATGGCCGCTATGGTGTACGTCAACAGGATAATCGGCTATTGAAAGAAATAGAGGTTGCTTTTGGTGAAGAACAAGTGAGAAGGTATGAATTTGAATATTTGCCAGGTGCCTTTCATAAAATGCTTTTGCACGCTGTCGCCGAGTATGATGAAGATGATCAATTTTTTTATCGTCATACTTTTAATTATTATAATGATCTTCCCTCATGTGGAAGTTTTTTTGGCGATGCTGAATTGATAGAGCTGCCCTGCGGTGAGGAGGATGAATGCGGAGAAGATGCTGATAATGACGGAATTGGAGACATTTGTGATAATTGCCCAGGATATTATAATCCATTGCAAGAGCCAGATTGTATGCAAAATCCGTGTGGGGTGACGGATTCGGATGGAGATGGCAAAGCAGACGGCTGCGACAATTGCCCTGATAATCCAAACTCAGATCAAAGGGATCCTGATGGTGATGGTATCGGAGATGCATGTGACAATTGCCCTAATGATCCCAACCCTGATCAATCAGACCAGGATGGTGATGGATTGGGTGATGCCTGTGACCGCTGTCCGGATATGTGGAGTGCTCCTGAGGATTTGTCCTTGCACAATGAAGACCCAGATCGCGACGGAGTTGGAAACGGCTGTGATAATTGTCCATTTAGAAGTAATATTGATCAGGCCGATTACGATGAAGATGGCATAGGGGATAAATGTGACAATTGTCCAAATCAATCCAATCCAGAACAGAGCGACCTTGATCGTGATGGAGTAGGGGATCAATGTGACAATTGTCCCTACAAGTTTAATCCTGGGCAAGAGGATTCGCAACAAAACGGCGTTGGAGATGCATGCAGGTGCAGATCATTCTATGTTGAGTCTCCGGAAAAGTTTATAGTTTATTATACAGATTGTGAAGGAATCCAACAATCATTTGATACCGACTATTTTATTTCAAATGGTGGAGTTTCAGATATTTTTTGTGCCATGGATGGGTCGATCTATTCCAATTACCCACCTATCGTCATCCATCCATTAGGCCAGTGCGATACTTTCATGAATTTAATGGAAGGTGATATCCTTTTGAGAGAAGGGTCTGATACTGATATAAGTTCTTCTAATGATGAAATCAATGGTGTATTGATGCCCTCAAAGTTTGGTCTGGGTGCTCGATTAAATCGAATGTTAGGTAGTGATAATAATTTAGCCTCAAGAGAGATGGTGTCTTGCCCAGGGATATTAAATACAAACCTATTATTTAATTATCCTTATGAAGGATACACACCATTAACATCTGCTTTAGGATCAAGTACCTCTCGAAATGCAAATGTAGGATTTGGAATTGGAATCGGTCTTGGATGCAACCTTTTAGAAAAGGGAAAAACAGTCAGTTTGGATGGTGGCATTGCTGGTGATTGGGAGTTTAGTAAATCCCTAACTATGTTGGCTGATATGAATGGAGATGGATTTCCAGATTTGGTGAGGCAATATAATAATGCTTTATACTACTATCCACATACTGTTCAGCGCATTGGTTCTGGCGACCAGGAGGAAATAGTACACTCATATTCCACTGAAGGTATAATGTTAGTCGATCTAATCGGAGATATTAATTACCATTCCGAATCTGAGAGTTTGAATAAAAATATAGGTCTCACAGGATCCAGAGGGGCTATTGGCGGACATGCAGGGGTCAATATTTCTAATGGGCGAACCATGACAAATGTTTATATCACTGACGCAAATGGTGATGGACTACCAGATATTTCAATAAACGGAAAAATATTATTCAATTACATTGAAATTGAAAATGATTTACCTGTACCCCATTTTTCATCAAGCAGCGTGCCAACAGAAAATTTGATTGTAGTAGGAGAAAATGCAGTGAAATTAATCCCGGAGGAATACAATGAATTTAGTCTTGAACTGCCAGCCTTTGAAGTCGTAAAAGTATGGGAAGCTCCCCATGATGGTGAAATCATTATTTCCTGGTCGGAGGAAGGAATTACTCCAGGAGCAAAATTATCTATTGAAACAGACAATAATGGATTTTACGGGAATGGAGACCCTTACTCAAAAGGGACTTGTCGATTGATTTATGGATATTCAGAGACATTACCTAATGAAATTAATGACCTGCCCCAAAACATTTCTTTAGGCTGCGAATTGGGAGCAGAATTGGACTCTTGTGCACTTCCTTTGAATCCTTGCGTGGGATGTGACGACAAGGAAGGTTATGGTTGTGATGGTTGTATAGTAGATATAGTCGTAACTAATCCCGTAGAGGCGGGCATGACCGAATGGCAAAGGGCATCTAACTCTGTAACAGCGCAGAATATTATTGAAAATACTGCTATGGCTTTTTACCATGCTGGCGGATTTGTACAAATGGAATTTCAATCACCACAACAAGCATTTGGCGTGGAAGTAGGCGGAGCTTATCGTGGATATATACTCGAATGTACCGGCAATGGGTCATCAGGAGGTGTTAGCCCACAACCATTTGTGAATGCTGAAACATCTAATCTTCGAGTTAAAAAAGGACAAAAATTGTATTTCCGTCACCATCTCAAGGCGCAAAATAACGAAGAAATTGGTTGGAATCCTGAAGTTCGATATACCAGCATTAGCGGGGTGGCTATAAATGCGGAAGAAAGAGATTTTACATCATTGACGCCACATAAGAGCCATTATTCCGAAGGGTTTTTGCAAGGAAACCTTTCTGCAACAGTCATCCCGAATTCCAACGAAAATTTAAACGAAGCGTTCATTAGTTGGGAGCCAATTGTTGTCCCAACATTATCTGATGATGTAACTTTTCGGATACGTGTTTTTAAGGGAGAAGCTGAACAAACAGAATGTCAGCCTGAACCTGATGTATTTCTTTGGACACATACTATTCCTGCAAATTCAAAACCTACAATTGTTAGTGCGCCACCAAATTTGAGCATCATAATGATGGCAAGTGAAAAAACACTGGCAAGATTTGAAATTCTTAGCACTTCGAATATATACTGGCAGGGTTTGAGCTGGGATCCAAAAATTGAAATAGACTTACACCAAGCCATACCAGGGGGTGAAGTTGTGGAGACCCCAATGGAAATATGGCCTGTAGTTGACATGGCGAATTATGCCTATTATACAAACCGCTTTAATGCTAATAACCAACATCATTGGAAAAGCTATAATAATGTGCTATTGTCACCCCAACCAGAGAGTAGGCCGTATTACATTTACCCTGAAACTGATTGGACATGGCTGGATGCCTACTTGAACGAAGACAATGAATGTTTGACTGAATTATGGATGGTGGTGAAAAAGGATAATCAATTTATAGGGCGGCGTGGATATGAAATTAACAATCAGGGTGTAACCGTTGATAATGTAGCTCCAATTGAGGTTGCTGTTGAAAGTGGAGGCGAAACGTTGATTACAATAGAGCTTTCTGGAGATGGAGGATATTGGAGTGAAAAGGTATTGTCACTTCTTGAAGACCCGACGATAAATACAGGATATACATTTCCAGTGGGATATATTAGCTCAGAAAATCCTGCACAAGAAGAAGAAAAAGAGAAACTGACGAGGATTAATGTGATATTACAACATCGAAAGAAGGACGGGCGAGGAAATGGTTACCGGGGTTGGAGTCAGTTTATGTATGATGAGGAAGCAGATACTGGCGAAAATGAGGCTGACGAGGATGAATTTGGAAAGCTTATCAATACCTTCAAGCAGGACATCGATGAGGAGGATTTGGCCCAAATTGAAGAAAAATTGAAGGTTTTCGATCCGACCGATCAGACAATTTATATCTTTGATGATCTTGAGCCAGAGGCATTATTCGATATTGAGACTGGAGAAATATTGTCATCAGGACCGTTAGCCGGATTGACAATGCCAACTCTGTTGTTTTTATATCCGATCGCAAAAAATCAAGGTCAAATTCATGATAGTGAATTTATCATAAGAAAAGTTTGGCAAGGTATTTCTGTATTTAATTTTGCGGCTCCATTTTCAGCCAGATCGATGAATATGTCGGAGTCACTCAGACTCCAAACAGGATACCTGGCTGTAGAAGATATACCAGGCAATAGTACCACCGGAGCATGGTCGGTGAATAAATACCAGGTTTCAAAAACTATCTCTGGGACCGGGGGGCTGAGTATTGGTCCTATGAATATTGGACGGAACAAAACAATCAGTTCCTGGACACGCAATCTATCTGATTATTTCGATATTAATGGTGACCGATATCCGGATCTAATGTTTAGCGATTACGTTCAAGTTACTAATGCTACCGGAGGTCTGTATGCTGACAATGTTGTAGGTGGTGATAGGACCTGGGGTGATAATGTCGGAAAGTCGGAAGTAGAAAATGAAGGGTCTTCATCCTCTACATCGGGAACTTTTGGGCGTGGTGGTGACCAAACAGGGAGTACATCGGGAGCAGGAGGTACAAAATGGGGATTGTATTTAAATCATGGCAAAGCTCAAGCTTCCTTAGGGATTAGTGGCCAATTTGGTCAAAGCAAAAGTGAAGCTCAGGTCATTTGGGTAGATATCAATGGTGACGGCTTAAGTGACCGATTGGTATATGATGTTAATAATTTTAATGTGGGACTTAACCTCGGTATAAGTGGGGAGGATAGTCCTGTTGAACAATGGGGAGATGTGCCTTTAAACAGACAATCCAACTATTCTGAGGGGGGCGGATTAGGTTTTAATTACGGAAAAGGACATAGTATAGCCGGAGGTTTTTCATTAGGGACAGGAAGTGCGAATACCAATGGCCAACTAATTGACATCAATGGTGATGGGTTGCTAGATTATATTTTTAGAGAAAATATTGATATTCTGCCTCAATACTTTGTTGTATTTAATTCTGGTGGTAAAATTGAACTGGTAGAGGAAGACCCCTGTATCACAAATTTTAAACTCAACACTCATGCAGCTTCATCAAATTATGGAATAAATGCATCGGGTACATTTGCGCCTATAATAAGTACACCTTTTGGATTTTGTATTAAATTTCCGATCAACATCAATGCTGTTCTGGCATCAAATTCAGTAAACAAAACGAAAAAAACTATAGAAGATTATGACGGAGACGGGTTTCCGGATTTTCTTGAACAACATGATGACGGATCATTGACAGTACGTCATTCTTTGATTCGACGGACAAACAAGTTGCAATCAATTGAGACACCCCCTGGAGCAATATATACCGTTGATTACAAAGTGTCAGGGCCAACATACAATATGCCCTCTGGTAGATGGGTGATGCATTCATTGCGTATAACAGACCCATATGCAATAGTTACGGTAGGGCCAGACATTGAGGCTGGAGATTATCAGGGCTTTACAGAACAAGAATTTGCTTATCACAATGGCCAGTATGACCGTAGGGAACGAGATTTCCTTGGGTACGAGTATGTGCGTACTATAGACCGAATGGAGCCTGGGAATCCAGAAAGTGAAGTGTACCGTCAGGGCGTGAACCGCTATTTTAATAACAGCTATTACATGGCGGGAATGGAGCGTGAGAGTCATATTATGTCAGGATCGGTAACTATTCAAGCTCCAGTGGATTTTATGGACTATGAAATCATAGAGATTCCAGAAAATCAGTTGTTTAAAAGCTCCTTTCGCGAATATACCCGTCATGCACCAGATATGGGAGGAGAATTCTGGGTTATCAATTTGGTCGATCCTCCACTAGTCGAAAACTATGATGTAGGAGGTACATTAGGAACAGGCCAGGCATTTGTACTCTTAACCTCAGAAAGAGAAGAGTGGTGGGAAGCAGGGGCTGATCCTGTAGTTCGCACTCAGACATACGAATACGATGAATTTGGACGAGTTGAAACAGTTACTCATACAGGTGGAAATAATTATACTACAGAGATTATCTGGATGGATGAATATCCGGTAGAAAATATACTTGCAATCCCTCAAGAAATTGAAGTGGTAAGTGGTGATCAGATGCGGCGCAGGAGGGTAGATGGTATTAATGGCAAAGGTGACATATTGAAGGTAGATGTTTTTTTTGAGGAGAATGATTTTAACAGTACTGAAATGACATATGATGCCTATGGCAACCTTGCAACCATCACATATCCCGCTCCACCTGTAGGTGATGCACTTATTCGTACTTATACCTATGATGTTGAACTTAACCAGTACATAACTGCAATTGAAGACAATTATGAGTTTTCATCTTTTGCAACGTATGACCCACGGTACGGGCACGTATTGACAACTACGGATATCACAGAGAATGTAATGCAGTACAATTATGATGAGAGAGGCCGGTTGGAAAGAGTAACAAGCCCTAAGGATCCAAACTATACAATCGAACATTTGTATGGGCTGTCACCAAATAGTCAATCCTTTGCTACCACAAAACATTATGATTCGCAAGAAAATGGATTGCCTAAACTTACAGTCACCATAAGTAACGGATTGGGGGAACCGGTACAGGTAAAAAAGACCGTAGAGCTTTATGAAAACAATGATTACACTTTTGGGATGTCAGTTTCAGGAGTAGTGGTGAAAGATCTTTGGGGAAGAGCGATACGACAATATCACCCGACATTTTCACAATTAGTGGGAAACCCTGAATTTATTTACAACGTAGCAGGCAACCCCTTCAGCCGTACTACCTACGACGCAATTGACCGCCCTGTATCACAATTTGATGGCGTAGGCACTGAAACAGTGATCGAATACGGAATCAATGATGACTTGTTGTATACGGAGACAACAATCCCTATAAATGGAAGCACGACAATGGTACGCGAAACATGGAAAGATGCAGATGATCGTTTGATGCGGACAGAGACGAATGACCTGGAGACGGAATATACCTATAACGGGTTCGGCCAGGTGATGACAGTAACGGATGAAGAAGGAGAGATTACCGTTTCCGACTATGATATTGCAGGCCGGCTAGTAAGTTGGACGCACCCGGACGGAGGTACTACAGCGTACACCTATGACAATCTTGGACAAATATCCACAGTAGTAACGGCTGTACTTTCAGCCCCGGACCCGGACCTGGCAATTGAATACGCTTATGACGGTCTTGGACGTCTTGCCAGCGTCACATATCCACAGGTGGGCCCTCAACAAAACCCATCTGATAATGTCAACAATGTGACTTATACCTATTACGATGCCGGCACAATGGATGCAAACAACAGAGGCCGATTGCATCGGCAAGAAGATGGTACAGGTGTTCAAGAATTTGAATACGGGAATATGGGAGAAGTGGTGAAGCACAAAAGAACAATAGTAGCCCCGGTAGCGCCTTTGGTACAGACTTTTGTTCATGAGTTTGAATATGACTCCTGGAACCGCATCAGATCGATGACCTATCCAGGTGGGGAAAAAGTGACCTACGCTTATGATAAAGGTGGCAACTTAAAAAGTGTAAAAAATGAAGATGCGTATTACATACAAGAAATTGGCTACGACCTTTACGAACAAAAGGTGTACAGTCTCTACGGCAATGGAGCAAAAAACCACTACACATACTCAACCGAACTGCGGCGCTTAACCAATTTGCAGTCAATGACAGAAAGTGGTGCTACAATGTTCGAAAATTCCTATACTTTTGATCTTGTGGGAAACATCACAAAATTGGTAAATGAAGCAGCCCCGATAGGAGGAATGGGCGGAGCATTTGACCATACGTTTGAATATGATAACTTCAACCGTCTGACAGGTGATGGCGGTTGGTGGCTGGAGAATGATGGTGACAATGCCTGGGATCTGGAAATGACTTATGGACCTATGCACCGGATCACAAGCAAAAAACAGGAACATACACTTGATGCCCTTCCAGTAAATGAGAATACTTACGACCACGATTATAGTTATGGCGCATTCACGCCTAATGCGCTGAGTGCAATAGCGATCAATGGCAATCAGGTTGAGAATTTTCTCTATGATTTAAACGGTAATGTGACATACCATCATAAGGTGGCTGGCGAGAGCCGTCATATGGCGTGGGATGAAAGTAATCGATTGAAGGCTGTAAATATCGCGGGTGCGGCTATTCAACACGCGGTATATGACGCCTCTGGTGAGAGAGCACTGAAAGGGCACGGCACCGTGGTGTCGTTAGGGATGAATGGAAAAAAATACCAGTATGCAGCCCGGATGGGGAACTATGTGCGCTATGTGAGCGGTTATTCCGTTGTGGACCGCTACGGACAACTAAGCAAACACTACTATGCCGGATCAGAGCGGATAGCGAGCCGCCTCGCGGGGCCATCGACAGCTTTTGTAGATGCAGAAGATCTAGAAGGTGATCATGTGGATGCTTTACCTGCATTGCAACAAATGGACATCCGGATCCCTGTACAGGGCTGGGGTATCGGATTGGGTCAGGGGTCTTTTGAAAATGTACCTCTACCAGGAGATGTTTGTGCTAATTATACTCCTGGGTCTGAAGAATACAAACAGTGTATATGCGAGCAAGAAGGAACTTGCGAAGATGTCATCTACTGGTACCATCCCGATCATTTAGGTAGTTCTACTTTCTTGACAGACAGAGCTGGCCAACCTTATCAATTTGTCATGTATCTCCCATTCGGAGAGACCTTTGCCGAGCAGCGCGCTGCGGGTTTTGGTACGCCATACCTTTTTAATGCGAAGGAATTGGATGAGGAGACGGGGCTTTATTATTATGGAGCTCGATACTATGACCCGAGGGTGAGTATGTGGTGGGGTGTGGATCCGTTGGCGGAGAAAATGCCGGAATGGTCGTCGTACGCTTACACCTTCCAGAATCCGGTGAGGTATATCGATCCGACGGGGATGATTCCTGAAGAAGGCGACGAGCCGCCTGGAGAAATGATATGGCACAAGCAGTTTTCTCATGGTAACATGTACCAGTATGATGATGGAAATTATTACTGGGCAAATACAAATTCAGATGGTGGTGCAGACTGGCAAATGTGGGACGGTAGCCAATGGAACTACCATTCTACCGACAACCTAAATTCCAAAGAAGTACATGGTCTTGGAGAATATGCTGGAGGAGTGAGAGATCTTGCCGTAACAGCAATATCAATTGCATTGTCTGTTGCTGGAGGAGGAGGATCGGGGGGTAGGATGTTGAGTGGAAACAGGGGTTTGGTTGCGCAAAGTGTAAAGAGTTTGGGTTTACTTGATGATGCCATAAAGGGGCTACCCAAAGCAACACCAAAGTTTATGACTCCTACTAATTCGCCTCAAGCTCCTTTGAAAATTGTGCCTGACGGAATGACAATTAGGGTTGAAAAACCTACAGGACAATATCCTAATGGATATTGGCGACTTGAGAAGCCTATGCCTCAAGGAGGTTCACAGGGCATTAATCCCGCAACAATGAAACCAGGTGCACAACATGAAACGCATGTCCCATTGCCAGAAGGATATTGGAAGCAATAAAAAAAGTATCGTTATGTATAAAATACCCGAAGATTTTAATCTAAACAGCATCCAAAATGAAGAAATAAGTCAAATTGCTTTTGGGTTAAACTTCATAACATTATTTCTAAGTAATGGCTTTATTCAGTTTTCAGGAAGTTTTTCATTTTTTTATAGTAGTCGAAAGCATATATATGATGAAGTTTTTCCTGTTCAAAATGATTATGGATTATTAAAGTTATTAGAGAAAAAAATAGTTAAGGCTACAATTAATAATGAAAGAGATGCACTAACCTTGGATTTTGAAGAAGGAATTATACTTGAATTAATCGGCAGTAAAGAATATGAGTCATTTACTATTAACTTAGCTGGCAAAAAGATTCTTGTGTAGACAGAAAGTTGAGAAAGTAGTGTATTGTCAAAAGAGAAATTACAAAAAAACAATAAATCAACTGACAATATTAGAATAATCATCAGCCAAGGCTGGAATAAAGGCAATTTCATAGGTTACATCATCGCCCAGATGTGCATTCACGTCCTTATAATACTTTCAATTTAATACATATCCCCTATCTTTGTGGCAATGAAATATCGCTTTCATAGCTCCAAACACTACTATGCCGGATCAGAGCGGATAGCGAGCCGCCTCGCGGGGCCATCGACAGCTTTTGTAGATGCAGAAGATCTGGAGAGTGATCATGTGGATGCTTTACCTGCATTGCAACAAATGGACATCCGGATCCCTGTACAGGGCTGGGGCATCGGATTGGGTCAGGGGTCTTTTGAAAATGTGCCCCTACCTGTTGATATTTGTGGAAATTACGAGGCAGGATCAGAGGAGCACAAACAGTGTATATGTGAGCAAGAAGGAAATTGCCCAGATGTCATCTACTGGTACCATCCCGATCATCTAGGCAGTTCTACTTTCTTGACAGACTTAGCTGGCCAGCCCTATCAATTTGTGATGTATCTCCCCTTCGGAGAGACCTTTGCTGAACAGCGTGCAGCTGGCTTTGGTACACCGTATTTATTTAATGCGAAGGAGCTGGATGAGGAGACCGGACTATATTATTATGGAGCTCGTTATTATGATCCGAGAGTGAGTATGTGGTGGGGTGTGGATCCGTTGGCGGGAGAAGGCCCAGAGGTGAGTCCATATATTTACACCTTTAATAATCCTGTACGGTATATAGACCCGGATGGAAGATGGCCTGGAAAATCAGGGATTGGATTAGGTTTTGGTTTTAAAACCAACTTCAGAGGCGGTTTTTCAGCAAGTTTAGCTTTAGGCAGTTCCTTTAAGTCAGGAAATGTAATGGGAAGTGTGAATGTAGCTGCTAATTTTTATAACTATGGATTAGGTACTGCGCATGGCGCTTCCGGTAATTTATCATTTCAAAGGGATATCATAATCAGCCCGGCATTGACAGGTGGCTCAGGATCAGGGAATGCATTACCTTTAAATACGTTCCATAATAACTCCGCAACTGGGGTGAGCAATGATTTTCAAAGTTCAGGAAGTGTTGGTTCTAATTTTGTATTTAATTCCGATGGACGCAATCAGCGAGTGGGGTATGGCGGTGGTAAGGTAGGAGATGTTGGTGTCAATATCTACAATGATATTGCACCACTAGGTCTGGGAGATAAGAATGATCGTTGGTGGTCTGGAGGTGGTAGTGTTCAATTCGCAAGTAATGCGGGGAATAGTATAATAGGTTCAGATGTTTTCACTGGTTTAAGATCGGGAAAGGATGAATTTAATAATTGGTTATCTAGGCCTGGAAATCCTGCAGGAGGATTATATGGTACTTATGATCAAGATTCATATAACCAATTACTAAATAACGGCCAATCCATATCTACCCTACCTGGAATTAATCCAATTAACTACAAGCGAAATGCTGGGAAAGATCATATGTACTTGCAAAATTTCATACACAATTATTTAACAAAGAACAAATTATTTTATTCTACAGCTAAAGATCAATAATTATGAATTATATACTCAGTATATTCATAATTATTATCATTGCTGGATGTGGCTATATACCGCCAGAATGGATAAATTATGGTGGAGGTCAACAAGCAATAACAAGTGCATACCATTTATCGCGAAAAAAATTTGTATTTAATGATTTAATCGATACCACAGTAATTTATGTTGCTGAGAATAAATATGTCACTACTGATAGAATGGGCAATGTTTTAACTGGTTTAAGAACCAAGTATGATTATATAAGGTTTTCAAATTCAGGTATCTTGTTCATTCGAACTAGAATGCTAGACTATCCAACTGATGAAATTGCAAATAATATGGAACGCGGTCAGTATTGCTTTTATTTTATTCAGGATAGCACTGTTAAAATAGAAAAGTACAATCATGACCTACGAAATTTTGAATATTGGTTTGGTAAGATCGAAAATGATGGAGATATTCATTTTTACAAGAATAAAGGCCGACCATGGGGTACGTACACAGGAAAATTAAATTACCTCTATCGCAAGACCCCTGCCAATCTAACCAAGCCCATAATTTTTCCAACCAAAGACTGGGAGGGAGAAACATGGTACTGATGTCAATGTGATATTTAGAAAAATTGGACCTATCTGTGAGATTGAAGGCTGTAAATATAGCCGGCGCGGCTATTCAGCACGCGGTATATGACGCCTCTGGTGAGAGAGCATTGAAAGGGCACGGCACCGTGGTGTCGTTAGGGATGAATGGAAAAAAATACCAGTATGCTGCCCGCATGGGGAACTATGTGCGCTATGTGAGCGGTTATTCCGTTGTGGATCGCTACGGACAACTAAGCAAACACTACTATGCAGGATCAGAGCGGATCGCCAGCCGCCTGGCCGGGCCATCGACAGATTTTGTAGATGCAGAAGATCTGGAGGGTGATCATGTGGATGCTTTACCTGCATTGCAACAAATGGACATCCGGATCCCTGTACAGGGCTGGGGCATCGGATTAGGTCAGGGGTCTTTTGAAAATGTACCTCTACCAGGAGATGAGTGTGATAATTATACTCCTGGGTCGGAAGAATACAAACAGTGTATATGCGAGCAAGAAGGAACTTGCGAAGAAGTCATCTACTGGTACCATCCCGATCATTTAGGTAGCAGTACATTTCTCACAGACAGATTTGGCCAGCCCTATCAATTTGTGATGTATCTCCCCTTCGGAGAAACCTTTGCGGAGCAACGAGCAGCAGGCTTTGGTACACCGTATCTTTTTAATGCCAAGGAACTGGATGAGGAGACAGGGTTTTATTATTATGGTGCTCGCTATTATGATCCTAGGGTGAGTATGTGGTGGGGTGTGGATCCGATGGCGGGTAAATATCCGTCAACGTCACCCTATGTATTTTCAGCTAATAATCCAATTTATTATGTTGACCCAGATGGTAGAGAACCAGTACCTTCAATTTTTGCTTTAAATCCTTGGTTTTCATTGAAGCCAACACAATGGTATTCTACAGCAGGTGTTTATGATAGTAAATCATTCAATTCAGCAGCGGCATACAGCACACAACGTTTAAGGTCGGATGCTTTCCAGACTGTTTATCAGCGAAATGCTTATTACGGTTGGGCTCAAAGTCAAGCAGATTCTAAAAGATACGGATCTAAATGGTTCGGTGCTGCACAATTAGTAACTGGATTAAATGCAGTTGGAGCAACAGAAACACCGAATTTATGGATAATAAAAGATAATACAGAAGCCTTTTTAAAGGGTGGGAATAAGTTTTTGTTTTCTCACAATATAAAGAATGCGAAAGATTTGTTGGCAGATGGGAAACTATCAGGCGGTTTTACAGATGCTAATGGAAGTAAGCAGTCATTTGAAGGTTTAACAGGAATGTCTTTAGATTTTAAAATGGTTGAATTTGAACAATCTAAGGTACAAGAATACATTAACAGCTATAAGGGAAATGACCTTAATTCAATTATTGGTAATATCAATGATCTTTTTACAGGCAATGTTGCAAAAACTCTTGGACCTGGAGCGGTTAACGATGTGATGAAAGAAAGTTTTAACGGTGGCAAATCGTTTAATTTTGGGATTTATGAAGATAGGGTAAAATTAGGTCAAGAGTTAATTAAAAAAGCACACAATGAATAAGGGTATATTATTTTTAATTTTATATATATGTCTTTTTGCTATTGAAACTATTTTTAGCTTTTTAATGGTCTTACTATACTACAGCTTTGAATCGTTTGATGTAAAAGGCAGTTTTGATTCGGCTATTTTATGGAATCTTTGGAGAATATTGTTTTATGGAATACCGTTTATAATTTTATATTTCATTTTGTTTAAGTACTTTGAAAGTATCAAGCTATACAAACCGTTATTATTCTCTTTATTCAATTTGTTTGTTTACGTTGGTTTATCAGTTTTAGCGAGAGTTATTTGGGGTAAAAACGTTCCTCTACCACCAGAAGGAATAATGTTTTGGGTAACTTGTGTAGCGATATTTTTAAGCCCTCTAATTGTAGGACAGATACCTTATTTTAAAAAGCTAATAGAAAGTTTATAAGAGACATTAGGCCTTGCAAAAATGGCGGGCTTTTTTGTTTTATAGCATAGCTACATTTTTGTTAAAGAAGTCTTTGAACTTCTTTTTGGTGAGCATCGTCTCGATCAGACCGAAGATGACGGACTTGTCTTTTCCATCCAGTTCTGCAATCAGACGTACTTGTTCAGAGGCTGTTTTGTCCTCTAAAGTTATCTCGGTGGCCACTTCAATGCCCATATGCACAAACATAAATTATAACAATTTTTTTTAAATTCAATTCCCTTATCTTCGTTGCGATGGGATATTTCCTTCATAACTCCAAACACTACTATGCAGGATCGGAGCGGATCGCCAGCCGACTGGCGGGGCCATCGACAGCATTTGTAGATGCAGAAGATCTGGAGGGTGATCATGTGGATGCTTTGCCTGCGCTGCAGCAAATGGACATCCGGATCCCTGTACAGGGCTGGGGTATCGGATTGGGTCAGGGGTCTTTTGAAAATGTTCCTCTACCAGGAGATGAGTGTGTTAATTATACTCCTGGGTCGGAAGAATACAAACAGTGTATATGTGAGCAAGATGGAAATTGCCCAGATGTCATCTACTGGTACCATCCCGATCATCTAGGCAGTTCTACTTTCTTGACAGACTTAGCTGGCCAGCCCTATCAATTTGTGATGTATCTCCCCTTCGGAGAGACCTTTGCTGAACAGCGCGAAGCGGGCTTTGGCACACCTTATCTCTTTAATGCGAAAGAGCTGGATGAGGAGACGGAAATTGAATCCATATTGCTTGAAGAGGGGCTTTTGAATAAGAAGGTTTAAACCCAAATCGTGCATTAGGTTTGAAAATAAATAATAAAAAAGTACTTCTATTGTATGTAAATCACCCATTTACGCGAAGCATGGGTTATTCTATGTGGTAAGTAAAGGGTACTGAATTTTGTAAAGCATAAAATACAGTATTATTAATCACTATTGGTTTTTCATCTTGCTTCGGCTGCAGCTCATTTCTGCTTCAAAATCAGTCACTTCCCCTTCTCACCATAGGCGACTATGCCTTGTCGGCGAAGCACCTGCTTATTTTGCCGAAATGACCTTCGCACGAAGCCTAATGCATGATTTGGGTTAAAGCTGACTTATTTTTCTTCGTCCAAAATCAATGATCACCTGATATAGGTGTAAGGGGACAATGACTAAAAAGTGGTTCACCTAATACCTTAAAACAAGTATTTATATAACTCCCATAGTGCCAAACCCAAAAAAATACATCCAATAATTTTGTTGAGATAAGTGGTCAATTGCTGGGTGCGCGATTTGATGAGTTGGCCAAGGAGTATAAATAGAATCATGGATATAAAGGCACCAGAAGCGGCACCAGCAATGAACGTTATTTGCATGGCAGTCTGATCAACAGGAAATTTGAGCCAGGCAAGCCAAAATAGCCAAAAGGGATAAACCAACACATTCATTAATGCAAAGATCACCCCTTGAATAAAAGGGTACTTGGGGTGCACTACTTCAGTTTCGATATTGCTCTTCGCCAATAAATAATATCCTGCAAGCCCCAAAAAAACGGGCAATGCCAGATAGTGGAGCACCCGGTCAAATGCCGGATTGGCGGCCAAAAACCGGTAACTCATTAAAATAAATATAAGCTGGATTCCTTCAATCATTACTGCGCCAAATGTCATTTGTAGCGCCGATTTTTTACCGCTGTGTACTGCCGTCGAAAGTATGTTGAGATTGATCACTCCGAAGGGGAGTGAGCCCAATAAACTTAAAAAGAAAGCTGCAAAAAAATACGTAAAAAAGAGCATCAGTCAACAGTAGGTTTGATATTCAATAACATGGTGTGTAAGTACAATGAAACAATCACATTATATGCAATAAGGATGATGATTGTGATATAATGGATTGAAGGAGACCCCCAGTCCGGTCAGGTATTTTTATATTTCCACCATTTGCGACCCTGACGCAGTACATCGCCAAATGACTCCGTGGCGACTCCTTTCTTTTTTTGGGCCTGTGCAATACGAAATACGATATACAGATGCGCATAAATGTCTTTATAGGCCTTCCAAATTGATCTGCCGGGATGATAGATATGTGCTGGTTCGGCTGCAACCCCGTTATATTCCAGGATGGCAAAATCCTGACCAGATGACAAGGCATCCAATGATTTACACCGTAGGTCAAATCGGCCATAAAACAAACCTTTCGTTTGTTGACTAATGTCATCAAACACACGAGTCAGTTGGGGTGTGATGAGATGGCAGGCATCTAAAAAGGCGGTGCCCCGGCAATGGTTGCCTACGGGCTCAAGGAGTCGCTGCTCGCCACTTGATGGTATCTCGGACAGCAATGCGGGCTCTTCAATCAGGAGCCGATCAATCTGGAAACGGGACCGGTCATTGCGTTGCATTAAAGTATGAATCGTGCTGTGTCCGTCTCCGGTAACGGATAGGAAGGATTTAGCACACAGCGAACTTATGCAACCCGAAGGTGCATCTGGAAAGCGGGAATATAATACACTATATTCTTCGGGAAAATCGATGTAAGCCTGAAGGAGAAAGTCAACATCCGGCCTTTGATTAATGTGTTCAAATAATGTTTGTTCGTCCTTACATTTTTTAGCCAAAAATCCACGTTCGCCTACATTGGGTTTGACCATCACCGGGTAGTGAAGCTGCTGATGGATGAGGCGCTGTCGTATGTCGTCCGAGTTTCGTTCGCCTGCAGGCAGAAAGATTGTTTTGGGGTAGACATGTTCTGGAAGCAATTGGAGAATATGGATTTTTGATTCTCCAAATAGTCCGCCTGTTTCAATTGCCGGATTGGCTCGTGTAAAAAAAAGGAGATTGCGCGAGCGCAGTCCAAACCAAAGCCAAATGCCAAAGACCGGAATATTAAAAAACCAGGCTGGCCAAAACTCCCATTGGCCCCAACGCGCTTTCAAATCATGAAAGTAGGACACGGCGTTCGGTTTGGTGATGGAGCAGATCTTTGTGGATCCAATAGGGTGCCTCGCCGCCCAAATGAGCCGCCGTGATGCTAATGGTACGCACCCTGTTTTCCCGATTCATGATAAATCCATTGTGGATATCGCCCGTTTCCAATTGGTGGAATTGGAGCACGTCCTCCAAAGTGGGTTCTGGAATAGCCGCGATAAATTGACTAAATAACTTGCGTCGTTTTTCCCTTACCTGATAAGGGTAGAGGGTCGATGAAGACCAAATACAGGGTTTGCCTGATGGCACATCAATGACCTCCTTTTTGCGGCCATTCCAAATGAGGGATTTGGCGCTATCGTTTTCGGCAAGAATCATAGTAAATGGCTCAACGCCATTTAGATTGTGGTCTCGAACGAATACATTAAAATCAGTATAATCATAGGCATCCAGCACGATTAGTCCTCGACTGCGGCGGTAAGGCGGTGCATGTTTGTGTTTGCGTTTTGCGCCGTTGAGCAGACAAACTGCGCGTTGATTTTCCGAAATGCAAAACCAGGTGCCACCTGCCCCCTGATCAACCGGATAATGCAAAAATTCACCCATTGGAGACTGGCGATGGGCTAGATCGACGGCTGCTCTGAGGGGAGCTTCATCGCGATTAGACGTTAAAAAATGCCCACCGGTGCTGGCAGGGATCCAGGTTACTGTGCACATAGCGACTCCCGATATTTCAGCGTAGAAGGTGCCACGCCAAAGTTATCAGCAAGTAATATCGATGGATCCATGATTTGAAGACCAATCCTGATGATGGCCATGTGGTGGATAGCGTGTTCCAGGCAATAAACCAATTCTCTTAAGAGGGTAGTTTGAACATGGTGGTCTTCAACCCCATCAAAGGGCAATTCCATGGCCAAACTCAACCTTTTATCACTGGTCAGGTCATTTAGTTTGGATGACAATATTAGGCAGTGCCTGGCTGCTATAGAAGGATCTGATTCCAGCACCAAGTCGCGCTTGCGCAAACCATAGCTGATGAGATCATCCGCTGCCTGGTCCAGCAGACAATCATAAAACTCAAGTATATGCCGCACATGTTGACCTATGCTACTTCCAGATAGTATAGGGGTGATGCTGGCATACTTGTCAGAGGATATCTGCAGAATCACATCGTGAAGGTCATTCAACAAGCACTGGGAAGCCGTTACTACGGGGTATGTCATGGCGCAAAGATAGAAATTGTCTTTGGCCTGTAGTTTCCCTCAATCCTTAAAAAATATTTAGACAGAATGCTGCATAGTTCCAATTGGACAGCCATCAACACGGAAGGAGACACGATGGAAAGGACTGGCGCCGAGTCGAGCTACAGCATCCCGATGATGACGGGTTGGATATCCTTTATTTTCCAGCCAGCCGTACTCAGGAAATTGCTGATGAAGTTCAGTCATATAGTCGTCGCGCCATGTTTTTGCGAGTATAGAAGCGGCAGCAATAGATCGGTACAAACTATCCCCGCGTATAATACAGTTGTGTGGAATGCCGAGAAAAGGCCGAAATCGGTTGCCATCAATCAACAGCGCTTCAGGGGTTTGTTTTAAATTGGCGATGGCTTTATGCATGGCAAGAATGGAAGCTTGCAAAATATTAAAACGATCAATTTCTTCTGGCTCGCACCAGGCGACCGCCCAGTCAATGGCATCCTGCTCTATATGCTGCCGCAACACCATGCGACGTGTCTCAGTAATTTGTTTAGAATCATTGAGCCATGGGTGATTCCATCCAGGTGGGAGGACAACAGCAGCGGCATAGACACGACCTGCAAGGCTACCCCTACCGGCTTCATCACAACCCGCCTCCACAATGCCCTTTGTAAAGTAACCTTTAAGTGCCATAGCACAAAGATAACCAGGCTGGAGTGGATTAGAATCCGATTAGAGTTGCTTATGTTTTACAACCGTCTGAGCAATAAATCGTTTCCTTTGCTTCAGTACGTCCATTCTTTAAAAGAAATGGTATACTTACAGGAAAGGAAAGTTAGGCCTAACCCAGTTCAAATCAAACAAAACAATGAAAACATTGACAAAAGAACTTCAAGATTCAATTTCCCCCAGAAAAGCTTTGGAATTATTAAAAGATGGCAATGAACGGTTCATCAATAACCTGAAAGCCAATCGAAATTTGTTGGAACAAGTCAATGATACCCGGGATGGCCAATTTCCTTTTGCCATAATTCTTAGTTGTATAGACAGTCGGACGTCTGCAGAGCTCATTTTTGATCAGGGGCTGGGCGATATATTTTCTGTTCGCATTGCCGGTAACATCGTTAATACGGATATCCTGGGAAGTATGGAATTTGCGTGTAAAGTAGCCGGATCCAAACTTATTGTCGTACTGGGTCACAGTAAATGCGGCGCTGTAAAAGGTGCTTGTGATCATGTGGAAATGGGCAACCTGACGGAATTGTTGTCCAAATTACAACCGGCCGTTTATCAGGAAAATACAATAGTCAAAAATAGAACCTCCACTAATACAGAATTTGTGGAAAATGTGGCTCAAATTAACGTCAAACGCAGTGTTAAAAATATAATAGAGCGGAGTTTCATTTTGGAACAAATGGTTGAAAATGGCGAAATTGGTGTAGTAGGAGCGATGCATAATATAGAAACAGGCGAGGTAACGTTTTACGATGATGTTTCTTACATTCGCGATGCAAAGAACCCAGAGTTTTCTGTTGCCGATTTAAGACACTAATGTGCAGTCAATTTTTTATATTAATAAAACTCTTTTCAATAACCAAAGTTTTCCCTGTTCAACCAATTGTAACTTCAATTTTTATTTTCCATAATTCATTTCATGCTTTTCAAAGTATGAAATGAATTATAAGGAGTTGTTGGGTTATTGAGTTATTTCGAAAAAACCGGGACGGGGAGAGTTTTGTGTTCTAAATACTGCGTTCTAGGTTCTACAGCCTGCCTGCGGCAGAGTCTACAATTTTACCCGTCTGCGCCCTTCCACGTTCTCCTATCTAAATACTTTTTTGCATATTGATTGTCAATATGTTATGAAAAGATATTTTTAGAGTTTTTATAGATTTTTCCTGAAAATTAATAAAGTGTCTTGCCTGAAAATAGGATTTAATCATGCGCTCTAACGTAGTGATTAGGCCCTGTGTCTGGCCGTTGGTATTTGAAAATATGGTTTCAGCTTGTGCCTGGCATCGCCTCATTCGCCGGCTGGGCTCGTTACTTTTTGTCTTGGCAAAAAGTAACCAAAAACCGCTGTCCTCGAAAGGCTCGCTGTTTTTTGAATAGAGGTTGTGGTGCTCTATAGGCGGAGCTTCGGATTTCAGATTCCGCCACTTCGCCGACCTGAGCTTGTTTTAGCTGGGTGTGCGCGGAAGGATTTTTGGTTGCACACGCATTTGGCGTGAGTGGAATCAATGGATCCGATGCCCCACCTAAAAAGGCTCGCCTTGCAGGCCGGTCGGCTACGTACTGGGGACGAGCTGTTCGAGGACATTTTCCGCATAAACGAATACACGCCTAAACGAATAACCAAATCATTTAATCACTTCCAAGTTAGCTATTCCAAATTCAACAACACGTTGTGGATGGTTACTACTTTCTACCTTTTGCAAAAGGGAAGATTCTCCAACCCTCCTTTTCTCCCTCAAAGCCTCAAAACCTACTTATTCCCTAAATATCCTTCCGATCCCGGTCACCCTAAGTGATAGCTCAAGCGAAGTGTATTGTTCGAGTTATTTTAATGAATTACATTGCCTGTCAGGAGCCTTCTGACCTCGTTCTCTCACGGTCTTCATACTGATCTTGTTTTGCTTTATCGTACCTTTGAGCTGTGGCAACATTTTCAGAAAAAGTGCTTTTGGGATTGAAAGTTCGGCAACTCCGGCAAGAGTTGCAGTTGGCTTTTACCGACTTATCGGTCCGAAGTGGATTGTCTGTTTCCTACCTGAATGAAATTGAAAAGGGAAAAAAGTACCCCCGGGACGAAAAATTGCACCTGCTGGCACAAAGCCTTCACACTAGTCCGGAGTGGCTACGAAGCGCTGATCCCGGGCCACATCTCGCACCGGTAGCGGCTTTACTACAATCCAATTTTCTCAATGAATTGCCTCTGGAGTTATTTGGTATTGATCCGGGGCGACTGTTGGAGATGCTTGCAGCAGCACCTTTGCAGGTAAATGCTTTTGTTATAAGTTTGGTTGAACTCGCACAGCACCATGCCGTAGGAACAGATCATTTTTATTTGTCGGCCATGCGCGCCTTTCAGGAATTGAACAACAACTATTTTCCGGAGCTGGAGGCTGCAGCTAAAGCATGTCGGGCTGAATATGGGCTTTCTAATGTGGCTTGTGATGTATCTTCACTCAAACGCATTTTAATTAATCATTTTGGATTGCGTATTCATTCTAATGGACTTTCGGCATATCCGGAGCTATCTCATTTGCGTTCGGTGTATATTCCTAAAAGCAAAGAATTATTACTCAATCCTAAAATGACGGAGGAGCAGCTACTTTTTCAATTAGCAAAAGAAATTGGATTTCAATACCAAGGCCTACAGCCCCGACCTTATGCATCAACAGTGCTTACGGTCACCTCTTTCGAACAGGTTTCTAATAATTTTAAAGCAGGTTATTTTGCTGTGGCATTACTTATTGATGAATGGGAATTTTTATCAAAACTGGAGACAGCATTTAACTCACCTTCATTCGATCCAAGTATAATGCTTCAATGGCTTGAGCATTACAGGGTTAGTCCGGATATTTTATTTCAGCGATTTAATGTAATATCCGTGCATTGGGGTTTGGACGCTGTTTTTTTCCATCGTTTGGTTTATAATAAAGCGGATGATCATTATCTCATTGATAAAGAATTACACTTGCATCGTGTAGATCGCCAATATGCCGGTCGACCCAATGAGCACTATTGCCGACGATGGCTTTCCAGTCGGCTCATTCAGACCCTTTCGAAGGATGGTGCTTCGGGTCCTATAACGGGGATGGTTAAAATGCAATACGCCGGCTCCGATCAATCCTGGCTTTGTCTAGGTATTGCTCGGGCTTCTGCCTTTCGTCCCGGCGAATGGAGTGGCCTGATGATTGGTGTATTGATCAATGCGGCTTCGGAAAATCGATTCCAATTTATGAATGACCAATCTATTCCTATTGATACCGTAGGGATGACTTGCGAACGCTGCGGCATTCAAGATTGTCAAGAGCGGGGAGCTCCGCCATACGTACTGGAAAAGTGGCAAAAAAAACAGCGTATAAAGGATCGCATTAAAGCGCTTACCGGATAAGCTGAATATCGCCTTTGTAGATAATTTCTTCCCCGTCAATAAACAGGACCAGGGCATAAAAAGCAAACACATCTGGATTCAGGTAATCGCCCTTGAAGGTGCCATCCCAGCCATCCAGTTCACTATTTAGTGGGAAATTAGTTCCCTCATAAATAAGACCGCCCCAGCGATTAAAAATGCGCAAAACCAAAACGGATTCGGCCGCTACGCCGCCATACACCGTGAAATAATCATTGATCCCATTGGCATCAGGCGAAAAAGCATTCGGAATATAAATATCCCTGATTTTTAGCACGACGACGGTAACCTTATCGCTGGATATACAACCTGAAGAATCAACAATTTGGACGGTATAAGTGGTCGTATTGACTGGGCCCGCGACGACATTAGCACAAGTGCCACAATTTAACGTTGAATCCGGGCTCCAGGTAATGGATACGGGTGTAAAAGCCGGGGATATGGTTGCACTGAGACCTGTATTATAGCCAAGCTCTATGGTTACATCCGGTCCGGCATCAACCAGCAGGGGCGGTGGTTGATTGACGGTCACGTTGAGTGTAGCGGTACAGCCTTCCTCATCCATTACCGTAAGGAGATAATCATCAGCTTTTAATCCGCCAAAGGCATTGTCCATTTGGAATGGCCCACCATCCAGGCTGTACATATAACCAGGTGTACCTCCGGCTCCAAGTACACTAAGTGCACCGTTTGCTTCTCCATAGCAGATGACATTATTCACCGCTTCCGGCAATAGAAATAATTCTGGTGGTTCACTAAGCGTGATGTTTTCTGTAATTGTACAACCTCTGTCATCCGTCAGAGTGACTGTATAGGTGCCAGGTGGTAAATTACTCGCTAGATCTCCTGATTGGGGTACACTCCATTGATAAGAATATGGTGCGGTCCCACCCGATGGCGTTGCAAGAATTTCGCCATCATTGGCCCCAAAACACGAAATGTTTCTTCCTTCTAATAACACAGCCAATGGATCAGGTTGGCCAATGTCAAAGGTGAAATAACCCAGACAATTATTGGCATCGCGTACCTCGACAAAATAAGTCCCGGCAGCCAATCCTGTGGTACTATTAGAAGTGGTCCATCCGGTATTATTAAAATTATATTCGTAAGGACCTAATCCATTAATAATCGAGATGGTAATCGAGCCGTCGGAAAAACCAAAACAACTGGGCTCAGTGTAAGCCTGGATAGCCGGATTTAATTCCAGGACCAATTCATTGACATCAATTGCCAGGGTGACTTCGCAGTCATTGGCATCCTTAATTATTACAAAATAAAGTCCTATGGGAAGATTGCCTCGTAACGGATTTGTGGTGAAACCCATACCATCCTGCCAGTCGTATTGATAAGGCGGCACACCACCGGATGTTTGTAATTGGATGGCGCCATCCTGGCCGCCATTGCAGGTGGGTTTGGTGATAATTGGATTCCCTTCTATCAGTGGCGGGCTGGTGATTTCATAGGTTAAGACCGTATCGCAAGTAGCCTCATTTGTGATAGTGACTGTATACGATCCAGCAGAAAGGTTGGTCAGATCAGGCATAATGGAGCCAGTATCCCAATTAAATCCTACGGTCGTAATACTGGTTACCGTCAGATCGACAAATCCATCAGCATCACCAAAGCAGTCCAATTGTCCGATGGTCGATTGGACATTCATTGCATTGTAGTCCTCGCAGCAGGTTTCAATTTCAATCTGTTCGAGATAAGTTACCTGGCATCCCAGATTGGTTTCAATGACAAGAGCAACGGTTTTAGTGCCGGCCGAACCATATTTTACGGAGTGAAATCCAGCACCTGTAGCCGTGGAGGGCGTGGCATCCAATCCAAAATACCAGGTCCAGTTGACTACGGAGCCTAGAATAAATGTGGAAGCATCCAGAAAGCTGATTGGTTCGGCGATGCAATAGGAGGGTTTAGGTGGAAAGGTATTAAAGTCTGCATCGGGGCCGCGAAAGGTTCCCGTACCACCGAACTCTACACTGAATCCATTGCCGGTGGAGGTAAAATTATTGATCCCCAGGGCGTATGTCCTGCCGGCAACCATTTGTAAAGGGGCCAGAAAATTGCTTTGGGAAGGTATGTCACAACCGGCGGGTTCGCTGACATCTGTCTCACCGCCACTTAAGCCTGTCGGCCCCATGCACCTGCTCGGAAGAACAAATTCACCAGATGCCATACAGCGCTCCACTTTTTTGCCTGTACAATCACCTACACCGTTGGGCAACTCATATAACACAAAATCAATGTCGTCTGCCGGATTATTGGGTGTCAACGTGAAAGTCAATGATCCGGATGTTTCACAGACCCACGTAAACCAGGATGAATTACTTTCGTTATTGACACTCAGACCATTGCTAAAACAAAGGGCATCATCGAGCTCGGTGAGATTATTACCAGCTCCTATTACCGATTGGACTACGAATGGCGATTTGTCACAAAGGATGGACGCTGTCGGACAATCGGAAGTGGGAATGGCTGGTGAATTATAATTGTTGATACACAGTTCGAATGTGCCACCAAGAGGCGCAAAACAGGTGACCCGGATCAAATACGTTTGGCCGGGTGTAAGGCCACCTTGATACAATTCGACGATATGTATAGTCGTGCTGGAACCGCATTCCAGTTGATTGATAGTACCACCACACGAACCGGTATATAAAGCCGCACGTGGTAGCAACATCGTACCACCAGCGCCCTGACCAGAATTGCCATTGATGATAATGGTTACATCAGTAGCTACGGCCACGAAAGAAAACCAGACATCATTCAGCGTGCCATTAAAACAGGTGGCCGGGCCATAACCGGAGGGTGTAGCGCCAATATTTGTATAGGCTTCAATTTCTGAACACCAATTGGTCACATCAGGAATGGGTAAGGCATCTTCACAATTGTCATTGGCAGGTTGTGCCAACACTAAAGTTGAATTAAGAATAAATAGTAAAAAAGGTATAAAACGAAGAATCATACTATAGGCTTGCTGAATACGAATATAGGCTATAACGCAGGAAACGTAGTCTGGTTATCTTAATGTGGGGGAATTTAAAGGATTTTTCGCTGTAAACGATGGCTAACACTATCTTTGCTTCCCTACAAAAGAGCCTTTCATGATGAAATTCGTTGCCAACATCCAGGTGATGCCACATAAAGAACTACTTGATCCGCAAGGGAAGACAGTTGCAAATAATATGAAGTACCTCCATATCGATGGTGTAGAAGATATCCGGATTGGCAAACAAATCAGGATGGTCATCGCCGCGGATAATGCCACTGATGCAGAGGCAAAGGTTGAATTAGCCTGCAAAAAGCTTTTGGCAAACCTTATTATGGAAACTTACGAGTTCTCGATTGCTCCGCTGAACTAGCGGCCATGTTGTACCTGGTACCCACACCTATTGGCAATCTCGAGGATATCAGTCTGAGGGCTTTGCGATTGCTCAGGGAAGCAGATGTTATCCTTGCTGAAGATACCAGAGTGAGCCGAACCTTGCTCCAGCACTACCAAATCACTACATCGCTTCGGCCCTATCATGCGCATAATGAGCACAGGGTAGTTGAACAATTAATAAGTGAACTCTCAGCGGGTGCAACTATAGCCCTGATTTCGGATGCAGGTACACCAGGTATATCCGATGCGGGATTTTTATTGGTACGGGCTTGCCATGCGGCGGGCATAACGGTGACTTGTTTGCCGGGAGCAACGGCTATCATACCGGCATTGGTGCAATCGGGTCTTCCCTGTGACCGGTTTCATTTTGAAGGATTTTTGCCGCATAAAAAAGGGCGCATGACCCGGCTAAAATGGCTGGCGGTCTACCCATTTTCTGCTGTCCTGTTTGAATCACCTACAAGGCTTATCCGTTTATTGGGCGAACTGGCAGCACACTGTGGTTCAGATCGTCAGGTGTCGGTAACCCGGGAAATCAGCAAGCTGCATGAAGAGACGCGCACTGGGTCGCTGGAAGAAGTGATCGCTTATTTTAGTGCCAAGGATAAGGTGCGTGGTGAGATAGTAGTGGTTCTGGGCGGTACAACAGATTAAGACAGGGTATGAATAAATTTGGTGAACTCTTTCGCTTTGATTGCTGGGTGACCGGTGAGCTTTTGAAAACAACTATTCAACTTGCCGATCCACCCATGCGAGCTGTTTTATTGTGCTCCCATTTACTGAATGCACAGCGAATATGGATCAGCCGCATACTGGGAGAAACGATACATCCGGGTGTATGGGAGCCCCAAGCCATGGAAAATTGGATGGCATTTCTGGCAAAAAATGATGAAGGTATCAAGGGCGTAATTGCCACCGATGATTTCCATCGCATCGTGCATTATCGCAATACCAAAGGCGAAAGTTATAGAAACACGGTGGAGGATATTCTGCAACATTTATTGTTGCACAGTGCCTATCACCGGGGCCAGATTGCGCAGTTGATCAGGCCGGATGTAGATAGTCTGCCACTAATGGATTACATCTTTTTTGCCCGGGATCAGATGTAGGAATTGCCAGGAATTTCCATGTAACTTTGCGGCCCACCAGGAGAAGTGCCAGAGTGGTTGAATGGTCCGCACTCGAAATGCGGTGTACTCGTGAGGGTACCGGGGGTTCGAATCCCTCCTTCTCCGCAACGCAATCCGGGCCGCCCATCGGGCGGCTTTTTGTGTATACCTGGATCAGTCTTGCTTGCAATAGGCTGATCCAGGTATACACAAAAAGAGCCAAAGGTCCCCGGTGCAGCGTTGCATCTCCCCCACTTAAGGGATCAGCACAGCTAATCCCTCCTTCTCCGCCTTCGCTCGCCAAAGCTCCGCAGGAGCGACGGCGAGCTTCGCAAACGTGAACTTCCACAAATATGGACGTAGCGAGCTTCGGCGGACACAGTCCGCCTGACTTTTCATATGTGGTGTATATTCTGAAGTGTCAGGATGATACCTTTTATGTTGGTTGTCTACTGATTTGAGGGATAGGATACAACGCCATGCGGCGGGGCATGTACCTGCAACAAAAGGAAGAAGGCCTGTAACACTCCATACGTACATTGCTTTTTCTGAAAAACACCGAGCGTTTTTCTTTGAAAAATACCTTAAGTCAGGATCTGGAAGGGCGTTTTTAGGAAGGCATCTGATATAGCTCCGCAGGAGCGACGGCGAGCTTCACTTACCTTTTATTCCAGATTCACAAATAATCCAGATTCCAGATTATCAGATTCCAGATTCTTCCTTCCCTCCTCTACTCCCCCCCTCCTAGACTCCTCAACTCATCAACTCTCCCCTCAACAGCTATCCCTTCTTAAACTCCTCCCAGGTCCTTATTTTCAAAGGAGGGATCCCTTGTCGGAGTAGCTTGGTATTTAACCGTTGTGACTGGGCCTGATAATCGGAGAAAATACCCTGATGCTCCTCCATCCTCGACATTAAATGGGTTACTTTTCGAATCTGTCCCCTGGACGGTTCTCCCGGATAACCACTTATCTGCAAATAAAGGGTCGAAATCTCTTCCCGAAGGGCCTCGTTTTCAGCCACATAGCCATCTCCATCCATGGATACCAACGAGTCGCGCCAAGTCTGAATGCCCGTTCCTAATGATTTGAGCGCCAATGCGTCCTTTTTGCCTTTTGCCTTTCCAGATAAACTATCTGCCCACGTGTAGATATCCGTTGCAGCATAATACAGGTAACCCAACTGCTCACTTTGATTATACAACTGCTTCAATAGGTCTGATTGAATCTTTCGGGCTTCTACCGGGTAGTATAATGCCGCTTCTTCTTCCAGTTCGATTTGCGTTTCATAAACCTCTTTGCCTTTGATGATGCGGACGGTATAAGCGCCTTCTCCTAAAGAAGGCGTCGACATCGAACCAAACAATGCCATTCGGTTATTGCTCGGTGCGACCTTAGGCATAGGGTAACGAACAGGTAATTCCACAATATTAATACCCGCACTTTTCCCCGCCGGCAATTCCTGGATAACCTTTCCATCTGTGCCAAGTACCTCTATATGCATCTTGCCGAAAGTGTGACGCTTTTTCATATAATATACAATTTGCGCATTGCCGGAAGGATTGCCGGCTACAAAATTGCCTGCACCTCCAAACCAACTTCCACCACGCCCTAATTTGATCACCGTTTTGCCCATGTCAAGAATATGGAAATCCTTGTCTACAATCTGATTAGTCATTTGTCTCAGAGGGCGTAAATCATCTATTAAATAAATACCCCGGCCGTGTGTAGCAATAGCCAAAGCATGATCGCGCTCCTGAATAGCAAGCCATCTCACAGACACCCGGGGAAAATTATTTTTGAATCGTTGCCAGGACAGACCGCCATCCATGGTGATAAATAAACCTTGTTCGGTTCCTAAAAACAACAGGTTTGGATTCACTACATCTTGCAATATATACCATGCATACCCCTGCACTTCATTCGTTACCAGGGACACCCATGATTTGCCCAAATCTGTTGTTTTGAATACATAAGTTGTCGTATCCCCCTGGGTATGGCCATCAAATGTGGCGTAGGCTGTGTGTGTTTCAAACCGGTCGGGCGCCACATTGGTACACCAGGTATGCGGAGGAAGTCCACCAATGTTTAAAGCCACATTTTCCCAGTTTTTACCTCCATTGGCAGTGACCTGCAAGTTGCCATCATCGGTACCAGCCCATATGATCTGATCATTTTTGGGACTCTCAGCGATGCACACGATGGTCGTATTGTTTTCGGCAGTTGAATTATCGAGTGATAATCCGCCACTTTCTTTTTGACGTTGGCGATCCGGATTATTGGAGGTGAGATCGGGTGAAATCTTTTCCCATGAATTACCCCGATTCTCGGATCTAAAGAGGAATTGAGCAGCAAAATAGAGGCGTTCGGGATGAGTTGGTGATAAAGCAATGGGGCTGCTCCAGTTAAAACGATAAGGTGGCTCGCCCTCTCCCGGCAGCGGTTTGATTAATTTGGCCTGACCTGAATTAAGCTCGATCCGGGATAGATTGCCACCCTGGGATTCGCCATAAACCACGTCCTTTTCTGTCTTATGACGCATAACCTGGAAACCATCACCTCCTAAAAGAAACTTCCAGTCACTGTTTTGAATCCCACCCGGATTACTTGATGGACCTTTCCACGTGCCATTATCCTGTAGTCCGCCATAGACATTGAAGGGTACTGCATCATCCACACTGACCTGATAAAATTGGGATATCGGCAGATTCATGTACATCCTGAAATTGTATCCCCCATCATACGATTCATAGGTGCCACCATCGGTACCTATGAGTACATGTCGACCATTTTGTGGATCTACCCAAACGTCATGGATATCGGAATGCACTCCGCTGCCGACCTGGCGAAACGTCTCACCACCATTATCGCTGATGATAAGGTTAAGGCCACATTTATAGACTTTCATCGGATCCTTGGGATCAACCGTGATGCGGGAAAAATAAAATGGACGCACATAGGTATTAAAATCACTGCTCACTTTTTTCCAGGTCGCACCGGCGTCAAAGGAGCGATACATTCCCTTGTCTTCTTTGGCTTTTGCTTCAATCGTCGCATAAACAGTATCTGGAGCAGATGGTGCTACTTCGACTGCAATGCGGCCATAAGGTCTGGGAGGTAAGCCATTGCCTTCCAGTTTTTGCCAGTTTTTACCTCCATCTGTCGTTTTATACAGGGCACTACCAGGGCCTCCGGAAATAAAAAAGTCTGGTTCACGGCGGTGCTCCCACATGGAAGCATACAGCACATCCGGATTGCGCGGATCCATTGTCAGATCAGCGGCTCCGGTACGTTGATCCACAAATAATATGCGTTCCCATGTTGCACCGAAGTCAGTCGTTTTGTACACGCCGCGTTCTTCATGATCGCCCCATAATTTGCCCTGGACAGCCACATATATTGTTCCTGATTGTCGCGGATCTATCAGCACTTTGGCAATGTGAAAACTGTGATTTAATCCCTTATGCATCCAGCTTTTTCCGCCATTGGTAGTAACGTAGATGCCATCCCCCGGCGAGACCGAATTGCGCACCCAGCTTTCTCCTGTGCCCACCCAAACCGTATCAGGATGCGCCTGATCAATAGCGATATCACCTACAGACTGATTATAATCATCAAAAACAGACAGGAAGGTGGCACCCGCCGAAGTGGACTTCCACACTCCGCCACTTGCTGCGCCAATGTATTGGATATGAGGCATCGTGTGGACTGCATCGAGTGAACTAATACGGCCACTCATGACTGCCGGTCCGAGCTGCCGGGCGCGAAGATCTCCAAATGACACCTTGAGCGGCTCCTGTGCATGCGTGAACAAAGGGAGGAGACTGAGGATATAACAAAAAGCGTAAAAACGACGCATAAACACGGAGTTGGAGGTTATAAAAATGGGCTGGAAGGAAACGTGAACGTTCCAACCAGCCCGTAAAGGGGGGGATAATTTACTTAGTTGCCAGGAAAGCTAAATTCAGCATCCGTCACCGGAACGTTGAATTCAATGCTGGTGAAGGTCAGGCTGGCAACAACCTGGCCGCTCACTTTTGTCGTCATAGAGTGTGGCATCATTAAGCCGTTGACAGCCTGATAATCACTCATGTATTGTTCAACAGCCATTCCTTTCATTTCGCCAGTAGTTGCAAAAGATTTTACCATAATCGGCACGTGGTTCTCCGGATCAAAATAATAGAAATAATCGTCACCCTCAGCGGTAGAAAGTTTGACAATCATCGTATTGACACCTTCCACTTCCTCGCGACCTTCCAGCGACACTTTATGGCCTTTTTTGGCATAATTCACCAGTTTGTCTTCGAATAATTGTTTGGCTGCTTCAGTCGATTCTTCGTCTGATTTTTTTGTAGGTGTAGTGCCTCCTACGAATGGATTGATTGTCCAGGCCGTCTTACCATCAAATGCTTCTACGTATTGCATGCCTTGAATATCGACGACCAATTTTTGTTTGTTTGGACGAGTCTGCACCATAGTGAATGGAAATTCCATACCCATTTGGTTTGCCTTGCCTATCGTTTTTGTGGACTTTAGTGTTTTCCACTGCTCAACCCCACCTGCTGTTTCGTAATACTTCTTCAGCAAGTCATCAACAGACTGTGCTGAAACTGTAGAACCGAAGGAAAGCGCCAAAATGAATAGGAAAAAAAGTTTTTTCATAAAGTTGGTTTTAATCGTTGTCAATTAATTTTCACCGAAGATACAATTGACTGCAGGCCGACCATCTTAAAATTAGGTTAAAATGCTGCATTTATCGACTAAATTCAATTTTTGCCCGCTAGAACGGCATACTGTATCTTTGGACCATGCAGGAAAAAACAACCCCTCGAACTGAGATTGCTACTCTAGGTGAATTTGGCCTCATCGATCGGATTACAGGTTCCTTTGTCAACAGGCAAGTTTCTACGATTAAAAGTGTAGGTGATGATGCAGCCGTATTGGATACAGGAGGCGACAAATTGACGCTGGTGACCACGGATATGCTGATCGAAGGCATCCACTTTGATCTACTTTATTGCCCACTCAAACATTTGGGTTATAAGTCCGTCGTAGTCAACTTGTCGGATATATGTGCAATGAATGGCATGCCTACCCAAATTACGGTCTCCATTGGTATATCGAATCGTTTTTCAGTAGAAGCGGTGGAGGAATTGTATGCAGGGATTCAGGCAGCATGCACCACTTATGGGGTTGATTTGATAGGTGGGGATACTACGTCTTCCAACAGGGGCCTTATCCTGAGCATCACAGCTATAGGGCAAGTGGATCGAAACAAGGTGGTGTACCGCAGCGGTGCCAAACCCGGCGACCTGATTTGTATCACCGGCGACCTGGGAGGTGCCTATCTGGGCTTACAATTATTGGAACGGGAAAAACAACTTTACCTGAATCAACCAGGCATCCAACCTGATCTTGAAGAGCAACAATACCTCGTGGGACGGCAACTCAAGCCAGAAGCCAGAACGGATATCATTGAAGCCTTCGCCGACAAAGGTCTTGTCCCAACCGCTATGATCGATATCTCCGACGGACTCGCCTCTGAGATCCTGCACATAGGTAAACAAAGTGGCGTGGGCGCCATCATTGAGGAGAGTGGTATCCCTATGCGGGAAGAGGCCAACCTGATGGCACTTAAGTTTAAACTGGACCCGACTACCTGCGCTTTAAGCGGCGGTGAAGATTATGAGTTGCTTTTTACCATTGACCCAAAGGACTTGGATAAAGTACGTTTCCTTCCGGATGTTTACATTGCGGGTGAAATAGTTCCAGCTTCCGATGGGTTTATGCTACATACGACTGGGGGCAACCGGCACCCCATTACGGCTCAAGGGTGGAGCCACTTTGGGGGTCAATAACTACTTTTATGAACCCCGAAATATGGATAGATTATCGGCTTTCGGTTGACAGCTTCTATTAATTGCTTCAAGAATTGTTAACGGACCCTTTAAAATATAATCTGCTTATGCGCGCTCTACTTACCGCTATTTCCGTCCTGAGTATGATTGGCCTAAATGCACAACCTTGCATTCCGTTGGCGTACGAGGGCTTTCTATATCCAGCCAATACGCCCCTGGCCTTTCTAAACGGAGGTAGTGGATGGTCAGGTCCGTGGAATGTTCAAAACAACAATACTAATGAGATTGGTTATCATATTACCTATGATCTTTTTTCACTGGCTTATGCAGACCTCCAGGTACAAGGGCGATATGCCGAAGGGGGACTGGATTACCTGACTGCGGGACGAAGATTAAATACCGCCAGTGATGGTCCTTTTTCTGACTATGTATTGGATGACCAACAGGACATCGGATCGAATGCTAAAGGGGATACTATATGGGTTAGTGCATTGCTGGAATTTAGAGGCTTCGCAGGGGATGAAGTGTACCTTGACTTACATAACTCGAACACAGCATGGTGTAATAATTGTGCGAATAAACGCATTGGATTGGGTTATTTTGGAAATGCATCAGATGTCAATGGGCAAAGACGATGGTCCTTGCGTGTCAACCAAAATGTATTTGTTACGTCTAAAGCAGTTATTAAAGACCAACCGGCACTGCTGGTTGCTGGTATTATTTTTAATGAGGGAAATACGGAGGTTATCTTTTTTGTGGATCCTTCAGATATTGGTGATAATGGGCCGCCAATGCCAGATTATGTGCACGCCATCGGAGGGAATATGGAATTCCGAAGTATCGCCGCTTATTTGAGCAATGAGCCCTACCAAGGTGCAGTTGACGAATTGAGACTTGGTCGTTCTTATCGTTGTGTAACACCGGATGCCACCATTATAATTGACGAGGCTCCGGTTGCCGATATTCAACCATCAGCTACCGCAGGGCAAGCTCCATTGACCATCACCTTTGATGGATCTGGCTCCTATGATCCGGATGGCAGCAACCTGTCGTATTCCTGGAATTTTGGGGATGGCACACCTATAGAAGAGGGACCCATCGTTAATCATACGTATACTGGATTTACCGGCCAAACATCTGCTGCCCTTACCGTCTCCGATGCTTCCGGACAGCAGCATACAGCGTTCCAGCCTGTAACACTTCTGGATGAATTTTTTAATTTTCCCTGTCAACTTCGTTTAGTCAGCCTGTCTATGGCTACATGTGGACAGTCGGATGGTATCATACAGGTAGGTGCAGATATTTCACCTGTTTCTTACGGGTTAACGAATGCTTCTGGCGCCACATTTATCCACACACCAAACAACACCTATGACAATCTTGAAGCTGGCATATATACATTGACGGCAAATGGGATTGGCGGTTGCAAGGACACGATTTCTGTCTTTATCCTGACAGATAGCACGACCTGCCCAGGCTGGCAACCAGATAGTTGTGCCATGAAAATTGGGACCAACTTATCAGGATATGCCGACTGGGTGCCCGAAAGGCCTTTGAAAAATCTGCTAAAGCATATCCGCCCAGAATTAATTCCTTACACCGCAGATTGTTTTTGTTGGGATATCCCAGGTTTGCTGAACGAGATGACCTTCGATGAAAACGGTTATCCCACCCATATACCACAAGCTACATCGGAGGGAATGGCTTTAGTCCGCTTCTTCCTGAGTTCGGATGGTGCGAATCTTTTGCCGGGTCAACAATATGTGTTGCTTTACGATGGGATTGGACAAATCGAAATGTCTGGTGAAACGGCATTAATAAGTAATGCCCCGGGACGGATCGTCTTCTCCGTTGGGGGTGGGGGAACAGCCTGGTTACATATGTTGCAATCAGATGCGGGAAATCCAATAAAAAATATGCGCATGCTCCGACTGGCAGACGAAGAAGCCGATCTTGAGAACGACCCGTTTTATGAAGGATTTCTTGACAAAATTGAACCGTTCCATTGCCTCCGTTTTATGGATTGGGGGCATACCAATAACAACCCGATAGTAAGGTGGGAAGATAGAACCACCTTAAGTCGCTTTTCCTATGCCCAGGAGGTCGGTGTGCCTTATGAGTTGATGATCCAATTGGCCAACCAGACCAAGCAAGATATTTGGCTCTGTGTGCCTCATGCAGTGAATGATGATTTTGTCGAACAAATGGCTACACTGTTTAGGGATCAATTAGACACCGGATTAACAATATATATCGAATACAGTAATGAGGTATGGAACTGGATCTTCGAACAGGCGCATTATAATGACCAGTTTCGTCCCTTACATCTCGGATATGGACGCGCAATGGCGGCTAAAGCAGGTAGAATATTTCGCATTTGGCATGACGTTTTTGGAGCGGATAAACATAGAGTAAAGCGCGTTGTCGGCATCCAGGCCGGGTATAATGATCTGAATGAACAAATCCTCACGCAATTGGATCAGGATGAATGGGACTATGGCTCACCTACACATTATGTGGGGTTGGATCATAGCGCATCAGGAATGCCTGTATTAAATGCAAGCTCCACTCCGGAAGATATTCTGGAAAATGCGCGAAATGCCTTCCTGGGATTTAAGGAATCTGTTCGACAAGATTATCGAAACATTCAGGTCCTGGGTAAAGAGGTGATTACCTATGAAGGCGGACAACATTTTGTAGGGAATGTTTTCGGGGTACCCTATGATTATCAGCAGGCCATGTGGGATGCACAATACCATCCCGGTATTTATTCGCTATATAGGGATCTGCATGACAGTATTGCCATTTGGGGTTGCAAAATGGCCATGAACTTTAGTCTGGCCAGCCGACAGGAGAGTGTATATGGCTCCTGGGGTGTGGTGGATGATATAGATATCCAGCCGCCTTATCTGACCACAGCGCCCAAATATCAGGCGCTTTTGGATATCATATGCGAAGAGATTGATGTGGCGACGGATGATGTACCCTACGTATCTAAAAGTCTAAACATCGTTCCCAATCCCAATACGGGTTATTTTGAGCTCACTCTACCAGAGCCCGGAAATTCATCTTTCCGCAAAACGATTTTTGACCTGAGCGGACGAGCGTTATGGACGGAATTTAGTCCGGAGACGACGCTGGATGTCGCTTTGCCGTCAGGCATTTATCTGCTTGAAGTCCAGTTGGAATCAGGAATAATCAATCAAAAGCTATCTATTGTAAGATAGCTCACGTTAGTCCTTTCTACTATGCGTCCAAGGCTATAATATGTTGTATTGACTTAGCTTGTTTATAATAAATGGGACATCCTAGAAAAACTAACCACATTCTGAAAAACCACAGCTCTTGCAAGCCAGGCATCCCTCTTTGTAAATGAGGCCGTCCTTGTCACCACAATGACCACATTCCCTATGCGAAGGCGAGGCACCATCCGGAATGAATTGTTTTAAGGCCCGTGCGACCCCATTTTTCCAGGTGTTGATGTAATCTTCCGGCACGTTTAGACTCTCTACAAGGTCGACCACATAAGGGATAGGCATGCCGTGGCGAAGAATGCCGGAAATTAACTTGGCATAATTCCAATATTCCTTATTAAAAGATCTGGATAGCCCCTCGATCGTCACATTATACCCGTCCTTGTCCTTGTACCGGAAATCGTACCGTTTGTCGCCATTGTCATCACGTGCTTTGATGACAATGCCATTGACAACATAGGAGGGTAAGAGGAAAGTATCATCGGCTCTGCCGGTAAAAATTTCAAAAGGCCTGCCTTCAAATAATCCAATCACCGCTATCCATGATTCTTTATTATTCTGAAAGCGAATGATGCGCGCTTCAATTTGGGCTGGTCTGCGCGGGGGCAATGTATCAGCAATGCCCTGATTTACAGCAGGTTTTGGCGTATTGCTGACCAGTACACCTGAACGAGAGCCTTCCCGATAAATCGTACAACCTTTGCAACCACTTTTCCATGCGGTTTCATAGATCTGCCGTACCATTTCTTCACTAGTATCTTCAGGAACATTGACAGTCACACTGATGGAGTGATCTACCCATCGCTGAATGGCTCCCTGCATGTGCACCTTACTTACCCAGTCCACATCATTGGCCGTTGCTTTATAGTATGGTGATTTTTTAATGATCACTTCAAGATCTTCGTCCGGTAATAGCTGTACGGCATCCGGATCATAGCCATTGGCCTGAAGCCAAACGATAAACTTGTGGTGGAATACCTGAAACTCTTCCCAGTGGTCCCCTACTTCGTCGACGAAAGTGGCTGTCCGGCTGAGGTCGTTGGGGTTTATTTTACGGCGGCGTTTATAGTGTATAAGAAAAGCAGGTTCTATGCCCGATGTAGTCTGGGACATCAGACTCGTCGTACCGGTGGGTGCCACCGTGAGCAACGCCAAATTCCGGCGACCGTAACGGGTCATTTCACGGTAGAGGTTAGGATCTGCTTCACGGATACGGGCAACAAAAGGATTGTTCTCTTCGCGGGCAGCATCATAGATTTCAAATGGTCCGCGTTCCCGAGCCATTTCCACACTGGAACCATATGCTGCCAGGGCTAAGGTCTGATGGACTTTTTCACTAAAGTGGGTTGCTTCTTCGGAGCCGTAACGATAGCCCAGTGAGGCCAGCATGTCCCCTTCGGCTGTGATACCCAGTCCGGTGCGTCGGCCTTCGATACAGGTCTTTCTAATCTTTTGCCAAAGTTTCTTCTCTACCCCTTTGATGTCCGCACCTTCGGGGTCGCTATCAATTTTGGAAATGATGTGGTCAATCTTTTCCAGCTCCAGATCAATGATATCATCCATGATGCGTTGTGCATGCCGGACGTGATTGCGGAACAGGTCAAAATCAAATGAAGCGTCTTGTTTAAACGGATTCCGTACATAGCTGTACAGATTAATAGCTACCAACCGGCATGAATCATAAGCGCAGAGAGGAATTTCGCCACAGGGATTGGTAGAGATTGTTTTATATCCAAGATCCGCGTAACAGTCCGGAATGGATTCCCTGATGACGGTATCCCAAAATAAAACGCCAGGCTCAGCTGAGCGCCAGGCGTTGTGTATGATTTTATTCCAGATTGTTGCGGCTTGGACCGTTTTTGTCACAACCGGATCCGTACTATCGACAGGAAATTGTTGAACATACGATTTGCCACTCATGGCGGCTTCCATAAAAGCATCATCTATTCGGACGGAGACATTTGCCCCGGTCACTTTACCGGATTCCATTTTGGCATCGATGAAGGATTCTGCATCGGGATGTTTGACGGAGAGGCTGAGCATCAGCGCCCCTCTTCTGCCATCCTGGGCCACTTCACGGGTCGAATTGGAATAACGCTCCATGAATCCAACGACACCTGTCGAGGTGAGGGCGGCGTTTTTGACCGGGCTACCTTTGGGGCGAATATGTGACAGGTCATGACCGACGCCACCTCGTCTTTTCATGAGTTGTACCTGTTCTTCGTCGGTCCGAAAAATGCCACCATAGGAATCGTTTTCGTTGCCAATGACAAAACAATTGCTCAACGACGAAACCTGAAATGGGTTGCCAATACCGGCCATAGGGCTCCCTTGTGGGATGATATACTTGAAATGGGAGAGCAGGTCAAAAATCTCCTGCTCTGATAAGGGATTGGGATATTGCATTTCAGCTCGGGCCAATTCGCGGGCTATGCGATGGTGCATGTCATCCGGTGTGGATTCGTAGATGTTACCGAATGAATCCTTGAGCGCATATTTGTTAATCCAAACATTTGCGGCAAGTTCATCACCATTAAAATAGGTGACAGCTGCTTTCAAGGCTTCCTGATGAGAAAACGTTTTGGTTGGCGGAGGGGCAACGGACATAAGTTGGGATTGTAAACATGACCGTACCGGGCTTTGGGACGGGGGGTGAAGATACACAACTGCTCATGTCCAAAGCAAGACATATCTATCATTTTTTGCACATCATGTGGATAATATTCTTCCTCGATTCCTCCCGTCATACAGGGTGGATGTTTGAAGGAACGGCATACCTATTTTAGGTTATCCACAAGGTTATCCACCCCATGTGGAAAAGGAACCAGGCACACTGTTTACATCCTTCCCCGCCCCTCCATACTCCTTTACTCCACCCTAAACCGCTCAAATCAATTTTTTCATCTGCGCATATTTGGCATCGTAGGTTTGGGTGCCACGGCAGTTTAATCTCACTTTTTCCTGGTCGATCTTTTTTACTCTATTAACCGGATTGGGATGGGTGCTCAGAAACTCGGGAGGGTTTGACTGGCCTGCCATCTTCCGGAAGAATCCAGCTGAGCCTGCAGCGTTGTATTCTGTACCACATAGGTATCGCACCGATGCCATATCACTTTCCGTTTCGTGTTCCCGGCTAAAGCTTAGTGCAATTAGTGTAGTTGTGATCTGCTTGATGGTTTCCTGTTTTTGGCCTAATAGGGCTTCGCCCACCAGTGAAACGCCCATTATTTTAGTTAATTGACGTGTGGAGTGCCTCAAATCGGCATGCGCGATTTCATGCCCGAGTACGCCAGCCAATTGGTCCTCTGTATCCAAAAACTTGATAAGACCAGTATACACGTATATATATCCACCAGGTGCGCAAAATGCATTGAGTGTTTTACTGTCATTAATAATGCGGACTTTCCAGGCAAATTTATTCTTGTATTGTACTTGGCCGGAGTTGATAATCTTTGTAGCAATACCACGTACGTATTGATAGATTTGTTCGTTGCCATTCTCGGGTAGAATAGGATATGTTTTTGGGTCGGCAGCGATTTCTTTTTCTACTTCCTTACCCAACTCCACGTCTTGCTCAATGGGTAAAAGGTTGAAGTTGGAAAATGCTGCACTGCTGCAACTAAGATAAGAAATGCTGATAAGAGGTAATCCAAGAAGCAGCAACCAGTAAAAATATGCTTTAAAGGAAATCATACTTTTCAATTTTTGAAGATAATAATTTAACATTTTTCAATACCTAAAGAAAGAACCTTTCTATGATGAGCTAACGGACTCTTAACGTTGAACTACCCTTCTATGTTTTGTCATATAACATGATAGCCCTATCCCGCTGGGCTAAATAACATTAAGCCAAATTACAGACAACTGGTTCGACCGCCATCCACTGGCAAATTGATACCAGTGATGTACCCTGCAGCAGGCGAAGCCAGGAAAGCAACTGCCGCAGCAAATTCATGTGGCTCTGCAAAACGCCCCATTGGTATTTCTGACTTCATTGCCTTATTGATTTGGGCAATATCAGTTTGCTGCTTCTCTGCTTTAGATGATATGATTGAAGATAAACGCTCGGTATTGGTGGCCCCGGGAAGGACATTGTTAACGGTTATTCCCCATTGCGCTGTTTCACTTGCAAGGGTTTTTGCCCAGTTGGCTACCGCTCCCCGGATGGTGTTGGATACGCCCAGTCCAGGGAGAGGTTGTTTGACCGAAGTAGAAATAACATTGATGATCCGGCCAAAGCCGCTCTCCTTCATTCCCGGCAAAAGTAATCCAACCAACAATTGGTTGACTAGAAGATGTCTTGTAAATGCAGCAATAAACTCCTCGTTTGCTGCTGCTACGATGGGGCCACCCGGAGGGCCACCGGTGTTATTGACCAGGATCTGGTAAGGATGTTCTACGAGTTTAGCGCTTACAGCTGCCTTCACCATATCCGGATGATCATAATCCAAAAGCAGGTAGTCATGTATCTGGCCAAAGGGAACAGGCAGTTCACGCAGCGCGCTAATCAGATCATTTATCCCCCGTGAAACCAGTGTAACTGTAGCACCCAATGCGGCAAGTTCAATGGCTGATGCTTTCCCCAAACCTTTGCTACTGCCGCCTACAAGCGCATATTTTCCGCGTAAATCCAGATCCATCTTGTATAATTGTGATATCTTAGGGGTAAATATCGCAAAACAAGTTCGCCCTATGGCTATTCGCAAACCTTTTAACTTGAATGCCTGGATTGATGCGCACCGGCATGAATTAAAACCACCCGTAGGCAACCGCAATCTGTATGATGAGGCGGGCGACTATATCGTAATGGTGGTTGCTGGTCCTAATGCCCGAAAGGACTACCATTATAATGAAACGGAGGAGCTCTTTTACCAAATCGAAGGCGATATCACCGTCCGAATCCAGGAAGATGGCGTAGCGGTAGATATTCCCATCCGAGAAGGCGAACTTTTTTTATTGCCCGCTCGTGTACCTCATTCCCCATCCAGACCTGAAGGAACAATAGGTCTTGTCATTGAATGCAAACGACAGCCTCAGGATACGGATGGGCTTATGTGGTTTTGCGATAACTGCAACACCAAACTACACGAATCTTATTTCCACCTGACCAATATTGAACAAGATTTTTTTCCCAGATTTCGACAATATTATGGGGACGAATCATTGCGCACCTGTCCTAACTGCCAAAAGGTGATGGAAACAGATAAACGATTTGTCGAATCTTAGTTTGTCTTTTTTCCAGGTGCTTTATATTTGATGGTCTAAAATGAAGAAAGTCTTTTTTGCTTCCGATTTCCATTTAGGAATCGATGGAATGACAAGCAGTAGGGAGCGTGAGCGTGCGATAGTACGTTGGCTTGACCTGATTGCACCAGAGGCAGAACGGATTTATCTGGTGGGTGACTTGTTCGATTATTGGTTTGAATACGGGACTGTCGTCCCGAAAGGCTATTTGCGATTGTTTGGGAAACTGGCGGAGCTGCGTGATCGTGGCTTGCCAGTTTACTTTTTTACGGGTAACCATGACATGTGGATGTTTGGCTATTTCGAAGAGGAGCTAAGCATTCCCGTTCTAAGGGCACCGGTCATCCACGACATTGGTGGCAAGCGATTTTATATTGGGCACGGCGATGGACTTGGTCCGGGTGATCAGGGTTATAAAATGCTTAAAAAGGTATTGGCTCATCCGTTTTGCCAGTGGTTATTTGCGCGGATTCATCCCAATCTTGGTATACGGTTGATGCGTTTTTTCTCTGGTAAAAGCCGGGCTGCCGCTGGTGAAGAAGCCCAATTTTTAGGCCTAGACAAAGAGTGGTTAGTCCAGTTTTGTGAAGAGGAAATCACGAAGCAACCTATCGACTATTTTATTTTTGGTCATCGCCATCTTCCGCTGGATTATACACTGACCAATGGGAGATCCCGGTATATCAATTTGGGCGATTGGTTAGGTTATAATTCCTATGCCGTTTTTGATGGAAATGATGTCCAGTTACACTATTTTGAAAAAGCATTGTAACAATAGAAAAAGTACTGAACTAATAAATCAATTAAACCGCAGCGGAGCGGTCAGCGTAAATTCCGGTATTTTTACTTCAAAGTTCTCACCATCCCTTAGCCGCTGAAGGGTATAATACCCATACATCTTGCCAATATCAGTCAATAAGTGCGTCCAGGACACATATTCATGTGATGCTCCCGGCTCAAGGATAGGTTGTTGGCCAATGACACCCTCACCTTCTACTTCACGGAGCACTGAATTGGATTCCCGAATATACCAATGGCGACGAAGGAGTTGAACCGCTTCATTGCCTTCATTCCGGATAGTGACGCGATAAGCATGAACATATCGTTCATCTTCAGGGCTGCTGTGCTTCTCCTGGTAAAACGTTTCCACATTTACTCTAATGCCTGCTGTAACTAACGTCTCCATATCCTTGTATTAAAGTTCAAAAATGACCACTCAGGATGAGAAAGTCAAATTTTTAAGGCTTAATAAGGCTTTTATTTGCATGAAATTGTGAAATAACCATCCTGAAGGAGAAATTCAACCATTAAACGCAACAAGAACCTATATAATTACGCAGGGTTAGAACCACTTTTTTTTGCGAAAATAACGAAGCATAAAATAAGTGGATGTCAACATAATGATCCACACCATCAAATACCCATAACGCCATTCAATTTCAGGCATAAACCTGAAGTTCATCCCATAAATGCCAACAATAAACGTGAGTGGGATGAAGATAGTAGCTATTATAGTTAAAACTTTCATCACTTCATTGGCACGGTTGCTTAACATAGATAAGTGGGTTTCACGCAATTCGACACATAATTCTCTCAGGCTTTCCATGAGATCATGTACTTGGATGAGATGGTCATGAAGGTCACTCAAATAACGTTGGGTAAAGGGTGAAATCAATGCATTTTCCTCCCTATATAGTTCTCCGATTGCTTCCCGCAATGGCACCACAGCACGACGTAGCTGGTGCAATTGCCGTTTGCGCATTTGCAGCCGATGAAGCGCCTCTTTTTCATGTCCGGATAGGATTTGATCTTCGATTTGCTCCAGATCATCACCCATATCCTCCAGCAGTTGGAGGTATCGGTCTACTACAAGATCTGTAAGACTATATAGCAAGTAGTCCTCTTTATGCTGCCGAATACGTGATATTGGCCTTTGCAGTCGCTCCCGAACCTGGTCAAAGACATCTCCTGGTTCCTCCTGAAAACTGATTAGCCATGAAGGCCCCATCAAAAAACTGACTTGTTCAACATCAAGGCTAGAGGAATTTTCCGGAAAATTCATCACCATTTTGAGGGTCAGGAATATATGGTCAGCATAGATCTCCACCTTGGGTCGCTGCTCCGTATTTACTATGTCTTCCAGTATGAGACTATGAATCCCGAAGTGATTACCAATTTGCTGGATAGCTTCCACATCATGCAGCCCGGTCACATTGATCCATAGGACGTGCTTTTCCGCATCAAGTTCAGGCAAATCATCCCAATGCGTAATAGTGAATTCGTGTAAATCTTCCCCATTAAACTGGATAACCGACAACTCAGGTTTTTCTTCTTCGCGGTTGCCCACATAGACCAATGTACCGGGAGGTAATCCGGTTTTTAAAGAGCGATGATGTTTTTTGCGCTTGGCCATTGGGAGATATCAATGCTTTAATTAAGATTTTAAAGCAGGCGTTATGGATGTGTCCAACTGGAGAAAATCGCGAGTGATATTCTCCGATTCCTGTAGAGCGACCGAGAGCTTATCGTTTACAATTGTAAGGTCAAAACTTGATTCAAAGGTCAGTTCTTGAGTGACTCGGGCTATGCGTTTTTCCAGACTGGCTTCATCCTCTGTTTGGCGATTGCGAAGGCGTTGTATAAGAATTTCCAACGAAGGGGGGCGTATAAAAAGAGCGAGTGCTTTTTCGCCGTAAGTCTTTTTTAAATTAACTGCTCCTTGTACGTCAATATCGAAAATAACAGCAAGCCCTTCAGAGCGAATACGGTCCACTTCACTTCGCAGACTACCGTAGTACTGCCCTTGGTACACCTCTTCCCATTCCAAAAAAGCACCCGAATTAATCAATTCGCGAAAACGCTCTGTGGAGAGAAAATAATAATCCCTTCCATTAAACTCGGTGGATCGCCGCGGTCTATTGGTAGCGGAAATAGAAAACCGCAGGTCGGGAAAGGTTTGCAGCAAATGCCGGACAATGGTGGTTTTGCCTGAACCCGAAGGCGCAGTTACAATAAGTAATTTCCCCGGATTGTTCATAAGATGTTTGCCAATTGTTCCTTAACTTTCTCAAGTTCATTTTTCATCAGAATGACGATCTGCTGAATGCCGGTATCGTAAGCTTTTGCACCCAGCGTGTTGATCTCGCGGCCCATTTCCTGCGTAATAAAGCCAAGTTTTCGGCCTTTTTCCTTATCATTTGCACTAATTTCCTGAAGGAAATATTGGCAGTGTTGTGCAAGTCTGACTTTTTCCTCTGTGATATCCATTTTCTCCATATAAAAAAGCATCTCCTGCTCAAATCGACTTTCATCTACATTTTCGTTGGATATGAAGTCTGCTAGATTTTGGCGAATACGTGTTCTCGTTTTGGTAATGCGCTCATTTTCCATTGGTGTCACCTCATCGATGAGCGATATTATATGTTGAATGCGCTGACTGAGGTCCTGAGCTAGTGCTGCACCTTCATCTCTTCGAAATTGATTAAATCGTTCCATTGCATCCCGAATTGCTTCTGTTGTCAGATCCCATTCTTCCGGGGTGAGGTGCACTTCAGTTAAAGCCACGACCTGAGGGATACGCAATACTTGAAGTACAATATCGCCCGTCGGGAGGCCCAGTTCAGAAGATAGCGCCTGAATCTCCCGGGTATACTTTCTGAAGAGTACAGGGTCAATGGCGGGTGCATCTTGCGCATTCTCCGAACCGGAAAGTGATATGACCACATCTGCTTTACCTCGTTCTATACCATTAGCCAGTATCTGACGAAGATCCATTTCCCGATCCTTATAGGCAGAGGGATATTTTAATCGCAGATCAAAAAATTTGCTATTAACGGATCGGATCTCCACTTCGGCTTTTAAAGTACCTGAAGTAGCTGTTCCCCGGCCGTAAGCAGTCATGGAATGGAGCATATTCATCGCTTGAGGTGCAAAGATAGCCATTCACATTTGCTTGAAATCCAAGGATTGAACTAAAGAAATTTAACAAACCCCTTTCAAAGAATGAAAAGAATTGCGATCTTTGCATCCGCTTTTGCCCGTAAGGGCATTTTCTTTCGTAACTAATTCTAAACCAGCGCTATAATGAGAAAGGCAGATTTGGTAAACGCCATCGCTGATAAAACTGGTGTTCCGAAGGTTGACGTCCTCGTCGCTTTAGAGACCTTCTTCAAAGAGGTAAAGTCTTCACTTTCCGAAGGGGAGAACGTTTATATCAGGGGCTTTGGCTCCTTCGTTATCAAAAAACGGGCAAAAAAGATTGGCCGTCACATCAAGAAAAACATGGCCATTGAGATTCCGGAACATTTTATTCCGTCTTTCAAACCAGCCAAGGTCTTTGTTGAGCAGGTAAAAGGTAATGTTACCGAGTTGCCTGATGATGAATTCGAAGATTAATGGGTAAAGCACAGTGGATCGCTGTGGCAGGTAGTCTGGTCATTATAGTCTTACTATATGTAGGCTTCAGGACCAAGCCTATTAGCTTTCAAAAAGTAGAAGATTCTCGGATTGTTGTTGCAACAACCACAACCATTGAATCCTTGTTGGCTGATGCCCGGGCAAAAATTTCGGGTCCTGAAGCCAATCGGATTGTTGGGTTGGAAAAACAACTTGACCCGGAAAAACCGGACGCTGAGGTTCTAAAATCTCTTTCATCAGCCTGGTATGCGCTTGGTCAGGGCGCAATATCCGGTCACTACGCAGCGGAAGTTGCGGCCCTGGAAGGTACAGCTGACGCATGGTCTATCGCGGGAACAACATTTGCTTTAGCCCTATCAGGTTCCAGAGATGAAAAAATCCGTGGATACTGTGCTGAAAATGGCGTAATCGCATTTGAGAAAGCGATTTCATTGGCTCCGGATGATACTCAGCACCGGATTAATCTGGCGCTGTTATATACAGAACAACCCGCAGCAGAAAACCCTATGCAGGGGATTTTAATGTTGGTTGATTTGAACAAACAATATCCAGACGATCCGTCTGTTCTTTTCCACCTCGGCCGTTTGGCTATTCAAACTGGACAAGCGGAAAAGGCAGTAGATCGTTTGACCAAAGCATCTGAGCTGAGGCCGACCCACAGGGAAACCTGGTGTCTCTTGGCCCAGGCATCAGAAATGGCAGGTAATCTGCCTCAAGCTGAGATAGCTCAGCAGAAATGTGATTCGATTTAATTTTGAAACCAGATAAAATTTCGTAAGAATGCCTTGCGGTAAAAAAAGAAAACGGCATAAAATTGCCACCCATAAGCGGAAGAAGCGACTGCGCAAAAACCGGCACAAGAAAAAGAAATAAGAATTCGTAACCCGGTACCTGGTCGCGCTTTGCGCCTTATACACAGGAACTGATACGGCTCTTTTTTCAAAGGTTTCGTTGCCATGCAGCCTGAAGCAGTCCTCATTGGATCTACAGATCATTCTGTACCTCTACATGTCGATATGCCCTCCGTTGAGAACGTTGTCTTGTTCAAATAGGACACTTTGCTCCAGTTGCTAAGGCTAACTGCCTCTTGTGCTACCCGTCCTTGAGTTCGCATGTCTAAGGCGCACCTGTTAGTGTAATCAGGTGCCCCTAGCACCGTTATTCATGGTGGAAAAGGAACTCATCATCTACTCCACTCCCACGAGTGTGGAGATAGCCATTCTGGAAGATGGCAGGCTCATGGAGCTGCACCACCAGAAAACCAATGAAAATTTTACTGTTGGTGATATTTTCTTGGGTCAAGTCAAGAAGTTAACACCAGGTTTAAATGCTGCTTTTGTTGATATTGGTCACCAGAAAGAAGCATTTCTTCATTATACAGACCTAGGCCCCAAGCTTCGATCGCTAAGTAAATTTACGGTTCAATGCATTTCAGGGGCTCATAATACCTCGATGCTTGACAATTTTGAGTATGAGCCGGAAATTATCAAAACCGGCAAGGTAGACCAGGTACTTAACAAGCGGGATGACCTACTTGTCCAGATTCTAAAAGAACCTATTTCCACTAAGGGTCCGCGCCTAACGTGTGAGATTACCATTCCAGGCCGATACATGGTCCTTACGCCTTTTGCAGACAATGTCGCTGTCTCCAAAAAAGTCAGCACCCAAGAGGAAAAACGCCGGTTGGCAACCTTAGTAGAAAGTATTCGGCCCAAACATTTTGGTGTTATTGTTCGCACAGCCGCAGAAGGTAAAAAAGTGGCCGACCTGCACGAGGAAATGACGGGGTTGATTGAAAAATGGCAGCAAATCCAGCGTCAGTTGTACAAAGCCAAGGCTCCTGTAAAACTGTTGAGTGAACTCGACAAAACATCCAGTATACTTAGAGATTTATTGAATGGATCGTTTAACCGGATTGCAACAAACGATCGGGAAATGTATGCCCATATCAAAAATTATCTTGAAACAATCTCTCCCGAACAGGTTAAAATTCTGAACCATTACAAGGGGACACGTCCTCTTTTTGAAAATTATGGTGTTAGTCGTCAGATAAAAGCATCCTTTGGAAAGACTTATACCTTGCAAAGCGGTGCTTATCTGGTGATTGAACATACAGAAGCCATGCATGTGGTCGATGTAAATTCTGGCCCGAAGATCGGAGCGACTAATTCTGATACAACAGTACTCAGTGTGAATCAGGAAGCCGCTAAGGAAATAGCCCGTCAGCTTCGATTGCGCGACATTGGCGGGATAATATTAATAGACTTCATCGATATGCGGAGCGCTGACCACCGCAAACAATTGTATTTATATATGGAAGAATGTATGGCTTCTGACAGGGCGCAACACACAATCCTTCCTTTAAGTAAATTCGGTCTAATGCAAATCACCCGTCAGCGGGTGAGACCGGAGATGACCATCGACACTACTGAAGTTTGTCCAACATGTAGTGGCACGGGGTCGGTAAATGCTACAGTACTTGTAACTGAAGATATCGAACGCGACTTAAATTTCATATTACAGAATCGCCCCAACACAAAGATTTCCTTACATACCCATCCATTTATAGAAGCCTATCTCAAAAAAGATTGGAAAAAAGCACAGCGGTCCTGGTTTATGAAACACTATAAGTGGGTGCCCATATATGGAAATAGTGAATTTCCAATTACGAAGTATGTCTTCTTTGACGAGAACGACGATGAGATCCGCTTTTAAACTTTTTCAGGTGTCTGTTTGATGTATCTTGCAGCGATACGTCCTTTATGTCTATCCGCAAACTTGCCAACGAAACACTGATTTACGGTCTGTCAAGTATTCTTGGCCGGTTTGTCAACTTTTTACTGGTCCCCTTATATACGTGGGTTCTCCTGGATAGCGAATTTGGAGATATTGCCTACTTCTATGCCCTGATAGGGTTTCTAAAAGTTTTTTTTACCCTGCAGTTGGATACCGCTTTTTTTCGCTTTGGCAAAGATCCAAACGAGCGACCTGCAGCTTATGCTGCTATCCTTCGCCCGGTTTGTTTTTATATCCTTTCGCTAGGAGCTATCTTATATCTGGCATCACCCTGGCTGGCAGATTGGACGGGATATCCGACCTATGGTGCCGATTTTCAGATCATTGCTTTCATATTGGTTCTGGATGCCTTTACAGAATTTCCAATGGCCCGACTGCGATTGGAACAACGGCCAATCCGATTCGCAACGATCCGTTTAATCGGAATCGCGAATATTATTGTTGCTAATGTGTTATTGTTGTGGCTTCTACCCAAATTTTTTAGTGAAACTGAAACCCCATGGCTGTATCCTGAAAGTCGCTTAACGCTTGTGCTTTTAGCTAATTTGTTAGGTTCTGCCGTGACGTTTACTCTGGTGGCTGGCGATATCCGCTTTCTTTTTAGAAAGGAGGCCTCCATGTCCTTCAAGCCTATTCTCCAGTATGCCGGTCCTTTGATTTTTGTCTCTCTGGCGGGTGTAGTGAATGAGATGCTTGACAGACAACTCCTGCGATACTTTTTGCCAGGTTCCTTCGATGAAGTGCGGGCACAGATTGGCATTTATTCTGCCAATTACAGGCTGGCCATGATAATTGCACTATTTACCCAGGCCTTTCGATATGCAGCTGAACCATTTTTCTTCCGGCATGCTGATCAAAAAGATGCGCCGGTCATGTACGCCCGGGTTACCCGATATTATACCTTAGCTGCTTCAGCAGGATTACTTGCTATTTTATTATTTAAGGATTGGCTCAAGTTTTTCATTGGCCGGGAAGGGAGTAGTTATCATGAGGGACTTGGTATACTGCCCATATTGCTCTGCGCCAATTTACTTTTAGGGTTGTATTACAATTTTTCCGTTTGGTACAAATTGACAGATAAAACATTTGCAGGTGCCTGGATTGCGGCTGGTGGGGCTTTCATCACCATCTTGGGCAATATCCTGATGATACCACTCTACGGCTATTTTGCATCTGCATGGGTCACCCTTATCTGTTATGCTTTTATGGTATGGGCTAGTCTGATCTGGGGACAAAGACATTATCCTATTCCTTATCCGTTGATGCGGATGGCAGGCTATTTTGGTTCGGCCATTCTGCTGGCCATCGGGTTTGATTTTTTTTTGGATCAGACAAATACCATCATTAAAATTGCAGTTGCCAGCCTTTGTCTGCTCGGATACGCTCTATTTTGGTATCATTTTGAAAAACAAACGATTCGTGAATATGGTACTTGATCAAAATAAATGGGAGAATATTAATAAGTAAATGTTTTTAACCAACCGATCCACTCACCCCGTTTCATTATCAGCCAAAGAAAGGCCCAAAAACCACCAAATAGGATGATCAATCCAATATTGCGCCGCACTTTTAGATTGCGTTCACGACGGCTATTATATCGAAAAACGGGTTTTGCCATAAATTGAAATTATATCCTTGTACGGATTCAATGGTGTAAAGTTAAGGCTGAAGCGGAGAAAGAGCGTTTAGTTGGTTCCAAACCAACCCGGCAGCATGATCCCAACTAAACATTTGGCGCTGTTTTTTTCCCGCATCAATAAGAGAAATCCTGAGTGCGGGGTCCTGAGCAATTTGTTGCATCGCATGGCTTATTTGGGACTCGGAGTAAGGATCAACTAAGAGTGCTGCCGAACCTGCTACTTCGGGCATGGAGGAAATATTGGACGTGATGACGGCGGTGTCACAACACATAGCTTCGAGAATGGGGATACCAAATCCCTCAAAAAGTGAAACATATACCAAAGCTGTGGCAGCACTATAGAATGTCGGCAATGATTCAGCCTGATACCCAACATGGATAATGTCTGCGGCGGCAGGTGAATTTGCCATAGCCTTTTTGACATCATCTGACATCCAGGCCATTCGCCCGAGGAGTACAAGTTTATGAGGAAGTGTGGTATCCTGCTTGAACTGTGTAAAGGCACGAATCAGTCGAATCATATTTTTTCTTGGGTGAATGGCACCAACGTAAAGGAAATATGGCTGCCCTTCTGTAAAAGTGTCTCTGAGCATTTGGCAGGACGATAAATCCACCGGCTTAAAACGCTCATTGGCACCATTAAATGCGACTGTAACTTTATCAGGTGCAATGCCACTATCCAGTATATCCAAGCGTGTTGATTCGCTTACGGCAATGATATGCCTGGCATGTAAGAGGAAGCGAGGCATAAAAAATTGGTAATAAGAACGTTGAATAAACGTATTTTGACCAGGAAAATGTTTGAAGGCCAGATCATGAACGGTAAGCAAAGTTGGGAGTCGGCTGCGCAGCGATAAAAAACCATCCGGGGAATAAAAAACATCTGCCTTATATTTTTTTAAGATATGAGGCAATCGACATTCAAACCAAATCGCAAATAAAACGGGATGTCTTGCAGGCGGTCGTGTTACTACAGGAATCACATTTTGGCCAAACACAAAATCAGGATGGTAAGGCCTGTCAAAAATCAGGATAAAGGTATGTTCAGGATGTGCTCGAACAAGCCTGCTTACAATTTCATAAATATACCAACCTACGCCCTCCAATTTGTCCTTGATCAGTACGCGGGTGTTAACTGCAATTCGCATTTCGCTACGTTATGGTTTTATACCTTCGTCAAAAATACCCTGCATTGATCAAATCAGACATATTGGTTGTTGGATCCGGCATTGCCGGACTGACACTCGCTGTTAAACTGGCTCGTTTTCGGGCGGATTGGCGGATTACGGTACTTACTAAAACCGATGATAATGAGAGTAATACCCGTTATGCCCAGGGTGGAGTAGCCGCAGTATGGAATCTTGAAAAAGATTCTTTCGAAAAACATATAGCGGATACACTAGATGCGGGTGATGGACTATGTGATCTGGATGCTGTGCAGGCTGTAGTGACAGAAGGGCCTGCAAGAGTGAAGGAAATAATAGAATGGGGAACCCGATTTGATTTTGAGCCGGGCAAGACCTACGACCTGGGGCGTGAAGGTGGACATACTGAAAATCGGATACTTCATTACAAAGATCTTACAGGTTGGGAAATCCAGAGGGCTCTGTTAGATGAAGCAAGCCGGCACCCTAATATTGAGATCCTGGAGCATTATTTTACCATTGATCTGATAACTCAGCATCATCTTGGTTACAATGTTATTCGCATCACCCCGGGCATTGAATGTTATGGTGTTTATGCCCTCAACAAAATAACAGGTCAGATTGAAACTTTATTGGCTAGAAAGACAGTGCTGGCTACTGGAGGTGCGGGTCAGGTATACCGGCACACAACCAATCCAGTCATTGCATCCGGTGATGGCATTGCAATGGCATACAGGGCCAAGGGCAGGGTGAGGGATATGGAATTTGTACAGTTTCATCCAACAAGTTTGTACAATCCGGCAGGAGAGAACCCAGCTTTCCTAATCTCAGAAGCAGTGCGCGGATACGGAGCTATTCTGAAAACCAGGGATGGGGATGAGTTTATGAAAAGGTATGATCCCCGGGAGTCCCTGGCTCCACGTGATATCGTTGCCAGAGCTATTGATAATGAACTAAAAATCAGGGGAGATGAGTTTGTCTGTCTGGATTGCCGGCATTTGGATGAAGAGGGATTTAAAAATCACTTTCCCACAATTTATGACAAGTGTATGCAATTAGGTATTAATCCGATGAAAGATTTAATTCCTGTAGCACCGGCTTGTCATTATATGTGTGGCGGCATTCTAACAGATATGTCGGGCCGATCAAGCATCCATCATCTTTATGCATGTGGGGAGTGCACATCTACCGGATTGCACGGTGCCAACCGCTTGGCTTCCAACTCTTTATTGGAAGCAATGGTCTTTGCACATCGCATTGCAGAAGACATGCAAAAAGGGATAGATCATATACCAATAATGGAGCAGGTGCCTGATTGGAATGCGGAAGGCACTACTGCCCCCGGAGAAATGGTACTGATTACGCAGTCGCTCAAAGAATTGAAAGAGGTGATGACCAGCTACGTGGGGATAGTGCGCTCTAATGTCCGTTTGAAACGCGCTATGGATCGATTGTATTTGTTATACCGGGAAACGGAAGAGCTATATAATCATACAACGATATCCCCCCAATTATGCGAATTGCGTAACCTTATTACCATCGCTTATCTGATAACCCGATCAGCAGCTATGCGCCGTGAAAGCCGGGGCTTACACTTTACCACGGATTACCAACATAAACTGGACCACTTGGAATCAACCCTTTTGTAGGGAAAATCTTCATTTCATTTTAACGCGCATCCGCTGAGGCAGGAACGTCAAAACCAAGGAATCCATCAGATGGTACAGATGAAGTTGTTGCTACTTCTTTTTCCGATTTCGATCGTGCACTGTCCAACAGACTAGTTAACATACGCATGCGCGTATTTTCTCTCAACCAACCACCTTTGTAATGACGAGGTAATTGAACCGCTGTTGGTTTTGTCGAAGTCAAAACATCTTGGGCGTTCCTTTGATGGTTGTCAACATATAATTGCGTATCATAATAATCAAGACAAGCGGCAATTGCGTGCTCGGGTACGCGGTCAAAAACCTGCAGATTATATCGTTCTACTAACCCTACTAATAAATTGGCATATTGCGGATTAGTGGCATAACCACATCGTTGTAAACCACTTGCCCATGCGTGATAATCAGTTCGATCTAATTGGAATAGGTCACTATATCTCGGTGTATTCATCAGAAATTCGGTGTGGTCCTTATAGGATTGAGCAGCATCGGGGTACCTGCGGAAACACGATTCCATGAGCTGACCGGATTTGTCGAAGTCATCATCTTTGACTAGAAGAGTATCACCAATCCAGTAACTTTTACATTTTATACCAAAGTGGTTAGCTCCTTCACGCGCAAGCCTGCTTTGGCCAGAACTTGATTCAAGTATGCCCTGCGCCAGTTTGATGCTCGATGGTATACCGCTTTGATACATCTCCGTTACGGCTAATGATGCGTGTTCTCGAATGTACCTTTCAGGTGCTGAATAGGCAGCTAGGGGGTCGGCTACCTCCATTTGAGCAGATAGATGTATAGTGCTGATTGAGAAAAGTGTAAATGCAAGAAAACGTACCATCACTAAAGTTTTTAGTTGATATTATATATCGAATAAAACTTTATACGACTATTGGGCAGGATGGTTGCATCCTCTACATACTACAAATAGGCAAATGGACTAAAATTGAACCAATTAGACATTGAAATGCTATAAACCTGATGGACAGAAAGGTCTCTATATGGTCTAGAGGATTCCGAAGGGTGCCACCCTAACAATAATCAAAGCGAATATTTTAACACTAACGTGATCAGATCTCCGGGTTGGATAATTTAAGATAAGCCCCTAACGCCATTGGCATTGAAACTAATTCTACTGTAGGTGCCTTGATGTTTATATATAGACCTGCTTCTTCGGCAGCTTTTAATGTGCTATCTCCAAATACAGCAATGCGCGTCTCATTTTGCTGGAAATCCGGGAAATTATCATTGAGGGATTTAATGCCCAAGGGGCTAAAAAATACAAGAACATCGTAGAAGATGTCTCTTAGATCTGAAAGGTCACTGCTAACGGTTTGGTACATTAGTGCCTCGTTGAAGTTGAACTTATTATCCCTGAGGTAGGAGGTTACTTCAGGAGCTGCGAGATTGGAACAGGGTAGTAAAAAGCGCTCTTTGTCGCGATGTTTTAACAGAGGCGATTTGAGATCAATGATGTTCCGCGTACCATAAAAAACCTTCCTTTTGCGGTAAATGATGAATTTCTGTAAGTAATTTGCAATCGCTTCTGTGAGGCAGAAATACTTAAGATCCTCTGGAATTTTATACCGGAGCTCCTCAGCCATGCGAAAAAAATGATCGATACTGTATAGACTGGTGAAGATGATGGCGCTATATTCTTCAGGATAAATCTTAAATTTCCTAAATTCCTTAGCAGTAAGACCCTCAACATGAATGAAGGGGCGCCAATCGATGGTCAAGCCATACTTCTCTTCTAGCTGATAATAAGGAGATCTTTCAGGTTTGGGTTGGGAAACCAGAATAGTCTTTACCCTTTTATACGTTTCCGTTACCGACATCTGATTAGGCCATTAGTATTTTCATTGGCCTCCAAGCCCATATTCCCCAATCAACTTCACTAGTATCAGGACAGGCGCCAATTCAACAGCGCAAAGATAAAGAAAAAAGTGGATTGGACTGCTTGTCAGGTGTGGAAGGCCAATCCATAAGCCTCTGGCTACTCTTAAGATGAAACTAATAGTAACCAAGGCCAAACCAATAAATAGGAAAATATCTTGTGTAAATCCATTAGAATAGCTCAATCCTACATTGATAGGAAACAGCACTAACCCCAGTAAAGCATTAAACAAATTGATACTAAAACCATATTGTTGCATCGGTTTGGCAAGGGGAAAAATGGCCCCGATAAAGTTAAGGATCATGTGTTTGAGTGCATAAAAACCCAATACAGCTAAAGAAAACCACAGTAAAAAGATCTGTGCACCTCCTGGAAATTGCCCTTTAGTCCACCAATTGCTGATCTGGAACAAGAAAATTCCGGCATTGACAAAAAAGAATAGATACCAGGAAAGATAAACTGAAGCGCCGCTGCGTTCCTTATCGCGCATCAGGCTAAACGCTAACTGATCGTTAAACATTCCCCTCATCATGCGTACCAAGAGATGCCGTTCGAGGTTGATCAGGAGACTTAGAAAGAAGAAAAGAGCAAGGTAAATCCAGAAAAGTAAACCTGGTGTCCTGACGTAGCGGTTATCCTCAATCGTCTTTATAGCTAGATTGGGAGATGTCGTTGAAGGTAAATAGGCAAGTATCTCTTTGGCTTCGTCCCCACGAATTAGTTCAAAAGGATTCCTTTGGCTAAAAGCTATTTGTTGCAACTCTTCATCAGACAGCCGGTGTCTGAGCTCAAAGGGATTAAACAGGGCAAAAGCCGAAATGGCCGATATCTGAAATAAAAGGATCAGGAACAATCGGAAGCGCATAGAGCAAAGGTAGCTGCTCAGACGGTGAACTACCACACTATTTTATCAGATCCCGTTTCTTTCATTCCAATATAGACCTGGACGAAGACGCCAGGCTGTATTCATCAATTCTTGTTTCAGCACTAGTCCTTGATATGGTGACTTAACGATTTTCACAGTTAGAATTCACTTTATCAATCATTCCATCATGCCGGACTTATAAAAAGCTGTATTTTTCCATCGCATGTCGAATCGGATCATCTGGAGAGTTGTTTTTTTTGGGGGCCTATCCATTATTGGGATCTTAGCCTTTCAGTCTTATTGGTTTATGAGGACCTGGGATTTTAAGGATCAGGAATTCCAACAACGTGTACATATTGCTTTAATAAACGTAGCCAGAGAGATTGCCCGGTACAATAAAAGTGAGTTGCCTACTTACGATCTTGTCAAAAAGCTGAGTTCCAATTATTATGTGGTCAATGTCAATGATGCTATTGATGCAGGTGCATTAGAATATTTTTTGCGAAAGGAATTTGAAGCAGTTGCAATGACATCTGATTTTGAGTATGCAATCTATGATTGTGCCTCTGATCAGATGGTTTATGGAAATTATTTTTCATTCCAAGATGCAGCAGCAGCAAGCCCGCTGGCAGGTAACCTGCCCAAATACGACCAGTTTTTGTACTATTTTGGAGTCAGGTTTCCCGGCCGGACAAGCTTCATACTGGAGAATATGCCAGGTGCCCTTATATTTTCAGGTATACTTTTGGTCACCATTCTATTTTTTCTCTACTCCTTATTCATTATACTCAAACAGAAACGACTTTCAGAGCTTCAGAAGGATTTTATAAATAATATGACGCATGAGTTTAAAACGCCGATTTCTACCATTCGAATCAGCTCGGAGGTCTTAATGAAAGACCCGGGCATATCCGATAACCCACGTTTACTGCGTTATGCAAGTATCATCCGTGAGCAAAACCAACGACTGAATGAACAGGTGGAAAAAGTATTGCAACTGGCCCAAATCGAAAAAGGATCGTTTAGGATAAGTCCGGAGGATTTGGATATCCATGCGATACTTTTGGCGGTGCTACCCGCAGTGCAATTGAAAGTGCAGGAATTGGGCGGACAAGTCACGACATCACTTGAAGCCCAACAAACAGTCATTTCAGCCGACCCATTGCATTTGCAAAATGTAATAACCAACCTGTTGGATAATGCCATCAAGTATTGCAAGGAGGTGCCTTTGATTAAAGTCAGCACTCGCAATGTGGCAAAAGGTCTCCAGCTAACCATACGTGATGAAGGCATAGGGATACCTAAAGAAGATCAACCCCGGATTTTTGGCAAGTTTTACAGGGTTTCAACAGGGAATGTCCACAATGTGAAAGGATTTGGTTTAGGACTCTACTATGTCCGAAGCGTATGTTTGTCTCACGGATGGGATATCCAGCTTCAAAGCGAAGAGAAAAAATATACCATGATCACTATTCAAATACCACAGTTATGACCAACGATACGCCGCATATCTTATACGTGGAAGATGATGACAGCCTTAGCTTTGTAACCAAAGACAATCTGGAGCTTCACGGTTACCAGGTAACCCATATAGCTGATGGAAAAAAAGCATTGCGCGAGGCCACTAAAAAGGTTTTTGACTTGATGATCCTTGATGTTATGCTGCCGGGCGTTGATGGTTTCACCATCGCTGAAGAAGTGCGAAAAGTAGATTCAGAAGTACCAATATTGTTCCTCACAGCTAAATCATTAAAAGAGGATCGGATTCAGGGCTTGACGATCGGTGCCGATGATTACATCACCAAGCCATATAGTATGGAAGAACTCATTCTGCGGGTAGAAGTATTTCTGAAGCGAAAAAAACTGTTCAAACCCAAAACAATTGATCCTACTTATCGCATTGGATGCCTGTTGCTGGATTACCCTAATCTCGTATTGCGAAATGGTGAATTAGAGAGTGCGATGACTCAACGTGAAGCCGATCTTTTGCGCTATTTAATTATGAATAAAGGGGTCGTGCTAAAGCGTGCAGATATCCTCAAATCAATTTGGGGGGAAAATGATTATTTTCTGGGCCGTAGCCTCGATGTTTTTGTATCCCGATTGCGTAAATTTCTTTCTCAGGATCCTTCTATTACAATAGAGAATATTCATGGTGTAGGTTTTAAAATGGTGGAAGCTGCCCCACCTAATTAAAAATTAAAGGAGATAAAAGAATAAAATTCGTGAATCGAATGGTCCAAGTTATTTGTTACAGCATTTTTATTCCAGGCGGGGCACCCTGTGAACCCGCCAACCAATCCTTCAACTATGAGCTAAAACCAAAAACCCTGGCCGGGTGAAGACCAGGGTTTGCTTGGCAAAAAAAGTGTAAATACAGGTTCTTCAAATTAATCCAAACTGGCAAGCCAAAAAAACTAAATGCGTGGTATTTCTGGCGTTAAGTTTGCGTTGTAGATTTTTTCGGTGGCTTATGACGGTGTTAGAACTGATAAAAAGTTGCGTTGAAATTTCATCTGCTGTAAGGCCATGACTTACCAGGGTAAGAATTTCTTGTTCCCGTTCAGAAATATGTTCAAGTGATTGCCTTCGACCCATTAGAGCAGTAAGGACATTTGGAGGATGGGCTAATTCTTGGTTATTCATGCCACTTGGTTTTTCCTATTATAATGATGTTTTGAGCAATGGTTTTGTGACCACAGGCATCTGACTTTTTTCATTGGGCAGTAAGGGTTTTTTGCTTATGCTGTAACTACTGTGGTTTATAAACTTACCTTGTTTATGTTCCACTCCTTTTATTTTACAATTGTCCAGTACGAGCTCTGCTTCGGGCTCATGCCTAAACAAACTGCCGTCTATAAGATGGATGCCATTAAATCGGGCTTGTTTTACCTGAACTTTCCCACCGTTTACAAACAAACTTTCCTGAGTTAATCCAGATATCGCATTCCCACCGGCTAAGGCAATCTTTATCACTCCGGTATTTCGAAGCTTTTTGCTGTTGCGTATAGCATCACGGCAAGTGGAAAGAATGATAATTTCACCACAATTTTCAAACGCACTCCGATTGTCTATGGCATTATCACCGATAGAGGCAGTAAAATTAATTTTTCCGGTATTTCTAAATTGAGCCTCATCGCGGATCAAAATGCCATCCATTAGGATGCCCTCACTAATTTGTACTGAACCTTCATTATTCCAGTTCCCATTCTGCCTAAGATGGATGGCCACAGTACTCAAGCCCCCAATTTCAACCTGACCTTTAACATGATTGACGAATGTACCTCCAGCTCTTGTCATGATGCCATCAATAGGGCTATTCCATATAGCTAGGTGACCATAGTTTTCAAAGCGCCCACCCATAATTGTCATGCCCGTGCTAATGCTTTGTAGGATGTGTATCTGTCCAAAGTTTTCGACTAGGGTATTTTCAATCAGGTTGAGTGAAGAGTAGAGACTGTTATTACCTACCAATTCTATTCGAGCACCTTCTCCCACAAACAAATGGGCATCGCCTAGTAAATTGATGGAAAGCGTGCGGATGGTCGTACCTGCACCGATGTGAACATAACCTTGCGGAATAATCACATGGTCTTTGTCCGTAGGCAGACGACTTTCATCCCAATTGGTGATATCATTCCAATCGCCATTCCCACCTGTCCAGGAGATTTTGGTGGGTTCGTTTGCGGACACCACAAACATGGTACATGTACTTGCCATTATGGCAATAATGAGGATAAATAGGTTCTTTTTCATGGTTACTTGTTTTAAGATGATGGTTACTTGTTTTCTATCAAATGTCCCAGTCCATTCGTAATGTGACCTTAAGAAAGGGTTAAAGTCAATTAGGCTAATTGCAGACAAATAAAGTGCAATTAATTGAAATTCAGTATAATGTATTTTTAATTGTCCTTGCTTTATCCTTATTATTGGGGATAGCAACTCATTAGAAATGAGGAGGTGGATGGGGATAATTACATTAAAATTTTGCGCTTTAAGTTATAATTTAAAATTAACGGGTAATATGCAAAGGCAACTGTTCCATAACACGGTATGATGGGCACACTTTTTAAACGATTGGAACAACAAGGAGTGAAACGGGCGAGATAATTCGTTTACGATGGGAATTTATTCATTTTCGACTATTTTATAGTCGAATTGTTGAGTGGTGTTACAAAAATAAAAATCTGAAAAGATCAATTATTCGAAGGACCCGTTTGATGGCCGGAAATGGAAAAAATCAGACAGGAACAACAGCTTCGAAAAATTAGGCTCTGCGTTTACGTAAATAGACCATACCTAGTCCGATTATACAAATACCTGCAAGGCCACCTGCCCAGTACGTCCAGGTGGAGGGATAAAGTGGTTGTAAACTTCCCTGCTGTATTGTTGCTGACCAATAATAAGGATGCGATTTGGAAGGGTCTGTAAGCAACATTAATTTGGCTTGTTGAAGTGCTACATCTTTTGTATTACCCTCTTTTAAGGCCTCAAGATAAATTTCAATTATCTGCGACATAGCCAGGTCATCCACACTCCATAATGTACTCAGGAGACTGCGTACCCCAGCATGTACAAAACCATTGTTCAAACCGATAATCCCTTCGCCAACCAGTACTTCTCCAATGCCTGTTTCGCAGGCAGAAAGTATGACAAGTGCCGCCGGAATTATTTCAGAATAAATATCCCGTACCAACAACGTATCCGCCGGGTTTTCTTTTGATCGTGGTCCGGTATTCGCAAAGGCGATAAACGATTCGTCACCTATACGGTCATTAGCTTTACCATGTGTGGCGAGGTGAATAATACGCGCCTGCCCTGCCACCTGTCGAAAATTATGCAGAGAGGCATCCTGATCATACCAGGCCTTTCCACCCAGCAATTGTAATCCGGTTTCTATTTCAGCCCGGTTATGCAACAATGGCGATAAAATGTCCCGTCGCGAGACCGTCTCATTGGAAGGGCCAGCTGTGAAATCGGGAGCGAATCCTATGTAATCGAGTGTATAGTTGTGTTCAGGTGACGATTCAAGCCGTTGCCATGTACTGATGGAAAAGTGTGTACTCAATGCATGGTCCCTTATAAAATAAGGCAAGGTGCTCCAGGCTTCACCCTGTAGTGGATCTCGTGTTAATAAACAATCAAAGGGCAGGTAGGCAAGTACCCCATCCGGAATCAATAAAACACGTGCAGGAAGTAAATCAGCAAATGGGGCCACTAAAAGTTGATAAAAATATCTGGCTTGTTTGACAAATTCCTGCGATTGGGGACTGCCCCAGATAGCTTCGCGTGAGGTCTTGTCCGTGATCAACAGCCTAAAATCGCGGATCATAGCCGTCAGACTGTCGGGTACCTGGATGCGTATAAGCCGCTCTGAAGAAGATGTCAATACCAAGCCATACATGATCGTGTCCTGCCAGGTGTAGGTGAGTATTGCCGCACCAGCAGGCAATGATTTTCGCAATGATTTTGCATTGGGAAAAATACGTTCAAATTGCTCGTGATAAAAGTCCGGATAATTCGCTTTAAATTGGGCCATTAATTTTTCCCGTTCGTCTTGTCTGGCCGTTATTTTTTTCTGAATATTTGGTTTTTCTTCTTTTTTGGTTTTTTTTAATTGTGCATACAGATCCGTTATTTCGGTCCGTAAGGCGAGTTCCTTTACCTGTAGCTCTTTAGGTACAAGTGGATCCATGTCTCTGGAATGTTGCCGCACGGCGAGATCCAGTAATATGGTTTTTCCTGATTCGCCAAAGGCTATTGCTTCATCCAGCGTTTGGCCTAAACCTGCATAATCTGCATAGGCCATGCCTATCAGATTTATTTTCCGACCATAATTATTTAAAAATACCAGCGTCTCGGCATCGGGTAAACCGGACTGCAATTGATGAAGCAATGTTTTGGCCGACCGACAACTTTCACCCAATGCCGATAAAGTAGAAGGTTGCCTGTGACTCCGATAACGAAGTTCGGAAACACGACTTCGTTCATAATAGATTTGAATAAAAGGCATCAGACTGGCTGAACTTAAAACATCGCCAAAGGGATCCCCAATTTGAATCTTTACGATTTGCTCCAGCGTATCCAATTGCCCCAAAGCCGCTTTTGTGTCACCTAAATCACTATGCATTTCGCTGATAAGCAGATTCACCCCAAGTAAAAATTCCAGGGAGTGTTTTTTTTCCTTTTTGATTCGGTCTTTGTAAATGGAATAGGCCGTTCTCGCTTGATCAAGTGCCTGGATATGCCTTCCCATCTCATGAAGGACTATGGCTTCCTTATACATATCAACCCACTCCGGAACGCTTGATATTTTTAATCGTTCTGTTTTTAGTTCCTGCATCGTGGCTAATGCCTCATCATACAAACCAAGTTCACGATAACAGGCCGCCAATTCAATCAGAAAATAACATAGTCGTTTAGAAAAGGTACCTGCATCCGTAAAAGATATAAATTGTTTAGACTCTTTACGAAATGCCTGGATTACTAGAAGAAGCTCTTGCCGGGCACTGTCCGGAAATCCAATTTCACGCAATGCCCCCGCGCGGTTAGCTCTGGTTTGCAAAAGCAGATCGGGTCGATTCAATTTTTGTTGGGCTGCTATAATGCGGTCATAATAGCGCATAGCTTCAGGCCACCTGCCCGCCTCTTTGAGCACTTTGACGAACCATTTTTCAAGATTGGTTAACAAGACCTCTTCATCCTTCGTAGGATTTGAAAGACGGTTCATTTCATCCATGGTAGTATGATAGAGTTGCTCCGCAGCCCGTTTGTCTCCGGTTTCATGGAGAACCTTTACATACCCGTTCACCAAGCTGTAATGATAATATCGCCAAAGGGGGTAGCCGCGCGGTTTGGCCAAAACCATCAGGGAATCAGCGCGGTGATATAATTCTTCCGCTTTGGCAAAGCGTTTGATCTGGACGGCAGCATTGATACCTTCCACCAAAGCTGGAATGTAAGATCCAATTGAATCTCGTTGGATATACTTGGTCACAAAACTGTCCAGTTGCTCAAATCCCGCTTCAGGGTCATCACTTCTGATCAACATTAGGATTTCTTTAAGCTCTTTTTCGTCCTGGGTGATAGCCTTGGTGTTGGATTGCGCCTGAAGATCGTATGCAAAAAACCATACGATGATCATGAGCGGCCATGCCCGGCTAAAAAGGATTTTTATCGGGCATGGCCTGGTCCTCATGATTGTTATATTTATCAGCCTTTGAGCCAAAGCCTAATGGTATCACCATTTACAATTAATAGTAAAGTGGTATCAACAGGCACATCCTCGAATACAGTTGCCCAGTAAGATTTGCCGTCAATTGTATTTGAAAATATTTTAGTAGTATCGTTATAGGAAAGGCTGGGTGTTTGTAAAACAATAGAATTAATTACACTATCCGATACCATCCGAAATTCCGCAGGTGAATTATAAAGTGCAGGCAGCATGACATGTGTGTAACAATTGTTCATGTCACAATCTTCTGTGGGATCGCCGATGATAATATACCAGATAAAATCGGCCAACCATGGGAAAGCTAAGATCATTGAACAGACATCCAAACTTCGCTCCCGACAGTTTTTGGCAAAAACATAAGCAATTTCCTTATGGCGCTCTTGCAATGCAATGTAGGATGGCAGCACTTTAATGTTGGTACGGCATGAGTCAAAGCAAACAAATTCATTTATGCTGCAATTGTCTGTCCGGCATAAAGCCACTTGCCACTCCGCCTGTATAGCCGGAAGGGTATAAAATTCCTCTGGGTTCCAGCAGGGATCTGTGTCCGGAGGTGGGGGTGGGACTGGATAAAATCTGATCAAAAGTAAAATCAATAAAGACAGGGCAGAAATAACAAGAATCCAATTAATCTGCCGATCACTGTGCCAAAAACCATTTGTGTTTGTAGTGCTCATAATAGGGTGTGTTTATAGTTTGGTTGTGAATACATGTTATAGTGAGGCGAAATGTTACCCATCCAAACCCAAAAATTAGCCGTTTTTGCACAATTTTATTTGGATTCTGCTAAGATCTTAAAATTTAATGGCTTGGAAGAGAAATATTTAACGGGCACTTTTCAAAGAAACCGTCGTATTTTTCGCACGTATGGAGAAGTATACAGATCTGATTGTACAGATCGCCGCGGGCGGCAGAGCAAGAGATCAGGCGCTGGAGCAGGTATATCGGGATAAGGCACTGAGAAATGCCGTTTTTGTCGTCATTAGACAAAATAAAGGTAACATTCAGGATGCCGAGGACATGTATCAGGAAAGTCTGATTATCATGGACCGCAATATCCGGGAAGGCAAATATGAACACCAGGGCAACCTGGCCGCTTACCTAAGTACCATTGCCCGTTTTTGCTGGATGAACCAACTAAGGAAACAGCAACGAACGGATCTTCATGAAGAAGTGCGCCAGGACACCGCCAAAGAACAAGAACCCGGACCCGACCATATATTAATGGATAGGGAATCGGAAAGCCTTTTGGAGCGTTTTCTTCAAAAACTTGATCCACGATGTGTCCGAATTATCAAACTCTGGCAGGAGAAATACTCCATGGTGGAGATCGCAGATCAGCTCAGCCTGAGCAGCGAGATGATGGCGCGCAAGTTGAAGTATCAATGTACAAAGAAGCTGAGTGCGCTCATACACGCAGAGCCCGAGGTGGCGCGGATCTTAAAGCAAAAATTATGAACAACGAAGTCTTACATGAACAAATAGCTGCTTATCTCCGGGGTAGCTTATCTCCAGCCGAACGCAGGGAAATAGAAACCCTGTTGGCTGATAATAAAGAGGCGCAGCAGGAACTCAATGACCAGCAATTAGTAAGGGAATTGGCCGAATTTGCTATCGCCAGTGATCTGCGGAAAAAATTCAGCACGATCGAACTGAATACAGCTGAGCCCAAGGTGCACCAATTACCCCTACGCCGGTGGGCATCTATCGCCGCCGTGGTGGCTGTCCTTCTGATCGCAGGAGGTGCATACTTGGTTAATCAACAGTATGGATCCCAACAATTACTGGCGACCTATTCTCAGGAGATTACATTGCTCTCCGGACAACGAAACACATCCGGACCAGAGCGGCATGCCCAATACACCGCCGGGGAAATTGCCTTTGCAAAACAACATTATGCTGAAGCCAAAGCGGCTTTTGCAGACGTACCTGCCAATCATCCCGATTATTTGGATGCCATGTTCAACCTGGGTTCTGTATCCTATCTGACAGAGGACTACGAAACAGCTACAGCAGCTTTTCAGACCTACGTCGATGCAAAACAGGCAACAAAAACAGCACAAAGTGCTGAATGGTATCTACTGCTTGCACAGCTCGGAAATAACGCGCCGGACCAAGATGTTCAGGTCAGCCTACAGCTAATACTGGCTAATCCCGGCCATGACTATTATCAAAAGGCACAGGACCTGGATAAAACAATGAAAAGTTTTTTCTACAGGCTGGTTAACTAGATCTTGGCTTTAGTCGCGCAGTTTGCTCAGCAGACGTAGGAATTCGATATACAACCAGATCAGGGTGACTAATAATCCCATAGCTGCAAACCATTCCATGTATTTGGGCGCACCCTGCTCTTCTCCTTTTTCAAAAAGGTCAAAGTCAAGGAGTAAGTTCATAGCGGCAATACCGATAATAACCACACTAATTCCAATTCCCATAATGCCACCTTCATGTAGGTAAGGGACATTGATACCAAAAAAGGAAAGACCCCAGCTTGCCAGATATAAAAGTAAAACGGCCATAGTAGCCATGATAATGCCACTCCTAAGTTTCTGCGTTACGACAATGATGCGTGCTTGATAAAGAAACAACATTATGAACAACATCCCGATGGTCAGTGTGACCGCGTGGAAAACAATGCCGGCAAAAGCAGAGGCATACATATAAGTAATCGTACCCACAAAAAAGCCTTCAGCCAATGCATACAAAGGAGCCAATACGGGCGACCACTGCGTTTTGAATGTTGCAATGATCACAATTACGAGTCCAGCAATCGCGCCGCCCCACATAAAAATAGGACTGGGCATAGTATAGCCTACAAAAGCAGTAAGTAGCATTAAGAGTCCCAGGATAATCGTTTTGCTGACAGCACCTTTGGCTGTCATCGTCTCCTGGCCCAGAGCACTTTGAAGCATATCCTGATTGGTGAACTTGCTTTCGTTTAGGACCGGATTGCTGCTGCTGCGCATATTAAATAAACTCATAGTCTGGATTTTTGCGAAAAATAAAGCATTTTGCGGCTATAACGTATCTTTCGACAAAGAAAATACAACATGGCTTATTTTACCACTGACTTTATTTCTTTCTTTCGAAGCCTGGAAGAAAACAACGATCGCGAATGGTTTAATGCCCACAAAAAGCATTATGAAACAGTGGTAAAAGCTCCTTTTGAGTTATTTGTAAAGGATCTGATCGACCGAATGCATGAACTGGATCATCGCATATTACTTACCCCAAAAGATGCGATTTTTCGGATTTATAAGGACACCCGGTTTAGTGCGGACAAAACACCCTACAAACTATTCGCAAGTGCCATCATTGCTCCAGGCGGGCGGAAAGACCATAATGCGAACGGCATTTATCTGGAATTGGGCGGTCGTCATGCCCGCTTATACAGTGGAGCCTATCAGCCGGAAAAAGAGCAATTGCTGCGCATTCGTGAAAAAATTGCCGCTGAGCCTAAACGATTTAGCAGCTTGATTTCTGATAAGGCGTTTATTACCCACTATGGGGAAATTCGCGGAGAAAAGAATAAGGTACTGCCTGCGGGTTTGAAAGAAGCAGGTCAAATTCAACCGCTTATCTTCAACAAAGCCTATTATTATTTTACGGAATGGGCACCCGAAGCCATTACCAAAAAGGATTTCATGGATGATATTTTGAAAAGATACCAGATTGTCAAACCGTTGACAGCGTTTATTATGGAAGCCAATCAGGATTAGGTCTTATCAGTCCATTACACTGTTTTTCATTCATCCAATTAATCAAATATGCTTTTGCCCCTTCGTTTGTTTTTTGCGGCCATGTTGTTATTCGGTCCATTTTGGCCATCTGCAATAAGTCAAAAAGTCATCCAAGTCGAACGTTACGGTCGTACAAAGACTACCAAGCTTTATGTTGGTGATGAAGTAACATTTAGCCTCAAGGACCAACCCAAACAATACTATACCCGGGATATTCTAGAGCTCTACCCGGAAGCAAATACGGTTCAATTTGCAGGTGGGGCAGTAGCGTTAGACCAAATTGCCGCCATTCGATTTACGGGGTCCAATAACTGGGCCAAAGGATTGTCCAATACACTCTTGATTTTCACTGGTGTCTGGACCGTTTACAGTCTCTTGGATGTATTAATAAATACACGTAATCCTGCACCCTTCCAATATCAGGTCGGGGGATCAGCCTTATTCCTAAGTGGGGTTTTTGGCTGGTTGATCCCGGAAAAAGTAGTGCGATTTGGAAACAAAAATAGGTTACGGATACTCGATCTCACCTTCTACCCAACGACCGAAAAGCCATGACCCAATAGTTCAATGCTGTTTTAAACGAATAACCACACCTGCTGATCTCTATTATGTTTGCCCCGAGCGCATTTTGTCTATGCCACCCATCCTTATTCATAGCCGGATGATGAAAGATCTCATCGAATGAATAAGGGCAAAATCCTCATGCCGGGTTAATTTTGCCAACATGATTGCTTTGTCCCGTTGGAGTTTTCTTTTTATCGTGGTACTCTCAGCTTGTGCCCGGGTACTCCCACCCGAGGGCGGAGCGAAAGACGAATTACCACCCAAACTTGAAAAGGCGCTTTCTACTCCGGACCGACAAACTAATTTTCGACCCGTTCAGGTCGATCTTTTTTTTGATGAATGGATCCAGTTAAAAGAGGCGCAAAAGCAGATTGTCATCTCTCCGCCTACCGTAACTCCACCAAAAGTTACTGTCAAAGGCAAACGCATTGAGGTCTTATTCAATCCGGATGAACCCTGGAAAGACAGCACCACATATACGCTCTTTTTTGGAAAAGCTGTAAGTGACCGCAGTGAAGGGAATGTAGTGCCTGACATGAAATATGTTTTCTCTACTGGTCCTGTATTAGATAGCCTGGAAGCATCCGGCATCATCATCGATGCCAAAACCCGTCAGCCCGTAGCCGATGTCATCATAATGTTGCATCGATCAACCGAGGATTCAGTCATTGTTAAGGAATTACCAGACTATTTTACAAGGAGTGATAAAAATGGAAGTTACCGGTTTTCCAATCTGCGCAAGGGGACATATCAACTTTTTGCATTAGATGATCGCAATAATAATTATCGTTTTGATCAACCTGAAGAACGTCTGGCTTGGGTAGACAATCTAATTACCATTTCTGGACTTCAATCCGCATTACCCCGACTGGAACTCCCTCAGGCATCTCGAAAGCTGCGTGTAATTGCCATTGACAGCACCCGCCAACAAGGCGCCATCAGCTTCGCATTTAACCGGACACCCATTCATTGGTCTGATCCTTTGGAATCCGATTCATTGAGCTTCTTTCAATGGACAGCAGACTCCTTACTAACGATTTGGTTACAACCAGGTACTCGTGGAGGTAGATTTATTGTAGAGGGAGACACCCTGATGTATCCGTCATTTACAGATAGCCTGAGTCCAGTCAATAATCTGCCCAAATTAGTCAGGCAGGGAAAACAGCCGCCAGAACTGCCTATCCAATTTGTGTGCAGTCCCCCTTTAGTATTACCCGATTCGGGGCTCATTGAAGTGTTTATTGATTCTGTAAAATTGCCGCTTGGAGGGATGTCTATATCTGAAAAAGGAGATACATTGACGTTGTATGGCGTTACACCTTCAGAATCCAATGTAGTCCTTCGTTTTCTTCCAGGTGCACTAAAATCGGTAACAGGTGCAGTTAATCAGGATTCTATGGCAATGGGATATCAGACCGGGGCATCGGGTGATTGGGCTATGATAAATTTAACCATAGATTCCATACTTTCCACCTATCCCATATTATTAGACTTGACTGATGCCCAAGGTAAACCCGTTTTGGGGACGATACGATCTGCATTTACAACGAAATGGGTCATTAATTTGCCACCATTATTACCTGGCAGCTATCTGCTGTTTTTGAGTTCGGATACAAATGGCAACGGTTTCTGGGATGGCGCAGACTATTTTAGGAACATTCCGGCAGAACCACGTTCGGTTCATATCCTGCCTACCTTAAGGGCTAATTGGGAAATAGAACACCGTATTGTTCCTGGCTGGTAAGCACTTTGAGTATTGATGGAATTGGAAGGACGTTTTCCTTGAACCATCCTCAGGATTAATTACTTCGGTTCACGAAGTGATAATCGAACCCGAACGCCTGGCATTGGCTTTAGTGTGAGCAAAGCTTCTGGATTTGTGGTTTCACCAGGAACAGGTTCCATATGGAAACGTTTAACGAATGAAGCTAAAATAAGCGGAATTTCTTGTAAAGCAAATTGCATTCCTATGCACATTCTTGGTCCGGCGCCAAAAGGTAAATAGGCATACTTTGGTCGGTTGGATGAGTGGTCGGAGCTAAAACGATCCGGGTTAAACTGGCCAGGATTATCCCAAAAATCAGGATTTCGATGCAAGGCAAACAGGCTCATAAAAATGACAGAACCAGATTCCAGCACTTCGTCAGCAATGGCTACAGGTTGGGCAACTTCCCTTCCAATACCATGTGCTGGCGGGTATAGACGTAAAATTTCATCCGTAACCATTTTGGTGAATGTCAATTGCTGTAGTTCTGTATAAGTAGGCGTAGCATCCGGGAAAGCATAGCTTACTTCTGTAAGCAATCGGGCAAGTGAATCCGGATTGTTGGCCAAACAATGACAGGCCCAGGATAACGCATTGGAAGAGGTGTCATGCCCCGCTACATAGAGCGTTAGGACTTCATCCCTGATTTGGTTATCTGCCATAAAAGCACCCGTTTCTTCATCCTTGGCATGTAGCAAGAGGTCCAATAAATCATGATGGGTTAAAGCTGTCTCCCTACGTTCTTTGATCATGGCGTGAACGGATGCATCAAAGAGACCCATGTCGCGTTTGAATTTCCAATGACGGGGTAGGAGTGGGAAGATGGGTTTTAACCACGGTCGTGAAACACGCCATAAGACATAAGCTTGTGCATCGGCTATTTGCCTGGCAGCGTCAGGATTGTCTTGATTTTTATCCGAAGAGAACAAGGTTTTTAAGGCGATCTCTGCGGTAAGATCGGTCATCCAATTGGCCATATCCACAATCGGTTCCACTTTAATTTCCTCGGCAAGGCGATCCAGCCAGGAAGCTGTGACAGATTGCATGGTAAGATAAAGTTTTTCCAAGGCGGTGCGATGGAAAGCGGGCTGAATCAATCGTCGCTGTCTCAGCCAGAAATCACCCTCACTGGTCAGCAAGCCATTTCCCAAAGCAATACGCATTTCCCGGTAGGCTATACTTTTTCGGAAATGTTTTTGTTTAGTTACCAGCACCTCCTGTATTATCGAAGGGTCAGAACAAATATATAAGCGCCGAAATGGCAAAGGCAAGCGATAAAAGGACCCTAATTCTGCCTGTCTTTTTAATACAAATTCAAGCGTATCCGAAAAAAAGGCCCGTCCATTCTGCCAATACCCTTTGCCTTGATAAACTTTTATCGCCATGTTGATATTAAATAGAACTTTGTGCTGTAATTATTATGAAAGGAAAAATACAACTTTACCTGCTCTTCGCCCTATTGATTGGAGCTTGTAAATCTCCTCAGCCATTAAGGCCTGAACCCCAATACGATATGACACATCCTATAGTCCCTCTATCCTCCTTATATGTCCCGGTGCGCATATCCAAGACGGATCTCATACATATGGTAAATCAAGCCGTCAAGAATCTAAAAATGGACAATAGTAACCAGCCCAAGGATGGATATACTTGGTCTATGGCAATAACAAAGCCCTTGAACGTCGATCTGGAAGGTCATCAGATATTAAGTACTATTCCGCTGGACGTTTCTGTTAAAAAAGATCTTGGCATCACATCCTTACGCGCTGCAGGAGAATTGGAAGTTACGCTTCGGACCCTGTTTCATATCAGAGAAGATTGGACTGTTCAAACATATACTACCCTGGAAAAACACCGCTGGTTGCGGAAACCAGTAGCCAGAGTGGCTGGGCTTAATCTACCCATCGGTGCTTTAACGGATTGGGTGATTGATTACAGTCGACCCAAACTTACAAGTACAATTGATAAACAAATCGAAGAAAATGTCGACCTACGCGCTATGCTGGCTCCTTTATGGACGGTGTTAAAAAGGCCCATTCAATTGAGTGAGTCTATGGATCTGTGGTTTCGGTTTGAGCCACGTTTAGCGGGTATTGAGCCATTTACATCAGATAAGGATGGACTACATAGCGCTGTACATTTAACAGGATTAAGCCGGATTAAAGCCGGAGGAGAACCCACTTTGATTGACCCGGACAAGGATCCCCAATTTGGGATGGCGGGAACAAAAAAGGATAGTCTACGCATGATTATCCATACTGAAATTCCCTATGCTCAGGCAGAGCGGATGGCTGAAGATAACTTGATTGGCCAAAAATTTGGATCTGGCAAACAAGAGGTAACCGTTGAGGGAATTGACTTGTATGGCCAAGGGGAATATCTGATTGCCAGCTTGTTTTTGAAAGGCGGGTACAAGGGCCAGGTCCATTTAAGAGGTAAGCCTCATTTGAATATTGAAAAAAATCAAATCGAATTGGCCGACTTTGACTTTGATATTCAAACACGAAATATTTTACATCGGTCTGCCGCTTGGCTTTTCAAAGGTAACATTCGAAATGCACTACATGAATCGCTCGTTTTTCCATTAGAAGATAATCTTGGAAAGGTTACAAAGGAAATAAACGGGCATATAAATAATTTCAAGCCAGGCCCATGGATACGGCTTGATACACCTGGGTTAGGTCTCGACCTTCAGGAAATCAGGTTGACAACGGAGGGAATGATGATGGATTTCTTACTCAGCGGGCAGGTCGTAGTGCATTTAAAAGCCTTTGACTAAGGAGAGATTTTCTATCTTATCCAGCTTGCGCCTCCATACGAGAGGCGTTTTCCGCCAGTTGAAGCGCCTGGAGGATCTCACCAATTTGGCCCTCCATGATCTGATCCAGATTATATAATGTCAAGTTAATCCTATGGTCTGTCACCCTGTTTTGGGGGTAGTTATAGGTTCTGATTTTATCGGAACGGTCGCCACTGCCGACCAGTGACTTCCGCGTAGATGCGATACCTGCTGCATGTTCGGCTTGGCGGATATCCTGAATTTTCTGGATAAGTCGCGTCATGGCAATGTCTCGGTTCTTTATTTGGGAGCGAGCCTCTGTACTTTCTGCAACAATCCCGGTCGGTAAGTGGGTAAAGCGGACACCAGACTCCGTTTTATTCACGTGCTGTCCGCCTGCGCCACTTGCTCTAAACGTATCGGTTTTAATATCTGCTTTGTTGATGTCTACATCTTCCAATTCAAACTTGGGCAATACAACAACTGTAGCTGCTGATGTGTGGATTCTACCTTGCGATTCAGTTTTGGGTACACGTTGCACCCTGTGTGCACCGGACTCAAATTTTAACTGGCCATACACATCTTCACCCGATACTTCAATCACGATTTCTTTATATCCTCCGGCACTACCCTCACTCAACGAAAGCAGTTCCTGTTTCCAACCCTGAAGATCAAAGTATCGGGTATACATACGGTACAGATCTCCGGCAAAAATACTGGCTTCGTCACCTCCCGTGCCGGCGCGAATTTCAAATATGACATCCCGTTCGTCTTCGGGGTCCTTGGGTATCAATAAAAAACGGATTTCTTCTTCAAGCTCTTCTTTACGGGGCTCCAGGAGTTGTAATTCCTCCTGAGCCATTGTCTTCATTTCGGGATCGACCTCTTTGATCATTTCACGAGCTGTCTGAATATTGCCTGTCAAATCAGCATATTCACGGTATTTCTCCACGATTTTAGACAAACTTTTATAGGTTTTGTTTGTCTTTGTAAATCGTGAAGGATCACTGATGATATCCGGATCGGATAATTGTTGCTCCAAGTCCAAAAACCGGTGGTAAAGTGACTCCAGTTTTTGCATTATATTATCCATACCCGTTAATTATTCGAACCAGCAAAGGTAAAGAAGTCTTCCCGAAACAAAGTTGGTTTCAGCAAAAGGTCGGCATATGCCGTAGATATGGAAAATTGGTTTTTGACTTGGGCCAGGCTCCGGAGTTCAGAACCTAGGAAGGTGAAACACGGATCTTTTCTTTAATAGATTGGATCAGAGCAGGCGACACATTAGGGCGGGAAACATGAGACTTAACAAATGACTTGAAGGACTGCTCCCGATGAATAAGTGATTGATATTGTTCATTATCACCTATTTCTTCCATTAAGGACAACTTTTCGTTCTGATCAAGTTCGTTATCTAGAAAGAGAGACACACGATGTAAAAGTTCATCGTTCATCATAGCCTGTTGTTTTAATGTACTAAAAATAGAGTCCGATATCTGGTAGATTTCCCCTTTACACAGATCTGGATCCTTTTGACGGTGTTAAGGTATGACAAGTAATTGAGATAACCAAGCAGCAGGTAATTAGAGTTCCATTAAAGCCGTTTATTTCTCCTGTTGATCCGCTTGGCCGCCTATCTTTTTGAGTTTTCTCCGCTTATCAATGTAACCTAGAGATTGGGCGTAGTTCTCCAATTTTTCTTTTAAGGTATTTCTGGCCCTATGGAGCCTGGACCGAACTGTGCCAATGGGAATGTCAAGGATGACTGCGATTTCCTCATAGGAGAAGTCTTCCACATCGCACAGCAAAATCACAGTGCGAAAGTCTACGGGCATGGCGTTTATCGCTTTGGTTACTTCGTCACCTATGAGATAATTGAACATTTCTTCCCGCAAATCAACATAAGCCTCCGACCCACCAGGTTCTTCTTTTTCATGCACCTTTCTGATGTCATCAAAATCAACTTGAACCGGCTGCCGTTTGCGCCGCCGGTATTCATTGATAAAGGCGTTTTTTAAGATCTTAAAAAGCCAGGCTTTAGCATTGGTGCCTCTGTCATACTGCTCAATGAAGCGGAATGCCTTCATGTACGTATCCTGGACAAGGTCATTTGCAGCTTCCTCGTCTAGACTCAAATGGTATGCAAACGTATGCAATGCCTCAATATAGGGTAAAAACTCCTCTTCAAAAAGTTTGTGCTTTTCCTGATGAGACAATGCCTTTGGTTCGTTAGGTTCCGTCAATCTGGCGTAGTGAACTGGTTTTAAAAAATATTCGCAAGTCAGGATTTACTCCTCAATTCGAAATGCACGGACCAGGCTAATCACATCTGGATCACTGGACAACTCTGGCGCTAGCTCAAACATCGTTTTATGGGAGGAATAGTCTTCTGCAAGCTGGAGGCATAACGACTGACAGGCTTCCTGCCGCTTACCCAATTTGAACAAACAGGCTATTCGGGCATAGTCCAATTGAGGTGATTCCTGTTGCGTTATTGCGGACTCAATGATTTCCAACGCCTCTTCAAAGGAGCCATTTTGCAATAAAAATGAAGCATATTGTAGCCAGTAAGCACTTTGTTCGGGTGCCAATTCTAACGCACGTTGCAGGCACATTTCAGCCTTTCCTGTCAATCCTTGTTGAAAATACGCCTCAGCCAAGGCCACATAATATTCCTCACGTTCATCTTGCTGGGCAATGGCTGTTTCAAGATGATAAACAGCCCTTTCCAGCTCATTTTGCAAAACCAACAGGCAACCTAATCGAAAGTGAGCCTCATCATTTTTGACATCGGTAATAATAGCTTCCTGAAGGACAGCTAATGCTAAATCACGCTGGCCGTTTTTTTCATGTGCCTCGCCAAGACGAGTCAATAAGTCGGGATCACGTGACTCGGACTTATCGAGCGCAGTGCGAAGGCATTCCACTGCTTTTTCTGTCTTGCCAAGCTGTAGCCACATTTCACCCTGGTCTCTCCAGGCATGTTCAAATTCTTCATTTATAATACAGGCATATTCAAAAGCTTCGGCAGCAGCTTCATAATCCTCAAGGCAGGAATGAGCATGTCCCAAGTTATACCAAATCTGCCAGGAATAGGGATCCTTTTCAAGTATTCCCTCATAAAAAGAGGCACTTTCAGCGTAATTGCCAATCATTTCTGTGCTTAACCAAAGCCGTTCGAGTGCTTCATGGAAGCGGGGATGATAGGTGACAGCTGTCTCCAGACATTGGTGCATCGCCTGCCAGTTATCCCGTTGTTCTTCAATCATTCCCTGGAAATACCAGGCATCTGCCATATCCAGTGGTTCACCATTGGCCAGATAAGGGGCAAGCAATATTTCTGCTTCGTTGGCCTTTCCCATTTCAATTAGGGTCTCTACTTGCAAAAGGTGGACATCAAACTCACCAGGAGACATTTGAGCAGCATGGTTAAGTACTTCCAGTGCTTCCTCCGGTTTATCCATCTCCAGGAATACAGCGGCCTGTGAACACATCAGGTCAATAGAAAAGGGATGTTGCTGCAATGACTCATGTGCTGCAGCAAACGCCAAATCTAGCTTACCCTCGACTAAATACTCCTCAATAAGATCGAGGAATACCTGTTCGTCCAGATAGCCAGTATTGCCTTCTGCCAGGCGGGCTTCAAAATCAGATGTCCAATCGGGCATACGGGTGTTGCTCTATGAGGTAAATATACAACTATTTCATCCCTACTCAATAGGGAGGTTCCCAACACATAGAAGTGGAGCAAATAAGACAAATGAATTGCTTCATTTTAAACAAGTTATAAGCTTCTCTTTTCTTGCTATCTGCAAATGAACCATTCTTAAACGTCTCTAAGTAGCATGGTTATATGTGCAGGCCAATTTTTATTGATAAAATAAAAATTTATTCAAGGGACGTCCTTTCCTCCTGTTTGCTGACCAGCCATACACCACCAAATATCAATACACCTGCTATTAACGTGTTGATATCCAAACGGTCATTGCCAATAATCAATGCAATGAGCGCAGCAAAAACAGGTTGCAGATAGATATAGGCACTGACCGTGATAGCAGCAACTTTTTTTAGGGCAAAGGCATTCAGCCCATAGGCCAGGAAGGTAGTGAACACGAGTACATAAATAAAACTAAGTGTAACAGGCCAGGTAAAATCAGCCCATCTTGCCTCCAATACTTCCTGCCAACCAAAAAACACCACAAAAAACATCCCAAACAGAAACACCCAACGCAGTACCCACATCGGGGAATAGCGTTGCATCAACGTCCGCACTAAAATGAGATATAATGCATAACTGGTGGCGTTCATAGCTACCATTAAGTCACCAATCATATTCCCATCACCCAGGCCGGTCCCATTTCGGCCTATCAGCCATGCCGCTCCAGCGCTGGCAAGGAGCAAACCCAAAATGGAAAGAGGTTTCAGTTTGCGCCATGTTATCAAGGCGCCGAGTAAAAGAACAATCATGGGGGTCAAGACCATGATCAAGGCAGCATGGATTGGAGTAGTCCGTGCCAGGCCACTAAAAAAGAACATTTGATTAACGGCAACCCCTAACAGCCCGCAAAACACGAGTCGCCAAAGATCAGTGCCTCTCGGAGCCTCTTGTGGACGGCCTATTCCAGATAACCAGAATAAACTGGTAGCGGCAATGACCCTCATCAAAATGAACCCCAAGGGACCGATATACTGTCCATCCAATACAATTTTTGCAATGGAATAGTTGGCGCCATAGATTAGCGCAACAGCTAACAGTGCCAGATGGGCGTACCCATTTTTTGTCATAAGCAGCGAAGGTAAAGTGTTTCGATAGGTTGCAATCGACAGATCTGAAATGAACAGTTAAGCTGTCCCACTGGGTAGAATATTTCTAAAGATTGTAGTCTATAAAACGCCATTTTAATTATAAAAAGGTACCTTCATATTGAAAAAGTGACACATGGATAAGATATTTAAGATTGTATTTCAGGTCACAGTGGGCGTCATATTGTCCTCTAATGTGATGGCGCAGGGCAGCATGGTGACTCCTATTGAAGGCGCCTATGGCCAGGATTACATCATCATCAATTATGTCGATTGGGGTCAGGACACGAGCATTAAGGATGCATGGTGCAGCACCAAAACCTATGATTTTCACCAAGGTACAGATTTTCAGATTCGCAATTTCGCGCACATGGATTCCGGCGTTTTTGTATTAGCCGCAGATACAGGTATTGTCATTTTTACACGTGATGGTGAATTTGACCGCGAAAAAACTGGTGATCCGTCAAAAGGCCTTGGAAATTATATAGGCATAGCGCATGCGGGCAAATTGTACACCTATTATGGTCATTTACGCAATGGTAGTCTACTAGTGAATGTAGGGGATCCGGTTTTGCCGGGCACTCGTATTGCCCAGGTAGGGAGTAGTGGGAATAGCAGTGATCCGCATTTGCATTTCGAACTGTGGTATGACTCCCTATATTACATCGATCCTTTTGGTGGCCCTTGCGGTAACCTAGACACCTACTGGAAAGATCCGATACCGTTCGACAGTTCATTCCAGATATGGTCTTCGAACATGTGCAATTTTATACTTGAACTGGATACTTTGCGCGAGGAACCGCCCCATCGGGATTCCTTTTTTGTAGATGATGAAGCAATTACCTATTGGTCCATTTTATATGGCTTAAGAGCCGGGGATGCATTAAAAATCGATTGGTTTTCCCCAGAAGGTACCCTATGGCATTCCTTTTCCTATGCATTAGATAAGGATTGGTGGTATTACTATTATTGGACCTATATCAACACTCCTTTAAGTGGTAATGAAGGCATATGGACCGTCGAATTGTCCAGAAATGACCAGGTCGTTCAGGCGAAGGATTTCTATTTTTCAAAAACCTCCGCGGCAAATCAACTGGTTGGTCAAGTAAATGAAATCCAATCTTTCACAAGTGGACGACATTTACATGTCAAAGGCCATACAATAGGAAGCCAAATCGATGTGGTGAATCAACTGGGTTTAGTGGTCCACTCCATGAAAGATTCGCCAACAGAAGTAGCCATTCCTTGCGAACATTGGCCTTTGGGCGTTTATTTTATTCGCGTCACTACTAAAACAGGTGAAATACGTACGCTCCGGATTGCCATCCTTTAGGTGAATTGTTCCGGTTATTCCATTTTAATCAGATGATGCCCTCTCTCAGGAGGTCATGCAGATGGACCATGCCCACATATTCTATTCCCTGGCAAACAGGCAATTGGGTAATATTATAACTACGCATGATCGAGAGTGCGTTTACTGCCATTTCTTCGGGTTGGACCGATTGGGGGTTGGGAGTCATTATATCGATTGCACGGATGGATGATGTGTTTGCTGTTCGTTCAAGCATCCGCCGCAGGTCTCCGTCTGTTATAATTCCAAGGATATGGCTTGACTCATTTACGACAATCGTTGCGCCTAGTCTCTTAGATGTCATTTCAAGAATGGTTTCCCTTAGTGTAGCTTCGCCTACAACGGCAGGACGTGCATTCAAAGGATAAAGATCAGCTACTCTCAGGTAGAGTTGTTTGCCTAATGCTCCCCCTGGATGATATTTGGCAAAATCTATGGGTGAAAATCCCCGAAGAGCCAAAAGCGATGTTGCTATAGCATCCCCTAAAGCCATTTGCACAGTAGTACTTGTGGTAGGTGCCAAATTATTGGGATCAGCCTCCTGGCTTATGGGAGTTAGCAAAACTACATCTGCTTGTTTTGCCAGGAAACTCTCCGGATTGCTAACCATCCCAATGAGCATCCGTACCCGATGTTTTAAAAGAGGGACCAACACTTTTATTTCAGGAGTTTCTCCACTTTTTGAAAGGCAAAGCACCAGGTCTTCAGCTCTAATCATGCCCAAATCACCATGGATGGCATCTGCAGCATGCATGAAGATGGAGGGTGTGCCGGTGCTGTTCAGTGTAGCGACTATTTTTTGGGCTACAATTGCGCTTTTTCCAATACCGGTTATTACCAGGCGGCCTTCCATGGACAACAAGGCTTCTACAGCTATGGCAAACGATTTGCCCAAAGAGCTAGCCAGATCCCGAAGTGCATTTGCTTCAATATCGATCGTATTTTTTGCCGTATTGAGAATTCGGGCTTCCATTTCCAGGTCCATTTCATTATTTTTGGACTCCTTTTTGAGTAGGGTATACCACGAAGGAGGTATTAACAGTTTATTTGAAAATTATCTTCCATTCCAGGCCCTTTGGGTAGTACCTAATCCGTATATTGTACGAGTATTGAAAGTCCACACAATGTGGCCCAAAAATACGCTTTAATTGGCTTAACCGACTATGTTAACGACACAACAACCTTTACTGGAGGCGCTCCAGCAACATTTTGGATTTAGTAAGTTCAAGGGGGACCAGGAGACAATAATCCGCAGTCTTATGGATGGGTATGATACTTTTGTGATCATGCCTACAGGTGGAGGCAAATCCATGTGTTACCAGTTGCCTGCTTTAATGATGCCTGGTACCGCCATTATTATCAGTCCGCTAATTGCGCTGATGAAAAATCAGGTAGACGCCATCCGAGGATACAGCCAGGAAAATACGGTAGCCCACTTTCTAAACTCATCGTTGAGTAAACTCCAAATGCGTGAGGTGAAAGCAGATATCTCTGCTGGAAAGACCAAGATGGTATACGTAGCACCTGAAACTTTGACCAAAGAAGAAAATATCGAGTTTCTTAAATCAGTACAAATCTCTTTTGTCGCTGTAGACGAAGCGCATTGCATCTCGGAGTGGGGTCATGATTTTAGACCGGAATATCGCAGGATCAGGACTATGATCGAAGAGATTGATGACAATATCCCCATCATAGCACTAACAGCCACAGCTACTCCTAAGGTGCGTTCCGACATCATTAAAAATCTTGATCTTAAGGGCGAGAGAACCTTTATATCTTCTTTTAACCGGCACAACCTTTATTATGAGATCCGGCCCAAAGGAAAAAAAGAACAAACCACACGCCAGATTATCGAGATCATAAAGGGGATGAAGGGCAAGTCGGGTATCATTTATGTCCAAAGCCGTAAAACTGCTGAGGACCTGGCCCAAATGCTTGCTGTGAACAACATAAAAGCACTGCCTTACCATGCTGGTCTTGATGCCAAATTGAGGAGCCAAACGCAGGATGCCTTTTTGATGGAAAAGATTGATGTCATTGTGGCAACCATAGCATTTGGAATGGGTATTGACAAGCCCGACGTTCGTTTTGTCATCCACTACGATATTCCCAAAAGTATTGAAAACTACTACCAGGAAACGGGGCGGGCAGGACGTGACGGGCTTGAAGGACGTTGTGTTACGTTCTACGCTCATCAGGACATGCTTCGACTTGAAAAGTTCCTGAGAGACAAACCAGTAGCTGAACGCGAAATGGGTGCTCAGCTTATGCAGGAGATGGTGGGATATGTGGAAACCAGTGCTTGCAGAAGGAAGTTTTTATTGCACTATTTTGGTGAGTTTTATGCCACAGAAGAATGTGGCAAAATGTGCGATAATTGCCGACATCCAAAAGATAAAATTGATGTTGGATCCGATCTGCAAATTGCCTTGGCTAGTGTACAGGCCATCAAAGAAAACCATGGCATCAAGACAGTAATCGATTTTATTCTTGGTAAACCTACCAAAGAAATGAACGATTTTGGCTTTACAACCTATCCGCTCTTCGGAAAAGGTGTCCACAAGGATGAAGACTATTGGCACTCCATTCTAAGAAATGGACTTTTGGAAGATTTTATATACAAGGATATAGAAAAGTATGGCTTGATCAAACTGCGAACGAAGGGTAAGCAGTTTATAAAAACCGGTGGTTCATTCCTTATGGCCCTGAATCACGATTTTGATAAGGAAGTAGCTGCAGACTGGGAAGATACATCGGGTAAAACAGCCGTATTGGATGACAACCTACTGCAAATGCTCAAAGATTTGCGTCGTCGGGAAGCTAAAAAGCTGGATGTTCCTCCCTATGTGATTTTCCAGGATCCATCACTTGAGGATATGGCAACACAATATCCTTTCACCATGGAGGATATGATCAAAGTCTCCGGTGTAAGTCTTGGGAAAGCCCAACGATATGCAAAGCCCTTCCTCGAACTTATCATGAAGTATGTAGAGGAAAACGAAATCGAGCGGCCAACAGATATTCTTTTCAAGACGGTAGCGAATAAGTCCCGAATGAAAGTGAATATCATTCAGGGTATAGATCGGAAACTTCCGTTATTGGAGATTGCCAAAGGGAATGAGTTGACGATGGATGATTTATTAGATGAACTGGATGCGATAGTTGCTTCTGGCACCCGTGTCAACCTGGACTATTATATCGAGGATACCATTGATGAGCCTGTGAGGGAGGAGATTTATGACTTTTTCATGGAGGCCGACTCCGATGCGATGGACCTTGCTTACAAGGAGCTGAAGGATAGCGATATCACCTATGACGAGATACGCTTGATCCGCATCAAGTTTCTCTCCGAAATGGCAAACTGAGGACTAACGATGAAGGTATTGATTCTAAATGGGCCGAACCTAAACCTTACAGGTACGAGGGATCCTGACATTTATGGGACGACCTCCTTTGAGTCATTTATTCCGGCCCTTCAAAAAAAGTTTCCGGACCATACGATTGAATACCGGCAAAGCAACCATGAAGGTGAATTGATTGATTGGCTTCAATCAGTGCAATCTCAAGGGTTCCAGGCTGTAGTATTTAATCCTGGTGCTTATGCGCATACTTCTTATGCATTGGCGGATACGTTGTCGAGTGCTATGTACCCCGTAATTGAAGTGCACATCAGCAATATTCAGGCAAGAGAAAAATTCAGGCATCGTTCTCTCACCGGAGCTCATTGCAAAGGTATGATCAGTGGTCTGGGTTTAACCGGTTATACATTGGCCGTTGCAGCATTGACCGAGGTTTAGAGCGCCTATTCTCCTTCCGAAATGGGTCCTGATTCGTTAATGCACCGGGTGATTATCTTGTTTGTGGCTGCAAATATCCTGGCATAGCTCGTGTCTTCCACCTTTCCGGTATAGGTAAGCATTATGCGCAGTACATGTTGTTCACTATTCAATTGATCTAATAGGGGCTTTCGGTTCAACCTCCAGGCCTCGCGCATCCGGCGCCGGATCAGGTTTCTGTCAACTGCTTTTCGAAATTTGCGCTTTGGAACTGCAAAAACAACTTGCAGTGGGGCGGTGTCCAATAAATCATCGGATAAAATATGTACACGAAGAGGATACATAAAATACGCACGACCATCCCTGAAAAGGATATCGATGATTTTGCGACTTTTTAGCCGCTCTGTGGATGGAAAACGGAAGTTGGCACTCAAAATATAGACTGGAATAGACCAGCTATCCTCATTTTACGTGCTTGTCATCAGATACCGTCAATTTGTGACGGCCCTGTGCACGGCGACGAGCAAGAACCCTGCGGCCGTTCTTGGTAGCCATCCGTGAGCGGAAGCCATGTTTGTTGGCGCGCTTTCTTTTTGACGGTTGGTAGGTCCTTTTCATCTTCGGCGAATCTTGTAGAAATAGTTTTCAAAAATGCGACTGCAAAGGTAAAGATATTTTTGTAAATGTCCTATACCATGAACTAATTTATATTGCTAAATCGGAGAAATCCTTGTTTAAGAGTCTCTGATCAGCGTAACATCCTCAACTTAAGTGGTTCATTAGCAGATAGTAACTTGTTCCTAAACAGCCATAAAACACCCTAAAACAGAATAACTGTTCCATTCTAACGGTTTGACCACCGCCACCTTTGTGCTTGAAAAACATGAAGGCAGCTCTGCATCCAGAGGCACAAGCTGTTTATCCGTTCATCGAGGAAAGGAATTCCTCATTGCTAACGGTACCATTCATATACTTTTGCAAAAATTCCATGGCTTCATCCGGACGCATATCGGAGAGTTGGTTTCGCAGGATAAACATACGGTGCAAGGTTTCCTTGTCCAGTAGAAGATCCTCCCGACGTGTGCTTGATTTGGTAAGGTCAATAGCCGGATATAGCCGCTTATTCGCTAATGTGCGGTCAAGCTGCAATTCCATATTTCCAGTTCCCTTGAACTCCTCAAAGATAACACCGTCCATTTTACTTCCTGTATCGATAAGTGCAGTAGCCAGGATAGTTAATGATCCGCCCCCTTCAATATTTCGGGCAGCGCCAAAGAATTTTTTCGGTTTATGCAGGGCATTTGCTTCCACACCTCCGGACAGTACCTTTCCACTTGCAGGAGCAACCGTGTTATAGGCTCTGGCAAGACGAGTAATGGAATCCAGGAGGATGACTACATCATACCCACATTCCACAAGGCGCTTTGCCTTCTCCAACACAATACCAGCTACCCTAACGTGATTATCTGCTGGTTCGTCAAACGTGGAGGATACCACTTCAGCCCTGACGGATCGTTTCATATCCGTTACTTCTTCAGGTCGCTCATCAATCAACAGGACGATGAGATAACACTCCGGGTGGTTTTTTGCGATGGCATTAGCGACATCCTTCAGTAAAAATGTTTTACCAGTTTTCGGCTGGGCTACAATGAGGCCACGTTGACCTTTCCCGATGGGTGTAAATAAGTCAATGAGTCGATTTCCGTAGTCTTTTCCAGTAGCTGAAGTACTAAGATTGAACTTTTCGGTAGGGAAAAGCGGCGTGAGGTAATCAAAAGGAACCCGGTCGCGCACTTTTTCTGTAGGCAATCCATTTATGCTGTCCAGCTTGAGGAGAGCAAAATATTTTTCCCCCTCTTTTGGCGGCCTGATGGGTCCAATAACCGTATCTCCGGTTTTTAAACCAAAAAGTTTGACTTGTGATGGTGATACATAAATGTCATCGGGCGACGATAAATAGTTATAGTCACTAGACCTTAAAAAACCATAGCCATCCGGCATCATTTCTAACACACCCTCGCCTTGGACCATGCCGTCAATATCGATATTAAAATCGCTGACTTTAGCAGGTCTGGATTCGGCTGAGTCGGCAGTGTAGTCTTCACCTGCCGACAACCGGGATGGTCTGTTATCCCGATCTCTCGGGTCACGATCTCTCGGGTCACGATCTCTAAGATCCCGATCTCTGGGATCTCTATCGCGAGGATCACGTGTTGATTCTCTTTCCCTTTCTTTTGGCTCGCGTTGGTTATCACGCTCACGATCCCGTCCATCAGGCGCATTGTCGCGCTCTCTGTCTCTTGAATCACGCTGTTGTGCATCGCGTCCTCCGTCACGTGTGTCACGTGTGTCACGTGAGGCATCGCGCTCTCTGTCGCGTGGATCGCGTTGCGAATCCCGTCCGCCGTCGCGTGGATCGCGGGGTGTGTCGCGCTCCCTGTCGCGTGGATCGCGTTGAGCATCCCGTCCACCACCGTCACGTACATCGCGTTGGGCATCGCGCTCTCTGTCCCGTGGATCGCGTTGGGTATCCCTTCCGCCGTCACGCGAATCACGTGGCATTTCGCGGTCTCTGTCACGCGGGTCACGATTTGGCTCGCGTTCCCGGTCACGCGGATCACGATTTGGCTCGCGTTCCCGGTCTCTCAAGTCACGTTGCGGATCCCGAGGTTTGTTCCGCCCTGCACCATCTTGTGGATCCCGTTCACGACCGTCGCGGTCTCTTTCCGTTTTTGAATTCGTTTTATCGCGATCAAGACGTTCCTGTCCCTGTTGGTCTGATGAGATACGATCTTGCTCCCTGATTTTTAAATCGGGCGAGGTTTTTTGCCTGATGTCCGGTTGTCTGCGGCCGCGTTGTTCATTGGTGTCCTCTTCCTTGCCGCTATCAGATTGTCCTTTTACATTCTCCGGAGGTGTAGAAGGGGGTTGATTTCTAACTGCACGCTGGGTTGTAGGCGTTTTGGAAGGAAGGATTTTGCCTTTATCTTTAGTGTCACCTTTTGGATCCGAACGCTCAGATTTACTTACTGATGGACCATCCTTAGTCTGATCAGTATCCTCTGGCTTTTTAGTGGTGCGACCAGTTGGTTTTCGGACTCTGCCTTCTTCCACTTCCTCCACTTCCATAGGGCCTGAATCAGTGCTGCCCGCACCACGAACTGGAACAGCAGAGATGGCTTGTTGATCAAGAATCTTGTATATAAGTTCTTGTTTGGTAAGTCGTTTGAAACCTTTCAGGTCCAGTTTTTCGGCAATGTCACGTAGGTCATTGACGAGCATGTCGTTCAACTGCAAAATATCGTACATAGGTAGGACGATGTGCTAATGATTGGAAATAAATAAATTGGTAGTATGTCTGTTAGCCTATAGCAAATGGAATAAAGGGTACCGATCTTCTTAAATCAAACCCGCAGATGTATTCGGTAAAAGCGGTCCAGAAATAGCGTGGCTTTTGACCAGCCATGCAAAGGTAACAAAGTTTTCATTCATCCTGCGTTATCTTTGCCAAAATTTCCACCAACAGGGCAAGCCGTACCAATTTCAGTTTATGCTAACTACTCAAATTATAAGACAAGAGAAGGATCGAGTTATCGAAGGATTGCAAAAGCGTCACTTCAACGATGTTGCCATCGTAGATCGCATTCTGGATTTGGATGAGCAACGACGGAAGTCACAAGCCGAAACCGATCAGGCTCAATCTGAAATAAACCAACTGTCCAGCCAGATAGGCGATCTGTTTAAATCGGGCAAACAACAGGAAGCCAGCTCGTTAAAAGAGAAAGTGGCTTCGATCAAAGAAAGCCAGTCGGTTTTGTTAGCAGAACAGCAAACGATTGAACTAGCCCTTGAAGAGCTCTTGCTCAGTGTGCCAAATATTCCCCATCATTCTGTACCCAATGGTAAAACACCGGAGGACAATGAAATATATCAATCCTGGAATCAACCCATGCCCGTCTTGCCTGAGGATGCAAAACCGCATTGGGAACTGGCAGAAATCTATAAAATTATTGATTTCCCGCTTGGGGTAAAGCTTACCGGAGCTGGTTTTCCCGTCTATCGCGGCAAAGGGGCTATTCTGCAACGGGCACTCATCAATTTTTTTCTTGAAGAGGCCCGAAATGCAGGCTTTGAAGAAATCCAACCTCCATTGATGGTCAATGCCGATTCCGCACGTGGTACGGGTCAATTGCCCGATAAAGAAGCCCAAATGTATTACGTAGATCGCGATGATCTTTACCTTATTCCCACTGCAGAAGTGCCAGTAACCAATATCTATCGCGATGTCATTCTGGAAGAAAAGGATTTTCCAATAAAAATGACCGCCTATACACCGTGTTTTAGGAGAGAGGCAGGAGCTTATGGTAAAGATGTACGTGGACTGAATCGGGTGCACCAGTTTGACAAAGTAGAAATCGTTGTCCTTGAACATCCGGATCGGTCTTATGAAACATTGATGACCATGCTTAACCATGTGTCAGGTCTCTTAGAAAAATTGGAATTGCCTTATAGGATTCTGCGTCTCTGTGGTGGAGATATGGGCTTTACCTCAGCTTTGACGTTTGATTTTGAAGTCTATTCTGCAGCCCAGCAGCGTTGGCTGGAGGTAAGTTCCGTTTCCAACTTCGAAACATTCCAAAGTAACCGCCTGAAGCTGCGGTACCGGACAATAGAAACCAAAAAAACCCAACTAGCCCATACTTTGAATGGCAGTGCGCTTGCACTTGCCCGAATTGTAGCAGCCATGTTGGAGAATCACCAGGATGGTAATGGGATTCGTCTACCTCAAGCCCTTCATCGGTATACAGGCTTCGATCGTATTGATTAATAGTACGTTCGTCGGTTTGGCATATTTTCTTCCGAACGATAGTCCTTTTCTATTTGTTATAGATCCGTTTAACCACTAAAAGACACGCACTATGTATATGGGATTGATTGTAATAAGTTTAATCTTTACCGGTATCGGTATGCTAATCAGTGGCAGGCTCAAGAGTAAGTTTGCCAAATACAGCTTAGAACCACTTCAATCCGGACTAAGCGGTCAGGAAGTCGCCCGGCAAATGTTGAACCATTATGGCATCACAGATGTCCAGATTGTCCAGGGTGAGGGGATGCTTACAGACCATTATAACCCTCAAACCAAAACAGTAAGTCTTAGCCCGGAAGTATATCAAGGACGTCATATAGCCTCCGCAGCGGTTGCTGCCCATGAATGTGGTCATGCAGTACAGCACGCAACTGCATATAGCATGTTGCAAATGCGATCAGCGTTAGTACCTGTTGTTCAAATCTCTTCCTCGCTTCAGAAGTATCTCTTCATGTTAGGGATAGTCGGTATGGCAAGTTTTAATAGCCCTATCATTCTGCTCATTGCTATTGGGGCATTTGCAGTGACGACTATTTTTAGTCTCGTCACACTTCCCGTGGAATTTGACGCCAGCAAACGGGCATTAGTATGGCTGGACGAAACCAATGTAACACGAGGTGCGGAATATGATGGTGCAAAAGATGCACTTACCTGGGCTGCAATGACCTATGTTGCCGCAGCACTAGCTGCCTTGGTCCAATTACTTTACCTGGTCTTTATGTTTTTAGGCCGACGGGAATAACAATCCACAATCCGCTAAAAGACCCGCAACTTTCCCAAGTTCCGGGTCTTTTTTTTACCTAAAATTAGTTCATCCATGATTTGACAGAAAGATGACAATAAGAAGAAGTCGAAATCCATGTGGTGCTTGTTCCTTTGCAGCACCAAAAAGTATTATTATGTCACGTCTATACACGTTTGTCTCGTTTTTATTTGTCAGCCTTAGTCTTCAGGCGCAGTCCTTTGTGGAACTATCCTGTAGCGCCGGGTATGCAACGCAAGCCTATTATCGTTTTGTGGATGATCAAACGACTCAGATCAACAACGATAGTTGGGATATCGCATTCACAGCTTCCGGCTTTCAGGATGCAGGCATATTTGTCAATGAATCCTCCGCTTCTTCCTTTACAGATCCCCAGCCAGAAGTGGAGCTATATCTTGCACCAACTAACGATTTTAATGACATCATCCTGCCGGGGGCATTCATTGATCGTCGGTACAATGATGAAAAAACATGGTTTTACGGTGGATTTAATGCCGACCGGGATACCCTAAATCCGTTTGATTTTGGCTGGGGACAATATCAACCCGCTTCCAACAAAGTTATTGGGCAACGCGTCTTTGTTCTTAAACTTCGAAACGGTAACTATCGAAAACTGATTATTGATTCACTGGTAGTCAGTACCTATTACTTTCGTTGGGCGAATCTGGATGGAACGGATGAGCAATCCTTTTCCATTAATAAAACAGAACATACACAAGCTGGATTTGCCTACTTTTCTCTGGCCCAGGGCAAGTTGATGGAAAACCCGCCCATTGGTTGGGATCTATTTTGGGGCAGACACACCACACCACTGGACGATGGTCAGGACGGCATCATTGAATATAATGTTACAGGTGTACTCAGTGGTCCGGGTATAGCGGTTGCGGAGGCAGATAGTGTTGATCCACTATCCGTAGATTTTTATGCAGACGGATACGCACAACAACTATCCACTGATCCTACGGTCATAGGCAGTGACTGGAAGTACTTTGACTTTGCCACGGGATGGCAAATTGATTTGGATCGGGTGTTTTTTGTAAAAACCCGGGATAATCACATCTGGCGCATGACTATCGTTGACTTTGAAGGTATTTCTACGGGAACAATGGTATTTGAGAAGTTTGATCTAGGACTACTCTCTGCTTTGGAGTCAAATCCTTTCACCGAAAATGCACCTTTAATGGGTCCTAATCCTGCCCGACCTGGCCAGGAGATTTTTATGGATTGGACTGAGTCCACGGGCACTACCCAAATCATGATGACGGATTTGAACGGAAAGATGGTTTGGAATAAATCGCTGATGGTTCAGAAAGGATTCCAGGTTGCCGGATACCTGCCAGCATCATTGCCTTCTGGTACATATATCCTGACCATCCAGCGTGATGGCTATCGCTGGAGCCGACCCTGGATCATTATCCAGTAAATGAATTATTCCATGATCCGTTTTCTGATTCCAGCATTGTTCCTTTTGGCGTGTGTAGCTCATGCCCAGCCTCTGGTGGATACGCTGGCCTGGTCGATCGACTTGAACAACGTGGTCGTAACAGCGCAGTATGCACCTACCGATGCCCGAAGTGCAATCCATGCAGTGCGCGTATTGAACAAAGCAGATATAAGCCGACGATTTGCAGCGACCCTGGATGATGTACTTTCTTATGATGCCGGTATCCGCATTCGACAGGACATGGTTTTGGGAAGTGCATTGAGTCTTCTCGGGCAGGATGGACAGGGCATAAAAATTCTGCTTGATGGTGTCCCTGTAATAGGTCGAATGAATGGAAATGTGGATTTAGGGCAATTGCCCCTGCACCAAATTGAACGGATTGAAATAGTAGAAGGACCTTTATCCGTGCAGTATGGCACGGATGCATTGGGCGGAGTGATCAATATTATTACTCGACCTACGCAACTCAAGCGGATTGAAACGGGATTGCGGTCTTCATATGAATCAATCGGTGAGCAGCGCATGGACGGGTCCATAGGCTATTGGGTTTTGCCAAAACTTTTAATTCGAGCCGAAGGGGGTTATCTTAAGTTTGATGGTTTTGGGGACGAAGAGACCCGGGATTTGCTTTGGAATCCCAAAGAACAATGGTATGCGGGTGCTCAGGTTCGGTATAATCTGACCGACAAACAATCATTGCGTTACCGGTTCAATTATATGGACGAAACAATAGATAATTTGGGTATTGAACGAAGGCCACAATTCAAGCCCTATGCTTTTGATGATTATTATTACACCCAAAGGCAGGACCATACATTACATTGGAATGGAAGTTGGCGGGAAGACTTATTTTTTACCGAAGTCATCTTATCGAATAATTCCTGGAATCGAATTAAGAAACGACAACGAACGGATCTCACGACAAATGAACTTCAACTCATTGTCGGCGAACAGGATACCAACGCACTCCAGGCATGGCACTTGCGGAGCACCTTTTCGACCAAGCTTCCCGGAAGAATTAATGGGATGGCCGGACTTGAGCTTAGGAGAGACATAGCTACCGGAAATAGAATTATTGACCCTTACGCTAATCGTGAAGGGTTAAGTCAAATTGATGATCATGCTTTATTTGGCAGTTTGCGATATCGTATCGTACCGAAAATTGAAGTCGAAGGCGGATTGCGCTGGTCCTATAATGAGCGATTTACTGCACCTGCAGTCCCATCTATCCATGTAAGATGGGAAGTATTGGATGGCTTAACGGCACGAGCCTCTTATGCACGGGGTTTTCGAGCGCCTACTGCCAAGGAACTCTATTTCGAATTCCTTGATGCCAATCATTTTATACTCGGCAATCCGGATCTTAAACCTGAAACTTCTGATAATCTGCAAACATCGTTACACTGGACGGGGAGGACAGGAAAATGGAATCACGAATTGCGAACCACATTGTTTTACAATGATGTTCGGGATCGAATCGGCATCTATGAGTTTTATGAAAAGGATGGGGTGAAAATTCCTGCGCGTGGTGATACGGTCACGCTTCAATTTGCACACTTCAATTATGATCGGTTTCGCAATCATGGTTTACAAGGGCAGCTCAAGTCCTCATGGAATGGACTTCACATTCAGGCTAGTGTAATGATAAATGGCTATTATCAGCCGGAAAGCAAAAATGATGCAGCGGTTCCTGCCAATACTTATGCTCGGGAATATGGCTGGGATGCGAGTTATTCACTCAAAAATTGGGCAACAACCTTTTCGGTCATGGGCCGGTACTACGACAAGTTAGTTTCCTTTTATCCGGAACCCGCAAATGGAGAGTCCGTTGTTCGTCAACGCATTCAAAAAGGTTTTTCATTAGTGGATCTCAACGTGGGTCAGCCATTATGGGACAAACGGTTGATTTTGAATGCAGGTGTACGGAATTTATTCAATATTCAACGCACCGGAGTACTAGACAATGGAGCCAGTTTGCAGCATAATAGTGGGAGCGGGGATTTGCCTGTCAGCCCCGGAAGAACCTGGTTGGTTGGTTTGGAGTGGCGCGGTTAAACGAAAATTGAAGAAGAACGCCAATGTTTATTTCTTCATGGGAAATTGGACAAATACCATCTCTATTCCAATTTCCGGGTAATTCAACCTTTCATTTATCAAAGTCCGACCTGCTTATTTTTATACTCACCTTTTCAGGTTGTGACGTAACCTGTACCTTTGCACCCTTTAAACGCAAAATCATCCTCCAATTATGGCAAAGATTAAAGTTGCAAACCCGGTTGTAGAACTGGACGGCGATGAAATGACTCGAATCATTTGGACATTCATCAAGGAGAAACTCATTCTTCCTTATCTGGATATCGACATCAAATATTATGACCTGGGCATGGAATACCGTGATGAAACGGATGATCAGGTTACTATTGATGCTGCAGAGGCCATCAAAAAATACAATGTCGGCATCAAGTGTGCGACAATAACACCAGATGAAGCCCGGGTCGAGGAGTTTGGGCTGAAAAAAATGTGGAAAAGTCCTAATGGCACTATCCGGAATATCCTTGGCGGCACTGTCTTTCGGGAGCCTATTGTGTGCAGTAATATCCCGAGGCTTGTACCCAACTGGACAGCACCAATTTGTATCGGTCGTCATGCTTTTGGGGACCAGTATAGGGCTACAGACTTCGTAACAAAAGGCAAAGGCAAACTGACCATCAAGTTTGAAGGAGAAAATGGCCATGTTCAGGAATTCGAGGTGTACAACTTTGAGGGAGACGGCGTTGCATTGGCGATGTACAACACAGATGAAAGCATCTACGGCTTTGCCCGCTCCTGCTTTAATCAAGCCCTTTCAAAAGGATGGCCACTGTATCTCAGCACAAAAAACACCATCCTGAAAAAGTATGATGGTCGCTTCAAGGACATTTTTCAGGAGGTTTATGAGACGGAGTTCAAAACGACAATGGATGCTGCCGGTATTATCTATGAGCATCGTCTGATTGACGATATGGTCGCCTCTGCATTGAAGTGGAACGGTAACTTCGTTTGGGCCTGTAAAAATTATGATGGAGATGTCCAGAGTGACACGGTAGCTCAGGGCTTCGGCTCATTAGGGCTCATGACATCTGTGCTTGTTACACCTGATGGTAAAACAGTAGAAGCGGAAGCGGCGCATGGTACCGTTACCCGGCACTTCCGCATGCATCAGCAGGGTAAAAAGACAAGTACAAACCCGATTGCCAGTATTTTTGCCTGGACACGAGGATTGTTGCACCGTGGCAAACTGGATGATAATCAGGCTTTGATTAACTTTTGTGAAACACTGGAGCGGGTATGCATTGACACTGTAGAAAGCGGCAAGATGACTAAAGACCTTGCAGTGTGTATTTACGGGAATGATACCTCATCTACCCATTATCTATCAACGGAAGAGTTTCTTGATGCACTGGATCAGGAACTAAGCCGACGGTTGAATAATTAATCGGTTCGACAAAACAAAAAAAGGCCTCTGAATTTTTCAGGGGCCTTTTTATAACACAAAAGATAGAAACTAACTTCTACTCATCATAGGCATAAAAGGAACGAGCCAGTTGGATCGCCTTATTGCGCACTTCGGGTGTAAATACAATAACGGCCAGATAGTTATTTGCACTTTCTACGTCCATCAATGCAATGACGACGGCATGTGCGCCATCTTTCGTACCTTCCACGTAATAACCAAAAAGGTCATTTAATTCCAGTTCGTCCGCATCGGTCAGACTGTCGTAATCCATTTCGCCAGCCATAGTTACAACGGCATCACTCAAATCATCTTCAGTGATCTCCCTATCTTTTATGGGCACTATAGTCAGGAAGAGGTCGTTGCGCTCCGCAGTGAACGTTTCGCCATCATTTTCGGTGATTTTCATCCCTTTTTCCAGGGTAAATCCCAAGCCATAGGCATCCCAAATCATGTCTGTTTGGGCATTTAATGGAGCCAAACACACAAAAAGCAATGCAGTCATCACTGCAAATACAACGTTTGATTTCATAAGATTTGTAATTTGCTGCAAGATATGGATGTTTGATATGCAAGGTATAGGCGTTCATTTAAATAAAGGATAAATTCTTATGCTGAGATGGCTTTAGATATTATTTTGATGATTCTCTCTGCCGCTTGTCTATTGATAGGACTGGCGGGTTCCATTTTACCACTTCCTGGTCCACCGCTCAGTTATCTGGGTTTATTATTCTTGCATTGGACCAGCTATGCTGATTTTTCAGCTCGGCAGTTATGGACCCTGGGAATATTGACCATCGTAGTCACCCTTGTGGACATTTTAGTCCCGATATGGGGAATAAAGCAATTTGGTGGCTCGCGTTATGGCGTTTGGGGAAGCACCATTGGTTTGATTGTAGGTTTATTTGCCGGGCCATGGGGCATTTTTATTGGCGCCTTTGTAGGGGGCCTGTTAGGCGAATTAATAGCCGGAGCGAATACGCATACTGCCATGAAGGCAGCTCTTGGCTCATTTATCGGTTTTTTGTTTGGCGCCTTACTTAAAGTTGTACTGTGTATTGTGATGATTTGGTATGCTGTGTTTGCCCTCATTTAGGTTTACGGTGATCGAAGTGTACTTTTTTTAAAGCTATTTTTATTTGTGGGTTTTCAATTCGATCTCAATCAGTTCCGAATCAGCACCATCAGCATCTGTGGCCAGGATGAGATGAAGCGTTCCATCCGGGTCCATTTTCCGAACAGCCACTGATTCCACTTTTACTGGCAGGACTGCACCATCTTGTTTTAAGGTTGTCCAGGCCGGAGGTGTATCTGGATTCAAGGCATACAAGCCGATATAACTGCCGGATACCAAACCATCATCAATCCAGTTGTCTGTAAGTTCCGCACTGGCAGTGAAAAGCAGTGACTGCACATCGGGTAGCCATACTGCTCCGGATAGACCAGCTGGCGTGCCATTTAAGGTTGGAAGAGTCAAAGGCAAAACTTCCAAAACAGGAGGGGGTGGGGCACCTTCTTTAAGGTAAGCAAGTACGTCGGCTATGCTTAGGCTAATGATCAAATTTACACCTCGGTTTAGCAGCAATAGTTTATCTCCGCTTGTGGCAACCCCTTCAATATTAAGGTCAGCAGGACGGAGATGGCAAACTTTTCGAATATGATCATAGAGCGTGGTAATGGTATAAGTTTGTATCCCATCTGTTCCATTCAAATCAAAAAGGATCAATTTGTCCCGATCCGGGGATTTGGAACCTGACCCCAGGATAAGTAAAAAAGAACCTTCGCTTGTTTCAAAATGAGTCATAGCTTCCAGATCTGGTTTCAGAAGCTTGGGGAGGCGAAAGGTATCAACACCTTCGATAAGTCGTATTTTCCGGGTAATCGAGTATTCATTGTTCAAAACGAACAACCAGGGGGAATCATCACCTATAATGTATAGAGAGTCATTTAGAAAGGCCATTCCGGACGCTGAAGGAATTGCAGGAATAGGCAAACGCCGTTTAACGAATGCTTCTATTGGTTCCATTGGCACATGGCATTGAGAGTTAAGTGTTCCGGCAAGAACAGTAATCAACAAATATCGAGTCATCTAACATCGTTTCAGAGCGCTCCAAAATGGAGGTATTGCAGTTGTGCACAAACTTAAGACAATGATAAAGAACGACCCTGTTACGAAGCAAAGGAAGTGTCTATACGATTCTAATTCATAGGATTGGCAACGGCGACAAGGGAGGTGTGCGGGCATCGGTTATGCAATGTGGTCAAAATTTTAACTGTATTTCAGGGGGTTAGAAAATAATCTTTCAAATTTATTTTCAAAGATGCTTGTCAAATTGGGGGAATGGTTCTACCTTTGCACGCGCTTTTGAGGAAGCGTAATTAACCGTGTAAAACGAAATATCGTGAATACCCTCAGTTATCGTACGGAATCGGCAAAAAAAGAGCAGGTGGAGCGCCGTTGGTACATCGTAGATGCCGAAGGGCAGATCGTTGGCCGACTGTGTACACACATTGCCAGCATCCTTCGCGGGAAGCATCGCCCTGATTTCACCCCCCATGTAGACACAGGCGACTGTGTGATCGTGATCAACGCAGACAAGGTGCGTTTTACGGGCAAAAAAATGCTCCAGAAGGAGTATTTAACCTATAGCCTATATCCAGGTGGTCAAAAATCGAGGACACCATCCGAGATGCTGGACAAAAAACCTGAAAAGGTTTTGGAAAACGCCATCAAAGGAATGTTGCCCAAGACCAAACTTGGTCGGGCCATGTATAAGAAACTCTTTGTGTACGCTGGCACGGAGCATCCGCACGCTGCCCAGCAACCCGAACCCATCAAATTCAAATAAGGAATGGATTTCATTAATGCTGTCGGACGTCGCAAAGCCTCGGTAGCCCGGGTCTATCTGCGCAAAGGGACCGGAAAGGTCGAGATCAATGGCAAAGCGCTTGCTGAGTACTTTCCAATGCCGCACATTCGGTCAAAGGTTATGGATCCTCTCCAGACCGTAGGCTTGGAAACGGCTGAGTATGACCTCATCGTGAACGTATTAGGTGGTGGCTTCAAAGGCCAGGCTGAAGCCGTTCGTATGGGTGTATCCCGCGTTTTGGTTAAATTGAATGAAGACTTTCGTAAGTCTCTTAAAGAAAGAAAATTTCTTACCCGCGATGCCCGCGAAGTGGAACGGAAGAAATTCGGTAAACCGAAGGCCCGTAAATCCTTCCAGTTCTCCAAACGTTAATCCCCTTCAAATCTCCGGATCACTATGGAAAATGCGTTATATAAAGAATTACTCGCAGCAGGTGCACATTATGGTCACCTCAAGCGCAAGTGGAATCCCAAGATGCAGCCCTATATCTTTATGGAGCGCAAGGGTATCCACATTATCGACCTCAATCGCACGCAGGACTGCTTAGAAAAGGCAGCAAACTATGCTAAACAGCTTGCCAAATCAGGTCGTAAGATCATGTTTGTAGCTACTAAGAAGCAAGCGCGTGAAATCGTAAAAACTGCAGCGGAAAGTGTAAACATGCCTTTCGTTACAGATCGTTGGTTGGGAGGTATGATGACCAACTTCTCCACGATTCGCAAGTCGGTTAAAAAGATGCAAAACATTGAGCGTATGCTTGGTGACGGCTCCTTGACCAGTATTACTAAAAAGGAACGCCTTACGTTGTCTCGTGAACACGAGAAAATGAGTAAGGTCCTCGGTGGTATATCTGATCTGAATCGCCTCCCACATGCTCTTTTTGTTGTGGATATTCACCATGAGCACATTGCCATTGCAGAGGCAAACCGCCTTGGTCTTAAAACCATTGCGATTGTGGATACCAATTCTGATCCTAACCAGGTCGATTTCCCTATCCCGGCGAATGATGATGCATCCCGCTCTATTGAAGTGATTTGTCGTGTAATGACAAATGCCATCAAAGAAGGACTTGCTGATCGTCAGGCAAATAAGGATATGCCACAAGAAGAAGAGGTCGAACAAACTGCTTAATCCCACTTAAACGATTTTATACCCATGATATCAGCAACTGATGTTAAAAACCTTCGTGATGCCACAGGGGCAGGCATGATGGATTGTAAAAAGGCCCTCGAGGAATCGAATGGCGATATGGAAGGTGCAATAGAGTATTTGCGCAAGAAAGGTCAAAAGCTTTCTCTCAAACGCGCAGATCGTGAAGCCAAAGAAGGCGTTGTCATTGCAATTACTTCGGACGACCGCAAACGTGGTGTCGTTGTGAAATTGAGCAGTGAAACCGACTTTGTAGCCAAGAATGAAGATTTCATCAACTTGACAAAGAAATTTGCTCAAATCGCTCTAGACAATTTTCCAGCAGACGTTGATGCCTTACTTGCATTGCCATTCAATACCATTACAGTAGGTGAAAAGGTGAGTGAACAAGTTGGTGTCATTGGCGAGAAGATCGAAATTGCCGCTTACGAAAGACTGGAAGCCGACATGGTGGCTCCATATATACACATGGGCAATAAAGCTGGTGTATTGGTTGGTTTAAATCAGGCAACTGATGTAGCTTTTGAGGCAGGACGCGATGTAGCTATGCAAGTAGCTGCTATGCACCCCATCGCTGTAGATAAAGATGGCGTTGATGCATCCATCGTCGAAAAGGAAATCGAAATAGGCAAGGAAGTAGCTCGCCAGGAAGGCAAAGCTGAAGATATGCTGGAAAAGATTGCCCTGGGTAAGTTGAACCGCTTCTACAAAGACAGCACCCTACTCAATCAGGATTATGTTAAAGATAGCAAACTAACCGTGGGCGCTTATCTAAAAACAATTGATAAGGATTTGACAGTCACAGCTTTCCGACACGTAAAGCTTGGTTAATATCTAAAAGAGCGAATTGTCTGACAGTTCGCTCTTTTTTTTACTTATATTTATCCCTCATGAAGATCCGTTACAAACGCATCCTGCTCAAATTGAGTGGGGAATCCCTTATGGGGAATATGTCTTATGGGATAGATCCCGAGATGTTGACTGTTTATGCTGAGCAAATCAAGCAACTTCTCGAACTGGAAGTTGAAGTTGCTGTGGTCATTGGCGGCGGGAATATTTTCCGAGGCCTTCAGGCTGAAAAAAGCGGTATTGAGCGTGTGCAAGGAGACTATATGGGTATGCTGGCTACCGTCATTAATGGGATGGCTCTTCAAAGTGCATTAGAAGGCTGTGGGATTTATTCCCGATTGATTTCAGCCATTGAAATGAAGGAAGTTGCCGAGCCTTATATACGTCGCCGGGCAATTCGCCACCTGGAGAAGGGTCGCGTGGTTATCTTCAGTGCTGGTACGGGGAGTCCTTATTTCACAACCGACAGCGCAGCAGCTTTACGAGCCAGTGAAATAAAAGCAGACGTCATTCTTAAAGGCACCCGCGTTGATGGGATTTATGATAGCGATCCGTTGAAGGATCCTACTGCTGTTCGTTTTGAGCACCTGACCTTTGACAAGGTGATTCGTTTGGGGCTTAAAGTGATGGACATGACCGCATTTACCCTTTGCCAGGAAAACAACATTCCAATTGTAGTATTTGATATTTCCAATACCGACAATCTCAGACGAATCCTGACTGGCGAAAAAATTGGCACATTGGTCGAAGGATAGATCGCTAGACTGCACCCCGATTTTAGCTTGGTTTTCTGATAAATGAAAAACGCCTCAGGGCGAAACTTTTTTCGCCCCAAGACGCTATCGCCGACGGCAGACCGCTGACAATTAACCAACTATAAACAGGAAACCAAGATTGTTTCGAATGGCATTTTATGTTTCGTTTTTATATTTCAAGGGCAAGGCAGTGAGTTGAGGTTTTTATAGCCCGTCAAACTAATTGACTTTTTACCCTTATTCATCTTCATTTTTTTCGTTTTCAATACCTGCCACTGTCCTGGATTTTAGGGATGCATGGAACCAATCCGTGTTTCCAGTATTTTCAGACCACTCAGACAAAAATTCCTTCAGGCTATTATTCACGGTTAATTCCAAAGAGTGCTCTTCATAGGGGACTACCGTAGCACTTACCTGGTCATCCTTCCCTGATCTGGTATCCACTAATCGCCATCCGATAAGTACACTTTTCCCTACAGCATCAATACTGCCCGCAAGCACATAATCCACATTCGCCATTCTGCCAGCCTGGAGCAAACAGGAGAATCGAAAGCACGACCGGAGATAGCTTTTATTTACCGCGGCAACACTATATAGATTGGTTGCCCGACAGCCACTCCAGGTAGTAATAGAATCGCCATTCATCAAAAACTGCCTTTGGGGCAGACCGGAATGGACAATTTTTGAATATCCAATATCCAATGGTCTGCTGCGCCATATTTCCACGGCGCCCAAGAGACATAAAAGGAGGATAATGGATCGGATAAGCATGTCTGCTATTTACAGGTACAAATTTCCGGAGCTAATAATTGCTGTGGTTGCAAATTTCAATTCAAACAAATATTATTTTTGCGTATATTAGGACAAATTTCTGCCAATATGGCAGTTTGCGCATTAAGTTGATTCAAACCAAAGGGTTATGACTTTATTGAGCGATGTACAGGCGATATTTTTCTTGGGCAGAAGACGGAAGAAGTAGCCCCTGTTTGGCGTTTTGCCCGGTTGATTTTTTATGGATAAGGGGTCTAAATAGGGCCTCCGTAATTTTATCTGTCGTTTTTAATGCTCTTTTTCAAAGATTTACATGAAATTCTTTCAAAAAAGTAAAATTAATCTTACCTTTGCACCCCTAAAAAGAAACCTAATGCTTGACGAAAATCTTCTCGAAAACGAGGAAATGCAACCGGTAGCGGACGAAGAAGTGTCTGCAAGTGAGGAGCAAGTTGCTCCCGCTAAAAAAAGCCGCAGGTCTGTCTCTGATGAAGAGGCAGTCGTTGCAACCGCTCATGACGACTTTGACTGGTCGGTGAGCAAGCGTCAGCAGGTTTATTATAAACCTGAGGTACGTGAATCAATGATGGCTATGTATGATGCCACGCTTAGCGAAATCATTGAAAATGATGTTGTCAAAGGTAAAGTCATCGGCATTTCAAATGGTGACGTTATTCTTGACATCAAACACAAGTCGGATGGCTTAGTATCCCTCTCCGAATTTCGTGACCAGGCTGATCTTAAGCCGGGTGATGAGGTGGAGGTGTATGTTGAACAGCAGGAAGACGAACGCGGTCAATTGGCTCTAAGCCGCCGCAAAGCAAAATTACTTCGTGCATGGGAAGACATTGTGGCTTCCTACAACGATGGTATTATTATTAAAGGAACGGTTGTTTCCAAAACCAAAGGCGGACTTATCGTCGATTGCAGTGGTTTGGAGACATTCCTGCCCGGTTCACAAATCGATGTGAAGCCGATCATCGATTATGATGCCTATGTAGGTAAAACGATGGAGTTCAAGGTGGTGAAAATCAACGAGAACATCAAAAATGCGGTCGTTTCACACAAGGCACTTATCGAAAGCGATCTGGCCGAGCAGCGAGATCTTATCGTATCCGGTCTTGAAAAAGGTCAGGTCCTCGAAGGTGTTGTTAAAAACATCACGGACTTTGGCGCATTCATGGATCTGGGTGGTGTGGACGGTCTGCTTTACATTACCGACATTTCATGGGGCAGGATCAATCATCCTTCCGAAGTGCTGGAAATCAACCAGAAGATCAATGTCGTTGTGCTTGATTTTGATGAAAACAAAAAGCGGATTTCTCTGGGCCTCAAACAATTGACGCCACATCCATGGGAGACCCTGGCCGATGATCTGCAAGAAGGCGCATCCGTTACAGGTAAAATAGTCAACATCGAAGACTATGGTGCATTCCTTGAAGTGAAACCAGGTGTTGAAGGTTTGATTCACGTCAGTGAAGTGAGCTGGAGCAGCCAACCGGTTAATGCAAGGGATTACTTCAAATTGGGTGAGGAACGCGAAGCCAAGATTGTTACCATTGACCGCGATGAGCGGAAGATGTCGCTAAGTATCAAACAACTGGCTAACGATCCCTGGTCACAGGTTACTCAGAAATTCCCTGTTGGCAGCCGCCACACAGGTGTAGTTCAAAACCTGACGCCATATGGTGTCTTCATCGAATTGGATGAAGGTATTGGAGGGATGATCCACGTTTCAGATCTGTCCTGGACCAAACGTTTTGGACACCCAAGCGAATACACAAAAGTTGGCGACAAACTCGATTTCCTCATTCTGGATATTGATGAGGAAAACCGCAAGCTGTCCTTAGGTCACAAGCAATTGGAAGAAAACCCATGGGATACATTCGAAAATGTATTCCCTGTTGGTTCTTACCATGAAGCTACCCTTCTGCGTAAGGATGACCGTGGCGCTGTAATGCAACTTCCTTATGGATTAGAGGCATATGCGCCTATCAAACACATCCGGAAGGAAGATAACAGTGTAGCGAATGTTGAAGAAACCCTGACTGTCAAAGTGATTGAATTCAATCGCGACGACAAACGGATCATGGTTTCGCACCTTCGTTATCTGGAGGATATTCGCAAAGAAGCCGATGAGCAGGTCAAGCAGGTAAAAGATACCGAGGAACAGCAAGTTCGTCAGGTTATCAAAAAACAGCAGGCCAAAATCGAGAAATCTACACTTGGTGATTTGGGTATCTTTGGGGATATCAAGGAACAACTCCAGGAAAATGAGGATCAGGCTCAGGCGCAAGCCAACGAAGAAGCTGCCAATGAGGAAGCAGCAAACAACGAATAGTCCGAGTCACGACGTATAGCACAAAGCCGGTTCGAATACCTTCGGACCGGCTTTTGTATTTTCGGTAGCTACCTATGTCATTATTTGTTGTAGTTTTCAAGGTTGAGTAGTCCCAATTGTGTCCTAATTGCCTATTTTGTTTAATTATTTGTCAATTATTGCACAATCCATTAAACAAATTGCATTCAAATCCTATTTAAGTTCTATTTTTCCCTATGCCAAAAAAGATCGCTGTACTCGGAGCCGGATTTTCAGGACTTGCTGCTGCTGCCAGTCTGGCAAAGGAGGGCTTTGATGTAATGTGTATTGAGCGGCATGCCCAAAACGGAGGTAGAGCCCGGCAATATGATCAGGATGGTTTTGTCTTTGATATGGGTCCATCCTGGTATTGGATGCCGGATGTTTTTGAGGCCTATTTCCAGCGATTTGGAAAAACAACAGCTGACTTTTATGACCTGAAGCGTCTCGATCCATCCTATCAGGTCTTTTTTGGAGAAGGCGATTCATTGCAAATTCCTGCTGACATCAAAGAGCAAGAGGCCCTTTTTGAACGTTTGGAACCCGGGAGCAGTAGTAAACTTAGAACCTTTCTTAAACAGGCGCGATACAAATATGAAACGGGCATGCGGGACTTTGTGCATCGTCCTGCCCATTCCGCTCTGGAGTTTATGGACATCCGGATACTTACAGCCGCATTGCGGATGCAAATTTTTAGCTCGCTTTCCAGCGAAGTGCGAAAATTGTTTCGGCATCCCAAGCTGATACAAATCCTTGAGTTTCCTGTTTTGTTCCTTGGGGCCAGACCTGAAAAAACGCCTGCACTATATAGCATGATGAACTATGCGGATTTGGCATTAGGTACCTGGTATCCTATGGGCGGCATGCATCAGATTGTTTCAGCAATGGAGTCCATCGCAAAAGAGCAGGGGGTGCGATTCATGAATAGCCATGAAATTAATGGCTTTAAAATGGATGGTAAGGATATTACCTCTGTGCTGACCGACAAGGGTCCTATTGAGACTGATGCCGTGGTGAATGCCATGGATTACCATCATATGGATCAACATCTGCTTGATCCTGCCTTTAGGGAATACAGCCCCAAATACTGGGATAAGCGCGTGATGGCGCCCTCAAGTTTATTATACTACATTGGCGTAGGCAAGCGACTCAACGGGTTACTGCATCATAATTTGTTTTTTGATGAAGATTTTGGCCGTCATGCTTTAGAAATTTATGACCAACCGGCATGGCCTTCAAAACCGTTATTTTATGTTTGTGCACCGTCGATCACTGATCCAACTGTTGCGCCGGAGGGCAAGGAAAATCTGTTTATACTCATTCCGGTAGCCCCGGGCCTGGAAGATGATCAGCCAACACGTGATCGCTATTATGACATCGTCATGGAACGATTAGAACGTCTCACTGGTCAAGCCATCAGACCCCATGTCAGCTATTGTCGAAGCTATGCCCACCGTGACTTTGTGAAGGATTACAGCGCGTTCAAAGGCAATGCATATGGCCTGGCAAACACCTTGTTGCAGACAGCTTTCCTTAAGCCGCGAATGAAGAGTAAAAAGGTCACGAATCTGTGGCATGCAGGCCAATTAACGGTGCCCGGTCCGGGTGTGCCGCCATCTTTAATCAGCGGCCAGGTAGCTGCATCAGAGGTCACCAAAACCTACCATTCCAGGAAATAGACAGACGACTATGAAAAATTTGTATGATTTGACATGCCGGGAGTGCGCATCGCTGATAACCCGGCGATACAGTACATCTTTTTCAATGGGCATTCGGGCATTTGGAAAGGAATTGCGAGCACCGATATATGCCATTTATGGCTTTGTGCGATTTGCAGATGAAATCGTAGATACTTTTCATGGCTACCCAAAGGAAGCGCTGTTCAAACGATTTCGTGAGGATACCCATCATGCCATCGCGGAGCGCATAAGCCTGAATCCTGTTTTGCATGCCTTTCAGGAAGTGGTGCACCAGTATGGCATCGAGCAGGAACTCATCGATGCATTTTTGGACAGTATGGAAATGGATCTCGATCAAGATCGTCATGGTCGCGATAGTTTCGAGGCCTACATCTACGGTTCTGCGGAGGTCGTCGGGTTGATGTGTTTGCGTGTATTTGTGAATGGAGACCAGGCGGCATATGCACGTTTACGAGAGCCGGCGCGCAGTTTGGGTGCTGCATTTCAGAAAGTCAACTTTCTGCGGGATATGCAAAGTGATTTCGAAGAGCGTGGACGAATTTATTTTCCCGATGTGGATTTCACGAGCTTTAATGCCAGGGATAAACAGCGGATTGAAAAGGAGGTGGCTCATGATTTTAAGGTAGCCCTTGGGGGAATCTTAGCCCTGCCGGATAGTGCCCGATTTGGTGTATACCTGGCTTATCGGTTTTATAATAAATTATTTATTAAAATCCAGCGTAGTAGCCCGGAGCAAGTGCAGACCCGGCGTATTCGTGTTTCCAATTTGCGTAAATTTGTGCTGGTGTGCGACACCTGGGTTCAGTCCAGGTTGCGTTTAATCGGTTAAGACCAAATAAGATTATTTTTATCCAAATCTCAATATGATGGAAGCCATAGCAGCAGTGTTAATCACACTAGGCACGGTAGCGGGGATGGAATTTGTAGCCTGGTTGGCGCATAAATATATCATGCATGGCTGGCTATGGCGTTGGCATGCCGATCATCACAATCCCGCCATGAAGGAAGGTCGTTTTTTTGAAAAAAATGACTTGTTTTTTCTGGTTTTTGCGTTGCCCAGTATGGCGGGATACATTTTATCCACTTTACCGGGTTTGGGATTTTTATTATGGATCGCAATAGGCATTACTATTTATGGGGGGATCTACTTTTTGATTCACGACGTGTATATTCATCAGCGTTTTTCCTGGTTTCGCCAATTAGAGAGCAAGTATTCTAAAGCGATTTTGCGTGCACATGGGGCGCATCATGCCCGGCAGACGAAGGAAGACTGTGAATCCTTTGGGTTGCTGGTTGTTAATCCCAAGTTTTTTAAGCCAAGGCGCCAAAGTAACTGACACAGGAAATGGCCGGTCCATTCGCCTCTGAATATACCTTGATGGGTATGCGTTTATTCGGTTATTGGTGTATTCGGAAACCGGATTTGAAAAGGACGCAAAATTGCTTCGCGCAGGGCGCTCAATAAATGTCCACTGGACATTTACCCCCTTGGTCGCCGAAGCCATAGGCGAAGGAGGTCCCTTGGTCGCCGAAGCCTTAGGCGAAGGTGACGGGGTACGTGAGCTCACATCTTGCACCAGATTCCAGATTCCCAGATTCCAGATTATTGCGAAATTATTGCACTCCCCTCTCTACACTCCAGCTCCATACTCCCTTGTGAACCTTTGTGCTCCTTCAGCCTTTGTGGCCATCACGGTAGTATCCAGCTTGCACCGCCGCGGTTCTACAAAATAAAATGAATAATCGAATAACCACCTAAACCACTAAGTTCCCAAAGTGTGTCAGGCCTACGCGTTTTGCCTATAATTGCATAAAAACAACACCTTTTGCGCATTTCTGCGCGTTTTAGCGCGATTTGGCGCTTTTTGCGTGTTTTAGCGCATTTTGCCTAAAATTGCACTTGCATTTTTCAAAAAAGCAGTTTATATTTATATAACCCAATTCATGCATTAGGTTTTATTATAAAATGAACATTAATTCCTTAATACTTGACATACAATATATTATGAAAATTAATTTGGATTCAAGGTGGGAAGAAATGAGTGCAAAGATATATGGGAAATGATCCTGGATTTATCTCATTGATTATTAGCCGTAAATTGCTTCGGCTACAGCTCATTTCTGCTTCATAATCAGGCACTTCCCCTCCTCACCATAGGAGGCTATGC
>JAGNXB010000024.1:26700-34901 GCA_017985675.1 Saprospiraceae bacterium | reverse complement strand
TTATCGACATTAAGCTTTTCCCAAATGGCATCTTTTAACTCCGTCAGGCCCTTGCCCGTAACTCCTGAAATAAAATAGGCATCCACGCCTTCCGGCAGTTCGGGTTTCAACATGACCTCCAATTCTGCATCGATCAGATCACACTTGGTAATCGCCAGCAGCCGGGGTTTATCCAGCAATTCAGGGTTAAACATTTCCAGCTCGTGCTCAAGGATGCGATATTGCTCTCGAATACTTTCGGCATCGTTGGGTATCATAAATAGAAGGAGGGAATTCCGTTCAATATGCCTTAAAAAACGGTGGCCAAGACCTTTCCCTTCATGCGCATGTTCTATAATACCCGGTATATCTGCCATCACAAAAGACCGGTGATCACGGTATGGGACCATGCCCAGATTTGGAACGAGGGTAGTAAACGGATAATCAGCTATTTCAGGTTTTGCTTTGGATACTGCCGCCAGCAGCGTGGATTTTCCAGCATTCGGAAAACCAACAAGTCCCACATCTGCAAGTACTTTTAATTCCAGGATTTTCCACTCTTCAAGTCCCGGCTCACCAGGCTGTGCGTAGCGGGGAGCCTGATTGGTTGCGGTAGCAAAATGTTGGTTGCCTCTACCGCCTCTGCCTCCGGAAAGAATGACACGACTTTCATCGTGTTCGGTGATTTCAAAGAGGACTTCACCCGTTTCTGCATCTTTGGCTACCGTACCCAATGGCACATCCAGAATGACATCCTCTCCTTTTGAGCCTGAGCGGTTAGCTCCCATGCCGTTTTGACCATCCGAGCCGAGTACGTGTTTGCGGTATTTTAAGTGGAGTAAAGTCCAATAGTTCCGGTTACCTTTAAGCACGATGGATCCACCGGCACCGCCATCGCCACCGTCAGGACCGCCATTTGCGTTACCCTTTTCATGAAGAAAATGGGCAGACCCTGCACCTCCTTTGCCTGAACGGCAACAAATCTTAACGTAGTCAACAAAATTTTGATCCATATGGGGATGCCGATCTTCAGATCAGCATGTCTATAACGTCGGTAAGGCGATGAAAGATCTCATCAATTGAACCGGTACCTTTTATGTGATGGGTTTTACCTGCTGCTTCATAGTAATCCGCTACAGGTGTTGTTTCTGATTTGTAGACTTCTATCCGGTTGCGAATGATTGTTTCATCATTATCATCCGGGCGACCCGATGTTTGACCACGCAACAAGATGCGTTGTACAATTTCTTCATCTTCTACCTCAAGGGAAATTAAGCCGGATATCGGATGACCCATTTCTGCCAGGAGCTCATCCAGTGCATGTGCCTGGGCAACCGTGCGAGGAAATCCATCGAAAATGAATCCATTGCATTCTCCAGTACTTTCCACTTTGTTGCGAAGCATCCCGATGGTCACCGCATCAGGTACAAGCCTTCCTTCAGCCATGAAGGCCTTTGCTTCCTGGCCAAGCGGCGTATTGTGGCTCATTTCATACCGAAAAAGATCGCCGGTAGAAATATGTGTAAGATGGTAATGATCCACAAGGTATGCTGCCTGCGTACCTTTTCCGGAGCCTGGAGGCCCAAAGAGGATGAGATTAATCATGGCAAAAAGAATGAATTACGCCGCAAAAGTACGGGAAAATGCTGTTTAGCGCTCAGCAATTCCACCGGCATAATGGATCACACTGCGAACACCGGCAATTTTTGGCCTCCAATAATCCGAATGGGTGATATTTTCTCTTATCACGCCGCGGCTTGTAGTTGAATGAATAACTGTAATGACACCATTATCGTTTTTTTCTACGAGGGCCACATGGAAGATCCTGCCTTTGCGGTTGAAATAGACCAAATCACCCGGAAGTGCCTTCTCTACAGGGATTGATCGCCCTTCTTTTGCTTGCGATCCGGATTGATGGGGGAGAGCGATATCATGCTTTTGCATAATAAAGCTCGTAAATCCTGAACAATCAAATCCGGTTTTAGGTGAAGTGCCTGAATACTTGTATCGGGTACCAATATACTCGGCAGCCTGTTGCATGATATCCATCCTTAATACAAATTCAGCATCTGCTTTTTTCCAACCCGAAGGCGAATGTGCAGAGCGCACCATCTGACAACCTGAAGCCATTAACAGGCTGATGGGCAGGATTAAACGGAGGGTATATCTCAAAAATGGGCTCAAATCAATTCCTTCTTTCATTAGGTAGTGTGCGTTTACATGGTATACGCACATCCACTACATTCGGTTTCGGTCAGCAAATGTAATACGAAAAGATCATACCAAAAGTACCTATTAACAGGATGTTAAGACAAATCAGCCAAAAAAGGCAGTCGCTCCCGATATTGATTCATTGGATTTTTTACTATGTGTGTAGTTAAGATTGTCTCGGAAAAGGACGCCTGACACAGCGTTTCCCCTTGATAATCGACAAGGGTGGTATCGCCACAATAATGCAGATCGTTATCGTCTCGACCTATCCGGTTGACACCTGCAACATAACATTGATTTTCAATAGCACGGGCGATAAGCAACTGTTGCCAATGCCTCCGGCGGGGTTCCGGCCAATTGGCCACATAGATTAACAAGTCAATCCCGTCTGTGTTGCGACTCCATTCAGGAAAACGAAGATCATAACAGATCAGTGGGCAGATGGACCATCCTTTCCACGCCAGGATGAGTCGTTCTGTGCCTGCGGTGTAATGGTGGTCTTCACCTGCCAGACTGAATAAATGGTTTTTGTCATAATGCAGCACCCGACCTTCGGGTTCGACCCATATCAGCCGGTTGTAATAGTTGTTACCCTCGTGAATTACCAAACTGCCGGTGATAGCTGCTCCAGTCTCATGACTCAGTTCCTGCATCCAGGAAATGGTCGGGCCATCCGGACTTTCAGCCACTTTTTCAGGGAACATGGTGAATCCGCTGGTAAACATTTCAGGCAGGATAATCACATCTGTCTCTCCACCCAGATCGCGGATTTTCCAGGAAAACATCTGCCGGTTGAGTATTGGATTTTCCCAGTATAGTTGAGATTGGATAAGGGAAATGCGAAGCGTGTCCATGGGATGAAGATAGGTTGGATTTTGATCTTTCGGGCCAAATCCGACCCTAAAGGGCAAAAAAAGAGGACGTCCGATTGACAGACGCCCTCTTTCATCTTTTTAAACGGACTATTATTCTGCTGCAGGAACAGCTTCAGCCATTGCTTCTTTTTTGGGCATGGAGCTGACAGACATATCTCTGATGCAAAGCCACTTGCCATCTTTTTTCTGGAAAACAGAGACATACGTTCCTTTATCCGTTACCGCACCACTGGCATCGGTATCTGTCCAGGAGCCGACTTCCGTCACATAATCACCTGCGGCAAAAATGTCGAGTACCTTGAACGCAGGTGTCGCATTCGTTGTGTCTTTGGCCATACGTTCGGCCATACGAGACTGAATGGCTTCCTTGCCAACCAGCGGTTCATTATTACTTGGATAACTGACCGCATCATCTGCATAATAAGCTACAACGGCAGCCGCATCTTTGGCTGTTGCTGCTGTTGCATACGCATCTTCTACTGCCTGAATTTCAGCGGTCAGTGCGGTCATATCAACAGCAGGCTCTTCAGTAGCGGTGGTACAGGAATGTAACGTCCATACTGCTGCACAGATAACAAGGGTGTAAATAAATGGTTTTTTCATACGTAAAATGATTTGGTTGATTACTAGTGAGTAAGAATAGGATTGATGGACAAACACCGCTGTGATAAGGTAACATGGGCGAAATCCATCAAAAGTGTTCAAAAAATAGGGCACTTTTTGAATAAAACCAAAGATATGCAACAATTTGACAATTTGTACATATTTGTATTGCTGACAACCATGCTCGTTCTTGGTTACTGCTTACGCCTTTGAATTTTTCCTGGGGACGCCCTTTCACCTTGTGACATTGTACAACCGAAGGTCTCCTTTTTAGCCATCATTTTAATCATAGTATCTTTGTAATGAAGTAGCGGAACATTCCCTACCCTTAACTGTTTAAGCTAAAAATCAGAACCTATGAGCCAGACGGTCAAACCTGCGGTCATGATGTATACCGAACAAACCCCCAACCCGGAATCACTGAAATATGTGACCAACCGCATGATTTACCAGGGAACTGCTGATTTCAAAACCGCTGAAGTTGCAGCAGAATGGTCGCCGCTAGCCAATGCGCTTTTTGCTATGCCCTACGTAAAAGGAGTCTACATCTCCAACAATTTTGTGACAGTCTCCAAGGAGCTCAATTATCAGTGGGAAGATATTATGCTTCCACTTAAGGCATTTATCAAGGAATATCTGGAATCGGGAAATGAAATTATAAGCGAAGGGTACGCCGAAGCACAGGCAGAACTGGAAGCGGTTTCTGGAAATAGCTTTAACTACAGTGAGGCAGATTCTGAAATTGTCAACAAAATCCGGGAGCTCATTGAGACTTACGTCAAGCCGGCGGTGGAAATGGACGGCGGAAATATCGAATTCAAACATTTTCAAGACGGCATCGTAACCGTTATCCTGCAAGGTTCTTGCAGCGGATGTCCTTCCTCTACGGTGACGCTCAAATCCGGCATAGAAGGCATGCTTAAGCGTATGGTTCCTGAAGTGCGGGAGGTGGTTTCTGAAATGGGTTGATCCCGGATTCCGGCCCCAGTCTTTTCCAAATGCCTGAACCATCACCTGTTTTGTCGAACATACCGCCAGGCTTTGCCCGCCGTCTGTTGAGATGGGCTGATGATCTGGATCGACCCTTGCCCTGGCGTGGCGAAAAAGACCCATACAAGATCTGGCTCTCCGAAATGTTGCTCCAACAAACCCGTGCAGATCAGGCAGCCCCTTATTATTACCGCTTCTTACAAGCCTTTCCTGATGTGCATGCCTTAGCTGCCGCCCGGATGGATATTGTTTTGAAATTATGGGAAGGATTGGGTTATTACAATCGCGCACATCATTTGCACAATGCAGCGGTGATAATTAGTCAACAATTCAAAGGCATTTTCCCCGATACATATGAGGGTCTTCTTGCTCTTCCTGGCATTGGCCCTTACACCGCGGCAGCAATTGCTTCCTTTGCCTTTGACGGGAAACATCCGGTGATGGATGGTAATGTCATCCGGGTCCTTGCCCGAATGGTTGGTTTTGCGGATAGGGTTGATACCTCAGCTTCGAAAAACACTTTATTAAACCTGGCTACAAATGCCATGGGCACTGCCGATCCAGCGTCGTTCAACCAGGCCATTATGGATTTTGGAGCGGTACAATGCACCCCTCGCGTACCTGCCTGTCCATCCTGCCCATTTGCCCGGCAATGTGTGGCCTGGACAACGGGTGAGGTGGGGAATTTGCCCTTCAAAAAACAAAAAGCGCCTTTACAAAACAGATATTTCCTCTTTTATGTGGCGGAAAGAGGGGGGAGAATCTGGCTGGTTCAACGAGGCCAAAGTGATATATGGCGCAACATGTACACGTTTCCTGAGATGGAGTATACGGGCAACTTTCCAGCAGATATAACAACTGCTGCAATGGATCAACTGCGCGACTGGACTGGATTAAATCCAGCTACAAAGGACTTCAATTATTCAAATATATATCAGCAGGTCTTGACTCATCAGCGTATTCATGCCCGCTTTATTTCTGCCCTGCTTCCCGCCCGGGCTAAAATACCCGTGTCTTGGGTGCCTGTTGATAACCGAAACTTCACTAAATTTGCGCTTCCAAAGATCATGAATATGTATCTTTCGGAAAATCTGGACATCCGTTAATCTATCGTTCACATGATCAACAAAGTAATCCTTGTCGGCCACCTGGGCCGCGATCCCGAGATTCGCCGGTTTGAGAATGGTGGCGTAGTTGCTAAGTTTTCGGTGGCAACAAATGAGTCTTACAAAGACAAAAGTGGCAGTTGGCAAAACCAGACGGAATGGCATGACATCACTTGCTGGCGTGTATTGGCCGAATGGGCAGAGCGCGAATTAAAAAAAGGGAAACTTGTTTATATCGAAGGGAAAATCACCCATCGCAAATACACGGACCAAAATAACATCGAACGTTATGCTACAGAAATAGTAGCCAATGTGATACGTTCCCTGGAAAAAAATCCAGAGCGTAATACATCCTATGCCAATCCGTCCGGCCAAATGGAAGACTCCGGCTCCGGTTACAGCCATTCCATGGAGGCAACAAATATGCCTGAGCAGACCTCAGGATCCTTTGGCCAGCAAGAAGAAGACGGCGATTTACCCTTCTGATATGGCCATACTCCAACCTATAAGCTACCTTTTCACCAAACCCCCTCACCTTGGAAAGCGATCCTGATAGTAGCCTTTTACTGGCTTCCATCCCGCTAATGATGACATTCGATCCCGGATTATTCGTTAGCTTCCTTCTTTTTATCGTGTTATTGATTTGTTCTGCATTAATTTCAGGATCAGAGGTAGCTTTTTTTTCGTTGTCCCTCCATCAAATCGAGTTATTAAAAGAAGAACGCAAAGAATCCTCCCGATTAATTATATCCTTACTCGAAAGACCTGCCTCTTTACTGGCGACCATTCTGATCAGTAATAATTTTGTCAACGTTTCCATTGTCATGGTTTCAGGGCCCATTTTGGAGCGCGTGCTACCCGTGGAACAATGCATTGCATGGGCATTGCAATTACAACAATACACCGGCAATGTTCAGTTTTCACCGGAGGCATGGGGGCGGGGTTTTCACTTCGCTCTTACGGTTATAGGTGTCACCTTTCTATTAGTCCTGATGGGTGAAATCATGCCAAAAATTTATGCCCGGCTGAATATTATTTCCCTGGCACGTTATATGGCAAAGCCATTGACTATCCTGCGCAGTGTGTTCAAACCTGCTGTCAACATCATGGTTCGCTGGACGGATGTACTGGAACGACGCATGGACCGGATCCGGGGCGACAGTGGCCACAGCTCTTCCGATTTGCAAAATGCTATCGAATTAACGGTTCAGGATGGTGGAGCTCATGGTCGTAAGACAGTGGATATTCTCAAGCGGATTATTCAATTTGCCGATGTGACTGTTCGCCAAATCATGCGTCCCAGGATGGATATCATATCCATAGATATGGAATCCCGATACCCGGAAATGATGGCCGTCGTACGCTCTTCAGGTTATTCCCGTATTCCCGTTTTTGAAGAGGATCTGGACCACATTATTGGTATCATCTATGCCAAGGACCTCATCGCCCACTTGAAAGAACCGGCAGATTTTGATTGGAGTACCCTTGTCCGCAAAGAAGTACTGTATGTACCCGAATCCAAAAAAATTAATGACCTGCTGAAGGAATTTCAAAAGGAGCGCCGTCATATGGCCATCGTGGTGGATGAATACGGCGGTACGGCAGGCCTGGTTACGCTGGAAGATATTATGGAGGAAATTGTCGGCGAAATTAAAGATGAATTTGATGATGAGGCCGAACTCCAATATCAACAATTAGACGAACGGAATTATTTGTTTGAAGGAAAAGCCCAAATCCAGGATGTTTGTCGCATTTTGGGCCTTGAGGTTTCTGCCTTTGATGACTTTAAAGGCGATGCTGATTCACTGGCCGGACTCATCCTTGAGCTCGCTGGTATTATTCCACGCAAGGATACCGTCGTCGATTGCCAGGGTTTCACCTTTCGGGTGACAAAAGTGAATAAACGACGAATTGAAGAGATCAAACTGACTACCCCTCCTGTCAAATGAACATAAAAATTCTAATTGGATTCGGTGCATTTTTATTAATGGTTTCCTGCCAATCCGAGTCTTTGCAAAATCCAAAGCCGAGAGCCTTTCCCCGCTTTGAGTACCCTGCTTTGAATTATGTCGTATTCAATGAAGGGGATTGCCCTTTGCAATTTGAATATCCTGATTATATGGAACCCCGCAAGGATTCCACCTATTTCGAACAGGCACCGCCCCACCCTTGTTGGTTTGATTTGCATATGCCGGCTTTTAATGCCGATCTGCATTGCACTTATTCATCTATAAGAGGTTATGGCGAGTTTCAAACCCTGGTACAGGATGCCTTTCGGCTAACCAATGAACAGAACAAACGTGCGAGTTATATAGAAGATTTCCAGATCCAACGACCCAATGGCATATCAGGAATGGCCTTTAATCTGGAAGGCCCAAGTGCTTCACCATTTCAATTTTTTCTGACGGATTCTACCAATCATTTTTTCCGTGCAAGC
>JAGNXB010000024.1:0-26600 GCA_017985675.1 Saprospiraceae bacterium | reverse complement strand
TATAGAAGATTTCCAGATCCAACGACCCAATGGCATATCAGGAATGGCCTTTAATCTGGAAGGCCCAAGTGCTTCACCATTTCAATTTTTTCTGACGGATTCTACCAATCATTTTTTCCGTGCAAGCTTGTATTTTAACACCCGTCCCAATCCGGACTCCCTGGCCCCAATGGTCGAATTTGTCAAAAAGGACATTGTACGGATCATTGAAACGATGCGTTGGGAGTAGCGGAAGTGAGGAGGTTTTGAGGTTTTGAGGTTTTGAGGATTTGAGGAGGTCCCTTACCATTTACCTCTCACCATTTACCCCTCACCATTTACCCCTCACCATTTACCCCTTACCATTTACGCCTTACCAAAACTTACCGCACCAAATCCCCGGTAAGTGCCAGCAGTTCGATCTCAGTGACTTTCAGATTATAGAGAGCGGCTAGGCGACGTTGGGCAGCCTGGGCAAAACCAAGCTGTACGGCACGAAGATCAAAAATGGACATCTGACCCAGCTTGTAGCGCTCCTCTGCGATTTCCAGGCTTTCCCGGGCATTCGCTTCCTGTGTTGTGCTTAGGCTAAGCAGGCTAGATTGTGTTTGCATGGAGGCGGAAAGGGAAGCAAACCGCGATTGCAAATCATTGGTGATCCCTTTTTCAGAAAGTTCGGCAATGATTTCCTGGAGACGGGCTTCTTCGACATTGCGACGGCGCAGGCCGCCATCGAATAGGGGAAAGCTGGCGTTCAGTCCGGCATAGGCATTGCGGTTTGTGCCATACCTGGTCCCGAAGGGTTCACCGGTAAACGGATTGTTGCCATCTAAGGCGGTGACGTTACCGCTCCACACTGCTCCTGTTGTTAGCGCTATACGCGGATACCGGGCGGCTTGTCGGATCCGGGACTGGAGCCGACTGATTTCTCTATTGATGCGCGCTTCCTGCAGGGCGGGATTTTGTGCGATCATCTTTGACAACATAGTAGCCTCGGGTAAAAATTCGGGTTGGTCCTCCAGGGCGCCACCTACTGCAAATGGTGCTCTGTCTGGTTGGCCCATGGCTAATCGCAAGCTGATCATTGCCGTCTGGAGGTTGAGTTGAGACAACAGGAGGTTGGAGGAGTCGGTCAATACGGCATCTCTGGACTGCAATAAATGCTGGCGAAGCGCTTGCCCAAACTCCCGTCGTTGTTCCTGATAATTATACAAATCATTGGATAATCGGAGCACTTCTTGTGCCAGCTTCACCTGAGCTTGCTGCCAATCGGCAAAGAGGTATGCCAGCGAAACGCGTCTTACGGTCTCGAGACTTGTTGTCCTCAGATGGATCAAAGCCTGCCCTTCCAATTTTTCTAATCTATCCAGATTGTAACGAGCCCTAAACCCTTCAAACACGACCCAGGAGGCATCCAGTGAAAAAACCGCATTCCCGGATCGGATCAGACCATTTAAAAAACTGGCAGGATTGTCCTGATTAGCCAGAGAGCCCTGACTATTTAGATTAAAAGCGACAAAAGGGTATTTGCCGGCAATAGACCCATGATGATTGTTGGTAGCTATGCGTACCTGCTGATCCGAAATTTGCCGACTTACATCCTGAGCCAGGGCGATTCGTACACTTTCTTCAAGGGTAAGCAATTGCTGCCCATTGGCCTTCTCCGACAAGTAAAAGAGGCAGCCCACTATCAATGACCAATAGCTCAGTTTTTTCATGGATCAGCTAATCAAAAAGTTGGAAATTCGCAACGTGAGCATGACGAGGCCTACAAAACCAAGTATGCTCAATAAGCCAAAAAACATCCACAACCAGAGGTAACTTTTTCGTCCATCCACGGCAGGTTCAAGGCTGCGTGGATCGGGCGAAACACCCTCCCACTGGACTACGGCCCACACCTTGAGCTTGTTCATCATCAGCAAAAGTGCAGGAAGCAGGGTTAGCGTTAATAAAGTGACCATAGCCAGCCCAAAAGCGACCGATGCAGCCATAGGTATCAGAAACTGTGCCTGGAAGCTTTTTTCCAATAGCAAAGGGCCAAGGCCAGCAATCGTTGTAACCGTAGTGAGTATTATGGGTCGGAATCGCGATAAGGTGGATTGATAGATAGAGCGGACCACCCGATCCCCGATCTTGAGTTGTTGGTTGTAGGTAGTCACCAATACCAGTGCGTCATTCACCTGGATACCTACTAATGCCAGTATGCCCAGGAAGGAAAATAAACTAATCTGGAGTCCAAGCAGCCAATGACCCAGAATCACTCCGGCAAAACCAAAAGGGATGAGGGCAAAAACGGCTACCGTCTGGCCCAGGGAGCGGAAGGTGACGGCAATGGTGAAAAACATTAAGATCAGCATAATAGGTAAGACTACTTTGGCTGATTGAATTGTTTTGAGTTGTTCGCGATTTTGACCTTCATACGATGCTTTGACCGTAGGGAAATTGGCCAAAACCTTCGGAACGATAGTCGAACGAATAAGCGCGTTTAAATCTGTTACGGATACGTCGCTTCGAGCTATATCCGCTTCAATTTTTATTTCCCGAAGACCGTCCAAATGGTAGATGGCAATAATGCCACGGCGAACCTCCAGGTTGGCAATCTCCGCTAGCGGAAAATTGCGTCCATCAGGAAAACGAATCCGCATGGAAGCCAGTCGGTTCATATCATCCCGGTCCTCTTCCCCATAACGGACCCACACGCGCACTTCATCCTGACCACGCTGAAGACGTTGGACTTCAGCACCAAAAAAACCCTGCCGGACCTGGGAGATAATATCTCTTGTAGTAATCCCGAGTCCCAGGCCTTTTTCTTTGAGTGTGATATGAATCTCCTGCAGTCCTTCCTGATTATTATTGGCTACATCCCGCAATTCGGCAAGGGATTCCAATTCCTTTTGAACTTGAATTACAGCGGCTTGAAGCGATTTGTAATCATTTCCCAGCAAGGAAACAGCTACAGGCTTGCCAAAAGGACTCGGCATCTCGAATGTCAGCACCTCAGCCTCCGGTACCGGACCCAGTTTTTTGCGAATAGCATCACTAATTACGACAGCAGAGATCGAATCACGCTGTTCGCTATCGATCAGTGACAAATCAAGATTGCCCTGGTATGTCGTAGGCCCAAGCTTCAATTCGATATTTTCAATCGGCATGATTTCGCCCTTGAAGTACTTGTCGGACAGTTCTTTATTTACTTCTTCCGCTACTGTTTGGATGCGTTCAAGCGTCTGACGGGTAATTGTCTCTCTGGCTCCTGCGGGTAGTTTTAGACCTACTGTGATATTATCTCTGGGTATAACCGGGAAAAAAGTTGTTTTTACAAAACCACCGCGGACCAAACCGAAGGAAAGGAACAATATCACAGAAAATACGATGAGCATGCTTAAGGGATATCGCAGGGCAAAACGCAGACAAGGCGCAAACAACTTGTTGCGCGTCCAGCCCATGATATTCTCAAAAAATTTCTGAAAACGGCTGGTTGTCTGACCTGGTCGCAGCGCGGCTGAATGGGCAATATGCGCCGGAAGAATAAATACACCTTCCAGCAAACTAAACAGGAGAGACAATATAACAACAACACCGAGCACAGAAAAGATATCACCGATCCGGCCATCTAAAAATGCAAAACTTGAAAAGGCAATAACGGTAGTCAGTACGGCGGTAACCACGGCGGGTATTACGTTCAGCGTGCCTTCAAGAGCTGCCTTGGCTCGGGGCACCCCCCGTTCATAATACTGGTAGACATTCTCGGCTATGACGATCCCATCATCCACCAGAATACCAACTACGACGATCATACCAAACAAGGAAATGACGTTAATGGTGATACCCATCCAATAAGCGACCAAAAACATACCTGCAAAGGAAATGGGTATCGAAAGGGCCACCCAAAATGCCAGTCGCCAATTGAGAAACATAGATAAAAACAACAGGACCAGGGCAAATCCCATCAAACCATTGTTGCGCAATAATTCGATACGCTGCTGGAGCACAATGGAGCCATCGCGCACGATGGTAGCTTTGACTAACTTGTTTTTTTCATTGTATTCCTCAATATAATTCCGAACCGTTTCGGCTATGGAAAGCATGTCCTCCGAGAGGGTATTGTTGATGGTGATGACCACACTTGGCTCGTCATTCATCCAGCTCCGGTTGGGATTATCCGACCACTTATCGGTAATCGTCGCTACCTGATACAAGCGGACAATATTCCCATCAGGAGATACTTTGAGGGGTATTTCCCGCAGTTCATCCGCGACATAGCCTTTATTTTGGGCGCGAATGAGCAATTCTTCGCGGGTGCCTTTCACGGAGCCACCAGTGACATTGAGGTTTGATGCCCTAATGGCATTTTCCGCCTCTGCAAAAGTTAGATTAAAAGCCACCAAATCATTTTCGCGAAAGGCAATTTCAATTTCTTCCTCCGGAAAACCATTCAAAGTAACTTTGGAAATTCCCTCCTTCGCCAGCAATTCGGTCTGGGTATTGCGGGCAAATTCTTTTAGCGTGCTAAGGTCGACTGGCCCACTTAGCGCAAAACTTATGACAAAACCAAGGTTTTCCTGTCTGAACACAACAGGAGGCTCCATACCTGCCGGAAATGATGGAATTTTATCCACCGCATTGCGCACATCATCGAGCACTTTTTCCGTGTCAAAACCTTTTAATGCTTCTACGGTAATCACCCCGGCGTTTTCCTGACTCACGGAAGAGACCCGCTCCACGCCGGTTACGCCCTTTATGTTTTCCTCAATTTTGAGGATGATGCCTTCTTCAATCTCTTCCGGAGAAGCACCGGGCAGGACGGTTTGGATGGTGATCAGCCGGCTCTCCACTTCCGGAAAAAAGGTAGAACGCATGTTGACCAGACCAAAAACACCTGCTGCAAATAACAGGATCATCAGCAAATCGCCGGCGATGGGGAAACGGACAAAAAACTTTACCAGAGCATGCATAAAGCCGGATTATTCGATGGTATAAGTGATTTTTTGGCCTTCATACATGCCAGGAATTACCTTACGAACGAAGAGTGTGCCCTCCGCAATTCCCTTGATCAAAGCAACATCACGTGCACTGCGCACCAGGTCAACATCCGCTTTCACCAGACTGCTATCCCGGATTGTCCAAATCGAGCGACCATTGATCAATAGATCTTTTGGCAGCGCAAATACACCTTGTTCCATCGTACCTTTTACCGATCCGCTGAGAAACATGCCCTCTTTGAGATTGGGTCCGGATACCTCAATGTAAACAGGGAGCATTTGGGTGGATTGTTCGATTTGTTCGCCAATTCGGCGAATGGTACCGGTGTATTCCTGCCCGGTATCTTCACTGGTTAATTTCACTGTTTGACCAGGTTTTACAAATTGTAAATCGCCCAATGAAACGGTAGACTCCAACTCATACGTGCCTGTTCGCAAAAACTGCCCGATGCGCTGGCCGGGACGGACGAGGGCTCCGGTTTGGATATCCACCGTAGTTATAGCGCCATCAAACGGGGCAATTATCCGGTATTTGGATAGCCGTTCTTCCGCGCTGCGAATGGTATAATATTGGGTCTGGATATTGCGGGAGGCCAGGAAATATTTTTCTCGTTCAGATTTCGGTTTAGGTAAATCCTGGATAGTTTTTTCCGGATCCAGCTTGTCGACATAATTCTGCCAAACAGAAAAGTTTTCAGGAAACTCAATGCGCAGGTCAGGCAGAATCTGCGCCAATGTTGTCAACAATGCAGCCCGCTGACCCTGCAAGGCAAGGCGTGCTTCGCGATCATCCAGCTGGACCAGCGTTTCACCTTTTTTAAACCGGACACCCTCCTTGAAAGGATGGGCAGCAGCAGCAGCGAGTCCATTAACTTCCGCATATAAATCAATCTTTTCATAGGCAGCAATACGGCCTTGAATGGGCACAGGTACAGCCAGGGCATCGAGTTTTATCAACCCCGCATCGAGTTGCAACGAAACAGGCCCGGTAGAGGCATTGCGAGGCGGAGGTGCCTTTTGATTGCTTAAGATCTGGAATCCGATCATCCCGCCAACAAATAAAACAGCGGTTAAAATGATGATCAGGCGTCGCCAACGGGTTTTCATGCTTTAGCTTTAAAAGTAAGGCGCAAGGTATAGGAAAGGGAAGATGGTGTTGGTTCTCTTAACCGAAATCCAACACGGATGTTCATCGCACTTTCTTTGAGAATGGATTTGAAATCTGCTATGGTACCGACCAGGGTTATTTGGGTGCCCGCATTTAAGGGGACATTAGGCGTGTAAAAACACTCAAGCCGGTTGCTACCATCCAGAAATTCGACAAAAATTTCCCGGAAAAAAGAAAGTTGTTGCGGAGCAAGGATCACTTCCAACAGACCAGAATAGGGCTCAATCTGATTTATCTGGGCTTCGGTCAGATTGTTTTCAGCAAGCAGGTTTTCAAAATTTGTGGGTAGTTTGTCAAATTCAACAAAATGCGTCTGAACCGTATTCAATGCGGCTGGCAGCTCTATAGGCAAAACGTAAACCAGGTCAAATAGGGTTTGGGCTTCGTCCTTGTTGCAGCGAATCTGCAACAGGGCTAATCCAATCAATGCAAAAAGAGACCATCTATTCATAAGTGGTTTGGGTAATTGTGTTCAAAGAGGCATTTGTCATTGCGGAGCATGTGTTGTTTCCAAGCCATCCAAATAACCGAGGATATCATCCAGATCACTTAAAATCCGAATACCCGGGCCGGTAGTAATGCCCTGGACAAAAACCTGATATCCTGTAGCAAGAACGGTTTTTTCCTTGCAAACGGTACGCAGGTCTTCCAAATATTGATGGACAGATTGCTTGGTGAATGTTTCCGAAATGATTGTCAGGACATAATTTGCCTTAAATATTTTGAGCGCTTCGGCAAGATCGAACAACGATGTATTTTGACCCAGGTAAAGGACTCTGAATCCTCTTTTTTTAATCAGATACTGGAGAAATAGCAGACTGAGTTCCTGTGACTCCCCTTCAGGCAGGTACAAGATAAAGGCATGTGGTGACTCGGAGATATAGGGGATCGCATCCATCGCTGCAATGAGCTTCTGACGGACCAGATTACTGATAAAACTCTCCTGCACCGGATGAATCGATCCGGTAAGCCAAAGCAATGAAAGTTTGTCCAGGAAGGGGTATATGACTTCCAGCATGGTGCGTTCGAACCCAAGCGCTTTGATATTCGAACTGAGGATGGTTTCAAACTTTGATTCGTCCAGTTCCATCATCGAGATGGTCAGGGCATCAATTTGCACTGAATCTTCAAAGGTGCCGGCAGATAAGCGCGTCACAGCCTCCACGATCTCTGCATCATTCATCAGGGCGATCTTGGAAATCTTTATCCCGTTTTTGTTGAGCAGAGAGATATTCAGCAGGTGCCGGAGATCGTCATCTTCATAAAACCGGATGTTCGTAGCAGTACGCTTGGGGTGGATGATATGGTAGCGCTGTTCCCAAATACGAAGCGTATGGGCTTTAATGCCGGATAGCATTTCCAGATCTTTAATCGAATAAACCGCCACGCTCCCTAGTGATTATGTTCGGATAACACCTGCGATCCGAATAAGGTTGAAGGGCCAATTTACGGCTTACGTTTAATATTCCTAGGCTTTTGGTTTAGCTTTGGCTCGTCTTATCCTAACCATATGTTGAAAACCTTGCTTTGTGCTGCTGTATTCTTTGTTCTTACAGCGAGCCCAACTCATGCCCAAACCACCTTTCCGGTGCAGGGCATTCCCGATGCGCGCACAGGATGGTATGCCTTTACAAATGCGCACATTCATCCCGACACAGCAGCTGTTGTCTTTGGGTCAATGATCATCAAAGATGGTCGGATAGTCAGTGTGGGTGAAAGTCTGACTATCCCTTCCGGTGCGGTTGTGGTGGATGTGCAAGGCCGACATATTTATCCCGCATTTGTTGATCTTTATAGTGATTACGGAATCCAATCCACTCATTCCTCAAGCGAAACAACTCCGCCACAGCGCGGCAACAGGAATACAGAATGGATCTCTGACAGGCCGGGTGCTTTTGGATGGAATGCAGCTATGCGCACGGATTACCAGGCATTTAATGGGTTTGAACCCGATGACAAAAGTGCCGAATTGTACCGCAAGGCAGGGATAGGAGCCGTGCTTACACATAACATGGATGGTATTTCACGAGGCACCTCTGCCCTTGTGACAACGGGTAATGAGCATGCACAAATTGAATTGATCCAATCCAAAGGGGCCCATCACTTGTCATTTAAAAAAGGAACATCCAAGACGGCCTATCCCGGTTCCCTTATGGGTTGCATCGCTCTATTGCGACAAACCAACATGGACGGACAGTGGTATGGCGCAAATAAGGATATAACAGACCTCTCTTTGGAAGCCTGGAATAGTGTGCAATCCTTGCCCCAAATCTTTGAAGTACGTGACTGGCAGGAAGTGCTCAGGGCACAGGCCATCGCCAGAGAATTTGGCAAAACATATATTTATCAGGGTGTGGGAGATGCCTACCGCGCTACAGAATTGCTAAAAAATACAGGAGCTACCTTCATCGTACCGTTAAATTTTCCAGAGCCTTTTGCCATTACCGGGCCTTTTGATGCCCGTCAGATCAGCTTGCAGGATTTAAAACATTGGGAGTGGGCGCCGGCCAATCCGGGAGCCATGTTACGGGCTGGCATCCCCTTCGTTTTGACGGCAAACGGACTGAATAAATTGGACCAATTATTTCCGGCTCTGCGAAAAGCTATCGCCCATGGTCTCCCTGAAAACGCGGCACTTCATGCCTTGACCGCCGGCCCTGCCAAGCTGCTTGGATTTGACCAGGAACTAGGTAGCTTATCCAAAGGAAAACGCGCCAATTTTTTAATCCTCTCCGGAGCCATCTTTGACGAGGAATCTGTCCTTTACGAGACCTGGGTAAATGGCAAACCATTTGTCATACAACCCGCTGACGAACCCGATCTAGATGGCAAATATGATCTTTCGGTAGGTGAGTCGCAGTGGCGACTTGAAGTACGAGGCGGCGCGAAAAAAAATGAGATGGAAATCATTGTGCACGACACTGTGCGCATAGCTGTCAAAAGCACCTGGGATCGTGACCGGATCCATCTTCAATTCAAGTCGCCCAATGATAGCGCCGGATTATATCTACTGAGCGGTTACAGCACGAAAGGCAAATGGTCTGGCCGGGGCACTGATCCTGCCGGCAATTGGATAGACTGGCAGGCTGTTTACCGTGATACGGTCATGGTCAAAGCAGATCGGGATAAAAAGAAAAAGCCATTTGATCCGGCAAATCTTACACCGATTACCTATCCCTTTTTACCTTATGGGAATAAAGAAAAACTGATAGCCCAAAACTGGCTTATTCGCAATGCGACCCTGTGGACCAATGATCGGATCGGTATACTTCAGGAGACAGATATGTTGATCCGTGATGGATTTATCGTCCAGATCGGAAAAAATCTTGCAGCAGGGAATGCTATCATAATTGATGCAAAAGGGAAACATGTCACCCCGGGGATCATTGATGAACATTCACATATTGCCATATCTAAAGGAGTAAATGAGTGCACACAGGAAAATACGGGCGAGGTCCGGATTGGTGATGTGGTGGATAGTGAAGATATTAATATTTACAGGCAATTAAGTGGCGGCGTTACGACTGCCCAGTTGCTTCACGGATCATGCAACCCAATTGGCGGACAAAGTGCGCTGATCAAATTGCGTTGGGGCTCCTCACCGGAAGCCATGAAATTTGAAGGCGCACCGGGATTTATTAAGTTTGCTTTGGGCGAAAATGTCAAACGCGGTAATTCCAGTTCAAACAACCGATATCCCAATACACGGATGGGTGTTGAGCAGGTTTATATGAATGCTTTTTCCCGCGCCAAAGAATATGAGATTCTAAAAAAGGATAATACACAAAAAACAACATTCAGGCCCGATCTGGAGATGGAAACGATGCTGGAAATAATAAATAAACAGCGATTTATTACCTGCCATTCGTATGTGCAATCCGAGATCAATATGCTAATGCATGTGGCTGAACATTTTGGATTTAAAGTCAACACATTTACTCATATTCTGGAGGGTTACAAGGTGGCGGACAAAATGGCCAAACACGGTGCAGGTGGATCATCATTTTCCGATTGGTGGGCCTATAAATTTGAGGTTTATGATGCCATCCCGTACAATGGTGCACTCATGCACCAAGAGGGCATCGTGACGGCTTTCAACAGCGATGATCCGGAAATGGCCAGGCGACTCAATCAGGAAGCGGCGAAGGCTGTTTTATATGGAGATGTGTCCGAAGAAGAAGCCCTGAAATTTGTTACACTTAATCCTGCTAAACTGTTACGCATTGATCATCGTGTAGGCAGCTTAAAGCCGGGCAAAGATGCCGATTTTGTCATTTGGTCTGACCATCCGCTGTCGATATATGCTGTTGCAGAAGCCACTTTTATTGATGGTATCAAATATTTTGACCGGGTTACGGATTTAAAAATGCGCGAAGAAATCAGGTTAGAGCGCCAACGACTCATCGAAAAGATGAAGGCAAACTCAGGTGGAAAAGGCAGGGCTGTCAGCCCCAAAGTGGAACATCATTATCACTGTGATACGGTTGAAGATGAAATCATTGATTAAAGGAATATCAACAGGCATGCATACATGGTTTAGCATTTATATGGTGCTCTTTTTGGGCGCCGTTTCATGGGCTCAACCTGCACCGGGTCCTGCACAGCAAGCACCTATTGCTATAATCGGAGCAACGATTCACACAGGTGACGGCAAGGTCATTGAGGAGGGTGTTATCCTATTTGAAGATGGCAAAATCACGGCTGTCGATGCGATGAGCCGGAATAAGGAATGGCAGAAGGATAAGTATACCCAAATTCAGGCAAAGGGCAAACAGGTCTATCCCGGCTTAATTGCGATGTACAGCACTTTGGGATTAAATGAAATTGAATCGATCCGGCCTACTCAGGATTATGCCGAAACGGGAGCCGATAATCCCAATGCCCGGGCTATTATTGCCTATAATACGGATTCGCGTGTCATCCCTACCGTACGAAGTAATGGCGTTCTGTTGGCGCAGATTGTACCTCGTAGTGGCCGTTGGCCAGGCATGACCAGTGTGGTGCAGTTGGATGCATGGAACTGGGAAGATGCGGCCTATGCCATGGATGAAGGTTTATTCCTACAATGGCCATCCCTGTATACCAGTTCGGGCTGGTGGGCAGAACCCAGCGAAACAAATCGCAATAAAGCGTATCAATCCAACCTGGACGAGTTGGATCAATTTATGAAAGAAGCCCGGGCCTACAGTCATAAGAATGATCACCGGGAAAAGAATCTTCGATTTGAGGCTATGCGTCCGCTATTTGATGGTTCACGAAAATTATATATTCAGGCTGACCAGGCACCGGCGATCCAGGATGCGGTTATCTGGGCCAAAAAGTATGGCATTACGCCCGTGATTATCGGAGGGCAGGATAGCTGGCAGATCACCAGTTTTTTAAAGGAAAACGGGATTGCTATCGTCTTGCCGGGCACGCACCATTTGCCTTCCCATGAAGATGATGACATCGACCAACCTTTTAAAACGCCGGCATTATTAAAAGCAGCGGGCGTTGATTTTGCAATTACTGTGGATGGGTATTGGCAACAGCGCAATTTGCCGTATCAGGCAGGTCAGGCCGTCGGTTATGGCTTGACCAGAGAGGCCGCTTTGGAGGCCATCACTGCTGCTCCGGCGCGGATATTAGGTCTGGACCAACGTACGGGGACCTTGAGGGTGGGCCTTGATGCCAATCTCTTTATTTGTACCGGGGATGTATTAGATATCCGGACAAGCAAGGTGGAAAAGGCCTTTATTCAGGGTCGCGAAATAAACCTGGATAATCACCATAAGCAGCTTTATCAAAAGTATAAGGCGAAGTATGGGGAGTAGAGGAGGTTTTGAGGGTTTGAGGGTTTGAGGAAGGAGTCGAGGGGGAGAGGGGGAGAGGAGTTATTTGTTAGTGAGTTAACTAAATAAATAAAAAAGAACTAATTTCTCTATCGGAATGATTTCCTAAACAAGGTCAATATTTGACTTTATTACATATTCCCCCCCTTTCATTTCATAATGCCTGCCCTTAAGTACATGCCTTAACTCCAAAATTTCAATCCATGTCTAAAGAATTTAGTTGTTTGCTGATATGGCTTTTTATCCTTCCATCGCTCCTTCAAGCGCAGGAGCCAGAGGTTAATATTTCGGTTTATGACGGAATTGTCATAATAGGTTATGTTGATAATGGGGAGTTTTCAAATTTTACTGGTCCAAATATTAATATGGTTTACAAAAGCTCCAAGTTCATTTTAGGAGCTTTACCCTCTTTGCGTTAAAAAAAAGACAACTCAACTCCTAAAAATTCATTCATAACTCCAAGTCTTGGAATTGGAGTTACGTATAGTTACAAGCTATTTGCAGTTCAAATTCCACTTTATTACAATGCCAAAACAGCTTCTCAGAATGGTAATTGGCAAATGGGATTTGGGTTGGGATTGAGACTCAATGCTTTGAATACAAAAACAAATAAAAATGCAGCGCGTAAAAAGTAGTCTTTATTATTTAGACTAAATTGGAGGATTTTCTGCTTTAAAGTTTTGGCTTGTTTTGCTTGGAGCTAAACTAGAGCAATGTAGAAATATTGTAACACCAGAAACAGGTAAGCGCCTGTGGCAAAACTTCATAGATTGTCTGGTTCATAATTTTCAACACACCCTGATGTCAGGTCTCTGGCTATGAAAAGGATATTGCCTTCAGTTAGATTAGAATCATTTTTACTAGACGGTCAAAGAAAATGACAAACATCCCTGCTTACATAGGTTATGGAATTATTTAATATTTAAGATGTCGTCAGCTTGTACCCATCCCGGCAAATAATAAAAATAATATCCCGATGCCTATCCGATACCAACCGAACCCAGCAAAGCCATATCGCTCAAGGAGCTTGACAAACCAAATGACAGCGCCGATCGCTGTGATAAAAGAGACCACAAATCCAAGTATCAATAAACCCCATTGATCACCAGTAATTGTACCTTCAAATTTTAATAGATCATACCCGGAAGCAGCAGCCATGGTGGGAATAGCTAGAAGGAAAGAAAATTCAGCTGCTCTTTTTTTTGACATCCCATTCACCATGCCACCAATTATGGTAGCTGCAGCACGTGAAACACCCGGGATCATTGAAATAACTTGAAATAATCCGATAAACAAGGCTGTCCGATAGGAGATTTCCGACAAATCCCCTGAATCCTCTTCTTCCTTGGTGTGTAGCCATTTGTCGATTATAATGAGGACCACGCCTCCAAGTATCAGGGAAATTGCTACAACCCAATGATTGAATAGATAGGTTTTGATGAATGTATAAAAGAGAAATCCTAAAATGGCACTGGGCAAAAAGGCAACAAATAACTTGAAATATATCTGAGGTTTCAGGAGGAATTTTCGGGCATATAATAAAACGATCGCCAGGATGGCTCCTAATTGGATGAAGATTTCGAAGGTTTTCGTAAATTCATCTTCGCCATTGCCCAATAAATAGGAAAGGAGGATCATGTGCCCCGTTGAGGAGATCGGGAGGAATTCAGTGAGTCCTTCCAGGATGGCTGTTAGGATCGCGTCAAGAGTGGTCATTTATATTTTTTATTTATATTCTTACAACGGAATAACTCGGTTTCAGCATTGGTTTTCTGTGATTTGTGTTGCACTTTCATTTTCGAAAATTCGGAGCATAATAATCACCAAAACAAATAGATTTGTATTCTCAGTTATATTCTATTAAAAGGAGGTCACCTTATTTTTTATGAAATGTGGTCATGTTGGGCAAGCACTGTATTTGGTTTAACCGATTGGTTGGAATAATGCATTTAAATAAGGCGAAATTAGACTTCCTTATCAAAGCGATGACAAGCCCAATAAAATCGTTTCGACTTAAATTTGATGGATTAAATAGCCCATCGGGTGATAGGTTTACGTGGCTAATCACAAATGTGTGTTCTCTTGCTCCAGATAATTTAAATCCTTACCAAATGTCTCTGGTAAATAATACAAGGTGATCAATGCGATGCACACGGTGATTCCACCCACCAACCAGGCTGCAGGGATTAAACCCAGAGACCCGGACGCAGTCTTGAATCCAATCGTAATGGGCACTAGAGCCCCCCTTGCGAAATTAGGTACTGAAGTAGTGACCGTGGCCCGGAGGTTGGTCCCAAAATTCTCAGCTGCAATTGTTACAAATACCGCCCAATATCCAACTCCAAATCCTATGAGAAATATTTTGATATAAAAGGTTACCTGAGTGATATCCCCGGAAACCAGATACCAAATCACCGTCATAACGGAAATAAGGTGGAAGACCAATAGCGCAGCTCGCCGGCTTTGTAGCCATTGACTGAGCAATCCACTACTTAGATCCCCAAGGGTTAATCCTAGGTAGCACCACATTACCGCCTTGCCCGCAGTAGCCACCGGGTCACTCATGCCAAAGGCTTTACTGAACTCCGGAGCAAGGGTAATCAATATCCCTACGACAAACCAGGTAGGCAAACCTACCAGAATACATTTGACATATCGAGAGAATAAGTCACGATTGCGGAACAGACTTAGGAAATTACCCCGCTGTACTGCAGAATGACGGATCTCATCAAACATACCTGATTCAAATACGGAGACACGCAAGACCAATAAGGCAATTCCTAATCCACCTCCGACAAAAAAAGCAGTTCGCCAATCCCATACCTGGCTAACAAAATAGGCGGCTACAGCCCCAAGAATGCCAATCGTTGCGACAATCGTTGTGCCATAACCCCGTTTTTCTTTGGACATGATCTCACTGACCAGCGTAATACCTGCACCCAACTCACCAGCTAATCCAATTCCGGCAATGAAGCGCAATACCTTATATTGCGTAACCGTCTCCACAAAACCATTGGCTATATTAGCCAGAGAATAAAGGATAATGGACCCGAAAAGGACGGAAAGCCTTCCCTTCTTATCACCCCACACACCCCAGGCTACGCCGCCAATTAACATACCAACCATCTGCCAGTTGAGCAAACTCAGACCGATATTTTGCAAATCCTCAGCCTCCGTGATTCCAATGGATTTCAGACTCTCCACCCGGATGATGCTAAATAGGAGCAGATCATAAATATCGACAAAGTAGCCCAGGCCAGCAACAGCTACAGTGGCATAAAGGACCAGGTTGGATCGAGGTTGCTTCATAGTCAGGTTAAGAGGTCGTTTCCAGTAGTTGCGACCAAATCTACAACACTCGTTTCGAATGGACTATAACTTGGTTGATTTACAATACATCTTCAATATGGGGTAGATGATCCATATTACCCTTTTGCAGGGTTGTCCCTACGATATGCCTTTTATCAAAATGAAGATTTTGAGATTCGGATTCCCTTACATGTCTGGCTGTGACATCACCATTTGAACTTTGGTGACTTAATCTCCATTTGTGGTCTTCAATTCAGGACAGATCTTACCTTTTTCCGCCGAAACGAAGTGAAGGCGAATGCATCCTCTGATCAGAAGTGAAGGGGGAACAATAACAAGCGGAGGTCACATGCCTGACTACCCACTTAGGATAATTACATTGAAAGCTCCGGGGCATCCACCGGGAGAGATTGGTAAGTCAAACTCCCTGGTTCTTGAAAGCACCTTTTAGGTTACTCCTATCTAACTACTTTTTTGCATATTGATTATCAATGTGTTATGAGATCGTAATTTTAGAGTTTTTCTTATGTTTTTACGAAAAAGTACCTAAGTATCTTACCCGAACATGAAATTTGCGGATGCGCTCTAACGGAGGGATTAGGCCTTGTGTTTGGCATTGCGCCTTGTAGTAGTTGCTTTCTGCTTGTGCCTGGCATCGCCTCATTCGCCGGCTGGGCTCGTTACTTTTTGTCTTGGCAAAAAGTAACCAAAAACCGCTGTCCTCGAAAGGCTCGCTGTTTTTTGAATAAAGGGTGTGGTGAATTTTAGACGGAGCTACGGATTTTAGATTCCGCCACTTCGCCGACCTGAGCTTGTTTTAGCTGGGTGTGCGCGGAAGGATTTATGGTTTCGCACGCATTTGGCGTGAGTGGAATCAATGGATCCGATGTCCCACCTAAAAAGGCTCGCCTTGCAGGCCGGTCGGCTTCGTACTGGGGGCGAGCTGTTCGAGGACATTTTCCGAATAAACGAATACACGCATAAACGAATAACCAAATCATTTAACCACTGCCAAGTTAGCTATTCCAAATTCAACAACATGTTGTGGATGGTTACTACTTTCTACAAAAGTGCATCACCGCAAAGGCGCTAAGACGCGAAGTTGTTGGAATTCTTTGTTCTAAGTTCTACGTTTGCCCGTTTTACTTTCTACCAAGCCACCTCTTTCTACCTTCAACCTTCTACTTTCTACAAACCCACTTCCATCTACTTATTATTCAAAAATCGATGTGCTATGGCCAACGGCCGGAAGAGGTAGCGTTTTTTTGTGCGATGACCACCACTGCGTCCGAGAATATTTTTGAGGGCTTCCAACACTTCGATCAGGTGTGTGCCCTTATTGATCATGACACATTCGGCCATGACCGAACGGGCGGCATCCGTACCCTCCGAACGGGAGGCAAATCCGGATTTATTTAATGACTCCAATACCTGCGTGGCCCAAATGGTGGGGACATGGGCTGCATCGCAAATCCAAAGTATTTCATCCTGAATTTCACTCAGGCGCTCAATGCCTATTTCGACCGCCAGATCACCCCGGGCTATCATGACCCCGACATGGGGATACTTCATGCCCTGCAACAATAAATGAGGCAGATTATTGACCGCATCCTGCGTTTCAATTTTTAATATAATCGCCGGAGGATTTGGCGTCCGTTCGTTTAATTTCTCTTGCAACAATTGGACATCCGTCGGTTCTTTGACAAACGAAAAACCAACGAGGTCCGCGTTATCCACTACAAAGGGAATACACCCAAGATCAAACGATGTAAGGGGTGCAATAGCTATTTTGGAATCGGGAAAGTTGATACCTTTTCCTTCTTTAATAACCGGCTTTTTGCCGGATATACGCAGCACCCGCAGGTAGGCTTTTTTATCGACCATTTTTTCGATGACCGTCTCCACTGCACCATCATCAAAAAGGACTCGTTCCCCCACCTTCAGTTGTTCGACAACCCCGCTTTCTGAGCAATAAATCACCTTTTCCTCCGAGGATGAGGTTTCCACTCCGGAAAGAATAAACTGGCGATGATGTTTTAAGTTGAGTTTATGCTTTTTACCGGCCTTACCTGGGATCACGGTGCGCATTTTCGGGCCGGCCAGATCCATATAAATCTTGCAGGGTATCCCCGTTGTTTTTACAGCTTTTTGGATGGTCCAGATCATGGTCTGCCACACCGTCTCATCGTCGTGGGCACAATTGATGCGAGCCACATTCATACCTGAGTGCAACAAATGTTTAACCATGGAGACATCTTCTGCCAGTTCGGTATCGAAGGTGACCATGATGGAAGGGATATCCGGGTTTTCGCGGGCACCAAATAAAGCCGTTGAATGATGGATGCGTTTTTGGTTTGCTTCAAAATAATCGTCGGAGGCATTTACCCCTGGGGCTGGGGTCACGCCCAGCCGGTTGAGCACGGCATGTACCTGTGCACGTACATGGCTTTCACTGCTTGCAAGCGACGAGAGGCCATGGATATGAAGATTGTCCTGTAACTGGCGGAGGTCTACATTGCGAAGGGTCATGTAATGCAACAAGTTGACTGCATTGGACCGTTGATTGGGATGAACGTTATCGAGGACGTTATGGAAGCGTTGCTCCGTTTCATCCATCTGTTTCAAGAGATCCATTAGGGCAGGTGGGATAGCTTCGAGCCGGAGTTCCTGTGGGGTTACAACGATAGGGTCTATTATGTTTGAGGTATCCATGTTATCAAAGTCGTTAACATGCAAAGGTGCGTCATTTCATCTGCCTGTTTCAACACCGGAGACCGTTCAACACAAGGTTAATCATTACTTAACATGGCGGGGTAATGGACAGGATGGGTCAATTTGCAATTCCACATGGATCTTAATTGAGCAAGCCTATTAATTCTTTTGGATATTCCCCCAGGTCTGGTAAAAATTGGGCGCGGACGCTGCGCTCAGTGCGTAATATATCCGGTATTGGCCGGCCGGGATATCCGGCATAAACTGGACATGGGCAGAGGATGGATTGTCTGGTCCCGGATATAGATTTGCCTGAAGCCGGATCACCTTTTTTTCCAGCGGATTCATCAGGCTGTCTACAATGACATATTTCATCACAAATGGACCCGTATAATCCGAGGTAAAGCCCAACCGAATTGCAAAGACCGAGCTAAATGGATTGGGATATAGGCTATTATAACTGTCAGGCAATTCCATGACGGTTAAGGGAGGGAGGGTGCCACTCAAATCGGCTGTGTCCAGACTCGTAAAGAGATCCCGTTCGGCAGCCGTAAACTCTTGTGCCTGCCACTGCCCATCTGCCTGCCCGGCCACTAGTGCGCCGGTCGCATCAATGATCCACTGCGTGTGCACATCAATCGGCGTGGCCATATCATCAGGATCCTCTTTTTTAGTACATGACGCCATCAGTAAAAACAGCAGACTAACGGAGAGAGGACAGGTAATGACCTTCCAACTTTGAATGAAGGAAAAGACTGTAGTAAAAAGTGGCTTGCCAATCATAAATAACGGATCAAGGGTGCAAATATATAGGGTTCATTTTAGCGTCCCCAATTAAAATTGACCGGAGTTGAGCAGTATTCAGCAGTCCCTCACCCACCGGATTTTTACGGCTGAAATGTGCCCGGTTTCGAGACGCAGATCCGTCAGGACCTCAAACCCGCATTTGCGATAAAATGCCAATGGTGAACGATAAGGTTGGCCATTGGCGCGTTTGTCGTTGGGGTGGTCGACGACCCAGCCATGGAGTATGGATTCGGAAGCTTTCAGGGTATCGAGCAGCAGCCGACCATATCCCTGGCCTTGATGATTTTCGGATACAATGAGTGCAAACCACCGTTCATTTTCTCGATCAAAGGAAAATGTCCAGCCCTGTATATGATCCTGTGGGTCTACCAAAAAATAATGCTTCTGGTTTTTAAGTCCATCCAGATAGGCGCGAAAGGTGGCCAGATCGGGATAAACGATTTGTTGGGTGTACCCCTCATTCCACAAATGAAGTAAATCCGCTAAGGGGAGTTGGTCCGGGCCGGATGGTGTAATGATGCGTATGGGGTTCATATTACAGCAAGGGGATGGGCAGATGGGCCGGTAAAGGGCATCTAAGGAAAAAGAAGATTAAGTTCAAAAAACAAGAACCTTAGAATTTATATACAGAGGTAATAATCATAGTTGGCTGCCCGCTCACACCTTGGTACTCTCTTTCGATCAAACCCTGATCATTATACATCCATTGTTTGAGAAAGGCGTCGGAGGGTTGGAGTGTCCATGATTGACTTCCCTTGTGGATCGTTGTTTTGGTATAATAGTAGCGTTCTATTTGGGTCAGTCTATTGTGCGGATCATATTCCCTTTTTTCCAACAGTTGCCATTTTTTATTTTTTGTGGATTTGACACGCGTTTCGATCTTATTGCCTTGCTGATCGTAAATATATTGATAGCTTTCTTTTGTTTTTTTTCCATTCGAATGTCTTAATTCCCGCATTTCCGTTTGATGGCCTTTTTCATTGTATTTAAATGTTTTATTCCCTGTTCCACTTTGACTACCGGTGGTCGGATTGCCATACAATACTTGATTTATTTTTTTGAGGCGCTTGTTTTTCGAATAAACATATTCCAAGGAGGTAGCCAATCTCTCCTTATTGGATATCCTGCAGCTTTGGACCAGCCCGTCTTGGTTATAGGTATAGGTGGTTACCGATGTGGGTACAGCAGGAACGGGGCTGTTGGTCAATCGGCTTTCGATAAGGATTGAATCATGGAGATAGGTAAACATATACTGCATGCCCGGTGCACCATCCGGTCCATAATGGGTAATCTGAGTCATAAATCCCTCCGGATTGATGCGGGCTACAGATAGGAGTACAGGAGCAGAGGCTGTATCGTTGCTGCTTGTGGTTTCATATTGTTCCATGGTGTGGATACCCCACATTTTGAAGCGATCCCGTTGGATAGTATCATGTAACTGGGCTTGTACAAGCAGCGGTAAAAAACAAAGGATAAGCAATAATTTCATTATGGAATGTTGGGTGGTGTTTTTAACTGAGAGCGGTAATCGGTTCCCTGACATAAATGGAATTTTCTGAGAATGCTTGCGGAATCGATTTTTTCCAAATGGTTAGGGCTATGCGAAATATACCCGCTCCCTTAATGGCGGCAAAGATTGTCCATGCAGATCTGAACAAAGATAAAACTGGAATGCCTAAAATGCAATCGTCTTGAGCCATAAACTCAGGGTTTATATGAATACGATATGATGACAGTTCGTTCCTCGGTTTCTCGCCGGTATTCCTTGTCGATCAGACCCCGATCGTTATAAGTCCATTTTTTTTTAATAACTTCACATGGTTGGAGGGACCATAAATCTTTCCCCTTTTTATTTATGAACTTGTGTTGATAATAACGCTCTTCTTCGATCAGCCTGTTTTGCTGATCGTAGGTCCTTTTTTCAAGGAATGTTCTCGTATTAATTTGTTTGGTCCTGATATAGGTTTCGATAATGTTGCCCTGTAGATCATAGATATACTGATAAACATCTTTTGTTGTTAGGCCATTTATTCGTCTTTTCTCCTGCATTTCAATGAGCTGATTTCTTTCATTGTATACAAATGATTTTTCCTCGGTTCCTTTATAATTGTATGTTAGGGTATCAGGATGCCATGTTTGTTTGATTTTGCCCAAACGATTATCTTCGGAATAGATATGTTGAATAGTAGAGACTAATAAATCGCCAAAGTACATGCGGCCGATATCTATCGACCCATTTGGAAGGTAGGTGTATTTCATTACGGATGTGAGTCCACCAGGGCCAATACCAGGCACTTGGGTTTCTACTAGAATGGAATCAAGGTGATATGTATTCTCATACTGCAGGGATGGTTGGGCGCAACTGCTATGATTAAGCACTTGCGTAATATATCCCAATGGATTGATATATGCCACAGAAATGAGTTTAGGTTCTGAAGTTTTATCATTTCGCTGGATTGATTCATATTTTTCCATAGTTTGGATCTTCAATCTGCGGAATTGATTCTGTTGAAGTGTATCATGCCATTGAGCTTGTACAAGCAGCGGTAAAAAACAAAGGATAAGCAATAATTTCATTATGGAATGTTGGGTGGTGCTTTTAATGAGGAGGCGTAAACGTGTTCCCCTCATTTGGAGACCAATCGTTAGGTGTTTTGACAAGCCTTTATTTGAAATTGCCAAAGCAAGATAGGGTTATTTTATCAGTAACAGTACTTCGATTTGCGTTCATCTAAACGACTATAGTCCTGAAGGTTAAGTTTACTCTAGGTGTGGTAATTCGCTTGGTCGGAGGAAGCCGATGCAACCAGTTTGTTTGTGTGGTGTCTTTCATAACCAGGAGACTTCCGTGCTCCAGGATCATTGAAATGATCTCTTTAGTTTCCTTGTGTTTGAAGGCAAACTTGCGTGCTGCTCCGAAACTCATTGAAGCAATGGCACCATTTATTTTTAAGGCTTTTTCCCCATCACTATGCCAGGCCATTCCCTCCTCGCCGCTGTGGTACAAATTGAGCAAACAGGAATTGTACGTTTCACCTGTTTTTTCTTCAGTCAGCGATTTTAATTGCAATAATTCGGTCGTCCAGGGCAAGGCTCGTTTTGTAGTGTTGGAATAGGTGTATTCAAAATCGGTATCGCCATACCAGGCTACTTTCCGTTTAGTCGTGATCAATTTGCCAAATAGTTTTGCCTGGTCATTTTTCCATTCAATGGTATGCATTAACCTATCGAAATACTGATTCGCCTCTAATTCCGTCATTACCTTACCGAAATAGTTTACCATGCCATCTTGTGGCAACAGGTTTTTTTTGTAGTCTATTTCGGTGGTAAATAAATCCATTATTTTATACTGTTTTTTAAAATGTCCCGGGATGAAAACCAATTTCAATCTTTCGCTAAATCGTTTTTGTTGTGACGGAGGCTTGCACATATTCAAGGATATCCGCAGGTTGACAATTCAGGGCATTGCATAGTGCCTCAAGAGTGCTGAAGCGTATGGCTTTGGCTTTTCCTGTTTTCAGTATAGACAGGTTGGAAAGGGTTAAATCAACCTTTTCAGATAGCTCATTCAGCGACATTTTTCGCCTTGCCATCATGACATCCAGGTTTACGATGATGGGCATAGTTTAAATGGTTAATTCGTTTTCGTTTTGTAGTTCAATTCCTTTGTGGAAGAGCTGTGCTATGACAAAAATAATAGCTCCCATCATCAGGAATGCAGCAGTGTCATCCCAGTAGGCTTCTATCTGGCTGACCTCGTAACCGGATTCAATGATCCACTGGGTATACTGAAGTGCAATTATACTTACTAACGCAATTGTAAACGCCTCATAACTGATCTTTTCGATCAGCGTGGCTATTTCTCTGGTGAATGGTTTGACCAGATTCAGCTTCATGAAAATCTTTACAACAAGGTAAAACAAGTAAGCTTTAAGCACGGCTAACACAATAATAAAAGCCATCAACCCAATGTAATGCTTAAATCGGTTTTGATGCATGTCTGATAGGTTCAGCCCCTTATAGATGTTATTTGCAGCCTCTGGTTTGAACAGAGTCAAGATAACATTAAACAGCAGGGCACCTGCTTCGATACACAGTCCGATGAATATGATCCAGGACAAGACATGCAAGACGTCCAACATAAAGTCATTCTTCTTTGTCATAATGGTTAGTATGTGAATGTGGCGACAAAGATAATAAATATTTATTGATTATCAATAATAAATAGTTGTTTTTGGATAAATATGTAAAAAATGAGAGATGGATATCAGATTAAGTTGGCGCATGAGTCGTAATTGGGTATTATCGATGAAAGAGTAAAAGTCCGAAAGTCACCATTAGGGCGATTGGCCGATTATCAGGAGTACCAGATCCCTTTTCCTTAGCTGTTTTGCCGGATAAGCCGTTCATGCACCAGATTGCGACTGTGCCATGACGCATAAAGACGCATAGGTGCGTATTTGTCCAATAATTGACGCATAAAATCGCTTTTTACTCGAATACCCTCCAAACTGAAACCTACACCAACAACAACCCCAATTCACGCAATCGCTCTACCGTTTTTCCTTGCCAGAACCGTTCAAATGCCGACAATCCGGCTTGCTCGTAATCCGCTTTCAAAGCTTCAAAGGTCCAGAGGTCCCCACTGCCTGCAGCTATTCCTGGGAGGATACGGTACAACCAATCGCCTTTGTCACACCCCATTTTTAATACAATGGTATCTCGCTTTTCCATGAAGGTGAGTGAAGCCATTTCGATGAGTCCCGAAGGCTGGATTTTTTCATAATAGGAGATAAGAGGTGCACCGCCCAGCCACACTACCCGGCTGCCGGGTTTGGGCATTTTGGACAGATCTTCCTCCAACGCTTTTTCGATATAATCGGCAGGAATAGATGTGTCCGGAACCGGGAAGTCAAACCAGTTTTGGAGCGGGTCGTCCAGACAAATCCCATGCATGTAGTTGAGCAGGGATTTTTTGAGTCCATAACTAAAAACCTCGTGGTCCGCGCCCTCCGGATCATGATGGACGACATCGTTGTGGGCAAAGGCACCCCGTTGATTGGGTTCGATGTGCACCTTGAATTTTTCGGGAAACATACCCACCGGGCTATGGGCCGTCATAGCAAACTGATGCCAGAAGCCTGATTGTAAAATGCCTGCCTGGAACATTTGCCGCACCATCTCCAGGGAATCAATCGTCTCCTGTACCGTTTGAGTTGGGAATCCATACATCAGATAAGCATGGACCATAATACCCGCTTCGGTGAAGTGCCGCGTCACCTGCGCTACCTGCGCCACCGTGACACCCTTCTTTATCAACTCCAGCAAACGGTCGGACGCTACTTCCAGCCCACCGGAAATGGCTATGCAACCACTGGCCTGCAGCAGCAGACACAGGTCGCGGGTAAATTGTTTTTCGAATCGGATATTGGTCCACCAGGCCACCGTGAGTTTGCGGCGGATGATCTCCAGGGCCAGTGCCCGCATCAATGCCGGTGGTGCAGCCTCATCCACAAAATGAAACCCGTTCTGCCCGGTTTGCGCCATGATTTCCTCCATCCGGTCGCACAACAATCCCGCTGTAAGCGGCTCGTAGGCACGTATGTAATCCAGGGATATATCACAAAAAGTGCATTTGCCCCAGTAACAGCCATGGGCCATCGTCAGCTTGTTCCATCGGCCATCACTCCACATGCGGTGCATGGGATTCGCTATTTCCAGCACCGAAATATATTTATCCAAAGGCAGATCGCTGTAATCCGGTGTGCCCAAATCGGCTTGTTTGTAGTCCTTGTTCAGCGACCAATTGACATACGTGACGGTGTTATCGATGAGGGTATAGGTCCGTTTGAGTAATTCGATGGGTCGTTGGCCGGCCAGATGTTCTACCAGATGTTCGAGAGGTGCTTCGCCATCATCCAGGGTGATGAAATCAAAAAATTCAAAAACCCGGGACTCGGACAGGGATCGCAGTTCGGTATTGGCAAATCCGCCCCCCATCGCCGTCTTCGCACCAGGACAATGTGTCTTGATCCACTGTGCACAACGGAAGGCCGCATAAAGGTTGCCCGGGAAAGGGACAGAAATCGCCACCAGTGTCGGATTGACCTGAGCTATCCGCTCCCTCAATAATCCTATCAGCAGGGTATCCACCAAAGTGTATTCCTGATGCAGTGCCGCATACATTTCATCAAAGTGATTGGCTGAGCGACCCAGCCGCTCCGCATATCGACTGAATCCAAAGTGCGGATCCTCACATTCCTGAATGAGGTCGGAAAGGTCTTCTAAGTAAAGCGTAGCCAGGTGTTTGGCCTTATCCTGAATACCCATGGAGCCAAAAGCCCATTCGAGATCATCCAGTTGGGCAAATCGCCCTGCCTCAGGCAAAAACGCTTCCTGACAAATCAGATGCGCTATCATGGGGTTTTTGCCTTGTAGGAAGGATATGACCGGGTCAATAGTGGAAATATAATTATCCCGCAAGGCAATGATCCGGCGGGCATTGGCCGACATCGTTTGCGGGGAACCCTGGATCCGATCGAACAAGCGGGTCAGTCCCGACTTGGAAAACAGCGCAAGGATCACCTCAATGCCCAGATCGGCCTGCGTCGCTTTTATGTTTCGGGTATTCAAAAACCCTTTTAAGTACACGGTAGCCGGGTACGGTGTATTGAGCTGGGTGAAAGGCGGTGTAATCAGGAGTACGGAAGGGTGCAAGGCATCTTATTTCAGGATGAAAATACGAGGGCTGATTCAAATGGCCAGATCCAGGTCCTCCTTTGGTCGGTCCGATTGCCGATACCTGCACCATTTAGTCAACGACCATGGCCAGACTATCCAGCGCCTGCTGCTCTATAGCTGCCGGCAAATCCCGGTAACGGTATTGCTGATCGCGAAGTTGTGGTCTGAAACCCGCATCCCGAATCGCCTGCTGGATTCCATTAGCCGTGAACCGGAAGGGGGCACCCGCAGCACTTACCACGTTTTCTTCGATCATGATACTGCCAAAATCATTCGCCCCGGCATGCAGGCATACCTGAGCGACCTGTTTGCCCACCGTAAGCCAACTGGCCTGGATATTGACCACATTGGGCAACATGATCCGGCTCATGGCAATCATACGCACGTATTCGTCGCCGGTGCAGGTGTTGCGAGCGCGCTTCAGGCGCTCCAACAGCGTGCCTTCATCCTGAAAAGGCCAGGGAATAAAGGCCAGAAAGCCCTTGGCATCTGATGGTTTTTTGGCTTGCACCTCGCGAAGTCGCACAAAATGTTCCATCCGTTCCAGATTGGTCTCAATGTGCCCAAACATCATCGTGGCAGAAGTGGTCAGCCGGAGCTGGTGCGCCGTTTCCATTACAGCCAGCCACTCTTCACCATTGCATTTACCTTTAGAAATCAAACGCCTTACGCGATCATCCAGGATCTCCGCGCCTGCCCCTGGCAGACTGTCGAGGCCGGCATCCATGAGGGCCTGCAGCACTTCTCTGTGGGTGCTCTTTTCCAGCTTGGTGATATGCGCGATTTCCGGTGGACCCAGCGCGTGGAGTTTTAAGTTGGGGTATAAGGCTTTTAGCTCCCGAAAAAGATTGCAGTAAAAATCCAATCCCAGATCCGGATGGTGGCCGCCTTGCAATAGAAGCTGTTCGCCTCCCAGGCGGAAGGTCTCTTCGATTTTTTCTTTGTATTCCGCTATCGTCGTAATGTAGGACTCTTCATGACCGGGCCGACGGTAAAAATTACAAAACTTGCAATTGGCCACGCACACATTGGTGGTGTTGCTGTTGCGATCGATGATCCAGGTGACATCAT
>JAGNXB010000137.1 GCA_017985675.1 Saprospiraceae bacterium | reverse complement strand
TGATACCAGTGAAGCCATCCCAATCCACCGCTCTTTCCGCAATCGTACCATTACCAACCCTGGTATGATTTCTTCCTGTAAGCAATGAAGCCCTGGTTGGAGAACAAATGGCGGTTGTGTGAAATTCATTGTAGGCAATTCCCTCGTTGTAAACTTTAGTCAACGTGGGGGTATTAATTTCACCACCAAAAGTGGATGCAGTGCCAAAACCCACATCATCCATCAATACAATTAAAATATTTGGTGCATCCTTAGGCAAATGATCAGGTTCAGCCCGGCGGATGTGTTTGCTTTCCGCAAGGGTCTCGCTGGTGACACTGGCACTGGGGACGGATGGGAAAGGTAGAACAGCTCCGACATAATCACCCGCATTGCTGACTATGGAGGTTTTGTGTTCTTCCCCTTTGCAACCCCAGAAAAGCGTCAGAAGGAGTAATGATGACAAAATGTTATTTTTCATAGCCAATTTTTTAACTGCCAATGTTCAGCTTGAACAGATGTTTATTTAGCTGTAAGGCATGCCAAAAGTATAGGCACAAGGAAGGATACTACTACAATGGAGGGGTCAAACCCGTCTCATTTTATAATCCTGAACAGGAAAAAAAGGAGAAACAGATAATGATCTCAATATCTGTGATTTGCATATATACTGAATGATCAATACCGGAGAGGTATTTAGTGCGCTGCTTGCTTTTTCAAGGTAAAAAAGTCCGTTGGGGCTACGCCTTTATGCTTTTTGATGGAGTTAAAGAGCGTACTCCTGGATCCAAATCCTGCTTTTTGTGCGATTCCGTCCATTGACAGGTTCTGGAATTCGCCTTCTTTAATTTTCCGGTCGAGGTAGTCAATACGGTAAAGGTTGACAAAGTCATTGAACCGTACGCCATAAATCTTATTTAATAAAGCAGAGAGGTGATGCTGAGGAATGCCGGTATCGTCAGCCATATCCCGGATCGAATACCCCTCGTTTAAATAGGGTTGTCGTTGTTCCAGATAATCTTCCAGCGGGGATTGGTATAGCTTTAGATATTCAAAATCCTTTTGGGCAATGGCCGGATCCGATTTATAATCCATTGAAATACCGACGGAGGTTTCCATTGCTATTTCAGGATTTGCCCGGAAGGGATTGCTCTCCATTTCATAGCCAACCTCCGGACGGGCATTGGATATCAGGACATTTGAACTTTTGACCGCTATCCTGGGGATACCATACAGGATATCGGGGTGAAAAAACATATAGTAAAGGCTGATCATAAAAATGATGGTAACGCCGAGCGTATAGAACTGGAAAACGGATATGTCGAAAAATAATTTAAGGAAAATGCCTAAGACCACTACGGTCGAGGTGACTAAAACAATTACAGTAAAAATAAAAAGCCATCGTAGGGTTGGCGTGGCAAAATTGACTTGTGGTTTAAGTTTTCGTTTGAGGTCATTCAATTTAACAAACATGGCAATGCCGTAGGCAAATCCAAGGAGGGCACGCATGAAGTGATGCCAAAACGGAGGCAATAGCCCTTCCTTAAATGCATAAATTAACGTCTGATCTGCCATTGCATCTGATACTATGTCTTGCTTCACATAGAGTGGTTGAAGGTGGTATGGTATCAACTCCAGAAAATGTAGCAGGGCGGGAAGAAAATGCAAATAATCCCATTTGCTGAGACGCTCATCATCATTTGCTATAGTCCTCACATAAAGAAATGCAGCTGGGGGAATCAGATAATAAACAAAACTAAAAGCACGATATAGCCAGGGGAAATGAAGTATCAAACCTGAATAATTGAAAAAAATCATGGTAATAAATATGCACATCCCACCGATATACATCAATAACATTGCATTCGCCAGTTTGAAATTGCTGAAATGGTATGTAATCAGCATACAAACCAGCGATCCCATAAAGATATTCACGACAAGGAACAAGGAAATCCAATCAAATCCCGGCATGGTGTTTCTTTAGTGTTTGAGGTTAGTAAAGATAGGGCTTTCCAAAGTTTTCCTAAGCCCTTTCTAAGATTTTCCGGAACAGGTATTTCTTAGGATGGAGCGCATTTGGGTTGATGTGCAACCACAGTAACACCCAAAAGAAAAAGCATCCGTCAACGTAATGATTAAAACATTCTGTTACGCTGCAACCGGATGCTCTGTCTTTATAAATGAGCGATGCTATTTATCGCCTTCCTGAACATCTACAACTTCATACATGTTCTTGCCATCTTGTACAATAGGCTGATAGTAAGTTTCGCCAAATTTGACATAGGTGACATCTCCCAATTTGACTTCTTCCCCTCCTTCGGGAAGATTTTCTACGACTGTGCCTGATGTAGGTGGCACCACTGTATAACCATCTTTGGATTTTTCATAGTATGTACCACCATAATAATAATTGTTGGTGGTTTCATTGATGATGACCGTCTCGGATTTAGGAGGCAATGTGGTAATCGTGGCTCCAACAGGTGCTGCCACAACCGTATAACCACCATTACCTGCCTGGTAGTAAACCCCCTGGTCATAATGGTATTGCTGATTATTGACGCTGA
>JAGNXB010000023.1 GCA_017985675.1 Saprospiraceae bacterium | reverse complement strand
GGGATTTGCATTTCTGCTGACGATTTGCTGGAGCGTGGTGATCAGCGTGGAAGCCAGGACAATCGGGTCAGTGGTAAGATGGGGCTGCGCGCCATGGCCCCCCCGGCCTTCGATGGTAAAATACAACTCATCAGCGGAGGCCATGAACATACCCTCCTTGAACCCGACCTTGCCGGCTGCCAATTGGGGTTGCACATGCTGGCCATAAATGATTTCCGGGTTCGGATTTTCAAGGACGCCCTCCTTAATAATGAGCGACGCGCCGCCGGGTAATTTTTCTTCACCCGGTTGAAAAATAAGTTTGACCTGCCCTTTCCAATGTTCCTTTAGCTCGTTTAGGATATTGGCAGCTCCCAATAAAGAGGAAGTATGGGCATCATGTCCACATGCATGCATTACCCCCGGGGCTTGGGATTTATAGGGCTTATCCGAAATTTCCTGAATAGGTAATGCATCGATATCCGCTCGCAGGGCTATCACCGGTCCGGGTCGGCCGCTATCTAAAATGCCCACGACGCCGTGACCACCCCACCCTGTTGTATGCGGGATCTGCCATTCTTTTAACCGGGCGGCAATGAACTGTCCGGTATTGACTTCCTCAAAGGACAATTCGGGATGGGCATGTAAATGGCGACGAAAACTGACTAGTCCCGGGTAAATATCGTTTGCCAGGCGCTTTACCGATTGGATTAACGTGGATTGATGCATAGTTTAATCTTAAGGTCGGTCAAGTCGACGCAGATTACGGATGAATATACGAATATCCCGTTCCACCTGGTAATCTCTTGCATAGAGGAAATGTAAATGGGCCATGGTACGTTCATCCAGTTGAATACCCGGATGGTTATCCTCTGGCTGGAGCAATCCCTGTTTCAAACGGGGCAAGTCTGTTCGGTCGGGCCCATAAGACACCAAGGTGCGCGATCCAACCAGCAATCTGAAGCCGTTTAACAAGTAGGTGGTTTTGCGATATTGGAACCAGATCAGCATAGGGGAAGCCAGAATCATGAACAAGGCCACTACCACATCCAAAAGCCGCTTATGCCGGCGCTTGACGGGGTCGGCCAATTTGAAGCGGACATCAAGGGTATACAATTCGCCACTATCTGCAGCCGTAGCACTACCAATGATACTTATACCCCCTTCAGGGAGTATTTTATATTCCACACCATCGCCAATCAGATTCATCCATTGCATCATATGGTCGGATCGCACATCCCGGGCACAAAAAATAACCTCATCGATGTGAAAAACCTTCACCACCTCATCCAGTCGACGCAAGTGATTCAAAAAATAGTGCGGGTCAAAGGATTCTTCTACTGCCAACCATCCAATCAGATTTTTGCGGCGATCCATACGCTGTAGCAATTCCATAGCGCGCTGGCATTCATCCTGCAAGCCAATGACTACGAGATTGGCCGTATTGCCAACCGTGCTCAAAAACCTACCAAAACGCAAATAATGATGGAGCGCACGCACAAGCACTGTACCGATCACGGCCCATACCGTGCCTATGAGAATAATGGCCCTGGATGTCCGATAGGGCGCTTCTAAAAAACCATACACAACAGCAATACAAAGGCTGCCCAACAGGATACCTCTGGCAGCAGTCCATCCATCAAACCGACGGTCATACGCCCCGCTCAAATACAGTGCTGCCAGCCAAAGCCCGGTATACATGGGTGCATTGAGGTAATTGAAACTATCCGAATAATACAGCGGATCGTTGAAATAATAACTAGCCCAAAAATCTTTGACCAAAATGATGCCCAGAAATAAGAGAAGTGCGTCGGCCAGCCAAAGCCACATGCGACGAAAACTACTTATTAAAAGCGTAAAGGCAGCCCGGAAGTATACAGCGATGCGGATGATTAAAATGTAAGCGGACCGGCTTGATCCATGGAAATGTTTTTCGGCAAAAAGGATCATCGCCTGGTAAAAGATACGGATATAATTGAGGCTCCCTTTGCGCGTACTTTCGCCTTTGTAATGAATAATCGTAACGTCAGGGAAGTAATAATTCTCATAACCAGCCTCCTTGATCCGGTAGGACAAATCGATATCCTCACCATACATAAAAAACCGCTCATCTAAGAGGCCGGCTTTGTCGAGCGCTTCTTTGCGCAACCACATAAAAGCACCGGCGAGCACATCAACTTTGGCCGTTTCAAACTCCGTCAAATGTCCCAAATGGTAGCGGTTGAATAGTGCGGATTTAGGGAAAAGTCTGGACAACCCAAAAGCCTTGCAAAAAGCCACCCATGGCGAGGGAAATCCCCGCTTAGACTCGGGCAGGTATTTACCGCCACCATCAATCATACGCACACCGAGAGCCCCGGCATCCGGGTGCTCGTCCATAAAACGCAAACATTTGTGGAAGGTATCTTCTTCCACCACCGTATCCGGATTGAGTAGCAGGATATGGCGACCTTTTGCGAGCAGCAAAGCCTGATTGTTTGCTTTTGAAAAGCCTGTATTTTCTTTATTTAATATGAGATTGACCTCAGGAAATTTTTCCTGAACCATACTCACCGAGTCATCAACAGAATCGTTATCCACCACAAAAATCTCCACTTCCAGACCGGTTATGGCTTTTTTCACCGAAAGCAATGCCTGCTCCAAAAAATGGCGAACATTATAACTGACCAGGATTATGGATAGATCCATCAGGATTGCTCGTTATAGGCATAAGGAATCCGGCTCATAATCGAACGTCCCAGTGTAATTTCATCGGCATATTCCAATTCGCCCCCAAATGCTACACCTCTGGAGATGGTGGAAATCCGGACAGGCAAATCACGAACCAGTCTGCTGAGGTAGTAAATGGTTGTTTCTCCTTCGATAGTAGGTGAAATGGCCATGATGATTTCATCGGCATCTCCGCTGCGCAGCCGATTGAGCAAAGACTCGATATTTAATTGTTCTGGGCCGATGCCTTCGAGGGGATTGATGACGCCGCCCAACACATGGTACAGCCCTCTGTATTGATGCGTCTCTTCGATGGCCATGACATCGCGCACGGATTCGACAACACAAATGGTGCGGCGATTACGGCCCTGATCGGTGCATATCGGACAAGTTGGATCGTCCGACAAGTTTTGACAAACCGTACAATTGCGGATGCCTTCCCGAAATCGCTTGAGGGCATCTGAAAATCGGGCTACCTGGTCATTATCTTGTTTGAGCAGGTGCAGGGCAAGGCGCAGGGCTGTTTTTCGACCAATGCCCGGGAGGCTGGCAAAAGCATCCACGGCATCCTGCAAGAGGCGCGGCAAATAATTCATTGCGTAAAAATAACGGCAATTGTGTGATCTGGCCTGCTTTTCCTGCAAGGAATAGAATGAATAGGCAAGGATCAACCAGTTTGATCAAAATGTTGCATTTTTGCACAAATGAAAATTGACCGGAATGGCTGAAATAATCCGTATGCCCCGCATGAGTGACACGATGGAAGAAGGGAACATCGTCGCATGGTTAAAAAAAGTAGGTGATACAGTAGAGCCGGGAGATATCCTGGCGGAGGTTGAAACCGACAAAGCAACCATGGAGCTGGAAAGTTATTATGATGGCACTTTGTTATATATCGGTGTACCTCAGGGGCCCGTTCCAGTCAATGGCTTGTTGGCCATCATTGGAAAAAAAGGAGAAGACTTCCAAGGTCTGCTGGAAGGTGGAGGCAATGGTAACAATGCAACCAATGCCAACCCTGTTACTGCACCAGCTCCTGCGGAAGCCGCAGTGACAGAAACCGTATCTACTGCCTCACCCGCTGCTGCACCTGCAACGACAATTGCACAAGCAGACCAGGGACGGATCAAAGCCTCTCCCCTGGCGAAAGCCATGGCACAGGAAAGTGGCGTAGACCTGGCGCAGATTAAGGGCACCGGTGGGGAAGGACAACGCATTGTAAAAAAAGATGTGGAGGACTACCTCCAGCAAAAACCTGTAGCCTCAGCACCAACCGCCACGCAAGGAACAGCACCTGTCGCTGCCCCGGTTTATACGGCGGGAGGATACACCGATGTGCCGCTGAGCATGATGCGTAAAACGATAGCCCGTCGTCTGGGTGAAAGTAAATTCAGTGCCCCGCATTTTTATCTGACGGTGGAGGTCGACATGGATCAGGCCGTCGATACCCGCAAGCGGATCAATGACATTGCACCCACCAAAATATCGTTTAATGACCTCGTCATCAAGGCGGTTACTGTTGCATTGCGGCAACACCCGGCCATCAATTCCTCCTGGCTCGGCGATCGGATTCGTTACAATCAAGATATTAACATAGGGGTTGCTGTAGCCGTGGAAGATGGATTGCTGGTACCTGTGATCCGCAATGCCGATCAAAAATCGCTTTCGATAATTAATGCAGAAGTAGCTGTATTTGCCCAACGCGCCAAAGAGAAAAAATTGCAACCTGAAGAAATGCAGGGCAATACCTTTACCATCTCCAACCTGGGTATGTTTGGCATTGAAGAATTCACAGCTATTATCAATCCACCCGATTCCTGCATTCTAGCTGTTGGTGGTATCGTCGAAAAACCAGTTGTCAAAGGCGGTGCCATTGTCCCCGGTAATCGGATGAAGGTGACTCTATCCTGTGACCACCGGGTAGTGGATGGCGCAACGGCTGCCAAGTTCCTGCAGACCTTCAGCTCGGTGCTGCAAGATCCGATCAGGATGATTGTCTGAGTGTGGAGGTTTTGAGATTTTGAGATTTTAAGGGTGAGCTCACAGACCCCCGAAGGGGTGAATGTCCAGTGGACATTCGGTGAGCGAACCGAGCGCCCCTGCGCGAGGCTTAAAAAATGCTCAATAGCACAACAACAACAATCCAACATTCGGTGAGTGAACCGACCGCTCCCGCGCGAGTCCTGTTGATAGAAATGAGGGCTGAAAAATGAGGAATGATCTGGTTTGTAATTCCGTAATAATCTGGAATCCGGGAATCTGCATTATCCGACATTGACAACAAGCCCACAAGACAAAATATAGAAAGTGACTTTTTAAAAAGCTACTACTGTTATGTTACAGTTATGATAAAGTAATGATAAAGTAATACAACAGTAATAAACCCCTATCCTATCGTTTAGGCTGCGCCTTTAGATTTGATTCCCAAAGACACTTTTCCAGATTCGAGATTCTTAAAATCCTGATTCATCAAGTCCCGGTTTTTTCGAAATAACGCCTCAACCCAATAACCCCCACCCATTGCGGTTCACTTTTTTGTAGAACGTAGAATGTAAAAAGTAGAAGGATGTAGAATTGTAGAAGGGTAAAATGTAATATTCTTTTCCAATATCCAGACCCTTTTCCGGATTCCAGATTCCCAGATTCAAGATTATTAGTCCATGCCTGATTCCTCATCCCTCATCCCTATCAACGATTCCAGATTCTTTCCAACTCCTTTGCGTCTTAGCGCCTTTGCGGTTCACTTTTTTGTAGAAAGTAGAATGTAAAAAGTAGAAGGATGTAGAATTGTAGGAAGCCATCCCTCATCTCCTCACCCCTAACTTGATTCCAGATTCTTTCCACTTCCCTTAGCGCCTTAGCGTCTTTGCGGTTAGCACAAGTCCCTGTTTGTCCACATCATCTGCTAAAAACTCTTTTCAAAATACCGTGTTACCCTTGCCATGAAAACGCTTGTCATCGGGGCTTCCCCAAATCCACAACGGTACAGCTATGCTGCTGTTGATCAATTGCGAATACATGATCATGAGGTCGTAGCTGTTGGAACCCGGCCCGGGCGTATTGCCGATGTGGATATTCTTACGGAGTGGCCCGATACCATCGCTGATCTGGATACGATCACGCTATATCTCGGCCCCGACAGACAAAAACCGGTTTATGATCGCATCCTGGCTTACCAGCCACGTCGGATCATCTTCAATCCCGGTACAGAAAACGCCGAACTCATGCATCTTGCCCAAAAAGCAGGCATCGAAGTGGAGGCCGCTTGTACATTGGTCCTGTTAAGCATCCACGCTTATTAATCGCTGCATTAAACCTTATTGAGCTATTAATCCACTATTCCTAATTTGTCCATGGCAATGCCCACCGCGCGTTTGGATATTTCGGTGGTAGCGGGCGATGCCGACTGTACTTCAAGCAATCCCTTCCTAATCGTCTGGGAGACGTCATCAAAAATTCCGTGATCCGTGACAAGAATATTGGGCTGCATAAGATAAGCAAATGCTCTGGCCATTCCACAGTTGGCAATAAAGTCGGGAATCAGGCTGATACGCTGGTCAACCATTAACGCCGTTTCGCCAAAAAATACTTCATCATCTGTAAAAGGCACATTGGCCCCACAGGATACCACTTCGAGCCCATTGTCCATCAGCCTTGTAATTTGCTCTGGGGTGACGAGTTTGCTAGCTGCTCCAGGCATAAAAATATCGGCCGGCATTTCCCAAAACTTATCTTTCCCCTCATTAAAGGGAATCGCCATCGGATGGGCCAATTTGTTGCCATCCCGGCTATTAAACAGCTCCTCAACCTGGTGATAATCCAAGCCATCAGGAGCCAGGACCACGCCTCCCAAGTCCAGAATGCCGGTAATGCGAGCCCCGTGTGCCGCAAGGTAATATCCTGCCGCAGCGGCTACATTGCCCCATCCCTGAATAACCACCCGTTTGCCCTGCAAACTCTCCTTTCTGAACAAGTCATAAAAATGGCGAATAGATTCACTGACACCATACCCGGTTATCAAATCCGCAACGGCGTGTCTGTGCCTGCCCGGAGGGGCAAATGCCGGATCTTCAACCAATTTGGCACACCCAAAGCGAAGCTGACCGATCACATGAATGCGCTCGCCCTTTCCTGCATGGAAATGGCCGTTGACAACGCCTTCCTGCGGATGCCACAGACCCAATGCCTCCGTGATGGGTACCACATCCCGGATTTCATCCACATTTAAATCGCCACCGGTGCCATAATAATTTTTTAACAGGGGGAATACGGCCTTGTACCAACGCTGAAGTACTTCATCCTTGCGTGGATCATTTGGGTCAAAGTCAATCCCTGACTTGGCACCACCAATCGCCGGACCACTGACCGAAAATTTAATTTCCATCACCTTCGCCAAAGACACCACTTCATCCTTGGTAAGCCCCTTCCGCATCCGGGTGCCACCACCGGCAGCCCCTCCACGCAAACTATTGATGACGACCCATCCCCGGGCTGTGGTTAGGGCATCCTGCCATTCAAAGACAATTTCAGGTGCTTTCGACTTGTAAACTTCCAGACGATTATCCATTGGCGTGTGAACTTTTAATTAGGGCGCAAAGGTAGGAAATGGAAAGCAGGATCTTGGATGCCCCCAGACCAGGTTGTTATTTAAATGTGAAAATGGCAGGGGATTTGATAATCCGGATAAATGTCCGTAAATTTGGGACATAATTCAGAGAGATGAAAACATACCCCATTCTGGAAGATGCGATCACCACCGCTATGGAGCCTATTCTGGATTCCTCTTATTCTAAAGGGGTATCCGTTCCCATATCTGCAATCGCCATCCCATCTAATTTATACACTCACCCGCTTTCTCTTTCACGTATTGTCCAGGCAGGTATTCCCTTCCCATTATTTCAGCACATCTACGAGGTGGCCCCATTGACCGAAAAGGAATGGTGCCAAATTCTGGATATTTCAGACAAAACACTTTCGAGATATGCCAAAGAAGGTCCTGATTTCCGTTTTCGTCGTCTTCATTCGGAGCGCATACTGGAGATAGCCCGTTTTACTGATCTGGGCATGGCTTTTTTTGATTCCAAAGAAGCCTTTCGAATGTGGCTGGATCGTAACAACCATATCTTTCGCAATGAAAAACCTATCGATCTGCTGAATGATATGCATGGCATAGGGCTTTTATGTGAGGAGCTTGGCCGGATGGAGCACGGCATTTTTCCATAATGTTGGTCTTCCGGCTTACCCGTAAAAAATATATGGGCCAGCTCTCTGGTGTTGGGGCTGCCTTATATCCCGGCAGGTGGAACCGGAAGGGCCAGGAAGTAATCTACACTGCCGAATCACGAGCCTTGGCATTGGTCGAAGTACTTGTACATCTGGCAAAGGACCTGGTGCCTTCCGACTATTACCTTCAAACCATTGAGATTCCGGATGACTTGCCCATCGGCACGATTACATCAAATGCCTTGCCTCCTCATTGGTATGATCCGATGCCTGCTAATGAAACACGATTAATCGGTGCTGCAATACTCCAAAACCAGTGTTTAATGCGCGTACCATCCGCCATTGTGCAAGACGAATGGAATCTGCTGATCAATCCGCACCAAACTGGATTTGAACGAATCGTCCTTCTGCATGAAGAACCTTTTTCTCTTGATGTCCGATTTTTTAGTCCGCCCGGGGTTTAGGGTGGATTCAAAACTGCCTTTGACTACACCCATTATCGGGTCAGGTGCCACTGGACCAATCCCGAGGGAAAGTGCTCCACATGGACCGTTTTGAATAAATGGATCGATGTTAACCCGGGCAGAAGTGGAATGCCATGTCCTAAAAAAACCGGGTGAACAGATAAGATCATCTCGTCTACCAGGCCAGCTTCAACGAACAATTGATTGATTGCACCGCCACCAACCAACCAAATCGGTTTGCCGGGGATTGTCTTCAGTTGCTTCGTAAATGATACGGGGTCATCTTGAATAAAATGCAGATAGTCTGCCTCTGACGATTTTGGCGATCGACTGAACACAATATTCTCCCGGTCTGAATGGGGATAGGGTGTAAGACTATTGACAAAATCAAATGTTTTTCTCCCCATAAGCATCGTGCCGATACGGTCATAAAATGCCGCATACCCATAATCGGCATCCTGGAAGAGCCAGTCTATTTCTCCTTGCGGGCCGGCAATGAATCCATCAAGACTCATTGCCGAAAACAGGATTACGGGCCGCATCAGGATTTTTTGGATTTTATCGTATTCCAGGTCTGATAAACACTTACCATTTCGGCCCTGCCCTGAGGAATTTCATGCAAGGGGTCGACAGCCATCAAACTGTCAAAACATTCACTAGGTAATTGTTGATAAATCGCCGTTCCGTTTGTTTTCCAGTCTATCATCTCGTCGGTTACGTCCTTAATGATTTTGCCGGGATTGCCAGCTACCACGGAACGTCGTGGTATTTTAATTCCTGCTTTAATAAATGTTAAAGCGCCAATAATACATTCCTCCCCAATTTCCACTTCATCCATGATTACACTATTCATTCCAACCAGACAATTTCTGCCGATATGCGCACCATGAATAATTGCCCCATGACCAATATGCGCGTTTTCTTCAAGGACTACGGTAATACCCGGGAACATATGGATGGTGCAATTTTCCTGCACATTGCACCCATCTTTTATTTCGATCCCTCCCCAGTCGCCACGTATGGCAGCACCCGGTCCAATGTAAACATCTTTGCCTATAATGACATTGCCTGTTATTACAGCCTGTGGATGTACAAATGCACTAGGATGGACAACAGGAATAAATGATTTAAATGCGTAAAACATAGTTAAGTGTTAAGTCACTGGGCAAGATAGGTAAATCTTCAAAATGCCCTGCTTGAGCGCTTGTGACGTACATCACTGACAGCAGGGATACCAGCCATTTATCTTTGCATTATGTTTGGATTCACAAAAAAACAAGAAGAAATGGAAGCGCCACAAAAGGTCAGCTTCAGCGAATTGATCAAGGGCCCTAAACCAGTCATTGTCGACTTTTATGCGGATTGGTGCGGACCATGTCGTATGATGCCACCCATTCTTAAGGATGTCAAAAGTGCTTTGGGTGAGGATGTCGAAATCATCAAAATTGATGTAGACCGCAACAGCCAGTTGGCCGGATCACTGAAAATCCAGTCTATTCCCACCATTATTATCTTTAAAAATGGAAAAAGTGTATGGCGGCAATCTGGGGTACCATCCGCTGCAGCGTTGACAGCAGCAGCTAAAGGTTTTATTTAAAAAGTCACCTGATCGGCTCGAAATCAGCCGATTTTGTCGAAGGAGGTGGTTATCCCTTTGATCAGGGAAGAGCTAAATCCCTGGTGTTCCATTTCGTTTAAACCGGCTATAGTGCAGCCTTTGGGGGTTGTAACCTTGTCAATTTCTGCTTCAGGATGCGCATTGCCCTGTAGGAGGAGTGTGGCTGCGCCCCGGACGGTTTGATTGGCAATCAAGGCGGCAGTTGACGCATCAAATCCAATCTCGATGCCCCCCTGGACCATAGCACGAATAAAACGAAGGGCATAGGCGACGCCACAGGCTCCCAGGACGGTCGCCGCATTCATCAAGTCTTCGGTTATTTCAACCGCACGGCCTACTTGATTGAACAGCGTTTCTATCTCTTTGAATGCTTCATCATTTGAAAAATTATCCCGAGCAATACAAGTGAGTGATTCACCAATACCAATAGCGGTATTCGGCATAGCGCGAAACACGGGGACTTTGTTGGATGTCCATTCTCGAATGTTACCAATAGATACGCCTGTTGCAACACTTATTATAATCTGATCAGGCTTTAGGACAGGCATTATTTCTCTGGCTACCTCTTCGACTTTGAATGGCTTGACCGAAAGCACAATGATCCGTGCTTGCACAATTGCTTTTGCATTGTCACTTAGCACTGTCACACCCTGATCAACAAATGATGTCAGCAGTCCGGTCCGATGTCGGGTCATAATAAGACGGGCTGCCGGCATCCGGGCATGATCGAGCAAACCTTGCACAATCGCTTGGCCCAGATTACCGGCGCCCAGCATGGCTAAGTTTTGGGGTAAGCCATGGTTCATACCTGAACACAAGCAAAAAGAACGCCAAACAAATTAACTTAATATGAAATGTGTCCTTACTCAATGGAAAACAATACCCACTTTAAATGAATAACTACCTTTAGCGATGCGTCACCCGCTTCGTTGGATTGCTTTTGGATCATATGTAGTATCCCTCTTCCTCATTGCCTTTCAGGGCAGCGATTTCAAAGGGTATCATTTTGTGCTTTTTGGTGTCATCGGCCTGCTTGACTTCAGAGCTTCCTACGGCTTGCCCTGGTTTGCAAACCTATTATTTATCCTGGTTTTTATCCTCCGCTCTGGTATAGTGCGGACAGTCATCGTGATGGTAACTTTAGTATTGGCAAGTGCCGGTTTTTTTATTGACACGCTCCCCCAAACCAATTCCGATGAACTCGTTGCTGTTTCTCCGGGTACAGGATTTTATGTTTGGCTTTTTGCTATCGTGTTGTTGGCTGTCGATGCTTTGTTGGGATCGCATGGATCAATATCGCGAAAAAAGAAAAATCAAACCAAAGGATTATAAGGACAAGGCCTGACCGCTAATCCAAAAATTTGTGTTTCCATTCCTGACGTGGAATAATACAATTATTTAGTCTTCCAAACCATCGGTAGCGGTTCCTGGCAATGCATCGATAGACCGTGTCGCGAATGAACTGCGGCACGAATTGGACTAGTTGAAAAGCTGCCCAAAAACCACCCAATTCTGTTAAAACGACTATCGCAGCCTGGGAGTGGGTGCAGAGCTTCCCATCTTTGTAGACCATCACCGTTTCATCCCGGCCAAATTGGGATAGGCTAATTCCTAGTTGCTGTGCATGAATGGAATCCAGCGCAGCAAATCTGAATTTATCTGTTGTATCCCGTTGCAAGACAAATTTTACCCAACCCTGGCATAGCGCACAATGACCGTCATAGATTACCAGGATTTTATCCATAGTAGTGAAACAATACGAAGCCCGACAAGTTTGTGGATCATCCTTTATTTGAACAGTACGTCATGCAATTCATCCACGCGGGCAATAGGAATAAGCTCCATGGTAAAGTCCTTTTTAGACAGCCCCTTCATGTTATATTTGGACAGGAAAAAACGCTTGAATCCAAGTCTATCCGCTTCCTGTAAACGCAAATCAATGCGGCTCACTGCTCTCACTTCACCGGACAACCCCACTTCGCCAGCAAAACAATCGGTCGGCAAAACCGCGGAATTTTCCAGGCTGGATAAAAGTGACGCCAGCACGGCAAGATCAATAGCAGGATCATCGACACGAATCCCACCGGCCATGTTTAAAAAAACATCGTTAGCTCCGAAGTGAAAGCCGACACGTTTTTCCAGGACGGCTAACAACATAGCCAATCGTCGCAATTCAAAACCAGTGGCCGAACGCTGCGGTGTGCCATAGACGGCTGTCCCCACCAATGCCTGTGCTTCAATAAGCATGGGTCGTTGACCTTCGATGGTGGCCGCAATAGCACTACCCGGGAGGATCTCTTCGCGTTGAGAGAGCAATATTTGGGATGGATTCTCAACAGGATGCAGGCCATCACCCTGCATTTCATAAATCCCTATTTCGTCTGTAGACCCAAAACGATTTTTTAATGTTCGGAGAATGCGGTAAATATATTGCCGATCCCCTTCAAACTGTAATACGGTATCGACCATATGCTCCAGCAATTTCGGTCCGGCGATCTGGCCTTCTTTGGTAATATGGCCTATTAACAAAACTGGAATACCCGTTTCCTTTGCCAACGCCATCAAGTCTGAAGTGGCTTCACGGATTTGTGATATTGTACCTGCAACGGCTTCTATACCAGGCGAGACGAGGGTCTGTACCGAATCGGCAATTAATAATGCAGGTTGCAGCTCTTTGGCAAATTTGATAATTTCGTTGGTATTGGTTTCGGTGAGAATATAACATTTATGATTGCGAAATCGCAACCGGTTGGCGCGCATTCTTATTTGCTCACCGGATTCTTCCCCAGAGACATATAAGACAGTGTCTTTAAGCAAACCGGCAATCTGAAGCAGGAGGGTTGATTTACCAATTCCGGGATTCCCTCCTAAAAGGATAACGGATCCGGGCACAATACCTCCACCGAGGACACGACTCAACTCCGGGTCGGGAATCGGATAACGAACTACACCTTCAGTGGCAATATCCTGGATCAGACGAGGAATCGCCTTTTCTTTACGGAGCGTGTCTCTTCCTTTTTGGAGCAACTCAGGCACAGGTCGATCCACTACCTCTTCGACATATGTATTCCAACTGTTACATGACGGGCATCGCCCCTGCCACTTCGGTGAGTTGGCCCCGCATTCTGAACAAACAAAAACAATTCGTGCTTTGGCCAAACCAAAAAATTTTGAGCTGGAATAAATGAAAAACGTCTCCTATTTAGTGTATGGCATCTTTTTACTGGCCTGTCGCATCAAATCATCTACCATCGAATTGGCCGAGCTAAACGCGCTTCCGGACATTTGATGGTTATAGTTCCAAATCATTTTTTTTGTCTTCCGATCATGAATATCCAATGAAATACTTACCTCATTGGTCGTCCCCCATACTCCAGTTATAACGCCCAGCGCAACAGCCGCCCCTTCCGACATGGGCTTGGCCAACGCATAATTGGATGTAAGCACGCCATCCACCTCCAGGACTTCACAAATTTCTGAGGGCGTTAAGACGACATCATCAAAATATCCCGCTTTGCGCAATTTGGCATTCGTGGTTTCGATGTCCAGGACCTCAACGACAATTTTATTTTGCATTTTACGACGAAGGATCCATGAGTACATTTCGCGTTGAAAATTGAGAGATTCTGTGCGTTGTTGCTCTTTGAGGGCCTCGCCATCAATTTTTTTTGTGGCGGGTATAGACACTTTAGGCGGTACAATAGCCATTATTTGGTGCGAATTGGCCAGTTGTTGGGCATCAGGACTCATGTACACTTTCGCGCATCCGGATATAAACAACGGTGAAAAGGCTAAAAAATAGAGGATGTAGTTTTTCATATCGATTTAAAGTAAGTTCTGTTTGGATAACGTTTTTTCGAGACAACAAAAGTACACCACGGTTTGTAATCTGTATTAAAGATCTCTTAAATCATCATGCCTGATTTCAAATTAAAAACCACTTTGGGAATAGAACTATGAAGAAGTTTCAAGGACAAGTATTTGTTGTAGATTAACATCATAAAACACAGCAAATGGCTGAGATGAAGTGGACATATGTTGCCGATTCGGGCCAACAATATCATGTTGCATTGTACCATGGCAACTCAACAGGCCATGTCATGGTCGCTGTAAATGACAAAGTTACCATCGTCGATTTTTTCATTCAGGATACAAAATCTTACACCCTATTGTTAGAGGAAGAACTTTTTTCCCTTGAGTTGGAAAAGGGACCTAAAGGTTTTGGTTATGCATTTACCATTGATCGGAATACGGACACCTTACGGAATCGTCAAAAAAAGAAGGACCTGGTGCGGCAATATGTAATCACTGGCATAGTCATCATCGCATTTCTAAGCGTATCCATTTTTGCGATACTCAAGTTTCAACATTTTCAGGATGAAAAATTGGCAAAAAAATCGATGCCTTACCTGGAGGAAATTGGCCATCGGACATTGGGCCGATTGGGTACATCCTCTGCGGGTGATCCTGTGGTTTACTATGTCGTCCGAAAAAGTATCTTTTCCTTGCCTGTCGATGAGCGACTCGATTCCTTGCCGGATTTTAAACCTGGCGATGATATCCAGGTGGCCTATTTGAATCAAAAACCAGCAATCGCGCAGATCCTCTGGCAATTGCCTGGACCATTGCGCGGCAGGCGACTTTTTGACCAATGGGCAGCGCTAAAGTTTATTAGTGAGGCAAAGGATACCAACCAGGTATTTGGCTGTGTATTGCTGGCACTCCGAAGCGACAGCACTGTTATCAGCGACAAAAATGCGCCGTGGCACAAAATATATTCTTCCAACATGAATGATTGGCTATCCCAGCGCCCGGATATCCTGGCACGCCTGGCCACCGCTTGTCCGGGGATATTGCAGGCAGATCAGGAATAGAAGCAGTACGGGGTGCAATCGGAATTGTACCTTTGCACAAAATTGCTGTAGCCTTGAATGCCTTGACACCTCATATAGAAAGTTTGATCTTCGCCGCTGACCGCCCGATAAGCGCCGACGAGATTCAGGATTGTTTGGAGTTGACTTTTGAAACACTCATTCCGATTCCGGATATTCTTGAGTCGATTCAGGATATTGGCCATCGCTACAGGGATGATCATTTTTCTTTCGAACTGATTGAAATCGCTGGCGGGCACCAGTTTATGACAAAGCCGGCTTACCATGGTGCTGTACACACGTTTTTGAAGCAAAATTCCCGGAAAAGATTATCCGTCGCGGCTTTGGAAACGCTTGCCATAATCGCTTATAAACAACCAGTCACTAAATCCGAATTGGAATCAATCCGCGGGGTGAGTTGTGATTATTCTATCCAGAAATTATTGGAGAAGGAATTAATCGCGATTACCGGGCGCAGCGAAACGGTCGGAAAACCGCTTCTGTATGGTACAAGCGAAAAGTTTATGGATTATTTTGGCATGAAAAGTCTCCAGGACCTTCCCAAGCTGCGCGATTTCAAAGCAGTAGACGAAGAAATTGGCGAATCACCCTCCATCGATGAAATCGTAGATCATATTCACATTGAAAAACGTGCGGTAGCTGAAATCGTCTCCGGTCAAGGATATGCCAGTCAACAACCCGGAGCGAATGCTGTTTCGTCTCAAAGTGATGAAGAATGATCGCAGACGACAAACCCCTGATTAACCGTGTAGCGGAAAGCGGATTAATCACCATAAATTTGGAACAATTTTTTCCAAAGGAGCCCATTGTATCTTTTGATATCAAGGATTATTTGTTCAAAGGGCTTATTCTGAAAGAAACTGATTTTCGAGAGGCACTTAAAGCCCATTCCTGGGACCAATATTCCGGCAAACATTTAGCTGTTTTTTGCTCCACCGATGCAATTATTCCTGTCTGGGCCTTTATGCTGGTAGCTTCACTTGCTACTCCCTATGCCATTCATGTAGCAGAGGCCACACCCGAGGAATATCTCAAACTCTATTATCAACGTGCATTAAACGCACTGGATTACACCTCCTATTCAGGCCAGCGGATCGTCATCAAAGGATGTTCTGACAAACCTGTACCCCCTTACGCTTATGTTGAACTGACCCGGTTGTTGTTTCCCTTTGCACAAAGTATCATGTACGGCGAACCTTGTTCAACCGTTCCTGTATTTAAACGTCCCAGAGTTTTAAAAGCAACTGCCGCTAAGGACGATATGATGTAAATCTCCTTTACCAAAATCCACTTTCACACCCTAATTTTATACCATGAAATTTGTTCCAGAATCCACCATTGACGATGTCATCGAATCCCTTGACCAATCAGATGAAGCGCTTGAAAAAGCAGATGATTTGATGGCTCAAACCCAGCCCTCTTTGATTCAATTCCTCACACAGGAAGAATTTGATGCCTTAACCGAAGATGAGCGGGATTATTTATTATTGCTGGGCCTGACTATCTGGGAATCAGCTCGCCGCACTGTTGGTGAAATTCCTGAAATCAGTGCAGAAGCAATTGGTCAGGCAGAGGAAGCCAACTACGAAAAACTGGAACAATCCGGAGGTAGCAATTTTCATGATCGGATGGATATATTTTTTGCAGATTATCCACAGGAAGATTTATTGGCCTTTGTAGAAGATGCGCTAAATGAAGATGAAGACAACATGGTTTCGGCTGAAGGCAGGGAAACCTTATTTATCAGTCTGAAGACCATTATTGATGCCTTGCATGCCTCTTGTTAGCTGTTAAGGATAAATAAACATCCCTTCTTTAGGTGCAATAATATTTCCACACCCTATATTTCGTTTTTATTAACCTAAAAAAAGGGCTGCATAAATTGCAGCCCTTTTTTATATCAATTTAAATCCTCCCGTCGGAATTATTACCATTTAATTCAGGGTAAAGATCACATTTATCCCTCCTACATTCGTTGTTGTCTTGAAACCGTTGAACGTTTTAGGTTTGTTCTGAGTGTATTCATAACGCAACTGTAATCGTATCCTGTCGTTGAGGGGATAGTCAATCGTTGGATTAATTCGGATAGAACGGTTACCACGTGCCGGAATTGAAATGGTTTCCTCTGTATCGATCTGATGATTGAGTTGGATATCATCTCGGAAGCTGGTATTCAACTGGATCGTTAAATCCTGGCCGGGCATATTTTTACGCTCCTTTTTATTCACACCGATATACAGGAAAGGTAGTTTGACCTTTTTGATAATATAACCAAAATTAAAGGAGATATCCGTTGCTTTGGTTTCAGGTAACTGAGGGTCATTGAGCAGCAGTTGAAGATTGCGGCTCGTGTTATAATTAATGGTCATATTCAAACCATTTTTAGTCCGGAAATCAATACCAACCAATGGGGCAAAGGCTTCCGTAATAATCACATCGGGAATAATAAATTCTGAATAAAAATTCTGTGTCTCCGGATTTAGCCGGGTCGGGTTGCTCGAATCGTAGTCCAGAAAATCTGCTTGAAAACTATTAACTGAAAGTGTGGATTTGTAACCATGTGTAATACGGAAGGAAGAAAAAATATCCTCCATTCCCGGCAACTTGGCAAGCCCATCGTAGGAGAGTTTCCAGTTGGGACGCGGTACATAATTAAATAGATCCTCAAAAAGTGGACTAGAATTAGGATTTTGTCCCGTGTACGTAGCAATGAATGCAGGTATAAGCACACTTAATTGACGTTTTCCGAAACCTTCTGTATAGCCTGAGCCATCCACTGCATGTTGGCCTAATCCCATACGTTGTGAAATAATCTCCCTGTTGGTTTGGAAATTTTCAAACAAGGTTCGGGCCCCATCATCATTTCTGAATAATGTTTTAAAAGACATAAAAGAAATGCTATATGTACCAACGTTTTGTATAGGATTGTGTGACAAACCGTCACCTGGTTCTCTTACCTTATACAGTTCGAAATAACTTTCGTTATACGTTCGTGTAAAATCAACGTCTACCCTAAATTGATTTACGGGCTCAAGAGTTAGCGTACCTCTCAACGTTTGTTGGTAGGTCCGTTCTACATTTTGATTGAGCCATACATTCTGGGTGATCCAATTATTGGCCCCTGCATTATCCAACCAGGGTGTGGTAGGCGATTCGAAACCTGAAACAAATCCCCATCCAGGAGATGAAAAATCCTGCATACCCAATATTTGGGATGGCGGCGTATATCCGGGTACCGTGTTAGTGTATTGTTCCTGATAATCTACTCGGGCACGTCGCATCACTAACAGCGGACGGACCAGAATCTTCTCCAATTTACTAGGCTCTGCATTTTTTTTCTTTTCCTCCTCTGCCTTTTTATCTTCTTCCGGATCGCCTGGTTTTGCGGGTGCGCCCATCTGACGACTAGGCACATTGGCTGGTTGTCTGCCTGCTTGACTACGCCCCTTTTTACCCTGGATCAAATTGAGGTAATTCCACTGTGCATAGAGTGTTTCAAAATTCAAATCGGCATTTACCCGGCGGGTATTCCCATTCCTGATTACATTACCGAGTGAATCAACATTCAGCGAGGCTGTATTAAATGCATATAGGCCATCATATTGGAATCGCAAACTAACCCACTCCATTAAAGGAATGTCTTTGGTCGGCACCGTATAGTTGGCACTGATGTTATGATTATAATCTTTGGTTCTACCCAGGTTACGGATATTCTGCCAAATTTCATCCTTTTTTGCCTGATCAGGTGTTGGTTGCATGGCGTCATCAAACTCCGGCAATTCATCAATTACTGCACGGTTAAGTGCATTAAATGTGAATTTAAGCGACTTGGTTAAATCCCACTGCAAGGCGTAATTCCGGTCCCACCACCACTGCTTATTGTAAAACGTATTCTGTTGTGGGTCTGTTCCGGCAAACCGATAAGTCGTTATTCCCAATCGACGATCCATCAAAGTATTAAACGTGAAGTTATTGGGAATAGGATTGAAGTTCAGATTTTTTACCAGGTTGAAATACTTGTCATTTTTGATGACTTTTTTAAATGGCTCAAAATACTTGACCTTTACACCATAAGCATAGTTGAGACCGCCATTGTGCGTCTCTAATATATCTCGTGAAATGATTGGATCCTGCTTGGCCGTCTCGGACCAGGCATAGGTAAATGCAAAATTTTCGATATCCCAAGGCATGGGCTTTTTATCTGAAGCACCACGGTTCTTTCGAACATTTGTGAAGTTATAACTTTTGATTTCAGTCTGGGTCAAAGCAGCAGCCTTCACCGAATCCCTAACAGACTCATTATCGATTATTGCCAGTTTTTCTTTGAGCGGAATGTCCAGATCATAGGGATCAAATTCCGGGGTACTAGTGGTTTTGCTGTATTGCGCATAAAATGGAATAGAAAGACCCCAGGTATCCGGCAAAAATTTACTCAACTCCACAGTACCCGCAATATCATAATTAAGGTCAGCTTTTCGTGCACGTTGCTGCACCCGTTGATCCAAAGCACCATAACCGATACTGGAATAATTGGCAGACATATCTATCCGCCCCAGGTCTGCCAATTGTGCCTGCATACGTGCCGTTGCTGCATAGCCACCTCTGTCATCCAGACCTGTTAACCGCAGTTCGTTGACCCATATCGATGCGCAGTGAGACTGGGTATCATTATTTTTAATACCTACCATCACACCTCTGACCAATCCGATATTTGGATTTCCTTTGACCCGCACAAAATGTTTATATTCCACACCGCCAATCATCTTTAAGAGTTCCTCCTCATAAATCGTTTGAAGCGGTACATTCTGACCATTTCGATCCAACTTTAAATCCTTGAAAAAGGAAAGGTCAAAATCAAATTCATTTTGTAGTGGCCATATGTATCGTCTGTAATCGTTATCAGTATACATTGGAGACCCTTCTTTTTTGGAGACCACCAACGGTATTTCGTACTCGTAATAATTGGATTCGAAATCACTTCCAAAACGTATAAACATGCTTAAATCACCATCGTCAATCTGATCCTGAATCTGATCTAATCCGGGCAAAAACCCTTCCTCAAGGTGTACAAACATTTTCATCCGTTTGTAAACCCGCATATCGAGATTCAACAATTTATAGATGCCAATAAAGTCGCCTACATTCTGTTTGAGATTACAAAAATCCAAACTTAGTGATTGTTCGTTTTGCAGGAGGTTAGGAAATAGGCCTGCGTTATTTTCACGTTCGATACCCGGAGGCAGATGATATCCAAAGGGTCTGTCCTGGGAATTACGCTCGATATTGACGGCGTTAATATCAAATAAAGTAGTATTAAAATTGGGCTCATTGACTGAAGGCTGAATTCGCTCATATTTCCGCCACTGGTTGCGCACCATGCTTATTTCTGCAAAACGCAATGTGACCGGATTCCGGAATTCCGTCACGTACATACGAATAAATCGCATTGCTCTGAAATCAGGAATATTATTAACTCGCTTTGTAAATTGATCTACTGGAATTTTTACCCTATACCAGATACGGCCCTGTTCACCTTGAAGTGAATCAATGATAAATTGATTAAATTGTAATCCACCCTGCCCGTCATCAAGCAGAGGAATTTCATATTCAAAATACGCTTCCGATTCATTCATCGTACCATCACGGTTGATGTCCTCCATATCTGGAAGGAACCGGCTGGCTGTGGTAAATCCGTCATTCGTTGGCGGCTGAGCTGAGTTGCCCTGGAGCCCATTGAATCCACGATAACGGGTATACACATCCTCTGCCTGGCTAAATGCGCCATCCCTGTACGCTACGTAGTCATCATTCGCTGGATCAGCCAGGATTGCTTGATACACATCGGGTTGCAAATAGCCACTATACTGTGCCAGGACATCCTGAAAAGCAATGGCTTCTCCCTCATTGTCCAGACCGTCCAGACCCACGTCCTGGAGACGCTGACCTTCTGGATCAGGATCTAATGCTGTATTAATTTGACGGTTGGCAGGAATTCGGCCCCACGACGTATTATCAACAGAAGTTGGATTTCGTGGAGTTGGCAATCCTTGTTCAAATGCTTTCCGCCCATCTCGCAGGATATCCTCTGAGATATTACCAATATTTATGACCAGTTTGCCCGGATTACCATCGTTGCCATTCAAATAAGGCGATAACATCCACATTTCCACATAACCGATATTCGCCTGCTCCCAGTCGGTCGTCGTCAGATCCCGCATGATACCTCCCCAGCGCTTTTCCGGACTACGCAGAAGGCCATTTGGTTGAATACCATCCGAAAACGGTGTGCCATTCGGCAAATCAAAATTATATGGACCTCTCACCTCCGGGTAATACCTTAAATCAAGCGTCCTTAATTCCGTATTTGTACCAACCTGCACCTGCTGGTTAGGAAATACTTCCAGACGATCTACAAAGGATTGATAAGGATCATCACGAGCTTCGGCTGACCGCACACTGGGGTCAATCTGGTACCAATTTAGCAAAGCCCGATTGACACCACTAACCGTAGAATTAATGACTTTTGACTCGGGGAAGCGCTCTATCGAACCAGTACCTGCATCCTGAGGTACGCTGGCAATGACCCATTGCGTACTTGGGATGTGGATGGGCAAGTTGGCTGTACTTCCTTCAAAGTCATCGACATAAACGACACCGTCTTTTTCACTGCCTTCGTTGATAGCTCGTGCATGTCCAGGTTTTAGGAATGCGCCTTCTGCAGCCATTTGGATGGTCGACTTTGCTTTGGTGTCAATAAAAGGAATTTTATCAACGGCACGAGTCAACCACGGTACTTCTTTGTTGAAGCTAAAATCCAAACCAAAGACCTGGTTATTAATAGGATCATCACCTATGTTTACTTTAAATGTTGGCGGGCGTTCGAAGAGTTGAAGGAAGGTAGCTCCAATAGTAAAGTTTTCACTTTTTTCATAATCTGCCCGCAAACCGAGCATAGTTCGCGTCTGGAATCCAAAAAGCGTATTGTCTTCAAATGAAACTTTAATTGGTGTAGCAGCCTTAAGGTAAGCTTCATTTAAAATCGTGATCTGACCAACATTATAATCTACAACGTAATCCTCATTTTCACGTAGAATGGTACCTCCCGCAGTAACCCTTAGCGAACCTCGGGGTAAATTAAATGCACCTAATGAAATTCGCGAAGTAACACTGGTTTTATAAGTACCCTTAATGACAAAACGGTTTTTGTCCAATACCTCACGGGCACGAACCAGTATAGTATCATACAGATCCTGGTAAGCATAAAAATCGGCTAGAACGGGATCGGTAATTTTATCCTTCAAAGTACTTCCAAAAGGCTCTAACCGAGGAAACATGATCCTGCCTGTATTGGGGAATATGGTAAGTCCAGGAACAAAATCAAAAATTCCATCGGGTTGTGGGTCACGCTGGACATTCAGATTATCCATATTAAAAACCCTGATCAACGGAATGGAAGCTAAGTTGGAACTAGGTAAAAAACGCTTCAACCCTTCTCCCGGGTCTTCATAATAAATGTCCAATCGAAAATCTTCCGGACTCACGTTATAAGCGCCTATATTATAGACGTTTTTCATCATCAGGTCCCAAAGTGGGATATCTGTACGCTGGGTAATACTCTTGAGCATTTTAACAAACAAAACATTGGGCTCTTCCTGGTCATAAGGAATATCATCGCCAAATTCACCGACCTGATAATGGCGGCCATTAAATGTGAACTCATAGGAAATGCCCAATACATCCTGAGGCTTTAAGTTCGTTGTAATCTGGATAAAGCCCAATTTGGCCATATTTTCATCCAGGGTATATTCTGTTGGAGACAACAATCTTGCTGTCACCTTCTCAAAGTCTCTGGCCTGGACCATGCCAAACTGACTGGACAACAGGGTATTGACCGAGGTCTCAAGGCGCCTGGCCATTTCATTGCCCCGAATTAATTCATAGAGATCGTTGGCATTGTTTGCAGGGAGTTCCTGCCCCAGGATATCCGGGTTTCTTGGGCCTGTTGCACCATACAATTGTTTACCATTCGGATTGGTAAACTGGTCGTATTCCCCAAGGTCAGCCAGTGCAACGATATCCCTGATGTTTTCGGTTTCATTCCGGTCATTGGTCACCCATACCTGCACACGCGTAATTTGAAAAAGGCTGTTGATCTGTGGCATGTTAGCCAGAGCCCGTTCAAAATTATTCCGGTTGTATTGGGAGAGAAAGAAGTTGCGGTTTTCATCGTATTGATCCGCCTTCACTTCAAAGTCCTGTACCTGTGCCCCGCCCTGAATAGTTAGTTCTTTACGGCGGGATTGTTGTTGGGATGCCAAAGCCGTAAGTCGCAGGTATCCAAACTTAAGCTCCGTCTTCAAGCCAAATAGCGCCTGGCTCCCCTGAATCAAATTACTGCGCAATGGAAGACTCACGTTTCCCGCTTCAATTTTCTGAATAATATCATCTTCGCCAAACTCCTGGCTGTTATAGTTGAGCTTTACCCGGTTGTCAAAATTGAAGGTAGCCTGGTTATTAAAACTCGTTGAAAGGTTAAGTTTTTCACCGATTTTACCAGTAACATCCACCTGGATACCCATTTTGAAGTCAAAACCGCCTTGAAGGCGTTGGCGAACAGGCAGAATAGGGTTATCCGTTTTATTGTAGTTTACCCCAAAAAACAGACTTACCTGCCCTTTGGGGGTTATTTCGATTTTGTTGCCACCAAACAGGCGATCCAATAAATTATTTTTGAGATCAAATCGTGCAAAAGGATCTTTTCGGTCACCAAAACCACTGGCTGCATTGCTTAATCCACTCAGTTTACCAAAATATTCACTTTCGAGTTCCTTTCCTCTGTAATCCAGATATTCATTGAAGGACATCTGACTTGGTGAGGTGTAAAAGTCGTTACCAATTTTTTCGGAAATGAGATAATTACCGCTAGAAGGATCGTATTCAATCGTCTTTTCAATAAATGCCGGATCCTTGAGTTGATAAGGATTCTGGCCAGTACCATTTTTCCAAAAACCATAGTTGGGAGAAGGAAGGGTATCCCGCAACATAGGCAAATAAAGCGGCGTGCCAGCTACCGCTGTGCCAGAAAGGATAACGGAACATAAAGCTCCAAAGACCACCAGATACCTCATATAATAGCCTGTCTCAAATTTGTGTCCGCTCTGAACGACAAGAACGTACACCTTGGTGTTTATTAACAATAAAAACCTGACGAATCCTTGAATTGCAGGGAGTCGCCGTTTGCTTATACGGTAAACGGTTACCGCTTGTTACTTCGTTGGTTGGATGTCATTGGATCAGGATAATTCCCTTAATGCCAATCGGATTAGTGCTTCAACACTTTGTGTTTCATCACCGGATTGTCTTATCCTGGTCAATGCCTTTTGAGCCTGTGCCCGGGGGAATCCCAACGCCAACAGTGCAGATAACGCCTCGTCTTCTTTTCTATTGTCTTTCAAAGCAATTGGCAGTTGACCTTCGCCAGTCCCTTTTTGTATTTTATCTTTTAAATCGATGAGAATCCGTCGCGCAGTCTTTTCTCCTACCCCTTTAACTTTCCTGAATGCACCAATATCTTCGCCCAGAATAGCGATTTCCGTTTCATAAGGACTCATATAACTCAGGATAAGCTGAGCCGTATTGGGGCCAACCCCTGAAACAGAAATCAACAAGATAAAAAGCTGGCGCTCAGCTTCTGAAGCAAAACCAAATAGTGCCTGACTGTCCTGGCTGAAATGATGGTAGATATGCAAGGCTACCGTTTCCTGACCCTCCGTTGCTGTACCAGTATAAAGGCTTATCCGCACTTCGTATCCTACGCCCTGACAATCAATAATCAGGGAGGTGAGACTTCGGCGCTGCACTTTGCCGTGTAGATATGCAATCATGGGGCGAAGGTAGGAAAACGCATGAAGCTATTCCATCATCTCTTCATGATTGGGCTCCAGATCAGGGTATGTTTCGGTAGCAAATTTTCAAAACACCTCCACAAATCACCTTAGCAATAACCAAAGCTATTGACACAATCAGACAATACCCTGCATCAGTTTCTCCAAAATATCTTTCGCGGCAATAGCAATTACTGTACCTGGCCCAAAAACAGCCGAAACTCCTTCCTTGTAAAGAAAGGAATAATCCTGCTCAGGTATTACACCCCCTACAACCACCATTATATCCTCGCGGCCTAAGTCGCGCAGTGCTTGAATCGCAAGGGGCACCAGGATTTTATGTCCAGCTGCCAAACTGGAAACACCCAGGATGTGTACATCATTTTCTGCTGCTTCACGCGCCGCTTCTTCGGGGGTTTGGAAGAGGGGCCCAATGTCCACATCGAAGCCGAGGTCTGCAAAACTGGTTGCAATCACTTTTGCGCCCCTGTCATGACCGTCCTGACCTAGTTTGGCAATCAGAATCCGTGGTCTGCGTCCTTCCGCCTCTGCAAATTGGTCAGATAGGGCAAGCGCCTCCTGGTATATGGTGTTGTCCTGCATTTCTTTCGCAAACACGCCGCTAACCGTCAAGGAATGTGCGACATAGCGACCAAAAACCTCTTCCATCGCCAGTGATATTTCCCCCAACGTCGCTCTGACTCTTGCAGCCCCGATTGCCGCCTCCAGCAAATTGCCCGATACTTGTCCTGATGCGATGGCTGTAATGTGCATCAATGCCTTGCTTACTTCGGTCTGGTCTCTGCTGGCGCGCAATGCATGGAGCCGGGCTATTTGCCCATCCCGGACTGCTGAATTATCCACTTCCAGTATGTCGAATGAGGCGCGTTCTTCAGTCCGGTAGTGATTGACGCCTATGATATGATCATGGCCATTATCTATGCGAGCTTGCTTTCTGGCAGCCGCTTGTTCGATCCGCAACTTAGGTATACCTTTTTCGAGGGCTTTTGTCATTCCGCCCAAGTCTTCCACTTCACGAATATGAACCAATGCTTTTTCGACCAGTGATTGAGTCAGGGTTTCCATATACCAGGATCCTCCCCATGGATCAACCGTTCGAACAATACCTGTTTCCCTTTGGATAAATAGTTGCGTATCACGAGCTATACGTGCCGAATAATCCGTCGGCAGCGCAATGGCCTCATCTAACGCATTTGTATGCAGACTTTGGGTGCCTCCCTGCACAGCAGCCATTGCCTCCAAGCAGGTACGTGTTATGTTATTATATGGATCCTGCTCCGTTAGGCTCCAACCGGATGTCTGACAATGGGTGCGCAATGCCAGCGATTTTTCAGAGGTAGAACCAAACTGCCGGACAAGGGCTGCCCAAAGTAAACGACCGGCACGCAATTTGGCAATTTCCATGGTTTGATGCATCCCTATGGCCCAGAAAAAAGAAATGCGGGGCGCAAAAGCATCTATCGCCAGACCGGCCCGGATACCCGTGCGCAGGTATTCCAATCCGTCTGCCAGGGTATATGCCAACTCGATATCAGCCGGAGCACCCGCTTCATGCATATGATACCCTGATATACTTATCGAATTAAATTTTGGCATATTCCGGGAGGTGTACTCAAATATATCACCCACTAACCGCATGGATGGTCCAGGTGGATAGATATAGGTATTACGAACCATGAACTCCTTGAGAATATCATTTTGAATGGTACCATTAAGTTGTTCTGGTGCAACGCCTTGTTCTTCAGCAGCTACTATGTAAAAAGCCAGAATAGGAATAACAGCTCCATTCATGGTCATAGATACCGACATCTCATGCAGCGGAATTTGATCAAAAAGGATTTTCATATCCTCAACGGAATCAATCGCAACACCGGCTTTCCCTACATCCCCCTGCACCCTTGGATGGTCGGAATCGTATCCCCGATGTGTGGCCAAGTCAAAAGCTACCGACAATCCTTTTTGGCCTGCTGCAAGATTCCGCCTATAAAAAGCGTTGCTTTCCAATGCCGTAGAGAATCCTGCATACTGGCGTATCGTCCAGGGTCGGATGGCAAACATACTGGCGTAAGGGCCTCTGAGAAACGGAGACTTGCCCGCACCATAAGCCATTTGATCAGGATCAGGCACATCTTGTGATCCATAAAATGAATTTAGTGGTATGCCTTCAGCCGTTGGAAATGCCTCCGGCCGATTATCAATGTCGGCTAGCCGCAAAAGCTTGGTATCAAAGGGTATTTTCTGAAAGGACAAATTGATGATATTTGTAAAAAGCCTCGCAAATTAAGGCTAAATTAAACAATCAATGCGCCCAAACTAATGCAGCTTGTGCATAATGCCCGTTTTATCGGCCTACTTCCAACACTTACTGCCTTGCAATGGTACTTTCTTCTAATTTTGACCGATGGTAAACTTTGAACGATTTACGCTTTCGAATGGCCTGCGTGTGGTCATTCACCGCGACCCTTCCACGCCAATTGCTGCGCTAAATGTCCTTTATAATGCCGGATCAAGAGTGGAAGATCCTTCACGTACAGGAATGGCCCATTTATTTGAACATCTCATGTTTAGTGGGTCACAACATGTCGATGATTTTGACGAAGCCATTCAGCATGCCGGAGGTGATGCCAATGCCTTCACGAATTCCGATATCACGAATTTTTATGACATGCTTCCTGTAGAGAATCTGGAAACCGCATTGTGGTTGGAATCGGACCGGATGATGGGATTAGAACTTTCGGAAGAAGAAATTGATGTTCAGAAAAAAGTAGTTATTGAAGAATTCAAAGAGACCTGCCTGGACCAACCCTATGGCAACTTATGGCATCTCATGGCGGGACTGGCCTACACAAAACACCCTTACCGGTGGCCCACTATTGGGCTGGCTCCCGAGCATATTGCTGCTGTTGAAGCGCAACATCTGAGGGATCATTTTTCAACATGGTACCGACCAAATAACGCCATACTTGCGATCGCAGGCGATATCCAGCCCGACAAAATCATGCCACGTGTTGAAGCCTGGTTTGGATCTATTCCTTCTGGTCCGGCTATCATTACACCTAACTATTTTGAACCAGAACAATTGGCTCGAAGGGAATTGACAGACAGAAACAATGTACCTGTTGAATCACTTTATATGGGATTTCACTGTCCAGGCCGCATGGATCCGGGTTATTATGCAACTGATTTACTCACAGATATCTTAGCCAACGGTCCCTCTTCCCGTTTGTATCGGCGACTGGTGATGGAAAAGGAGTTGTTCAGCCATATTGATTGTTACCAAAATGGCACTTTCGACCCGGGCATGATATTGATCGAAGGCAAACCTACTCCGGGCATTTCCCTGGAAGCTGCAGAGGCTGCCATTTGGCACGAATTATTGGATCTAACCCAATACGGTATACCTGAAAAGGAACTGACCAAAATCAAACACAAAAACGAGGCTGCCATTGCATTTTCACAGGTTTCCGTCATTCACAAAGCCATGAACCTGGCTTATTTTGAGTGGATGGATGATGCTTCCCTGATCAATCGAGAGATAGATGCATACCAGGCTGTAACGGTGAATGATATCCGAGAAACCGCATTTCAGTTATTTCAACCAGACAAGGCCAACGTAGTTTTTTACCGAAAATAGGTTTTAACAAAATCTTAAGGCCTTTTCCTCACGTATTTAACCTAATTATTAGAAAGCGAGATTAATACTTCGTTAATTCACCTATCTTTACAGGGATATTCCTAACTAAACTATGCAATTTTTATGAAAAAACTTTTACCCTTTATCCTGCTTTTAGCTTTTGCAGGATCTGTTTCCGGACAATTGAATGTTGTCTTCTACGAAGACTTTTCCAACGGAATGCCTGCCGATTTTACGCTTGTTGATGTTGATGGCAAAACGCCGGCAACAAACATCAACTGGTTTCCAGCTAATACAGCGTGGGCTGTCATAAACACCAGTTTTTCTACTGAAGCCGCGCTTTCCATTTCCTGGTACAATCCGGTCGGCGCTTCGGATGACTGGATGATTACTCCTGCTATTGATATTCCTGCACTTTCCTCCATGGAAAACAAGTTCCTCCTTTCATGGTATGCCCGGGCTCAGGATGCCCAGTATCCTGATGGGTATGAAGTGTATGTGAGTACAACAGGTAATCAACCTGCTAACTTCACCCAAAAAATATTCTCTACTGTTGGTGAAAATTCCTCCGGTATCACTCGTTCTGCCGATTTAAGTAGCTTTGAAAATCAGACTATTTATCTGGCTTTTCGGAATAATTCGAATGATAAATTTATTTTGATTATTGACGACATCGCGGTTGCTGAAACTGCACCTTACGATGTTGCCGGTATTCGCTCCACGAACAAAGGATATAATGCTGAAGGAAACCTGAACCTGGCCACTGAAATAATAAACATCGGCTCAGCTACCATCAATTCATTGACTATGAATTACGCGATAGATGGCGGAGACACTATTATTGCTAATGTGACTGGCCTGAATATAGCTCCGCTTGCCATTGCTAATGTTACCCACCCATCAGCCTGGAATTCTATAACCGGTTTGCATGATGCCGAAATCTGGGTATCCCATATCAATGGAAACGATGATGCATCCCCTATAAATAACCCTGTTTTCACCAGTATGTCAATTTATGGCGCAAATGATGTTTCCCAACGTCGTGTGATGGTAGAAGGATTTTCCTCTTCTACTTGTCCGCCTTGTGCACCTGCAAATATAACCTTCTCCAACCTGATCAATAGCATCGCACCTGCAGACAGACCTGTAGTACTTAAATTACAACAACCTTTCCCGGGAGTAGGAGATCCTTATTCAACTGCGGAAATGACGGAGCGTTGCCTGGATTATTATGAAGTGGCAGGAATTCCTGATTCCAGGGTTGATGGTGATTTTTGGTCAGGTTTGACAGGAAGTGTAACCAACACTATTCTGAACCAGGCTAAAGCACGCGCAGGACTAGCTTCCTTTGATCTGGAATACAGTGTGGATTCTATAACGCAAACCGTACATATTACTGGTTCAATAACACCTTCTGCAAATCTATTACCTGATACCCGGCTGATGCTGGCTATAAAGGAATCTACAACTGTAAAAAATAAAAAAGACAACACTGAAAGTCTTTTCAAAGATGTGGTTAAAAAATTAATAAATGGTCAGGAAGGTATAGAAATTGGAGGTCTTACAGCAGGCACACCATACCCTGTTGATATTTCTTACCAGTTTAATGGCAACTATCGCCTCCCTGTCGATGGTCAGCTTGCTAATCAAATAAACCATGCTACTGAACATTCCGTTGAATTTTTCAGCAACTTGAAAGTGTCCGCATGGGTAGAATACCAGAGAGACAGATTTGTCCTTAATGCTGCCGATGCAGAAGAGATGACAAGTGGTACTCAGCAACCTAATGGCCTGACCAATTTCACCATTTATCCAAACCCCGCAGTGAATAACATTACGCTCGACCTCAACCTGGTTGAAGCGTTGGATTGCCAGGTTCAGCTTTTTGATGCTGAAGGAAAAATGGTACAGTCGATTTTCAACGGCACAATGGCTTCTGGTAATACCACGATACCTGTTCGCTTGAATGAATTGCCTACAGGCACTTATTTCATGCATTTGCGCTCAGCTTCCGGGTTGAGTGTACAAACCGTTAATGTTGTCCGCTAAAACTTAAGCTGGATAATATACTTAAAATGGCTGGTCTTCACGGTGAAGACCAGCCATTTTTTTTTGTTGTAAACACATAGATGAGATTAGAAACTAGCTAGAGAACCAGTGAGATACAACGAGTTTTGTTTAGCCTTCAACTGTCCAAAAGAAATAAGCACAAAGAACCACTTCGTTAAGTCGCGATGGATTTACCGCGATTGGACCAATAAAGTACATGGTCAATTTGATCCCGATCCAATACGCCTTCTATTTCTCCATGGGCATTATGCACAATTAAAAAAGCGTGAATATCTTGTTGGAAAAAGATAAAGGCATTACTAAGCGGCGTATCCAACTGCACTGCGCCTGAAATGGGTCGAATAAAATGAATAACAGGTGTTTCTTCATGACCTTTGTCCCGAGCTTTTATCAAATCTGGTGCGGAAATATATCCGTCAATTTTGTTTCGCTCTACGCCAACAAGCAGATTGGTTTCCAATCCGTGGTGAATAAGCTGTAACGCATCTGCAACAGTTTGATGAGGATGGACCGATGAAAACTGCCGACGCACTATTTGGCCTACAAAAAAACGCTTGTACAGCTGATCAGCCCGAACCATTTTATATTCCTGGCCAGCCATGATATAAACAAACAAACCAATCAATCCAAGAAATAACTCTTGTTGAAAAAGAGCGGTTACCATGAAGACGGTCGCAATAATTCTTCCTATAATTGATGCCCACCGGGTGGCTTTTAGTCGGCCCATGCGGATAGCCAACAATGCCCTCAAAACCCGGCCGCCATCCATTGGAAATGCCGGAATCATATTAAAAACAACCAGGGAAATATTCATCCAAAATAACAAGGGTACATAATTTCCAATCCAGAATACTGCAGTCTCACTTTCGCCCAAAATGTTTAACTGCCCGGGCAACCAAATCCATGCTATTACACCTAAAAGCGCGGCGATAAATACATTCACCATAGGTCCTGCAAGGGCGACGACAAGCTCTTGAACAGGTTTTTCCGGTATGCGATCAAGACGAGCTACACCGCCAATTGGGGAGAGGATAATGTCACGGGTGTGTACGCCATATCGCCGGGCTGCGAGAGCATGGCCAAACTCATGCATGATAACACAAGCAAAAAGACTAAGGATAAGCAGTCCGAGGACACCAATGGCAGGCCAGTCCATACCGGCATTGTTACCAATATACCAAACCCAGAAGATTAATAAACCAAATGACCAATGGACACGTACGGGAATACCCTGAAAGGTAAAAAAAAGAAAGGATCCTCTTTCGATCATTGGTTTGATTAACAGTAAAAATAGCCTTACATGACTCCGATATAGGGGTGGCCTGACAGGATACTTCTGGAAATAACCAAACGTTGGACTTCAGAAGTACCTTCATAGATCTGCGTAATTTTTGCATCACGCAATAATCGTTCGACATGATATTCCTTTACAAACCCATAGCCACCATGGACCTGCACTGCCTCAACGGCCGTTTTCATGGCTGTTTCAGAAGCAAAAACTTTTGCCATTGCGCTCGCAGTAGCATAATCCTGACCCTGGTCCTTCATCCAGGCGGCCCGGTAAACGAGGAGGCGCGCGGCTTCTATTTCTGTTGCCATGTCAGCCAACTTAAACGCAATAGCCTGGTGTTGGCTAATCGGTTTGCCAAATGCTTCACGTTCTTTGGAATAAGCCAATGCCAGTTCATAAGCACCACTGGCAATGCCTAATGCCTGAGCCGCAATACCAATTCGGCCACCGCTGAGCACTTTCATTGCGAATTTGAAACCAAAACCCTCATCACCAATCCGGTTGGCTTTGGGCACCTTTACATCACTGTACATTATAGTATGCGTATCGGAGGCACGAATTCCTAATTTGTCTTCCTTAGCACCGATAGTTACCCCATCCCAACTTGTTTCAACAATCAGTGCATTAATTCCACGATGCCCCAATTCAGGATTTGTTTGGGCTATAACCAGATGAATCTGCGATGACCCACCGTTGGTAATCCAATTCTTTGTCCCACTTAGCAGGTAGTGGTCCCCCATATCTATAGCGGTAGTCCGTTGGCTGGTAGCATCACTCCCTGCTTCAGGCTCGGATAAGCAGAATGCACCTATCCAATCACCTGTAGCTAATTTTGCAAGGTACTTTTCCTTTTGGGCTTCTGAGCCAAATGCTTCAAGCCCCCAACATACCAGGCTGTTATTTACCGATACGATAACAGAACAGGAACTATCGACTTTCGAAAGTTCCTCCATAGCCAACACATAAGATATCGTGTCCATACCACCCCCACCATACTTTGGATCTACCATCATACCCAAAAATCCAAGGTCGGCCATCTTGCGCACTTCTTCTGTAGGGTATCGCATATGTCTGTCCCTGTCTATCACGCCGGGCAATAAATCCTTCTGGGCAAATTCTCTGGCCGCATCACGAACGGCTAACTGTTCTTCTGTAAGCTGAAATACCATGTGCTGTTTCCTTTTCTATCAACGCTAAAGATACAAACTGCCTTTAAGTTAAACCTACTTCATGAAGTTTTCTATTCAACCAAAAAGGTCAATGATGTGATCCCCATCTAGGGAGCAACATCCTCCAAAAGTGTTCGAAAAGCGACAAAACGACCTTCATAACGATTTCGATGATCCGCTTGTAATGCTGGCGCAAAATCATCCTGATATCGGCGGATGTTATCCATTGCATTACACTGATATTGGCAAGCATAAGTAACAACGTCGTCGCTTTCATCGATTAAGCGGAAAATACGATAATCGAGAAACTGTCCACTAGCCATCACATCAGGAATGTGTTTAGATTTCATCCAGCTAAGCCAATCCTCGTGTACTTCCGTGTCAACTTGCACGGTAACATTATAAATAATCATGAACGACTAATTCAAGAAATGTTTATTGAATTGAATCCCCGCGAAGTTTACGATATTGCTTTCGTGCTTCTAGAGCAAAAGTACTATTATCATAGTCAGTAAAAAGCTTTTCATAATAAAGCATAGCCTTAGATGCATCATTTAAGGGTCCTGAGTACAGATCTCCTAGTTGCATAACGGCATTGTCAGCCCGAATCTCCTCTGAAAATTCATCTACAATGCGCTGAAGCACAACTATTGCTTTTTCAAACTGTCTGTCTTTCCTGTAAATTTGCGCTTTCAAATATAGAATATCATCCTCCAGAGAATGGTTAGGAAACTGACGAGATAGCGAGTCTAATTTATTGAAGGCCTCATCATGTCTATTCTGGAATACGAGCAGTTCCGCATCGGCGTACAGCCCCATAGCCTCCAGCGTTGTATCGAGACCCAGATTATCCATTATAAAAATCGATAAGTCAAGTGCATCATTTGCAATTAGCTTGGAGGTGGATGCCTTGAGTACGCTAAATTGAGATTGTGCCCATTCAAAATCCCGATTAAAATAGGCCAGCCGTGCATTCCTGAATCTGGCTTCATGGCCTAAAGGGTCATCCCCATATCGCTTGTCTACTTGCGAAAACAGCAATGTGGCATCCCAAATATCACCGCGTATAAGGTAATAATCGCCAAGGTTCAATTTGGCTTCAGATTGGACATCAACAGGCAGACCAGGTAAAGCGATGACCTCTTCCAGTAGAATAATGCTCGTGTCCAATTCACGCAGATAGAGGGCTTGGAGTTCAGCCAGTTCGATCATTATGGGCGCAACCAACCTGTTCCGACCATTTTCGTCAATGAAGTGTTGATACTCTTTTTCAAGGTTAATCAATTCAGTTTCATGAAAAACAGGATCTGCAAGAACTTTTAAGCGCTTGACTTTGAGTAGTTGTTTTTTGGAGTCATAATAATAAGGCGATTGCACACCCCTCATTTCTGTCACATAGCTAAAGGCTTCTATCGCAGGCTCCAAATCACGCTCATTGGCTGCGATCAAGCCTAAGTCATAGACGCGAGTGCCGGGCTCATCAAGTTTTTGATCCAGCGCTTTGACCTGACGAAGGGCATTGCGGTAATCTTTCTGTTGCAAATAGGACCAGGTCAACATTTCAATGAATAGAATTTCATCCTCAGGATGATCATTGATCAATTGGTAAAGCTGTGCCTGCAATTCGGCATATTCCGTTTCGGGCAGGTACCGCAGCATCATCATTTGCACGGTACTTTGCTGCTTGGGATTGGTTTGGAGATACAGCAGGTACTGTTCAATCATCTTGGAATTGTCCCCTGCCCGTCGATACAAATCACCAAGATAAAATGCGAAGACATAGGGGTTGTTGAGCAATTTTGCCCCTTTGGCGTATACAGTCGTAGCCAGTTCATAGTTTAGGTCACGCACCAGCGCATTGGCGAGGCGCACTATCTGCGCTTGATCCGGAGGCATGACATCGATGGCCTGATTGTATGCAGCTTCAGATTCTGGAATCCGATCTTGTAATTTGTAGACTGTAGCCAAAGAAATATAGTATTGCATGACCTTGGGTCGCTGACGTATTTCTTTACGAAGGATAGTCTCTGCTGCATCAAACTCATTCACTGCTGTCAGGCATTCAATATAGCGTTCAAAATATTGGTCAACAACAGGTTGTTCTGTATACAATTTCAAATACAGTTGACCTGCCTTTTCGAATTCACCATTTTGAAAATACTGATCAGCTAGTAGGCGCTCCTGAGCAAGCGCTGGAGCAGACATCAATACGAGGAGTAATCCAAAAGCAAAAAACCTGATCATGCGTTGCAAATCTTTCAACTTGAACGCAACAATCGTGCAAAAGTTATGAATGGTCCTACAAAGCCGATTTACTTCAATTGAAATTTTATAGGCAGATTGAAGAGAACCCGCACCGGTTTACCCCGCTGCTTACCTGGCATCCAGACACCATTTTTAGCATTCATCATGTTGACCACTCGCAACGCCTCATCTCCACATCCCCCGCCAATGTCCCGAATTAGTTTGACTTCTTTGACCTCTCCTGTTTTCTCGACTACAAATGAAACGACGACAGTACCCTCAACGCCATTCTCACGAGCTATAGCGGGATATTGGATATTGGCATAAACGTATTCAAGCAGTTTTTGTCTTGCACATTCTTCCTTCTCCTTCTTGGTAGCCATCTCCTCGCAACCTGGAAATCGAGGCATATCTTCGGCAATAACAAAAATTTCTTCCTCCTGATGTGTTGGTGGTGGAGGTGGAGGGGGCGGTGGAC
>JAGNXB010000022.1 GCA_017985675.1 Saprospiraceae bacterium | reverse complement strand
ATCGACCATATTGCCAATGCATGTCACCCTTCACGTGGTGGCACCCCCCGTCACATCTTTTTCCTGACTTGTGATGCGTATGGTATCCTTCCGCCGATCTCCAAATTAACAACCGGCCAGGCGATGTACCACTTTATATCCGGCTATACGGCCAAAGTCGCCGGTACCGAAGATGGGATTACGGAGCCGCAAACAACGTTTTCTGCCTGCTTTGGAGCTCCATTCCTGCCCTTGCATCCCACGCGTTATGCCGAGATGCTGGGTGAACGGATGAATAAACACGATGTTTCTGTATGGCTCATCAATACAGGCTGGACTGGTGGAGCTTACGGCGTGGGCAAACGCATGAATCTGCGTTATACACGGGCTATGATCCGGGCAGCCATGCAAGGCCAACTGGACCAGGTCGCTTATAATGAAGATCCGGTTTTTGGGCTGCACTATCCGATGGTATGCCCCGATGTCCCAACGGAAGTGCTGGCTCCAAAAAACACCTGGACCAACAAGGAGGCCTATGACATAAAGGCGCAGGATCTGGCCAGACAGTTTACAGCCAACTTCGCACAGTTTGCCTCAGAAGCCAGTGCCGAGATCCTTGCTGCAGCTCCCCGGCTGACGGTGGCCGAACCGGTGCGCGATTAGGTTATGGCATCAAATCTAACGCCATCTCCTACCGAATTGAACCAGTATTGCTCGGTGGCTATGGAGGCAGCTCAGCTCGCCTGCAATGCCATACTGGCGATTTACGAACGATTTGATCCTGCCAATACGCAGTACAAGCAGGATGCCAGCCCACTCACTGAAGCGGATCTGGCTGCAGACAAAATCATTGCAGACTACCTGGCAGCCGCCTTTCCGCACATACCGCTTATCTCGGAGGAGACATCCGATCCGGCCTATGCTTTTCGGCAGGATTGGCCATTGTCCTGGCTGGTTGATCCGCTTGATGGCACCAAGGAGTTTCTTCGCAAAAACGGTGAGTTTACCGTCAATATCGCCCTTCTTCAAGGTTCGAAAGTAATCGCCGGTATAGTGGCCGCTCCCGTGCGTGACGAGCTCTTTTGGGCTGGGAAAGGGCTGGGGGCCTGGCGAATACATGCAGGTGAAACACAACAACTCCATGTAAGTAACTTTTCACGGTTGGATAGTGGGTTGCGGATTGTTGCATCCCGTTCCCACCGCGATGCGGAAACAGAAGCATTTATCGCCAGCCATAAGGAACCCGTGATCAGGGCCATGGGATCTTCCCTCAAAATCGTCCTGCTTGCAGCCGGTGATGCCGATATCTATCCGCGTTTTGCACCCACTATGGAATGGGATACGGCCGCTGCGCAGATCATCCTGGAAGAAGCTGGTGGCCTGTTGGTTGAAGCCGAAACGGCAAAACCGCTGCGGTACAACAAACCCGATCGCCACAATCCTTTTTTTATTGCTTACGGTGGCTGCTCCGACTGCCTGACCCGTTCTTAAACAAAAAAACGCCGGAACATCAGATGCCCCGGCGTTTTTATACAATGCTTGATTATCCCTTAGGGCCTAACCACAATTTTGTCCACAAAAACACCTTCTGCCGAACGGACTTCAAGGATATACATCCCTGCTGACGTCGCAGGCAAAGGAATTTGCATAGTCTGGTAGGAAGCCTGTCTAAGCTGGTTGGTCCAAAGCTGCCGACCATCCAGGCTGTAAAGTATGACCTCATAGTCTGATGGTGTATTCCGGTCGATCGTCAAATACAAACTTTCCTTAACCGGATTGGGATACACACTTATCCCTTCTAAACTCGGGTTATTGGTGCCGGAGATGGCGGTACCATATTCGACTACCGTACCGCGACCTGGCGCTTCACCGCATATTTCAACACCCTGGTCATAGGTGACACAAGCAGGCGTTTGGTAATTGTACATATCCATGATGGTAAAGTCATCGACAAACCAGCCATCTGCAGCCGTGTTGCCATCACAACCGAAATTGAAGCGGACCATGATGTCTTGCCCTATATAAGCGGAGAGATCCGCATAAGTGTCCACAAATCCGCCGCCATTACCCGAGAAGGCCATCAAGCTGGCGAAGGCAAATGTGCCATATTGCAGTGGGGCTGGTCCGTACCCCTCTCTAAATAAAGTCGTTGAAGGAATTGTAATCCAGTTGTCACCGTAGTCCACAGACACCTGCAGGTACCCGCCATCAGCGCGATACTCGGTGTTGTAATAATGGCTGAAACGAAGCACAGGCTGCGTTGCATCCAGCGTAACCGGATTGATCATCAGCAGGTGTGACCGCAGGGTGGTATCGGCGTTGATAATACCCCAGGCATTCGAACCGCTGTGTACAAACAGATCCTGAATTTCCCATACAATCGGAGGCTCATTTGCTCCCGATTCAAAGTCCAGCAACCACACATCGTCGTTTGTGGCTTCGCAGCCATCATAAAACAGCAATCTGGAGTCTAATGTGTTTGGGGTGGAAATTCTATAAGTAATGGTATATTTTGCCCCACTATTCAAGCTGCCAATATCAAATGAAAGTTCACTGCCATTTTGTGTAAATGCCGTATTGGCAGAACCAGCAATCAAGGTTGTCTGATCAGGAATGAGGTCACGCAATACCACGCCGGTCACCGGATTAGGCAGATCATTTATTACGATTACTTCCACATCAATTTCGTCACCAGCATCAATGATTGGAGTCACGTTTTTGCGCACTTTTAATTCAGGGCGACAATCGGGAACATCATAGTTTTCCTGGCCATCAGAGCGGCTGCTTGACAGGCCCTGATCTGCATTTAATCCCAAGCCACGACGGGCAAAAACCTCCCAGATGGTACATTGGTTGGCTCCACCAAAAAGCAGCATATCGGCAGTAAGTATGGCATCACGACCATTCACAAAACCGGGTGTACAGGGCTGAATACGCATTCCTTCCATGACCAGTCTTACGGCCTTATTATTGCCGGATGAGGTATTGCTAAAGTCTGGATCATATCCATATTTGTCGGCCATAGCCCAATACAAATCCCAAAGCATCGCACACCACACGCTGCCTACACCGTGCGGCACGGCCTCGCTGCGAATGTCAATATACGTTGAAGGGTTGATAGCAAAATCCGTCGAATATGGGAAAGAACGCAGACCCTTGCCATCATTAGGTACTCTTGTCACGAACGTTCCGATACCCCGGCGTTGATTCGGCAGGTCATTTGGATCGGCAGTTGTAACGAGGGTAAAGAAGTCAGACCAGCCTTCGCCCATCTGCTCTTCACCGGAGAGGCAACCTGTATTGGAGGGGCCGCCGGTTAAGCGATTGGAAATACCGTGTGCAAATTCGTGGGCAATGACGCCATTATCCAGGCTACCATCCACTAATTCCGGTGGTTCGGGATTAGCAGGTGCCTGTAGGGTAGCTGTCAAGCCATTTCCTGCGGCTATCCGGATTTTATTGCAATCTGAAAGGGAGATCAGCACCGAAGGAATATTAGCCTGACTGCCAACTGCACCCCCTCCCATTGAGGTTACTTCAGTACCGCCGGGAATATTACAAATGATCACAGCAATGGCACCTTTCCCCTGCGCATTGACCACTTTACGTCCAAATTCGCAATCCCCACGGTCAATCAGGGCAATTTTACCCGTTAGATTATTTGCGGGTATCTGGCAGCCCAACGTGGGTTTATTTGTGTTGTCTTGTACGATAACGATTTCACCGGTAATAGGGTTAGAGGCGGTTATTGGCGGACCAAATGCAGCCGTCGCCGTTGTATACGTACCCGATAAGGAGTCAGGTGAAGTGACGGTCAGATATTTCAGCGCTCCGGATGAAGAACGGTCCCAAAGAAACATGCGCATCCGGCCATTTGTACCATCAGGCATGGTGGAGAAATCCGCATTGTTCACATTGGTCAGTCCGACAGCACCAAACTGTGCGAGGCCATTGACATGGTCACCACCTACACCAAAGTTAGTGTAGTTGGTTGTCTGGAAATTGCCGGCTTCTTCAGTAAATCCATAATGATAGGTTATATCGTGCATTCGGTTGATGGCATAAAACAGATTTACGGTTGCTGCGGCCGTGAAGGCATCAGGTTCTGATGTTGGATCTAAAGGAAAATCGAATACCAGATTAGCTCCTCCGTTTGGTTCATTGTTATTGGATGAAAAATTGCCATTCCGAGCTTCAAAAGCGCGCACGTTGTTGCCCCTGGTAGTCGTGAATTCGGCGCCGGGCATACCGTCCGTATCATGCCAGCCAAAAGGGGAGGCGACCGGATCTGCTGGCTCTATAACTAAGGCACGAGCACCATGCGCCGGACTCTCTACAGGAAAAGGTAAAACATTATATGTACCTGCTACAGTTGTGTTGGTCATGGTAGCACCCCTTGCCTGTTGGACAGATTGCACAGTCCGATGTTCAATAGCCGCATAATGCGCACAGTTGTCTGCGTGACCTGTTTCGAACGAACATTTGAGGGTATACGAACCTTGATCCAGTACTTTCCCATTGAGTGCATCAATACGCAAGTGCCAGTAATCGCCCCCATTAACGGCGTCAATAGCCATGTCCCAGGCCAGGCGAATACTTCCGTCGGCCATAGGCTGATAACGCAATTTGACAGGGACATTGGCGCGGGAAAAATGGCCTTTATCAAAGGTCATTTCATTCGAAGAAACCCGTTTGACCACTGTGAACTCACTTGCAGGCTGCATACCCAAGTGTATGATAGCACTTTCCAGAGCCTGGCGGGCAGTAAGCACTGGTTTGGTGGCGTTGACCTTATCAGCAAGGCGGGGGATCAGACGATTACCTGCAGACAAAACCTTTCCATTAAAAATGGTCAAATTGGTCATGGCATTGTATACTTCCACCCCTTTATGCCGTTGGATGAGGTATAAGTAGGTAGCTTTAGTTTGTTCGCTGGTGTACCCATCACTGATGGCCAGGTCGCTGATATCTGCCTGGGTAATACCCCAAGTCTTGGTCTGGCTCTCCAGATAGCGCATGGCTACGTCAAGAGAGGTTTGCATCTGGGCCATTAAAAACATAGGCACAAAGACCATGAAAAACAGAGTACTGAACAGTTTCATTCGAATTGTTGGTTAGGCGTAAAGTGAATAACAAGATTGTGGATTGGCAGAATAGCCATTTGAGTTTTCAAAGTTAATGCTTTATGTTAAATTTTAGTTCGCAAAGCGTGAAGAATGTCGTTATTTGACGTCCAATATTCAACATTCCCATATTATGCAGCCAAAGGTGAAGGATTTTATAGGGGGCCGACACCCCGTACAGGAGGCACTGGAGTCCGGGATTCCCGTTGATGCAGTCTGGCTTGCGGATGGCGCAAAAGGGTTGGCGGAGAGCATGATTCGGGAAACGTGCAAATTGCGTCGAATCCCTTTAAAAGTGGTCCCATCTGCTGCACTAAACAGGATTTGGAATGGCAATCACCAGGGTGTCATAGCCTGGCGCTCGGCCATTGAATTTTCAAGGTTGGAAGATATCGTTCCTGCCATTTATGAAAAAGGCGAAACGCCGTTATTCGTTTTACTTGATGGAATTACCGATGTCCGCAATGCCGGTGCCATTGCCCGGTCTGCACTTGCTGCGGGCGCACATGCCCTTATCGTGGGCATGCGGGATGTAGCGCGATTTAACGAAGATGCAGTAAAGGCATCGGCAGGAGCGCTCCTTCATCTGCCCGTCTGTCGTGAAGAGCCCTTGTGGTCCGCTGCACGCTATCTCAAAGATTCCGGCATCAAGCTCGCCGGAGCCGCGTTAAAAGGGAGCGTTTTACCGTTCGATGCCGACCTCCGCGATCCCATGTGCCTCATCATGGGCAGCGAACATGACGGGATCAGCGACAAGCTGAATAAACTCCTCGATATCCGTATTCGCATCCCCCAATCCCGCAGTGTGGATTCCTACAATGTCTCTGTGGCTGCTGGCATTTTGCTTTATGAAACTATGCGGCAGAGGGGCACTTTTAGTGAGGAGGGTTTGAGGGAGTTGAGGAGTTGAGGAGTTGAGGAGTTGAGGAGGGTTTAGTGTGGAGCGTGGCGTGTCAAGTGTCGATTCCCGACAAACACTTCGCAACCCGCGCCACGATTCCAGATTCCAGATTCCCCAATTCCAGATTCAATGTCCTTTAGTTCAGCATCTTAGCTGACTTATAAGGCAGTCCAACCTTTTGCAACGGGTCGATATCGCCGCTAAAATATCCCAATGCCGAAGCCTGCAGGGCTTCAATATCCATAGCCCCGGGTGCAACCCGGGGTAAACAAAAGGAGCATTTCCAACCCTGAAGGGGTTGAACTAGCCGCGATGATCTTTAAGAGTAATAGTTACTGACCATTCTTAACTAAACGACATTGATTCCTGATTCCCCAATTCCAGATTCTTTCATCCCGCATCCGAATTCCAGATTCCAGATTCTCAGATTCCCCTTTAACCATCCAATACCGAAACCTTCTGCATCAGCTATCGTATTATTATCCTGTCTGCTTTATTCCGGACAAGGAGTTATATATGAAAATTTATAATTTTACGTTCGGAACAAAAGCACCCACTAAAACCGTTATCCTTCGAAAGACCTTTACAAGCCCGTTCCCATGTTGAAGCAAAGCCTTAGCCAGAAAATGTTGCAGAAGCTGTCTCCACAGCAAATACAGCTTATGAAGCTGCTGCAAATTCCTACGGCTATCCTCGACCAGCGCATCCAGGAAGAGATCGAATCTAATCCTGCCTTGGAAGAAACCAATGAGAACGATGATCTCTACGAAAACGATAAAGAGGACGAAATCATGCAGGATGACGATATCGCATCCGGTGATGATGATTATGAAATAGATAATGAGCCCATCGAAGAAGGGCCGGAAACCTTCGAAATGGAGGATTATCTCAATGATTATATCGACGACGACCCCGCAAGCTATAAATATCGCACGGAAGAAGGTCAACCAGAGGAACAAAAACAGATCCCCATCGCAGTACAAAACTCCCTGAATGACTACCTCATGGAGCAACTGGGATTGTTTAATATCGATGATGACCGGATGCTGGCAATCGCCAATCAAATCATAGGAAGTATCGATGATGATGGGTACCTGCGTCGTGAACCCATAGCCATCGTAGATGACTTGCTTTTTAGTCAAAATGTCTCCGCTACGGAAGAGGAGGTCCTGGCTATGTTAACACGGATCCAAAGTCTGGATCCTCCCGGCATCGGTGCACGTGACCTGCGCGAATGTTTGTTACTTCAGATCAGACTCAAACTTTCCCATGCCCGCGAAGAAGCGGATGATGAAGAATTGGATACGTTAATGATTGCTTTTCGGATTCTGGAAAAGTATTTCAACGAATTTACCAAAAAGCACTATCCAAAATTACAACGACAATTAAGTCTCAAGGAATCACAGCTCAAACAGGCTATTGATGTAATCCTCAAACTTAATCCCAAACCGGCCAGTGGATTTACAGGTGGCGGTAATGATCCGATCCATTATATCGTGCCCGATTTTTTAGTATTTAACCGCGATGGCGAATTAGAATTACAACTCAATAATCGCAACGCGCCGGATCTGAGGGTCAATGACCATTATGCCGATATGCTGCGGTCTTTTAAAGAAACCAACCAGGGCAAACGCATCGGCCAAAAAGAAAAAGAAGCCTTCTTTTTTATCAAGCAAAAAATTGACTCTGCCCGTTGGTTTATTGATGCCATCCGGCAACGGCAGGATACGATGTTCCGGTCCATGTACGCTATCCTGAATTACCAAAAAGAATTTTTTCTCACCGGTGACCAGCGTAAGCTGCGACCTATGATCCTGAAGGATATAGCCGACATTACCGGACTAGATATATCTACTGTTTCAAGGGTTGCCAACAGTAAGTTTGTACAAACGGAATTTGGCACCAAACGACTCAAGGATTTTTTCTCTGAATCGCTCCAAACAGATAGTGGTGATGAAGTCTCAACCCTAGAGGTGAAAAAAATTCTGACAGATATTATCACCTCCGAAAACAAACGCAAACCATATTCGGATGAAAAGCTGAAAATTATGCTCCGCAATAAAGGTTACAATATCGCCCGCCGAACCGTCGCCAAATATCGCGAGCAACTAAATGTACCCGTAGCCCGACTTCGGAAGGTATTGTAAGGTATACTTTAGGTTATTCGCTGAAGGGTTTAGGGTTTAATGTTTAGGCACGGTACAGCACGGACACTGACCTAAACGCTGACAATAATTTTTAACCAATACTAACACAATAACCCCCAACCTGTTAGCGCCTTTGGGCACCCCCTCCTTGACTCCTCCCCTCCTGGACTACATACGCTAGAGCCCTTCCTATCTTATCAGGTCTCAATCCTAAATTACCCTTTTACCCAACAATACGTATATTGCAGGATAGAAAAATCTGGATTGAAAAATAAGCTTTGGATATTCTTCCTTATTGTACCCGGCTTTCTAATGGGGCAATCGCCGGACACACTGAAGATCCAAAACGAAATAGACAGCCTCATCCAGCTCAACCGCGCACTGATAGGCAAACAAAAATTTTCAGATGCGTTGGATGTTATCGCCCTAGCCAAAGGGAAAGCAATCGCGATTGCCGATACCCAGAGTGTGCGCTATGCCCGTTGTTTATTTAATCATGGTCGCACCTTTGACCGATTGGACCGGGCAGATGAAGCCGAAAATTATTACCTGGCCTCGCTGGAAAAACTGGAATCGCTGCCTGAAAACTTTCCTGAAGATCTCGCCTGGAGCCTTAATAACCTGGCTGTTTTGTATAGTGCCAACGCCCGATTTGAAGAGGCAGAGCCCTTATATTTCCGATCACTCGAATTGCGTAAACTCACCCTGGGTGCGGAGCACCCCGACTATTTTTGGAGCCTGGCAAATCTTGGTGATCACTATTTTAAACAAGGAAATTACAAACAATCAGAATATTATCAAATTCAGGCCCGCAATCTGAGGGAAAAACATCTAGGTAAAACCCACAGCGATTACGCTTGGAGCTTAAATAACCTTGCGGTATTATATGTTCGTTTGGGGCGGTATGCTGAAGCCGAAACGCTTTACATAGAAGCACGCGCCATTCGTGAAAAACAAATAGGAAAAGAACATCCCGCCTACGCCGTTTCCCTGAACAATCTGGCTAATTTATACCAGGAAATACAGCGATATGAAGAAGCTGAAATCTTGTACAAAGAAGCCCTTGAAATATGGAAAAAAATATTGGGCGAAAAGCACAATAATGTAGCCGCTGCTATTCATAATCTGGCTACTCTCCATAAAAAGAGAGGACAACATGATGCAGCAGTGGAGCTGTACAGGGAGGCGTTGGCTATATGGGAAGGAATCTATGGTAAAGATCTTCCGGTATATGCACAAGGATTAAGTAGCCTCGGCGAATTAAGAGAGCAAATGGGTGATTACCCCGCTGCTTTAGCGCTATTTTTAGAAGCCGGATCAATCAGAGAACGCTCCCTCGGAAAAGAACATCCGGATTATGGAAACAGTATGAATAGTCTCGCCAGGGTATATTGGCGCATGGCAAAAATAAAGGAGGCACATGCCCCTATGAAGGATGCTGTGCTGTTACAACAAAAGATGATGATCCATGCTGCCACACATCTCTCCGAACAGGAACAAATCACCTTCAATACCAGATTTAAAGAAATTCAGGATCAATATTATTCCTTTATCCAACTCAATCAAAACTATTTGAAGGAAGGTATTGGTGATTGTTTGGATCTGACTTTATTTCACAAAGGATACGTCTTATTTAGCGCCAAACAAGTCCGGCAACGCATACAAAACAGCCCGGAAGCAAATAAAATTTATCTTCAACTCAGTACCCTCCAACGGCGACTATCAAAAGAATATGCAAAACAATTTGATGCACGCAAAGATGTGCCCGAACTGGAAAATAAAGCAACTGCACTTGAAAAGGAATTATTTATTCAAGTGGCGGATATGCCGTTGTTGCAACAACAGGTGACCTGGAAACATGTACAACAAAAATTGAAAAAAGGGGAGGCTCTCATTGAATTCATTCATTACAATTTATATGATCCGGACAAAAAAGACAGCATTATGTACAGTGCTTTAGTGTTGCTTCCCGGTATGAATGAACCTGCATTAATTCCCCTATTTGAAGAAAAAGAACTCAATGCCCTGCTGGAATACAAATCAGAAAGACGCGCTGATTTTGTGAATGATCTCTATGCTTATGCTGACCGAGGATTGGTCAAAATTGGCACGCCCAAACGCTCCTTATACGAAATGATTTGGGAGCCTTTGGAAGAATTTGGTCTTCCGGCTGTCCATACCATATATGTTTCTGGCACAGGTGTTTTGCATCGATTAAATATGGGTGGCATTCCGATCAATGACGAGCAGATATTATCCGATAAATATGCGCTAACATCCCTGGGCAGCACGCGGCAGATCGTGTACACAGACACTTCCGTACAATTACCCAATAACCCGGCTATTGCAGTATTTGGTGGTATACAATATGATACGGATTCCCTGTTAATAAATAATGAGATGGCCCGGGGAAATTCGGAAGAAACGGGGCAGCATAAGGGAAATGATTCCACATCCAGGACCAAAGAATCAAGAGGATCTAATTCCTGGACCTATTTGAAATGGACGGAAAAAGAAGCATCGATTATCAAAAACATAACTGAGGCGGCATCATTTAATGTGAATTATTATACCGGCAATACAGGCACGGAAGAACAATTTAAATCAATGGGCCATAATAATACAGCCTCATCGCCGGCAGTATTACACGTGGCTTCGCACGGCTTCTTTTTTCCTGACCCTTCCGTTTCCCCTGAAATCCCCTCAACGGCATCGGTATTCCAATTAGCTGACAATCCAATGATTCGATCGGGTTTAATCCTTGCTGGAGGCAACCAGGTATGGACCGGAGGACAATCCTTGCCAGGGGTAGAAGATGGCATACTTACCGCCTATGAAATCAGCCAGCTGGACTTGCGCAATACAGCATTAGTTGTATTGTCAGCCTGTGAAACAGGACTCGGTGATATAAAAGGGAACGAAGGCGTATATGGCCTGCAACGCGCTTTTAAAATAGCCGGTGCAAAATACCTGATCATGTCCCTTTGGCAAGTACCCGACAGGGAGACAATGGAATTTATGACCTCATTTTATAAAAATTGGCTGGAAGAAAAAATGACTATTCCTAATGCATTCAGGAAAACGCAAAGAGAAATGCGGGACCGTTTTTTTAATCCCTATTCCTGGGCTGGATTTGTATTAGTTGAGTAATTTTTTTATAAAAGGTTATTCGGTTATTCGGTTATTCGGTTATTCGGTTATTCGGTTATTCGGTTATTCGGTTATTCGGTTATTCGGTTATTCGGTTATTCGGTTATTTTTACCCGACAAAGCCCTGGCGGCGGCAGGCGTTTATTCGCAGAAAATCGCTGCGGTAAATAGCTGCGGGTTCCGGGATAATGCGAGTGAACACTCGTCACGATTCACGTTTGAACTACTCAAAACCTCAAAACCTCCCTACTCCCTCCTCAACTCCTCCTGAATAACAGGAAGCATTTCATCAATCCAAATAGATGCATCGGACAACAGTGTATCCGCATCATGATGGCGAAGGGGTTGTCCGATCACAACACTGCATCGTACGCGCCGCCATCCAAATCGTCGCAGAAAATGACCTGCAAAACTATCATTAGCCAGCCAATAATCTGCTTTATCTCTAAAATCTAAAGCAACTGGGATAATGGGGACACCTTCTTGAGCTGCAACTTGAAAAACGCCTTTTTTAAAGGCTATTGTGCGATCTTCACTATGTGTTGTTCCTTCGGGAAAAATTAAAATGGTCTCGCCTTCTCTTACAGCCTGAGTTATTGCCAGCAGCGTTCGTTTGCGGTCCCTTGGACTTTCGCGCTGCACATAAAAGATACCCGATACTTTTCCCGCCAAGCCCAACAAAGGCCATTTTGCCATTTCAGCCTTTGCAACAGGTAACGCCAATACTCTGGTCATAATTAAAAGCGGATCGAGATAGGACCGGTGATTCGCTACCAAGATGCAAGGCTCTTGTGGAATGTCCCCGCGCAATCGGAGCCGAACATTCAGCCCCCACAGAATCATTCTGATCCAAATCCGACGGACCACCAAGCGCCATTTTTTACCATAGCCAGGAATCAAAGCGATCGCACCGATGACAATGATCGCTGTGAGAATTAAAAATAAAGTAATCAGGACGCGAAAAAAGATCATTGTTTCCGTTTAGAAGCATTGGTGAAAACCTTGTCTGCCCTATTCGGGTATACCATCCATAATCGCTTTTGCAGAAGAGGTCCCAAGGCGTATTGCGCCAGCTTCCATCAAAGCTATCGCCTTCTCCGTCGTACGAATTCCGGCAGATGCTTTTATTTTAGTAAACGGATTTAAGATAGAACGAAGAAAACGGATATCTGCGGCTTCTGGTCCAGGTGCTAACATGCCCGTACTTGTTTTAATAAAATCAAACTGCCATCGCTCCGCAATTGTACACACCGATCGTATTTCATCGGGCGTCAATAATCCAAATTCAATAATTAATTTAATACTTCTGTTTTTCAGATGTGTAATTTGAGCCAGGGCAGAAAGGTCGTTTTCTACAAAGCTCCAATTGCCCTCTTTCACCGCAGTAATATTGACAACAGCATCCACCTCATCCACCCCGTCGTGAATCATTTTTTTGATTTCTTCTACCTTCCCTGAAGTATGGTTATACCCGAGTGGAAACCCCGCTACAGATACAATACGTACACTATGTCCTTCCAGTCGCCTCCGCGCTTCCTTTACAAAATAGGGCGATACACATACGCCACCCAGGGAGAGTGCTATAGCCTCATCGCATAGCGCCTGAATCTGCGCACTTGATGCCTCAGGCTTCAACAATGTCGATTCAATTGCGGCAGCAACGGTCTTGCGATCCATCGATCAAATTTAGGTTATTCCGTCTGGCCCTGGTTTAAGAACCGTGACATTGTTTAAATTTTTTACCACTTCCGCAGGGACATGGATCATTACGTCCAATCTTTTTGTCCTGACGGATAAATGTTTCCGTACGCTCCTGCCGTTGGCCTGCACTTGCCGCTGCAGCCCGTGCACGTGCGGCATCGTCTTGTTCCTCTGTACGACTTACCCTGGTTTTGCTCAGATCCGTTTTTTGAACCCGCGCAGCTTCCAGTCGGCTTCCGTCCTGGAATACAATGGTACCTCTCAATAAATAGGAAGATACCTTTTCATTAATCTGGTAAACCAATTGTTCAAACAGATTATACGCTTCCATCTTGTAAATCACCAAGGGATCTTTCTGTTCAAAAGAGGCTGACTGCACAGAATCCTTCAGTTCATCCATCGAGCGCAGATGTTCCTTCCACTGATCATCAATCAATGCCAGCGTGACCGTCTTTTCGATTTCAGTAATCAAGGATTTGCCCTTAGAATCTATGGCCAGTTTGAGATCGGCGCTGACCGGGAGGGGATGCGTACTTCCATCGGTAAACGGTATGGAAATACGTTTAAACCGGTGGCTTTCATTGGTATGTACCTGCTGCACCACAGGCATTAATACCTCACTGATACGTTGCGCTTTATTGCGATAAATGGTGTCAATATGGTGTCGGAATATATCGATTACCTCATCGGAGTTGCCCGATTTGAATTGGATGGGATCCATCTCCGGATCTACACCCATCAGTCGAATGGCATCAAGGCGGAAGGATTCATAATCGCCCGTATTGCGATGACTTAATACCTGGTTTTCCGTCAGGCTGGAGAACATATTGTGGATGTCTACCGCGAGCCTGTCACCATACAATGCATGGTGCCGTTTTTTATAAATCGCCTCCCGCTGGATATTCATCACATCATCGTATTCCAGGAGGCGCTTCCTTATACCAAAATTGTTTTCTTCCAGCCGCCTTTGTGCTTTTTCGATGGATTTAGTTACCCATGGATGCTGAATCATTTCCCCCTCCTTGTGACCCATACGGTCCATCAATTTGGCGATGCGCTCTGAATGGAAAAGGCGCATGAGGTTGTCCTCCAGCGAAACAAAAAACTGCGAACTACCCGGGTCACCCTGACGGCCTGCACGGCCTCGAAGCTGCCGGTCCACCCTTCGGGAATCATGTCGCTCCGTACCTATAATGGCAAGACCACCGGAGGCTTTGGATTTTTCATCGATTTTGATGTCCGTACCACGACCAGCCATATTGGTGGCGATAGTTACAGTACCACTGCGTCCGGCTTCTGCAACTACTTCTGCCTCCCGCTGGTGCTGTTTGGCATTGAGGACGTTATGCGGTATGTTGCGCATATGCAACATACGACTCAGCTTTTCGGATATATCTACGGATGTTGTACCGACCAATACAGGCCGACCGGCTTCCCGCAAACGGACGATTTCATCTATGACCGAATTGAATTTTTCCCGGGCTGTCTTAAAGACCAAATCATCCCGGTCATCGCGGGAGATAGCCCGGTTGGTAGGAATGACAACCACATCCAGTTTGTAGATCTCCCAGAATTCTCCGGCTTCTGTTTCGGCTGTACCCGTCATACCGGCGAGCTTGTGATACATCCGGAAATAATTCTGGAGGGTAACCGTTGCGTAGGTTTGGGTTATTTCACCGACTTTGACGTTTTCTTTTGCTTCCAGCGCCTGGTGCAATCCGTCCGAATACCGTCGGCCTTCCATCATACGCCCAGTCTGTTCATCTACGATTTTTACCTGACCGTCCACAACAACATATTCCTGGTCACGGTCAAATAAAGCGTATGCTTTTAATAACTGATGAACAGCATGCAGCCTGTTTGATTTAACCGAAAATTCCTGAATCAGCTTTTGACGGGCATCGATTTTGGCCTGACCTTCCAGGGCATCATCCCGCTCCAATTGCATCATATCGAAAGCGAGGTCAGGCAATTCAAACATTTTGGGATCTTCGCTGCCCCTTGCCATAAATTCCGCACCATTATCGGTGAGGTCTACTTGCCGGTTTTTTTCATCTATGGTAAAGAGCAACGTAGCATCTACCAGATGCATGTTTTTGGATTGCTCCTGCATGTAGTAATTCTCCGTTTTTTGGAGCAATACTTTTGCACCTTCTTCGCTCAAAAACTTGATCAGGGGGCGGTATTTTGGCAAAGCACGATGCGCACGTAACAGGGCCATTCCCGCTTCGCCCTCATTGACGCCAAGGATGCCTTCGCTGAAGAGTTTTTTAGCTTCTGTCAGGTTTTCATTAGCCAGTTTTTGCTGGGCTTCGATCAGCCGTTTAATTTTAGGATTGAGCTCAAGGTACTCCTGATCCTCTGCGCCTTTGGAAACGGGTCCCGAAATGATGAGAGGCGTACGCGCATCATCGATCAACACGGAGTCTACCTCATCCACCATGGCATAATGGTGTTTGCGCTGCACAATTTCTTCCGGTGTGCGCACCATGTTATCCCTTAGGTAATCAAATCCAAATTCGTTGTTGGTCCCATACGTGATGTCACACATGTAAGCAGCACGGCGCTGTGGGGTATGCGGTTGGTATTTGTCGATGCAATCGACCGTGAGAAACAGGAATTCGAAAATTGGACCGTTCCACTCGGAGTCACGACGAGCCAAATAATCGTTGACAGTAATAATATGGACACCTTCGCCGGCAAGGCCATTGAGGTAAGCGGGCAATGTGGAAACCAGGGTTTTTCCTTCCCCTGTGGCCATCTCCGCAATCTTTCCATCATGTAACACCATACCACCTATAAGCTGCACATCGTAGTGCAACATGTTCCAAACAATGTCACCTCCTGCGGCGGTCCACTGATTTTTCCAGGTAGCCTGATCGCCATTTATCGAAATATAGCTGCGCGTGGTAGCGAGGTCCCTGTCGTGCTGGGTAGCCGATACAGTTAGCGTTTCATTGTCCTTGAATCGTCTGGCCGTTTCTTTCACAACAGCAAATGCTTCAGGCAAGAGCGTCAGGAGTATTTCTTCCAGATACGTGTTGCGCTGTTTTTCCAACTCGTCGATTTGATTAAAAAGGCTTTCCTTCTCCTCAAAATCTTCCGTTGTTTGCGATTGTTCCTTCAGCGCAACTAAATCCGATGCTACTTCACTGAGGTAATCGTTGATGCGAGCCCGGAATTCGTTGGTTTTATTGCGCAACTCGTCATTTGTCAATGACTTGTAGGATTCAGAAAATTCGTTGATGGCTTCAATGCGCGGTTCGTAAATACGATTGTCCCGGTCTTGCTTATTGCCAAACAGCTTGCCGAGTGTCTTTGTGAAAAAGTTCATATGTGTTGTAATAGGATAGTCAGATACGAAAGAGCAAAGATAACATAACTTTGTCCCCTCTATGGCAGATTCAACCGGCACTATAATCATTCCACATGGACATTTCGTGCCAAAATGTCACTTTCTCTTGATCTTTTTGGTCGGCTTGATCGCTTTTGCCGGGTTTGCCGGATGTAGCAAGGAACGCACCGACTATAAATCGTATTACTTTCCTATCGAGCAATGTGCCGACGGGATGGTTTATATTTACGACCCGGTAGACCAGCTCGGGCATGGCCGGGAAATCTGGTTCTTGAAAAGCGAACCCTCCGATTCGGGATGGGTCTTGCGTACCCGCATTTACGATTCTTCCAAAACCCTGGTTCAGGAAGTGACAGAAATGGAAGTGGGAAATGGCACTATTGCCCGTAGTTATGCATTTTTCACCAGGGATACGGCCGATCAGTTAGTTACAGTTCCACTCCAAATCCAACGAGCCAACCTATTTCCTTATGACATCGGCGACACCAGTCTGCTGTACACCTTTGTCGTTAGTTACAAGGAGCCCGGTGATACCAGCCTCACTACAACACTTACCCGCCAACGCCGTTATAAAGGCAGGGATGAAATCCTGCTCCCGGATGGTACGCATAAAAGTCTGGTCTTTGCATTGAAGGAAAAAATGGAAAATGAAGGGGTAGGTTTCCTTACCCTCGAATTTGAAGGTGAGGAGGTTTATGCGAAGGACATCGGTCTGGCCGCCTGGCAAAAAGTACAGGCTCCCGGCGATACGGTTGCCTATTACTTACAGCAGCGATTGACCCTGAAGGAGTTTACAACACAATTTGGAATTTTGGAATAATGGTACCTGCTTTACGCACTCTTTATATTATTGCTTTTGTGTTTGTATGCTTTGCCGCAAGGACACAAAATGTGATTCAGGCCCCTGCACTTCAATGTGTCAAAAACGACACCGTCTTCTGGTCGCTGCCCGTCAATTCATGTGGTCCTTTTGCAAGCTACCTGCTCTTTGGAAGCACTAATTTTTCAGGTCCTTTCAACCTGATAGCTGCCATTACCAATCCATTGCAAACAACGTATTTCCACGATACACCCGGTGCACAGGTATGGTATTATTATATGCAGTCCTCTCACAATTGTCCGGGATTTATCCGACTGTCCTCTGACACACTGTCTTCAGCGCCACCACCAAAGGTGCCTTTGACCAGTGCCTCAGTCATCAATGGGCAAGTCCATCTGACCTGGCCCCCCAATGCTTCACCGCAGGTAGATCGGTATATCATCTACCGCAATACACCCAATGGCACCATCCCCATAGACACCGTATTTAATGACACAACATATATTGATGTAGCCGCCAATCCTGCCATTCGTTCGGAAATTTATTACATCGTCGCTTCAGACCCCTGCGGGAATAATAGCCTTTTTGATATCCTGCATCAAACCATTTTCCTTTCGGCAACTACAGATATTTGTGCCCAAACCATTACCCTCGTCTGGTCACCATATATCAATTGGCCCGGCGGCGTGGACAGCCAGGTGATCTGGCTAGGCATAGACGGGAATGCGCCCACGCCTATTGAGAAAATTGATGGGCAGCAAACAACCGTTACTTATGCCGGGGTAGACGACCAGACCACATATTGTTTTACCGTTCAGGCTGTCGAGGGCATGACAGGAGTAACAGCGATGTCAAATGAAATTTGCCTCAACCCGGATATCGTACAGCCACCCCGGCAGATGCAAATTAAATACATTACCATCAATGCAGCACAGGAGCCCGAGTTGGAATGGATCTGGGAGACGTATGCCGAACTGGAGCTGGCTGGCATCGAACGCAGCCTGGCCGGTGCTCCCTTCCAACCTATTCAACCCGTGGCCATCACTGCTCCTTTGTCTGCTGTAAATAACTTTACCGATGCCGGATTAGATGCATCACTCCAACAGGTCAGTTACCAAATCATGGCTCGTGATGACTGCCAAAAAGACTGGTTATCCACGCCTGCTTCCCCTGTTTGGCTACAAGCTGTGGCCTATCCGGATTTTCGAAATGTCCTGACATGGACTCCACTTCTTATTGAAAACAGTGTCATCGAACAATATGACATTTTCGAACAAAGGGGCAGCTTGATTCTTCCTTTGGGTCAAACTATGAGCAATACCTTTGAACATGTCCTGGACGGGGCCAATTTGCCACTCGAGCCGGTATGTTATGTTGTTGAGACTACCTACCGAGTCACTTTGCCCAATGGCCAGGAGCGACGCATATCACGAAGCAACCGGGCTTGTGCCAGTCAGGAAGTAAGGATTTGGATGCCCAATGCCTTTGCCCCCCGTGGACTCAACCCGATCTTCAGACCACTCCTTGTTTTTGCAGAAAATACGGCTTACGAATTTGTTGTTTTTGACCGTTGGGGTGGTGAGGTTTTTCGCACCACGGAACAACAAGATGGTTGGAATGGAAAAATAAATGGTTCCGATGCGGCACCCGGCATATATGTCTGGTCATTACAGGTCACCCCTCTAAACGGTGAGTCGATTTCCAGCAAAGGCACGGTGATGCTTGTTCGTTAAACCCACTTCATGCATTAGGTTTAAAATATATGACAAAAATTGCCTTGGTGTAGGTGATTTAAGCCATCATAAAGTTAATTCGCCATTATTAAGGTAAATAAAAACTCCCTTTTTAAGTATTTGTCTTTCATTTTGCTTCAGCTGCAGCTCATTTCTGCTTCATACTCAGGCACTTCCCCTCCTTACCATAGGCGGCTATGCCTCGTCGGCGAAGTACCAGATTATTTTGCAGAAATGACCTTCGCTCGAAGCCTAATGCATGAATTGGGTTAATCAGGTGATTTTTCCAAAACACCCAACCCAAATAAAGCAAAATCATACCGCACCGGATCGATGGGGTCCAACTGTTTTAATCGCTGCGTGAGCTCCAAAGCTGTCTGCCAGTCACGTTGCTTGCGGGTGATTAGTCCAACCCGACGACCCACACGCTCCACATGGACATCGAGGGGCATGACCAACTGGTCGGGGCGAATGGTGTGCCATATGCCAAAATCCACGCCTTGTTCATCCTTACGCACCATCCAACGTAAAAACATATTCAAGCGCTTGCAGGTAGACTTTCGAAAGGGGGCAGACACGTGTTTGCGGGTGCGGTCGGGTGCAAAATCAAGCGAAAAAAAATACCGATGAAATCCATCCAACGCTTGCTCCACGGTTTCATTCCCTGCGGCCCACTCCCTGGTAAATGCCTGTTCCAGACTATCATGGTCCGCATAATGTTTTTTGAAAAACGCCATGAAATAAAGCAGATCGACATCATTAAAGGTGCGATGCCGGAAGGCCAGCATGCGCTTTAAATCGGTGTCCTTGTGGCCTCGTACAAAATCGTAGGGGGCCTCATCCATATAGCCGACTAATTCCCTGGCTTTGGAAATGATGGTTTTGCGCTGCCCCCAGGATAGGATTGCCGTCCATAATCCAATGATTTCGCGGTCCTGAAGCAGGGAGAATTGGTGGGGTATGGAAATCGGATCGTCGGCTATAAAGTTTGGCTGATTGTAACGATCAGCGGCTTCATCCAGCCAATTTTTCAATGCTTGTTTGTTTAACCTGGCCATATCGAAGAAAATTTGACAAAATGCCGACGATTCCTGTGTTTGCCAAACATAAATCCCTTCCTGTTGGCGTTATGTTAAAACCGACTGATAGAACAACCAAAACCAACACTTTATGACGATGACCCTGGTTTACACGTTGGCCCTGGCTTTTTTTGTGCTACTGAAAAAAGCTTTTGGAACACACCAGCAATCTCCCATTAAGCCAACTTCCGGTATATGGGCAGATCGACAAGTCCCCAGCGCTGGGCGCAATGCCCCAATGATACGCGCAGCACTCCCAGTCCGTAGGTCACTGAACGCCTGAAGTTGATCGAACTCGCCTCTTCAAAATACTTAGTAGGGCAGGTGACTTCAGCAATATCAAATCCGGCGTAGATGATCTGTGACAACATTTCATTGTCAAACACAAAATCATCGGAGTTTTCATTATAGTTAATCTTTCGAAGAACCTCCCCGCTAAATGCGCGATAGCCGGTGTGGTATTCAGACAATTTGTATTGCACCAATATGTTTTGGGTTAGCGTAAGGAGGCGATTGGCAATATATTTATACAAGGGCATCCCCCCACGCAGCGCACCTTTTCCAAGAATCCTGGATCCTAAAACAACCGGATACAGATCATCCCCGATAATATTGACCATGCTGGGGATGAGCAATGGCGTGTACTGATAATCCGGATGTAACATGATGACGATATCGCCGCCCAGTTCCAGCGCCCGATTGTAGAGCGATTTTTGGTTGCCGCCATAACCCTTGTTATTCTCATGCACAATAACATGTTGAATACCAATTTCCTTGGCCAATGTGGCTGTATTGTCCCTGCTGGCATCATCGCACAGAATGACTTCATCGACCAGGTCGAAGGGGATTTCGTCATAGGTTTTTTTGAGGGTAGCTGACGCATTGTATGCGGGCAGCACGACGATCACTTTTTTACCTTTATACATGGCTGTTCCCTTAAAATTTCACACAAAGGACAGGAATCTTTAGCCAATAATCAAACTGGTGGTATTTGCATGCTTTCCTGGTCGTCATCATCCATGGAATTTTCCTGATGCAAGAGAGAAACGATCACTCCGGCGAGCAAAGCCCCCCCAATGAAGACCAGCGACACCCATCCGGCCATATGAATGAAACCGTGGGACACCATTTTAAGCCCGACAAACAGCAGAATGCCGATTACACTGTATTTGAGAAAACGGAAGCGGTCAAGCACAGCAGCCAGCATAAAATACATAGATCGCAGCCCGAGGATAGCAAAAATATTACTGGTAAAAATGAGAAACGGGTCGGTGGTGATGGAGAATATAGCCGGAATACTATCCAGCGCGAAGAGGATATCCGTCAGTTCGATCATCACCAGCGTCAGGAATAATGGGGTGGCCATCAATATATTCCGACGCCTCAGGAAAAATTGCTCACCATGAAAATGCCTTGTTACGGGCAAATAGTTTCGGAGCCAGCGCAAAACCCGGTTATTCTGAAGATCCATGGCCTCTTCGTCGCGGCTGGTCCACATTTTAAGTGCCACATAAATGAGAAAAGCACCAAAGACATAAATCAACCAATCGAATCTCTGAATGAGTGCAACGCCGGCAAAAATCATAAACGCCCTAAACACAAGGGCGCCCATGATGCCCCAGAAAAGGACCCTGTGCTGATTTGCTGCCGGCACTTTGAAATAGGCAAAAATCATGGCCATGACAAAAATGTTGTCGAGGCTTAAGCTAAGCTCCAACAGATAACCGGATAGATAAAGAACTACCGCGTCACTGCCCGAAATAAAAGACCCGCTCAGCTCCCGGATCCCAGACCAATCATCTTCATAGGCAAAATAGACCACAATACTGAAAAGCAACGACAGGGTAATCCAGATGATGGACCACCCGGTGGCTTCTTTGGCATTAATCGATTCAGGATTTTTGTGAAAAACGCCCAAATCCAGGGCAAGTGCTGTTCCTATCAGAACAAAAAAGAGGATCCAAAGCAGCATAGGTTGCGGTACATCCGATTTGAGGGCACAAGGTAGTGAATTATGCGTCGAGGAGTCGAGGAGGTTTTGAGGGGAGGAGGGGGTGAGTCGAGGAGTTGAGGAGGGTTTTGAGTCGAGGAGTCTAGGAGGTTTTGAGGGGAGGAGGGTTTGAGGGGAGGAGGGTTTGAGCGTGTTCTCCAATCTTCGGTCTTCGGTCTTCGGTCTTCCGTCTTCCGTCTTCGGTCTTCCGTCTTCGGTCTTCCGTCTTCGCTTAACGTCGGACGCAGAGGCACCGGTTTTGGTAATATTTAATGGTAATGGTCTTGCTGCCGCTGGTCATATTTTGAATTAAAACAAAGCCGTTGGTAAATTCAGAGGAACTCCATAGCGTGCTCGTGTTTATTTGCCCACTACCTCCGTTATTAGTAGGTCCAAGTTTTAAATAGATTTCATTCAGTTCGCCTCATGATGGAAGATACCAATCATCAAAACCAAAGGCTTCCATGTCGGCACATATTTTGGCAGCATAAGGTCTTCCTTCATTGATTCCCAGTTGGCCAACTATTGCCTCCGTATTAGCTTTGCCATTGAAATCGTTTTCTACTTCTTCTAAACTCGAAAGGTTGGTTAATAACAAAATGTCCTTGCCATAGCCCCCCCATTCCACTGGTTTACCTATAAATGAGGGGTCTACGTAAATAACATCCCCGTTGGTCATTGTTACTTTAAACAAACTTTCCAATGGCGTATCCTCTTTTTTACAGAAAAAAATAAATAAAAGCGTTATTAAGCTTAAACTAAATCGTAACATTTTTTATGTCATTTAGGCGGACACTCCCGCTTGATTCTTTGTGTACTTGCTTTAATTTTTTCAGGGCCATTTTTGTCCTATTTAGAAATAGTTAATTCACGATACTTGGTCCTGAACGCTGTTAAACAAATTTAGTGTTTTTTACACACTTTACCAACTTTCTCACGCCATGTTCTTCAGGATTCTTCTTCCATCCTCCGTCGTCGGACCTCCTTCTTGATTCCAGAGATTCCAGATTATTTTACCATCATCTTACTTCATTTGGATTTATCTCATTCCTGATTCCTCATCCCTATTTTGATTCCAGATTATTTTGATAATCACCTCACCACTTTCTATTTTACCGCATCCTTATGTCCGCAATCCCTAACTTCTAAAAAGTACTCTTCCTCCGGTCCTGTCCTTGCTCCATCCTTTGACATCCGTCTTCGGTACTCAAATTAGGCTCACTCCACCTTCACGGCAGTCGCATAGCTCGGTGGAACTCCTGGGGGCATCCAGGTAATAAAATAATGACCCGGAGACCAGTGTGCCGTCAGGATACCCATAACCTGGGCCGTCACCAACTCCTGGTGAACCATACGGCCGATTGCATCATAGACGCTAAGCATAGTTCCCGGTTTAATCAGATCATCGCCAGCATAGACCTGCAGGCTATTTGTGAATGGATTGGGCAATAGGGAGAGGGGCCGGGAAGACAATGGCTTAGAAATTGTCACCGAACTCACAGAATCAAACCCTAAATGTGTGCTGTCGCACAACGGATAATCGGTGCCAACCCGATAGTAAGGAAAATTTGGAAGAGTATATCCAATATATGTAGGTGTGCGAATATACCGCTGACGAAACTCACAAGCTGCCCCCTTGCGATCGGGGTAGAGTATGGCATGGACGTTCCTGGACCATGTAGTCGGAGCAATATAGATCCGGCAATCCGGTCCCAGCTGCTGGGTTCCAAAGCCTATCGCTACACCATGTGTATCAACAAACCCGTCCCACTCGCCAACTAACACAAGATTGCTGGTGGAATCTGGATCCCACAGGTCCCGCTGCCAGATTTTACCACCATTGTTGACATATAGAAACTGGCCGGAAGGGCTGATAGATGCCCCACCGAACAAGCCGATCGTATCCCAACCACTAATAACCCGGATATTGCTCACATCACCTGTAGCCCGGTCAAAGTCCATCATAAAGATGCCGTCTCTAGGCTGCGCCATATAGAAATAGTGTTCCCCATTTGGAGAAAAAAATGACTGACCACCTCCAGAAGGTTTTTTATTCGGGATATTTGGTTGAAGAATGATCGTATCCAGCCATTGGACCCCAGTTTCATTGACAAGTATTTTATAATATTCATGATATATTTCCTTGCCAATGATGATCCACCAGTCCTTGTCATTGGCATGCCTGTATGCTGAGAGCCCAGTAAATAAGGAATCATTTCCAATCCTGATTTGCTTGGCCGTCACCACTCCTAATCCATTATTCAGAGCCATATCTACATAGGAAAGAAATAATATAGCATGCAGGTGAGTATAAGGTTCAAATTTATATGTGATACCCTGGTTAAAAACCCAGTAGCCATCCTCCTTACCGGGATCTGGAAGGATCATCATACCATCCTGCGGAGGAAGTCCTTTAGCAAAACAAAAGCCATGGTATTGATAAGTCAGGACGATAGTATCTCCATTCTCCATGATATCGTTCCCAGCATTGCGTATATGGCAGCCATTACCGTAAAACAGGAGTGAGCCAGATTGGGGATGACTTATACTTGCCGCCATTCCGTCCATATCTGATCGTCCATCTACTACCGTTATGGTAGCCGGGGAGGAATTAAAGTCGAGTTTTGACATCCACCAGATGGTATCCGGTACAGTCTCATTGCTATACCCCAGCATCCAGGTATAGTCATACCGATGCTGGGCATTTGCATGCCAAGACCAGGTGCCCAGTAAACATACGGTGAGGATAATCCTAACGCACGCAGGCAAGGCGGGCATGGTGAATACCTTGTTGGCTGTCCAGCGCTTCCACGATGTATAAGCCAGGCTGCAATGATTGTATATCAAGCACATATTCTTCAGTAGGTGATACAGATACGGTCAATACCATGACACCCTGCGTATTTAAAACCCTTATCTCCCTCATAAGTTTTCCTTTGGTATTTCGTAAGCCTCGCGCGGGGGCGCTCGGTTCGCTCACCGAATGTACACTGCACATTCGACCTTTCCTTTGGTCGCCGAAGCCATGGCAAAGGTGATGGAGTACGTGAGCTCACCCCTTTGGGTCGTGAGCTCACATCTCGCACCAAATTCCCTCACGTCTTGCACCAGATTCCAGATTCCAGATTCCCAGATTATTCCGAAATTATAGACTCCACTCTCGACTCTCAACTCTCTACTCCCTCAAAACCTCAAAGCCTCAAACCCTCCCTACTCAAAACCTCCCCTACTCCCTATTAAAAACGCCATCCCAAAAAGATTTCCAGGAATCTTTGCGTTCGCGCTTTTTGATGAGTTTTTCATTGCGCTCACGAATCTTTTCACTGGCTTCGCTGGGCTTTCGCTGGATACCCTCCGATTCGGGATTTTCCTCTTTGCCCAATCCCAGAAAATCGAGTAAGCCACCCCCTTCATCTGTCATTTCCGGATATTCCGGCAAATAGGGCGGGCATTGGAAATCAGCAACCATGAGTTCTGGAAGGGGTGAAAAAGGCTTAAGTACCATGTGGCGCAGATCAGTATCTTTTTGACAACTGGCCCATAGTTTTCCAAAAATCGGCAGGGCCGTCCGCGAACCGGCACCAGCCATCAGACTCTTAAAATGGACACCAGGCACTTCTGCTCCTACCCTTACAGCCGCTACCAGTTGGGCACTAAATCCGGCAAACCATCCATCAGCATGGTCCTGTGTGGTGCCTGTCTTCCCTGCCAATGGGCCGCTCAGTCCATATCTAGGGCGCAACGCTCTTGCCGTGCCGCTATCTACAGCCATTTCCAACGCATGCCTCAAAAACAAGGCATGCTCCGGAGCGATAGCCCGTTCAAATAATTGCTGATTATCACGCGCTGAGGCTTCAAAAAGCAACCGGCCATCGGCGTCTTCTATGCGGCTGATATAATACCAGTGCGGACGAATCCCATCATTTGCAAGGGTGCCATACAACGTAAGCACCTCCCACAAGTTGGCATCAGCGACACCAAGGGAGATACTCGGGACCTTGTCCATTTTGCCTGTAAATCCGAATTTTCGGGCCAGATCAATCACCGGATCTACACCGGTCTCCATGATCAGGCTTGCTGTGACCGTGTTGAGCGATTGGCTCAATGCGCCGGCCATCGTATACACACCACCGCTTTCATTCGAAGCATTTTTGGGCGTCCAGTCATCATAATCGGAGTAGGTAACCTCCCTGTTTTCAAAATAATCACAAGGGTCAAACCCGGCTTCCAGTGCGGCGGCATACACGACCGGCTTGAATGTACTGCCCACCTGCCTCCGGGCTTTGACGTGATCATATTGAAAAAAACGGTGATTGATACCACCCACCCATGCCAGGATAGCGCCGGATTGAGGATCACCGGCCAGCACGCCGGCATGGAGAAGGCTGATTGTATATCGCAGGGAATCCATCGGTGTCCAGCGACGCGTGGCTTCACCCTGCCACGTAAAAATGGTCATGTCGATCGGCTCCTTAAACATCTTTTTTATGTCTATGTCGGACATGCCCTCTTCCTTAGCGGCCTTCCACCGGGGGCTGTTGCGCATGGCCAGATCGAGGACAGCGTCACTGCCCCATGGCTTGCCACCTTTCCACTCCTTGTCAAAGGCGGTTTGGAGGACCACCATGTGACTCTCCATGGCCGCCTCAGCATATTGCTGCATACGCGCGTTGAGCGTTGTGCGGATGCGCAGTCCATCAGTATATAAATTGTACTTCGTGCCATCGGCTTTGCGGATATCCTTAAGCAGACTATCCACTTCAATCCGCAGGTGCTCCCGAAAATAAGTGGCGAGACCAAGGTGATGACTTTCGCGCGAATAGTTGATGTCCAGAGGCAGGCCCTTTAGGCGGTTGTATTCAGCCAGGCTGAGTTCGTCTTTTTCCCGGAGCCGGCGCAATACGACATTGCGCCGCTCAAGAGCGCGTTCCGGATATTTGACCGGATGATACAAGGTATTGGCCTTGAGCATCCCCACTAATAGCGCCGCCTGGTGTGCTTTTAATTGTTTGGCACCGATGTCAAAATACCTTCTGGCCGCTACTTCGATACCAAAAATATTATCCCCAAAGGGCACTGTGGTAAGGTAAAGATGCAGTAGTTCTTCTTTGGAGTACGCGCGTTCCAGCCGGGTGGCGATGATCATTTCCCGTATTTTAACCGACGGCAGGGCATACCATTTGGCCTTTTCTCTGGGGAAAAGATTTTTAGCCAGTTGCTGGCTGATGGTACTGCCTCCGCCCTGGCTTCGATCGCCTATCAGCAGGGTGCGGAAGATTACTCTTCCAAGACTGATAATGTCAATCCCTCTATGTTCAAAAAAGCGGGCATCCTCCGTGGCAATGAGGGCCTTTGCGACCCAGGGGCTGATTTTGTCCATGGGGACGATCACCCTGTTTTCTGTATAGTATTTGCCCAGTATATCGCCATCTGCAGAGAGCACCTCTGTAGCCTGGTGATGTTTTATAGCCGCTAGTTCGGTGCGGGTAGGCAAGGGTCCAAAAAGCCCCCAATACACCGATGCAAAAAGGAGGAGGAATAAAACCAGCCCGATCCCGGCAGCTATAAGCGCATACCGCAGAATGCGACGGGGATAAAACAAGGTGTGTTTCGAAACCGGTTTTGACTTGCGCGTGCGTTGCGCCATATGTTGGGGGACTTGCTGAGAATGAACGCAAACGTAAGGCAGATTATTGGAATGGAAGGTTTTGTAGGAGTTAGGAGGGTTTGAGAAAGTCGCAAGGTTGAAGCCTGCCTGGCGGAAGACAGGGTCTTGTTGCACCCGCTGTAGCTATAGCGAAGGCGGGAGGGTCAGACAGTCCGTTTTTTGTTCTGAGTTTCTTTGTTCTGAGTTCTTTGTTCTGAACTCTTTGTTCTGAACTCTAAATGGGATCTGCGCATCCTGCATCTCGCCTCTCCCAAAGTTGTCCGCAAAAGGGTATGATTGGTACTCACTAAACCAAGTAATAAATTACAATAAAAGTAGCATCATAGGTTTACCAGACTGATACCGGACTAATACCGGACTAATACCGGACTAATAGCGGACTAATAACGGACTAATAACTTTTCCGGATTCGGTATGTATAACACTTACGCAAAGTACATGCTCCCGGTATGGATATGGGGAGAGAGGAAGGAAAACACAATTGCCCACTGGATTGAAAAACGGGCTTTTGACTCATTTTAAAATCGGCATATCTAATTATAACGATTAAATCGGGTAGGATAGTATAGGGCAACAGTGGCATGGAGAGTGCGGGTTGCGGGTTGCGATGCGGGTTGCGAAAATGAATAGGCCCAATTCCTCATTCCGGTTTGATTCCAGTTCTCCAATTTGAGATTATTCCACATCTCGGTCCAGATTCCAGATTTCCAGACTCCAGATTATTACGAAATTATCCACTTACACTCTCCACGCGTCACACTCCACTCTCCACTCTCCACACGCCACCCTCCACTACATCAAATCCTCCTTAACTCATTATTTCGCAACAACATAGCCCCGCATTAGGTTACTATGCCATTAAGATTTTCATCCAAGGTTAAATTTCAACCGGGATACCCTTATTTTTGTAGCTATGTCTTTAATCCAACATAAAATACACCCTCTTGTGCTCGGTGTAATAGCCCTTTTAGTCCTGCAGGTAAACGGCGCCCAAGCTCAGATGCTGGTAGGGCAGGATAGCCTGTATGGCAATGAATGGATCGACTACAGCCTGCAACATTATCGGATCCCCATAGCCGAGGATGGTATCTACAAGGTAAGTTATGAAGCACTTGCTACAGCAGGGATTCCGGTGGATCAAATTCAGGGCGGACAATGGCGGATGTTTAACTTTGGCCAGGAAGTAGCCCTGGAGGTAACAAACGTTGGCAGTTGGGGACCTGGCGATTACCTGACCTTTTATGCAGAAAAAAACCGCAGCATCCTGGATCGTCACTTTTATCCCGGTGGACTAGCCGATATGCTCAATCCGGAATACAGTGTAATTACGGACACAGCGGTTTATTATTTAACATGGACTACAGATGGCAGTAGTAGCAAACGTTTCAACCTTGTTGGGAATGATCAATCCAACCCACCGACAGCAGAACAATGGTTTGAGTACAAGCAGATCCAATCTTTTTCAAATCGCCATTATATGTATGCGGTTGATGGTGTGGCAGAATCGGTATTTACTCGAGGGGAAGGCTTTGCAGGCAACCAAGTGGCCAATCAGACACTGACGATGGACTTATCTGGTCTGGCCCCCGTGCAGGCTCCTGTCCAAATAGATGTTCGAATGGTGAGTAATACGACCGACCATGATTTACGTATTACCTGGAATGGTGATGAAATGCATCAGGAAAACTATAATGGGTATGAACTGCGCCAATTAAGTTTTTATAAGGTAGCAGCCGATGTGCCACAAATGCAATCCATAAACATTGCTGGACAGGCATCAGGCAGTGACCGTTTTGCAGTGTCTGTTTTAAGTGCGACCTATCCGCGCCAATTTGCCCTCGGAAATAACCCATCGTTTTCATTTCGTTTGCCCGCTGGAACAGGCGATCGCCAATTGGTATTTACCGGGGGTACTCCTGGTGATTATAGGATATATACACTCAGCTCCAATAATTATTTAATTGCAACTTCTACCGGGGATACGGTTCGATTTAGAGTACCTGAGACCTTAGCACAGGAACAGCTACAATTCATCCGGGTTGATCAGGGATTTAAGTCCATTATTTCAATCTCGCCTGCATCAATAAAACCATTGGTTTCAGATCAAATCGATTACCTCATCATTAGTCATCCGACATTATTTGATGATGGAAACGGACAAAACCAGGTCCAGGCGTATGCCGATTTTCGCGCATCAGCAGATGGTGGCACCTACAGCACTTCCGTTGTTTCCATTACGGATCTTTATGATCAATTTTCCTATGGTGTACAACGCCATCCATTAGCTATTCGAAATTTTGTCCATGCACTCGAAAAAACAGGCAATAATCCTGATTTTTTATTTCTCATCGGCAAGGGCCGTCAATATAATTTGACACGAACTAAAAGTTCGCTCGCTCAGGCAGACAATCAATCCTATTTTATTCCAACATATGGAGCGCCAGGTGCAGATAATCTATTGGTGACACATCCATTTACCAATAATCCCACCACTGCGGTAGGGCGGCTTGCCGCAGAAACTGGAGATGAAGTGCGGATGTATTTAACAAAAGTGGTACAACACGAAAACGGACTGCGCTCTCCTGATTATGAAGACAGGTTGTGGCGAAAAGAAGTGGTTCATTTAGGCGGCGGCGCATCAGCAGGTGAACAACAATCCATTCATGCTGCATTAGATCAAATGGAACAATTCCTTCGGGAAGGATTAATCGGAGCAAACGTTACCTCTTTTTACAAAACAAGCAGTGATCCGGTGCAATATTCTGTGTCGCAGGAACTTACACGGCGCATCAATGAGGGAACCGGGCTCGTCACTTTTTTTGGGCATTCCGGTGCCGGTGGATTTGATTTTAGTATTGATGATCCCCGTAATTTTACAAATAAAGGCCGATACCCTGTCATGCTTAGTCTGGGCTGTTATTCCGGTCAAATTCACGAAGGATTTAAAAGTGTAGGTGAAAATTTTGTTTTTCAGGAAGAAAAAGCTGCTCTCGCATTTTTTGCCACCACAGGGCTGGGGTATGTGTCTGCTCTGCGTACACTTGCTTTGGAATATATGGCTCAATCAAGTGGTGCTGCGTATGGGAAAAGTATAGGGGAAATTTTGCAGGAAAGTCTGCTTCATTTTAATGATAATCAGGGATTCGGCATGCGGGTGCTTCTGCAACAATTCACGCTCATGGGTGATCCGGCTGTGCGGGTATTTGTGGCAGAGGGACCGGATTATTGGGTTGCGCCACAATCTGTTCTTGTTGGTCCTGATGGCCTTTCCGAAAATGATGACAGCTTAAAGGTCCAAATACCGATCATTAATACGGGAAAAAATACAGGTGATACCTTGACGGTTCGCCTGGAGCATTTTTTGCCCGACGGTTCCTTAGGCAGTGTATCGGATCATTCTATCATCGTAAAAAGGTATAGCCAAATGCTCTCCGTCCTGCTGCCGGTTGGAGGCGAAAAGTCGGGCGGTGAAAATCGGATTTTTATTACATTGGATCCAGATCAGGTTTTGGCCGAAAGACCATTGCCGCAGGCACGTGAAAATAATGTGTATATTTTTGCTGATGGCAAGCCCGGGCATCCATTCACTGTACTGAGTAACGCCGCTTATCCTGCCTATCCTCTTGATTTTGGCATTGTAGGCCAGACACCCGTTCATTTACGTGCATTTACAGCAAATGTTTTTGCTGCGGAATTGGATTATATCATGCAAATTGACACGAGCCCGGACTTTGATAGTCCATTATTTAAAGAACAATTGATTCGTCAATCTGGTGGCGTCATTCATTGGACACCGGATATTCCGTGGATAGATAGTACAGTTTATTTTTGGCGAATTAGTCCTGCCAGTAATGCCTTATATTGGAGGAGTCATTCTTTTGTTTATATCCCGGGCAGTTCACCGGGTTGGCACCAATCGCATCCGGCTCAATTAAAACAAAATAGTTTTGAAAACCTGGTCATAGATGATACCACTGGAAAATTGCGATATGCTTATGATGTGCGCACTGTAAAAATTAAAAATGCCGTTCATCCCAAATTTCCCATAGGTGTTGATTTTGATAATGACCCCCACTATTTTATTATCTGGGACGGACCGGTAAATCGGGGTATTTATGTTTTTGCGGTGGATCCGGTTACCGCCAAACCGTGGATTAATCAATATCCGGGCCTTTATGGTAGTCACCAGCCAACCCCATGGGCAGCCTTGCATGGGCATTTCCCTTATTGGACCAATACACCAGAATGGAGAGAAAAAGCTATTAACTTTATTAGGGATACTATTCCTTCCGGATATTATGTCATTGTTTATACCATTCAATACGAAAATACCAGCTACATGCCCGAAACATGGGCTGCTGATTCTATCACATTGGGGACAAATTTATTTCAGGTTCTGGAAAACCAGGGTGCGCAGCTTCTGCGGAGCACAGCAGTGGATGGTCCGCATCCTTATTTACTAATGTATAAAAAAGACGACCCGACATGGCCCGTACTGGAGCGATTGGGTGAACTAGATGCACCCCTGGAGGAGACCGTTTTGTTAAATGGCTTGTGGGATCAGGGCACTATGGTTTCCCAAACAATCGGTCCGGCTAAAAAATGGACAAATTTATCCTTCAATGTAAGTGAAATATCACCTGAGGATGATTGGCAAATCGCCTTATGGGGGCGTCGACCGGATGGTTCGAGGGCCCTGCTGCTCCCTGAAATTACGACTAATGAAATTGACCTTACATTCATTGATGCCAATGAATTTCCCTATTTGGATATAGACTATTTTTCTGCTGATTCGGTCATGCGCAGCGCCGTACAACTTGAGTATTGGCAGATTAAATTCGATGGACTCCCCGATCTGGCACTTAATCCATCTAACCAATTGCAGTGGCCTGGTGATACCATTCATCAGGGCCAAACCATATTGATCGATTTAAGTATTGAAAATTTACAGGCGGCTCCTGCAGATAGTGTGCATATGCGGTTTATATTAAGTGGAACGGGAAGTCCCAACCAAATTTTGGATCAGGTATATCCTCCGATGGCCGGGTCAGATAGTTTGCGAATTAATTGGTCCTTGACAGATACCGAGCGTGCGGGCCCACAAGTACTTCAGCTCCTGTGCAATCCAGGTCCTGTGCAATCTGAAACGGAATACCGAAATAATGCAGGTTCCCTATCTTTTTACATTATTCCGGATGAACAAATACCCGTTCTTACCGTCACTTTTGACGGCGTCCAAATTAAACAAAACGATCTGGTCTCTGCGCATCCAACTATAGAATTAATATTACGTGATCAACAAGAGTGGCTGCGGCTGCAGGATACTACAGCCTTTGAAATTTGGTTAACAGGTCCAAATAATGAGTTGTTTGTCCCTGTATTTCATGGTGAACAAACCATGACGTTTATACCTGCACCATCTGTAGGGAATGGCTCTAATGAAGCTAGAGTTATTTATAAGCCAACTCTGGTTACAGGCGAATATTCTCTAAGGGTTTTATCCCGGGATCAACAGGGTAATCAGCCGGATCTGAACTATGAAGTTCGATTTATTGTGCAAGAAAAACAAGAACTTACAAATTTTTGGTGTGTGCCCAATCCAATTAGTGATATAGGCCGCTTTTATTACAGGTTAACAGGTGCCCAGCCCATAAGCCAGTATATTGTACAAGTATATGACATGACTGGTCGTTTAATTCGAACGTTAAATCAAACTGATTTAGGCGTCTTACATCCAGGATTGAACGTGTCGAATAATTGGTATACAATGCAAATGCCAACGGGCGTTTATATGTTTAAGTTTGTTGATCTTTCTTCTGGAATATTGGAAGTCCAAAGTTATCACAACCCTGAAAATATAGATTCCAATAGTGGAAATGTACTGATCATAGTAGACTGATTCATTTTTGTTTAGGTCTGCAACTAAAGGCAAAGTGCTTATATGGTTTGGGTGATTATTCAGTGGCTTGTTATGCTCCTTCTTGGGTTAACTATAGGGGATCTAATGTTGCGTTTGTTTGGAGTTAAAACGGAGATAGATGATCCAATTGAGCGCATCATACTTATTTTTTTTACAGGTGTAACAGGTATAATATTTATCGGAGGTATATATCAGTTGTATTTGCCAATAAATTTATTTTTTAGTGTAAGTTTGATTATATTTGGAATATTTTATACCCATAATAATAATCAAAGATTAAGAGGTTTCGCAGGTGATCTATACAACCATGTTAAAGACCTGAGTTTATTTTCAATTTTGATATTCACAGCTATCATATTGGTAGCACTTTTAAAGTCAATTACATTATCTGAAGTTATTGACGAGGCTGCATACCACATGCCATTCATTCGATGGATTGAAACCTTTCCGATTATTCCAGGGATTGCAAATATTGAGGATAGGATGGGCTTTAATCCTTCCAAATACCTTTTGGATGCCATCATGTCGTTCAGAACTACAAATTTCGATGGCATATACGCTCTTAACGGACTTATTTATATACTTTACGCTACTATTGCGGTTCGATCTATTCATAGACTTCTGAAAAAGCAAATTGATCATTTGCATGAGGATGTTCTTATGGTCATTTCATTATTGTTCACCTGGAAATATCCTCTCACAGGCGTTGATGCTGATTTTTTAAATATTTATGGATCAATATTATTTATTTATTTTTCACTAAAAAATTTAAAACAAAAAAAAATACACATATCATCTCCATTGTTATTTTTATTGATCCTTTTAGTAACAAATAAGTTTTCAGCAATTTTTTTAGGAATTATATATTTATTTATATTATTTAAGAAATCAAATCCATTACAAAATCCTACTATCAAGCCAATTCTTTTTGCTTTCGCTTTTGTAACAACTTGGGTGGTTCGGAATGTTATTATTTCAGGCTACCTTATTTATCCAATATATCAAATAGATTTGTTTAGCTATGACTGGAAAGTGCCTATAGAAATTGCACGTGGTCAATATTTTTATGTAGAAGATTATGCTAAAAGAGAGGAAGTAATGAATGTCGGTCAATACAGCCAGTTAAGAGAAGGTCCCAGCTTTTATAATTGGATAAGTGTATGGTTATCAAATGTACTATTTTTCAAATCCAGCATTTTTGCGATTGCTGGCATTGTTGTAAGTTTTATATATTTTGCTTGGATCAGATATCGAAAAATTCCTAATATTCAGCCTGTTATTTGGCAGTTTGTTATTTTGAATATTTGCCTTTTCGCCATTTGGTTTTTCAAGATGCCAGCATTTCGTTTTGGGTGGCATTTTATTATTACACTTATTGCAATTGCTGTTTCGTTTCTATATTTTCAAAGTAAACGATTATTTCAGATTATTATGGTTTTGTTATTTTTTGGAGTTGCCGCGAGTAATTTAAGAAATGTATTTCAGTCTATCGCCCTGTCTGAACGAATTGCAGACAATTGGTTGAAACCTTCCAACCGATTTTCGCCTTATGATCCATGTAAGTTGAATATTAACGGAGTGTCAATTAATGTTTCATCTGTTTATGAGTGTGGTACATTGTCTCCACCTTGCTTTCCTGACAACTTTTATCCGGGCCTGACTTTGCGTGGATCACGTATTGAAGATGGCTTTTGTATTAAATAGAGACAGTCGCTGTATTACATGGACGTTTTCATAATTTTATAAGCATCCAGATAAAACTTCGCCGCCCAATTGGGGAAGCACCACTTCATGTAAGGTCCCCACAGAGGCAGGGAGCCGGATAGCCCACCGTTAATTCCTTTGAGAGGTATCCAGAAGGGCATAATCCCGGCCATGAGACGCTGCGCATATTCCTGCCAAATTTCCTCTTTTGAAAGGGTTCCATAATGCATAAATACAAGGGCCATTTGGGCCTCTCCGGTCAAACACCGAAAGGAAAAATCACCCTGACCATAGGGATGGATACTGCCAGGTAAGTGCCGATGGATTTGAATCATTTCACCTAGAAATAACATAGTCGCAGCTAATCGGCTGGAGATTGTTTCGTCCTGCGTATACCGTGCACTCTCCAGCAA
>JAGNXB010000083.1 GCA_017985675.1 Saprospiraceae bacterium | reverse complement strand
TCTCCTGGTCCAGCTATATTCCATAAAAGGCACGCTGATATACGAAGGTCAAATGCCACCTTGGGCATATATCCATGAAATACCCCTTACATCACAAAGTGCCGGCATGTATATGGTCAAACTCAGTGATTCTAATGGTCATTCCAGCTCAACAAGATCATTGACTGTGGAATGATGGTCTTATGTTTCCAAGGTGAGGAGTCAAGGAGGGGTTGAGAAATTGATAGTAAAATGAATGGGAGGTGTCAGACACCTTTATTCTTTTTTATTTTATTTTCATAAAATGGGTGTCGTGGGTATCATGTTGCCGCCCTTTCATGGTAACTGGAAAATAGTGGTTTAATCGTTGAAGCGTTTAATTGTTTAAGCATTTATGCGGTAGGCCGGGAGGAGCATACTGCTATCAATTGGCTACTTGTGCTAGAAGAATACTTGTCTAATTGCCACAAAGGCTGAAGGAGCACAAGGGTTCACTAATGTGGTGGAGTCGGGGAGGAAGGAGAATATGATCGGGGATTTATCCCGAGCTGCATTAAAGTATTAGCTCTTCCGTAAAAAACACAAAATTGAAACACCTCATGATTGTAGTTCATTTTGAGATTAGAAAACTCTAATGTTAAATTTAATCACTTTACTTGACAAATTCAAAAACACGTTTTATATTTACCCATCCTTATTTAATTATTCATTTTTTCATTCCAAAAACCTTTTATCATGAAAAACTCAAGACAAGTATCGTTAATGCAAAAATCCAACAAATTGTTTGTAATTTTCGTCTCGCTCTCTCTCTCGCTCTCTCTATTTTTGATCACCTTCATTCCTGGACACAGCCAAATTGTTTGCGGCACTGTAGCTGAAGTGGTTGAAACCTGTTATGATGGTTACTTTGACAACATGGATGAATTTGTGCCTGGAACTTATCATAGAGTTCCAGTGGATGTTTTTATTTTAAGAAATTCAAATGGATCAGGAGGACCAACTAAATCTGAAGTCGTTTCAGTGTTGAAACAGGCATTTTCCTATTTCAGACCACATGATATTCATTTTCACTTAGCATGTATTTCTGAAATACATGCAGACTCCTTTTATGAGAATCCTCGTTTATTAATGTTTCCTACTCAATTGGATTCAAATCCAGACAATAGGATAATAGTTTATGTAGCATCAGAAAATAGTCCTGTTGAATTTGGATTAAGTCCGGTTGCAAGTGGGAGATCATGGGCTAATATCGAAAATTTCAATAATTTTTTAACATCTGCACGTCTTTTTGCTCATGAAATTGGACATTCAATTGGTCTAGTTCACACTTTTGAGCGAACTGATAGTATTTGTATAAGTCCGGACATATTTTGTCCAGAATACAGTGGTGCAAATTCAGAGGATTGCGAATTGAGGGGAGACTTTGTTTGTGATACTCCTGGAGATCCTGGGAGTGGTAGATACAATTGGTCCACATTTGATGAATGCCTTATTGATGGGGCGTCAACTTGCTTTGACCTAAATAATGTTCAATATGAAGATATTTTAGTCAATAATATTATGAATTATTCATGGGGTCATTGTGATGAATCAATGGAGTTTACAAATGGGCAAGGTGATAGGATGCGATGGTGTCTTCAAGCCTACTTCTCCCCTTCTTTAGAAATCAACAACAATGTTATTGTAGATGACATAACAATCAACGATCATCAAGAATGGGATGAAGAAACATATTCTTATGGGAATATTCGTATCGTAGGTGGGGGCAGCCTTTTGTTATCCGACATGACGCTTTTTATGGATGGGGGCAAAAAAATACGGGTAGATCCAGGTGGTATATTGCATCTAACGAATACAAAGATTACTGCAAGTGCTGCGATTGGCCAATGTATCATTGGACTTGAAGAAATTCTTTGGCAAGGTATCGAAGTTTATGGCAATCCAGCATTTACCCAATTTGGTAGTCCGTTAAATCAAGGCAAATTGATACTAGAGTCTGGCTCTATTATCGAACAAGCAAGAATCGGAATATTTGCTGGATTTTTTACATCTCAAGGGGGAGGCATAGTGTATGCTAGTAATAGTGAAATTAGTAACTGTAGAATTGGAATATTAATGGGGCCTTATTCTAATAAAGCTGGGAGTTTAATATTTCCCAATCAATCCTATTTTAATAATATGTCCTTTACAATGAATGACGATTACCTTGGTTCTTCATTTCAAGCTCATATGTGGTTGAGGGGCATTAGTGGTATACCTATTACAAGTAGTACGTTTGATTTTGAACATTCAACCATTCCACCCGGTGTTGGAATTGTTGCATCGAACTCCCTCATGTACGTGCAAGGAACACCGAGCTCCCAATTTCGGAATCTGGACTTTGGTATAAATGCCAGCTCCAATATACCATCCGCAGGTATACGCATTTCAAATGCAAAATTTAAAGACAACCATATTGGATTTTACGGTCATGGCGTACTCAGCCATATGCATGATTGTAGCATCGAAGTAGGTGGCTATGAAGGCTATATAATGGATGATATCCACGAAGGGGTAGTCCTTGATGCCACCTCCAAGTTCCTGGCTTACAAAAACAAATTTAAACACTCAGGGACTGCATTTAACACGATAGGCCTTAGAGTAAATAATTCGGGTGAAGTAACCAACTCCATTGAAGCCAATTCCTTCGAAGACCTGGATATTGGTAATCAAACCCAAGGGGTGAATTATGTCCAAGCAGATCCAAATTTTGGATTGTTATATAAATGCAATACCAATACAGAAAACACTCTTCATGATTTCAATACCCTCGAACAAGGGGTAGCCCGGATCCAAGGGGCCTCTGATGAACCGGCTGGCAACACCTTCTCCCATACACTGCTCAATCCCCTTTTTGGTTCCGACTGGAATAATGAAGGTGGCGAGATTACCTACTTTTTCAAGGAAGGCTCAACATATGAGGAGCCGCTGTACTATACAAACCTTGAAAAAATAAATATTATTACTTATGTCTCTTCATGCCCCACAATAACTGAACCAGGCCCTTCCGAACCACACGATCATGCGGGCAATCGCGATGCCTTGGACAATCTCAAGGATGAGTATGATGGCTTGATAGACGGTGGTCAGACGGCGACGTTGATTACCAATATCCAGAATGCTACTAATCCAACAAAAGTTAGTGTATTTACACAGTTGGATACTTTGGCTCCCTGGTTATCTTTGGATGTTGCCATGGAATTTGTAGATCGTACTGATTTGTACTCCGATTCAATCATGACCCTGATTTTGAGGGATAACCCGGACATCCTTCACAATGGTTTTCTGGAGGTATATTTAGAGGAGAAAACAGTGCCCATGGCGAGCAGATGGATAGACACGGTCCTACAAGTTGTCGGAACCGTTACACCAAGGACCGATATGATGGCCGAGATAGGCCAATTAGCAGCAATACTCCAGCAAGGGGTGGTACGTGATCTGATACGCGTACAATTGGATACCAACGGAATGACAATGGATTCTATCCGCAATATATTGCAATATGCGGATGGATTCCAGGCCCAGTTGGATATTGTAAGTTCCTATCTGGCAGAAGGAGACACAACGTCAGCCATCAGCGCATATACTTCACTTTCCAGTACTGCTTCCTCCTCTGCATTTTCATCCGATGCATACGATGATTTTGGGGAATTTATGGCATTGTCCATAAGTCTTATTCGTACATCACGCGACTGGTCCGAACTGGATAGTCTCGAACTGGTCACATTAACGGAGCTGGCCGAGGAAGGCGCTCCTTCCATCGCCGCAGCCGCTGGTGGGTTACTTAATGCTTACTATGAAGGCAACTGGTTTACACCGGCCATATGGAATGAAGCAGAGCTGGATGAGGATAGAAATAATGAGGGCACGCCTGTTATCTCCAGAGATAAATTAATATCCTTTGCCTATGTATTCCCCAATCCTTCGGATGGACTCATTCGGTTTACCATACAGGACCAAAACAGGCTGGATGGCAGCTATGATTTGATGATCATAGATAATACCGGCACTGTTATTTATCGCAACGTGTTTGGCTCATCCGTCGAATGGCTATGTAATACATGCCCCGGTGGATTGTACCATTACCGTATTGTAGATCAATCAAATGGTAAAACCCAAACGGGTCATATCGTGTTGAAATAAACTTTATCAACTATTACGGAGTGGAGCATGACCGTTCCACTCCGTAATTTTTTATTCCATGCACATGCGCTACACATTAACATTTATAATCACCATTGCTTTTATAGGATTAGTATCTGCACAATCCACGTTTAATAAACGGATTAATTTTGGATTTCCAGCACAATTAATAACTAATGTAGAGGTTGATTCATTAGGAATCTATTGTATTGGCGTTTTGGGTGATTCTTTCCCACCTTATCCATATGGGAGTTTGTTTGCACGATTTAATATGGAAGGAGATCTAACTCATTTTCACTATTTATCTTCTGTTGAAAAAGGATATTCTTTTTTTGATCCAAACCTAAAATGGACTTTAGATGGTCATTTAAAGTGTGCTGGTTATTATAGGTCACCGGATATTCTTTATGGAACATTTATCAAGTATTCAAAGGAAGGAATTCTATTAGACACAATGACTTTTGGTCAAATATCGTATTTGCCTAAGTCTTCGCATAAAATTATCAATTGGATTGAATTGAATGAAAATAGTGAAATAATTATAACGGAATTTAAAAATAGCAATACTAATTTGGGCCAGGTTGGGATAATAAAGCGAGTTAATGGCGTGGTCACTGAAGAAAGAAATGTGGGCCATAAATATGGTATATTAAATAAATCTAAACTTGAGTACGCTGAAAATAAAATACTTTTAGGCAATTTGGTATTGGGACCTATACTTGGAGACAACATTAAAAGGGTAAATATCACCGCTGTTGATACATCACTGATCATTGCATCTACTGTATGGGAGTCCCATCCGGATAGTATATGGTCATGGCCTGTAGATATGATCAAAGCTCCAGATGGCGGGGTAATAGTGGCTTTTAAAAGAGGAAAGTATATTTTGGCTGCACAGGAAATAAATTATGTCCCCTCTGTCTTTAAGTTGAAAGCAGATTTTAGCGGTGTGGATTGGGTATCGGATGTGCCAACGTATAAATATAGTGCATTAAATGAAACACATAAATTGCTCTCGGATACTCTTAATAATTGTTTTTATGTGTGTGGAGAAGATTATCATCTCGACACAATTGTAGTAGGCGCATCGTGGAGAGGATTTCTTGCAAAATTTAAATTTTCAGGAGAATATGAATGGACACGAAATTATTTAATAATCGATACTAAATTTGACTGGCACCAATTGTTTGATATGAAACGTACTTCCGATGGAGGTTTTGTGCTTGTAGGGCAGGCTATTGATATGACATCCGAGACACCAGATCCCAGCCAACAAGCCTGGCTCCTCAAAGTGGATTCATTTGGTTGTCTTGTTCCAGGTTGTCAGATAGTCAGTCCAGTGCAGGATGTCGCGCCCACCTCTCTTGATGTACGTCTCTACCCCAATCCTGTCCGTGATGGTCAGACGGCTATCTATATCGGGGAGCAGGCGTTGGGAGATGCCATGGTCACATTTATTGACCTTCAAGGTCGATTGCTTAAGTCCTGGCCCATTCATCATCAGGAGCCGACCACTTACCTGCTGGATCTGCCGCCCGTCTCTACAGGAATGTATATATTGCAGGTGCAGGCTGGTCAGCTGATGTGGACGGAGAGGGTCATTGTAGAATAAATGATGGGCGGTAGGAGGTGGTGTTAGAAACCTTTGTTCGTTTTAAATTTTGGGGGAGGTGTCAGACACCATGATTATGTGGATATAGGAGGAGGTATCAGCCACCTTTCTTCGCTTTTATTTTATGTTCATAAAATGGGTGTCGTTGGTGTCATTTTGCCGCCCTTTTATGGTAACTGGAAAATAGTGGTTTAATCGTAGAAGCGTTTAATTGTTTAAGCATTTATGCGGTAGGCCGGGACGGAGCTTAATACTATCCATAGGCTGCTGTGCAAGGGGGATGCTTGCGTGATTGCCACAAAGAAAGGAAGAGCACGTAATAATCTGGAATCGTTGGTAGGGATGAGGAATGTGGAATGAGGAATGGAATTCTGAAGCCGGAATTTGGAATGAAATAATCTGGATCTGGAAATCTGGACGAGATATTGTAATCTCAAATCTGGGGATAGGGAATCTCGCAACCGCCTCACCGAAAGTCCCTTTTTTAGATATTCAAAAAGGCATTTCGTAAGCCTCGCGCGGGGGCGCTCGGTTCGCTCACCGAATGTCGAATTGTTGTTGATGTGCTATGGGGCATTTCGTAAGCCTCGCGCGGGGGCGCTCGGTTCGCTCACCGAATGTCGAATTGTTGTTGATGTGCTATGGGGCATTTCGCAAGCCTCGCGCGGGGGCGCTCGGTTCGCTCACCGAATGTCGAATTGTTGTTGATGTGCTATGGGGCATTTCGTAAGCCTCGTGCGGGGGCGCTCGGTTCGCGCCAGATTCCAGATTCCAGATTCCAGATTATTACGAAAACCCTGTCTAAAAAATAATTCCCGATCTTCGTACATCAAATGGCCACATAACATGAATTCGTCCAGCAATCGTCCGATCTATAGCTTATTTCTTTTCCTACTCCTGACATGGACACCAATTGTGCTCATGGCACAGGTACTGCCTGAAATGCCCCGTGAATGGATCGAAACCTGCATGCCAGAAACGAGCCAATCCATCACCGTCTGCGCCTCCGGATGCAATTATACCAATACCCAGCTTCAGCAAGCCATCAATGCCGCAACACCGGGCACCACCATCTATCTCCAGCAGGGCGCCAGCTATACCGGACCCTATAATCTGCCTGAAAAATCGGGTGAAGGCTGGATCATCATCCGCACAGCTGTGGCAGACGAGCAGTTGCCCGCATCCAATCAGCGCATCACGCCTGCCTATGCACCCTTACTGGCAAAAATCTTTGCCAAGCCAGGCCTCAGTGCACTACAGACGACCGGGCGAGCACATCATTATTATTTTTTTGGCATTGAAATCGCGGCTATTGACTTTTCCTGGAATGTGGTCGCCATTGGAACCGGCGAAAAAATGGATGAAGATCTTCCACATGATTTCACCTTTGACCGGGTATATCTGCATGGGCATCCTACCTTGGGTAGTCGCAGAGGCATTGCCATGAATGGGCATCGCATAGCTGTAGTGAATAGCTGGGTTTCGGATTTTAAGGAAGTTGGCTTTGACAGTCAGGCGCTCTGTGCCTGGAATGGCCGGACGTTTAAAATTGTCAATAATTATCTGGAAGGCTCTGGTGAAAATATCATGTTTGGTGGCGCCAAACCCAGCATTACAGGTCTATTGTGTGCTGATATTGAAGTGCGACAAAATCATTTTTTTAAGCCGCTGTCCTGGCGTGTAGGTGATCCCTCTTATGCGGGCACACACTGGTCGGTAAAAAATCTGTTTGAATTAAAAAATGCGGCCCGGGTATGGGTAGAAGGAAACATTTTCGAAAACAACTGGTCTGATGCACAGACCGGGAATGCCATTCTTTTTACACCACGCACCGAAGCGGGTAGCTGCCCTTGGATATCCGTACAGGATGTTACGTTTGAACGCAATATTATCCGCCATGTCGGTAGTGGATTTAACATCTCCGGCAAGGATGATAGTTATCCGAACGACCATACTTCTCGCATTCTTCTACGAAATAATTTAGTGGAAGATATAAATGGCAGCAAATGGGGTGGTGATGGACGTGCTTTACAGGTGTTAAACGGGGTGTATCATTTGACCGTGGATCACAATACATTTATTAATCCCTTGGGAGGGACATTTGCAAATGCAGATGGCCCCAATTTTCCGAATACGGATTTTATTTACCAAAACAATATTGCATCAAATGCGGTATATGGGTTGCATGGCAGTGGGAAAGGCATAGGCAATAATGCATTAAATTTTTACTTCCCCGGAGCAGTATTTACCCACAATGTGCTCACAGATGGTTCATCATCCAATGGGGGCATCCCTTCTAATTATCCGGCAGGTAATTTTTTCCCGGGCTCGATGGCCAATATGGCTTTTGTAAATTACCAGGGAGGTATTGGTGGCAATTATCAGTTGCAGGCAGGTGGTCCATACAGCGGTGCCGGCAAAGATGGAATGGATATTGGTGCGGATATCATTGCTTTGAACGCAGCCACCGAAGGGGCAATCAGTGGAATAGTGAATGTATGTGACGCATCCACTTTTATTCATCCTTCCATTAATACCAATGAAAAGTCCTCTATCCAACTATTCCCTAATCCGGGAAATGATCAAGTGTATATTACCCTCCCCCATGCCCAATCAGCTCACCTGGAAATAATGGACTTGTCAGGACGGATTATATCTGTAGCAACCCGCCCATCAGTTTCTGGCTGGCAGGTGGACACCTCATCTCTACCCAGTGGCATTTATTTTTTCAGCATCACGAGTGGCATGAATACCGAAAAGCTGCTTTGGTTCTGTTTAAATAAATGAAATAGTTTGGGGTTATTGAGTTGTTGGGTTATTGAGTTGTTGGGTTATTGCGTTGTTGGGTTATTCGGTTATTCGGCTATTCGGCTATTCGGTGGCATTTGCGGAAGCGCTATAACGTGGACATGGGTATTTGGCCCTGAGTCACATTTCGCGCCAGATTCCAGATTCCCAGATTATTACGAAATTTCAGACTCCCCGTACCTTTCACACATCATCCTTCCTACTTTCCGCATAAACGAATACACGCCTAAACGAATAACCATTCATACTTTCTAGGGGCGGGCTGTTCGAGGACGTTTTCCGAATAAACGCCCGCCGCCGCCAAGGCTTTGTCGGGTAAAAATAAACGCCTAAACGAATAACCATTCATACTTTCCAGGGGCGACCAGTTCAAGGACATTTTCCGCATAAACGCCCGCCGCCGCCAAGGCTTTGTCGGGTAAAAATAAACGCATAAACGAATAACCATTTATACTTTCAAGAAGCAATGGCATGTCCAACCTATTCGTTAAGTTTGTAATCCATCCCTTTAACAGCCCATTCACTGACTTGCCTTCCCAAAACCGTCATATGATCAAATTCAGGTCGTTGCATACTTCTTCGCTGGTTCTTTCATCTGCATATACGCTTTCCATAAAACACGTTTTATCTACCCTTCTCTGTTTAGGTCTCCTTGTCATGCCCCTTACAAAGATGGAAGCCCAAGGGGATTGGTGGACAAAAGTGGATAGCAGTCTGCTCGCCCAACTTACCCAGGATGGCCATGCGGAATTTATGATTGTGCTAACGGAACAGGCTGATCTGCGACTCGCCAAACAGTTTAACACCAAAAAAGAAAAAGGAAAGTTTGTATTCGAAACAGCCAGCAAATTGGCATCAGAGACGCAACTTCCGGTGATAAACCGC
>JAGNXB010000136.1 GCA_017985675.1 Saprospiraceae bacterium | reverse complement strand
CCTGAAGTTGTGCTTCAGTCAGCAGGCCTGCCTGAGCACCAACCTCCCCCAGACACAAAGACAGGAAGAAAAAGATTATGCTTTTCATATGAGGGGAATCATTTACCGTTGAACTACTATTTTTTGTCTTGCTATGGATTGATCCCGGAGCGCCAGCGTAATAAAATAGATACCATTAGATAGATCGGATGCATCCCAGGAAACGCTGTCCTTAATTTGAATCTTTGCGACCACAACCCCTGAAGTATTCGTAACTTCTGCGAAGGGATCCTTTGTATCCATTAAATCCGTGGAAATCTGAAATACTACTCCCGTGCCTGGAGTCAATATGTTGCGATTCTTAAACATGGGTGGACTGCCAATGCCTGAGGAAATGGGATCCTGCCTTAAAACAACTGCATTTGGAGTGAGTAGTCCGAGAGAACCCGAAGGAATAATTGTATTCACGAGTTCACCAGCTGAATTGTAACTACCAACAGAAGAGGTGCCACCAATGCCTAAAAGAAGGTTGCCATCTGGTAAAAAACCGACGCCTTCACATTGGGGTACATTGGATATAAACACGCCTTTAAACGATCCGTTATTGTCCCAACGTTTAACTGAACCAGCATTATAATCATTGACTAAAAGATCTCCTTCTTCATCAAACCAGATATTCGTCGGTCCGGCAAGATTGGAAGATATAAACTTGCCCAGGTCTGCTCCTGTCGGGCTAAATTTTCGTACATATCTTTCATCATAGGAAGATACGTAGAGATTACCCTGCTTATCCCAATCGAGACCAATACTGGCAGAAACACCAACTGATGTGAACTGATCGACGAAGGTGCCATCGGTGCGATACCTCCAAACTTTGCCATTACCAGACCATTGCAGTACATAAAGTAACCCATCCGTCCCAATTTTCATGCGGGTCGGGCCACCAATGCCGGTTGCAAACTGGTCAATATAAGTACCGGTCGATGCATCAAATCTCAGGATTTCACCGGTATTGAGATTGGAGATCAACACGACATTATCAGGTTCAAGAAAAAGAATGTCTTGCGGCCAGGCAAGATGGTCAGCAATAAAAACTTTACCATTCTCTCCATTGGCATCAAATTTCAGGATTTGCCATGGAGGAAGATTGAAATTACCTGCATCGCTTACGTATATGCTAGGGTTCTGGGCCAACAGGGAACCTGGGAACCAAATAGCCATAAAGCCAGCCAGCCAAAATACTTTGTTTGTCATGATTCAAGTTTTTTTAGTGAACAATGACAAAAAAACGCTGATAACAGGCCGCCATGGTCTCGAATTATAGAGATTTACCAATCAGCCTATCATAATGGACCTAACATTCCGAAAAAGCCACATACCAGAAAGGCGTTAACTGGCAAGTTTCAATTGAAACTATAATGGCATTAAACCCCATTTATAAATACTGGCTTCAAAACAATAAATAATTAAGCTTAAATTAGGCTTCAAATAAACTCCGACGACCATGAAATTTTTATTATTCATCCTGGCGCTTCTGTCCTCACCTTTGGTGCCGGTAGCCCAAACCGCTGAGGAAATCTTAAATCAAACCGAATCTACCTATCGGAAACTGCGCAATTATGTAGATCAAGGCACCATGGCACCTGCAAACAATTCTTCGCCCGTACCCATTGAAACGACAACCTATTCTATTGCCATGGATAGAAAAGGAAATGTCTCCTATAAATTAATCAAAACACTGGCCGGCAGGACTAGTGGAGCATTATTTGAAAAGACAGCAAAGGATTCTCTTGGGGTATATACTAGGCTTGGCAGAGAAGATGCCCCATTCGCCTGCAAAATTGAGGAAGCACATCCAAGACTTATGGGCACCGGTGGTAGCATGTTTTACCTGGTTGGATCAATGTTTTACGAGAACACCCGATCAGACAGTCAATCTCCCACTTCGATGATTCAAAACTATGATACCGCCAAAAGACTTGATGATACAACCATCCATGATGAAGTGTGCTATGTCATCAAAACAAGGAAGACTACTATCATCTCCCAGGAACTTGTTGACCAACTGAATTTTAAAAGAGACTCAACGCAAGGCTTACTTACATTGCCTCCCGAACAAAGAGGTGGACCAAGAGAAGTAGCCGGACCAAAAGTCTCCGAACATAAATACTATATCAGGCAAAGTGATCACATGGTCATTCGTGAAGAAAGCTATCATTTCAAGGATGGAGTTGAAATGCCATGGTCCAAATCAACCTTAGTTTTACATCCGATGTATAATGTCAAGGGTTTTAAACAACACCTAAGGGAATAACGAATAATGAATATCGAACAGGGAATATCGAAGTAAGAAGTGACTAGTCGCATATCTACTAAAGCAATCCGTCCATCTCCTTCTTTACCTTTTTCAACCGCAGCTCATCAATGTCTGCTTCCATCTTGGTTTCCTTCATGCCCACGCGGATGAATCCGAAGAGGCTCATGTACACATTGGCCATCCAAACCAGTGCGAAACCGCTGATCAGGTAGCCTCGCCAGTCGTCAATTAATAATTTATATCCGGTCAGGATCAATGCACCGATGGTCACATAATGACTAAAGCAATACTCGCAGGTAAAGAGGTAGAAGAACTTGCG
>JAGNXB010000082.1 GCA_017985675.1 Saprospiraceae bacterium | reverse complement strand
GTTTCCGTTTCGCCCAAATACTCTGGTAAAAGAAGCAGGAATTTAATGCCGAATAAGGACAAGACCTGGCCGGTCATCATCAAGCCCAAAAACACCCAAACCAATAACAGCATTAAATGCTCCCTAAAATGGAGCATAAACAAACGAACCGCAAACGAATGGCTGATATTATGTATCCTGTTCGTCATCCGAAGGGGTGTAACGCACGACACGAACCGTCTCAATCTTTTTATCGCTGACCACTTCAAGAATAAATTTAAAATTATCCAGGATCAGCTCATCACCCTGCTCAGGAATATTGGCTGTTGTCATAATGAGATAACCCGAGAGGGTATGATATTCGCCTTTGGGGAACTGCAACTCCGGAAATTTATCATTGAGATAATCAATTTCCAAACGCCCGGAAAAAAGATATTCGTCCGCTGAAATTTGCTGCTCTACATATTCCTCATCATCATGTTCGTCTTCAATCTCACCAAATATTTGCTCCAATATATCCTCCATGGTGATGATACCGGAGGTGCCGCCATATTCATCGACCACGCAGGCCAGACTGGTTTTTTCCTTGATAAATAAATTTAATAAATCCTGCACCTTCATCGACTCAGGCACAAAAGGCAATTGAAAAATCATTTTTCGGATAGTGCCTTTACTATTCAACATTTGTTGATGATGCACATACCCCAACACATTATCTATGTCGCTATCAATAACCAATAATCGCGATAATTTGGACGAAGTAAATAAAGCACTTAATTCATCCAGACTATCATTGACATCAATAGCCTCAATTTCTGTACGTGGTACCATGCAATCCTTAACCCGCACCAATTTAAGATGCAAGGCCTTACCAAATAGATTGGTATCAATGCGCGTCTCGGAATAACTCTGCGTATCGCGCACCAGGCTCTCAAGCTCCAATCGGCTAAACGTATTGTCCTGATCGGTAATCGGTGTGTTTACAAATAAACGGAGGATACTATTGGACAGCCAGGTCATCATACCGGCCGGCAAGGCAAGAATAATATTTATTATTTTTATTGGAACGGCAAAATCATACAACACTTTTTCGCCGTAATTGCGAAACATCACCTTTGGCAAAAATTCACCAAAAACAAGCACAATCAATGTGCCGACAATTGTAATCAAAAACCCGGTGAGCACTTTTTCACCCAAATAAGGTGCCAACATGGGGGAAAGTAGCGAAGATAAAATGAGTGTAAAGATGACCAGCGCGATATTATTCCCTACCAGCATGGATCCCAGAAAGAGGGGCGGGTTGTCGTAAAACTGGGTAATGATCCGCGACCGTCGACCTCCGAGTTGCTTTTTGAGTTCAACCCGTAATTTACTGGAGGACACATATGCTATCTCCACACCTGAGAATATGGCCGAGAAAAGAAGGGTAATGAGGAGGGCTAACCACAGCATGATGCAAATATATGCACCCGCAGAGGATGTTGCATGGTTTTTATCCAGATGTAAGGATCAGACCCAACGCCTTTTGAGCCAGGGATATAGGAGCAGTGCGCCCAGGATCAGCGCTACGCCCACATAAAATCCGGCATGCAACTCGCGATGTTCACCCAGGAGCAGGATAGCCAGAATGATCCCGTACACCGGCTCCAGATTGAAGGTCAGGTTGGATGCAAAAGCCGAAAGGTGCCTCAATGCCCTTAGGGCCAACACATAAGCAAGCGTCGTACAGAGCAGGCTTAAAACAATAAGTGGCACCCAGTCTGTAGGCGCCGGCATGATCTGAACGCCATTTCCCGCCAACCAAAACACACCCAACACGATGCTGATAAATCCAAATGCGGCACTGAGTTCCAGCAGGGTGACTTCCAGTTCACTGGCCTTGCTGATCATCTTTTTATTCAATGTTGAAAACAAAGCGGCTAACAAAGCAGCCGTCAGCCCGGCCAATACGCCGGCCCATTGACCCGCTTCGATATGCCGCACCACCAGCATCATCCCGGGTATCATAAGGAGGCCGAGGAGGACCTCCACTCGCTGCACTTTCCGCCCGAAAATCAAAGGTTCAAGAAATGCGGTAAAAAGCGATGTCGTGGCCATGCAGACCAGCGTGATACTGGCGTTGGACCATTTGACCGCCCCATAAAAGGCAACCCAATGGATGGATACGATGACCCCGATGCCTGCATATTGCCACAATCTGCGGGCAGGCAGCTTCCGAAGTGTGCCCAGACCGCGCATGATCAGGATGAGGGACAGAGAGGTAATAGCTACACGCCACCACACCAGCGTTAGTGCCGAGATACTGATCCATGTACCAAGTATAGCTGTAAAGCCAAAACATAACACGGCAAAATGGAGTTCTAGCCAGGCGCGCCTTTCCGGATTCATCGGGCAAAGGTAGCCGTTTGATTTAGTTACTTTTGTTTTTATAGCTTGACGTCAGGTCTGTTCATATGACGCTTGCACCATATTTTACGTCATCGATATGTCTGCATTTTCACACCAACCTGTTGATCTTCCCTTTCACGCAAAAAGTGCTGCCAAAACGATGGATCATTGGACGAGCACGGAGGTCGGACTGACCAACGAGGCGGTCCTCGAACGTCGGGAAAAATATGGTTGGAATACATTGACCGAGACTAAGCTGACGCCCTGGTACATCTTTTTTATCCGACAATTTCGGAGCCTGCTCATTCTTATACTGGTCATCGCTGCAGGCATTGCCTGGTCGGCTGGTAAAGAAGTGGATGCATGGGTCATCATCGGCATCGTATTTATCAATGCGTTTATTGGCTTTTACCAGGAATTGAAAGCAGAGGGTGCCGTGACGGCCCTCAAAAAAATGGTCATCCACAAGGCCAGAGTGCGTCGGGATGGCCATGTCGTTTCCCTCCCCACCAGGGAGCTGGTGCCCGGCGATATTATCCTGCTGGAAGAAGGCGATAATATCCCCGCTGATGCGCGTATCCTGCATGCCAAAAACATTCGGACCATCGAGGCTTCGCTGACCGGCGAATCCGTACCATCCGGAAAAAGTGACGTTATCCTTCCTCCTGAAACACCGCTCGCCGATCGTAAAAATATGTTGTGGAAAGGCACCTTCGTTGTGGGTGGTTTTGCACAAGCTATCGTCTGTGCCACAGGCAGCGCCACAGCACTGGGACAAATCGCTACATCCCTTGCGGAAATAAAAAATGAGCGCACCAATTTTCAGAAAAAGACGGATGTCCTGGGTCGCCAGATGGGCTTCATAGCCATTGGGAGTGCCTTGTTGCTTTTCATTACCGGGTATTTTATTCGGGATATGGAAATAAGAGAAATTATGCTGGTTTCTATTGCCGCTTTGGTTTCCAGTATCCCTGAGGGACTTCCTGCTGTTTTATCTATTGTCCTTGCGATTGGATCGCATAGGATGGCCAAACGAAATGCCATCATACGCGAATTCACATCGGTCGAAACCCTGGGCGCGGTGACAACCATCATCACAGACAAAACAGGCACGCTCACCCAAAATTCCTTAACGGTAAAAAAGGTATGGTCCATTGGAAAATCAGTTATTGATGTGACGGGTGAAGGATGGTTACCTGTGGGTAATTTTTATCGGGACAAGGAAGTATTTGAGCCCACTGAAGATCCTGTCCTGTCCAAATTATTGACCATCGCCGGTATTTCCAATAACTCGACAATAACGCATCACCAGGAAAAAGACACCTACATCCTAACGGGTGACCCGACCGAAGGCGCTTTGCTTGTATTGGCCCGTAAAGGTGGATTTACACCGACGGCGGAAAATATCCGGCATAAAAAAGATGACCTGCCCTTTAATTCCAAACTCAAATTCAGAGCCACGCTCTATGCACATGATGAGGCCTTGAAGGAGTTGTTTATTATCGGTGCCCCCGAAAAAATTCTGGCCCTTGCAGACGAAATTCATACGGCGGATGGCACCAGAAAAATGACGCATGAGGACTGTGTTGCCATTGAACAAAAAATCAATCATTGGTCCGGCCAGTCCATGCGTGTTATTGGCATCGCTTACCGGACAGTTTCGCAAGCTACTACCGTAATTGAGGAGGAAGCGCCCCACGATTTAGTCTTCCTTGGATTGACGGGCATGATGGATCCCCCCAGGCCCGATGTGCGTGCATCCGTCCTTCGTTGTCGCAAAGCGGGTATCCGGGTCATCATGGCTACAGGCGATCATGTGCATACGGCGCTGTCTATTGCCAAGTCCACAGCCATCGTGGACAGCGATGGAGCCGAAGAACCTTTAGCCATGACGGAATCGCAATTGGCGCTGCTGGATGAAAGGGAATTTGAAGAGGCTGTGGCCAAAGTAAATGTCTTTGCAAGGCTTACGCCGAAGATGAAATTGCGGATTGCCGAAACCCTCCAGGCCAGGGGCGAATTGGTGGCTATGACCGGGGATGGTGTGAATGATGCCCCGGCACTGAAGCAGGCCGATGTAGGTATATCCATGGGCATCATGGGCACCGATGTGGCGCGGGAGGCGTCGCAGGTTGTTCTGGCAGATGATAATTTTGCGACGATTGTCAATGCAGTAGAAGAAGGGCGGATTGTGTTTACCAATGCCCGCCAAACCAGCTACTTTTTACTGACCACTAATTTTTCGGAAATTATCATCCTGGTCACGCTTGTAGGAATGGGCTACCCAATCGCGCTGACGGCCACCCAAATATTATGGCTCAATCTGGTCACAGATGGTATTGGCGACAAATCCCTTGCGACCGAAAAGGGACATGGTGATGTGCTGGAAGAAAAACGCGTATCACAAAAGGAACAAATTCTGAATCTAAAAGCCATGCCTTTCCTGCTGCTGCAAACGCTGGTCATGTCAGCCTTGGGCTTGATGGTATTTTTTTATTACCTCCCTATAGATTTGGATAAGGCGCGGACCGCTACTTTTTCTGTGATGGCCTTCTCCCAAATTTTTAATATTCTCAATTTACGATCACTTCGGAAATCCATATTTGCCATTGGCGTTTTTTCCAATAAATATGTGAATATTGCGCTGATCCTTGCGGTGATCATTCAACTCGTCATTATTGAAATTCCCTTTTTTCAGCAATTGTTCCATTTCAAAACACTCAGCGCCCTTGAATTCAGTGTGCTTATTGGTTTATCTTCGATTATTTTGTGGGTAGGTGAGATGTATAAGTTTGTTGCGAAGCAAATGAAATAAGGGGGTTATTCGGCTATTCGGTTATTCGGAAATTGGTGTATTCGTGTATTATCGATTATTGATTAATCGTGATGCAAGGGTGGTACTTTTGTGATTGCCACAAAGGCAGAAAGAGCACGATGGTTCACGAAGGGGGTGGAGAGTGGAGAGAAGAGAGAGGATAATTTCGTAATAATCTGGGAATCTGGAATCTGGAATCTGGACCGAGACTTGGAATTTCGTAATAATCTGGGAATCTGGAATCTGGAATCTGGATCGAGACGTGGGCGAGACTTGGAATAATTTTGAAGCGAGGTGCACAATGTTGCGGGGTATGGCGGGGTGTTGCGGGGTGTTGCGTGGAAAACCACATCACATAATACGCCCTTTACCAATATCAAATAAATCCTTTTAGCGTCTTTGCGCCTTAGCGGTGACTTTTATATGGAATCTGGACCGATACTTGGGTGAGACTTGGAATAATTTCGGACCGAGATGCACAATGTTGCGGGGTATGGCGGGGTGTTGCGGGGTGTTGCGGGGGAAATCACTTCGCACAATACGCCCTTTACCAATATTAAAAACCCTTTTAGCGTCTTTGCGCCTTAGCGGTGACTTTTATATGTCTGGTACCTGACTTGGAACGAGGCGTGCTATTTTGTAATAATCTGAATCCGTGAATCTGGATGATGCATAAATTAATCTCCAATTAGAGAACCGGACCCAAATTAGGGATGGGTGAGGACCTATTTATTTTCGCAATCCCGCATCCCGCAGTACGCACCACCCAACCCGCACCACGGAACCACGCACCTCGCATCCCGCTCCATTCCAATAGGATCTTATACTATCGCACCCTCTTTAATCGTTATAATTAAATATGCCGATTTTAAAATGAGTCAAAAGCCCGTTTTTCAATCCGGTGGGCAATTGTCTCTTCATTCCTCTTTCCTCATTCCCATACCGCTGGCATTTAATATATGGATGCACTACACATACCAAATTCGGGAAAAGTTATTAGTCCGCTATTAGTCCGGTATTAGTCCGGTATTAGTCCGGTATTAGCCCGGCACCATCCTGATGCTCCTTTTATAGTAATTTATTACTGCTTTATGGCGTGCCAACCATAGCCTTTAATCGTAGGAGTGGCGAGATGCCGAATGCGCCAATATGAATCGCAGCATACGCGTACCGCATTCAATCCAAACCCAGAATAAAAATTTCAGAACTTAGTACAAAGAACTTAGAACAAAGAACTTAGAACCTTTAGCTCCTTAGCGGTTAACCCCCCTCAAAACCTCAAAACCTCCCTAAATTTCCCTATTCAAATCAAAGGCTTCAAGATAATCACCTACGCGTCGGAGGAAAGAGCCACCCAGGGATCCATCCACTACGCGGTGGTCATAGGATAGGGAGAGGAACATGAGTTGGCGCACCGCGATCATGTCACCATATGGGGTCTCCACAACCGCCGGTTTTTTGCGGATAGCACCTGTAGCAAGGATGGCTACCTGCGGCTGGTTGATGATCGGCGTACCCATCACATTCCCAAACGTACCCACATTGGTGAGGGTGAATGTTCCGTCCTGGATTTCATCCGGCTTCAGTTTGTTTTCGCGGGCGCGGCTAGCCAGGTCGTTGACCTTTTTAGTCAGTCCGGCGAGATTAAACAGATCAGCTTGTTTAATGACGGGGACGATCAAATTACCACTGGGCAAAGCCGCGGCCATGCCGATATTGATATCTTTTTTGCGGATGAGATTATTCCCATCTACCGAAATGTTGATCATCGGATAATCGAGGATTGCTTTCGCGACGGCTTCAACAAACATCGGTGTGAAAGTGATATTCTCCCCATATTTTTCACCAAAGGCTTTTTTGACCTTGTTGCGCCAATTCACCATGTTGGTTACATCCACCTCTACAAATGAAGTTACGTGCGGCGAGGTGTGTTTGGACATCACCATATGGTCGGCTATGAGCCTCCGCATCCGGTCCATCTCAATGATTTCCACATTGCCGCTTACTGATTTGGCAGCAGGAGCCGACGCTGGGGCCGCTTGTGTTACCGTTTCGGCTGGTTTTGTTGCAGGGGCGGCAGGTGCTGGAGCATTGCCCCGATTTTCGAGGTAGTCGAGAATGTCGAATTTGGTCACACGGCCCTGCTGTCCCGAACCGGGTATGGCATCCAGCTCCTGGGCACTTATGTTTTCTTTTTGGGCAATGGTTCGCACTAGCGGAGAATAAAATCGGTTGCCATCGGAAGTAGCTCGGAGGGCTGCTGAGGAGGCAGAGGCTGGTTGTGCTGCGGCCAAAGGGGCTGGGGCAGCTACTTTTTCCTCAACGGGCGTTACTGGCGCAGCAGGTGCAGATTGTCCGTTGCCATTGGATGAGGAGTCTGCTGTAGTACCAGCTGTAAGGATTACAGCAATCGTTTGGCCTACCGGAACAACTGCATTTTCCTGAAATAAGATTTCACCCATCGTTCCCGCTACAGGCGAAGGCACTTCACTATCTACTTTATCGGTAGCAATTTCAAGGACCGTTTCATCGGCAGCAACTGGATCACCGGGCTTTTTAAGCCATTTTAGAATTGTAGCTTCAATGATGCTTTCGCCCATTTTAGGCATGATGAGATCTACCTTTGCCATACGTCCTTTCTTTTTAAGAGCTACAAAGGTAGTATACATCCACTACACGTTGTTGAATTTGCGAGCGCTAACTTGTGTAGTAGTGATTTTAAATGGTTATTCGTTTAGGCGTTTATTCGGTTATTCGGTTATTTTTACCCGACAAAGCCTTGGCGGCGGCGGGCGGTTATTCGGAAACCGTGCTCGAACAGCTCGCCCCCACTACTTAGCTGAACGGTTCTCCTGCGCCAAAGCTTCGGCAACCGAAGAAGGAGCGAATCGCACGCGCCAGCGCGAAGCTTGGTATGATGCCTTGACCTCTCTACAAACCGCCAGACACAAGGCCTAATCCCAACACTAAAACGCCGCTAAAATGCCGGGAATCCAGGGAGATTGCATGGAAAGTTCTTTCGGAACCTCCAGCCTATTCGGATGAATTCTGGGTACCCATTTTGGGACAAAATCCATCTGTTTTAAATATTATTTTGTCTTATATCTACCACAAATATCGCTCTAACCCGTTGTTTCATAGACGAATATCCACTAAGTATTACTTATAATAAAACGATCACCTCGTTAAATTAGCCCCGGAATCATTCATGAATGACACGAATTACTGTATCCTCATCGTATTTTTGCCGTCCACTATGAAAACACCTTGAGCTCCCAGCCATGGGTAATGGCTATTCACTAACCAAGTCAATCGTCCGCAAATGAAGGAGCAGGCCATCGGGCACCAACCCATAAATTCTTCCCTAACATCCATAGGGTTATCCAACTACAATACCGCATTCTGGAACCTGAGTCCGGAAGATCTCGTTGAGCACAGTCTCCAAAGAGGCATGGGACAACGGAGTGACAAAGGGGCTTTAATGGTTAAAACCGGGAAGTTTACCGGTCGTGCACCCAAGGATCGGTTTATCGTTCGCGACGAACTCACGACAAACACCGTCGATTGGAGCAGCAAATTTAACTTGCCAATTGACGCCGTTCATTTTGATACCCTTTACCAAAAAGTCTGTCAGTATTTCGAAGGCAAAGATCTTTTTGTCCGCGACGCTTACGCTTGTGACCATCCGGATTATCGATTAAACATTCGGGTCGTTACGGAATATCCCTGGAGCAACCAGTTTGCATCCAATATGTTTTTGCGTCCTTCTTTTGACGAGCTGGCTGATTTCAAACATGAATGGTTGATCCTAAATGCACCGGGTTTCCTGGCCAATCCGGCAACCGATGGCGTCCGATCACCTAATTTTGCACTGATTAATTTCACAAAAAAAGTCATCCTTATTGGCGGAACGGCTTACACCGGAGAAATCAAAAAAGGCATTTTTTCCATACTCAATTATATCCTGCCTCTTTATCACAATGTACTGAGCATGCATTGCTCGGCCAACGTCGGGTCAGAAGGTGACACTGCTATATTTTTTGGCCTATCCGGTACCGGCAAAACGACATTATCTGCAGATCCGGAACGTGCGCTCATCGGCGACGACGAACACGGCTGGACTGAAGATGGTGTATTCAACTTTGAAGGTGGCTGTTATGCCAAATGTATCGGTTTATCCGAGGAAAAGGAACCGGATATCTACAGAGCCATCAAGCCACGTGCCATCCTGGAAAACATCGTCTGCAAGCCGGGCACTCTTGAACCCGATTTTGAAGATAAATCCATCACAGAGAATACCCGGGTGTCCTACCCCATCGACCATATTGCCAATGCATGTCACCCTTCACGTGGTGGCACCCCCCGTCACATCTTTTTCCTGACTTGTGATGCGTATGGTATCCTTCCGCCGATCTCCAAATTAACAACCGGCCAGGCGATGT
>JAGNXB010000081.1 GCA_017985675.1 Saprospiraceae bacterium | reverse complement strand
ATAAAGAAGGCATGACCCTTGTCCCTGAAGAGCAGCATGTTCTTGTCGACCCAACCCAGAATCGTGTACGCATAGTCATTGCGCAAGGCGAGCTCTTCGGATATGGTGATAGACTGCGCTGTTGCCGGCTTTGGCAAAAAGCACGTAACTACAACAAGCATTATAAAAAGCCGGATCCCGAAGATGGTCCTCATGGTAGTGATTAGAGAGTAAAGATTTCCTTTAATAATGGAAAGGTAGGCTCATTTTGAGTAAAAGACAAGCCGGAGAGCGTCGCTGCCTTGTCTTTTTGAGGCTATTCTTGTCGGATAGAGGCTAACCTGTATTTTTACCGCTGAAAAAAGTAAAAACGACATGATACAGACACCCCTTATAGAGTGCGTACCCAATTTTAGCGAAGGCAGGCGGCCCGAAGTCATTGAGGCGATAGCACAGGCGATTCGGCAAGTGGCAGGAGTCAAACTCCTGGATGTGGATCCCGGGAAAGCCACTAACAGGACGGTCATGACCATGGCCGGGGCTCCGGATCGGGTCATCGAGGCTGCTTTCCAGGCTATTTCGATGGCTGCATCGCTGATCGACATGCGCCAGCACACCGGAGAGCACCCTAGAATGGGCGCTACGGATGTTTGTCCGTTGATTCCTGTCAGTGGGATCTCGATGGAAGAAACGGCAGCATATGCCCATCAATTAGCAAAGAGGGTAGGTGCGGAGCTGGGTATTCCCGTATACACCTATGAGGCTGCAGCCATGCGTCCTGAACGGCGTAACCTGGCGACCATCAGAGCAGGCGAATATGAGGGGTTTGCAAAAAAAATGGAGCAAGCGGACTGGAAACCAGATTATGGCCCTTCAGTATTTAATGAGAAAGCCGGTGCTACTGTCATCGGTGCTCGTGACTTTCTGATTGCGTACAACGTAAATCTCAATACTCGCTCTGAGCGCAAAGCCAATTCAGTAGCCTTTGATATCCGCGAAAAAGGGCGGATTAAAAGAAAAGGTAACCCGGTGACAGGGGAGATCATTCGGGATGAACATGGAGAACCCGTCCGTGAAGAAGGAATGTGCAAAGGTGTCAAGGCGATTGGCTGGTACATAGCCGAATATGGAACAGCGCAGGTATCCATGAACATTACAGATGTAAAACAAACGTCACTACACGCCGCCTTTGATGCGTGTTTGCAGAGTGCTTTACTGCGGGGCATGCGTGTGACTGGTTCAGAACTCGTCGGGCTCGTGCCTTTGCAGGTGATGCTGGATGCAGGCATGCACTATTTAAAAAAGCAAGGGCTATCACAAGGCGTTTCGGATGCAGAGTTGATCCATATAGCCATCAAGAGTATGGGGCTGGATGAACTGGGGGTATTTAATCCGAAGAAGAAAATCATTGAATATTTACTGCAGGATGATTCGACAGCAAGGCTTACGGGTCTGACGATGTCTGGATTTTCTGAAGAGCTTGCTGCTGACTCACCAGCACCGGGTGGTGGCTCAGCCGCAGCCTATGCGGGTGCACTTGCTGCTTCGCTGGGCACGATGGTAGCCAACCTAAGTGCCAACAAAAGAGGATGGGAAAAAAGGCATGACTATTTTTCAGCCTGGGCAGTCAAAGGACAAGAAGGCAGGAAGAAGCTCTTGCACATGGTGGATGAAGATACCCTCGCCTTCAATTCCCTGATGGATGCATTCCGTCTGCCAAAGGAATCGGAGTCTGAAAAGACAGCAAGACTGGAAGCAATAGAACAAGCCACTTTGAGGGCTACCTATTCGCCCCTCAACATGATGCATGTCGCGCACGAACAATTCCCATTGCTCGAAGCGATGACCACTGAAGGAAATCCAAACTCTGTCTCTGATGCGGGCGTAGGTGCGATCTGTGCTCTTGCTGCTGTCGAAGGCGGTTGGCTCAATGTCATGATCAACCTCGGAGGGCTCAAAAACAAGGAGATAGCTGAGGAGATAAAATCAAAAGCGAATGCGATTCTCGGGAGTGCCCGTATACAGAAGGAGCGGATTTTTCAGCTTGTGACGGAGAAGTTGTGATGATGAGCAAAGAGCATAGGACCTACTTCGAATCTGCTCAGTACAATTGGAGCAGAGAACTTGCAAGTAAGCAGCATATCTTTGTTATTCCCCTTACGCTTCAGGAAATAAGATTAGCTAGTTCGTATTTTTGGGAGTGCTTTTTAGTAGCTTGCTAAACTATCTCGGGAGGATGAAAGAAGATGCAATTAGTTTTTCAAAATTAGTTTCGCTGCTTAAATTAGAACGAAGTGAAATCACGGCGATCTATTTCTATGCCATCCTGGGGGGATTAATTCAATTGAGCCTGCCGCTTGGTATACAGGCAATACTTGGATTTGTACTGGGGGCTACCATGGTGACATCTGTGTATTTATTAATCCTCATTATCATTATTGCGGTTTTGATCGTGGGGCATATGCAAATTCAGCAGATGAGGATTATTGAGAAGATCCAGCAAAAAATCTATGTACGCTTTGCTTTTGAGTTTGCGGAGAAGATACCCAGGATGGATATAAAAGGAACAGACCAGTATTATTTACCTGAAAAAATTAACCGGTTTTTTGATACCCTGAATGTTCAGAAAGGTATTTCAAAACTCCTGTTGGATATCCCTGGGGCCACCATACAGGTTATTTTTGGTTTAATCCTGCTTTCCCTGTACCATCCCTTATTTATAGCCTTTTCTTTTCTTTTGGTAGGTGTTCTTTGGGTGATTTATGCGGTTACCGGCAAGAGGGGCTTGAAAACAAGTATCACTGAAAGCAATTATAAATATGAAGTCGTCGGCTGGCTGGAGGAATTGGGACGTGTGATTAAATCATTTAAGTATAGCCAGGGAAGTCATTTGAATCTGAAAAAAACCGATGAAAAATTGCTGCAATATGTTCAAGCCCGCACGTCCCACTTTAAGGTTTTATTATTCCAGTTCAGGACCCTGGTCGTCTTTAAGGTAGGGATCACAGCCTTCATGCTTATTTTGGGCACAAGCTTGTTGTTTGATCAAAAGATCAATATTGGTCAGTTTGTCGCCGCCGAAATCGTTATTCTGACGATTATCGCTGCCATTGAGAAATTAATTACCAGCCTGGAGAATGTGTATGATGTCGTTACAGGATTGTACAAAGTGGATTCGGTATTGGAATTGCCCGAAGAAAAGGATGGTGCGTTTCAATTCCAATCCGAAGATCTCAACATCGTAATGAAGAATTTGAATTTTTCATATAAGGATAACCGGGAAATCCTAAGCGATATTTCAATCCAGATTCCTGCAAATACGATCACCTGTATATCGGGTGAGGAGAACAGCGGGAAATCCACGCTACTGAAGCTGCTGACAGGTAGCTATATGGATTTTGAAGGGCTCATTTATTTTAATAACATTCCACTTCAAAATTATTCGCTGGAAAGTCTTCGTTCGCAAATGGGCATATTATTGTACGAACAGGATCTTTTTGAAGGCACACTTTATGAAAATATTTCGCTAGGGCGAAAGAATGTATTCGTTGAAAACATTATGGAGGTCGCCAGGGCATTAGGGATAGAAAATTTCATTTCCTTCTTCCCGGATTCTTTTGAAACACAGCTTGATCCCGCAGGCCGGAAATTGCCCTCTTCGTTGATACGGAAGATTTTATTGCTCAGAGCCTTAGTGAACGACCCTGTTTTATTAATCCTCGAAGAACCATGGTTTGGGTTTAATGAAGAGACCAAACTGCATATTCAGCAGTATTTAGTAAAGCTTTCAAAAACCAGGACGATTGTGATTTCTACCAATGATAGTATGTTTATAGAAACATGTCCCGTTAAATATCATATCGTAGATGGAACTATACACGCATAGAGAAATGAAGAATTACCAGAAACCTTTACTGTCATTTGAGGCTATTTATTTAATTCATCAACGACATAGCGTAAAATATTATTTTCTGGCGATTATGCTCATTTTAGGCTTGATGTTCTTTTTGCCCTGGACGCAGAATATCAAATCGAATGGAAATATAACCACGTTAAAACAAGAGCATCGTCCTCAGAAGATCAATTCCCCTATTCCCGGGAAGATTAATAAATGGTATGTGAAAGAGGGGGATTTTGTAAAGAAGGGGGATACCATTCTGCTGTTAACCGAAATAAAGGAGGAGTATTTAGATCCTAACCTGATCCCCAGGACACAAAGCCAGGTGGAAGCCAAGGCCGAAAGTATTGTCAATTACCAGGGTAAAATCAGGGTTACAGACAAACAGATTGAAAATTTGATGCAGGCTAAAAAGTTGAAAATTGAACAATTACAAAATAAGATAGCTCAAATGGATAATGAGCTGGCGGGGGAGAAGGCCGAATTGATAGCCAACGAAAATGAAACAACATTGCTGAAAGATCAATTTGAACGGCAGTTAGCGATGTATAAACAAGGCCTGGTTTCCCAAACGCAGTTGCAGCAAAGAGATATTCAATATCAAAATGCTGTGGCAAAGAAAATTACCACCGAGAATAAAATAGCTCAGACCCAACAAGAGCTTTTAAATATACGCATCGAGCAAAACAGTGTGGAGCAAGAGTACACCGAGAAAATCAACAAAGCTGAAGGAGATAAGTTTCAGTATCTGGGCCAGATTGCAAATGCACTTGGGGATGTTTCTAAATTGGAAAATCAGGTCAGTAACTACACCATCCGAAATGAAATGTATATTGTAACCGCTCCTCAGGATGGACAGATTGTGCAGGCCAATAAATCGGGTATAGGGGAAATCTTAAAGGACGGCGAAACCATTACGATCATAGTGCCGTCACGGGTAGATTATGCTGTGGAAATGTTTATCAAGCCAATGGACCTGCCATTGATAGACATCGGGCAATCTGTCCGTTTTACGTTCGATGGTTTTCCTGCTATCGTTTTTAGTGGCTGGCCTGAAAGTAGTTATGGAACCTTTGCCGGGAAAGTTGTTTTTTTTGAAAACACCATTGGGGACAATGGCATGTACAGAGTATTGGTAGCTGAAGATAATGATATAAAGAGGTGGCCGGATCAATTAACACTTGGCGCCGGGGCAAAGGGGATTTTGCTTTTAAAAGACGTTCCTATATGGTATGAATTGTGGAGAAACATAAATGGATTTCCTCCTGATTTTTATACGGCAGAGAAAGAGGTTGTAAAGGATAAGTAATGATACAGTATTTATTTTGCCTGGGTCTCTGTATGTTTCCGGGAGTCATGCTGGCTCAGGGCGATACAGCTACGTTAAATGTGGAGCAGGTTTTGGAAATTGTCAGGCAGCACCATCCAACTGTTAAGCAAGCAAATATCAATATTGCAAAGTCTGATGCCGGCATTTCCATTGCAAGAGGAGCGTTCAACCCCATTATCAGCAACATTATTTCTGGTAAGACATTAAGCGATACTACATACTACGATTATCTCCATCCGAATATTACTATTCCAACTTGGTTTGGCATTGAAGTGACTGCCGGCGTGGAAAATTTAACAGGCGATCGGCTTAATCCCTCCCAAACAGTGGGCCAATCGAGTTATATCGGCGTAAGTATCCCGTTGCTAAAAAATCTCTTGATGGACAAGCGACGGGCGTATCTCCAGCAGTCAAAAGTTTATAATGAAATGGCTTTTACGGAGCAGCAGGCTCTTGTCAATACCATCCTTATGGACGCAGCGGTCCAGTATTGGGAATGGGTAAATGCCTATCAATATTTTGAAATTATCGATCAGAATCTCACCATAAGCCGGCAACGGTTTGAATTGGTTAAAAAGGCATTTCAAAATGGTGAACGCCCAGCCATAGATACGCTGGAGGCTATGTCGCAGTATCAAAGTTTTGAATTCCTCAAAAACGAAAGCTGGCTGAAATTTCAGAATGAGGGCTTAGCCTTAAGTGTCTTTTTGTGGCAGGCAGATAATATTCCATATCAGTTGCCTGAAAATATCACTCCACAGAAAGGCTGGGACAATGAGGCCAATATGCAGATGTTTACGCTTGATTTGGCCCAGTTATTGGATTACGCCCGCCAGTTTCACCCCGAATTGCAATTGTATAATCAGAAATTGACGATTTTAGGCATCGACCAAAAGTTAAAATTTCAGGATTTACTGCCTACGCTTGATTTTAGTTACAATCACTTAAGTAAGGGATACAATGCATTTGCCTCTGATGGGCTGTTGTTTCAGGACAATTACCAATATGGACTAAAACTTGAAATGCCTATACCCTTTTCGCAAGGCAGGGGCGAATATAAGATGGCAAAACTGAGAATTGAAGAAACGGTAATCGCACAAAGCCAGAAAACTGTAAACATTGAACTTAAGGTACGGAATTATTTCAATGAATACCTAACCTTAAAGAACCAAATCCAACTGCAACGGGACATGCTAACTAATTATGAGAACTTGTTCCTGGCAGAAGAAGCGTTGTTTCAAAATGGAGAGAGTTCTCTTTTTTTGATTAATTCCCGTGAAAACAAAGTATTGGAAAACCAGCGTAAACTCATTGAACTAAAAACCAGATATCTCAAGACCATTTATGGCCTGCAATGGAGTTCCGGATTGCTTAGGTAAGGTAGTTTTGACACATCTGAAAAGAACAATAAAATGGTGTTATTACCGATAGACAGTATTCAAGTCCACCAGGAAAAGATAAATGAAATTGACAAACTAATGAAGTCAATATATCGGCTCATTGTCTATAGTCGATATCACCTGGATGATGACCTTTTGGACATCTATGTATCGGGAATCCACGAGTTACAGGATCTTTTGGGTATTAAAAATGCTCAAATGGAGGCACAGAATGAAGAAGAAGCGAAGGAGTATTTATTGCATTTGAAAGTGTCTCTTGACTTTGTGCTAAAAGAAGTGGTTTTACATCATAATTTTGAAAAGGAAATTCAATTATTTCAGCTGCTTCGCCTGGTTTCACCGGAGACGAATGCCATTCACCCTAATCGGTACAGGCAGACCCTTGTGCAGATTGGAGCCCATCTCTGTCCGGAGCCATCACGGGTTCCTCCGTTGGTGTCTGAACTTTTTTATAATATGCAGGCAATTCAAAACCCAGTCATCAGAGCCATCTATTTTCATCACGAGTTGATCAGGATACACCCGTTTGCAGATGGCAATGGACGCGTTACAAGGATCGCAAAGAACTGGATGTTAATGTATGATTTATATCCTCCCATCTTTATTAATGATGCTCCACAAAAAATGGAGTACATTGCCACGCTTGGAAATAGTTTCAGGGAACTGTTGATTCATCCAACTAAATGGAATGACTTCACTGATGCGTTCTTTCAGCAGGAGCTTGACCGCTTATTGATCAATGCCTCCTTGCTTTATGACAGCATCAATCGCATTGGAATAAACAGGGAAGAAGTCGATATGCATAGGGAATCCAAGAAGGAAATCTGATAAACAAAGTGATTGAATACACTATGGACGAACAAAAAATACAGATCGTAGAAACCCTGGCAATCATCGCCTTGTATGTCATTGTTTATTTTACTACCAAGTATATCATCAACGGGGCTTTAAAAAGTGCTCAGCTGCAAAGGGCCAGGAGAAAAATGGTGATCAAGGCGGTGCACCTTCTAACGTCCATTTCGGCCATGATTTTAATTGCCGGAGTCTGGGGATTAAAGCAAGATGAAATTGCGGTGTTTGCCAGCACATTTCTGACCGCCTTAGGCATCGCCTTCTTTGCCCAATGGTCCCTCCTTTCAAATATAACATCGAGTATTATTCTTTTCTTTAATCATCCTTTGAAATTGGGAGACACCATTAAAGTATTGGATAAAGACTATCCGGTGGAAGGAGAGGTTACGGAATTAACTTACTTTTTTATACATATAAAATCGAAAGATGGGGAGATCATCACTCTTCCGAACTCTTCATTGTTACAAAAAACTGTTGCTGTGGTGGAGTATAAGGATGCTTTGGAAAACAAAAAAATATAAGGCAGTTACATGAAAAAGCTTATTGCATCATTGAATTTGTTTTTGGTACTCTTGTTATTGGTATCCTGTTCACCAAAAGTCTCGTTAAAGAAAACGCAAAGTGATAACCTGGCGCAAATTGAACGGAAGATTTTTGTCTTGGTTCCAGAGAAAGAGTACCCCAAAGACAATTTACCATCGGAGCGATTAAAACTCGAACCAGGCGACAGGACACTCGTAGCTAATTGGGTATCAGCGGGCGATAAAGCCCCAGCCTTCTTTATCCTTCATGGAAATGGTGAAACGCTTTCTGACTGGAGGCCTTTGCAAACCTATCTCTTAGACAAGGGATATTCTTCTTTTGTGTTTGATTACACTGGCTTCGGTAGCAGTTCAGGAGTACCCAGTGTAGCAAACTTGAATGAAGATGCTGTCGAAGCTTATAAAACTTTTGCTTCGCTTACAGAAGATGCAAGGGAGCGCATAGCGTTTGCGCACTCATTGGGTTGTAGTATACTGCTGGAAGATGCCAACAAATTATCTCCCTTGCCAGATAAAATTGTAACACATGCGGGGTTCACCACCTTTAGGGAGATAGGGGTAGAAAAGAAAATCCTTACGGATAGTTCTAAAGTATACTATCCTGATATCTGGAATGGATACAAGAATATTCGGAAATTGAAAAGACCTCTTTTTATTATCCATAGTACCGCCGACAAGGCCATACCTGTTTGGATGGGAGAGGCGTTAGCGAAAAGTGGAGGTAACAGGGTAAAGTTTCTGAAATTGGAAAACTCCGGACATAATGCAGTTTATGAAGATCCAACCGACAACACCTGGGGTCAGATCTTTGCTTTTATTAAAGAGGAATAAGTAAGGTTTGAAGTATCAGTTTTGCAATATGACTTTTCACAAGGCTGATGTGTTTTGATGCATGCATGAATCGCGCTATTGTGCCTCCTTTCCTTTTTCAGGCTTTTGAATATTCAAACCCTTCTTGTATTATTGTTGAATTATCGCATTCACTTTTCACTCTTCACTTTTCACTCTTCACTTGCATATGGCTATCATTCGTCCGCTTCACAACATTTACCCGGTTTTTGGTAAAAACTGCTTCCTGGCCGACAATGCTGTTATCATCGGCGATGTCATCATGGGTGATGATTGCTCCGTATGGTGGAGCGCAGTCGTCAGAGGCGATGTCAATGCTATACGCATAGGCGACAGGGTCAACATCCAGGATGGCGCGGTGATCCATTGTACATTTGAAAAATCACAGACCATCATCGGAAATGATGTCTCTATCGGGCACAATGCGATCGTGCATGGCTGTACCATCGAAGATGAAGTATTGATCGGTATGGGCGCTATCGTGATGGATCTGGCAGTCGTACAGAAGCATGTGATTGTTGCGGCAGGAGCAGTCGTTTTGGAAAATTCCATTTTAGAATCCGGATGGATCTATGGAGGTACACCCGCAAAAAAAATAAAAGAACTCGACCCTGAAAACAGGCAGTTTTTTATCACCCGCACGGCAGCCAATTATGTGAAGTACGCTGATTGGTTTAAGGAGTAGATACGGCCTCACCTATGTTGCTGGTGGGGACACCAGGGCAACGGCATATTCCCTCTAACCTCCTAACCCTCTAATCTCCTAAGCTTTTAATTTTTCACAGGCCACATGTCGCAGTGCGATATGATCTGGTTATCTAGTTTCCTTGGATTTTCGATGATTTCAAAAAAGGCTGCGAGAAATTCCCGGGCCTGATCGGCTGATTTTTGACTCAAGCCCTGTATCCGATAGGGCATGGCAAGGATGTTTTCTTTTTGTGCCCTGAAGATGTCAAGTTCTTTGTCAACTTCTGCTTCTGTAA
>JAGNXB010000080.1 GCA_017985675.1 Saprospiraceae bacterium | reverse complement strand
GAAAGGAATAATCAACCGAAGGCTCATGCCCACTTCGTTTCTTTGTACATCTTAACGTGTTTAGTAATAACAAACCAATGATTCGCATACTCGCAAATGATGGCATCCATGCCACAGGTCTTAAAATGTTAAAGGATGCCGGATTCCAGGTAGACACGGATCACGTGCCTCAGGACGAATTGGCCATGGTGCTGCCGGCTTATGATGCCTTGATTGTTCGCTCCGCCACCAAAGTCCGTCAACCGCTCATTGATAGCTGTCCGAATATTAAAGCGATAGCCAGGGGTGGGGTAGGCATGGATAATATCGATGTGGCTTACGCTCGTGAAAAAGGCATGTTTGTCTTTAACACGCCAGCCGCTTCTTCCAGAGCTGTGGCCGAACTGGCTATGGGGCATATGCTCTCGCTTTCCAGATTCCTGCAGGTGAGCAATCGCGAAATGCCTGCAACGGGCCATACGGCCTTCGAAGGATTAAAAAAGGCCTACAGCAAAGGACGTGAAATTGAAGGGCGCACCTTGGGTATTGTCGGGTTTGGCCGGATTGGTCAGGCCCTGGCTCAGTTGGCGCTGGGAGCGGGAATGAAGGTGGTGGCATCGGACCCCTTTGTAGAAACCGCGGATATTACCTGGCAAATAGCCGGGTTTGGAGAGGTAAACGTGACCATCCAAACCGAATCGTTTGACAGTGTGTTGGCAAAATCCGATTTTCTCAGTCTGCATGTCCCGTCTCAGGGAGGAAAGGCCGTGTTAGGTGTAGAAGAAATGGCATCCATGAAGGATGGCGCTATTATTATCAATACAGCCAGAGGAGGCCTGATCGATGAAGATGCCTTGTTGGTTGCCCTGGAAAGTGGCAAGATTGCGGGTGCCGGACTGGATGTGTTTGTGGGCGAACCAACGCCACGTCAGGATTTGCTCAACCATCTGCGCATAGCCGTATCGCCACATATTGGTGCATCAACAAATGAAGCACAGAGCCGCATTGGAGCCGAACTTGCTGAAGGAATGATATCTTTTTTCGGGGTAGAGATCAAACCATTTTAGTCTCAGGACAACACAATTAAAAAGGGGGATTGGCTTTAAGCTAATCCCCCTTTTTTCTTTAAGCCAAAGCCCATTATTTACTCGCGCGAATCCGGGTTGTTTCCTGGATCCAGCAGCCGATGGTATAAGTCTGGCCTTCCTGCAGGTTGCGCTGGAAGATATCCTCCACGCTTGGCATGAAGGCACTATATTGATTGATTAGTTTCGTTGCTTCATTACTGACAGATGGGTCGATAGACTTGGCGTACTGCCACTTGTCGATAGCAGCCCAGGTCACCACCTGGCTATCCCAGCCGCGGCCAGGACCACACAATGGACCCGAGGAAGCATAAAGTTTTCCAATCAGTATAGCGGGTTCGCCCCAGTTGGGTTGAAGTTTCGCCGCTTTTTGGGCATATGTACGGGCGTTGCCAAAACTTTTGAGGTGTGCATAATATATCTTGGCAATGAGCTGATTATACTTTGCTTTGCGCTCGATATCGTCTGTTTCATCTGCCGCTTGTTCAAAGCCTTTGATGGCTTCGCGATAACGACCAGCCTGTAATGCAGTCAAGGCCGTACGGGCTGTGGAAGCAGTTTCTTCGACTTTGCACTCATTGTTCATTTTTTCCTCCAGCATCACCAGGCGGGCATCTGTAACGTCCACTTTGCCGTACCGAAGGCGGCTGTACACCGTTTGGACCACATCACAATTGGTACTGTCAGCGAGATAGTCGGGGTAGTATCGGTCGAGGTAATACGAAGGCGAATAAAAATCTTCCGTAGTTTCAAATTCTTCCAGACGAACCGGTGCATAAGACTCAACGATCAGGAAGCTCTCTTTTTCTTTGCTGTTATTCAAACCATAAGCCAAAATAGTGCGGACTTTCTCTGCATAATGCCGGGCCTCTTGTAGGTTTATTTCACCGGCATTGAAGCGCTGAATCAGGATATCTGTAAACGGATTGAGCACAAATGCAGCGGTACGTTCGCCATCCAGATCAATAGTTTTTTTGAAAAGTTCATAAATCTCCGAGTCTGTGGTGTATTCGCGGAAGCTGTAGTATAGATCAAAGGCCTGTAGGCCATAGAGGTAGTACTCCTTTGGGTAACAATACGTGGCTGCATCATAGAGCTCACGGATTTTTTTGACAAAGCCGGCTTTTTCGTCTGCATTTTCGCTTTTGCTGTAAAAGTCCTTGTAAAAACGCACCCCATCGGTATATTGAAAGGCGCGTTTGCCATCGGCTGCAGGTGCTAATTCAAAGGCTTTTTGCCAATGAGGGAATGCAGCAGTAAGGTCGTTGGACCGCAGGAATGTGCGGTAAACGGCATGGGCATTGATGGCGTCATCCGGCAGTTTAGAATTAGAGAAGGTAACACACTCCGGATTGGTTGAGACGGCATCCGGCTGGTCACTAGCGGTTTCAACGGGGGCAGTGACGGTATTGCCTATAGTTTTAGGCGCGCAGCCTGCCATTATCAGGCCAATGGAAAAAAGGAATAGGAAATTCAGTTTCATGGTTGGTTGGCTTTTACCTTTGGAAAAAAGGCACACGATAACAACACTGTTTTCTGTGGAAGGATGACTAATATTCTGTTAAAATCAACACAATGTTTTTTCTTGACTACTTCAATGATTCACCCTTTGTCGAAAAACGGTGCAAAGATAATTCTAATTTGCAGCGCAGTTGTATGAAATAGTAACATTCGTACTGAAATGTACTTTGAATGACAAAAGTGCCTTTCTGTGTGAGAATGGCTTACAACGGTTACATTAGCAGTCCATTCGGAAAACTTATGCTGGATAAACTAAGCCCTATAGCCATTCTCTTACTCATTGGCAGCTATTTCCTCTTGCTTTACCTTGTTTCACTCCTAACGGGAAAACGAACGGATAACGCTACTTTTTTCCTGGCAGGACGGCGTACCCATTGGATTTGGATAGCCATCGGGATGATCGGTGCCTCCTTATCAGGCGTTACATTCATCTCTATCCCGGGTGTAGTGGGCACGGAAGGATTAAACCAGGATTTTTCTTACTTCCAGGTGGTGATCGGGTATATGATAGGCTATGCGGTTATAGCGTTTGTGCTTCTTCCACTGTATTATAAGCTCAATCTGACAACTATTTATGGTTACCTACGCCAACGGTTTGGGTTCTATAGTTATAAAACAGGAGCGGCCTATTTTCTGCTAAGCCGCGTCATCGGATCTGCTTTCCGACTTTACCTCGTAGCTATGGTTCTGGATCAGTTTGTGGTCGGGCCTATGGGCGTGCCCTTCTGGGTCACTGTATTAGTTAGTATTTTGCTCATATGGGTGTATACACAGCGCAGCGGTATGCAAACCATCATTTTTACGGATGTATTGCAGACCGTGGTGATGATGGGCGCAGTCGTATTGACCATCTTTGCCATTGGGAAGGCAATGGATTTGGATATAAGTGGCATAATGTCCACAATTGTAGATGGTGGTAACAGTAAAGTATTTTTTACGACGGGGGGGTGGGAAGATCCCAACTTTTTCCTCAAACAAATTCTCAGTGGAGCACTCATTACCATCGTGATGACCGGTCTGGATCAGGATATGATGCAAAAAAATCTCGCTTGCCGATCGCTGCGTGATGCCCAGAAAAATATGTTTACTTTTTGTATAATTTTGATTGGTGCCAATCTCTTGTTCCTGGGACTGGGAGCACTGCTGTATGCCTACAGTGACTGGGCAGCAATACCTATACCACAACAATCGGACTATCTGTATCCAATGTTAGCGTTAGAGCATTTACCTGTTGAAATTGGTGTATTTTTTATTATTGGTTTAATTGCTGCAGCTTATTCCAGTGCAGATTCCGCCTTAGCTGCACTCACTACATCGGTGTGTGTCGATTTCCTGCATTTTGAAACGAAAGAACGCACAGAAGCCCGAACCATCAAACTCCGAAAACTGGTCCATATGGGAATGTCGGCCGTTTTATTTGTTGTTATCCTGGCCTTTTCGGCCATCCATGACAAAGCCATTATTACCAAGCTCTTCGAAATAGCGGGTTACACCTACGGGCCTTTACTGGGCCTATTTGCCTTTGGGATCAGCACCAACCGAGTGGTCCGGGATCGATGGGTTATTCCAGTGGCAATAGCTGCACCGATCTTGACCTGGATCATTAATACCAATTCCGAACTATGGTTCCAGGGGCTCAAGTTTGGCTTTTTACTGATCGCGGTGAATGGTCTGCTGATGTACTTTGGTCTTTGGTTGATTTCCTTCAGAGCTAAGAAATAGGCTTTACAGAAAGGTTTGGTCGCATCTTTTTATACCAGATTTATCTCTGGGAAATTGTATTTAATTATTGTTGAATTTACTACCAAAGGGCGTGTTTGGCTCCAGGTATTTCCTTTTTATTTTGGCACTTAATTTTATTCGGTATTTTCGTTCATTAAAGAATAAAAAGAGGCACTCAAAAAAGATTTGAGTGCCTCTTTGCTTTATTGTAGGGGAGCAATAAAGCAGGATTATTCAACAACCAATTTTTGGGTAATTGATTGTTTCCCATCTGAAAGGTTTACAAAATATAGTCCTGTCGGGATTGTTGATAAATCCAGAATGTATTGTTGCCCTGAGTTATTTTGCCACGAAAATAATTCTTGAGAAACAGCTAATCCTTTAAGATCATATAAGGTCACAATGGCCTTTTCAGAGAGCGGTGTTTGAGTGGTGAGCACTGTAGTGTGAGATGCTGGGTTGGGTAAAATTCGAAGCTGTATATTTTTTGTCGCCGTGTTCATAATGTTCGTTATGGCACCCGTGGTGAATTCTGCTACATTCCCATAGGCAACACCGACGCTGTTGAAAGCATAGGTCCGTACAAAGTAATGATCACCCTCAATGAGATTAGAAATAGTTGTTTCTAATTCACCATTGCCACTCCCTAAGGTTATCGTATTAGACTGCAGTGTAGGATTAAATTGAGTGCCCCAAACAAATCCTCGCTCCGTGATAGCACTCCCTCCATCATCAATAATATTACCGCGCACTTTAATACTAGTGGGTGAAGTATCTCCTAGTGATTCAGTAACTAACGTGGCTAAAACGGGAAACTGATTCTTTTTGAACCAGGCTTTTTTTACAGCTGATTTGATTAGATCCCCTTCCCCATATTTCAGTAGCAATAAATAGGCTACTACTTCCGCAATTTCTTTATTACTTGTTCCATTTCGAAGTTGCCCTTTGTTGAAGCTGTTCTTTAACGTCTCTTGCAGGTGAGTTAGTTTGAATTTAGGGCCGGAATGTATGAATTGAGTGATGACCGTGCCCGGGCCAAATTCTTCATTTAAAAAAGCATCCATAATACGGTACATACGATTGTCAATGGAGTCAAGAAAATAGAGATCTTTTGGATCAAGAATATCTAATTCATCCATTTTTTGATCAAAATCATTGCAAAAGGCCATCCATGCTGTTTCATTTATTCCCTGGGCATAAATGGCTTGAGCAAAATCGGGATAGGTCGCTTGTATGATTTGAAACGTTCCTAGCGAGAGATCATCAAAACGATCAACTATTGCGCGGCGAAATTCAAAATCCTTTAAAAACGTAATCCCGGAAAAATAAACCGTGGTTTGATAGTAGTCTGACTCATCTAGGAATTTGCCCTCGTTGTCCAGGTCGTCTAAAGCCATATTATAGTATTCGTCAAATGCCATGGGTTCAAATGAATACGTATTTAATTGTGATTCAATCCCTGATACAAAATTTTCCAATTTTGTAAATTCACCTTGTGGTGATAACCAGTAATAAAGGAACCAGGGTTGATCCATTTCCAGAAGTTCAAAGGCGGATAATTCGCGATTTGTAGGAGCCATTAATCCACTACAAGCTATTCGGACACCCATGTCGTAGCATATAATTGTTTCCTCAGATGTTGTCTGATTAATTAGTTTGGCTTTCCCATGTCGCTTGCCTCCTTTAACTGAAGTTTCCTCTATAAAACGTGTTTCCCATTGGGCCGTCATTAGGTTTTTAAACCGGTGCTCGAGCCGGATTGTTTTATCCCATCGACCATATTTGTCCTGTCCTCCAATCTGTTCAACCTGACGTACTTCAGTTTCTTGATTTTGGTCTTTCCAGATGCTATTCCACTCATATTTTTCAGTCCGGCTTATTTCATTTTCCGCATTGACTTCTGATTCTAAATCCATTTTTAATTTTAACCAGTCAAAAAGTGGTATGGATGAGGCTGCTAATAATATAAATATTGCCAGCAAAGCAAACGATACGGTGTGTTTTGTAAGATAATTATTCATGATGAAATTTTTCTTTTTTTACCCATTACAATTCCAATACAGGCTCCAATCAACCCCAATGAAAGATCCAGCCAACAAAATGTACCGGGAAGGACACTAAAGTGTTGTAATACTTCCCATCCAATGGGTAGCATAGGAGCCGTTGAAACCCATAACCATTTTTCCCACCCGTTTTGACGATACCACAAATTGCAAAGCAAATACGAATAAGCAAACGCCCAAAATGCATTGGGAAGGGAGTAGACCATCCAGTCGGGCAGCACAGGAATGTTTTGTTGAATCCCCTGTTGCATGGCACTCATTAAATCACGTACTTCAGAATTTTTTATCCAGGTAATAAATGCCGGGGGAATAGGGCGCCAAACAACATAAATTAATCCCCCTAAAAGCACCGACAAACCTGAAATGACCACGGTATGAACCAACGGGATTGCCTTTGATGCCACAAATTTCTGACGTTTGGAAATTTCCATCTTGGGCGATTTATAACACAAATGTCCCTAAATGGAAAGGTCGTGAATGTGATGATGCTCACGCCAACTGTTGATCATCGTCATTCTTGTAAATAATGCAGGAAGGTTGGTTTTGTGAAATGAAATTCGTGCTCGTTAAATGCAAACCAGTGTTCCATGTTGAACAAAATAATAGGAACTATTTATTATGCTGCAATACCTCATCCACCACATACGGAGGCCGCTTCCGCACCGCATCCAGTGTGCGCCACAAGTATTCTCCGAGAATGCCCAAAGCCACCATTTGAAAAGAGGAAACCAGCAAAATAACCAACATGATAGTCGACCAACCCTCTACTTCAATGCGACCACTGAGTCGGGCATATACCACATACAGCGCATACAGGATTGCTGCAAAACCCATCACCAGGCCACTCACCGTAATCAATCGGATAGGGAAAAAAGAAAAGGCAATGAAGGAGTCAATAAATAACTTAATCTTTTTCGTCAGCGTCCACCTGGATTTTCCTATTTCCCGGCTTTGACGCACATAGGGGATGGTCACATAGGGATAACCCAACCAGGGGAGCAGATAAAGGGTGTTGGTGTTTTTTTCGGCCATTTGCACCACTTCATCGTTGAGCCTCCGGTCAAAAAGCACAAAATCAAAGCCACCTGAAGGGATGTTTTTTAATGCCAGCCGACGGATCAGTCCGTGGAATAATTGAGCCAGATTGCGCTTGAAAAAACCTTCTTCCCGCCGCTGCCGATTAGCCATGACGAGCTTAATCCCGTTCTGCCAGTGGTCAAACATCTGGGGAATGAGTTCAGGTGGATCTTGTAAATCAGCGGAGATGACGGTGCAGCAATCGCCGGTCGCATATTTCATTCCCGCCAAAATAGCATTGTACGAACCCACATTGCCGGCCAGCTTGATCGCGATGACCGTTTGGGGATGTTCATTATGCAGTTGTTTGATGATGTTATAGGTATCGTCGCCCGATCCGTCATCGATAAACACATACTCTACTACTGTCCCTTGCGGCAGGGATTGTTCCATTTGCCGCAATCGGGAAAAAGTCACCGGTATATTCGCTTCATTGTAGTAACAGGGGATGATGATCGAAAGCCGGGCCATGTGTTAAGGTTTTGGGTTTTGACGCTCGTTTTCCGGGAGACGACGGATGAAACCAGCGCGCCACAGGATAGCTAATATAAGTCCAGCGGCACATAAAACACCCAACGTGGTCATCCAGGTGTATTCATTCATCCAGGGACCATGGAATCGGAAATAGCGCTGGGCAGGTTCTTTTAGAAAATCCACGTCAAGGCTACCCACCTGGCCAATGTTTTGCCACCAGCGTCCCGCTATCAGTAATCCTGCCAGCCACAACCCGGTAACCCATGGTGCAAACCGCCATTCGCGATCGACACTGTGGCAGAATACAAAGACCATCCAGGGTATGAGTTGGAGCAATTGCCGCGTTTCACTGCCCAGGAGCAACAATCCCACCGCCAGGGTTAGGAGCAAAGGGCCCAACCCTTCCTTGCGGATCGTCGTTCGCACAAAAGGTACACTGAAGGCGCCCAACAGGACCAGTCCGGGCAGATATTGGAAATGGGCTACAATAAAGCTCGCCGGGTAGGTGACGGATTGCGCCAGGATCAATTGGCCAAATGAAGTAAACGTTTGAGGCGGGGCCTCCGGTCCGGCACCCCATTGGATAATGACCCACACCAGGATCAAAACACACACAAATAGCCCGGCCCACAACCAGGGCGTCTTTTTCCAAAAGGCCCCCTTTAATGGTAGCCGGGGAATGAGCGTGCCCAGCCAGCCCAGATAAATCATACTGATCAATAAAGCAACAGGTAACATGCCTAGCCTCACGGATTGGGATCCGGCCGGTGGTTTGCTGAACACATCAGGTGCATTCAGCCAAACATAGATCCATATGATCAAATAAAGAGCAGGTAACAGGGTCCATTGCCACCAGGCTACCTTGCCCGTTTCTTTCAATGGTTCCTTGGGAAAAAGGAGGAGTAAGCCATAAAAAAACATCGTTGGCGCTGTAAACGAACCCAGCAGGATTGCAGCCAGCAGCCCCGCTCGCCAGCCGGCATACCAACAGGCGATAGAGACCATGCCCATCGCCATCGCAGGTATGTCGGGCATCAACGGGTAAAACATGCTCATTTTTAACACCGGCACACTCAACCACAGGGCGGCGAAGCCAAGACTGGTCGTGGTCCAGTGCCATTTGGCCCTATAGGCCAGGAATAAAAACGCCAATGCCCCGATCAGGATAAATACCGCGTTGGAGGCCCGGTAGGCGTTCACAACATTTTTTTCGGTACGGGGGATCCCCAACCAATCCATTTTGAAAAACAAAACCGCCGGTACCAACATCCGCTGCATCCGATAACTATTAACCGCTTCCTGCTTGAATGCCTCCGGCAAATGCTGGGTGTACATACCATACATTTTGCCATCCCAGCCAAACCCGCTGTTGACCTGGATGAGGTCGCGGTTCCAGGTCAGGAGCAGCGGTATCGCTACAAGGGCTAAGAGTACAATCCGGTAGCCTTTCATGCGAAATAGGATTGGATATGTTCGATAATATACGACTGCTCCTCATCGCTCAGGCCGGGATACAGCGGGAGGCTCAGCGCAGAATGGGCAATCGTTTCGGCTATGGGAAACTGACCGGCCTGCCAACCTTGATGGCGATAGGCCTCCTGCAAATGCGGTGGTACAGGATAATGGATGAGCGTGCCGATACCCTGCTTGCCCAGGAACTCCTGCAGCCCGTTTCGATCGGCCGTCCGTATGACGTAAAGGTGATATACACTCTCTGCACCAGGTGCTTCAATGGGCAGGACGAGGTCGCCCAGGTTTTGCAAAGCCTGGGTATACACCCGTGCCAGCCTTTGTCGCTCCTGATTCCACGCGTCCAAATGCGCCAGTTTGATCCGCAAAAACGCCGCCTGGAGCTCATCGAGTCGGGAATTATACCCTTGCACCTGATTGTAATATTTTATCTCCGAGCCGTAATTGCGCCACTTCCGCGTGGCCTGGCCAAAAGCGTATTCATTTGTTGTCAAGGCACCACCATCGCCCAGTGCGCCGATATTTTTGCCGGGGTAAAAGCTGGTGGCATTCAGATGGCCCCAGGACCCTGTGCGACGACCCAAGTACCGGGCCCCCTGCGACTGGGCATTGTCTTCGATGACCTTTAGTCCATATTCGTTCGATAGGGCCATGATGGCATCCATTTCACAGGGTTGGCCATA
>JAGNXB010000021.1 GCA_017985675.1 Saprospiraceae bacterium | reverse complement strand
TTTCCTCTTTTCCAAAAGCTTCTTTCGAACTGAAGGTATCTGAGCAATATCGGAATATGAAGGAAGTGCTTGATCAACACCCGCAAGTTGTGGATTATGCTGTGGAAGCCATTCGGAGGTCAGGTCTCACGCCCCATCAGTCCAGCATCCGGGGTGGAACAGATGGGTCCAGGCTTTCCTTCATGGGCTTGCCATGTCCGAATATATTTGCTGGCGAACATGCCTTTCATTCCAAACAAGAATGGTGTACAGTGCAGGATATGGAAAAGGCCACCCAAACAGTGATCAACCTGGCAACTATATGGGCCGAAAAAGCCTGATTAGTGGATGGTAATATGTTGGATTCCTGGTCGTTGAGGTCCTGATATGATACGAAGCATTTCATGGTAGTAAGCCTCATTTTCATGAAGATTTGCTTCTTGCATGTCGAAAATGAGCACCGGAATTTGGGATTCATTTCTAAAATATTCGAAGTAGACATCCTGAACCTTTTTGAGATAATCGGCAGGTATGCTCTTTTCATAGGAACGTCCTCTTTTTTCAATATGATCCAAAAGAACGGGCAAGGGCCGGTGGAGATAAACAATGAGCTCAGGCTTGGGTAAGTTGGCCTCCAGTACTAGCCATAGTTTTTGGAAAATTCGGAATTCATCAACTGGGAGATTATTTCGTGCAAAGAGTAACGTTTTTACAAAAGCATAATCCGCAACAAGAAAACTGTAAAACAAGTCTTGTTGCGTACCCAGTGCTTGTAATTGTTTGTACCGCTCGGTCATAAAAAACAATTCCAGTGGAAAGCCATACCGAAGCGGATCCTGGTAAAAATGGGGCAGAAATGGGTTGTCAGCAAACTGTTCGAGGATAAGTTTACAACCATAATCTCTTCCGATCATTTCAGAAAAGGTGGTTTTTCCCGACCCGATGTTGCCCTCTATGGCAATGTAACTATAGGGTATTTTAGGCAGGCTCATACGTTTTCTTCAGGGAGGCAAACCTCAAGGAGGTCCTGGTTAGCAAGATACAGTTCTTCAATAGTTTGTCCTGATCGGGGATCAACAAAATCGGCCGCAATTTCCATCATTGGGATGAGTACAAAATTACGTTGATGAAAACGTGGATGTGGTACTTCAAGAGAAGGGGATTTAATAATGCGATCGCCATAAAATAAAATGTCCAGATCAATCGGACGGGGAGCATTTGGCAGATGACGTTCTCTGCCCATTTTAGATTCAATGTCCAGACAATGCATCATCACAGATTCCGGTTTCAAAGATGATTCCACAACGATAACCTGATTTCTAAACCAGGGCTGGTTTGGCTCGCCCCAGGGTTCGGACAAATATTCTCTGGATGCAGAAACGATGTGACCTACGTTTACTTCGATAGATGCCCGAGCCTCGCTGAGTTGTAATACAGGGTCGCCAGTGTTGGCACCCAGTCCAATATAAACAAGTACGTTTTGAGTTGTGTTTGGCACCATTCAGCTAAGGTTTATGGCAAAAGTCTGGCTTCCCGGTAAAGATAGCGGATATTTGCACGGCTTTAAAGTTATTACAGATTCTATGAATGCAGCATCGAAAGGAACCAATTTGAAACCAGACCAGGAAGTTAGACCAATTCCCGGCCTTAAATTATTGGGATTTTTCATTAGAGGACTTAGTCTGATCTCTGCTGGTTTCGCCGCGCGATGCACACTTTTTCTTTTTAGTTTGCCAGGGCGCAGAGCAAAACATTTTAGGGAAGATGAATTGTTGAGATCGGCACAACGTAGTTGGGTTATGTCAGGAGATAAGCAGATTCGGACTTACACTTGGGGAAATGGCGAACGAAGAATTTTGTTGCTTCATGGATGGCAATCCCGGGGCACCGCCTTGCGATACTTCGTCCCCATTTTATTAGGTGAAGGTATCCAGGTGGTTGCCATGGATGCCCCGGGCCATGGAGAATCATCCGGATATCGGATGACAATCACTGAATATGCTCAAGCTATACTTGATGTCGAACAAAAAGTGGGACCATTTTCCGGCGCCATTGCGCATTCTTTTGGAGGTAGAGCGATAACTTACGCAATGGGTTATCTGGACCATCAATGGCAGTTGAAAAAAATAGTACTCCTTGCAGTTCCAGCAAGTATAACAAGGATATTTTCAGAATTTTTTTCCAAAATTGGTGCGAGTGAAGCATTAATTCAAGCGGCACATCAACTTGCCGTCAACCGCCTGGGCCATCCAGTGGAAGATTCAGAAATCTACAATATCGGGCCTCGGCTGAAGGTCAAATTTCTGGTGATCCATGATAGCGAGGACCAGATCGTTCCCTTATGGGAGGCCCAACGAATTGTAGATGCCATCCCCGGTGCACAATACATCACCACCCATGGATTAGGCCATTACAGATTAGCAAAAGCACCAGCCACATGGGAGGAGGTGCGTAGTTTTTTTGCTACTTGATACACCAGGAAAAGCCAATTTATTTTGACTGTAAGCGTCCAATTGCATCCATATACCGCTTGACCTCCTTTTTAACTTCAGGGGCTAAAATTGCTACACCAATTAGGTTTGGAAATACCATAGCAAAAATCATTGCATCTGAAAATCCCACGACGGCCCCCAAACTTACGGATGCGCCAATAATTGTAAAGACCAAGAACATACCCTTATATGCTAACTCATTTTTACGTGTTCTTCCAAATAGGTATAACCATGATTGGAGCCCGTAATAAGACCAGGAAATCATCGTTGAAAATGCAAATAATACAACAGCAATGGTAAGAATGTAAGAGAAATGTGGAATGACCGTGTCGAATGCGGTTGCAGTAAGGGAAACTCCATTTAATCCGGATCCATCACCATAAGTGAGAAATCCACTCTCTATATTCGTAATGACAATAATTATTGCCGTCATTGTGCAAACGACCACTGTATCAATGAACGGCTCCATCAACGATACCATACCTTCACTTGCCGGATACTTAGTTTTTACGGCAGAGTGGGCAATGGCCGCGGAGCCTACCCCTGCTTCATTTGAAAATGCAGCTCGTCGAAAACCCTGAATCAGGACACCAACTACACCACCTGTAATTCCCATAGGAGCAAAAGCGCCTTCAAAAATTAATCGGATAGCTTCAGGAATGAGTTCAAATTTTGCAATAAGTATGATTACACCAGCAACCATGTAAATGCCAATCATAAATGGCACTAGGCGCTCAGTCCATGCTCCTATCCTTTTTATGCCCCCCACGATTACAAGCCCAGTGAATAAAGCAAAAAGGATCCCGATGATGAAGCCGGAAGATCCTGATTCCAATCCGAATGTACCAACCAGCATTTCAGCAGCTTGATTTGCCTGGAACATATTGCCTCCGCCTATCGATCCACCTACGCACATGACCGCAAAAAAGATGGCTAAAAATTTTCCCAGCATAGGCATATTGTATTCGGCAAGTCCTTTGCGCAAATAATACATCGGCCCGCCATAAACGGTACCTGTTGGACCTATATCGCGATATTTTACCCCAAGTGTACATTCCGTAAATTTTGATGCCATACCTAAAAATCCGGCCAGAATCATCCAGAATGTAGCACCTGGTCCACCTATCGCAATGGCAATGGCAACACCAGCAATGTTGCCTAGACCAACCGTAGCAGATAATGCTGCTGTCAACGCCTGGAAGTGACTGACTTCACCAGAATGCCCTTCGATCCTTGCCGTCTCAGGAATGTCGCCATCCACCACATTTAAATCTGTTTTTAAGACCTGGGTTTTTGGCCCTTCTATTCCGGCATATTTGCCTCGTAGGATGTTCAATGAAGTCGTAAAGTAGCGTAGGCTGGGAAAATTGAAGTAAAAAGTAAAATAACTCGCGCCGACTATTAAAATGATAAGCACAATAGGTACTGCTATGCCATCTGTAATAGGAATACTGTAAAAGACAATAGATTCAATCAGGTCTGTTGCAGGCTGAACCTTATTGTTAATCCATTCATCCAGCCCACTAGCATGACCTTGAAAAGGGAATAAAAAGGCTCCAATCAGCCCAACCAGGGAGAGTAATTTTTGGTTCATAAGCCGGTGCTTTATTTGTTTTGGCGGCTTAAGGTATTAAAAAAATTGAATTACCGGGGTTTTCAATTTTTTAAGGTTGTACCGTTTGTGGATTGCCCGGCTATTGTTGTAAGTCACAAATAGCTCACATTCTTATACGTAAATGATTGGGCAATAAATTATTTATCCGGCCAGGAATACATTTTATCCAGCCTAATGTTTGCTGCTCAAAACGGATAACCTGGTATCCGGGTTTTGCGTTGAAGACATCTAAACTTACCTTTCGCAGGTAATCTATTGCCTGGTCATTCGTGGTATCTAAATGCGCCACTTCGGCAGACAAAAGAGAACTCATCGCCAATTCGTGATCGGGTACAAAAAGTGTCCTTCCTTTAAAATGACCGGCGATAATGCCACTTTTTGAAATAGATTTAGATAAAATTAAATCATAATGGCTTTCCAATAATTGTTCTGGATATAGCTTGATCGTTTCGTTTTTTCCTTCCAATAGTCGCAACGATACTTTTTGGTCCACATAGGAGATGTCCTCCTGCCGAATTAATTTTTTATCAAATAAGGCAGGTTTTAATACATAAGGTTTAAAGTATCCGAGATCCTTACGCCCCGAAGAAGTGGTTTTTTGCAACATGCTACAAAAAAATCCTTCGCCTTTTACCAGATGTGGATAACATCGAAATCCTTCTGTATTCTTCAAAATACCTCCTACGGGTGCTTGCTCTGGCAAGTTGATTTCCATTGGGCTTTGGGTCAACATCCATTGCACCTGCGCTTCATTTTCTTTAGTATTATAGGTACAGGTGGAATAGATGAGATGGCCCCCTGGCGCCAACATATTCATGGCATGCAGAAGGATATCCTGTTGCCTTATCACACATCGCTCAATATTTTCGGCCGACCATTCTTTGATGCTAAGCATATCTTTCCGAAACATGCCCTCACCCGAACACGGTGCATCCACCAGTATCACATCAAAGATTTCGTACCACTGTGCAGCAAGCTGATGTGCTGCCATTTTTGTGACTAAAACATTGGGATTTCCCCAACGGGTAAGATTTTCCTCCAGTACGATCGCCCTCTGTGGATGTACTTCGTTGGCAATAAGGATATCCTTTGGCGAAATAAGAGAAAGGAGGTGTGTCGTTTTTCCACCAGGCGCAGCACAAAGATCGAGGACAGCAAGTGGCTTATCACTTTTTGGAATATGTTGAAATAGCCGTTCAATGACCATGGACGATGCCTCCTGGACATAAAATGCGCCTGCATGGAATAAAGGATCCAGTGTGAATACCGGACGATGTTCCAGATAAAATCCATCTGTACACCAGGGAACCGGCTCATTTATTCGAAGACCTTCAACCCTTTTTAGCGGATTAAGCCGGATACTGGTCGGTGACGGCTCGTCCAGGCTTTCCCTGAATGCGCCATAACTGGTACCCAGGATTTGGCGCATCTGGTCTTCAAAAGCGTCAGGTAATTCCATGTTTTATTTCAGGATGTGGGCCAGTAGACCTCCCGCTTTAAAATATTCATCGACTTTGCTTGACACCACCGGATCTGTTTCCAGTACGGGTGCATGGTGTGGTTTGGTGCGGGCATCCATAATGAGCGAACCCCGACAACCCCAATGTTTGAAATACTGAAATGCATTTACACCATATATATCATGCGAGGGATTAGTGCGGGTGAACGTGGTCCATAAAAAGTTATTCAGATTCGAAGCAGCAAAAACAGCATCATCCTGTATGACGATCAAAGGAAACATCGCCACATTTGAAGTAGCCAGGAAACCGGCTAGCTCTTCCATTTCTGCTGAGGCTTTGGAATAATCAGTGAATTTTTGTCCTGATAAAAAAAGGATGCCGGGCAATCCGATTTTCACATCCGTCCATCCTGTGGGCAAATGAAGACCTGATGGGGGAGAAGTGCCTAGCTCCCGAATGGCCTGGCCCCTACAAGCGATGACAACCTTTGATCCTGCATTCCAGCCATCCCCTGAATAATCCAGGGTATCCATAGTCGTGTTTGTCTGAAAGTGTAAGTCGCGTTCCCATCGAACCCGGGAAAGTACATGCCCTAAAAAGCCACGTATATCATGGGTATTTAATCCCGGGTTATCCAGTGAATTGGCTATGATTAAAAACTTGGCAAGCGTAGTCTGTCCTTTACCCAATAAATGGTTGGCCTGTGTCAAAATTTCTTCGGGCCCTGGTGTACGGAAAGGCATATATCGTTCGGTACCTATAGCAAGGAGCAGTGGATGCACACCCGAAGCATCTACTGCATTCACTTCTTTTATGCCCGGAAATTCTTGTGGAATTAATTCACCGGCTATATCATGGATTAATTTTCCAAAAAAAGAATCTTCCTGGGGCGGCCGACCAACAACTGTAAAATGCCAAATTGCATCCTTGCGATGATAAACCTGTTCGACATCCATTACTGGAAAATCATGGGTAAGACTATAATAACCAAGATGGTCACCAAAAGGACCTTCCGGTTTTAGTCCGGATTTTCGGATTGTGCCAGTAATGCAAAAGTCGGCTTCATTGGCAATGAAATGACCATCCCGAATATGGTACGGGAATCGGTGCCCATTAAGCATACCGGCAAAAGTTAATTCGGACAAACCTTCGGGAAGGGGCATGATAGCAGCAAATGTGTTAGCTGGTGGACCACCCACATTGATTGTGGCCCGAAAAGGCTCGTCACTATCATTGTATAGGGTATGATGCACGCCTATTCCCCGATGAATCTGATAGTGCAGTCCAATCTCCTTGTTGGGTGCATAATCATTTCCCGAAATTTGAATCCGATACATGCCCATATTGGATTGCATGATCCGTTTTGGTCCGGGTGGAAATGTCAATACTTGCGGTAGCGTGATAAATGCGCCACCATCTCGAGGCCAACTGATAATTTGCGGCAATTGGTCAATTTGGGTTTTGCCGTATAACACAGGTCCCCGTTTTCTTTTTATCGGAAGTCCCTTTAGTGCGGCAAAAGGCGTTTTCCAATAGTGCAGGGGGGTTCGCAGTATTCGCGTCGGATCCGCTTTTATCCGGATTACATTTTCTACATTGCGGATGCTGTGTCTAAATAAAAATCGTGTACGCCCATATGTTCCATACAAATTAGAGAGGGCAGGGAAAGGGGAGCCTTTTACGCGTTCAAAAAGTATCGCCGGCCCACCTGCATCAAACACCCTGCGATGTATTTCAGCCATTTCAAGATTGGGATCCGTTTCAAAAGGTATGCGTATTAATTGACCACGTTTTTCTAAATCAGTCACACAGCACTGTAAACTACGGTATCCCATCTTGTTTCTTTTTATGACACAAACAATCGAAATGGGTGGTAGTTTGTAGTTTTGGCCAACGGAAAAAAATATGCGCCAATATCACGACCTACTTCGCCATATCCTGGATAAAGGTACATCGAAAAGTGATCGTACCGGAACGGGCACTTTGAGTGTATTCGGGTACCAAATGCGATTTGATCTCAATGAGGGCTTCCCCATGGTAACCACGAAGAAGCTCCATCTCAAATCGATCATTTATGAGCTCCTTTGGTTCTTAAAAGGTGAAACCAATGTGAAATACTTGCAAGATAACGGTGTACGTATTTGGAATGAATGGGCAGATGAACAGGGCGAATTGGGTCCCGTTTATGGCCATCAGTGGCGTTCCTGGACTGGTGCAGACGGCCGTACACATGATCAGATTGTCGAGGTATTGCGCATGTTGCGAGAACAACCCGATTCCCGACGCATGGTCGTGTCGGCCTGGAATGTAGGTGATCTCGATAAGATGGCACTGAGCCCCTGCCACTGTTTGTTTCAATTTTACGTCAGTGATGGGCGTTTGTCCTGTCAACTTTATCAGCGATCGGCTGATGTATTTCTTGGGGTGCCTTTCAATATCGCATCATATGCGCTGCTTACTTTGATGATGGCAAAGGCAGCCGGACTCCAGCCCGGTGACTTTGTCCACACCTTTGGTGATGTTCACTTGTACAACAATCATATTGACCAGGCCAAACTCCAATTAACCCGTACATTTAAACCACTTCCAAAGATGACTTTAAATCCAGCGGTTAATGATATTTTCGGCTTTGACTATAGTGATTTTCAATTAGAAAACTACGAGCCACATCCGCACATTAAGGCAGAAGTTTCTGTTTGATAATTTAGAATTCATCTAAATAATGCGGTGATTTCATCTTTAATTGGTGCGGGTCAATCCTAATTGTATTTTTGCCGTGACAAAAAAATGACAATTCCCACGTATGGTGAATATGCAACTCATTACCAAGCCTTTAGTACTGATTGCCTTCCTGTTGAGTGCGATCTCCGTTAACGGAGAAGTGTCCGTTGACCTCGGAAAGCAATTATTCAAAGCGAATTGTGCCCAGTGCCACAATCGCAATATGAAAGATAAGCTGACAGGGCCTGCATTGGGTGGTGTACAGGAACGATGGGTCGGCAAGGAAACAGTATTGTATTCCTGGATTCGAAACAGCCAGGCGGTCATTGCAAGTGGCGACCCTTACGCTGTAGCCATTTATAATGAATGGAACAAGGTTTTAATGAACCCATTTCCAAATCTTACAGATGACGAAATCGCTTCAATCCTTACTTATGTGGACGCCGTATATACCGGAAAAGAAGGTGGCGCTGCAGCTCCGACAGCAGGTGCCGCGACATTAGCACCCCAACCCAAAACGAATTATGGTTTAATTTATGGGTCACTTGCTCTTTTGTTGGCACTGATTGCTATCGTAATGGCGCGTATCATCAGCAACCTGGATCACATGAATCGGGTTGCCTCTGGTGAAACTAATTTGCCTAGGCAAACTTTGAGTCAGATTCTTACTTCGCGTTCTGTTATTGCGTTTGTTGTATTTGCACTAATTGTACTAGGGGGTTATACTACTGTGAACAATGCTGTTGCTTTTGGTCGTCAGCAAAACTATGAGCCTGAACAACCTATCAAATTTTCTCACGCTACACACGCAGGAGTGCACAAAATAGATTGCCAGTATTGTCATGATGGTGCACGGAGGAGTAAGCAAGCCACTATACCTGCAACCAATACTTGTATGAATTGCCACAAAGCCATTAAAAAAGGCTCTATGTATGGCACTGCAGAGTTAGCTAAGATTTTTGTCTCTGTAGGTTTTGACCCGGTTACAGACAAGTACATCGAAAATTATGAAAACCTATCACGGGCAGAAGTAGAGCAGATTTACAAAAAGTGGATGGCTGACACCTATGTGGCTGATAAGGAATTGGTAGCTCTGGATAATAAAGGTGAGAAGTTGGTCAAACAACAGTGGGAAGATATCGTTGATGCACTCACCAGTGAATCAAAGTCTGAGCTGTATGGCCCAATTGAATGGGTCCGAATCCACAATTTGCCAGATCACGTTTATTTTAATCATGCCCAGCATGTCGCGGTAGGTAAAGTAGCTTGTCAACAGTGTCATGGTAAAGTCGAAGAAATGGGTGTTGTTAAGCAATATTCCACACTTTCAATGGGATGGTGTATAAATTGCCACCGCCAAACAGAAGTGAAATTTGCGGACAACGAGTACTATAAATCGTACGCACAATACCATAAAGAGTTGGCATCTGGGAAAAGGGATAAAGTCACTGTCGAAGAAATTGGCGGTACTGAATGTCAAAAATGCCATTATTAAATTTCGTAATCACAATTGATTAGCAATACCACCCTTCTATGAAGCAGCCTAACAAGGAAATGTGGATCAGTGCACAAGATCTTCGGAACGAACCGGAGATATTGGAAGCGGCTCGCCGGGAGTTTCCGGAAACATCTGTTATGGAAGAACTTGCAGTTGATGACCAAATGGCACGACTGGAAACTTCTCGTAGAGATTTTCTGAAATTTTTAGGTTTCAGTCTTGGAGCGGCTACTGTCGCGGCCAGTTGTGAAATCCCCATTAAAAAGGCGATCCCTTATGTTGTAAAACCCGATGCCATTGTTCCAGGTGTCGCTGCATATTATGCAAGTGCAATCCTGGATGGTGGAGATATTGTTCCTGTGCTGGTAAAAACAAGGGAAGGTCGACCAATTAAAGTGGAAGGCAATGCACTTTCCCCCCTTACTAAAGGAGGTACCAGTGCACGAGCTCAGGCTGCCGTTTTATCCCTGTATGATACCTATCGTTTACAGGCTCCGGGCAAAGTGGCAAATGGTCAAGTCACTCCTTCCGATTGGACTTCTGTTGACAAAACAATTCGCGAGACACTTGCGGCGGGCGGCACGACCCGCTTGGTATCCAGGACGGTATTAAGTCCTTCCGGCCGCTCAGCTATTAATGAATTCATAGCTAAATATCCAGGCACTACTTGGGTACAATATGATCCCATATCTGCTTCCGGCCTATTAGATGCTCAACAAGCCACTTATGGCATTCGAGTCATTCCATCCTATCATTTTGATAAAGCTAAAACCATAGTAAGTGTTGGTGCTGACTTTTTGGGCACCTGGATTTCGCCTGTAGAATATGCCAACGCATATGCTGCCGGTAGAAAGATAAAGGATACGGCTAATGCGGCAATGTCAAGGCATTATCAAGTAGAGAGTTTCATCTCCATGACCGGATCGAATGCCGATCACCGGATCATAATAAAACCTTCTGAGCAAGGCGCCGCCATTGCATTTCTGTACAATGAAATTGCACAGGCTAAAGGCGCTTCTTCTATTTCAGCGCCTGCTTTAAATGCAAAAGCTTCTGCCGCACTTAAAAAAGCTGCATCAGATCTTGTTGCTCAGAGTGGACAATCCCTTGTAGTAAGTGGTTCAAATAATCCGGCAGAACAAACCCTTGTTGCCCGGATCAACGACTTGCTAGGAAACGTGGGTACAACGGTTACGTTTAATGACCATTCCTTCCAGCGCCAGGGCAATGACAAAGACCTCAAGCAGTTGGTGACCGATATGGCCACTGGTAACATTAATACACTGATTGTTTTGGATGGTAATCCAGCTTTTGATTCGGCGTATAATGTTGCATTTACAGAGGCCATCTCTAAGGTCAAAACAAAAATATCCTGCAACCTCACACTGGATGAAACGGGTGCCCTGTGTGATTTTGTCACACCTGCCAACCACAATCTGGAATCATGGGGCGATGCCCAACCGAAAACAGATCAAGTATATCTATTACAACCTACAATCGCGCCCCTTTTCAAAGGAAGGCAGTGGGAAGAAAGTCTGTTGGTATGGGCAGAAAGCCCAAATCTGGTTGTTACCTCTGATCAGCCTTATTATGATTACGTAAAAGCAGTATGGCAACGCGAATTTTTTGCGCGTCAGTCTGCATTTGCTACGTTTAATAGTTTTTGGGATAATGGACTGCACGACGGCTTGATTACCCTTTCTGTGCCTTCTTTTTCCGGCGTTTCTGGAGTGGATATGACCACAATTGCTGATGGAATTTCCAAACCATCCAGTGGAGAAGAAATAGTGTTTTTCGAGTCGATTAACATGGGTGCCGGCCAGTTTGCCAATAACCCCTGGTTGCAGGAAATGCCAGACCCAGTGACACGTTGCGTTTGGGGTAATTATTTGTTTGTTCCACTGACCTGGGAAGGGGGCAATAGTTATACCTACTTCAAAGGCATGAAGGATGGCGATATCGTAAAGGTAGATATCAACGGTGTAATTCGTAATGCAACGATTGTACATCAATTTGGACTTGCACCCGGTACCTACGCAATAGCTTTGGGTTATGGACGTAGGGTTGCAGGTACTGCAGGAAAGGGCATCGGCACGGAGGTCCAGCAATGGCTTTCAAATGACGCCAATGGTTATGCCACCTATTTTAATGGTAATGTTTCCATAGGCGAAAAAACAGGAAGTGACAAAGAGTTTGCTTGTGTCCAACACCATCACACGATGGGTGTGACAGGGAAGGATACAAAATCAGGCAAAACAATTAATGTTGATGAAAAAACTATAGCCACAATTGGTGAAGGATACCAGGGATCACTCGTTAATCGCTCTGTTATCTTCCAGGGTAACCTGGCTGATGTGAAGGAATTGGGTGAAAAGATATCTCATAAACGGGAAGAGTTTCAGTTCCTGAATGATAAAACACTCTATCCAAGCTATGACGATGTGTACGCCATGGGTCACCATTGGGGTATGCACATTGACTTGTCTGCTTGTATTGGCTGTGGTGCCTGTTCAGTGGCTTGTATGGCAGAAAATAACGTACCTGTCGTAGGCAAACGTGAGGTGTTCAGGCATCATGAAATGACATGGCTTCGCATCGACCGCTACTTTTATGGTGAGCTGGAAAATCCGAATGTCGTTTATCAGCCCATGATGTGCCAGCATTGCGACAATGCTCCTTGTGAAAATGTATGCCCGGTATCAGCTACGAACCATAGTTCGGAGGGACTAAATCAAATGGCTTACAACCGTTGCATAGGAACGAGGTACTGTGCTAATAACTGTCCTTATAAAGTACGCCGATTTAATTGGCTGGACTATACCAAGGCGGATCTTTTCCCTGCCAATGAACCAAGGTTAACAAATGAAGAAACCCCATTTGGAGCAGATAATCTGACCCGTATGGTGTTGAATCCTGATGTCACCGTTCGGTCGCGCGGTGTAATGGAAAAATGCAGCTTCTGTGTCCAACGGATTCAGGAAGGCAAACTTACAGCTAAAAAAGAAGGTCGTTTGTTGCGTGACGGAGATGTAAAATCTGCTTGCATGACGGCTTGTCCTACAGGTGCGATCACGTTTGGTGACTTTAATAACAAGGAAAGTCAACTGAATAAAAATTTGGAATCGCCTTTAGTTTATCAGGTATTGGAAGAGGTAAATACTCGTCCATCTGTGAATTATCAGGCAAAAGTGCTTAACCGGGAAGCTTCCCTTGAAAGCTAATTAAAAACGCTAAAAGCAAGGATTATATGCATACGCCTATTTCTCCTGTAAGGTTGCCATTAATCGAAGGGAATAAGTCTTACCACAACATCACGGAAGATTTATGTACGCCTACAGAAAAAGCACCTGGATTAGCCTGGATTTCGGCTTTTCTAATTTCTGTGGCTGTCATGTCGTTTGGATTGTTTTCCATAGCATGGACTGTTTGGTTTGGCATCGGATCCTGGAATCTAAATCGCACCATTGGTTGGGGTTATGATATTACCAACTTTGTATGGTGGATCGGTATTGGTCACGCAGGAACGCTGATTTCAGCCATCCTCCTACTTTTCCGCCAGAAATGGCGTACTGGCGTGAACCGTGCAGCAGAAGCTATGACCATTTTTGCGGTTATGTGCGCAGGTCTGTTTCCCGCTATCCACACAGGACGTCCCTGGTTTGACTTTTTTATGTTTCCATATCCGAATACTCGTGGTCCTTTGTGGGTTAACTTTAATTCACCACTCCTTTGGGATATTTTTGCTATCAGTACCTATTTTACCGTATCGTTATTATTTTGGTACACCGGTCTTGTTCCTGATTTTGCTACAGTGCGTGATCGGGCATCCGGATTCAGGAAAAAAGTGTACAACTTTCTATCTTTCGGTTGGACGGGATCCGCAAAACATTGGCAACGTTGGGAGTCACTATCCTTGATTCTTGCCGGTCTTGCAACACCACTGGTATTGTCGGTTCACACTATTGTAAGCTTTGACTTTGCTACATCCGTTATTCCAGGATGGCATACCACCATCTTCCCGCCTTATTTTGTGGCCGGGGCCATCTTTTCTGGATTTGCCATGGTTCAAACGTTGATGATTATTACAAGGAAAATACTGCACCTGGAACAGTATATCACGATTAATCATATTGAGTCGATGAACAAGGTGATTCTGCTCACAGGAACAATAGTAGGAGTAGCTTACCTCACTGAACTTTTTATAGCCTGGTATTCCGGATATATTTACGAACAGTTTGCATTTTTCAACAGGGCGTTTGGAATATACTGGTGGTCCTATTTTGGAATGATGGCATGTAATGTGCTTTCACCCCAGATTTTTTGGATCAAAAAAATTCGTCGGTCTATTTATTGGACGTTTTTGATGTCCATATTTGTGAATATTGGAATGTGGTTTGAGCGATTTGTAATCATCGCCACTACACTTGCCCGGGATTACCTGCCATCAAGCTGGAGTTACTACACACCGACATGGGTTGAGATAGGTATCTATATTGGTTCGATGGGAATCTTCTTTACCTTGTATCTGGCCTTTACCCGGGTTGCACCAGTGGTTGCCATTGCAGAGGTGAAACACATTTTGAAAACGGCGGGGGATCAATATGTTGGACCAAAAGCAAAGCACGCGCACAAGGAAGAAGTTCATAATGAAAATGCTCATTAATCTCCATACCTGAGACCATGAATCAACAACACAAAGAAGTCCTTTTTGGACTATACCACGATGAAGAGGTCCTGATGAAAGCTATCCAGGAAGCTAATGCACAGCATTTGGATATCATGGACGTGTACACACCCTTTCCTGTGCATGGTTTAGACAAAGTATTACACTTGGAAGAATCCCGGTTGCATATCGCAGGTTTCATCTTTGGTTCTTTAGGAACCTTGACAGCATTTCTGGCTATGACCTGGATTTTCACCCGTGACTGGCCCATCATTTTTGGAGGAAAACCATACTGGTCTGTTCCGGCATTCATTCCTATAACCTTTGAGTTGACCGTTCTTTTTGCAGCAATTGGTATGGTTGTTTCTTTTTATACCGTCTGCGGCTTAGGCCCGGGAGTGACAAATACAGTACTTGATGATCGGATTTCCGATGATAAATTTTGTATTGCATTTAATACAGCTCACGCCCAGGAAAGTACAATCGATCAGCTTAAGGCCTTTTTTCAAAAAACAGGTGCTGAAGAAGTGCACTCTAAAACAATTTAATTCAGCCTAGTATGCAAAGCAAATCATATAATTTTGGACTAGTTAGTCTGGCCTTATTTGCACTTTTTGCTGGAGGTCTGGTTTCATGTTCCAAAGCAGGTGGCAATCAAAGCGGACATGAATTTATGCCTGACATGGCACACTCCGTTGCCTATGAAGCCAATGTCTATTTTGATTATGGACTCAATACATGGGAAAAGGAAAGTGTGCTAGGCCGTAAAGGTCTTGCAGCCCCCCGCAATCCCATCAAAGGTACCATAGCAAGAGGCTACGCTGGCACCAATAATGGGGACATGCTTTCTGGAGCTTTTAACCAAAATGCCATCTATACACCTGCAAATGGTGCCGTTCCTTATTATTATGCAGATACCCCGGAAGATCGACTTTTAGCAACAGCGCAAATAGTCAAAAATCCTTTTCCTATTACTGAAAAAGGCCTTGCTATCGGAAAGGATCTCTACACTATAAATTGTGCTATTTGTCATGGTGATAAAGGTGATGGAGCAGGCTACCTTGTGCGTGATGATGGCGGTGTGTATCCTGCGCAACCTGCTAATTTGATATCTGATCCTTTTATCTCTTCTTCAGAAGGACGTTTCTATCATAGTATTATGTATGGCTTAAATGTCATGGGTAGCTATGCTGATAAACTTTCTTATGAAGAAAGATGGCAGGTTATCCACTATATACGTTCCTTACAGGCGCAAGCTAAAGGAATGGCTTATAATGAAAATGAAAATGCGTTAAATACATCTGCTATTCCGGTTAGCGGGATGGCCACTGTGGATACCGCAAACGTTGTTAAACCCAATTAACGTCAATACCTAAGTTATGGCGATGCATTCAGGAGATTACTCCTTTCAAGTTTCTAAACGTGAACGCTCAGTCCTCTTTGGATTTATGGGTTTGGGTGTCGTGTGCATGTTACTCACTTTATTAGGTGATGATGCAGTACATTCCCGTTTCTGGTCAAACTACTTGCTCAATGCAGTATTCTTTACTGGAATATCCTTTGTAGCCTTGTTTATACTCTCTGCTTTTACTACGGCCTATGCTGGTTGGCATACCGTTGTAAAACGTATTTGGGAGGGATATTCAATGTTTCTTATTGTAGGTTTAATCATGCTCCTTGTTTTAATTATTGGGCTGTGGGGACATTTTCACCATTTGTATCATTGGGCAGATGATAAGGCCGTTTCTGAGGATATTGTACTATCCGGAAAAGCCAGCTTTCTCAATAAATATTGGTATTCTTTTGGGACTATTTTGATTGTTGGGATTTGGTATTTTCTTTTTGCCAGACCTATGCGCAAGTTGTCCATTGCTGCCGATGAATCTTCTGACTCGAATTATAGCCATTATAAGAAGTACAAGATTTACGCTGCAATTTTTTTACCTGTAGGTGGTTTCACCAGTGCAGCTCTTATTTGGCAGTGGGTTATGTCTGTTGATGCCCATTGGTATAGTACCATGTTTGCATGGTATACCACAGCAAGCTGGTTTGTAGCTTGCATGGCCATTACCATTATGTTGGTTATTTATTTGCGGTCAAGAGGAGCCTTGCCATTTGTTTCCATCGAACATTTACATGATTTGGGTAAGTATCTTTTTGCCTTTAGCATTTTCTGGACTTACCTATGGTTCTCCCAGTATATGTTGATTTGGTATAGCAATATTGGTGAAGAAACCATTTACTTTCATACAAGGATCAACGAGTATCCAGCCTTGTTTTACGGTAATCTGATTATTAATTTCCTTTTACCTTTTTTCATTCTGATGCGGAATGATACAAAAAGAAAGCTGGGGACATTATTTTTTACAGCCTTTGTCGTACTGCTAGGCCGGTTTATTGATTTTTTCCAAATGATTAAGCCTGGTGTTTATCATACTACTCAGGAAGTATTAGCTCATCAAAGTGGGGACCATTCAGCAGATGCAGGACATCATTCAGCAGGATATGTTGCTGGTTTCACCTTTCCTGGTTTGTTGGAATTAGGCACTTTTCTGGGCTTTTTAGCACTGTTCATTTATTTTGTTCTGACCAGACTGGAGAAGGCTTCTTTATTGCCTAAAAATGATCCCTTCCTGGCTGAAAGTTTACACCATCACGTTCAATAACAAGGAGCTATGACTGCGTTATTTATTCTGATTTGTCTCATTCTCATCATTGTCGTTGTCGTTCAGATCGGAAAAGTTACTGAGCTGGCATCATCCATTCGTGGAGAAGAGGACGCTCAATATGAGAGCAATAAGTGGAACGGTTTGCTCTCCATTGTTTTTCTGATTGTATTTCTGCTAGGGTGCATCATCTCAGCAGGATATTACCAAAACTGGATGCTAGGCTATGGTCCTCATGGTGCCGCATCCAAACACGGGACATCCATTGATTTTATTTTCAACATTACGTTGTTTTTTACGGGGATCGTTTTCATCTTGACACATATTGCCCTCTTTTGGTTTGCCTACAAGTATAGAGGCAGGCGTGGGCACAAGGCTGAATATATTTCCCACAACGATCGCTTAGAACTCGTATGGACGGCTGTACCAGCAGTCGTAATGACATTACTGGTTATAGGCGGTCTTGATGCTTGGAATGATGTTATGGCTGATGTTGCTGAGGGAGAAGATCATATTGAAATCGAGGCTACAGGCGTCCAATTCAACTGGCTTCTACGTTATCCTGGTCCAGATGGACAACTCGGCTCAAGAGACTATAAAAAAATTACAGGGATTAACCCAATGGGGCAGGATTGGCTTGATCCTAAAAACCATGATGATTTCCATCCCTCGGAGATTGTACTTCCGGTAAATAAAAAGGTTCGAGTACGAATCATTGGCAGGGATGTATTACATAACTTTTATCTCCCTCATTTCAGGGTGAAAATGGATGCCGTACCTGGTATTCCTACTTATTTTGTTTTTACACCAATTAAAACTACGCAGGAATACCGTCAGGAGTTAAGCCAATATCCAGAGTATCAGGTTCCTGCTGATCCTGCTGAGCCAGATGGCCCTCAGTTATGGGAAGTATTTGAATACGAATTGGCCTGTGCCGAACTCTGTGGTAGTGGTCACTTCTCTATGCGTCGGGTTGTCCGAATTGTTACCGAGGAAGAATATCAACAGTGGCTTGGTCAACAATCCTCTTACTATCTTGGTAATATTCGGAATGGTGAAGAAGATCCCCTCAAGGGTCAGGTACTTGATCTGGAAGTTAAGGTACGTGGCATAGAATTTTCATCAGCATTGAAAGAAGCACTTACCAAAGAAGCACCTGAAGAACGAATTATAGCACTTGACTATATAAATTTTGAGACCGCATCAGCAAGCTTGACATCTGATAGCCGTATTGATCTGGACAATCTTGCTTCTGCCTTGAAAGAATACCCAACCTTGACGATTGAAATATCTGGCCACACAGATAATGAAGGCGATCCTGCTGCCAACCTTTCTTTATCACAAGAACGTGCCAATGGCGTTGTCGCTTACCTGGTTGAACAAGGTATTGAAAGGGAACGTTTATTCGCCAAAGGATATGGGCAAAACAAGCCCCTTGTAGAAAACGATACAGCAGAAAATCGTACGAAAAATCGCCGTACGGAATTTAAGATCTTATCCAAATAAAAGAAACCTTTCTAGGATATGGAAAACACAAAGACCTGGGACGAAGAAGTTCTTATCAAAGAAAGTGGATTTGATGATCATTTTCATGAGCATCACCATGGTGATAAGTATCAGACCAGTTTTATTACCCATTATATTTTTAGCCAGGATCATAAAATGATCGCCCGTCAGTTTCTAATGACAGGAATGTTTTGGGGCTTAGTTGGTGCATTAATGTCAGTCATCTTCCGACTGCAATTGGGATTCCCTGAGGAGAGTCTCGCTTGGCTAAAACCGTTACTTGGAAAGTGGATAACAGTAAATGCTGAAGGAATAGGTACACTTGCTCCGGAGTTTTATTATGCGCTAGTGACCATGCATGGCACAATCCTTGTATTTTTTGTACTCACCGCGGGTCTTAGTGGCACTTTTTCTAATCTTTTGATTCCTTTCCAATTAGGAGCAAGAGATATGGCCTCCCCACTTTTAAACATGTTTTCTTATTGGTTCTTTTTCCTGGCCAGTGTGGTCATGTTTTTCTCTTTGTTTTTAAACACAGGACCTTTTTCAGGAGGTTGGACGGCATATCCGCCACTTAGCATTTTGCCACAGGCTTCCTCCGGCTCAGCAGGAGGAATGACGCTATGGACGATAAGTCTGGTTTTGTTTGTGGTTTCAGTGCTTTTAGGTGGTATTAACTATATTACCACAGTGCTAAATCTGCGGACTAAGGGTATGAATATGTGGAGGATGCCTTTGACCATTTGGGCATTTTTCCTAACAGCAATATTAGGTCTTCTTTCTTTCCCAGTGCTTGCAGGAGCTTTCTTCCTGGTAATTTTTGACCGCAGTTTGGGAACCAGCTTTTTCCTAAGCGAAATATTTATCGGAGGGCAAGCCCTGGAGAATGTAGGTGGAAGTCCAATTCTTTATCAGCACCTATTTTGGTTCCTTGGTCACCCTGAAGTGTATATTATCATCCTGCCTGCAATGGGCTTGGTTTCTGAGGTACTTGCAGTGAATTCCAGAAAACCAATTTTCGGTTATAAAGCGATGGTTTTCTCTATGCTGGCTATTGGGTTTTTGTCCTTTATAGTTTGGGCACACCATATGTTCATGTCTGGGGTAAATCCATTTTTATCCAATTTCTTTGTGGTATTTACCTTGATTATAGCAGTACCTTCTGCTGTGAAAGTGTTCAACTGGATTACCACTTTGTATCGTGGTAGCGTACGTTTTAACAGTGCAAATCTATTCGCAATTGGGTTTGTATCTATGTTTATCTCCGGTGGTCTTACTGGTATTTTCCTAGGTAATTCAGCAATTGATATTCAATTGCATGATACCTATTTTGTTGTTGCCCACTTTCACATCGTAATGGGTGTAGCTGCATTTTTTGGAATGTTTGCTGGTGTCTATCATTGGTTTCCTAGGATGTTTGGACGGTTTATGAATGAAACATTGGGTAAGATCCATTTCTGGGGCACGATGATTTGTGCATATTTGATCTTTTGGCCAATGCACTATTTAGGCATGGCAGGTGTGCCAAGACGTTACTACAGCTTCGACAATTTTGATACGTTCTCGCATTTTGCGGATATGAATAAATTCATCACGATAGCTGCAATTGTTGCTTATGCATTGCAAGTGCTTTTTGTAGTGAATTTCCTCTACAGTATTTTTAAAGGTAAACGTCAAACGACGATGAACCCCTGGGGTGCTACCACCCTAGAATGGACTGCGCCAATTGATGCTCCGCATGGCAACTGGCCAGGTAAATTGCCTGTCGTACACCGTTGGCCTTATGATTATGGTAAAGGTGGCGAAGAATTTATTCCTCAGGTAGTCCCTAAAATGGAGGGCGAGGACGAACATGACCATTAATACTAAATTCTTTCCACATTTAGTGAATCTGTAACGGAAACATGAAAACAACATCAATAACTTCAACACCAGTACATGCTTTGCGAGCTCGTCTTGCAGACTATGCGGTATTGGTCAAATTGAGGTTATCATTTTTAGTTGTCTTTTCATCCTTTATTGGATACTTGCTAGGAACAAGTTCGTTTAGTCTTTTTGTTGCTTTAATGGTTGTTTCAGGTGGCTTGTTAATCACCTTTGCGGCCAATAGCATGAATCAGGTATTAGAAAAAGATTTTGATAAGTTGATGAAACGAACCCAATCCAGACCATTGGTTACTGGGAGATTGACGGTTTCAGAGGCCGTTTTATTCTCAGGGCTAAGTTGTTTGGCGGGTACTGTTTTATTAGCTACAGTTAATATCTGGGCGGCATTTTTTGGGATGGTTTCTTTTTTGCTTTATGCATTTGTTTACACGCCACTAAAAAGGATTCACCCTATAGCGGTTTTGGTTGGAGCCATTCCAGGAGCAATGCCCGTATTTATTGGCTGGGTGAGTGGATCGGGTACGCTTGGCCAGGAAGGACTTTTGTTGTTTACTCTTCAGTTTTTTTGGCAGTTTCCGCATTTCTGGGCCATAGCATGGTTAGGACATGAAGATTATCGTCTTGCGGGTTTCAGGCTTCTTCCTGAACGTGACGGTGTCCCAACGCATCGTACAGCTCAGCAGTCCCTTCTTTATGCCAGTTGTTTGATAGTGCTACCCATACTTCACATGGTATATGGTTTTACTGGATGGGTAGGGCTTTCTATTTTAATTGTTGCTGGATTACATTATACCTGGAAGGCCTTTCAGTTTTATCAGGCACTTAATGATCGTACTGCCAGAGGATTATTATTCGCCTCCTTCTTTTATCTCCCGATAGCCTTATTGGCGTTATATCTGGATAAAATTATCGCACTATGATGGAAGTTGCGATAAATCGTGATGCGGGCATTCAACGCTTGTACCATTCCAAAAAATTTGCACTGTTATTGGCATGCGCTAGCATAGTCATGTTATTTGCCGCATTTACTTCGGCTTATGTCGTTCGAAAGGCTGCAGGTAATTGGTTGGAGTTTAAATTGCCTTCTGTATTTATTTTGAGTACGATTGTTTTATTGTTGAGCAGTGTTACGGCGCATTGGGGTTATAGATCTTTTCTTCGCCAAAAGGCTGTTTCATTTAGATGGCTTACGGTGTTTAGTTTTTTGTTGGGCATAGCTTTTGTTGTCTTACAGTACGTAGGATGGCAGCGCCTGATGGCACTTGGTGTACCTTTGGATGGCAATCCGAGTGGTTCCTTTATTTATGTCATTAGTGGGACGCATGCAGCGCATGTCTTAGGTGGATTGGCTGCATGGTTTCTATCGTTGCGGATTGCCTTTCAACCGTTCAAATTCACGGAAAAACGTAAACTACACCTTGAATTGGTGAATATCTATTGGCATTTTGTTGATGCCTTGTGGGTGTATTTAATCATATTCTTTATTCTTCAATAACCTGAATATCCTTTGGCTATGGATACTGTAGTTGCAGGCGCTCATGCCGCAGAACATGATCAAAACTTATGGGAAGGTGGGAAAGAACCTTTCAAAGCCAGCTATGGCAAGTTGATGATGTGGTATTTTCTGCTATCTGATGCCTTTACATTTGCTGGATTTTTGATTGCTTATGGTGCGCTGCGTTTTAGCTCGCCCACCTGGCCCGTTCCAGATTTTGTATTTTCTTCACTTCCGGGAGGCATTCATGGAGCACCATTGATTTTTGTTACGATAATGACATTTGTTTTGATTGCATCCTCCGTTACGATGGTTCGTGCAGTTCAGGCAGGTCACAATGAAAACAAAAATGGGGTTGTTTTTTGGATGGCGATGACCATTGTGGGTGGTTTGGCTTTTCTTGGATGTCAAGCTTGGGAATGGAATACCCTGATTTCCGGAGAAAGCATGTCTGTAACAAGAAATCCATTTGGCAGGCATACCAGCGATGGTGTTTATCTCGATGACGAACATGGGCATGCCTATGCTGCAAGTATTGCCCCTGAGAAATTTGAATCGGGAGAAAGTTACCTGATTCATAAAGATCATGAATCTGGTGAATTTATTAAAAGGAGATATGAAACGGCAGATGGCAAAGTTGCTCAGCAGGAATTTGGCCCAAAAGCGTTCGGTGCACTCTTTTTCTTTATTACAGGATTCCATGGTTTTCACGTTTTTTCCGGCGTTATATTTTTGTTGATCATAATGATCAATGCGGCAAGTGGACTATACTCAGCACGTCGGAATGGTTATGAAATGGTCGAAAAAATTGGTCTGTATTGGCACTTTGTAGACCTGGTATGGGTATTTGTTTTCTTGGTGTTTTATCTCCTTTAATCCTTACAAGCTGTATAGAATATGGAACATGCAAATGATCATGGTACTAAAATTTTAATAAAGGGTTTAATCCTCTTAGGTGTAATCACGATTGTAGAAGTACTTGTTGCCTTACTCGGGAATGGTCACCTAATACATGGATTCACATTGCCTAAATGGATCATGTATCCCGCGATGATTGGTATGAGCCTTTATAAGGCTTATTTCATCGTGTATGAATTTATGCACATGCGCTATGAAGTCAAAGGATTAGTTTACAGTGTATTGTTACCTACATTACTACTGGTGTGGGCTATGATCGCTTTTTTTAATGAGGGCAACAACTGGAAACATAATCGGGAGGTCGTCAATGAACGCAGCGCCAAAGTTGATCAGCCTATCAGTCCAGCAGTACATAAAGAAGGTACGCACGATAGCAACCATTGATAGCCCGTTTTTGTTAAAGCTATCACCAGTGCTTAAAGTTCGATGATCCAAAACAATACGAATAACAAGAGGCCATCCCGATTTCGGGTGGCCTTTATGTTTATACTACTCACCATACTACTTGTTGTAACACCATACGCCTCCTGGTATTATCTGAACAAGGGCCTTGATTATCGCAAAGCCCAATTGTCCCTCTTGGAAGATATGGGAACGGTTCCCCCAGGAACTTGGTCTGCTATCAATGGGGAGGTTATTGAAACAAAATTTTGGGCTGATCAGATAAGCCTCATTTCGATTGTAACAAATGTTGAGCTGGTGCACAAGGAATTAGAAGAAGTTCAAAGACTCCATACTCAATTTCAGGATCGCAAGGATGTGAGGTTTTATTTCTTTGTGCCAGAAGAAATGCAAACAAATCTTTCATTTTCTGTTTTAGATAGTTCGTTTGTAATTATTAGTCTACCTTCTGATGGCCTGATTCGATTATCCGATCAATGGTCAGGAATAATAAATAAAAAAACAGATCATCAGGTTATACTTGTTGATAGGTTGCGTCAAGTGCGTCAGGCATTTTCGACCCAATCAGAAAAATCGGTCAAAGATTTAGTCCAGGTAATCGCTGTGTTATTGCCACCTAAAAAAGTAGAAAGACCTAATCTAGTGAGAGAAGCAGAAAAATAATGGAGCAAATTCGTTTAGCACAAAAATTGGATCGGTGGGCATGGATCGTTAGTGGCGTTGTCCTGTTAGCTGTTGTTTTGATGCGCCAGTTTAAGATTGCCACCCCTATCGATTTTTCTTTTTTACCGCCGTTACATGCGACTTTAAATGGATTGACCTTTATTAGTTTGATCATTGCCTATTGGGCTATCCGATCAGGGCGGATCCAGATGCATAAACAATGGATGACTATTGCCTTAAGTTTATCGGTCTTATTCTTGTTGTCATATGTTACCTACCACATTACCACACCGGAAACCAGGTTTGGTGGCGAAGGGATCATAAGGACGATATATTTCATCCTTTTGATTACACACGTAATACTAGCTGCGGTTATCCTGCCCTTTATTTTGTTTACATTTATTCGCGGATATACCGGATTGGTTGAGCGCCATAAAAAATTAGCCCGGTGGGTTTTTCCTATTTGGCTTTATGTGGCTGCTTCTGGTCCGATTTGTTACCTCATGTTAATGCCTTATTATGCGTAAGAATATGTTGTTTATAGTCTTCGTTTTGGTAGCCCTTTTGACTTTTGGGGTTTCCGGGGATCTGTTTGCACAATGTCCAATGTGTAAAATGTCGGCTGAATCCAATTTGAAAAATGGCGGGACAGCAGGTGTCGGTCTCAATGCCGGCATTCTTTATATGTTGATCACACCCTATCTTCTAGTTGGTACGATGGCTTATTTATGGTGGCGTAATAAAAAGCGTACTGAAAAAGAAGGCCCTATGGAATAAGCTTGATAAAATTTAAAAGGCCCGTATCAAACGATACGGGCCTTTTTTTCATAGGTTATTACTTAGAACGGTACTTGAACGCCGGCTCCAAGGTTGAAGCCATAGTTACGTAGGCGTAAGTCGATCAGTGGCCTGTCAAGCATATCTGTGATGCCATGTTGGAAGCTGGCCTGGATGAATGTGTTTACCCTACCCGTTTCAAATAAGACACCTGCACCAGCAATGCCCCCTACTTCAAATCGGTTGTAGAGGTCATCATTCAGGTTGATCGGGTAGCTGCCGATATTAATATCAAGGATAACATTCGCGCGAAGATCAACTTTACCATCCATTGCATAACTCAGATGGGGTCCGGCAAATACATACGGTTTAATTATGCTTTCGCCGAATGTATATTTCATGAGCAACGGCATTTCGATATACTGAAGGCGGGTAATTGCCTCAGCACCAATGGGTACTGGTATTGCCCCTATATTGAAATCAAAACCTTCCTTAACTCGGAATCCTTTTTCAATGTATTGCAACCCGGGTTGAAAACTAAGATTTTCAGTTAACGGCAATTCAACGAATAGTCCGGCTTGTGCACCGGTCCAATAGCGGTTTTCAGGCAGCCAGCTATCTGCAATGCCTTTGATCTGTACATTGTTGCTGTGGATGCCTGCATGTGCACCAATACTGATTTGTGCTTGCATGACAAAAGGAAATGCGCAAAAAGCGGCCAAGGTGAAAAAAGCAATGCGTTTCATAATGGTGAGTTTTAAATGTTCATCAGTAACACAAATCCACCGACAGCAAAATACTTAAGGAATTGTGAAGGGTTCATTAATGAAATGAAAACGATCCTAAATGAACGCTATTCCTTTCTGATGATTCACCTGAAACAGTTTGGAAGTTCAATAAAAAAGCCTGACCATTATCTGGTCAGGCTTTGTAAGAGTTTAGATTGTTGTCGGCTTAATTGCCACCAATAGGGATGAGGTAACTCAAACCAATCTGGAGGTTGCGATTTTTGATGAAATCATCACCTTCTGGCTCGTCCAGAAAATTGGCAAGTCCGAATTGGTAACGTACGTCAATTCCAAGGCTACCAGGTCCGGCGGCAAATGATACACCTGCGCCACCTGTTATACCAAAATCTAATGTTTTAAAACCAGCGTCCTCCCAGGATGATGTATCTTCTTCAGTTTCGCCCATGAAGGTTGCTTCACTTTTTACATCACCGATGCCAAAGCCAATATGCGGTCCAACAGCAACGTGAAATCCTACTGGGTCTCCGCCAAATTTGACTTTTGCCAAAATTGGAATTTGCAAGTAATTGTGATTGAAGTTGAAATCAATTGTTTCATCAAGCAATGTTTCAGAAAACTTGAACCCGTGCTGGCTGTACAATACCTCAGGTTGTATTGAAAACATTTCAGAAATGCCAATTTCAACTGCGGCACCGAAGGCAAAACCAAATCGGCTGTCCGCATCAACGGATTCGCCATCGGATTCACCATCAACGTTGGCTAAGTTTGCAGCGATACGTGGACCAATTGAAAATTGGGCAAAGGAAGCAGTTGTCATGCCGAAGGCCAATAATAACGTAAAGATTAAACTTGCTTTTTTCATAGAGTAATTGTTTTAAAATTAAGATTTAATAAGGTTTGTTCAACTCCCTAAACGAGTGAATGAATAAATGTGCTGCTAGAGCTTAGAATTTGAGTTGGAAGTATTTTGAGGAGCCACATCTACCTTAAGGAGGACACAGATTTAATTTTGAAGGCAATATAAAAAAGGGAAAGCCAACCTGCTATAAAAAAAACACCCCCGATTGGGGTTAAAGGTCCAAGGAACGTGTGTGGAAAAGAATGAAGCTCTTTTGTACTCAACAAATATAAAGAGCCACTAAATAAACATATACCAACTATAAAGAGGATAGGGATAAACCGCGGAATCTTGTGATGCAGTCCTACCAATGCCACTATCAGCAAAACCAGTGTATGTACAAAATGATAAAAGGATGCAGTATGCCAGGTTTTCAACGCCTCTTCATCGAGATATGGTTTTAAACCATGCGCACCAAAGGCGCCTAGTATTACAGCTAATGCGCCTGAAATTGCTGCAATTCGAAGCGTTGTTTGTGTTTGCACGATGAAGAGTTTAAGATTGGTATTGACGATAATTAAACATTGGATATAGCCAGAATATCCCAATGGATAGGAGCAAGACCTTGTTTTTTTAAATATTCATTAGCTTGGCTAAAATGACGGCATCCGGCAAATTTGTTCCCGGCCAGGGGAGAAGGGTGTGCTGCTTCTAATACTAAATGTCGCCTTTCATCGATGAGTGCCTTTTTTGATTTTGCAAAGTTGCCCCACAACATAAACACAAGTCCGTCCTTTTTTTCTGAAAGCGTATGTATGACGGCATCCGTAAACACCTGCCAGCCAAGACGCTGATGGGCGCCTGCCTCACCATGCGGAACAGTGAGGATAGCGTTCAGGAGAAAGACACCCTGCCTGGCCCACGAACTTAGGTCACCATGCATAGGACGCGAAATACCCAGGTCTGATTCAAGTTCTTTGTAGATATTTACCAACGAGGCTGGTATTCGGACACCTTTGGGTACGGAAAAGGATAACCCCATGGCCTGGCCTGGCTGGTGATAAGGATCCTGCCCAAGTATGACCACTTTTACAACGTCAAAAGGCGTGGTATTAAATGCATTGAAAATCAGAGGCCCTGGCGGATAAATAATTTTTCCTGCCGCCCGTTCTTCTAACAAGGCTTGCTTAAGTTGCCCAAAGTAAGGCCTTGCGAACTCTTCCGCCAATACCGCCTTCCAACCCGGCTCCATTTGGACATCGGAAATTTTCATGGTGATCCCAGCAGGGCTCGAACCTGCAACCTACTGCTTAGAAGGCAGTTGCTCTATCCATTGAGCTATGGGACCTGAATTTGTTCCGGTACAGGTATCAAAAATAAAAACCTGTTGGAATGAAAATTCCCGCAAAGATAAGATTTCGATCCATGAAGGCAACAGAACCCCATTTTTGTTTTCAAATATGGGAAATCAGAGGGATTCTCAAGCCCCAGACTTTTGAGCCATTGATGCTATTCTGTCTGATTATTAGAGGTGGAAAAGGCAAATATTGGTATTTGATGAAATAGATTGGTTAACAGTATTTTAGCATTGAGGTCAATGATAAGTAAATTTTTTCGACCAGAATAAATACAGGAATGGTGACTTTTGTTTTACATTTGAAACTTAACCAAAACTTTACGTTATGAAAACAACACGTACTTTTTCCGCGCTGGCCCTTGTGGTTGCAGCTTTTTTATGTTCATCAAACCTACAAGCTCAAACCGTCAATGCCGGTGCATGGATGATTGGGGGTGACGCCGGTTTTTCCTCTGCTTCATACGATGGAGTTGATGATGCGCTAACAACCATTTCCCTGAACCCTAACATTGGCTATTTTATTATGGACAACTTGGGTGTTGGATTGCGCTTGGGTGTAGAATCCCAAACTCAGGGTGATAATGGATTGACAATATTTAGTGTCGGTCCATTCGCTCGCTATTATGTTTGGCAAGGTTTGTTCCCACAAGTAGGATTTAATTATAATAGTGTTAAAGTCAAAGACGGTGGAGATGCAACAACTTCTACTGATATTGACATCGCTGTTGGTTATAGCCTATTTTTAAACAATTCAATTGCTTTAGAGCCAGCTTTGTATTACAACATTGGTGATGGTGTAAATACTTTTGGTTTGCGTATTGGTGTCCAGGGTTTCCTTGGTCGTAACTAATACTTGAATACATTTTTAAAAAGGGGTGGTCTGACTGCAGTCCACCCCTTTTTTCTTTGGGGAAAGCAGTTGTGACTATCATATTTATTTGCATATAAATTTTTGTCTAACGCATTATTTTTCAAATGTCTTTACATTAAAAGATGGACTGGATAATAAGGGGGCTTTAAAAGACAATTTTGATTCTAATAGTCAATAGCAGGCTTTAATAAATTGGCAAAAGTCAGCGCTCAGGATAGCTTAGCTTCCAATGTTAATTGAAATATAAATCATTAACATTATTTCAATCCTATCAGCACTTCATCAATAAAAATGTACGATTCACCACCAGCCCCCGGATGCCAAGTTGGCAACTTGCCGTAGTTTTTTGCCCTCAACTTGATGTATCGCCCTTTTTTGACTTTACTTTTTCCCTGGAGCTCCACCATAAAGGCTTCCTCCGTTTGAGCTTGATGATCGTGTGTGAGTGTGATCGCTTCTTTGTAGGAGGTGCCATCATTTGAAACGGAAACCACAACTTCATTTGGCAGCACAATCCAGGCCCTGGTGTCTTGTAAAAATCGGGCACCCAGGTTAGTTAATTTTCTTTTTTTGCCCAGATCAATAATCACTTCTAAATCCTGACCCTGGTAACCCTGCCAGCGGCCTTTCCGCCAATCTGTATCCCCAGCCAAACCATCAATAAGGGCATCTGGCCCACCGGCAGTATATTGAGGATGCACCTTGCTCCGCACATTGATCAACCAATCATGCGGCACTTTGTAAAAGGAACCAAGTACCACCGGACTTCGATTTCCCTCCTCATCTATACTTATGGCCGCAATTTGTGTTGATGCGGTCAATCGGATAGGGTCCATAAAAGGTTTGTCCGGCTTATCTCCATCAAGGCTGAAGTAGATCTTTTTGCCCGGTTCTGCCTTTAATGTCACCAATGTTTCATCACGAAATGGCGCATTGGGTCCTTCAATTGCAGGGATACGGGCAAAACCAGGCCACTTCACTTCCGACTTGGGACGCATATTGGGAATTTGGCCTAAGGTCTTTTCCGGAGCATCGTCCATTCGAAAATCTATATCCACATTTCCCTTTACAAAGTGGAATGGCATCCAGGGACTCGGCCACAATTCACGATTGATATAAATACTTTGAATGAACTTGTCTTCTTTTGTTCGGCGGTTTGATCGTATTTCAAATACTTGGTTTTCTGGCATCGGGATCAGCACTTGTTCGAAGAGGGGCGTGCCAAAAATATAACTACCGGCAACGGGTGTCACCGGGTAAAAGCCCATAGCACTAAACACATACCAGGCACTCATCTGGCCACAATCTTCATTTCCCGGCAACCCATCTGGTGTAGGTTTGTACAGATCCATGATCTGGTCTATATAAAGTTGGCTTTTCCAGGCACTACCGCTATAGGCATATAGATACGCCATATGATGTGAAGGCTCATTTCCCTGGGCGTATTGCCCGACCAGGCCTGTTATATCCGCTTGTTCTCGTCCTGTTACCGCGTTGGTCTCAAAGAGTTGATCGAGCTTTTGTTCAAACGCGGCTTCGCCCCCCATACCGGTAATTAAATGTTTCAGATCATGTGGCGCATAAAATGTATACTGCCAGCCATTTGCTTCTGTATAATGATTCGTAACTTCCTTGGGATCAAATGGCTTTAACCAGCCTCCATTCGAGCGGGGTCGAATGAAACCGGTTTCCGTATCAAACAAATGCCGATATCCAATGGAGCGCTGAAGAAATTCTTCATAAATGGATTGTTTCCGCATCAGCCGAGCCATTTCTGCAATGCACCAATCATTATAGGCGTACTCCAGTGTCTTTGAGACAGATTCCGACTCGTCCTCAATTTCCAAATAGCCCTTTTTAATATATTTAGGAATACCAAAAACTTCGCTGTTAGCAGTTGCTACCATCGCCTCCAGCGCAAAGTCACTGTCCCAGTTTCTGATTTTTTTCAGATAGGCATCGGCAATGACACTGACTGCGTGATACCCTATCATACAATTGGTTTCGTTAGCTGCAAGCTCCCATACCGGCAACCGGCCTGATTGCTCGTACATAGCCAACATGCTCCGAATAAAATCATTTGTTCTCCGGGTGTCAATAATGGTCAGCAAAGGATGCAATGACCGATACGTATCCCACAAGGAAAACACAGAATAATGATCGTAACCAATGGCTTTATGCACTTTTTTATCCATCCCGCGATAACTACCATCGACATCTGAAACTACATTTGGATGGATCATGCAATGGTAAAGCGCTGTATAAAAGTTGGTCAGGTTGTCCGGATTGTTCCCTTTTACTTTGATTTTGGAAAGTTCTTCCTGCCATGTGGCATCAGCAGATTCCTTTATTTTATCAAAATCCCAACCAGGGCATTCCGCAGCTAAATTATCACCGGCACCTTCCATACTGACCAAAGAAAGTCCCACTTTTACCAGCAGGGGCTGGTTACGACTCTCGAATGTAAAGGATGCCGCCAAATCTTTTGCCTCGACTTTTCCGGTTTTTCGCAGATCCTCCCTACCTTCATTTCGGATAGTCCAGGAAGTAATGGGGCGGTCAAACTCCATTACAAAATAGATGACCTGGTCCCTCGCCCAGGAGCTCGATCGGCGCATGCCACGAACTCGTCTATCGTTCACTATCTCGAGAGAAGCTTCTAAAACCTGGTCTCTATGGGTGAGATCAAGAATGACATGTTGAGGTGTCCCCGGCGTAAACGTATACCTGTGAAATCCTACCCGGGTGGTAGCCGACAGTTCCACTAAAAGCTTATCCTCTTCTAGAAATACGGAATAATATCCCGGGCGTGCTGACTCTTTGCCGTGAATAAAGCTGGAAGCATATTTTTCCCGGTCAAAACTTACCGGTCTGCTCATCGGCTTCACAAGGATATCACAATAATCTGCGACACCTGTACCGCTCAGATGGGTATGGGAAAAACCGTAAATACGATTATCATCATAATGGTACCCACTGCAACCGTCCCATCCTTCTAACCGGGTGTCCGGACTGAGTTGTACCATACCAAAGGGAAGGGTAGCACCCGGAAAAGTGTGTCCATGGCCTCCCGTCCCGATAAAGGGATTGACATAATCGGTGTATTGGGTTTGGGAAAAAAGAAGGATTGGGCACAATATCAGAGGTAGAAGTATCTTCCGCATGAAATCAGTTTAGATGAATGAGGCTTGCAAGATAGGAGATACCTGCAAACTGGAAATATGCTGCTTCGATCTCGATAGTATTCGTTTGGCTAAAAGCCTTGGCGTTCCAAATATTGAATATTGTATCGACTACCAAAATGGGGGCCTGTGGCCTGGATCCCAATTACTGGATGAGGCCAGAAATCTATTTCCCGGGTGCCTGAGCGTGATGATTCGACCCCGGCCAGGTCATTTTAATTACGGCCCGGATGATCTGGCTCTAATGCAGGAGCAGATTCAACAGGCTATTGTCTGCGGGGTGGATGGGATTACCCTAGGATTTGCCGGATCAGATGGATCGTTACCTACTACTACCATTCGCCAGGTAGTCGGAGGATTGGCCGATAAGCTGGTGTTGACCTTCCATCGTGCTTTTGACCTACTTAAAGAACCAGACCAAGCTTTACCTATCCTTGTGGAATTGGGATTTTCACGAGTGCTCAGCTCCGGTAGCGGCACCCATGCCGTACATTATGTGGATCGATTGGCGGCCTGGCAGGAATTGGCAGGGCCAATGTTGGATATCGTAGCAGCTGGTAAGGTAAGGCCAGAAGACCTCGCCGTATTTTATAAAGCGGGGTTGCGATCTGTTCATTCCGCAGCATCTACTCAGCCGGACGGAAAGGCCGATATGGCTATCGTGGAAGGGATGATGCGCTGGTGTTCCATCCATAAGGAGATGCTTTAACTTGCCCGATATGTTTGTACTTCGATCAAATAGATTCCATATTTACGCATTCAAGAACTTTTTTATCCTTTTTTCACTGCAGTTTCTGATGATCCAATCAGGCCTGGGGCAGACATTTAACATCCCGTTAAACGAAGGTTGGACCTTCCATCAAATTGAAGAAAATACTATTCGAAAAGCTACCGTGCCAGGTTCCATTCATACTGACCTCCTTCAGCACCAACTAATAAAAGACCCATTTTACAGAGACAATGCGCAGTATTTGGGATGGATAGACAGCACTTCCTGGGTATATGAATATACATTATCATGGCCGGAAGGCTGGGAAGAGATGTCAAACATCAACCTCGTTTTTGAAGGGCTGGACACCTATGCGGATGTATATTTCAACGAAACATTGGTGTTGCAGGCAGACAATATGTTTCGGCAGTGGACTATTCCTATTGCCAGGGACGAACGGGGAATGGCCCTCCACATCCGTGTCGTGTTTCATTCGGCCATCTTTAAGGGAAAAGAGAAAGCAGAACGAATACCCTGGACCTATCCCGCCGACAGCGACAATTATCCCGGAAAACCATCTGTTTTTACACGAAAGGCACCTTATCAGTTTGGATGGGATTTTGCACCGCCCATGCCCGGTTGTGGTATTTGGAAACCTGTACGCCTGGAAGGTTGGAAAGGCCATCGGCTTAGGAACGTGTGGTTGGAAACAAAAAAACTGCATGACAATCAGGCATCTCTCCTCCTTCACGGATCACTGGAAGCGGACCGTGCACAACAAATCTATATGTACTGCCTGATTGGCCAGGTGGCGGTCTATGATACCATTGATGTCGAGGAGGGACTGAATACCTTTGAAATCCCCCTACAGTTGGTTGATCCCGAGCGGTGGTGGCCTCGTGGCAGTGGTCAGGCACATCGGTATCCGGTGACTGTGTATGCAAGTTCTGAGGATGGTAAAGACAGTTTGGTCTTCCTTGCCGGCATTCGTACCATACAACTTGATCAGACGCCGGATAGCCTGGGCACACCGTTCCGTTTTATTGTCAATGGCCGGCCTGTATTTATCAAGGGAGCCAATTGGGTACCTGCCGATATGTTTCCTGCAAGGATAGACCGGTTGAAGTATGCTTCACTTATGAATATGGCTGCCGAAGCAAATATGAACATGCTCCGGATTTGGGGTGGCGGGATTTATGAAGCCGATGTTTTTTACGAACTAGCTGACTCTCTGGGGATCATGGTATGGCAGGATTTTATGTTTGCAGGGACCATGTATACTGGCGATACGGCCTTTTTGTCCTCTGTGAAAAGCGAAGCAACTGACCAGATCAAACGCCTTCGCCAACACCCCAGCATTGCACTCTGGTGTGGCAATAATGAAATTGCTGTCGCATGGAAAAACTGGGGCTGGCAACAAAAATACCAATACACACCAGGCCAGATGGCGCAGATGGTCGATGACTATCAAAGATTGTTTGAAGACAAACTGCCAGGGCTTGTGGATCAGTACCACCCCGGCACGGATTACCTGGCATCGTCGCCCATCAGTAATTGGGGCGACAAGGCGGACATGGCTAAAGGGAACAATCATTTTTGGGGTGTGTGGCATGGTGAAATGGATTTGGACAGTCTGGAGGCATGGGTTCCCCGATTTATGACGGAATATGGCATGCAGTCCTTTCCTATGTGGGAGAGTCTTCAAGATTTCACGGCCCCACAGGATTGGTCAATAAATAGCCCGGTAATGGCTTTTCATCAGCGTTCCTACAAAGGGAATCGATTGATTAAAAAATACATTGAGATGGAAGGACTAAGCCCTTTGGATGATTTTAAAACATTCGTTTCACTTGGTCATCAGGTCCAGGGAATAGCCCTGGGCAAAGCCATAGATGCCCACATCAAAGCCTTTCCTTATTGTATGGGTACACTATTGTGGCAATTGAATGAGCCCTGGCCTGGAGCGAGCTGGTCCATCATCGATTATTATGGCCGAAAGAAGCCTGGATATATGGTGGTGAAGGAAAAATATTTGGGGAAATAAATAATAATGACTAATTTTGTCATGACAAATTTGGTCAACATGAAATTTGCATCTTTTCTCCAACAACGCAGGGCAGAACTTGGAATTACCATCCGGGAGCTGGCAAAAACCACGGAAATCGATCAAGCTATTATCAGCAAAATCGAAACGGGCGATCGCATGCCTACAGCCAGCCAAATTCCTATCCTGGCCCATGCTTATCAGGTGCAACCAGATAAGCTTCAGATACTGTGGCTTGCTGAACGCCTATTGAAGGTGGTAGAAGATGAACCGTTTGCAAAAGAAGCCTTCGTAGTCGCTGAAAGCCGGGTTGAATATTTGGTGACTGAAAAAAAGCCTACGGCCATTGTGTTGCCTGAACCTATTCAGAAGCGTTTGGCCGAACTGGATGCGTTGAAGGATAAATGGCAGCAGTGCAAGCCATTAAAAGGTGCCGCTCTTAAGCGTATGCAAGCTTATTTTAATACACTTTATACGTACGAAAGCAATCGCATCGAAGGCAATACACTCACCCTACAGGAAACCGAATTGGTAGTCAACCAGGGCCTGACAATCGGTGGCAAAACGATGGTGGAGCACCTGGAAGCGATTAATCACGCATATGCGGTGGAATTCATTACCGGGCTTGTACAGCGGGAGGAAGATTTTTCGCCGCGCGTTTTACGGGAGTTGCACCGGATCATCCTGCAGGGCATTGAGCCCGAGGAAGCCGGTCGATACCGCCATGTGCCTGTGCGGATCAGCGGCTCCCGTCATGAACCACCCCAGCCATGGCAGTTGGATGGGCTGATGGAATACTACTTCCGGCACTATGCCACACAGCATGGAAAGCTCCATCCGGTGATTTTGGCCGCAGAAATGCATGAACGACTGGTCAGCATCCATCCGTTTATTGACGGGAATGGTCGTACCTCACGGCTTGTGATGAACCTGATCCTGGTTAGCCATGGCTATACCTTGGTCAACCTGAAAGGTGATCCAGCTGCGAGGCTCAGGTATTATCAGTCTCTGGAGGCGGTCCAGGTGGATAACCGCCCGGAGCTATTTTACGATCTGATCATAGATCACGCCATGCAGTCCTTGCAAGAACATTTGGAGCTGGTTTGATCAGCGCCATAAAAAAGGCCTTCCGTGTTATACCTGGAAGGCCTTCATTTTATCTGTTGAATAGGGAATTATCCCTTTTTCCCCTGTGCAATCATTTGATCTACACCGGTGGTGAATTCTTCAACCGTTGGGGTGTATCCCGTTTTTCCAAGGGCGTTAATGGAATACTTTCCGGCTTTGTCTTTATCCATATGGAATACCCAAATGGTAGGGTAGCCGGTTACTTTGAAGGCCTGCTGGAGGTTTGAGTTTTGCTCGCGAATTTCCGTAGGTACTTGTGTACGTTTTGGAAAGTCGAGTTCCAGTAAGATGACATTTTTGTCGGCCCATTTTTTAAACTCAGGCTTGGAAAACACGGAAGCCGTCAGTCGCTTGCACCAGCCGCACCAGTCGCTGCCTGTGAAGTTGGCCATAATGGGCTTACCTGTTTTTTTCGAAAGAGCATAGGCTTCATCAAGGCTTACGAGCCAACCTTCGTTACCCGCTTTATAACCGGATGTTGAAGAAGTAGCAGAAGACTGAGCATCGGCACAGGATACATTCAGTGCCAGAAGGAGCAGAAAGAGAGTTTGTTTCATCATGGATAGGTTGCCAGTGTTGTTATAGATACCGTGAAAACGTTGTTCAGCATACAAAGTTACAGCGAAAAGAGCAGTTTTGCAGCATTTAACAAAATGTTAGGAAGTGCGATTTTTATACCAAACTTGAATCCAATTCCTTTAAATGGAAAATTTTTCCATAATTTACAATCAGATTTTCAATTGAATACCTCTATCTTGAGCTGAGTTGTAGGTAGTTTTTGACAGTGCATTTTTCAAATAGCACTTCATGGTTGCAACGGCCCTCAATGAATGTAGGTTGTTCATTTCATTATAATAAAATTTGATCTTTATGTGTAAAAAACTGATTTATTGCATTTTCGCAATGTGCTCCTTATGGAATATTGGGTGCACAAATGGAACCCCTGAAGGCGCATCTGAAAATGAGGTAGTAATGGACACCACCATTACTGAAGTGAAGGATACCATTGTTAACTTTGATCCTGAGACTTCAGAGGAGTCCATTATGGTTGTATCAAGATATGATACGGTGATTGTTGAACGGAAACAATAGTCATTTAGATTGAACTTGGAGTGATTGGAGGTGATTTGAACATGCATTCAAGTCATTGACTTTGGATGCGTTAAGGAGTAACCACAACTTTACGTATTCTAAAAGATGTAATTGGTTCCTTGCGTTTAATAGTTGCTATTAACCAGGTAGTTTTGACCTTGGTTAAAAGCGGGTATTTACTATACTCAAATTACGAAATTACACTATACAGCATTTTAAAATGATACTACTTGGACCGAAAGATGGGAAATATGCATTCTTGATATTTGGATCCTTGCTAATAAGTTCTTGTGGCATTATAAGCTTTAACCCAAACATAGGAAAATACAGTGGTTTTGAACACACTTCCAAATTATACCCCGGCCTAATTCAGAAGAGCAATCCTATCAACTGTAATTCCAAAACTGATCTTGAGCCAATGGTGTGCATTGCCAATGGATTAGATATAAGAAGTTGTATACAAAAGGAAGAAAAAGCTATTGTTTACTTGTGGCATCCAACATGTAAAGGACCAAACTGTATCGCTCCAACAATTATTCAGAGTATTTGTAAAAGCAATAATGTTGAACTCTTCATTGTTGCCCGAAGCTATCGATTTGAAACGTTGGATTTGATTGAACCATTGGACAGGCCTGTATTCGGAATTGATACAAAATATTATTCAACCGATGTTGTGGCTGATTATGTTCCTTTGTTTTTTTCTGAATTATTGGGAAAGGACATAATAATAGGGACAGAGTCTTATTTTTTATTTGAACGAGGAAAATTGATGACTATATCAGACAGGCTACAACCAACAGGGAATTAAACCTAAACTTTTGGATCTATCCCATTAAAGTGAACTTCCTGGAAGTCGAAAATTACCTGGACAACCAAGTGAATTTGTGCTCAGAATTTCCCTTTGTGCAACAAATTCTCGCCTTCCTTAAACAAGGCATATTCAAATCCTGCTTTGGTTGAAAACGCCCCATACTCGCCAGCTTTATTAATCGCCAGAAATGCTACAAAAAGCTCTGGTTTATCGGGGTTGTTCTTTTTAATGCGCCTGATAGCTTCTTCGCAGGCTTTTTGAGGGGAATGCCTGTTGCGCATGAGCTCTACGATCAGGAAGGCACCACAGATCCGGATCACTTCTTCGCCGGTACCTGTGGAGGTTGCCGCGCCCACTTCATTGTCCACGTACAAGCCGGCTCCGATGATGGGAGAGTCG
>JAGNXB010000135.1 GCA_017985675.1 Saprospiraceae bacterium | reverse complement strand
CAATAACGAAACTTTCTCCTTCTGTAAACGTAACGGCAATATCAATACGCTCACCTGGCGTGATTAAAGCTTCTGTAACCGTAAGCGGATGCTCCAACAATCCACCGTCTGATGCAATAATCTTAAACGACTTACCGCCAAGGTGTAAATGAAAATACCTGGCACTGGATGAATTGATAAAGCGCCATCTTTCGGTCTGGCCACCATTCACATCAATTATCAAATCTTCCTTCCCGTTTAACAAGAGTGTATTGCCCTGGCGTCCGTCATGTCGTTCAACAAGGCGGGGCATAAACCAGGAGGGTTTTGTAAACTCGTTGTGTTCATCGAGTTTCATGTCATCAATCATAAAAATCCTCTCTCCATCCACGACAGGGTCTGATTCGCCATCTACGATGATTGCTCCATACATACCCCGCTCCATCTGCACCGTTTCATTGGCATGAGCATGATACCAAAAGGTGCCTGCATCTTTCACCACAAATCGATATTCAAAAACTTCGCCGGGTTCAATCGGCTTTTGAACTGCGTCTGTTCCATCCATGGAGGCGGGCAGACAGATGCCATGCCAGTGAATCATGGTAGGCTCGTTCAGGTGATTGGTCAGGCGGATAAGCATGGTATCACCGGCATTTGCTCTTAATACAGGACCCGGAAGCTGGTTGTTGAAACCCCATGCCTGGATGGATTTACCAGGAGCTATTTCCCATGGAAATTCGCTGGCTTCGAGATCATACACTACGGTTTTAGATAAGGGATTCATGAGCTATTACTTTTAAAGTGGTTGGTTAAGGAAATTTAATAAATTTTATTGTAATCGGATACCCATTCCAAATTCCATCGTAATATTGGCCAGGTTGCCATCTATAGACCATATGTCAAAACTCTTAAGAGGGTATGGATAAATAGGGAGGTACATCCTGTAGCTAAAAAAACATTTTCCCTTACCTATCTTCCCATTGTACATTAATCCAAAATCAGGACTCACTGATTTTACCGATGCAGTCACGGGCTCAAACTCCGGGTTATGCAGTGTCTCCTGGAAAGCATCATACTTGATACCGGCCATCAGGCTAAAGGTGTGAGCGGAGCGCTTGCCGTATAGTGATGTACCAATCCCAAATTTCTGGGTCAGCGAATTGTTATAATCGGTCCGGATGTAATTAAAATCACGATCCAATGCATTGTTGTAAGCATAAGAAGTATAGGACACAATACTGAGGTGCTTTTCAATATTCCACTGTACGATATTGCTCACAAGGAAATTACCCATGGAATAAGGATTGAGGCCAATGGCAGGTTCGATAGTCAATTTTGCAACCGGAAAGCTATGCTTAGCTGTTTTGATTTGGACACTTTGCGATGATGCTGCAGTGAGGCTCACAAGCACGAAGAAGAGGGATATATAGTTTATGTGTTTCATTTTGTTTTACTTTAATTGGTTTTGAAAATGGTTAGTGTAGGATTATCTGTTTTGAAAATAAAAATGTAAGCCATCGAGGATGTTTGGGTTCTTGGACCCCGAATGGTCCAGATGCGGCTGCAACTGTTTCTCGAGAGCTATGCCGGGATAGTTGCTTTGAAGTTGCAGGTAAAAAGCCTGGAATGGAGCAAGCATTCTCCCACCTCCTTCAAGTTCTCCCAGGCCCAGGTATACCAACTGATGACGATTCGCAATGCTACTCCTGTTTTCTTTTTCCATTTTCAGGATGATTTCATTGTCGTACCAAATAGAAGGGCTGAGCATGAGGTAATTGCCAAACACTGCATTGTCATTAGTAAAAGCATACGCTGCAAATAGACCACCAAACGAATGGCCCAGGATGATTCTGCTTTCCCTTGCGGTATCAGCAGCATAATCGCTTTCGATTCTGGGTATTAATTCATCCTTGACAAAAGACATGAATTGCGCTGCACCACCTCCACCTTCATTGGCATCGGAAGGCGTATAATCAATGGCTCTGTCACGACCATAGCCGATACTCACCACCAGTACATTAGCAGCAGACAATTCACGGCTGATCCTTTCGCAATTTTCAGCGACAAAGTTGAAATTCTCTTCGCCATCCAGGACATACATAGTTGCATACGACTGGGTGTTGGGATTATAATCCTGAGGAAAGGCAACGTTAATTGTATAGGTTGCGTTTGTTGAGGCGGAGTTAATTGAAAACTCCTCTGAAAGAAATGGTATGGACTCTTCCTTCTGACAAGAAACCAGGATAAGGACAAATAAGAAAGGCATTAAATTTTTCATTTTATATATTTTATGAGTGGTTTTGATTTTAAAAAAAGCCGCTCTTTCACGAGCGGCTTTTATTGACTTCAGCCATATTAGCTGTTCGTGTTACACGCACTACCGCATTGGCATTGACCGGAGCCATTCGTGTCGCAGGCGCATGCAACGCATGTACATACGGGGCATGAACAATTGCTTTTTCCAAAAGCTGAAGTGGTGTTGTTGAGCTTTCTTTGGCTCATGTTAACTACGTTTTTCATGTTTTAAAATTTTAATTAAATTGATACGACAAAGGTATTTCCGGCACCCGGGGTGGGTGTTACAGGACTTTGGGTATGGCTTATATAATTTTGGGATTAGACCTTATCGAGCGCTTTACGCTTGGCCAGCCCTACCTCTTTGAAGTAAGAAGGGGTGAGACCCGTGGTCTTTTTAAATTGGGTAGAGAGGTGCGCTGGACTACTGTAATCAAGTTCAAATGCAATTTCAGAGAGGGTCATCTGTCCGTAGATAAGCAGTTCCTTGGCTTTTTCAATCCGCTGCTCAATAAAATAATTCTCGATGGTCCGCCCTTCCACGGAGGAGAATACACTGCT
>JAGNXB010000134.1 GCA_017985675.1 Saprospiraceae bacterium | reverse complement strand
AGTTGATTGCAAAGCCCGGATGAAAAAACAACTGGGCTCCTCATTCGTTAGGTTCTGTAAAGGACTTATTAAAATGCAGCAAGGATTAGAAAGGTTATTGGTAGTTGCAGTACTGTTAGCTGGTTACTCACTAACTTGTAACGGTCAGGAGTTGGATGCATTAAGCCAGTTTACATTGTCTGCTGGAGACGGAAAGGTAATCATTGAATGGACTATCGCCAAAGGCAATACTTGTCAGGGTGTTGGTATCTATCGGTCGGCAGATAGTGTACATTTTGAACCAATTGGAGAGATATCCGGGATTTGCGGCAGTAATGAAACATCCGTCAGCTATTCTTTTGTGGATGAAGCGCCAGTAGCGAATGCTATCAATTATTACCGGCTCAGCTTAGGGTTCCTGGGTGAATCCAACATATTATCCATACAGGTGATTGACTTAGGTAATTCGAATGTTCAAATTTGGCCAAACCCTATGGGGGATGCCGGACAAATTGTCTTTAAAAATGATCTAAATGCACCGCATCATTTGATGATATATCAGGCAGATGGACGATTTTTATTTGACCAGCATAGTAATGGGGCCTACTTTCCATTAGATCTAAAGGCTTATCCTTCAGGTGTATATATTTTCAATATTAAGGAGGATAAGAGCGGTCGGGTTGTAGCACACGGGAAGCTGTTGCGTCAATAAATTGACCCGGGTTCATAACAAGCCTGACGTATGCAATAACTTATTGGATCAGTATTTTTTGGGACAAAATGCGTTGGCCATTCGTCCAGTGGACAATATAAATGCCGGGTATCAATATTCCTGTTGGGACAACTATCTGTTGGCCTGCCGGTGCAGGTTGTTGAATAATCATTCGTCCGTTTAGATCCACCAGGATTAGATTACCGTCTGTTTTAGGACAATTAATGTGCAATTGGTTATTATATTGGACAGTATTTAATTCCTTCTGTTCTGATGAATTTTCTGGAAGTGAGGAAGGTCCGGATTCAGTAATAAATAAAGTTTTAGTCGCAGAGCCATCACCTGAAGAACCACTATTTCCATTTGCTGCAACGCCCGATGCATAAAAGCGGACCTCGCCGGAATTGGCAGCAGGAGCAACCCATTGAAGACTAAACGTATCTTTTAAGGACGGGAAGGAATGTTCCGGATATTTTCGATCATTCACAGTTCTGATACCTATGCCGGTTGGGGCTCCTTGAAATGTACCTGCCTGTACATCGCCATTTGGCAACAGAGCTACAGCTTGAAAACCAAAAAGGGATGCATTTGGGTTAGCATTCACGATGACCCGGAAAGTGTAAACTTCACCTGGTATGTAACTAGTCACCGGCTGGCCAGCAGCGAGCAAGCTCACATCAAGACTTGGATTAAATATACCCTGACTATGGCATGCCTGGCAAGGGCCCGGACTGAGCGGACTACCTGTGCGATCTGTTTTTTGTACCAGGGCTGCACCGCCCGCATTTCCTAAGAAGAGGGCTGCGGTGAGAAGTGCCCCAAAAAGGGAGAGAACAATTGTAGACGATTTGAACATATAATCTTTCTTAGATCTTGTAGGAAGTAGGGATAACCCAAATACCATTGGAAGGTTTATGTGTCTGGATTATTTTTTGTCGACTGTTTAGTATTTACTAGTGTGGTTACAGCGCAACAGGGTCTGGTTAATTACAAAGGGAATCATTCAAGCAAAAATTCAATCCAAAAATCCAAGCTCCGGATGTCTTCCTCTTACCCCCTTAAAAAAATTTGTAATGGTTGCCATGTCCTTTTCCGTATCCTCACCCGGGTAAAAAAATGGACCAAAGGTTACCAATTTGTGTGCATAGTCAAAGCGACAAATGAGAATGGGTACCCCTGCTTTTTTAGCCATATAATAGAACCCCGTTTTCAGTTTGTCAACTTTTTTTCGGGTGCCTTCGGGTGCTATTGTAATTGCAAAAGCTTTATGACTGTTGAAGATATCGACAACTGCATCTACGATATTCCCTCTTTTTCGTCGATCTACAGGATACCCGCCCAGCCATCGCATAATCCAGCCTAGTGGCGGATAAAACAACGTATGTTTGCCAAGGAACCGAATTTTTTGTCCCAATGCTTCTCGAACCAGGAGCCCTAAAGGGAAGTCCCAATTGGAAGTGTGTGGTGCAGCCGCTACAATATATTTCAATGGAGGATCCGGGGGGAAACCCGTGATTTTCCAGCCAAATAGATGCAGTATCCAGATACTTAATCGTTTTCCCATGCTCTTTTGCACGAAATATCGAAATTATCCCTTTGTTTTGCTCTATGGTGCGCATATTTTTATTTGGGTTGCTTTGTCTCCCCGGTTTTTTAGTGGCTCAGGGGGTGCAGTTTTCCCTTGAAGGAGGTTGGTATGACCATCCTATAACCCTGCATCTGGAGGCGAACGGACAGACCATATATTATACAACGGATGGCAGCACACCCCGGCCAGGTGGTCAGGTATATAATCGCCCTTTATCCTTACAACGCACCCAGGTCGTACGCGCCATCGCGTGCTTATCAGGCAGATGCACTGCAGAGAAAGCTAATTCATATTTTTTGTTTGAGCCCAAAAGTTCTTTTCTTACCGTTTCCGTTGCGGTGCCGCCTGATGCACTGTTTAATCCAGAGTATGGTTTGTACAGAGAGGGTTGGTTCGCATCCAATGATACATGGAAGAAGCCGGGGGCCAACTTTTGGAGCAAAAAAGAATTGTTATCCCATATTGAAATTTTTGATGCAGAAGAACAGCCCGTATTTAATAAAAATGTAGGCTTCCGATTATTCGGGGGAATGAGTCGTTTGTTTGCCCAGAAATCATTTTCTAT
>JAGNXB010000133.1 GCA_017985675.1 Saprospiraceae bacterium | reverse complement strand
CAAATCTTGAAGGTATAGATCCATCCAAAGCACACTCCAATTACAATCTTGGTTTTTATTTCGATTTTGCCATGAAGAATCCTTCATTATTTGTCAGTACAGGCGTTCGTGTCAAATCAACAATGGGTGCTGAAGGGATAGCCGTATATCCGTTAAACAACCCTAACCTTGATAATGTATTCGCTACCGGAAGTGTAACTCGCAGATTGAATTATTTCAATGTCCCGGTCATGATGAAATACATGTTTAAAAACCATCTCTATGCACAGGCAGGTATCCAACTTGGTCTGAAGTATAAAGCCTCGGATGAATTTCTCAATTCAGTGACTGATGATGATGACCTATCCTATAAAGTGGATATTAAGAATCAATATCACCCATTGGATGGCGGATTATGTGCTGGCCTCGGATACAGGTTGGTTAAAGGAAACGGAATGAACCTTGGCGTCCAGTATTATTATGGTCTCGTAGATATAAGGGTCTCAGATGCATCTCCCGATCAATTTAACCGAACCCTCTATGTCAATGTGGGTATTCCGATTGGAAAAGGTAAAGCAGCTCAAAAAGCGGAGCAAAAAACAAATGAGTAAAATATCATTTTCATGTTGCAGGAAACTTATCTTCTGCATAGTTACCATCCACCTTACAATTGCGTTGGTTGCCCAAAGTGAATCTGATACAATTGCTCAACAACCAATCACTAAATCGGCAGATGATCCCTCCCAGTTTCTTACCAGGGTCGAGGTCTTCAATGAATACCAACACTATGACAAGGCCGGTGGATTCAGCCTCAATCAGACTGTGATTCGAACCATCATAAAAATTGGAAAACGATTTACTACACGCATAGATATTCCTTTTGTAAGCAACTCCTTTGCGTATCCACAAGGGTATGATAAGGTCGGGTTGGGTGATATATCTTTTCGATTGCTTGGGTATAACATAAAGGAGACAAAAAGATCTGCCGTAACAGCTTCTATTGAAATCAGTCTGAATACTGCAGCTTCCAACGCCCTGGGTACGGGAAAAAATATGCTCATACCACTTCTTGCGTATACGACCTTACTCAAGGACAATAAAACGTTGGTTGCATTGAGTTTTCAACAGGTCAATTCAGTGTCGGGTGATGAATTGAGGGAAGAAGTGAGTTTTACAAAACTACAAGGTATCGTTCTTCATTACTGGAGCAAACGAGCATGGACGGTGGTGGCTCCTGAATTATTTATTGACTACATACATGGCGGTACCTCTATGTTGTTGAAAGGGCGGATGGTCTATGCCCCTAATCCACGCACGAATATTTGGATACAGGCCAACGCTGGTTTATATGGTGATTTTGCCACTCGCTATAATTGGGGAGCTGAAGCCGGTTGCCGTTATTTCCTGTTGCGCAAAATGAACTTCACTCCAACGAAGAAAAATTAAAGCGTTCACTGACAAAGCGGTTTTTCAGTTTGACGTATTTTCAAAAAGGGATTAGTACTTTTGAATCATTACCGTTATTGTTTTTTTTTAACTACAACAGACATAAACACCAGATGTAGTAGTGTAACTTGACCAAACGAATTTATGTCTATAAAGAACTTGCCGATTTTCTGGCTTTTGTTAGCTATCATCCTGTTGGTGGTAATCTCCATTGAAGTTGGTTATATGATTGGCGGGGCCATAAGGAAAAGGCGAGAGGTCGAATCAGAATCAACCGTTTCATCCATTTCGGGATATATCCTTGCCCTGCTTGCCTTTATGGTTGCTTTTACTTTCAGCATTGTTACGGATAGATATCAGGTCAGAAAGGGACTGGTGATCGAAGAAGCAAACCTCATCCGTACCGCATGGACACGTGCAGATTTCCTTCCGGATTCCGACCTTATAGTAGCAAAGGCCTTGATCAGGGATTATACAGTGTTACGCCTTACTGCGGTGCAGTCCAGTGATGTAAGCAAAATAAAAACTGCCATTCAGCAATCATCTGCTATCGAAAAACAGCTTTGGGAAATGGCATTGGTCAATGCCCAAAAAGATATGAATTCAGATGTAGCAGCTTTGTATATCGAATCCCTCAATGATGTAGCCAATATTAATGCTTCCAGGATAGTGGTTGGATTGCATTCAAGGATTCCGGAAGGTATCTGGCAGGTATTAGTACTTCTTATCCTGATGGCAATGTTTTCTGTTGGATATCAAACTGCCATTACCGGATCAAAAAGATCATGGGCCGTATTACTTATGGCTCTTTCCTTTTCACTTGTGATCGTGATGATAGAAGCGCTGGACCGTCCAAAAACCAATTTTATACCTGTGTCTCAATATCCACTCGAATTTCTGTTGAGTACATTGAACACTGAATCCCCATCCAAATAGCACCTCATCCGGATGCAATTGAAATCAAAGCGAAGTGTGAATGCACATATTATTTCCCTGATAAGTTGTGCTTTGATATTCATACTGGCATGTCAGCATGCTGAGGATTACAGGGCTACGCTTTCGGAGAAACCTAAGTATATCGGATCGGCTGAATGTAAATCATGTCATGCGCAGGCATATGCAGACTGGAAATTGTCCGATCACTTTCTGGCGATGCAACCAGCCAATGATTCCAGTGTATTAGGTGATTTTAATAACACCACATTTATTGCAGATGGGGTTACCAATACCTTTTTTAAAAAGGAAGGGAAATACTTCATCAACACACAAGGTAATGATGGACTACAACATGATTATGAGGTGCTCTACACGTTTGGCTATTTCCCATTACAACAATATCTGATTGCCTTTCCCGGAGGGCGCATGCAATCAGCACGCGTCAGTTGGGACTCGCGTGACAAGAAATGGTTTCACCAATATGCCGGACAGAAAGTCCATTATGATGACTGGCTTCATTGGACAGGTAATAGCC
>JAGNXB010000079.1 GCA_017985675.1 Saprospiraceae bacterium | reverse complement strand
CTGCTGATGCGGCGAAACGATTTAAAGACGAAATCGGTCTGCCTGTGATAGCGAATGGTGGCTACCAGGAGATGAACCTCATGGAAAGCACATTGCAACAAGGTAAAGCAGATATGTTGGCAATGGCGCGTCCATTGCTGGCTAATGTGAACCTGCTTAAACTCTTTCAGCAAGGAATCAATTCTCCCGAGAAGCCCTGTACACATTGCAACAGATGCATAGTACGCACAGCAAGTTATCCATTGGGTTGTTATGATCTATCACGATTTGCATCACAGCATGAGATGGAAGAGCAGATTATGAGGTGGAGTGCGACGAGTGACGAACAAGCGTAGGGCAAGGAGCAAGGGGCAAGGAGCAAGGAGCAAGGAGCATAGGGCAAAGAGCATAGAGCATAGAGCAAAATGAGGTCGTTGGTTCAAGTCTCATGACTTGAACCTTTTATCAGCTCGTCTCATGACGAGCGACCCGGTACTCTGTCATTTCCCCCAATCCCTACTTCAACTCCGTTCTCAGATAAATGGATCAAACACAAGATTCCTTAGTCATCTTCTTCCTGGTTGTTGTCACCTCCATTTTCATTGTTTTCATTTTGATATGAGCCGTTTCCCCTGTTCCTTTCTGCGCCATCTTCATCAGCGCTTTTATGACATGACACACAGTTGGTGATGTCGTTCATTCCTTCTTCGCTATGTTCTGCCTTCATGCCGGCCACTGTGTGTTCGTGGCATCCATAACAGGTGTAAGTTGCATAGTTATTGGTCAAATGACAAACATTGCATTTTGCATTATGGTCATTGTCCAGCCTGAAGTAGGTATCATGTGCAAACGTAGAAGGTACCCATTGGGAGGTGCTATGACATTTGTCACAATTGGCAGTGTTGAACTTGTGCAAATCATCCGATGGCGCCTTGTGGCATGAAGCGCAGTTATTTTTACTTTCAGCTACGAGGTTGTCATGATTAAACGGTGACGACAATTTCCATGCGTTCGTGTCATGGCAATTTTTACAGTCCGAAGTAACTTGTTGATGGAGTTCATCAGCGGGTTGTTGATGACAACGAATACACTCGTTGATCAATGTTTTGTCTAATAGTTCATGATTGAAGTCGCGTAAGGATGATTCAGGTTGGATGCCTGCATGATCGGTATGGCAGGAGGCGCATGACTGACTTGTCAGAGCCTGATGAAAAAGTGTCTTATCAGATTGCATCAACGAATCTTTTCCTATTTCCGCGAGAGGGTGACAGGTTATGCATTTTTCATTGTCGATTCCCCCGAATGGAGCATGACAGGACATGCATTTATTTTTCTGGTCCTGGTGCCCTTCCACTAATTCTCCCGGACTGAGCATGGTATGTGGAAATAAATATATGAGCAGGATAAATATCGTGGCTATACACGTGGCGGCTATGATTTTCATGCGCTGTACATTATGATGGTGATAATGTGCAAGAGGGAGATCAGGCCAAAGAGGAAGGCAATGGGTAGGTGTATCACCCTCCATTTTTGCATTGCCGACACAGTAATCGTATCCCAAAAAAGCATTTTGTCCGCTTCCTGGCTGCTCAGACCTGTATTTGTAAATGCTACCTTACTTTCGCTGAGGGATTGACTGGCATTTTTTAAAAGATATTTTCCAACAAATCCGCTGGCTACATTGATTAAGAGCATATATACGGCAAGCCATGGGAGAATGGCATTGAAATGGATACCGGCGTGTACAAGTAACATAACAGAACCTATCCAGGCGAGATATTCATGGAGCAACAGCAGTTGCTTTGGTGAACCGGATGTTATAATTTTTCGCTTGCGCAGCGAATAGATAAAGGATAATACAACGAAGATGGTGCCGACCGTGCCAAGATATCGTCCTATCCAGATGATGTGAAAATGATGAAGAAAATAGTCAATGATGATCACGGAAATAATCATGAGTACATATAAAAGCGCCAACGGGAGAACCTGTCTGATTAGAATGGGAGCTTTCATAAAACATTTTATTTAATTCCAGGATCTTATTTCCTCAAGGATGTTGACGTTTTTCTAGATCTGATAAACATAACCATACGCATTTGCCAATAGCGAAGAAAACTTAAGCGTAAACCTTACTATGTAATATAGTGATTTTGCTGTGGCTGGCAGCCTGTCTGTGCTGTTTATATTGATTCCAGATTGCGACGGAGGCAAAGGGCAAAGAGCATAGAGCATAGGGCAGAGAGCGCAAAGAGTGCAGAGAGTGTTGGGCATAGAGGGCTAATAGGTACAGAATATAACGTGCCGTCGAAGACGGCTTACATGATCTTACGGAAGAAACATTTTTTTTGATCACTCGTACGCGGGCGTAGATTCAATCTACTCCCAGCGTTTTTTTACGTAATCTCTTTCCTTAGCCTTAGCCTTAGCCTTAGTCTCAGCCTCAGCCTTTTCATGATGCTCGCAGCTATTAAGGCCATCATGCGTTAATAGAACATCTGGATAAGCGAACCTTCAATAATCGGGACATGAAAACATATAAGCATATTGTAAAAATCATCAGCATTACGATAATGGTCATGTTGGTGATGGTTACGGGGATTAATAGCCAACAGAGCGGGATGGCGATAGCTGCCGATTCCTCGGCTATTTTTTACAGGACTTTTGGTACTGGGAAGCCATTGCTCATTATCAATGGAGGCCCCGGGATGAACAGTGATGGATTCCAGGCACTGGCCACATCACTTTCAGCAAATTTCAGAACCATCATTTTTGATCAGCGGGGCACGGGCAAATCTGTTTTGAAAAAAGTGGATAGCACTACAATTACCATGGCATTGATGATTAGTGATATTGAAGCTCTGAGAAAACAATTGGGATTGGAGACATGGTCTGTACTAGGTCATTCCTTTGGAGGTATGGTGGCTTCTGCATATGCAACAGTGCATCCGGAAGTGATTGATAAGATTGTGTTGTCTGCATCCGGTGGCATTGATTTGGGTTTGTTGGATTATTTCAGAGAGTCCTTGAATTCGAAACTAACCACTGCTCAGCGTGACACCATTGATTATTGGGCTGCCAGAATGGAAGGAGAAGATGGACATTATGCACGCCTGCAAAGAGCAAAAGTTCTTGCACATGTTTATGTATTCGATACAACGTATTATCCTGTGATTGCTGAACGCCTGACACAGATCAATCCGGACGTAAACCAATTGATGTGGGACAATCTTCACCTCATCAAGTTTGATTGCAGGGATCAGCTTCGGGATGTTGCTATTCCTGTGTTGATCATTCAAGGTAAACAAGATCTTGTCAGATCGCAAACAGCGGAGGATTCTCATCAGGCTTTTCGCAATTCAAGGGTCGTCTATATGGACCACTGCATCCATTACGGCTGGCTGGATAATCCGGAGGTTTACTTTAGGGAGGTGGTGGGGTTTTTGAGAGCGTAGCGTGGAAAAGCAAGGGGCAAGGGGCAAGGAGCAAGGGGCATGGAGCATGGAGCAAGGTGCAAGGAGGGTTAATTGGTACAGATTTTTACATGCCGTCGAAGACGGCTGACATGATTTTACCTTGCCAAAATTCTTTTGATTTTAGGTACGCAGGCGTAGATTCAATCTACGCCTAACGTTTGTTTTCTATGAGGCCTGCGGTCTCAAGGTGCGACCAATAAATATCTTTTCGAATAGGCATAATCATTGCCCCGTTTTGCCCCTAAATCCCCTATAGGGGACTTTTTTGTTTATAGTAATTATATTAAATCATTTCGAATTAGTTGCAATCATGTGCCCTTTCTCCCCCCTAGTCCCCTATACTTCGACCAGCAAATCCTCATCCTTGTGCTACAGCTCAGCAACCATGGGGGTAAAAGTCAGTCTCTACTTTCTAATTAGTAGAATTAATTTTTAATAAAGATCATTTCGAATAGGTACAATCATGTCGCGCTAAATTGTCTGAACAGCGAGGACGATCTGATTCATGTAAATACAAGGCTATAAATTGCAAGACAATTGAAAGAAGCAGAACTTGAAATACAAATAAGCGAGCAAGCAAATCAGGATACCATGCTATTGAACATATGCCAAAGTGAGTTTTTAGCGCGACGAGGTTTTTTGTTACTTTTTTTCCGGAAAAAAAAGTAAAAATATTGCCATACGCGCAGCGTATATTTGGCCTCTTAGCCATTTCCGTGGAGTCCAGCTCCCACACTAAAAAACGGGGCGTCACCGAAAAGCCAGATGAGTAGGATCTTTTCTAAAAACAATAAACGATGAACCAAAAAACTATTTTCATGATGCTGATTTGCATCGGAATCGGAATGAGCGTTAACGCCCAGAAGCTCGATAAATTCGGAGCAGACCTCGGTAAAAAGAGTGTCATGGGTAAAGAAATCCGCGTTCCTTATTCTGATGTTGTTAGCTATTTCGGCTTTATCAAACCAGGAGCAACACCTGATGAAACCAGAGATGGTAAAAAGTACTACTACCTCTATATGTGGGTATCCGTAGCCGCCCCGGAAATTGGTATTCGAATGGTGTCACCGATTCCTGAAGGGATGAAACCTGCGGAGACAGATTTTACAGGTACTGATTACGCTGCCAATACAGGCGATACCAAAAGTTATTTTGATACATGGATTACACTCGAAAGAGCGGATGGCGTCACCAGTGCCGATGGCATCATGAAAGGCAAAACGTCTAAGTGGTTTTCCTTTGGCTCCAATGACGACTCCAGTGAATTACCTGCACAGCCTTCCGGAAGCAAATACAACTCTGTGATGCGCGTTACCAGCGAAACCAGTAATCCCACCAAGGCATTGGTGGTAGGTTTGTATCGTATAGGGTTTACCACCTTTAAAACCGGTGAAGTTCAGGGTGGATTTGTAGCTCAGGTTGGTGCGCCTGTCAAGATTCCCGGTGTTGTCATTTCTTCCAGTTTGGATGCGTTGATGAAGGCGGTGAATAAATAATAAGCAACAAGTCGAACGAAGTGCTACCCGCGATATGGAAGGCATTTTTGAAGGTAAAGGGCGCATCTAATAACTGGCGGACCTATATATATGCATGTTGATTAACAGTACATTGTGGGAAATGAAATTAACGAAATGATAGTTATTAGAAGCGCCCTAAAGGCTGTGCAATATTGTAAGCAGGCTTTAAATTTTTAGCAGTATATAGGCTTGTAAAGTGGATACTATACAGGCATTTTGGACCTTGCCTCAGGCAGGGGTGGAAGAAGATGGCCGTGATTCTTTGTAGATTTGTACATAACCGTCTTGGTTTCATATGGCAGTAAATTCATATTCTGCTGCATTCGTCCCAGTTTTATGCCTGATATTGAAAATATAGAAATACACTTTTTAACCGAAGCAGATTATCCTGAATTAAGGGAGGCGATGATAGCTTCCTATCCAATGATGCAGGAATACATCTGGACGAAGGAACAAATACATAGCTTGATATCGCTGTTCCCTGAAGGGCAGGTGGCCTTGAAAGTGAATGGGCAATTTGCGGGTTGTGCACTGTCTATAAGACTCGATAGTGAAGTGACCGACAGGAATCACACTTACAGAGAGATCACGGGGAATTATACATTTAAAACACATCGTCCCGATGGCAATATCCTGTATGGCATTGATGTATTTATAAAGCCGGAACTCAGGGGACTTCGGTTGGGCAGACGATTATATGATTACCGGAAGGAATTGTGTGAAAAGCTGAATTTGAAAGGTATTGTCTTCGGGGGACGTATACCGAATTATCATCAGCACGCGGGTGAGCTAACGCCTAAAGAGTACATTAAGAAAGTCCGGGAAAGGGAAATACATGACCCTGTTCTCAATTTTCAACTCTCCAATGATTTTCACCCGATGCGTATTTTAAAAGGATACCTGGAGGGCGATAAAGCATCCGGTGAGTATGCAGTATTGCTGGAATGGGACAATATCTATTACGAAGAGAAATCACTTAGTCCGGTAAGCATTAAGAAATCAGCGAGAGTAGGACTGATTCAATGGCAAATGAGGTTGTACAAAAATATTGATGAATTGATTCAGCAAGCTGAATTTTTCATCGATGCAGTGTCCGGTTACCGTGCCGATTTCGCATTGTTTCCTGAATTTTTTAATGCGCCGTTGATGGCGGATTACAATCATTTGTCGGAAGCAGATGCCATCCGTAATCTGGCACACCACACCCAGTACATCGTCCGGAAATTTTCAGAGTTTTCCATTGCCTACAATATTAATATCATCTCCGGAAGTATGCCTGAAATAAAAGATGATAAATTGTATAATGTTGGCTACCTCTGCAAAAGGGATGGATCCATAGAACGTTACGAAAAGATTCATGTTACACCGGACGAAGTAAAAGTCTGGGGTATGGTCGGCGGAAATACCATCAAAGCATTTGATACGGATTGTGGCAAAATCGGTATTTTGATATGCTATGATTCAGAATTTCCTGAACTAAGTCGTATCCTGGCGGATGAAGGCATGAATATTTTGTTTGTTCCTTTCTTAACCGATACACAGAATGGATTTTCCCGCGTCAGGAATTGTTCACAGGCCAGGGCTATTGAAAATGAGTGTTATGTGGCCATCGCCGGCAGTGTAGGCAATCTGCCCAAAGTGCATAACATGGATATCCAGTATGCCCAATCCATGGTATTTACACCATGCGATTTTGCTTTTCCTGTCAATGGTATTAAAGCGGAAGCCACGCCAAACACTGAGATGATCCTTGTGGTGGATCTCGATTTGGAATTACTACGTGAACTAAATAAGAATGGAAGCGTTCGAAACCTCAATGACAGAAGGAAAGATATTTATCATCTGATTAAAAAATAACAGGTTTATCTTATAGTGCCATCAGGTGTATGTCGAAGGGGCGTACAGGAAGGAATTAGCTTTAAACGATTCAAATACGTGCAAAACATCGTTATGATTTTCTTTCTGTAGGAAAGAGATACAAAACAAAATGTATTGTTGGATGCCCACTGGACTTTAAACCAGTATCAACCTGATTTGAATGTAAACAGAGTGAATTGAAAGCCTTTCGCTCCCGATCAGGCAAGTTTAGTGGAATAAAAGCGATATTTGTCAACGAGAAAGGTTTTTGCCTTTGATATTCACTGGTTCATCAAAAGATTACCACTTGTCTGTAACAGTACACAAAAGGCTTTCCCAGTTTCCCGCTACATCCATCTGTGGTAATGATATTACCTCCTCCTGTCTTTACGTTTCTGCACTGGCCATTTTTTATGCAGGCCAGTATGCCTGGATTTCCCTTCTGATGGTTTCGGGCATTTTGTTTTTATTCCGAAAAATTTATGGAGAGGCCGTAGGTGCGTTACCGCTCAATGGTGGTGCGTACAATATTCTTTTGAACACCTCGAGTAAAACGAGTGCTTCCATGGCAGCCTGTCTGACGATTCTATCCTATATGGCGACCGCAGTTATTTCTGCCAATGAAGCGATGCACTATCTTTCTTCTATTATTTCATGGATCCCCGTTCTGGAGGCCACCATTATAGTGTTAGGCTTTTTTCTTGTACTATCGATTATCGGCATTGCTGAATCCGCCAAGGCAGCGACGGCTATTTTTATTTTTCATCTTTCGAGCCTCACCATTTTGATTCTTTCCGGCTTTCTGTACGTGATATCAAATGGTGTGGCGACGCTCGTTGAAAATTTCCACCTGCCACTCAACGGAAGCCTTTCTTCTGCATTATTTTTGGGTTTCTGTGCAGCCATGTTAGGCATTAGTGGGTTTGAGAGTTCTGCCAATTTTGTGGAGGAACAGGAAAAGGGCGTATTTCCGAAGACCTTGCGAAATATGTGGATTGCTGTAACCGTCATAAACCCCTTGATTGCTATATTGGCTATAGCTGTTATCCCATTGGCCCAGGTTGGTGAACATAAGGAATCACTTCTATCTTTTCTGGGAAATCAAACCGGCGGAGGCTGGTTATCATGGATTATTTCGCTGGACGCATTTTTAGTATTATCGGGAGCTGTACTAACCTCTTTTGTGGGCGTCAATGGGTTGATGAAGCGGATGACACTGGATCGGATCTTGCCCCAGTTTCTGTTAAAGGAATCAAAGCGAGGTACTTCCCCCAGGATTTCTATTATATTTTTCGTCTTATGTATTTCGATCTTATTTATCACCGCAGGAAGATTGGAAGAGATGGCCGGTGTTTATACTATATCTTTTCTGCTGGTCATGATTTATTTCGGTTTAGGTAATCTCCTGCTTAAAATAAAGCGATCCCGATTGCCTCGCCCTGAATATGCGTCTCCCTTTTCGGTGGTCATCGGCATGGTAGGCATTGGTGCTGCGTTGTACGGGAATATACGCCTACACCCGGAATACCTGGTTATTTTTCTTCAGTATTTTATTCCAGCCGTAGTATTGGTGTATGCCCTGATGAACCGTAATGCTATTATTCTTTTTGTGCTTAATTTGACAAAGAGTTTATTTGAGGATATGCGGAAGCTGACGCTCATGAGCCATTTTAGAATTAAGAAATATCTGACAAAATTGCATTCGCAGGAATTTATTTTCTTTTCCAAAGCAGATCATATTTCAGTCCTGAACAAAGTCATGATCTATGTGCAGGATAACGAAATTACAAATACAGTAAAAATTGTTACGGTGCTGCAACCTGGGCAGGAAATATCAGAAAAATTTCTATCAGATATAGAGGTCCTGGATCGAATCTATCCTGATATTAAAATCGATTTTGTAACCTTGTATGGAAGCTTTTCTCCGGAATTGGTGGATCAAATCAGTAGAGATTGGGGCATACCTAAAAACTTTATGTTTATCAGTGTACCCAGCGATCATTTTCCCTACAATATTTCTGAGCTAGGTGGTGTAAGGCTTATTATATAGCCGTACTGGGCAATTCAGTAGCGTTGATTCCCAGGAATGGTTCGTGAGAGGCAGCTGTTTCAAAGTTTACATCTGTTTCGTTTTGAGAAAATGGTGTGCAAAAGGAAGGCACAAATGGAAAAAATATAGACTGTATTTATTTTTGTTTCAAAAACGCAGATTGAATGTGATTGTCAAACATGTTTAGCCAATGGATTTATTTCACCTCTTTTCTATCATTATCGTTTTGTCCGCAACCTTCGCCTATATCAATTTTAAGGTATTGAAATTGCCGAGGGCCATTGGGCTGATGTTATTAACACTCTTATTTTCCTTCCTGGTGATAGGTGTAGGATTTATTTTCCCGGCGTTCAGACAAGCCGTTGCCACACAACTGTTAGATATTAATTTCAGTGAGCTTTTGTTAGAAGGAATGCTCAGTTTTATGCTCTTTGCCGGCGCCATCCATATACGATATGAAGATTTGAAATCGGAGCGGGTAAGTATCATTTTATTTTCAACCATCAGTGTATTATTAAGTACGTTTATCATTGGTTTTGTCACCTTTTATTTATTGAATACGTTTGGCATACAGGTTCAGTTCATACATGCACTATTGTTTGGGGCATTGATTTCGCCCACGGACCCTATTGCAGTGCTCAGCATCCTGAAATCTGCGGGCATTTCAAAATCGCTTGAAACAAAGATTGCCGGTGAATCACTTTTCAACGATGGGGTTGCCGTCGTTGTATTTATTACCATTTTGCAGCTGGCACAACCTGATTCAAGCCTGGAATTTTCGAATATTCTGATGTTATTCTCAAAAGAAGCCATCGGTGGCATACTACTTGGCATGGCTATTGGTTGGATTGGCTATAAAATATTTGCAAGTATTGATAATTATCAGGTTGAAGTGTTAATTACCCTGGCTATTGTGATGGGTGGGTATACACTGGCCCATTTCCTGCATGTATCAGGGCCTCTCGCCATGGTGGCGGCAGGGATCATTACCGGAAATCACGGAAGAAAATTTGGCATGAGTGTGATGACCGTTGAATATGTCGACAAATTCTGGGAGATCATTGATGAAATTTTAAACGCAACGCTTTTCGTTTTGATTGGATTGGAATTACTTGTTATCGAAACCAACTCAATCATTGTCATCGTTGGCTTTATGCTCATTATAATTTGCCTGATAGCCCGCTATATTTCAGTATATATACCTTCCCTGGCTATACGATTGAAAGAAAAAATTACACAAAGAACACTGCTCATTCTGACCTGGGGAGGATTACGAGGTGGTATATCCATTGCGCTGGCGCTCTCCATCCAGCCTGAGATGCATAGATCTGTTTGGGTAACCATAACGTATGTGATTGTATGTTTTTCAATTTTGGTACAAGGGCTGACGGTAGGAAAACTGGCTAAGTTCAGAACGTGAATGCGTACGTCACATGAGAAGTCAAAGTATCAGCAAATATTTTCACATATTTACGTATAAACAGCTGAAATGACTGATCCTACTGAGAAGGAACTTTACTACGGTGACCTTCAAAAAACACAAATCCTCAGCGACCTGTTCGCTGTTGCGAGAGAAGCGCGGGATGACAAATGGCAACAGGACGTCATTGCCAATCTAGCTGAAGCGAGTTTTCGTTGCGGAGATCCTCAGTTGCTGACAGGTCCTGGAGGGTTTCCATATTTCCAACTTTTTATTCCTGAGCAGAACCAGCCGTTCGAATGTTATGTGCTAAGCCACATGGTCGATGATTTTTTATTTGAGCGCGGATGGGGGGTGGTGATCAATCTGCATAACAATCAGCCGGACTGGCTGCTGACATATGGGGATGTGGTCAATTACAAACTCAACAAGGAATTTTATTCTGCGCCACAGGTAACGGAGTTACCGCCATCAGGGATAATAGAGAAGGAAGAGCAAGTATTAGTTGGACAGCCTTCTGATTTGTTGTTGCCACCAC
>JAGNXB010000078.1:1536-10842 GCA_017985675.1 Saprospiraceae bacterium | reverse complement strand
ACCATAAATCATATTTTTCAACAACGGACCAAGTAATGTATCTTTTGCCAGATCCGGAGCGAAATATAGAATATCCTTAGGGGCAATCCGGATTTGGGGCAGGTCCAGAATGATGTTGTTTTGGCCCGGGGCATGTATAAATTGCTCCAGGTTTTCATATGTGATAGAAGCATCGCCTTGTACCTTAGATTGTATTGTTTGTGCATCAAGTTCTCTCACTGAAATAAGCTGATCATTCGCTTCCAACTTTAAATGGAATTGGGTTAGTTCAATGCCACTTTGTTCACTGCCTTTTAGTTGTTTGATTTCGGCAAGCAGCTTATGATTCTTAAGTGTAAGGCCAGAAAGGAGAAGTGAATCAATCCTTAAGTCCATATCATGGGTATTAAATACACCGGGGGTCTTACGTGCCTTGGGATTCGTAATAGAAAGCTGGTGATTAATTAATGATATTTTTCCTAAATCTATTGTCCATTCGGGCCATTTAAAGGATGGTTGAATGAGGTTTGTTTCATTATTTTGATTTGTATTTATCTCTTCTTTTATACTTATCTCTTTAGGGTTAGCTAAATAGATCACTACACCAGATTGATAGAAGTCGGATGTGGTAAGCTTGCTACCAGTTGTTTTCGGATCGCCTAAAACCAGTTCTATATCCTGTGACCGGTTATGGCCAAGAACGATGTCTGTAATTGTTCCATTTTCGCGATGGTGATACCGGAAATTTATAGTATCCAGCGCCAATTTATCGATGGCTAATTTAAAAATTAAACTATCATTGGATGGATTTGTAACAGAAGAATCTATGGTAGCCTTGTTGTCATGGACTTCCCATTGTTCAATGTTTGTTTTTAATCCGGATAGGGATAGATGTTTAAACGCATAAGACGTTTTGTTCGTAGTGAAAGGATTCATACCCAACACAAGACGATTCATATAAAGTTGAATATCGTATCCCGCCTGTGAATCATAAAAGGTTATGTCCGATTGAGTAATACTTAACTTAGGAATTGCAATTAGCCATTGTACTATTTCATCTGGATCCTCCGGCTTTTTTTCCGGTTTGAAAGCCTCCATTATAAATTGGTAATTAAAGGGTTTATCACTCTTTCGGTGTATGTTCGCTTTGAGCCCGTCCAGACTAAAATTTGTTAAATGCACTTCGTTGTCAAAGAGTGATTGGACCGCAATGCCTGCTTCCAAATTTTGAAAATAGATTAACGTATCACCTTCAAGGTCCTCTATATATAGACCTTGGATCCATAATTGCCCGTCAAAAGTGGTCAGTAAGCGATCAATAGAAGCAGAAGCACCGGTTTTTTTTGTAAAGTAGCTTGCCGCATAGTTCGTTACTTCTTGTTGGACGTGAGGAATGCGTAGGAGCAATATAATCAAGAACAGGAATGCCAATAATCCTGTCAATAGGTATAACGACCAGCGTACAACACGCCAGAAACCCTTACCCGAGTTGGGTTTGTCAATATCCTCGGTATTGTTCAAAGGCGGTGAATTGAATCAGAATGCAAGTTGTACGCTGTTAATTGATGTTATATAAATGCAAGTTATCTATTTTTGATCTAATTTGAACATAATGAATGGGTTATTGTTCACAGGCATTATACCTTTGCCACTTTGCACTTAGGCGTGTCATTATGCTGATACAAGAAGGCCCCTCTGTCCCTGGACAAGTTGAAGATTTGTGAAGGACAGATGGTGAAATCAAAATTGATCGGATGGAATTGCTGTGTCAATGATGAGAATCATGTTGGCTTTGGTTATTATGTTTTATCAAACAAGCTTTCTAGTAGTATATTTGCGATTAATTATACAAGATGGATAGTCGATCTTTTTCGTGGAGTCGGAAGTTGATCTTTATATCGGAAAATCGAGTTCTTGTGTCTGAATACTGTTTGCCAATGGTCATAGTTTTTTGAATTGATTTTAATATGAATACAAAAAGGACATTTTATTGGAGTATAATAACTTTTGTAGGTTTATTTTTAATGGGCACTACTACGTCTTGTAAGCAAAAACAAGATAAGATTTCACCGCGGAGAGAAAAAATTACAGAGTCGGTTTACGCCTCTGGTCATGTGCAGTCGAAAAATCAATACCAGGTATTTCCGGCGGTGAATGGGATTCTTCAGGAAATGTATATTCTAGAGGGGGCCTTGGTAAAAAAGGGAGATCCTCTTTTTTTGATTCGCAATGAGTCGGCTTCGCTACAGGTGGATAATGCAAGACTGGCTTCTGAATATGCGGATTGGAATACAGGTGGAGCCCGGCTTTCGGAAATGAAATCGATGATGGAATCAGCAGCTAATGTAATGGTTAATGATTCGGTACTTCTCGCACGGCAGCGAAGGCTTTGGTCGCAAGGTATCCAATCGAAAGTTGTATTAGAGCAACGAGAATTAGCCTATCTAAATTCTTTGAACAATTATAAAGCAGCAGTAGCCCGGTATAAAGATGTAAAAAAGCAACTTGAACTTGTTTCGGCACAATCTAAAAAGCAAGTGGCGATAACCCAATCTATGGCTAAAGATTTTACTATTCGAAGCCAAACAGACGGACTCGTTTACAGTATTACCCGGGAAACTGGTGAGATAGTTAATGTTCAAAATCCGATTGCCCTGATTGGGAGTGCAGATGATTTTGTGCTGGAAATTCAGGTGGATGAAAATGATATTATTCGGGTGCAAAAGGACCAGCGCGTCCTGGTTGCGATGGATAGCTACAGAGATACAGTATTTGAGGCAAAAGTTTCCCGGATTGATCTGGTCATGAATGAACGTACCCGAACTTTTACGGTTGAGGCAGTATTCACTACACGGCCACCTTCGCTTTATCCCAATTTAACAGTGGAAACGAATATTATCATTCAGGAAAGGGATAATGCGTTGGTTATTCCCCGGGTTTATCTCATTGGGGATTCAATGGTTATGCTATCTGATGAATCGACAAAAAAGGTAGAATTAGGTCTGCGGGATTATCAAAAAGCTGAAATTCGAAGTGGTATTACGGAGAAAGATGTGTTATTGAAGCCAAGCCGATGAATGTCCGATTATTATTCACCATCGCTAAATCATTATTATTGGCTCGCTGGAAGCAGTCGCTAGTAGCCGCTATTGGGGTGACATTCAGTATCATGATGTTTATCACCCTTCTGGGATTTATGAATGGATTAAATGATTTGCTGGACGGATTGATATTAAACAGGACACCCCATGTCCTAATTTATAATGAAATTAAGCCTACGGTGAATCAACCTGTGAATAGGATAGATGCCTTTGCAAATAGTTATAATTTTATTCGGTCCGTTAAATCCAGCAGTAATCGATTAAATATTTATAACAGTGAAGCTATCATGAAGGCGGTAAATGCCGATCCCCGGGTATTGGGGCTAGCACCTAAGATTGCCGCCTCCGTTTTATATAATTCCGGATTTACGGATATCACTGGTGTGGTGAATGGTATTGAAGTGATAGCAGAAAGTGAGTTATTCTTTTTTGGTGATTATGTACGAATAGGTAATCCTTTAGATTTAAAACATGTGAGTAATAGTATAATCCTGGGCAAAGGTTTGGCAGAGCGTCTCTTAGCTGAACCTGGTGATATGGTGCAAGTCACCACATCAAAGGGAGACCAAATGCCTTTAAAGGTGGTTGGTATATTTCAATCGGGAATACAGGATTTTGATAAAGTCCAGAGTTTTGCATCTATCGCTACCACACAAAAATTACTTGGCGTCTCAAATAGTTATATTACAGATATCCAGGTGAAGATGAAAGATTTGAACTTGTCGCCAATGGTGGCAAAAGAATATGCGGCCCTTTTTGATGTGGATGCCATTGATATTCAAACGGCTAATTCGCAATTTGAAACAGGCAGTTTTGTGCGGACATTAATTTCCTATGTCGTAGGTATTACCTTGTTGATTGTAGCTGGATTTGGGATTTATAATATCCTGAATATGATGATTTATGAAAAAATGGACACCATTGCCATCTTAAAGGCGACAGGATTTAGTGGCGTGGATGTTAAGCGTATCTTTTTGATTATTGCATTAAGTATAGGTTTTGTAGGTGGCGTGATGGGATTGATTGGTGGATTTGTGCTCTCTGTTATTATTGACCAAATTCCCTTTAATACAGCGGCACTGCCTACTATAGAAACCTATCCTGTGAATTATAATCCCTTGTTTTACATTATAGGCATTGTATTCGCTCTGGTGACTACTTATTTTGCAGGTTTTTTTCCGGCCAGAAAGGCCAGTAAAATTGATCCGGTCATCATTATACGCGGCAAGTAATATGGAAAAGATTGTATTACAGGCGAAAGGCGTCAATAAATACTTCAAGGATCCGGTGCGGGTGCAGGTGCTCAAGGATCTTACGTTCGCTATTCAGAAAGGAGAGTTTGTTTCTGTTACAGGAAAATCGGGTTGCGGTAAATCTACGCTGTTGTATATCCTTTCTACCATGGATACGGATTATGAAGGTGACTTGTTTATTGACGGCGACCTAATGCGGGGCAAAACAGAGATGCAACTGGCCCATATTCGGAATCAAAAAATTGGGTTCATTTTTCAATTTCATTATTTGCTCAATGAGTTTACTGTATTAAGGAATGTAATGTTGCCAGCGCTGAAGCTGCAGGCGTTTTCCGAGCAGGAAATTGAACATCGGGCCATGGAGCGGCTTAAAATGTTGGGAATAGATAATCAGGCACTTAAATTGGCAAACCAACTTTCCGGTGGCGAAAAACAACGTGTTGCCATTGCCCGCTCCCTGATTAATGATCCGATTATACTTATGGGAGATGAGCCTACAGGAAACCTGGATAAAAAAAATAGTGATATCGTTTTTGATATTTTTGCCCGCCTCGCTTCAGAATTTAATCAGACCCTGCTCATCGTTACACATGACCAGACCTTCGCCAATAATTCCAATCGCATCATCGAAATGGAAGATGGACGAATATTAAGCCAATAAGCACAACTCGCCCTGCGATTTTCACGCAACGAGCACATTGATTTTTACGCAACGAGCGCAGCGATTTCGGTTTCAGTCATCCGTCCTCGGTCATCCGTCTCATTCCAGATTCCAGATTCCCAGATTCAAGATTCCAGATTCCCCGATTCCAGATTATTGCAGCCCCGCAATCTTTCGCATATAGATCCAAGTCACGGCTGCGGTCATCCGTCCTCGGTCATCCGTCTCATTCCAGATTCCAGTTTCCTGATTCCAGATTATTCCATTCCAGATTCTCAACCCCCCGCAACCCGTTTCGCAACCCGCAACCCGTTTCGCAACTCGCAACCCATTTCGCAACTCGCAACCCGTTTCGCAACCCGCAACCCGTTTCGCAACCCGCAACAACGTATTCCAGATTCCCCGATTCCAGATTATTCCAGCCCCGCAATCTCGCAACAACCCAATAACCCCACGACCCAATAACGCCTCCTCAATCCCACACCGGCAACATCCCAGGAACATAAGGAGCACGTGATGCTTCAAGTTTTTTGGTTAATGCCTTGAGGTATGTTTCAACCAGTACTTTTAATGCCTCTGTTTGTTTTTTCATTTCTTTGGATGCAAGGGCCATTTGGGCTGTTTGCGTTGCAGTAGGTGCGGAAGTGGAACTCCACAGATCATATCCAAGTCCATACATGCGGGTAGTCATAGACGTTTGTTTGGGCAAGTCAAGTGCGCCAGCCGTAGCATCGCCGTAAAATGTTTTTCGCAAAAATTGAATCTTTTGTTCAAGCTGTTGGATGCCCGTTACCAAATCAGCGGCAGGCGTTGCAGTGGCGTAGACGGCTTGTCGCATGTGTTTAAGGATGTTTTCCGTTTCACTCAAAACGCGTGTTGAAGAATTCCAGACCCGCTCTATTTCAGACGCTTCTCTGATGTAGTTGTCTAAGGCCAATCGATCGGTAGCAGCAAGTGTCGTGCCACCAAGTGTGTTCAATTTAAAGGGTTGGGGGCCTGCTAATTCAGTATGCGTTCCATCCTGTGATAACGAAAGTGTTACGGTGTAGCTTCCAGGCAGCGCAAGTCCGCCTCCGTCAGGTGATGACCAGGGCGCCCGTTCTCCCGGATTCAGATTAACCGGACTTGTGCTGGCATAACGACCATCCCAATGAAATTGGTTGATACCGTTTTTAGGTTCGGTTTTTAGCTGCCGAACAATATTTCCCGAAGTGTTTTTAATCGTAAATAAAAGATAGGGGGTCTCTTCTTTTGATTCAGCATCCAGTTCTTCATACGTTGGATACCGAATTTCTTTGCCAGCTTTTCTTTGTTCTTTTTCCCAGGCCTGCCTTTTTTCCTTTTTGGTTTGAGGTTTTTCTTTTAAATAATAGGGAAATAATACACCCGTAGGAGGATTGGGTGCAGTGAAAAACGAGTGACCCTGAAAACCTTTTCCAGTAGCATAGCCGAGCGGTGCGGCATCCACAAAAAGCAAACCGTCTTTTACAGGGAGTAGTGCAGCATTTTTTTGTACGGTTTCTTTTCCGGTTGCGCGCAAAACAGAGTAGTCGTCAAGCACATAAAAACCTCTGCCAAACGTGCCCAGTACAAGATCATTTTCCCGACGCTGGATGGCCATATCTCTTACTGCAATGGTAGGCAATCCGGAGCCCAGTTTTTTCCAATAATTGCCGCCATCATTTGTGAAAAAACAACTGAATTCCGTACCAACAAATAACAAGTTTTTAGCCACATGATCCTCGGCGATGGAATAAACACTTCCTCGTTCGGGCAGATTCGCTTGGATGGGTTGCCAGGTTCTTCCCTTGTCACTGCTCTTTAAAATATAGGGTTTAAAATCACCTCGTTTATGATTATTAAAACAGGCGTAAACAACTTGTTCATCGTGTCGGGATGCAATAATCATATTGACATAGGTCGTATCCGGCGTGCCGGGAAAATATTTCACTTGTGTCCAGGTGCGGCCACCGTTTTCTGTAACCTGAATTAATCCATCGTCTGTCCCAACATAAAGGATATCGGCGTTGAGTGGACTTTCCGAAAAAGCCACAATATTTCCATATTCACTGGTACTTGTATTTTTTGCAATAGCGTCAATGCTCTGAATGCGACCCATGACCGGCAGTTTATTCCGGTCTATTTGACGGGTAAGATCCTCGCTGATCACGGTCCAGGAATTGCCCCGGTCCTCGCTGCGAAAAACTTTATTGGCACAGAAATACAATCGGCTGCCTTTATGATGGGAAATGGCTAATGGGCTGTCCCAGTTCCAGCGATATTCTGCTTCATTTTCTCCTGGCTTAGGCTGGATGCTGGTCATTTCACCACTGGCCCTGTCATAACGAAGGAGTGCGCCGTGTTGTGCTTGGGCATAAATAATATCCGGATTGTCGGGATCAATCTGGGATTCGAATCCATCGCCCTGGCTGGTTACATACCAATCTGCATTTGCAATACCATGCCCATTTCTTGTGCGGGAAGGTCCGCCCAGGCTATAATTATCTTGGGTGCCACCGTGAATATGATAGAAGGGTAGCGTATTATCTACTTCGACTTTATAAAACTGGGTCACCGGTAAATTGCCTTTAAAATGCCATGTTTTTCCGGCATCAAAACTTTCATAAATACCGCCATCGCATCCGGAAAGATGATATTGGGTATCCTTGGGGTCGATCCAGTGTACGTGATTATCCACGTGTTTGTATTGTTCTCCCAGGCGTTGCCAGGATTTTCCACCGTCCTTGCTGATCTGATTAAATACGTCCATCGAAATGATGGTGTTGGGTTCGGTAGGGTGGGGGAAAATTTCGCAATAATAATTGCCACTCGTAACATGACCACTCTGTTTTTGCCAGGACGCTCCTCGATCGGTACTTTTGAAAAAACCGCCCTTGTCTGCTGTGGCTTCGACCATAGCATATAGATTTTCCGGATCAGCGGGTGATATGCCCAGTCCGATACGGCCTATGTCGCCTTCTGGTAATCCGCTGGTGGATTTTATCCAGGTGGCACCGCCATCGGTTGATTTGTAAAGAGCGCTTCCGGGTCCACCACCGACATAAGTGAATACATGTCGACACCGTTGGAAAGCCGCCGCATAAAGTACATCCGGATTACGGGGATCCATAATGAGATCCGTCACACCAGTATGTTCGTCCAGGAGGGACTTCCCGTCTTTCTGTAACACTTGGTTCCAGGTAACGCCACCATCGGTCGTCTTATAAACGCCGCGATCGCCACCTGCTCGCCACAGCGGACCAATGGCGGCCACATAAACGATATCCGGATTGGTGGGGTGGACGATGATGCGGCCGATGTGTTCGGATTCTTTCAAGCCCATGTTTTTCCAACTTTTGCCACCATCCTGGCTTTTATATACGCCATCTCCGTAGGCTACGGATCGCTGATTATTATTTTCACCAGTACCCACCCACACGTTATTTGGATTAGAAGGGGCCAGGGTTACACAGCCAATGGAATAAGATCCCTGGCCATCGAAGATAGGCTCGTAAGTTGTGCCTGCATTGACTGTTTTCCAAACACCCCCTGAGGCCGTTGCGACATAGTAAACACTCCTGCTAGCGGGGTGCACTGCAAAATCGCTGATGCGGCCCGATGTGAGTGCCGGACCCACACTTCGCCAGTTTAAGTTGATCTGAACAGAATCCAGATAATGTTTTGTTGTGACTTTTTGTGGCTCGGAAGCCGGTTTGTTTTTTTGGCTAAAACCCGGAAGGGAGATCAACAGGCTTGCGAAAATAAGGGGGTAGAAAATCCGCATCAGTAGACATTTGAAGGTTAGAGCAGCGAATATAAGCATACCCGTTCATCATGAACTTTGAAAGATAGTTAAGGAAGCTTTAAAGCCACTGGGTGCTGTAGACACAAGCCGTTTGCTTTTGCACGGCGTGGGTCGATTATAGACGTCTCAGGTTTCAGCCCCCAGTAGGACAAAGTTTGTCTTTTGGCGTTAGAAGGAGGGGGGGGAGGGCTATTTGTACAGGAGAATTTGTCAAATCTTGATGTAATGCCTTCGTGCTTGAAATGTAACAAAGATTGCTCAAATTCTGAAAATTTGACCAATCGAACACCGATTGATTTGACAAATTTTGTATATAGACACGGAGAATTTGTCAAATCTTTACCGCTACACCTTGGTACTTTAAAGATTGCTCAAATTCGAAAAATTTGACCAATCAAGACCATTTTGATTTGACAAATTTTGTATATCGACTCAGAGAATTTGTCAAATCTTTACCGCTACACCTTGGTACTTTAAAGATTGCTCAAATTCTGAAAATTTGACCAA
>JAGNXB010000078.1:0-1436 GCA_017985675.1 Saprospiraceae bacterium | reverse complement strand
GAGAATTTGTCAAATCTTTACCGCTACACCTTGGTACTTTAAAGATTGCTCAAATTCTGAAAATTTGACCAATCAAGACCATTTTGATTTGACAAATTTTGTATATCGACTCAGAGAATTTGTCAAATCTTGATTTAATGCCTTTGTACTGACAAATAACACCTCATACGATTATTTGAAATGATGTATTATTGATGAATCGCATAAGCCCCCTTTCCGGGTTATATTCGGTTGATTGAACTTTTTGTCTATGTCAGGCATTGAATTAGCTGGAAACTACCAATTATAATTAAGCCGCAACGATGCACCGATCAGCCTTTTTAAAACGGATGAGTTTGTTGGCCTTAATCCCTGCTATGTCCAAATTACAGCTTCTCGAAAAAATTAGCTCGCATTTTCAACAAAGCGATGTAATGCCTGTATTGTTTCTTGGCCATGGAAGTCCCATGAATGCGATTGAAGATAATCAATTTGTACATGGTTTTAAACAAATTGCTTCAACGCTTCCTACACCGCAAGCAATCCTTTGCATTTCTGCGCATTGGTATACGCGAGGGACCAAGGTAACCGCTATGGAAATGCCTCGCACGATACATGACTTCTCCGGATTCCCGGAGGCACTCTACGATGTCCAATATCCCGCTCCGGGCCATCCTGCATTGGCAGAAGAGACAGCACATGTTTTGGAGCCGCTGTTGGTCGAACTGGATGAAAAATGGGGTTTGGATCACGGAGCCTGGAGTGTGATAAAACATTTGTATCCCAAAGCTGATGTTCCCGTTATTCAATTAAGCATTGATTATTCGCAACCGCCGTCTTATCATTACGAATTGGCAGGACGGCTTCAGAAACTGCGCTCAAAGGGAATTTTAATTATTGGGAGCGGAAATATTATTCATAATTTAAGGATGGTGGATTTTCAACAATTTCACAAGGATAATTATGGTTTTGACTGGGCTGTTGAAGCGCGTGAAAAAACAAACCAGTGGATTGCAGAAGGTAACATGCAAGCCCTGCTGGATTACGAAAAACAAGGCAGCGCACTACAATTAGCTATTCCCACCCCGGATCATTATCTGCCCTTAATATATACGCTCGGACTGAGACAAAAATCAGACAACATTCATTTTTTTAATGACAAACTACTTGCCGGATCCCTCAGCATGACCTCCCTGAAAATCGGATAAATTTTCCGTTAATATTTTACGCCACGAGCGCAGCAATATTCACGCCACGAACGTAGCGATATCAACGTCACGAGCGCAGTTATTTTCACGCAACGAGCGCCTTCTACTTTCTACCTTCTACAAATTAGGTAATAGATAAATAATGAAAAATCGCAACCCGCATCTCGAACCCCTCAAACGCGCATTCCAGATTTTCAGATTCCAGATTATTTCAATCCCGCAATTCCGCATCTCCATTGACTACCTCGA
>JAGNXB010000132.1 GCA_017985675.1 Saprospiraceae bacterium | reverse complement strand
CATCGCAAAAATGATGATCCCCAAACATATCCTCTGTTGCATAAACCATTTCCCCAAAAAAATCATTTGGGATGGTTCCATCCCATCCCCATCCTGTTCCCACCGACCCATATTCTCCAGGGGCCAGAGACTGATAAATGTTAGATGGACTGGTAATTGTGAAATAGAAATCCCCAGGATTCTGAGCATTGAGTTGTTGTGACAGCAAAAAAGAAATGAAGAATAGGTAATAATATTTCATGTCTGGCTATATGAATGCTGTTAAAAGTAATAATTTAATTTGAGAAAACAATGCTTTGGAGGGTATATGGTTTGCTGGAAAAACCACAAAAGAGCTGTCGGGCCAGCATGCAGGTAATCATTGCAAACTAAGATTTGGGGGCCCGATAATCCTGGCACAAAGGAGTGTTACTTTACGATAAAAAGGATAAGTCATGAAAACTGTTTGTGTCATCTAACGGTTTCATGCAGTGGTCGACTAAGGATGCTCATAGGCAGGCCGACTTTGTTGAGGCTGGCTCCTGGGCTCCTTTGTCCAAAATTAAGACCGATTGAGTTTGCGATTGTTTCCGGAGCGTCTTTTCAATTCATTTAGACGTTGGAAGCCGAAACGACAATTGACAAGTCAATGCTTCCCAATTAATTTGTAAGTAGAAACTTTTGTGTATGCTTTGAATAGCTTGTTCTTAGTTGTGCAAAGTAGATGCCTGGTGGTAAATGATGTAGATCGACTTCAAGATCTGTTTCACTTAGTTGCTTGTTAGAATAAACTATTTGTCCTGCGGTGTTAACTATGTTCAGTTGGTTAAGGGAGTGTACAGCCTCATCTACACGTATGAAAATAGTTCCGGTCGATACTGTTGGATAGACTGTAAGGCTTGCCGGGGTATTTTCCTCTTCAGGATATGCCGTACCTGTGATACAGGTCAATGAGGCTGTGCCTGTATAGCTTAAGGTGTATCCAAACCCGCTGTCAGAAAATTCATTGATCATTAAAATATATTGTTCACCCGCTAATGCCTCAATAGGAGCAAGAAAATTGTTGCTACTGGAAGAACATCCTGGTAGTTCTTCTGCGTCAGTATTCCCTATCGCTAATCCGGTGGCTCCGGTACAATTGATCCACTGCTGAGGAGGCTGACCGGTATTAGCTCCAGCTGCCATGCATCTGATCGGGATTTTATCAACACAATCTTCATCATTACCTGGCTGAAAAACTACAAAATCCAGGTCCTGCCAACCACTGTCCGGGTAAAGCACAAAAGAAAGGATACCGCTTTCCATAACCGTCCATTTCAACCATATCGAATTAAATTCCTGGCCAACGCAGGTATTTGCAACGTCAGTATCGATAGAGCCTACTCCGGAACCTGGGTCTATATGCAAAGGTGTATTATCACAGATCTCAAGGGCTGTAGAACAATTCTTATGCTGGGCATAGAGGCCGGGTATAGAATTAAGGAGTATGAATAAAAAACAGGAAAAGGAGAATTTATTCATAGCACTGGAATTAAACGTGATAAATTTATATCTAGCTAATACTAAAATCAAAATGAGTAGGTATAGGAATCTAGTAATTCATTTTAACGATTTATGCTTTCCTCTATTGTGTTATTGAGGGCTAGAGATAGGAGATGTTCCATCCTTTATTGCTTTAAGATTTTAATACTTAAGCCCCCATGCCGGGTGGAAAGGCGTAAAAAATAAAGTCCGGGAAGCATATGATCATCAAAGTACAACGATTCTCTGTAGGTGCCTCTACGGCTTGTACGCTGTGAAACAAATGTCTTGATCAATTGACCGGCAATATTGAACAATTCGATAGTTAAAGTTTCATCTTGTTTTAATGTGTATTCCAAAGTCTCATATTCCTGCACGGGGTTTGGATAAATCAGGACATCATCTACAGAAGTTAAGTCTATAACACCAACGATTAGTCCGGAAAGATACCTGGCTATTGCAAAATCATTCTCAGAGGACCCCATGGCTACTATTTTTCCATCGGTTTGTAAAACCATTGATGAGCCATAATCGCTACTTGAATTAAAATCCGTAGTTACTTTTCCACCCAGTCCCCAGGTTGTATCTATTGTGCCATCTGAAAGATATCGTGCTAATGCAAAGTCGCTGTCAAACCAGTAGCTTGTTTGTCCAACTGCTACAATTTTTCCATCTTGTTGAATGGCGACCGAATTTGCTCCATCATCGGTGGCGCCAAAAGAGGTAATCACATAACCGTCTATACCAAAATCGGCATCCAATGTCCCATCTTCATTATAGCGCATGACTACAAAATCATAATTGGAATGATTAGGGTCACCACTATTCGTATGCCCTGCAGCAACAATTTTTCCGTCAGGTTGAATGGCTAGCCCATAGAGTTGATCAACCCACTGACTAATCGAAGTCCTTACGATCCCATCCATATTAAAAGTGCTGTCAAGTATTCCGTTCTCGTAAAATCGTATGAGGCTAAAATCGTAGACTGCAACACCTTCGTGCGCGAATCCAACGAATCCTCCGGTTATAACTTTCCCATCGCGCTGTATAGCAATGGCATTTGCACCATTAGAAAGCCATGGAATATCTGTGACTACTTTTCCAAATATCCCAAAACTGCTGTCAGGTTTTCCATCTGGTGTAAATCGGCAAACCAAAGCATCTGTATTTGGAGATGAAGTGTAGCCAGCCAGGAATATTTTGCCATCTTGCTGAATAGCTATGGATGTTCCATTATTACTTCTTCCTTCAAGTGCTAAAATCGTTACTCCATTTATACCGAAAGTACTGTCCAACACGCCGTTGGGGCTGAGCCGAATTAAAGCAATATGGCTGTTAGTGTCTTTTGAAGTTATTCCGGCAATAATAATTTTATCGTCTGGTTGAATACGTAGAGCACGCACATGATCACGTTTCTGAGTTCCTATTTGTATTATGGCTTTTCCATCGACACCAAATGTAGTATCCAGTGTTCCATTGGAATTATACCGGGCTACTCCGAAGCTGGCATTT
>JAGNXB010000077.1 GCA_017985675.1 Saprospiraceae bacterium | reverse complement strand
AGAGAGAGAAAATCTTTTGGCAACAAATGCAGACCCGTTGCGATCTGGATGGCCTCATGCCCACGTGAGGTGGCATGGACGTATTTCGATACCACTTTAAAGTTTTCTTCAAAGACTTCTGTCATGATTTTGGCAGTCGTCATCAAGCGATACGCTTGTTTTAATATTGATATATCCTGTTTTCGCACTGTCGCTTTCATAGTTCCATTTAATCTTTCACACTGCAGGTGGTTCCTGATTCATTAACGCTGTTTAAAGGCCATGATCGCGTTGCGTGTAAAATCAGACAATACCAGCCGCCCACTTATAGCTGCCCGGTCAGCTAGCAGCGTATCCCAGTCCGCAGTGCCTTCCCAAAAGATTTTTTTCATGGCAGCCAGCGCCTCCGGATTATACCCCGCTAACTGCGTAGCAAGCTGGGAAACAGCGATGTCCAGTTCTTCGATGTGCTCAAACACTTCCTGATAAAGACCATGTTCGCTCGCCCACTCTGCGGAACACCAGTCATTTGCGCGGAGCGCCAATTGACGAAATGCAGCGTTTCCGATTTTTCGTTCAATCACCGGACCCACCACAAAAGGCCCAATGCCTACGGCCAGTTCGCTAAGGCGAATCGAAGCATGTTGGGTGCCCAGGCAATAATCTGTGGCAGCAGCAATACCTACTCCACCTCCGACAGCCTTGCCCTGGATGCGTCCGATGATGATCTTTGGACAACGACGGCAGGCATTGATGACGTTGGCAAAGCCCATAAAGAAATTTTTGCCATCAGCCAGGTTGGTAATAGAGGCGAGTTCATCAAAACTGGCTCCGGCGCAAAATGTCCTCTCGCCGGCACTTTGCAGGATGATCACCTTTACGTCCGGGTCCGCACCGCCCTGGTCGATTGCCCGGGTGAGCAATTCCAACTGACTGGCTGGCATCGCATTATGCGCCGGGTGATAAAAGGTGATGGTCAGGATACCGTCTTTGATGACTGAGTTGACCTCTCCGGTAAGTGCAGGTGCTTGCATATCATTGTTGGGTTAGTGCACCAAAGGTAAGCACTCCATCCGATGGGCGGATTTAGAATTGCCTATAAATCTAATCACCGACGAAATCCCTACCTTTGGAGATATGTTTTCTTATACCCGAATGGCAGGCTTGTTGGCCATCCTGATCATCCTTCAGTCTGGCTGCCAGAAGGAACGTTTGGCATTGCAGTGGGATAAGATGGCCACCGGCACGGAAGATGACCTATACTGCATGACACTTTCCCCGGATGGCGAAATTTGGGTAGCGGGTGGCGACTCCTGGCATTCGGGGGTGGTGCTGCATAGTCCGGATGAAGGCAACCATTTTACGATCCGTCACCAGACAGACAAAGCACTCCTGACCATCCATCACGCTGCAAATGGAGCGGTTTGGGCAACCGGAGTAGATGGTCATATTTGGCGATTTTCGGATACAAGTGGCTGGACGTATGCGCATCCAAATTATTGGGCGGTGTCGCGAGGTATGACCACGTTTCCTAATGGTCAGGCGATTGTTGTTGGTGGAAATGCGTTCGAAAGCGGGTATATGTTTACCTCCACCGAAAACAATGAGACGGCGCATCTTTTCGAACATCTGAATCGGATCAATGCCGTGGAAACGATTGATTCATCCACCGCTTTTTGTGTGGGTTATGGCGTTGTGTACAGAACAGATAATCAAGGCAACACCTGGTCTATTCAGGATGTCTATGGCGATCACTATATGGCGATCCACTTTCCGGAGCCGGAAACGGGTTATATCGTGGGATATGGCGGCAGTATTTTAAAAACGACTAATCGCGGCAGTACCTGGGAAAATCAACATGGTAAAAAACGGCTATCTGTCAGTAGCTCTGCCTTTAGAGATGTGTATTTTCAAAATGCCCAACGAGGTGTGATTGTTGGCGATGAGGGAACGGCATGGTTTACAAAAAACGGCGGTTCAGACTGGATCATTCTGGAGGGATTGCCGCAAAACACAGATTTCCTGGCTGTCGGCATATCGGGCAATTACCTATTTGTTGCAGGTACAAATGGTGCGGTTTACAGGGCGACCTTGCCTTAAGCTCCAGGGAAAAAGTTTATTCGTGTATTGGGTTATTCGTTTATTCGGAAAAGGCATTGACCAGCTCGCCTCCAGTATTCAGCTGATTACATCAGTCTCTAACTTTCCCAGAAGCTCGGCTCTGGAAGACCTTGACGTTCAGAAAGCCATCGTTTGTAAAGAAAATGAAAAAGAAGAATCCACGAGATGATCAAGAAAACAAAATCCGAAGAAGTAAATATGTTCATATCCATGCCATCTCTGAGGTATTCCTGGTGAAGGGACATACCATACGCCCAAATTAGGGCATATAGGGCATAAAAACCGAGCGGCTGTTTAGGTTTCATATCAGACGGACTTACATATCTATCGTTCGAGGCAACACATTTTGAGTTAGATCTTATCCACCAAAGTTAAGCACTTTTTTCAAGTAAATCTCCATTTTCTCTAGACTCATTTCAATGGTAACGAATTGGAATACAGCGGTTATAAAAAAATCCGTTTTCACATCATTTTGACAGGCATAACCTGCTACCCTCTAAAAGTTCTTCGCACCTAGTTCAACCCCTTCAGGGTTGGTAATTACTGTTTTATTTACCCCTGGTTGCACCCGGGGCTAACCATATTGAAGCCCTTCAGGCTTCAGATTCTTTAAATTTAGTCGCTAATTTTATTGGAAAAGAAAGCGATTTGATTCAACATTAAGTGAAGGCTGAATCACCCGGGAGGGCTGAATTGGCTAACAATATGATCTAGCCCTCATGGAGCACTTCCCTTAACTAAATAACATTGGTAGTAAGATGTACCTAAGTTGAAATGCTCAATCAACCCTGAAAGGGTTGAATATGCGTTACCCCGGGCGAAACCCGGGGTTAAAAAAACAAAGATCCCTCCAACCCTGAGGGGTTGAACCTTGAAAACGCTGAAATGAGTTTTTAGTCCGCTTTTTTACTTAACTAAACGACATTGAATTAGCATCTTTTGAAACGAGTTCCGACTTTTGCTAAAATGGGCACTCCGGACTGCCAAATACAATCATATGACCATAAAATATAAGATAAACTGTACCTTCGCTTTTTCCTGCCGGACGCTTATCGTTGGATGAAATTATCCCGAACAAGCCACCCTTTCTGGCAGGATTAAATAACGTCGCCCATGAATCAAATACAGTATAGCGAGGACCAGATCAAGTCGCTGGACTGGCGGGAACACATGCGTTTCCGGCCAGGCATGTACATTGGCAAACTCGGTGATGGCTCCTCCCCGGATGATGGCATCTATGTCCTGCTCAAGGAGGTGATCGACAACGCCATTGACGAATATGTGATGGGCCATGGCAAACAAATTGATATTGAGATCAAAGATGGCCAGGTAACAGTCAGAGATTTTGGTCGTGGGATACCTCTGGGCAAGGTGGTGGATTGTGTTTCAAAAATCAATACCGGGGGCAAATACGACTCGCAGGCATTCAAAAAATCTGTAGGACTCAACGGCGTAGGAACGAAAGCGGTGAATGCCCTTTCCTCCGAATTCATGGTTTATTCCGTAAGAGAAGGCCTGAAAAAACAGGCTGAGTTCAAACAAGGCCATCTAACCAGCGAACCGAAGCCATTCAAAACGGACGAAAGCAATGGAACCTTTGTAGCGTTCCGGCCTGACGAAGAGATTTTTCGTCCTTATAAATTCCGGCTGGAATATCTGGAAGCACAGCTTTGGAATTATGCATACCTCAATGCCGGGCTGAAAATCAATCTGAATGGCAAGACCTTCGTTTCCAAAAACGGCCTGCTGGACCTGCTATCCCGAAAAACCAGCCAGGAAGAAATCCGCTACCCCATCATTCATTTACAGGGGCCTGATCTTGAGATTGCACTCACCCACGGCGAGCAATATGGCGAACAATATTATTCCTTTGTAAATGGCCAGTTTACTACCCAGGGGGGAACGCATTTAGCCGCCTTCCGGGAAGCCATTGTCAAGGTAGTTCGGGATTTTTATAAAAAGGACTTTGACCCAAAGGACATCCGCTCATCCATTATTTCCGCCATCAGCATTCGGATCGAGGAGCCCGTTTTTGAGTCCCAGACCAAAACCAAGCTGGGCTCTACAAATATGAGTCCGGAGGGCATATCTATCCGGGCCTATATCGGCGATTTTTTAGGGCGCGAACTAGACAACTTTCTCCATCGAAATCCTGAGGCAGCTCAAGGTTTATTGAAGCGGATCACCCAGTCTGAACGGGAGCGCAAGGAGATTGCAGGCATTAAAAAACTTGCCAATCAGCGGGCCAAAAAGGCTAATCTGCACAATAAAAAGTTGCGCGATTGCCGCTACCATTTTAATGAAAACAAAATCAGCGAAGAATTCCGGTTGGGCTCTACCCTCTTCATTACCGAGGGTGACTCTGCATCCGGTTCGATTACCAAAGCCCGCGATGTGGAAACGCAGGCTGTTTTCAGTTTGCGTGGCAAGCCGCTTAACTGCTTTGGGCTGACTAAAAAAATCGTTTATGAAAACGAAGAATTTAATCTGCTCCAGCATGCGCTAAATATTGAAGACAGCATGGACGACCTGCGCTACAACCGTGTCGTCGTCGCTACTGATGCGGATGTCGATGGTATGCATATCCGGCTTTTGTTGTTGACTTTTTTCCTTCAGTTTTTCCCGGACCTTGTGCGCAACGGTCATTTGTATATTCTGGACACGCCGCTGTTCCGTGTCCGCGATAAACAGCAGACCTTTTATTGTTATTCCGAGCAGGAAAAACAGCAAGCCATCCATAAGCTACGAGGCAAACCGGAGATCACCCGTTTTAAAGGACTGGGCGAAATATCACCCGGGGAGTTCAAGGATTTCATCAGTGAAAATATTCGGCTTGACCCGGTTATTCTTCCGGAAGATACCCGGATAGACCAATTGCTGGAATACTATATGGGTAAAAATACCCCCACCCGACAGCTTTTTATCATTGACAATCTCAAGGTAGAAAAGGATGTGGATGATCCGCAAGCTGTGAAAGCAGCCATGGCAGAGGAAGAATTGGTGGCCGGCTGACAAATTGGCGCATTTCCACGTTTCAATAGCGTGGATTGGCGCATTTTTGCCCATGGCACAGTGATTGACATTTATTTAGGATTGGCCTGCTTTCAACTGACGGCACACGCTGATATCCGCTTATACTGATTGTTTGTTTATTATGTTTGAATACCCCCTAACACAACTCCACGACGGTACCGACGATGATGCTGAATTCATGCCTCTCTTCTCCGTTGAGGAGGAGGATGAAAGCAATATCAATGAAGAATACCCTGCTTTGATGCCCATTTTGGCATTAAAAAATACGGTACTTTATCCCGGCATTGTTATCCCAATCACCGTAGGTCGCAACAAGTCGATCAAAGCTATCCAGAAAGCTTATCAGGAGCAGAAAATAATTGCTGTGCTCTCACAACGCGACAGCAGAATTGAATCGCCCAGGCCGGAAGATTTATATCAGATTGGCTCGATTGCCCGGATCATCAAACTGCTTAAAATGCCGGATGGAACAACCACTGCCATACTGCAAGGGCGCAGAAGATTTCGGCTTGAGGAAATTGTAAAAGAGGTGCCTTTTATGGTGGGCCGAATCACAATTTTGAATCAGAGTTCGCCCAAAAACAAACTGGAATTTGCAGCGCTCATTTCCAGCATAACCGATACGGCAAAGCGTATCATCGAACTATCCCCAACGATACCGGCGGAAGCAAACCTGGTGTTGCGCAACATCAGCAACAACCTCTTTTTACTCAACTTTATCGCATCCAATCTAAACTTAAAAGTTCCTATCAAGCAGCAGATCCTGGAGATTGACGACGTCAATGACAAAGCCAGGATCATCATGACCCATTTGGAAAATGAGTTGCAAATGCTGGAGCTAAAGGACCAGATCGAGTCCAAGGTCAGGGATGATATCGAAAAACAACAACGCGACTATTATCTCAATCAGCAGCTCAAAACGATCCAGGAAGAGTTGGGCCAAAACCCGCAAGAAGAAGAGTTCGAACGACTGCTTTTCATGTCGGAAAATAAAAAATGGCCGGAGCGGGTAGCAAAGGCGTTTGAAAAAGAGCTCAACAAATTAAAACGAATGAATCCGCAAGTCGCGGAATACAGCGTACAGCTAAACTATCTGGACCTGGTGCTGGACTTGCCCTGGGAGGAATTTACGGTCGATAATTTTGACTTGCGCAAGGTCAAAAAGATCCTGGATGAAGATCATTTTGGTCTGACCGAAGTCAAGGAGCGTATCCTTGAGCACCTGGCTGTGCTCAAATTGAAGGGAGACATGAAGGCGCCCATCTTATGTCTGGTAGGCCCTCCAGGGGTAGGTAAAACATCACTCGGTCGCTCTGTTGCCCGTGCACTTGGCCGTCAATATATCCGTATATCTCTGGGCGGACTGCATGATGAAAGTGAAATTCGCGGTCACAGGAAAACATATATCGGTGCCATGCCGGGACGGATTATTCAATCCATGCGGAAAGCTAAATCAGCTAATCCTTGTTTTGTACTGGATGAAATTGACAAAGTGGGCAAAGACTTCCGTGGCGATCCGTCCTCTGCTTTGCTTGAGGTATTGGATCCAGAGCAAAACAGCACGTTTTATGACAACTACCTGGAGCTCGAATATGACTTGAGCCGGGTACTCTTCATAGCTACCTCTAATTCACTGAATACCATCCAACCTGCCTTGTTGGACCGGATGGAAATCATAGAAATCAGTGGTTATTCGGTTGAAGAAAAACTGGGTATAGCGGAGAAGCATCTTATCCCAAAACAACTGGAAGAGCACGGCCTCCAAAAGCAACATTACCAGATGTCTAAAACGGTGCTTGAAAAACTGATTCAAGACTATACTCGCGAAAGTGGCGTGCGGTCCCTGGATCGTGCGATAGCCCGGATTTCAAGACATATTGCCAAAAAGGTGGCGAGCAATGAAAAATATACGCCTACGCTTACCGAAGCGGATATTGAAAAAATCCTCGGTCCTCGCCGGTTTTCGCTGGATCGACTTGTAGAAGATAATCATATTGGTGTAGCTATTGGACTTGCCTGGACCAGCGTTGGCGGTGAAATCCTTTTCATAGAAACCAGTCTGTCACCAGGGAAGGGCAATCTGCGTCTGACCGGTAATCTGGGTGAAGTGATGAAGGAATCGGCTACCACAGCGCTGAGTTACCTGAAAGCTCATGCCAGCGAATACGGGATCGATCAGGACGTCTTTAATACCACAGATATTCACGTGCATGTACCCGAGGGGGCCATCCCCAAGGACGGGCCTTCCGCGGGCGTTACTATGTTGTCTGCGCTGACCTCTGCTTTCCTGAAAAAGCCACTCAAAGCGCGTATCGCCATGACCGGGGAAATCACCCTGAGAGGTAAAGTGCTACCGGTAGGTGGCATAAAGGAAAAGATCCTTGCCGCCAAGCGGGCTGGAATCCAAACCGTAATGATGTGTGCAGAAAACCGACTCCACGTCGAAGAAGTACCACCTTTGTACCGGAAGGGATTGCGCTTCAAGTATGTGGAGGAAATGAGCGAGGTCCTGCATTATGCACTTGAATTGCGACGTTAAAATCTTCTTAATCCTGCATTAATTGGAGGTGATTGCTGTCCTTTTCGAGTTCTATGTATGTATCTTGCACACATGAAGACATCCAGCCAAAGTATGATTAAGCGTTTTTGCCTTGTTTTTTTATTAGGCAGTTCGGTTTATGCGAGCCTCTATGCCCAAAAGGGTAAAGCCGATGAACAACTGGTCCAGCTTTCAGGATTGATATTGGATGGCGCAACAAAAGATCTACTCCCTGTTCCTTTTGCTACTATTGCCGTACAAGATAAAGGCAGAGGTACCTATGCTGATTACAATGGGTTTTTTTCCATTGTGGTCGAACAGGGGGATATCGTCATTTTTACATCAATAGGATATCAACCTGTTTACTTCAAAGTGCCTGACACCCTGCGGGACAACCGTTACTCTATCGTACAGCTTATGACTCGGGATACATTTAATCTGCCCGAAACAGTAGTGTTCCCTTGGCCCAGCCGAGAACATCTAAAAATTGAATTCCTTGCAATGGACGTCACTTCCGACCTCCAGAAGAAAGCACTCGAAAATCTGGCACAAGAAAACCTGAATCGGGCCCGTCAGGATCTGAGTTATGATGGTGTAGAAAGCGCCAGTTTTTACATGCGTCAACAATCAAATGCCTTTTATCACATAGGACAGCAGCCGCCGATGAACATATTTAATCCCATCGCCTGGAAGCAGTTTTTTGATGCCTGGAAACGCGGGGATTTCAAAAAGAAAAATTAATGGGTCGCTACAGGCGCGAAAACGATCCGATCATTCTATACTAATCATTGATCCCCGGACCATGTGTGCCGTGTTTTGTATCTCATAATAATAGATTCCTGCCGGCCAATTGCCCCATTCGAAGCTTTCATTATCCTGAATTTGCCCCCGGTAAATCACAATGCCCTTTGCATTCAGCATACGTAAATTACAGGGACCTTCCATATTTGTCATCACCTTCACTTCCTGTCCGGCTTTTGCCGGGTTGGGATAAAAGCGGGCAGTCATTTGCGTTGACTTTTCGCTCACCTCCGGTTGATGTATCGGCGACACAGGGTCTAACGCATTGCCTATCACCCATTGACCCAAATCCTGTTGCTCTGTGAATGAAACTTCCCCTATTGGGCCTGCCACACAAGATGTTGCTGTAGCCCAGGGTTGCCAGGTTGACCCCTCTCCGTTCCAGTTCCTAAAATGTAGCGATAAGGAATTAGGATCCATCACATTTTCAGGATAAACTTCTCCGAAACCTGTTATTGTCAGGGTTTGGATTGGATCAAAAACTGCCTGACCATAATTATTTACAACCCAGTATGCTTTGCTGTAAACAGAATCCCCTTCCGGGTAAACATCGGGGCCAACATCAATCCGGCTGACCACCAGCTCACCATTGGGATAAAAACCTGTATCCCCAAAAAGCATGGACACACCGGTCGAACCAAATGGATAAGTTCCTCCGGAATCTATCGTTTGTCTTGCGCTTACCCCGGCACCTATGGGCGCTGTGCTTTTTGCCCGTTGGGCCGTGCCGGAAAATTGCAGATGCCTTATTCCAATCCGATCGGTCTCTTCACCCGCAATTCTGTTAAACTGGTAATAAGCAATGAGATTGGGCTGCTCCGAGGCGACTTTGGTTAAATGCATATGTTCACGAATCGCTTCCTGGGTAAGGGCTTCATCCCAGATCCCTACTTCATCGATGAAGCCTTTGAATGTCCTGGAACTCCAATCCCTATAGCGCCCGATAGTCAAGCCGGTCAGATTGACAGGCTGTGCATTTGTAGCATGCGTAGCACCGATTCCATTATGATAGATGGTAATGCTGCCCGGATTGATAACTAAAGCGACATGTTGCCATTCATCCGGCGCGAGCTGGAGCCCACTATCCCACCACCATGCGCCCCCAGGCCAGTGATAACCCAACTGGTTATTGTCACGTACGTTGAGTCCGAAGGCATCACCCTGGTGCGTTCCAATGATTATCCCGGCATATGACGGCTGGACACCTTCCGGTTTCACCCATGCTGAAAAAGTAAGTGCAGATAATGGCTCATCTTCTATATCTCTGACTATGGCTGCATCACCCTCCTCCTGCAATCGCAATGCAAAGCCGGGTACAGTATCGGGTTCGCATTCATTTCGTACTTCAACTTGCAGCGGTTTGGACAAGGTACCGAAGGGACCGTCAATGGTCATGGTTGCAATGTAAGTACCTGGTCCGGGATAAACCACTTTGGGATTACGGCCTGATGCGGTGGCCGGAGATCCATCCGGAAAGGTCCATGACCAGGAGACATCGGTATGATCGAGTACCGAATGGTCATCAAAATAAAAGGTATCGCGGGCGCAATACGCTACTTTTTTATCGACGCTGGGTTGAATTACCGGTTGGAAGGATTCAGGCAATGGTGTCTCCCAAATGCCTTTTCCATAAGCGCCTAGCCGGAGCTTCGTATCACGGTAAAAGGGGCGGATAATGTTGCAGGAAATTTCGTCCGGCAAGCCCGTTTGAAAAAGTACCCAAGTGCCATTGATACCTGATCGGTAGTAAACCGTCTTGTTGGTACCCACAACCAGACTTCCCTCAGTGCCGGCGATATGCACCAGTGTTTGCACAGATTCGTCATTAAGCAAGGAAGAGGTAATATTCTGCCAGGTAAGCCCTCCATCAATGGACTGGAATATTTTTTCACCGTTATTGCCATCGGTATATCCGAGCCAAACCATGTTCGGGTCAACAGCGCTGACGGTGACTAAAAAACGCCTTTTATACCCATCCGGTAAGGGCAGAGAAATCCAGGTTTTGCCTGAATCAGATGTTTTCCACACCCATCCTTCACTCCACGATGCTGCATTGCGCTGAGCCACATACATCACTTCCGGTTGGTTGCGACACACCGCGATCTGTGTAATCGCACCCCCGTCAGTCTGATCGAAAGCTTGTACTAACGTAAAAGCAGTGCCTCCATCTTCGGTCTTCCACAGTTTATTGTCCTTCCCCAGCCAATAGTGATTATAGCAGTCAGGAGCCCACACCTGCTCACTTGATTCGGCAGGATAATATGCTTCATTGGGCCATTGGCTGATCGAGAAATGTACAGATGCTTCTTCTATACTTTGTGGCAAAACCTTGCCGCCAATATCTGAAAAATAAGTGCGCCTTCCTGGTCCGGGACTGACATACCCTGTAGGCGATTCTGCACCACCCAATCGGATGTGCACACCATTGGGATAAGTCTGATACCAACCGGAATTGCCATTATGATACCGGCCGCCTACCAGTATATCATCGTTCCAACCCTGTCCAAATCCCCAATAATCCGATCCTGTAATACCCTTTTTTCGACTTTCGTGACCCGTAAAAAAGTTGGTCGAATAATTAATTCCACCATCAGTACATAACCAGGTATCCTTTCCCAGGACCTTGATATCCTGCACATCCGGATGGATCCATTCAAGGCTGCCACCATATCCTCCCATGATTTGAAAGGT
>JAGNXB010000076.1 GCA_017985675.1 Saprospiraceae bacterium | reverse complement strand
CCTATGCGCTTTAGTCCCATCCATAATCCTCTGAATGGACCCCATTCCTGGATGGCTTCAACCATGTAGTGTGAGCAGGTGGGCGTGTATCGGCAACTGGGCGGCAACAAAGGCGCAATCAAATACTGATAAAAACGTACCGGGAGGATGAGGATTTGTTTGAGCAGCCAGATGAAGGCATCCAGAATGGCCATAGCGGTGGATATTGTCTGGTAAGCATCTCGCCTGATCACAGGTCAGAGGAACACAACTTTCCAGACACCAAAGGTACATGGAAGTCAAAACTTTGACTGCCGGATCTTGCGACACATTGTAGAGCTGTTTTGACCTCGTACCTTGCAGCCACATTTTTTAAAATGACTAAACGTCGGAAACTGATTTGGTGGGTAGGAAGTAGTCTGGCAGTCCTGATGGGCATTGTCCTGGTTGTATATTTTTACTCGCGACAAGCACTCTTGGAGAAAGCGGTGGATAAGGTAGAGTCGACATTTGCCCAACGTTTTGGTGGCGAATTACAAATTGCCCGGGCCCAATTTTCGGACTGGCGAAGTGTGCGTCTGGAGGACATATCCTTGCGATCACCAGAACAGGACACATTATTCACGCTTCAAGCACTCGAGATAAAATTGCGCGTATGGCCCCTTTTTTCGGGCAAGGTACTCCCTGCTGCTGTTCAAATGCATCATGGCGGATTACATCTGGTGTATTGTGATTCACTGGACAATAACTTTAATTGGCTTTTACGCCAAAAGCCGGAACAAATAAATACAACGAATAAAAAACAAACCAGTTTGAGCGACCGGCTTGCATCATTAATCAATGCAGCTTTTCGGTGGCTTCCGGATCAACTATACATGGAGGATATTGGCCTTAGGGTGCAGGTTAAAAATAATGATTATGCCTTTGTGGCCGACACAGTGCAAATGGAGGGTGGTCGCTTCTACACTACCTTTCAAACAAGTAGTCCTTATTTAAAACAACAGGGCCAATTAAATGGGACGGTAGACCGCAAAAAGCGCAGTTTTGACCTTGTGGTTTCCGGTAAAAATGATGGTTGGCTGACCCTGCCTGCTGTATGGGAGGAAGCGGGATTATGGACAGCGCTCGCCGACGCCCGATGGAGCATATCCAATATTCGCGCTCAGGGCGGGACCTTGCAATTGCATATGGAAGTAGAAACGGATCGGTTGTTTATGGCGCATCCAAAATTATCCGATACGACGGTCACTTTGCCCTACCTGGCCTTTAAGGGTGATTGGCGCATCGGTGCCGGAGATATTACACTGGATTCGACGAGTACGTTCTCCGTGGATCGTATTGACGGCAATGTGGGCGGTACCGTACAGATCCGGCCGGGTAAATCAATTGGATTTATGCTATCAATCCCACCTGTGGAAGCGCAGGATTTTATGACTTCGCTGCCGGGTGGTATGTTTCATAATCTTGAAGGATTGCAGGTTGAAGGCAAACTGAATTATCGGTTTGAACTTTTTATCGACCAGGACAGTCTGGAATTGTCCTATTTAAACTCACGGCTCACATCCGACCAATTTAAAATTACCTCGTTTGGAGCTACTGATTTGCGGATGTTGAACAGTAGTTTCAGGCATGACGTTTTTGAGGATGATAGGTTGGTCGCCCAGTTTTTAGTGGGGCCGGAGAATCCCAATTTTGTACCTTATGAGGCGATATCTCCGTTTGTCAAAAATGCCATTTTGACTTGCGAGGATCCGTCCTTTTTTTCCCATGGGGGTTTTCTTGAGGGCGCTATCAGCGAATCGATGGTACATAATCTAAAAGCAAAACGATTCGCCCGGGGGGGCAGTACGATCAGCATGCAACTGGTGAAAAATGTATTTTTAAACCGCAAAAAATTCATAGCCCGCAAGCTGGAAGAAATCCTTCTGGTGTGGTTAATAGAGGGGCAGCATCTCAGCTCCAAACAGCGAATGTTTGAGGTGTATTTAAATTTAATTGAATGGGGCCCTGGTGTATATGGCATTGGCCCTGCAGCTCAATTTTATTTTGGAAAAAGTCAGTCAGCACTTACGCTATCTGAAAGCATTTATCTGGCAAGTATCGTGCCGCGCCCAAAAAAATTCAGATGGTATTTTGACGGGGACAGCCTGCGTCCGGAATGGTCTGATTTTAATCAATTTATTGCTGGCAGGATGACGCAACGTGGATTGATAGAAGCGGTGGATTCAACGACGTTCAACGGACAGGTAAAATTGACAGGTCCCGCCGGAGGATATCTGGTGGTAAAAGATTCCCTGGATACGGACTCGCTGGATTTGAGACCTGCGGACTTGCTGTTGCAGGATTGATTGGGTAAGCACAGACGTAGTCCTTTTAGGAATTAAAAAAAGTGGTTAAAAACCTCCTACTAACTATTTTTTTGCAGATTGGGTCTCAAGTGTTTGCAAGATGACATTTTGAGGGGTTTTTCCCATGCCTTTGTCAAATAAGCGGTTGAATTTCCAGCAATCTTCCATAATTCGTGGACTTTGTAAATACGCTCTAACGTGGGGATTAGGCCTTGTGTCTGGCGGGTCGTTGAAAAATGGTTATCGCCTGTGCCTGGCATCGCCTCATTCGCCGGTTGGGGTGCGTGTCCAGGCTTCATCCAAGCCTCGCGCAGTGGCGCTCGGTTCGCTCACCGAATGTCCACAGGACATTCGGCCCCTTCGGGGCACATGAGCTCACCCATGCGGGTCGGTCAGCTACGTACTGGGGGCGAGCTGGTCGAGGACGGTTTCCGAATAAACGAATACACGCATAAACGAATAACCAATTAATATCACCACTGCCAAAGCCAGCTATTTCATATTCACCATATTGTGGATATACAACTGTCTACTTTTCCGAATAGGCAATCCTGTAAATACAATTAGCAAAATCATCAGATAATAAAAAAGCCCCGTCCGCCATCATTTTTAAATCAACCGGTCGACCCCAGCATTTCCCGTCCTGCAACCAGCCTTCAATGAAGGGTTCATAACTTGCTCCACCAGATGCATTTGGGTTAACACGCATGACCCGGTAACCTATTGGTGTGGACCGATTCCAGGATCCATGTTCGGCGATTAAAATATGGTGCTTCATCGATGAAGGAAACATCGCACCTTTTATAAATTCCAAACCCAACGCTGCCACATGTGGACCTAAGACCCGAACAGGCGCAACAAATTCAGCGCAATCCGATTTTTTGCCAAACTCCGGATCCGACAAATTACCCTGATGGCAATAGGGGTAACCGAAATGCAGACTGTCCTTAGATGCCTGATTGAGTTCGCATCCCGGCATATCATCACCCATCCAGTCACGCCCATTATCTGTAAACCACAATTCCCCCGTCTCAGGATGCCAGGTAAACCCAACTGTATTTCGTATGCCCCTTTGTATGATTTCGATGCCGCTGCCATCCGGATTCATCCGCGTAATCGATGCATAAATAGGCTCTTTTGATTCGCAATTATTACATGGCGCACCAACGGGTATATATAGTTTTCCATCGGGCCCAAAGGCAATATATTTCCATCCGTGATGCGTATCTGTAGGATATTTATCCGTTACAACGATCGGTGCCGTTGAATCATCCAGGTGATTTAATACATCGGGCAGTTTCAGGATCTGGCTTACTGCAGAAATATACAGATCGCCTTTGTACCATGCCACCCCTACCGGCATTTGAATCTCCGAGGCCAGTGTGTAATAGGTATCCGCTTTGCCGTTCCCGTCCTTATCCCGGATAGCCATGACCGTGCCTTCACTGCGCGATCCGACAAACACGGTGCCATCCGGCGCTATGGACATGCCCCGGGCATTGGGTACATTATCGGCCCAGACTGAAATAGTAAATCCTTCCGGCAATGTCAAAAGATGCAGGGGTAAACCGCTGGAGTCAACAACAGTTGCTGCATCGGCTTTATATTTAGTAGGCAGATTAATGCCGCAGGACTGACAGGACCATAGGGTCACTAAAAAACTCAGAAGAAGGAAGGAGCGCATTATAATTATTTTTATTATTGATATCAGAAATGAAATCCTAAAAAGTTTGGAATCTTTATGAAAAGCTCAGCATCATGTTCAAAATAGCGCCAAATTTATCCTGGATTTTTCTAAGCAACTAAAATCCGAACCTTCTACTATTATCCGATTGTTTAAATCCATCACAGCGTCCGGTTAATGATTGGAAATAAGACCAACAAACGCTCAATCTTATTCATACACGCGGTCCTATTCAAACGCCTATTTCTTACAATTGTTTACTGAGTCACAGGCTCCCGGCGGTAAAAAACAAATCCATTTTTACGTCCCAGCTCCTTTACATCGGTATATTGCAACATGCGGTCCGTTTTTCCCTCCTTGGTAATAAAATAGGCGGGCTTGTCGATTGGTCCGGTAAGTAACCATTCCTGATCATAGGAATTGGGGTTGGTGACGGGCGCCTTCATGGTATAAAATAAGTGCGCGTAAGATTTATATCCTATAGGACGCACATAACAATCCTCACCCTGCCGATCCTGGAAAAAGGAAATGGCTGCATTTTGGGAATATTTTTCAATATTATTGATCGAACTGATCAAGGTCCAAAATATAAAAACGGCTGTCCCGATAAATAAAATGGGAATCCCCCACCGAAGATTGGTGCGCCGGAAAAAACGCAATGCAAAAAATATAACCAAAATAAGCCAGACGCCCGACAAAGACTCCCATCCGGACCAATGAACATCCGCCTCCAGATTTCCCAGTGCAAATGGATCGCTCTCGAAAAGCGGTTTGAGTTTTTCCGTGTTCCGGCCTAACCAGGGCAAAGCAAGCGTAGCCAGAATATAAAGACTGCCGATACTGATAATGCCCGCCTGCATCCAACGACTAAATGCCAGCTTACCTTCCCACCATTGATAAATAACCACGGCAGCTAAATACGTCATCGGCAAATAACACATCGAGGAATAATGCACTATTTTGGATTGCACAATACTAAATAAAACGAGCACCACCCAAAACAATATTTTCATCCAGCGCATGAAATCCTGCTGGTGAGGCAATTGTTCTTTTTCCATTCGGAAAAAACTGCGCATAGCAAATATACTCGCCGGAAAAACACCAATCAATAATACCGCCACATGGTAACCAGGGAATCCTTTGTGTCCCGCATCCGGGGTACTGAACAACCGATACTGATATCGGTTAAATTCCATGATAAACCAGGAGCCATTTTTTAATGTCTCCAGTCCATACCAGGTAAACATAATAACCAACGCGGCCAAAGTAAACACAAAAAAATGCAGTGGCGAAGCATACCACCTGAATCGCTGCATAACCCAGTACACCCCGAGTGTCAACGCCGCTATCAAAAAAGCTACAGGTCCCTTGGTCATGATGCCCATGCCGATCGCCAGCCCGCCCACAATTAAATACAACCACGCATTATAAGATAAACGAATACCCTCGAAACCTTCCTTTTTCCAATAAAATAAAATAAATAAATAAATGCCCAGAAAAATAAACAGGTTAAACCAGGGATCAATAATACCTGATTTGGAATAAAGGAAAGGAAGGATGCTGCCAAAAAATGTTAGCGCCCAAAAAAATCCAAACCGCGGACTATACATTTTGGATCCAATTGCATACACCAGCAGTAATGTAATGATGCCATTAATGGCATTTGGTAGTCGTGCTGCATATTCGCCCACGCCCAAAAAATGCATACCGGTAGCTTGCAGCCAAAAGAAAAAGGGCGGCTTTTCCCAAAACGGCTTGAAGTCAATATAGACCCTCAAAAATTCACCATACAACAGCATCTCTCGACTGACCTCTGCAAAATTGATTTCGTCCCAGTCAAACAAATGCACACCACCCAGAAAGGGCAGGTAAAAGACAACCCCCAGAAAGAGCAGAATGAGGATATGTTTTGTCCGTTGCGGCATGCTTTATTCCATTTATAGTCGAATGGCTTTCCACTGTATGTGATGCCCTCCCGATCAATTCACGGCGAAGATAACGAGTAGCAAACTACCTTGACTCCGTCTTTCTTTTCACCGTTTTCCAGGCCCGGGTGCGCAAACCACAAACGCGGCTGGAATCAACGTGATCTGACAAGGGCACTCCCCCAGCCATTCCCCATCTGCCTCCACATAAAATGGCATGGGATCTGAGGATAACACCTCCAGTTTTTCGCTAAATAAGGTCTCTACCCCACGCACCTGCCCGATACTTCCGTTGTAAAAACGCCACAGGCTGGCCAATATCCTGGGCAAGGGAAGATCATCTGCAATGGTAATCGCCATCGCCTTGCTTTGCGGATCAGCGTGCGGCACCACGCGCATCCCGCCGCCACTGTACGGACAGATCCCTGCATTGATGGTGTAAAACCGTCCCACCCTTGTCTGGCCACCCGTTGTAACCGTCCCCGACTGCGGCTTGTATTGGAATAACCAGCGCAAGACACTACCCATATAGACAAACGCATGACCTTTGGCAGAAGGTTTTTGTTCAATTTGTTTGACCAGCCAGGCGTCATAAGCTAATCCGGCGACATTCATAAAATACCGCTCAGCCCGCTCTCCACCGTTTGTATAAGCCACTTTACCCACAGCATGATGATAAACAGGCCATTTCCCTACCTTCTTCCACCATTTAACCGGATCGTGCGGTAAACACCAGTATTTGGCCCAGTCGTTACCAGATCCGGCGGGCAGTAGGGTGATCGCCGGCAATTGACCGATGGGCAACCCGGAAGCCATCAGCCCATTGATCGCCTCATGCATGCTGCCATCCCCACCGATGATCACTATCCGATGCCAAAGTTGAGCACAGCCGGCTTTCACTAAGAGGGTAATCTCACCCATGACGGATGACTCCTGATAGGTGTAGGTAATACCGGATGCCTCCACCAGTGGTTTCAAACGCAGCCAACTGCCTTTAGCCTGGCCTTTGCCGGCAGCGGGATTTATAATAAACAACCAGGGTAGGTCCATCTGGAATCGGATTGGAAGTGATTCGGAACCGAAAGTCGGGTTTTCATCGAAGAATTCCGCCATTTTCTCTATAAAATGAATGCTTGTAACAATACTCGGCCTATTTTCGGGCCAAATACAAGCCTATGTCCAATATTCTGGAGTTATCCCATGTGGTCAAAGCCTATCAGACCACGCTGGCCGTGGACGATGTATCCTTTGATATGCCCAAGGGAAGCATTTTCGGACTGCTCGGCCCCAATGGTGCCGGCAAGACCTCGCTGATACGGATCATCACGTCCATCACCCGTGCCGATAGCGGCCGTGTCCTCATCGATGGTGTGCCCCTCAATATTGACCACCCGGAAATCATTGGGTATATGCCTGAAGAAAGGGGACTGTATAAAAAAATGAAAGTAGGCGAGCACCTGATTTATCTCGCCCGTCTAAAAGGATTATCCGCCAACGACGCAAATAAAGCCATCGACTATTGGATGGATAAATTTGCGATCCGCGATTGGTGGAATAAGCGGGTGGAGGAATTGAGCAAAGGGATGCAGCAGAAAATCCAGTTTATCGCCACAGTCATTCACAAGCCCAAACTGATTATCCTGGATGAGCCATTTTCCGGTCTCGACCCCATCAATAGCAATCTGATTAAAGACGAAATACACCAGCTCCGCGATGAAGGCGCCAGTATTATTTTTTCCACACACCGAATGGAACAAGTGGAAGAAATATGCGAGCGCATTGTGCTGATTAATCGCGGCAAAAATGTGCTGGAAGGCAATGTCACCGACCTTCGCCAGGCGCGCAAAAAAAACCTATTCCGCTATGAATTTAGCGGGGAGCTTCCATCCAGTATGCTCGATGGGCAAACGATTGTGGAACAAAATAACGGGCGCATTATTTTGCATTTTCCGGAAGAACATTTATCCAATCAATTTTTATCCCGCCTGATCCAAAGCGGCGTGTACGTGCGTGATTTCACCGAAATCCTTCCCTCGCTCAATGAGATTTTTATCCGCACTGTAGAAGAGCAGGGCATGACTATTGATCAACATTCAAACCATGAAGCATGAGTAAATTATGGTTAATTGTACAGCGCGAATATCTCTCGCGGGTACAAAAAAAATCCTTTGTGCTGACCACCTTGCTGACACCGTTGGCCTTCCTGGTCTTTTTTGTTTTTGTTGGCTTTATTATGTCGTACGAAGGCGATGAAGCGCGGAAAATAGCGGTGATTGATGAGTCGGATATGTTGCGCAAAGCGATCAAGGATGATGCGACCATCTTTTTCAGTTTCCCCAAGGAATCCCTCGACTCCCTCAAGGCAAAAACCCTGCGGGAAGAGTATAGCGGTGTGCTGGTCATACCGCCCCTTTCCGATCTGCAGACCACCGAACATACCGTCCAATATTACAGCGACAACCAACTCAGCCTTGATGCCGAAAGTGCCATCAAGGATGCCCTGAGTACCCGACTGCGCGAATACAAAATCGCTACACTGGAACTCGACCCTAAAGTGGTCGAAAGCCTGCGCACTAAAGTAAAAATCGATCCCATGCCGATTGCCGATGAAACGCAGGAGCTTTCATCGATGCGCACAGCAATCGGTGCCGGCATCGGTTTTCTCATGGGCATCATGATGTACCTGGGTGTATTTATTTACGGTATGATGATAATGCGCAGTGTGATGGAAGAAAAAACCAACCGCATCGTAGAGGTCATGATATCGACCATCCGTCCGTTCCAGTTGATGATGGGCAAAATCATCGGTGTAGGTGCGGTGGGTCTGACCCAGTTTTTGGTATGGATAATTCTTATTCCATTAATCAGCATTCTGGTCAATTTAATCTTCGGTTTTGATACCAGCCAAATGCAGGGTGCCGGAGCGGCTGCACAGCAAATCGATCCAGATGATATGCAGAGCATGATTGCCATGGCCATGCAGGAGTTGGGCCAGATCGAATGGTGGATTATAGTCCCTCTTTTCCTGGTTTTCTTTTTATTGGGATACCTGCTATATGCTTCGTTATTTGCAGCAGTGGGCTCAGCGGTCGGTGATGATATCGCGGATAGTCAGAGCCTGACCATGCCGATCTCCATACCTGTCCTGATTGCCTTTTATATCATGATGGTGAGCGTGCGTTCGCCACATAGCACACTGGCGGTATGGGCATCGATTTTCCCGCTATTTTCACCTATCGTGATGCCTGCGCGTTTGGCGTTTGATGTGCCCTGGTGGCAGATCGCGCTTTCGGTGGTGCTGCTGGCTGCAACCGTTATCTTTTTTGTTTGGATTTCCGCCCGGATTTATCGTATCGGCATCCTGATGTATGGTAAAAAAGTCACGATAAAAGAACTTGGAAAATGGCTGTTTTACAAGGATTAATATCCGACGCTGACGAGCCATCTGCACAGGAACCCTGGTCAAATCTTCCGGTTCATCCGGATCGTTTGCCGCCCCTGGCTGATGGCGATTACCAATCGATCAGTCCCGTGTGGCTGAAGGTAGCGCTGCGTCGGCATTGGGTACTGAGTGCCCTGGTGGTGGTGGGCGTGGTGGTCGCCCATTTTATTTTCAGAGAATGGCTTTTATTGTTAGCGCTCGTGCTGCCGGTTATCCTTTTTTTCTGGGGAAATGTTGCATTAAAAAAGATCTATCATTCCAAAAAATATATGCTTCGACTGAAGGATATTACCTACAAAAGTGGATGGATCTGGCACTCCGTAACCTCGGTGCCTTACAATCGTATCCAGCATGTGGAAATCGAACAGGGACCTATTGAAAAAATATATGGCTTATCAACCCTGGAGGTATATACAGCCGGCAAAAGCACCAGCGATTTGAGTATACCAGGACTGGACAGCGAGACGGCTGAAAAACTCAAAGATTTTGTGTTGGGCCAGGTGATGACCAAGCAGGAAGAAGAATGAAAGGCCTGATCATTCGGGGCGGCTGGTGGTGGCGCTGGATGCCGGCGGTGTATACAGGTATGGCTGTTTTCCCGTTTATTTTTTTCAGACATCTGCATGCTACGGATCGATTGCTACAGCATGAGCGCATTCATCTCAGGCAACAATTGGAAACCGGTATTTTACCCTTTTATATTTGGTATTTAATGGAATATATAGTGGGTCGGTTGCGTGGGCAAAATCACATGGCGGCTTATATGCAGATCAGTTTTGAGCGGGAGGCGTTTAGTCACGAAAGCGATCCTGACTATCTGAGTCATCGAAGAGTCTGGGCATTTTTGGATTATTTAAAATCATGAACATAACTTTCACACAACCGACACGACAATCTCCCTGGGCCATTGTATTTATCCTGGGTACTTATGCACTTTTTGTAGCGCGTCAGTTGTGGCCGGTATTTATCGTTTTTTTTATTCGACCCAATACCGACAAAACATTGTGGTTTATCGGAGCTGTATTAGTGATGGCTGTATTTATGTTGATTTTTGCAATTATCAATCATTTTTACTATCGGTTTTGGATTGATGGCGACCGGTTGATTATTCATAGTGGCTGGCTCCAAAAAGCTAAAAAAACGATCCCGCTGGAGCGGATCCAAAGTCTCAATCTGGAGCAGACGATGGTGCACCGGCTCACGGGCACCACCAAGATCATCGTCGAAACCGCAGGTGCTACCGGTGCTGAAGTATCTATCCGGGCGCTGGATATGACCAAGGCAGAGGCGCTTCGCACCCTCCTCTTTAAAAGCGGTCTGCAACAAAACCGGACTTCAGAAACCGTAGAGCAGGAAACGGAGCAGCCGGTGTCAGAAACCATTTTGTTTACATTGACGCCCTGGGATTTATTCAAGACGGGCCTCAGCCAGAATCACCTGCGCACAATTGGGGTTGTTCTGTTGCTGATGGTCGGATTATGGGACGATGTGCAAAACCAGTTTAATGTTTTTTCGGAAGACCAGCTTGAGCAGGCGGGACAGGCGCTGCAATCGATGATGGTCATCCTGATTGTTTTTGGCCTGATCGGCATCGGCGTGGTGATTGCCAGCGTGGTCCGGATCATGGTTCAATACGCCGATCTGGCAGTATATGTGGATGGTGCCCGGTTCCGCATTCATTCCGGATTATTGACGATACGGGAGGTGGTTGTAAGTGGGCAAAAACTGCAATCCCTCACCTGGACCCAAAACCCTATTCAACGTTTATTCGGCTTATTCAAGCTGGAATTTTCTCAGGCATTGGCCGAACTATCGCGTGGTCAGAAACACGTCATGATACCGGGCATGTATGCCGGGCAGTTGGATCAGATTCACGAACTGGTATTCCCTGAGGAGTCGCGTGAACCGGGCAGCTGGCATGGCATAGATCCGAGATACCGGTGGTTTCGCTGGTTCTGGATAGGCTTCATGCCTGGA
>JAGNXB010000020.1 GCA_017985675.1 Saprospiraceae bacterium | reverse complement strand
AGTTGGTCGAATAATTAATTCCACCATCAGTACATAACCAGGTATCCTTTCCCAGGACCTTGATATCCTGCACATCCGGATGGATCCATTCAAGGCTGCCACCATATCCTCCCATGATTTGAAAGGTAGCCCCACCGTCTGTGCTCCGCCATAAACTAAGGTGCCCTACAAGCAATTGGTTGGCGTTTTCATGGCTTGCCGCAATACCCAGATTATAATAACCCTGATGGAAACCCGTTCCTGCGAATGGATTGATGACCGCCAGATTGGGATGTGACTGGGAATATGGTCCACCTGCCGGCGGATTGGGCAATGTCCATGATTCACCTGCATCATTGCTCCGGTAGACCCCAATAAAGCCATTATCATCAGCCTTGGCTTCCCCAATTAACACGGTATAAATCCGATTAGGATCCGCTGGTGTAACGGTCATCCGCGCGCCGCCATTAGACCGGTTCGGATCAGTCCCTGCAAACCAACCTGCAGATTTCAAGATAAAGCTCATACCTGCATTGGTACTTTTCCAAAATTCACAACGCTTCTCCGCAGGGTTGTCTTTTAACAAGTAAACGACGTCAGGTGCATCTGGCTTTAATTCGACATCATATGTAGTCTGATTATACACTTTTGTCCATTGAATACCGCCATCATAACTTCGCCAAAATCCTTTCTCTGCGGCAACAAATACAATATTGGTATTGAGCGGGTGAATGGCAATATCGTTGACATTGAGCTGACTTTCGACGAGCAAAGTTGTCCATGACATGCCACCGTTTGTGGTTCGGTAAATGCCATTTCTATCTCCAGCAAAAACGATGTCGGGATTTGTCGGATTGATCTCAACAGCCGTAACGGCCTCAATAAGGAGATTACGGCCAGCAGGTGTCCAAGTTACCCCACGATCGATGGTTTTGTAAATTTCTGATCCTTCCGTACCGCAAAACAGGATGTCAGGATTTGATTGGGACTGGTCTAAACAGTACACATTAGCTTGCCAGCTTACCGGTTTTTGTTCACCATCAATCGCATCGTTTACCATCTCAAATGGACCGAGGCAAGACCAGGATGCATCCCGGGAAACAGGCGATTTTTCATGCTGTATTTTATATGCAAAGGCCGATTTTTTGTTGATAATTGCCTCAGTAGAAGAAAATTGAACATAACCATCTTTGGTAAGGTAGGGATTGACAGCGCGACGCCATTTTTTATAATATTGGGTGTAGGTTGTTTTTTCAAAAGGGTGCGTTTTGTACCATTCCTGGAATGCTTCGTCTATTTGTTTTATGTTTGGTTCCTGGACATACATTAGTGCAACCCAATCCGGCACCGGGTCATTTTTGTCCCATGCCGGCAGGCTTATTTTTTGGGAATAAGCCATTAGCCAACCACTGAGAAAAAAAGGTAGCAGGGCTAAGGATACCAAATTGTTCCGCTGTAAAGCGTAAGGGCGAGTCGGGACAAAAAAGTCTTTTAGGGGCATGATATGAAGTCCGATTTAAAAATAAATAAATGTACCCAAATTTTATATAGTAGTTTTTATTAGTGCAGCCCTGGCTTTGCTAGAACCCTATGCGTTTTCGAACCACATCCAGAGCAGCCTGCGCAAACGGTTTCACGGCCATAGAACGCATTAACGTCACCTCCTCCATAAAGGTCGATTCCCCATCCAGGAAACGGAAAACCCTATCAATGGGATTGCGTGCATATAAATCAAAAAACATTTCAGGAGCAGGGACGCGATTATGCTGCAACACATTCAGCATGACGGAGGCATACAGACCAAATCGTTTTTGCCACGGACTTATAGGCGCAAACCAGCTGCCCGTTTTTACATAGGCCTGAACCAGATCCGCAAGACGTTTTTGGGTACTCCGAAAGGTATAACCTGTGGCCGGGTTGGTGTACCCTCCTGATGTGCCAATTCGGATGTGACGTGGGTGAATAAATTCTTTGACCGGCTCATCACTCATAGGTATCACACCAAACTCTGTTTCCGTAATAGTCCAATCAACATGACCGACACGCAATTGAATATATCCATGGAGTGCTTCTTCATAAGCCTCTCGGGACAGTAAATTTTCAGAAAACACAGTAAACTCTATCAGCGCCTTGTCGGGGGCTAAAGGCAACACATAAATAAAGCGACATTGATCATGTTGGGGAATGCCAAAATGCATCAGATCAGGTAGCCTTACATCAAAAACAGGTTTAGAGGTCTGGATGATGTAGCCGAGGAAATGTTGTAACAGATGGTGCCTGCCCGGTGTGTTGAGTGGCAGTCGGTATGTACTGTCAAAAACGGTTTTTGCGTAGAATGATCCATGATCTGTTTGCACAGTGCACCCATTGTCGTCTGCTTCGATGTGTTGGATGGTTGTCAGGACTCGTTCACAGGCAATGTCCTGATCTATCTGATCATCCATGAATTGATAAAAATCAATCCCACGTATCATTTTATATCGATAGTCATTCAATGCAAAATCCTTAAATTGATGGATTGCACCATGGACACGCACATGATCCCACTCCCTGTGGATGATATGCTCAAACGCCCCCTCACCGGATTCCCAAAAACACCAGGTTCTATCATTTTGATTTTTCTGTGCTTTATCGATCAACAGAATATGCAAATGGTTTAAGCCGGCTTTTCTGATCTGCCATAACATGGAAAGACCAGCCATCCCTCCACCTGCGATAATCACATCATACTGCATAGGAAAACAGATAAATAACAAATGGTCCCTTAACCAGACACCAAGATACAGGATATCCCAATTTGGCTGAACTGAAGGACAAGGTGGCATGTTTAGCTGTTAATCTATTCCCATGAAAACACTGGCAAAAAAAATATTTGAGGAGTTGCCCTATCCGAGGGTCATAGTGGTTGGCGGCGGATTTGCTGGATTGAGTGTGGTCAAAAATCTGGCAGGTAAGGCATTTAAAGTCACGCTGGTAGACAAACAAAATTTCCACTCTTTCCTCCCATTGCTTTATCAGGTAGCTACGGCTAGCCTCACTCCCGATAGTGTCGCCTACCCCTTCCGAAAAATGATCGGCCCTATGCACAATGTCAATTTTCGAATGGCCGATGTGATCCGTGTTGATTGGGAATCCCGGGTTTTGGAGACAACGGCAGGTTCTCTGCCATATGACATCCTTGTCTTAGCCACTGGCTCGCAGACAAATTTTTTTGGGAACACGAAGCTCGAGAAGCATGCCATGCAATTAAAGTCCGTCTCACAAGCTTTGGATATTCGTTCTGATTTTTTACAACAATTTGAAAAGGCGGTGATGCTTAGCGACACCAATCAATTGGAGGCGCTGCACCAGGTGATGCATTTTGTCATTGTCGGAGGTGGTCCAACAGGCGTAGAAATCGCTGGCGCACTTGCTGAAATAAAAAACAAAATATTAGCTACAGAATACCGCGAGATTGATCCGACGACAATGAATATCACCGTAATTGATGCCGGACCACGATTGCTATTTGGGATGTCAGAAACAAGCAGCCATCGTGCCCAAAAATACCTGGAAGAACTCGGAGTTCAGATCCTTTTAAACACCCTGGTAACCGACTATAATGGTGAAATTGCCCACTTATCAAATGGTCAATCCATACCTACCCAAACATTGATTTGGGCGGCAGGCGTAAAAGGAAATCCCCTTCCCGGCCTGAAGCCGGAAGCATATCTTCCCAACGGACGGCTTAAAGTCGATGCGTATAACCTGGTCAATGGCCATGACTATGTATTTGCATTAGGGGATCTGGCGGAGATGGTTACCCCTGAAACTCCACGCGGCCATCCTATGACAGCACAGCCAGCCATGCAACAGGGAAAACTTTTTGCGAAAAATTTAATTCGTTTACATAAAAAACAAGAACCTATTCCATTTACCTATAATGATAAAGGGAGCATGGCAACGATTGGCAGAAACCGTGCCGTAGCTGAAATTGGGAAATGGAAAATAGGCGGTATGCCCGCCTGGTATATCTGGATGGCCGTTCACATTCTTTTTTTGATTGGTTTTCGCAATCGATTGGCTGTGCTGTTTAACTGGGCCGTGAAATATTTCTCTTATTCCAATACAGTTCGGTTAATCGTCCGGCCGTTCATGCGCACACCGAAAAACAGCAACAATACCCTGTAACATTCTTAATATCCTTTTAATTGATCTTAAAATAAATCAATGAATTTCGCGTCGTGGTTTGGCATTTAACTAAGGCTTATAAATTCTAAAATCCTGATCTTCATAAACAAGCGAAAATGGTAGTGTATCATTTAAAAGATGCCTATCTATTACGATATACTTCAAGCCATCTCTCTTAAAATCAGGCATCCAATCAACTTTTGAGACAACATCTTGATTTACTGTCCAACCCTTACGCCTAGTATAAAACATTAAGGTTGGATTAAACATCCCATTGTTAACCATAACTTTGTCACTCTTATTCACATATTTATTTACGATCTCTTCCAGTCGTAGTAAGTACCTGTTCTCAAACGGGTTGAAGGATGCTTTTCGATTTGCACTAAAACTTGGAAACAGCATTAATAGTAATATGGTTAATGGCCAAAAAAAGTTCGAAGAACTATTAGCAAATAGGTATCCAATAAAAAATGCCATCAACGGAGTATAGGGGATGACATAATAATTATGGTTGGGGAAAACAGCCCCTGTCTTTAATATAAATAAAAAAAACAGTACAGAATACGCAAGTGAACACAAGAGGATTTGGCGTTCACCCCTTACCACTAATGCACCTAGTCCAGCTACTGCGAGGATAAAAGGTACACGGCTTGAGAAAGCAAAAAATCTAAATCGCTCCCATACATCATAAGAAAGATTATTCATAATTTCCCAGCCTTCAGAAAGTGAGACCGGCCAGATAAGTTGATTCTTGTAATGCTCCAACAAATGAGGCATCCAATAAAAAAGCCAAATACACATGATTATAGCAGAAATTCCTATGGCCACACCAACGTTGATTTTATTTTTCATCTTATATTCATTCCGCATGAAGGGAACGATTAAAAAGCATATAATTACTATTGAGGGAACTTTACTCAGTAATCCAAGAGATATTAAAATGAAACTTAAGATCAGGTCTCTTGTTCGATGGTTTTCCAGATATGTCCAGGCATAAAATGTGCCGGCGAATACTAATGAGAGAGAAAATGTATCGGGCATTGTCTTCCTTGCAAATTGGAATGTTATAGATGCCATAAAGGCCACGGCGCTATAAAATGCAACCCTGGAATTCGTGAGTTTTTTAATTAATCCGTAAAAAAACCAAAGCCCAACGCAAGAAAACAACCAGTTTACCAGCCGACCCGACCAATCCGTATATCCAAAAATCCAATAAGTAATTGTAACAAAGTAATTGTAGATTGGAAACTCACCTGCTATAATTCCTTCTGTTTTTCCTCCAATATCCATGCGCGGATAAAAAGGATTAGGATAATCCATTAAATTTTTACTAATTGAAATAGTTAGAGTTTGACGCCAGGAATGATCATCTAATGGAGGATTAGTAATATTTTCAAGTCCGAGAATAAAAAACAAAACAATCCACCAATGAATTTGACCTAACTCACGTTGAATCGTTCTAATATCAGGAAAATGAATCCGCATGATTTACGAATATTTTTAACTTCAATAATGAAACCTCGCGCTTACCTCCAAACGAGATAGGTAGAATCGACTCAAGTCAATTCATCCATAAAATTACAAATCTTCTGTCTCATAAAACCTTAAATCCTTTGCCAGCATCCGTTTTGTATCTCTGGCAATTTGGCCGGTGTGGTAAGAAAAATGTTCGATGACATGTACCAGAATAGCTACCCCTGTCTCATGGAATATCTGTACATCATATGACTGCAATAAAGCCTCCTCCTCAATGGTGACGACGTATTGCTTCAAATCCTGTTCCAGTCCATCTAATAAGCGGGATAATTCACCCACAGGTAAAGGACCCAATTCTGAAAACTCTTTATCCCGGTCCCTTTCCCATTGAATCCCACACAAGGTGTGCAGTATCCATTGACGGGCATTGCCATGCAGGTGTAAGATCAGATTGCCTATGGATACCATTTCTGCATTGGGGCGATACCAAATCTGGTCCTGATCCAATTGGGCAATACAGGTCCTGATACGAGGCATATTTTCTGTACAAATCCTCAGAATCGTTTCGGAGAGAAGAATCTGATGTATTGTCATAGTCTTTAAAGGTTAATTTTTCGGCAGTTTGATGCCTTCAGATAAGGGAGCACGCCGAAAGGTAGCACTTTAGCCCTTTTCAATTGGTCAGCAATAAAGATGTTTGTCTTCAACCATACAATTCTATTTATCTCTTTGGTAGCTTTGCACTGAAATGAAGATAACGGAGTACTTTGAACAGGCTGCCGGCAAAACGCTGGTATCCTTTGAGATCCTTCCACCATTGAAAGGTGGAAGCATGCAAGCCATATTTAATATCCTTGACCCATTAATGGAATTCAACCCTCCCTTTGTGGATGTCACCTACCACCGCGAGGAGTTTTTGTATGTCAAACGGACAAGTGGTTACTACGAAAAAGTGGCCATCCGCAAGCGTCCCGGCACGGTGGGCATTTGCGCTTCGATCATGCACCATTATGGTATTGATGCCGTCCCACATTTGATTTGTGGTGGTTTCACCAAGGAAGAAACAGAAAATGCACTCATAGACCTTCACTTTCTGAATGTAACCAATGTGCTCGCATTACGTGGTGATGCCAGACGATTTGAGGATAAATTTATCCCCGAAGATGGCGGTCATACCTACGCTATCGACCTCGTCAAACAAGTTGCCGAAATGAACCAGGGCCGTTATCTGGACGAAAACATCAGTAATGGCCAAAAAACAGATTTCTGCATTGGCATTGCAGGTTACCCTGAAAAACATTTTGAAGCCCCTAACCTGGAACATGATCTGGCTATGACTAAGGCCAAAATTGATGCCGGGGCTCAATTTATCGTTACCCAAATGTTTTTTGACAACCGGAAGTATTTCGAGTACGTGGCCAATTGTCGGGCGGCAGGAATTACCGTCCCCATCGTACCGGGCTTAAAACCACTGACCAAAGCCTACCAGCTCAACTCAATTCCCCGCAAATTTTATGTCAATATGCCGGATGAATTGGTCCGTGAAGCAGCAACTTGTAAAACCGACCACGACATTCAACAGCTTGGTATCGCCTGGTGTGCAGCCCAGTCCAAAGAACTCAAAGAAAAAGGCGCCCCTTGCCTGCACTACTATACCATGGGTGATCCGGACACGACAAGAAAGGTGGTCGAACAGGTTTTTTAACCTATTCATGAAGGCCAGCAACCTTTCATTCCCTTCAGGGGTCGTAAGTTTGCGGTAAATTTGATACCGATGCCATTCAATACATCTTTAAGATCCTGGGTCCATTACGATGCTGACAGCCAGTTTCCCATTCAAAATATCCCCTTCGGTATTGCATCCCATCATAATGGCCAGCGGTTTGCAGCGTCCCGAATTGGAGAATTTGTAGTCAACCTGGATGTGTTGATGACACTCGGTGCATTTTCACGCCTGCATTTGCCGGTTGATATTTTTCGCCATGAAGTGCTGAATCCATTTATCGCTTTAGGAAAGGGCATTACATCGGCTGTCCGGGAGCAACTTACTTCAATTCTGGACGCGGATACTACTGAGGCAACGATAAGGGAACAAGCAGATCAATGGTTATTGCCTATAAATGACATCCATCTGCATCTTCCAGTGGCTATAGGCGACTATACCGATTTTTATTCCAGCATCGAACATGCTACTAATGTAGGTATCATGTTCAGGGATGCCCAAAATCCTTTGTTACCCAATTGGAAACACCTCCCGGTCGGCTATCATGGCCGGGCCTCTTCCATCGAAGTCTCCGGTCATGCCTTTCACCGACCCAAAGGACAGACAAAACCAAATGATGGGCCACCCATCCTCGAAGCCACCAGACAATTGGATTTTGAATTGGAAATGGGCTTTATTGTTGGAAAAGATACAGCCATAGGTGATAGCGTCTCCACCGCCGAAGCCGAAAACTATATTTTTGGCCTGGTCCTGTTTAATGATTGGTCGGCCAGAGACATCCAACGCTGGGAATATGTACCCTTAGGTCCATTTCTTGGTAAAAACTTCGCTTCAACTGCTTCGCCCTGGATTGTCACGCTTGAAGCCCTAGAACCTTTTCGATTTAATGGACCAGTGCAGGATCCTGAAGTATTGCCCTACCTGGCTTTTTCAGGACCACGCAATTACGACATTCAATTAAGCGTTTCCATTCAGCCCGAAGATAGCAGCCCCTCGGTAGTGTGTCAATCCAATTTCAGGTATATGTATTGGAATATGTGTCAGCAGTTGGCCCATCACACGGTCAACGGTTGTAACATCCGGGTAGGAGACCTTTATGCCTCCGGAACAATCAGCGGTCCGGCGGAAAATAGTTTCGGATCGATGATGGAACTAAGTTGGAAAGGAACGCGTGCAATTACGTTAAATGATGGATCTACCCGAACGTTTATTGAAGACGGTGACCGGGTTATTTTAGAAGGATTTGGCGAACAAGATGGCATCCGTATCGGTTTTGGCCCATGTGTTGCTACTGTCCTGCCAGTAAAGTAAAAAATATGCTTCGGTGTTTTGTTTTAATCCTGGTCCTTTTGGGATCCTGTCCTTCGTTTGGCCAGGAATCACTGCAGGCCGTCACCGAACGAATTATTAACCATCCAATATTGGAAGGCAGCTCCGTAGGCATTAGCATAAGAGATGCCTCTACGAACAAGGTACTTTTTGCGCATAATGATAATCTGCTGCTGGTGCCTGCATCCAACATTAAACTCCTGACCACGGGTGCCGCCTGGTTTTATCTAGGGGTAGATCATCGCAAAAAAACGATTTTGGATCTATTTGGCACCATCGTCGATTCGGTATTAATAGGAGAAATTCGAATAAAAGGGGAAGGTGATCCCAGCCTTGCTTCTGGTAGATTTGGCATTGAGTCGACGCCCGATTCAGTGCTTAACCGTTGGGCGACCTTTGTCTCAAGTCAGGGTATAAAAGCTATCAAGGGCAATATACGCTGTACACCAGATCGGTTTCCCGGCCCATCAGTGGGCCTTACCTGGGAATGGAGTGACCTCGGTGGTTGCTTTGCCCAAGGCCAGTGGCCTATCAACTGGCAAGACAATTGCCTCCCCGTAACCCTGCAATCCGATTCCATGGGGTGGCGAGTGACGACCGATAGCACGGTCCTGCCATGGACTGTTATTTACCAACCAGATAGCAATCAGGACAATCACGAACCGGTTTACTTCACGGGTAGTCCTGATGCAACCACACGGTGGATTGGCGGGGCTGCCGAGCTTTCCTTTCCTTTGGCCATGCGTGCCAGTTTGTCGGACCCACCCAATTACGTCATTAGAGCTTTGCAGGCGAGATTGGAAGCATTAGGCATCCAGGTGAATCCAAATGGCAATGGGAAAAATGGCCTTGCATTGGTCGCATCAGATACCATTTGGTCGCCGAGTATCCAGGCACTCACGTCATCTATAAATGGAGATAGTCGAAATATGTATGCCGAGATGCTTTTGCGGTGGATAGGCAAACAATACCGCAATACAGCTTCTACAGATGGAGGCATCAAAGGCATCAAATCCTGGTTGAGAAGCCTGGGTGTCGAGGAGAATAAAAGCTGGATTTATGATGGTAGCGGCATGAGCAGACATAATGGATTATCCGCTGGTTTGTTTACGCATGTATTGGCTAAGATCCATCGGGACAGCCTGCGATATCCCGGCTTTAAAACAACACTGTCGCAACCGGGTGAATCCGGTACGGTAAGGGCATACCTGAAAGACAAACATTTAAGGGGTAAAGTTTGGGCAAAGTCAGGCACGTTAAACCGGGTACGAGCACTCAGTGGTTACCTTGAAACCAAATCAGGAACCATGTTGTCCTTTAGCATACTCATCAATCAGTTTGGAGGCGAAACCGATGAATTTTACGGTCTGACTCAGCAACTTTTACTCGCTTTTGCAGAGGAGATCCCAATACATCCAAAAGAATAGGTTCTATCTCTTTTATAGTGCTTACTTTAGTGCCTGTGAGAATACTGCCTGCACTCCTCTTCGTATTATTCTGCTTCTCAAGTTGCGATTTCATAGCAGAGAACCAACCTGTAGCTAACAAAGCACCGCTTTCACCGGATGACAAATTTGATGACTTGGTGGGTGCTTTTGAAAACAAAGAGCGGGACCTATGGCAACATCCCGAAGAAGTACTAAAGGCTATTGGGGATTTATCTTCAAAAACAGTGGCCGACATAGGGGCGGGATCTGGTTATTTCAGTTTTCGACTTGTGCCCCTTGCCGCAAAGGTGATCGCAATTGAGATAGACGAACGTTTTGTTCGGTATCTGGAGGAACGGCGCAAAACCCTTCCTGAAGCGCTGGCAAAAAATATTGAAATTCGTTTGGCTACCATCAACGATTCCCATTTGGACAATGCCGAGGCAGATATCATCCTGGTTGTGAATACGTATATTTATTTGCAAAACAAGGCTTCCTACCTTATGGCGTTAAAAAAATGTCTAAAGCCGGATGGAAAAATTATTATAATTGATTTCCAAAAGAAACCAACCCGAATGGGACCTGCTGTCGAACTGCGTCTGGCACCCCACCAGGTAGTTGATGACCTGAGAGCCGCCGGATACAATGAAGTTAACGTTGATAATGCAACCCTACCCTATCAATATATCATCACCGCTACGGGCGATTGAGGATTGCTTATCGTTCGATGAGGCTTTCCCGCTCAGGACCTGTCGAAACCATGGTTACTTTTACATGCAGATATTCTTCTAGATAAGTAAGGAAAGATTTGCACGCTACGGGCAGACTATCATAGGTTTCACATTGCAACAAGTCTTCCTCCCACCCTGCGAAAGCATGATATTCTGGTGCAACGGCGGTTTGGTTTAGGTCAAAAGGGATGTTATTATGGCGTTTGCCATCATAGATATAAGCTGTAGCCGCTTTAATATCAGCCATAGCATTGAGTACATCAATCTTGGTAACGGCTAGTTGTGTCACCCCATTCAGCATAATCGTATACTTCAGAAGAGGAAGGTCAATCCAACCGCATCGGCGGGGCCGGCCTGTAGTGGATCCAAATTCATGTCCTGCTTTCCGAAGAAAGTCACCTGTTTCATCATGTAGTTCCGTAGGGAATGGACCACTTCCTACCCTGGTGCAATAGGCTTTCGTAATGCCGATCACCTCACCTACTTTCTGGGGTGCCAAGCCCAGACCAGTACAGACACCTGCTGTTATCGTATTCGATGAAGTGACATATGGATAGGTGCCGAAATCAACATCCAAGAGACTGCCTTGCGCTCCTTCTGCGAGCACTCTTTTGCCAGCAAGCAGGGCATCATGCAAGTAATACTCGGCGTCGATTTGGTGGAGGCCGCGCAATATATCAAGGCTTTCCATCCAGCGATCTTCTTCTTCCTGTAGGTTGAAGTCAATATCCGGAAAGAGGGATATCAAATGAAGATGTTTGCGTTTAAGCGTCTGGTAATTCGCATCAAAACCGGCGAGTTGGATGTCACCTATTCGCAAACCGTTTCGTCCGGTTTTGTCCATATAGGTGGGGCCTATACCTTTCAGCGTGGATCCAATTTTGCTGGTCCCTTTTGACGCTTCGCTTGCCGCATCCAGATATCGGTGGGTGGGTAAAATGAGATGGGCCTTGCGGGATAACAAAAGGTTATCCTTATAAGGTATTCCTGCTGCATCTAATTGTCCAAGCTCTTTTTTGAGGATCACCGGATCAACGACAACCCCATTCCCAATCAAATTAATGATCCCCTGGCGGAATATCCCGGAAGGGATGGTGTGTAATACGTATTTCACGCCATCGATAACCAAGGTATGGCCTGCATTGGGACCTCCTTGAAATCGGGCAACGATTTGGTAATGGGGGGCAAGGGCATCGACGATCTTGCCTTTACCTTCATCACCCCATTGTAAGCCGAGCAGCACATCTACCTGCATAGTCATTTTTCTAAAGAAGCGGCAAAGATCGCCTATTCTTCAGGAAAGTTAGTCAAATAATGCAGGAAAACTCCTTAAAAAAAGCGAAGTGTTACTGATTGGGCACTAACGCCGTCTCTACACTGGGTATGAAGTCAAAAACGGCACGCAGTCTGGTCAGTTCAAAAAGCCGCATAACGGATGGTTGTGGTTCAGTTAACAAAAGCTGGCAGCCAAAATGCCGCAGATGCCGCCACAAAGCAAGCAAAAGATTCAGCCCCGTACTGTCGATATAATCGAGATGGGATAGATCTACAACGACTGACTTGCAGCCATCCTGTAGTCGGCGATTGACCTCGTCGAGGATCGCGCGGTTGTCCATATCGGACAACAAACGATACAGATATAGCACCTGCACCGCATTTTTGTGGGTGAAACGATAGTTCATGGGGATCGGGATTCAGGTCCTTAACAAAGTGCTACTTCAAAAGCTGTGCCGTTCTCGCACAGGCTCCGTCGCAATCACCATACAAAGTTAATGCATGATGCCTAATCTTGAACTTTAATATATCGCCCATCATATCTTTTATCTGCTGAATTCGGGGATCGCAAAATTCGATCACTTTGCCACAATCCATACAGATGAGGTGGTCGTGCTGTTTGTACCCGTACGACCGCTCGTATTGCGCCTGATTTTTTCCAAACTGGTGTTTCCTCACCAGGTCACAATGCACCAACAATTCCAGCGTATTATACACGGTGGCCCGGCTTACCCGATAATTATTTGTCTTCATATGAATGTACAGGCCCTCGGCATCAAAATGGTCCGGGCTCCGGTAGATCTCTTCCAATATTGCAAATCGCTCAGGTGTCTTGCGCAATTGATTGCTTTCAAGATGAGCATTAAAAATGCGAAGTGATTCCTGGAGTATTTTTTCAGAAACCTCCTTATTAACATGGAATTGAGAATGCTGTGTCATATGCTACCGAGAACTAACCCACATGATAAAAGGTTCAAGCAGCGTCAAGCCGCATGACCGAAGAAACGCCTTCCAGAGATTTTAGCGCCTGAATAGCTAAAACTACCTGGCTCTTATTTTGAACAATGAGGCTGATTTTGCCTTCAAAAAAACCTTCATGGCCTTCGATCGAAAACGAGCGAATGTTTAATCCAAGGTTGGTTGAAATTTTTTGTGTTAAGCGCTCGATTACTCCCGGGCCACTATCAACACCTGTTATCTGAAGATCCACCTTAAAAGAAGATCCGGAATTCTCTGCCCATTCAGCACGCATGACCCGATACCCATAGTTGGCCATTAGATTAACCGCATTGGGACAGGTAGCCCGATGGATTTTTAATCCCGAACTAGTAGATAAAAACGCAAATACATCATCGCCCATTACCGGGTTACAACATCCGGCCATCGAGTATTCATACTGATCTGCCGGCTCCCCATTGATGATTAATTTGGGCAGTGTTGTCCGTTTGATCTCCGGGGCGGCTTCCGGCACCTTTGCTTTATCGGGCACTGCCTCCGGGTCTACAGTGGCCGGTAGCAGCCGTATGCCATCGACTTTGAATTTTTTTAGATCATGTAAGTTGACATCTCCTGCGGCAATTGCGCTATACATGTCCAACCTTGAGCGGAAGCCAAAGTGCTTCACCAGCATATCGGCATTGATCTCGAGCTCCACCTTAATTTGTTGCAGTTTCCGCTCCAACACTTCCTTGCCCATCGCACCCTGCTGACTGCGCTCTTCCCGAATGGCAGTCCGGATTTTGGAGCGGGCTTTGCCGGTGAAAGCCATTTTCAACCAAGCCTCGCTAGGCTTCTGGTTTTTGTTGGTTTGTACCGCAACCTGATCGCCATTGAGGAGTTTATAACCCATAGGCACCAATCGGTTGTTTACTTTCACTGCCGCACAGTGCAGACCAATGTCGGTATGGATCATAAAAGCAAAGTCTAATGCCGTTGCTCCTTTAGGTAAAATACGCATATCGCCCCGAGGCGTATAGACATATATTTCTTCGTTAAACAGGTTGGTTTTAAAATCATTCAGGAATTCAATGGCGTCTACATCATTGTTTTCCAATATTTCCCGGATGTTGTCCAGCCAGGATTCATATACATCCTGTTGGTCATTGACTCCCTTATACTTCCAATGTGCAGCAAATCCCCGTTCGGCTATTTCATCCATCCGCTCTGATCGAATTTGTACTTCAACAAATCGGCCTTCCGGCCCGATTACTGTTGTATGCAGCGATTCATAGCCATTCGATTTGGGTGTTGTTACCCAATCTTTGAGGCGTTCGGGAATAGGGCGGTATACATCAGTCACAATTGAATAAACTTGCCAACACGCTTGTTTTTCCAACTTCCTGGTTGTATCCAGAATTATGCGCACAGCAAACAGATCGTAGATTTCTTCAAAAAACACATCCTTTGACTTGATTTTATTCCAAATCGAATGGATGGATTTGGGCCGACCTGTAATCCGAAAATGGAGTCCGGCTTCTTCCATTTCTGTGATTAGCGGGACAATAAACCGATCTATATAAGAGGTACGGGCTGTCTTGGTCTCTTGTAGCTTTTGTTTGATTTCCTGATAGGATTCCGGATCGGTGATTTTCATGCACAAATCCTGAAACTCCGTCTTCATATTATACAAACCCAATCGATGCGCCAAAGGGGCATAGATATAGTTTGTCTCCGCAGCAATGGCCAGTTGCCGGTGCCGGGGCATAGACCCCAACGTGCGCATATTGTGTAGCCGGTCGGCCATTTTTATCAACACGACACGGACATCTTTAACCAATGTGGAAAGGACCTTCCGGAAATTTTCTGCCTGTGGACTTTCCGAGTTGTAGGCGATATCCAATTTGGTCAATCCATCTACAATCATGGCAATACGTTCACCAAATTGATTGCGTATGTCTTCCAGACTTATATCTGTATCCTCAACGACATCATGCAACAACGCAGCTACAATCGCAGTGGGACCTAACCCGATCTCCTCTGCACAAATCCGCGCTACGGCTATAGGGTGTAATATGTAAGGCTCGCCTGACTTCCGGCGCTGCTTAGCGTGTGCATCAACAGCAAGGTCATACGCTTTGCGAATGTCTTCCTTGTCTTTGTCATCCATGCCAGTCTTCAAAGACTTTAAAAGGTCCCTGTAGGCACGTTGAATGAGAAGCTTTTCAGCTTGATCTGTAATGACTGCTTCTGGCATATATGCGATTACTCGCTCGTTTATAATTGGCTTACGGACAATCAACAAATATAGAACAAAAGCCGTTCCCTGTAAAGGCCTGCATCGCCATTTCTTCTTGAACCCTGGGCTTTTGGGCGTACATTAGACCGTTTTTTAAATATAATCTTTTGTAATTGATTTTAAATATTTATATATTTAATTGAAATGCAATATTTTGTGAAAGTAATATTAATCTCCGTCTCATTAATTCCTGCCCAAACGGAAATAAGATTCAAAAACCTGAATAAAAACCTGAGACCTTTCTTATTTTTGCACGCTCTTAGGGCAAACCATAAAGTGGTTAGCTCCCAAACAGACCTGTGATGCATTGAATTTTGAAGTATTGCACAATCGTTTGGATTATATATTATCGAAAATAGCGGGTGTGGCGAAATTGGTAGACGCGCCAGACTTAGGATCTGGTGCCGCGAGGCTTGGGGGTTCGAGTCCCTCCACCCGCACATTTTTTTTGGAAGGACATGTGCCCTTCTACCATTTGCTTTTGATGGTTACAACGCTTTACCAGGATGTGGATAAATCATTGCCACCTAGTCAACATGAGCCCTGGACCAGCAGCATTCACGAATGTATTTCCATTCGGCATGGCTGCTTCAAACTTTGCCAATTCCTTGGCATCAATCATTCGGGTCATGCTTCTTTTCCAACATCCGCTATGTACACATCTCTACACCGGACCATTGATAAATCGCCTTATCGGCAATCTTACCACTAGTCCTGTTTCCTTTAATTTTCAATACGGTGCAATGATGGTGCATCTTAAATCATGTTAACAGAAACTACAAACCTCGAGTCTCAAAATATGGAAAATGTCGTTCGCGAAGATCTGGACCAGTTGAATGCAGTCCTTACCGTACAAGTTCCGATGAACGTGTATAAACCGATCTTTGAAACCAAATTGAAAGATTTCAAACGGAAGGCCCAAATCAAGGGCTTCCGTAAAGGTCATACACCTGAAGGATTTGTGAAGCGCATGTATGGGCAATCCATTCTCGCCGAGGTCGTGCAGGAGGAGATAAATAAAAATCTCCAGGCTTATCTGTTAGAGCATAAGCCGACTTTTTTTGGCGAACCGATTATCAGCGAATCACAGGAGCCCATGGAGTTTGATCTTGCCCATCTCCATGACTATACCGTGCGATTTGATCTTGGATTGGTACCGGAATTTGAATTGAAAGGTTTTGACCAATCAACAACATTGCTCCTTCCACAAGTAAATTTTAGCGAATCGGAGATCGATGATCAAGTGAATAACCTCCTTCGCAAACATGGCGACCGGGCAGAATTGACAGAAGGCCAGGTGGAACACATGGATTTTGTTGAATTGCACCTGGAGGAATGGGAAAATGGTGAAAAGAAACAAGGTGGCATCCATACACACAGTAGTTTTCTTGTCAGTGACCAGATGACACCTTATATGCGTGACCTGATGCTGGGCAAAAGCATTAAAGACACCTTTGTCTTTGACCCTTATCAGTCTGAAGTAAGTACTTCGCGTGAAGGGGTTCGCAAATACATTTTGCGCCTGGAAGAAAATGCGCCAGAAACCAGTAATGAATTTTTTGCCCGGATTGATAAGATTACCCGGGTTACGCCTGCCCTACTGGATGACGCTTTTTTCAAAAAAGCATATGGACCGGATACGGATATGAATGAGGCAACCCTCCGTGAAACTATTCGGAAAAATCTCTCTGACACCTATGCACAACACGGTGGAGATTATATCATGGCCCACATGAAAATATCCTTATTGGATGCAAACCCGCTTCCTTTACCGGAAGGCTTCCTCCGCAGATGGGTTACTACCGCTGATTTGGATGACAAAGACCCGGAAGAATGGACGGAAGAAAAATTTCGTCGATTTTTTCTCGATCTGCGCTGGACACTAATTCGGGATAAAATCATTGAGCGTAAAAACCTCCAGGTATCGAATGAAGAAGTGGTAGCGGCCTATAAAGAAAAACTGGTTGGCTATTTTGGAGGCAACCCCGACCCTGCTATGATGGACGCCCTTGCCCCCAGAGTACTGGAAGACAAGGAGATGATTTCCAAAATATCCGAACAGATCATACAGGACAAACTGGCTGAGGCTTACAAGGAAGAGGTGACCATTCAACAAGAGCCCTTGACCATTGAAACCTATAAAAACTGGATTGAGGAAGCCTTTGATAAACTCAACCAGCAATTTAATTCTCTTTAATTGCAAACATTCCACCAAAAAAGCGTTTAATCCCTAAAAGAAGAACATGTTTCCAAAAGACGAATTCAAAAAATACGCTACCCAACACTTGGGCATGAGCAGCATGCACCTGGAGAAATATATGTCTACAACGGTTCCTAACATTAATGGCTTCACCCCTCAGGTCATTGAGGAGCGCCAATTGAATGTGGTCGGAATGGACGTTTTCTCACGGCTCATGATGGATCGTATCATTTTCATGGGTGTACCTGTTAATGATTACGTAGCCAATGTGATCCAGGCCCAACTACTTTTCCTGGAATCCACGGACCCTAAGCGCGATATTCAAATGTTTATCAATAGTCCGGGTGGTTCGGTCATTGCCGGCTTGGGCATATATGATACGATGCAATATGTGACGCCCGATATCGGTACCATTTGTACTGGCTTAGCCGCATCTATGGGTGCAGTCTTACTTGCCGCTGGCACCAAGGGAAAACGGTCCTGCCTGTTCCACAGCAGGGTCATGATCCACCAACCCATGGGAGGTATGCAAGGGCAAGTGACTGAAATGGAAATATCTTATAAGCTGATCAAGGATCTGCAAAAGCAACTGTACGAAATACTTGTTCACCACACCGGCCAGGATTACAAAACAGTTGAATCAGATTGTGATCGCGATAATTGGATGACAAGTACCCAGGCTAAGGATTATGGCCTGGTGGATGAAGTACTTGACCGGAACAATCCAAGGAAGGATAAAAAAGATTAGGCATTGCTTAAATAAGGAGCTGATTCTTCCTCATTTACCCTGATCAAATCCTGATTGGTCTTCAGTACATTTGTTCATAGTTCAATGTTGATCTCCTCTGCATTGAACGCTTTTGATTCCTACATGAAAAAAGAAAAAAATATTCCCCATTGTTCGTTCTGTGGTCGCTCACGGGAAGAAACTTCCATGTTGATCGCTGGTATTGAGGCGCATATTTGTGAAATATGTACGGAACAAGCCTACGAAATCATTAATAGTGAGCTGCCTGGCAAAAAGAAAATTTCCGGCAAATCCTCCACGTCTCAGGACCTCCAACTCATCGCACCTCAGGACATTAAAAAACACCTGGATGAGTATGTCATTGGTCAGGATGATGCCAAAAAAGTATTGGCTGTTGCTGTATACAATCACTACAAACGGCTCAACGCGCCCCGAACCAAGGATGACGTCGAACTCGAAAAATCTAACATCCTATTTGTAGGTCCCACAGGTACGGGCAAAACCCTATTAGCCAAATCTATTGCACGGCTATTAAAGGTACCCTTTGCGATTGTAGACGCCACCGTGTTTACTGAGGCGGGCTATGTCGGCGAAGATGTGGAAAGCATCATTTCGCGTCTGTTGCAAGTGTGTGACTACAATGTGGAACAAGCGGAACGCGGCATTATCTACATCGATGAAATTGATAAAATCGCACGAAAAAGTGACAATCCTTCTATTACCAGAGATGTCTCCGGCGAAGGCGTTCAACAAGCTCTGCTTAAAATGCTGGAGGGTACTAACGTAAATGTGCCTCCCAACGGTGGTCGTAAACATCCTGAACAAAAAATGATTCTGGTGAATACCCAGAACATATTGTTCATTTGTGGCGGTGCTTTTGATGGTATTGAAAAGGTGATAGGCCGTCGTATCAATACGCAAGTCATAGGGTACAAACACAGCGAAGACAAACTGGTCGATAAAGAACAATTACTCCGTTATATCAACCATCAGGACTTGCGGACATTTGGACTTATACCCGAGTTGATTGGTCGACTACCAGTTCTCACCTGGCTGGAGCCATTGGATATTGAATCTTTGCGCCGGATCCTTACCGAACCAAAAAATGCGCTCACCAAACAATATCAAAAACTGATGGCCTTAGAAGGCATCGAGCTTCAATTTGAACAAGGTGCTTTAGATTTTATTGCAGAATGTGCCCTACAATATAAATTAGGGGCGCGCGGACTGCGGTCTATCCTTGAGGCGATCATGACAGATGCCATGTTTGAATTGCCTTCATCTAAGGATGTCAAATCATTCGTAATTGACCGGGTTTATGCCGAGCAAAAACTGGCCAGGTCGAAGATTAGTTTACTGAGGGCAGCCTAACATCTGACTTTATTAGTTAAAAAAGCAGCAAGCATCCCTTGCTGCTTTTTTGTTTCATAGGATAAAATTCGGTAAAATGGGCTATATTCGTTTGGAAATTATTTTTTAACCTAAACCAACCAAACATGCAAGCTATTCTCGGACTAGGCAAGTATTTATTTGCTATTCCCTTCCTCATTTTTGGCATCTTCCATTTGATGGGCGCAGAAGCTATGGCGCCCATGGCATTCGGAAGTACTATTTTAGTGTATCTCACGGGTATCGCATTGATACTGGCGACAGTGAGCATTTTTATGGGAAAATATGACAAATTAGCAACCGTTTTACTTGGCGTCTTTTTGTTACTTACGGTGGCATTGGTCCATTTAAGTGGCGCTATTGATGGTGACCAGGCTGCTACAGGTAATGTGTTGAAGGACCTTAGTCTTGCCGGAGCGTCCTGGCTTTATGCGGGTCACATTGCTCGCGACAAATCAGTTATTGGCTAACGGTTGCAATCGTATCTAAAAAATGGCGCTTCTCAGGAGCGCCATTTTCATTTATGCCTGATTACCTTACTTTTGTCCATGCGGTATTTTATTGAGCTATCCTATGATGGCACCGGGTATGGCGGGTGGCAATCACAGCCAAATACCAATAGCGTCCAGCAAACATTGTCGGATGTACTCCAAGTCCTACTCCGTCATCCTGTGGTGATTACAGGCTGCGGCAGAACAGATGCGGGCGTACATGCAGAAGGATATTTTGCCCACTTTGATACTGATCGCATCTTGCCCAAAGACCTCCGTTTTCGCTTAAACCGACTATTACCCCCTGATATAGCTGTCCACCGTATTCATTCGGTCCATCAGGAAGCACATGCCCGGTTTGATGCCATCCAAAGACGATACAGGTATCGGATCACCCTACAAAAAGATCCTTTCCTGACACATCGTGCCTGGTCCTACCCATTTCCTGAGACACCAGATATCGAAGTGCTAAACCAGGCAGCACAAATCCTTTTAAACTACACGGAATTTGCGCCTTTCTGCAAAACAAACAGCGATGCACAAACCAGAATTTGCGATGTAAGAGAATCGTTTTGGATCCCATCTGCTGACGGTCGCCAACTTATCTATTATATAACGTCCGATCGTTTCCTCCGAGGGATGATTCGATTAGTCGTAGGCATGTGTCTTCGTGTAGCAGCAGGCAAAACTTCGTTGGACGAAGTGCGCTCAGCCATGGACCAACAATCGCTGCTCCATGGAAGTTGGCTGGTCCCTCCTGACGGACTCACGCTCCTGGATGTGCGATATCCTTACTTGTAGCACCGGGAGCTAACCATTTGTCTCAACCAGTTAGTAGCCCCCTCAATCCTTTTGGATTACGGTGTAAAACATTCGGGTAGCCCCAAAGGCTTCCCCTAGCCCGATACCATTAAAATCTAATACAATCGGCCTGCCTGCATATGTTTCAATGGTGCTTCTGAACACTTCAAAAAGTGCCTGTTGCCCTATTTTTCCAGGTATTGCAGCACTTATTAGACGATACAAATAGCCATGGGCGTGAATAAAGTAAGCCATTGCAAGTGTCTCGCCTTTACTATTTTCCAAATCAATACTGAATCCTTGGCCACGATGCATCGCTTGATAAATGATGCGTCGGTACCGGTGCATGTCGACCTCCGCAGCGCGGTGTTTGCCATTTTGTTTCAACCAGAAGGCTGTTAGAACTTCCGGGGTGGGATTGCCAAAATGCCAATCATCATCAGTCTGAGGTAGTTCCTGTGGAAACCCTGCTTTTAAAATATGATAAGCATCATAAAGCTGAAGTAAATCCCTGGGTTCCGTTTTACTCTTTATGTCGGAGATTCCAACCGGCCCTTCCCACACCAGCATGACATCACGGCTACGACGTGGCACCATTTTAAGTAAACCTAATATTCGTGGCCGACTCATCACATGGATGGAGAATGGTCCACAAGGAGCAAATGATATGGGTTGGACAAAGATTTTTCGTGCAAGCCAGTCCTTTTGAAAAAACAATGGCATTACGGTTTCATAATCACCCTCTACAAGTCCTACCCAATCCTTGCTTATGGCATTTAGATACCAGGTGTAACCTGTGAAAGCGGGTTGTGTGGCATAGTGGACACATGAATCCCATTTAAGCTTGTTTATATCCTTTGCCGGTATAATTCGGATTTCCATAATAATTGGTGAATATACGTGCATACACTCATGACACAAACACAAACCTATTCCATTGGTTCTGTCGATTAATTAGACAGATTACTCGATCTTCTGGTGAATAACCTGAAAAAGGACAGATTTTTACATCCAGACAACCATTCTATAAAAAGCATCGTCTAATAGCTGAACACCCCGCAATGAGCAAAATCATCGCTATAAGAACTTCACATTCGCTACCAGATCAGGTAGCCGCATGCCTGAAGGGTGATGAAAAGGCTATGAGGTGGGTTTTCCAGCAATTTGCACCTAAAATGTTAGGTGTATGCAGACGATATCTGTACAGAATAGATCTGGCGGAAGAGGCTCTTTCAAGCGGGTTCGCACGGGCATTTAGCAATCTAAATACGCTTCGTGAAATTAACCGGTTTGAAGGTTGGTTAAAATCCATTATGATCCGGGAATGTATAGATACCATTCGGAGAGAACAACGTTATTTTTTCACTGACGATCCAGTGGATCTACCTGAACATGCTCGACCTGCAACCATTGAAGGCCAATTAGCAGCAGCGGATTTGTTGGTGTTAATCGACCAATTACCTTCCGGGTATAGAACAGTTTTTAACTTGTTTGCTATCGAAGGTTTTGGACATAGTGAAATAGCCGAAATGCTGGGCATCTCTGAAAGTACGTCTAAAACGCAATTTAAAAAAGCTAAAGCAGCTATTCAGGCTCGTCTTGAATTGGTGCAAGAAAACCAAAGCAGTTATGGATCCCATTAAAAAAACATTTGCCGAAGCGTTCAACGACTTCGAGCTGCCTGTCCGGGAGGATCTGTGGGAGCGTGTGCTTGAAAAAAAGCAACCGAAAAAAAAGAATTTGTTCCCTTTCCTTCGGGTCGCAGCAGCGATCGCCCTACTCTTGGTTTCAGGTGCCATTTATTGGCAGATATCTCGTATTCCCATTGCAAATGGTGGACCCGAGTTAACTCAAGTACCTGCTGAGGATGAAATTAAACAGCTTGGAATTGAAGAGAAATTTTTGCCACCAACCAAAACCGAAGCAAGTGACAAAACCATAATACATGTGCGTGACGGCCTGGTTATATCCCCCAAAAAAATATCGAAAATTGCCGCTAAACCATATACAAATTCATCACCTCCGCCTGAAAACGTAGTTATCACCGTTCAGGAAACACAAACACCACTTGAGATGACTGTACATACGGAAGCGTTGATCAACAGCATGGCAGAAGAAATATCAGCGTTGAATAATCCTTCCTTAGACCTTGTCCATACTGTTCAGCCACAGGAGGTCATTATCACGGAGGCAACCATTCCTGCTACCTTATCTAAACGCAATTCCGAACAACTCATAGCCAAGGTAAAACCTGCCCTTTCAGATCGCAGCAAAACAGGACCTCAACGGTTCTTAGCTGCCCTGGAATCACTCAAGCCCAAAGTTGTAGATGATTTGATCGCCTTTGGCTCCCGCAATACTGAAATTGAAATTAATTGGTAATCTTATAAAAATCCACACCATGAATTCCAACTATTTGCCCAATGGCATACTGTTCATCCTTTGTCTGATCATGGGTTTTTCTCTCTCCGCCCAAGAGCCTGATAGCACAACTACCAAGGAGAGGATTAACGCTGCTAAAGCGCGTATCGAAGCTAAAATTGCCGACCTGGAAGCGCAGTTTAATCGTGGCGAATTGAGTGAAACCCAATTTGAGGAGGCCTTGGATGAAGCTGTTGAAGAATTAGCTGACGCTGCAGAAGAAGCAGCTGAAGACCTTGAAGATGCCTTTGAAGATATGGAAGACGTCTTTATCGATGTTGAATCCGACAGTTCTAAAAACAAGATCAAAATTAAATTGGGGGATCGGAAATCACCTAAGAGAACTAAAAGTTATTTTCTTTTCAATTTAGGTCCAACCGATGCGTTCGAACAATTGGAAAATGATAATGTGGCTCAGCCTACCTTTAAGCCCTGGCAATCCTGGAGTGGCAATTTTGGCCTCATTTTTTCAACTCGTATAGGAGGCGCTTCTTCTTTCGCCTACATCAACTATGGCTTGCTCTGGAAGTACACGTATCTAGAAACCAAAGATGATCTCCAACTCAGCATAGTGAATGAGGAGCCAGAGTACATCCCTTCAACTTATAGTAACTCCCTACCCCAATCCCGCCTGAGCAGGCACTCACTCATTATTCCTGTGCAGTTACGCCTCGCTGGCAAAGGGGCAAATGCATTTAATCTCATGATTGGAGGTTATGGTGGCATCCGTTTGTATGCTTTTCAGGATCTCGAGTTTAAATCTGCGATTGGAGAAGATGTAGAAATGCGCTTAAGAGACGATTACAAAACCAATATCTGGCAATATGGCGCAACCGCAGCAGTCGGCCAACGTTGGTGGCAGCTTTATGCCGATTACGAATTAAGTAATCTCTTTCAGGAGAATCCAAATTACGAGTATAACGTCGTAAATGCCGGCGTCCAGTTTTTCTTTTAATTCCTTTATTATACTCATTAGAATTGGTGGCCTTCCCTTAACGGGGAAGGCTTTTTTATTGTTATTATTTAATGCCCAATGCGCTATTGGATAATGGTTATTGCATTTAAAATCAAGCAGAAATCAGGATGACATATCCGGATAAAGCGGAAACTGGAGCATAAATCGATTCACTTCAGCTTTAGTTTTTGAACCTCGCTGTGCATCATCAGGAGCTTGGAGGAGATAGTCAATCCAATCGACGATTTGTTCACATTCGGCAGGTTGGAGGCCACGTGTTGTCATGGCCGCTGTTCCTATTCGAATGCCTGAAGTCACCATGGGTGATTGCGTATCAAAGGGCACCATATTTTTATTAACAGTGATATCTGAAAGCCCAAGTGCAGCTTCGGCTTGTTTGCCTGTCACCCCTTTATTGCGCAGGTCAATCAGCATAAGATGGTTATCTGTCCCACCGGACACGATCTGGTAGCCTCTCGTTGTAAATGCCTTTGCCATAGCCTGGGCATTTTGGATCACCTGTTGTCCATAGGCCACAAATGAACCCTGAAGTGCCTCCCCAAATGCTACTGCTTTAGCTGCAATGACATGCTCCAGCGGGCCACCTTGCATCCCTGGAAAAACACCGCTATTCAGAATTGCTGACATCATGATTGGATCCCCTTTTTTTGTGGTTCGGCCCCAGGGATTAGGCTTGTCCTTTCCCATCATAATAATACCACCCCTTGGCCCGCGAAGCGTTTTGTGTGTCGTTGAGGTAATGACATCACACCAGGGTGCAGGGTCAGCCAAGTGCTTACCGGCTATTAACCCTGCAGGATGAGCGATATCTGCCAGTAATAATGCACCCACTTCGTCAGCGATGGCCCGAAAACCGGGATAATCCCACTCACGTGCATAAGCAGATGCACCACAAATAATCAGTTTGGGCTGCTCTTTCCTAGCAATTTCCGCGACCTTTCCCATGTCGATTCGTCCGGTATCTGGCTCTACGCCATAAAATGTAGCACGATAAACCTTGCCGGAATAGTTGACAGGTGACCCATGTGACAAATGGCCACCATGGCTAAGGTCAAAACCAAGTGTGGTGTCACCCGGTTGCAGAAGCGCCAAAAAAACAGCGGCATTCGCCTGAGCACCCGAATGGGGCTGCACATTAGCATATTCGACACCAAATAATTCCTTCAACCGGTCAATAGCCAGATTTTCTATTTGGTCTACAATTTCGCACCCGCCATAATACCTTCTTCCGGGATAACCCTCCGCATATTTGTTTGTAAGCCAGCTACCCATCGCTTCCATTACGGCAAGACTGGTAAAATTTTCAGAAGCAATGAGCTCAATCCCTCGTCGCTGCCGTTCCAGTTCGGATCGTATGAGCGATGAAATACGGGAATCGGTTGGTAATGCGTTAAAAACAGGCATAATTCTGGCAGTTGATCTAAGTTGAACAAACCTTTACCACGCGCAAAGGCATGTTTGTGTTCACAAATATGCTTGTTCCGTGGGACTTTTTAGTAACCCCATGAACCGAATTTTTATAATATTCCTTTTGCTTCTGGCAGGGAGCTTGCCCATACTGGCCAAAACAGGCCGGTATCGTGCTATGTGGCGTACAGATCCTGCATCCACAATGGTTTTAGGTTGGGAGCAAATCAGTGGCAAAGCACCAAAAGTTTATTTCCAGGAAGCGGCCAATCCAAATAGTTTATGGTTTGAACATCCGTCTGATCGGCAAGTTGAGGTCCGACAAATGCAGACCAACTTTGCCCGATTGAGTGGGTTAAAACCAGATACGCGGTATCGATTTTTTATCCGGGACAGTGAAATGGACAGCCCAATAATGGCATTTCATACGGCGCCTGCGGCAGCCACCACACCTATTACCCTCATTGCGGGTGGTGATTCACGCAACAATAGGCTGGCCCGGCAACAAATAAATGCGTTGGCTGCACGTATGCAGCCACTGGCAATTCTTTTTTCGGGTGATATGACGGACTGGGCATCCGTTACAGAATGGCAGGAATGGCTTGACGATTGGCAATTGACTATAACCAGGGATGGGCGGCTGATACCGATTATTGTAGCACGAGGAAACCATGAACCTTCTAATGACTTGCTCCTGGATTTATTTGATCTTCCACATCCTGATCTGTATTACGCCCTGGGATTTGGGGGCGATTTATTGCGCGTTTACACACTCAACTCAATGGCACCTGTGTATGGCAAACAACAAAAATGGTTGAGGGACGATCTGGAAAGCCACGGTGCAGACTATACTTGGCGCATTGCCCAATATCACCATCCCATACGTCCGCATCAGCGCCGAAAAAAGGAACAATTGGCTCAATGGGATGCCTGGGCCGGACTGTTTTATGAACACAATGTCCAACTAGTGCAGGAATGCGATGCCCATGTATTTAAGGTGACATGGCCCATTCGACCAGCATCAGGGCCGGGATCCGATGAGGGATTCATCAGAGATGATAAACAGGGCACAATCTATATTGGTGAAGGGGGATGGGGGGCCCCCCTCCGCAAAGCTGACGATGCCAAACCTTGGACCCGGTCATACGGCAGCTTTCACCAGTTCAACTGGATGCGTATTTCAGATCGTGGAATTGATATACGTGTCATCAAATCGGAATCATTCCGCTTTGCCAAATCGTTACCTTCTCTCTCTTATGGTGAGCTACCTCAGGGACTCTCCTTCCATGACATACAACATCAGGAAAAATTAGTGCTTCACGCAAAGGACTCCCCTACAATTTGTGAAGCGCTTTTAGAACCTGACCATTTTCCAATGGTGTCATTGAACGGTCGAAATCATTTGCAGGTGCCCTATAAACTCGCTAATCCAGCTGAAATAGAAATCCGCTTCATCAATCTACGCAAACAGATCATTCACACAGAAAGTCATCACAAATCCGCAGGCAATTTCATGCAATCTGTACACGTACAACACTTGCCCCCTGGCAAGTATGTGCTTCAAGTATTGGCCAATGGACAATCTATCATGCAACGTTTGGTTCTGAAGTAATTCCACCCATTTCTTTCTATTACATTTGAGGCTCAAACATATTTAACATTTTCCTTATACAACCTTTTTCTAAAAGATGCGTACATCCAGTAAGGTTAAACAGTTAGCCCTCTTCGCTTCTGGCACAGGCTCCAATGTTCGGAATATACATTCTTTTTTTTCACAACGGCCCGATGTCCACATCGCTGTGTTGGTATGTAATAAAAAAGATGCTCCGGTGGTATCCTTTGCCAGAGATCAAAACATTTCAGTTCGCCTGATTGATAAAGCAACACTTTATGACTCAGAGATGCTGACCGATGAATTGAAAGCGATGGACATTGATTTAATTGTTCTGGCTGGATTTCTGTGGCTGATACCGCAACATCTAATTGTTGGCTTCCCTAATCGCATTATCAATCTCCATCCTGCCCTTTTGCCCAAATATGGCGGAAAAGGCATGTATGGGAAAAAAGTACACGAAGCCGTTCTTGAAAATGGGGACAAGGAAAGTGGTATAACCATCCACCTTGTAAACGGACGCTATGATGAAGGAGATATCCTTTTTCAGGCAACTTGCCCGGTGGATAAAAAGGATGACGTGGAGCGTTTAAGTCAAAAAATTCATCAGCTGGAACATGAACATCTTCCAATCCTCATTGACCAATTATTAAGTCAAATCGTATGAATTGTTTTAAAAAGGCCATTATTATTTTAATGGCATTCGTGCTTGTAACCCCCTTGGTTGCTCAAAATTGGAGTAAACTCAAAAAAGAAGGCGACACATTTGCGGCAGATGGTTTTTACCTTGAAGCAGGTGAGGCCTATTACAAGGCTTGGAAACAAAAACCAGAAAAACTTGAATTAGCATTCAAGGCAGGGACATATTTCACGCTGGTGAAAGAATATGCAAGGGCAGCAGAAAGTTTGAAGCCCGTGGCACACTGGAACGAACCAGAAAAGCTTTGCGGGTTAAAATATGCAAGAGCTCTAAAACAAAGTGGTGATCACCAATCAGCCATTCCTGCTTATGAGACATTTCTGGCTAACTATAAGGGTACAGACCGAACCATTATAGAAGGAATAGTCCGAAATGAAGTAGAAGGATCCCGTCAGGCTATGGCATCTGATGAAACGTCGGAATTTCATGTGACTTATCCTGGCAAATCAATTAATTCGAATGCAACAGATTTTGCACCAGCTCTTTTTGGTGACGAAGTTGTATATTTTTCATCCACTCGATCGGGGATGTCAAAATTGTATAGAAGCTTATATCAAAATGAAAAATGGGGCAAACCTGAAACACCTAAAGGCCTGCCAGAGGATCCTAGTAAACATATTGCTAACGGATCATTTTCTACAGACGGTCAGCGATTTTATTATACCGTTTGCGGCCAGACAGATATAAACAAACAGCGCACGCGATGTGAATTATATGTAATGATAAAAAGGGGGACCGGCTGGAATAGCCCAGAGCGACTACCTGATTATATTAATGTCACAGAATCAAATCAAACCCACCCGTCAACGGCCATAATCAATGGAAAGGAATTTCTTTTTTTTGCATCAGATCGACCAGGAGGGCAAGGAGAAATGGATATATGGTATTGCAGCCGTGACAGTGCCAGCAGAAACCTGGATTTTTCCATTCCATTAAATATCGGTAAAACAATCAATACATTAGGAGATGATCAAATGCCTTTTTATGATGAAGGACGGCGTCGATTGAATTTTTCGTCAAATGGACAAATCACTTTTGGCGGTTTTGATATTTTTATGATTAATGGTTTCCCAAATCAATGGGGGGATTTGGAACATCCTGGCCGACCTTTAAATTCTGAGGCCGACGATCTTTATTTTAGATTAAATGCTGGGGGCACTGCCGGATTTTTTGTTTCCAATCGAATGGAAAACGGACAGCGAACAAATACCAGAGATGAGGATCTGTTTTATGTCAGCACTAAACCAGTTGATCATATTGTAAAAGGCAAGGTCTTTGACCGCATGAGTGAACAACAGTTACAGAAAGTACGTGTATATGCCTATTATATCGCAAATGGGGACAAGGTGGTCTTTCAGTCGCTCTTTTCCGAGACAGGCGATTATGAAATAACGATTCCAGGCAAAATAGACGCCTATGTCACCGCCGAAAAACCAGAATATGAACCTACCGTCTATAAAATAAAGTATAAGGATGCCATTGAGCATCAAATTACACATGATTTTTATATGCTGACGGAGACAATGCCGGATGAAATTCCTGTCATTGCCACAGCACCCGTACCGAATATCCCTGAAAAAAAAGAAGAACCAAAAGTTGTTGTACCTGAAAAAAAAGCAGAACCAAGTCAGGACATAGCTGATAACACGCCGCCAGTTGAGGAAAAACCACTTTCAACAGCAGAAAAACCAATCCCCAAAACGGTTGAAATATCTGAAGAAGTTATTGCTGAGGCAAATCCCAAAAACAAGGAAGAACTGCAGATAAATTCAACAGAAAATAAGGAAAAATTTAATGGCTTGACACCATATAAAAATAAAATAAAAATGGTTCCGGCCCCTGCTCCAAAACCTGCATCTACACCTGATCCATCATTAGAGCGCAAAGATGAAATTACGCTCACAGCACCCTCTGGTGAAAATAAAATAATCGCCACTGAAATACCCAAACCTACATCTCCTAAACCTTCTCAAGTTGGCACATCTATGCATGAATCCGAAGATATTTATGCTGACGCGTCATTTTTTACCGGAGAAGGATTGGAAAAAAGGTATAAAGGCAAACGGGTAGACAAACGCAAATACGAAACCGAAGCCAAAGCTTACAAAGGAATATATTACCGTATCCAATTAGAAGCAACGGACAAGGTTAGCCTCCAATCATCAAGATATGCCAGGGTAACCAATTGGGGTGAACTAGAATCCGAATCTATTTCCAGCGAGGGGCTTCATCGCATTTTGATTGGCATTTATACTTCGCTCTCTGATGCAGAAGATGCAATGGGGAAGGCTCAGTCCAGTGGGTTTTCAAATTCGTTTATTGTTCGGTATGAAGATGGCATTCGTTTACGCCGATGGAAATAAAGATAATATCACTAACAGTCAAGCCGGTCTCCTTTTGGAACCGGCTTTTTTTTTGCTACAGTAAGGATGATTTATCGTTTCGATCTGTATCTTCGATATAACAAACAAGCTAAATATGACAGCCGAGATTATTTATACAGGAGACTTACGCACACATGCAACACATGTACAATCCGGTCAAATCCTGATAACCGATGCCCCCATTGATAACCAGGGTAAAGGGGCAGCATTCTCTCCAACGGATTTATGCGCTACTTCGTTGGCTTGTTGCATACTTACTATAATGGGCATCAAAGCCAAAGAATCGCAAATAGACATGACAGGAGCGAAAGTAGCCGTGAATAAAATAATGACTGTTGAACCACCTCGGCGCATTGCAAGGATTGAAATGCTGATGTCTATGCCTGACAAAATCTGGACAGATGAAGAAAAACAAATTCTCACACAAGCCGCTTCATCTTGTCCGGTATGCAGGAGTTTAAATCCGGTTATTGAAACAAATCTGACCATCACCTGGCCTTAAATTATTACATAGCAACATGATACACTAAGTGGGGTTAGAAAAGTAAAACTATATAAATCCTAAAAATAGATCATTCCTCCCAGCCAATATGGAATAGTGCATCACCCAAATTTATAACAGCGGCATTATTCATTCCTAATAAATAACCATCCCGGGATGCAGCAACTTCATGATGTATATGTCCATGTGGATCATGGATATCGCCAATAATTTCCCCTTTCTTAACCTTAGCACCAGCCGACTTGGACCATAAAAAGAGTCCGGGAGCCTGGGCTCTAATCCAGGTGCTATCACGAATAATTTTTGAATGAATGACCGGCATACTTCCTTTTATCATTTTCTCATGTATCAATACTCGCTTAATGCCATCAATGCCCTCAGTGATCGAAAGCGGATCATATCGCAAGGTCTCGCCGCCTTCAAAAACAATTACAGGTTTTCCCATTGCTGTGCCCACTGCACGTAACGATTTTTCAATTACAGGCTTATGCACAATAAACGAAGCGCTAAATATACGGGCAAGCTCTTTACTTTCAGGTACATCTTCCGAATATCTTATTTGCGGATAATTATACCTGGCTGCTCCTCCTGTATGGAAATCAATGATCAGATCACTGGCGGGCAATATATGTTGGGTAATATGCCATGCCAATCTTGAAGCCAGTGAACCATTAACTGAGCCAGGAAAACTTCGATTAATATCTTTCCCATCAGGCAAATCACGCGAATAATTAATAAATCCAAACAAGTTTAATAAGGGAGCAACAATTACTGTCCCACGTTGAATATGCGCAAACATACCACTCGTCAATGCCCTTCTCAAAATCTCCACCCCATTAATTTCATCGCCGTGCATGCCCGCCAACAGCAATAAAGAAGGACCTTGTTTTTTGCCTTTAAATACATGAATTTTAGTGTGGATAATGTTACCTGAGGGCAGGCTGCCGACACGGTGATCTATTTGGCCGGAGTGACCAATGGGAATATCGTGAATAGCTTTAAATAAATGTTGAGACTGTTCATCTTCCATTCCGAGAGGATAATTTAATCATAAATTAATGTGCCGCATGCTCACGTAGCCAGCTTATTCTTCTTCCCATCCCTGGGCAATTTTTTGCTCCAGATACGAAACAATTGTGCCTGCAATATCTTGTTTCGTCACCTTTTCGATACCTTCCAACCCTGGAGAAGCATTTATCTCAAGTACTAAGGGTCCTCGATCTGATTCCAGAATATCTACACCTGCGACACCAAGCCCAAGGCACTTTGCCGCCCTAATAGCAACAGCTTCTCCCAGCGAAGTCAAACGGGCGTGATAGGCTACTCCACCCTGATGCAGATTAGATCGAAACTCACCGCTTCGCGCCACTCGTTTCATTGCTCCTTCCACTTTGCCATCCACCACAAATACTCTTACATCTTCTCCATTTGCCTCCGCAATAAACTCTTGAATAAGCACAGGTTGACCGCTTAAAAACACACTATGCAGTGCAGACTTCAATTCGGACAGGGACTGTACCAACCGAATACCCATGCCATGTGTACTTTCCAAGGGTTTGACTATACACGGAAAACCATGAACCTGAGTGGCCACCAATTCCAGATCAGCAGCCGGCTCCGCAAAAACTGTGACCGGCACCGCTACGCCTTTCCTTGCCAACCGCTGCAGGCTGAATAATTTATCCCGCGCCTGAACTAAAGCCGCTGACGGAGTTGTCGTGGGCACACCCATGCCCTCAAAATGCCGGATCAATGCCGCTCCTTCCTGAGTCAAAGTAGCCCCTATCCGGGGTATAATCCCATCAGGTATTTCAAGCTTCTTGTCCTGGTAATATATTTCTGCACCACCCTTTGCAAGCAACAAACTACACCTACTGTAGTCTATGATCTTAGTTTTGTGTCCACGATTAACACAAGCCCGGTATAAACTTTGGGAGCTATATAATCCGGGTCCCCGAGTCAGGAGTGCAAGATCCATAAGTATATGGTATATTAGCTAAGCTTAAATGTGGATTAAAGCACCAAAGTAACCTTTTCCTGGAAAAAGAAAATGGTAAGAAGACATTACTTACTTTTGGAGAATGCAAATCATTTCTGAAACTACGACGCCCCAATCTGTCCTTAACAATCCCAGGGTTATTAATGGCTGGGCGCTCTTTGATTGGGCCAATTCGTCTTATGCATTGGTCATATCCTCTGCTATTTTTCCGGCATATTTTATGAATGTTACAGCAGATGAAATTCCTATTGGGCCATTCGTCATATCCAATAGTGCATTGTATGCCTATGCCTTGTCCTTTTCATATGTGATCATTGCATTAATGTCACCAATTCTTTCTGGGGTAGCTGATGCCTCTGGTAGAAAAAAAATATTTCTAAAGCTATTCACCACCCTTGGTGCTTTAAGCTGTCTTGCGCTATACTTTTTTAAAGGAATGGATGAATTAGCCCTGGGTACGATCGGATTTATGATGGCAACCATAGGCTTCACCGGATCCTTAGTTTTTTACAATTCCTATTTACCCGAAATCGCTACTGAAGACCGATTCGACCGCATATCTGCCAGGGGTTTTGCTTTTGGATATATAGGCAGCGTGATTTTACTAATTATAAATCTGGCAGTCATCATGAATTTCGAAGCGCTGGGTTTACCTTCCAAAAGTATAGCCACACGGCTTGCATTTGTTTCAGTTGGATTTTGGTGGTTAGGATTTGCCCAAGTGACCTTTTTTCGACTACCAAAAGATAAAAAAGGACATTTTGAATCACAAACACTAAAAAAAGGTTTCCATGAATTACAAAAAGTATGGCTCCAATTAAAGGGAATGCCCAATATCAAACGTTTTTTGACGGCATTCTTTTTTTATAGTGCTGGTGTGCAAACCGTACTTTACATGGCAGCAACTTTTGCAGAAAAAGAATTACAATTTGAAACCGTAAATCTTATTCTACTCATACTGACATTACAAATTGTAGCTATTGGCGGTGCCTATCTGTTTGCGTTTATTTCTGAACGATTTGGAAATAAATCCTCCATAATGACGATGCTTCTAATTTGGATATTAGTATGTATAGCCGGATATTACACCTATTCTCAGGGCACCTTTTACATTATTGCAGCATTTGTAGGATTAGTTATGGGCGGCATTCAATCCTTATCCAGATCTACTTATTCCAAACTTGTACCCGCTGACACACCAGATCGTACCAGCTATTTTAGCTTTTATGATATTCTGGAAAAACTGGCGATTGTAATCGGCACGTTTACCTGGGGCGCGATTGAAGAATTAACTGGTGGCATGCGCCCTTCGATTTTAACACTTATCGTATTTTTCATGGTAGGGATAACTCTTATGATTCGTGTTAAGATTAAAACACCCCAACTCCAAACATCAGCTTAAAGACCAAATTCATAACAACCTATATCAGGATTGACTGGATTGCGAAGAACCCCGTCCAGGTCGTACAAAACATCATTTAGTGGTAAGGCTTTATTACGCACAACAGCCAGGCTATCCAAATGAAAATCACCTTCATTCAAATCAATAAACAATTTGTCGGAAGATGTATACTGAATACATGATAAACAATTACTTAAAAAATCAGGCCATTGATCCTCATCCAATAGATCTTCAATACGAACTAAACTATTTGTGAACTGATAATTAAATGCACCGGCTACACCACCCGATCCATCCACTAAAGTAATCTCATCCTTCTGGTTTCCAGTTACAATACAATTAATAAATTCAGCGGATAAGGTATTCAAATAAGCTTCACTGCACAATGGGTCAAGACAAAAAATATTACTGGCTAAAACAGCTTCACTGGTATTCCCAAAGTTGGCAATAGTACAATATCGAAATCGATGCGTACCACCTAGCGCCAATTGGACACCATTGCGCACATTGTCAAACATAAGTACATTATCTGCCCTAATATCACCGGCATAAGATGAAAGTGCGCTGCCAGATGTATAGGCGATCTTTGCGTAACGTATATCAAGCGTTGCATTAGAATCCACCAATACCCCTACAATAGGATTGTAAATCTGTACGTGCTCAAAAACATTGCCCTTTGAATTTGGACCAAGTCGTATGCCTCCCCATTGTCCGGGTAAGGTGGCAAATGCGCTCTCAAGTCGATCCGAGCGAAAGATGACCGGCTTTTCTAATGACCCTTCTATTCTAATTCGTCCGTCTGGCTGGGTATAAATTAATCCATCTGTATAAAAACCCGAACCATTAGGAACGACACCGCCATGTAAATGCACTCTCGTGCCTTCCAAAATGCGCAGTGTACAACTGTCTATCAATAAAACACCAAAAATTACATATGGCCTTGGGTCATCCCATATCACTTCCATATTATCACAAGTCAAACGGGCCACACCTTTTGAATTACTATTGTTTGGTATATAAATAGCATTTTGACCCCATGCTTCGAGAATCACTTCCTGATCCGTACCATTTATTCGAAACTGGATAGCATCTGAAATGACAAACGGACTCAACGAAACAGGCTGATCAGGATCAATCGTAACTTCTACAAACAGATAAATACTATCCTCCGCTAGTATTTCAACATCTGTAAAAACATCTCCGGACACACCATCCACATTCATGCGGAAGATGGAATTGCCGGCATCCCGAAATTGAATACGCTCAATTCGGATTGGCTTGTCCTTCGAATTAAACACTTTAATCAAACGAGTCGACGAGCCCTGAGTGGTAAATACCGTATCAAATCGAAGTGTATCTGTCGAAAATGTTAACCGTACATCATTACCTGTATAAAAATCCGGATCCTTTATACAAGATTGTAAAAAGGTCATTCCAAGGATGGTGGCCAGGAAGAAAAAAAACAGACCAAAAGATTTCATGTTACAATATTAATCAACTACAAGGCTAATTGGAGCACTACCAATAAACCCACTTAATCGTTCAGCAATTAACTGTAAACTTATATCAATTCGTATCAAAGAAGAGCTTAAATCAAGTATTCCCAACGACATAAAAGCAAAAAAGGTTGCTCCCTGGAGGAAGCAACCTTTTTTATAGTTATTACTGGCAAATTAAAATGACCAGAGATCGTGTTCAAAGTTGAAAATCTCCTGTTTGATTTTTTCACCTTCAAGCAAGAGGTCTACACCTGAGTAGATATCCTTCAGACGTAAATCAAGAACGTTCCGCTCTTTGTAGATATGGCTTGAAAAGAAACGCATTTCAAGAATATCTTCCCATGTAAGTGGGCTGGCATCATTACCTGTACGAAATGCGGTATGCCGGGCGAACATGTAACGCGCATCTGGATAATATACCCAGAACATCGGTAGCTCTCCACGAATGTTACCGTTATCGTCTTTCAGTTCGCGAATAGGGGCTATCCCCAAAATGCGAACCTTAACAGTAGATGTTTCTTTGTCAAAGAACCAAACCTCTTTTATACGAAAACGTTTGATATCATCAGGGTTGAGGTCATTTCTTACAACCTGAATGATTTCCTCATAGGTTTCTGGATCATAGGTAAGAATGGTATCCGGTTTACCTGTAGTTGTTGCCATGGCTTCATCAAGCGTCAAGGCTTTGGTAAAACGTTCATCATCATAAACCGTGATCTCCCCTTCCTTTATAGAACTCAGCAGAATATCAATAAACCGTCCATCTGGATTTGCAAACGGAAGATTCATTTTTTCTCTGATATCAAGAAGGCGCCACACTTTTTTCTCCCAATAATAATCCGCCTCACGGACATGGTCATAAGGAAGTACCCGCTTTTCAGCAGTGAGTGTACGCTCCACAACACCATCCAAGGGCGTCTTTGCGTTAGGGTCACTGGATTCTGTACGGATCACTTCTGGCTCCTGAGCCTGAGCCCTGGATACAGACAAAGCAACTAACAGCAATCCTAGAAAAAATATTTGCAGCGATTTCATGCCAGCTTTTCTTTAGAATTAACGAATTTTAAACACCATGGAGTTGATCTTACGACCAACCTGATCACCAGGGCAACGAGCCTTCACTTCGTCAAAATAGTAGGTATCACCAGGCTTAGCAGAGTTGACCAAGTTTGAAACATCTCCGTTATAACGAGGACCTTCGTTATTTTTGACGATAGCATCCTGACGAGGAGGTACTTTGGTAACCGTGAAACTTTGGATTGCGCATTTGGCATCAAAGTCAAAGTTGTCCAAAAATGCACCTACACCAGGCTGAGCTTTAAACTCACCATTACCCATAGAGCCTGAGCTTTCTTTTCCTAAACGAGCCACGGGATCAGGAATACGTTTTACACGGAAGAGCTTTTTATCCGACAGTCCTATTGAACTTGCAGAAACGGATACAAAACACTCAAGTGTGGGTGTGGTCACCTCAACGATATAGTTAGCAGAACCCACTTTACGGATTTTACCGCCACCGCCGCTTATGTTCACCTGCATATCATTTGAAGAAACACCTGCAGCAGAAACTGAGACAGGATTCTCAACACCGATATAAAATACGTTCATCTTGTCGGCAGACACCGTAATACTCCGCTCACCTACTTCGTATTCAAATTCCTTTTTGTACGATTTCACTTCTTGTGTAAGTGGATTGATCACCTGGATCTCAACGCTGTACTTTTTAGTACCAATTTGAGAAGTACCTGTTTCATAAGATGCTTTACCATCTTTTACAGGCAGGCTTGAACCGTTCACAAGAATGCGTGTGTTATCGCCTGCCTTAGTGCTAAATGCACTCAAGAAGACATCAGCAGCATACTTTTCACCTTTAATGACATAACCCTTCGAAGCGGAAACAACTGGTTCAAAGGCATCAAATTTGATGTCTTCGCCACTGATTTTTTCAAACAAAAAGTTCAGCACTGCAGCGTTTGAAGCGCGGGCATCATTTTCTATTTTGCGTAAAACAGGGAAAATTGCAGCTACAGGCATTTGCATGAAGGTGAAATCTGACCAACTTTTTTTATCGGATTTTTTCCAATCTTCACTTATTTCAAGAGGTAGCGAAGGGAGAGTTGGATCATTGCCTGCAATTTCCATATAACCTTTACGAACCTCGAGAATTTTGTTTTCCAGCTCGGGTCCACGATTTTCACCTTGTGGTGGTTTGTGAACAAAAAGCCTTGTAGTAACGTCTTTATCCTTGATACGTTTAGGTTGGAGCGGGTTTTTAGGACTCGGACCACCTGCAGCATCAAAGAGTCTTTTGCGCAGATCATCAATATAAAGCACAAACTCCTTGGTCAAGGAATCTGATTTCTGAGCTGCAGCATAAAAAGCCTCATTTTGCGGATTTTTATAAGCATCGGCTTGTTTTGCGATACTAGCAAGAATCTTAGAATTGGAGCTATCTACAATCACGTTACTGTTCTGGATACCTTTATCCAGCGTGAAAAAAGCGTTCATAACTTCCGCGGAGATGTTCAGTGCCAGCAAGGCTGTAAGCACCAGGTACATCAAGTTGATCATCAACTGCCGCGGTTCCTTTGGAATGGACATAGATTTAGATTTGTCGTTGGTTAAACCATCAGTTCCTTTTCGGCTTAGCGGCCGATGCTGGACATAGCGCCAAGAATATTACCATATACATTGTTCAAGGAACCCAGGTTCTTGTTCAGTGCGGTAAGTTGCTCTTTGAATGCTTTTGTGTCATCCAACGAATTGGACAAATTCGACATAGCCTCATTCATGCTCTTGTAGAAGTTGTTCATTGTATTCAACTGGTCTTTAGTACCAGAGAAGTCTACTTCTTGCAACGCTTTGAGTGCACCAAGACTTTTGGACATGGACTGGAGTTCACCTACCATGCTACCAAGCTGACGTTCAACTACTTCACCATTCAGACCTTTTGGCTGACTACCAACTTCACCAGCAGTGAGTGGTGCAATGTGACTGCTGTACTGATCCAGTCCTGGATACAATTTTTCCCAATAATAGTCTTTTTCCGGACCGATTACACCCAGGAAAAAGAAGATCAGCGCTTCAACGCTAAGACCGATAATAAGCATCTCACTGGCACCTTCCCAGCTTTCCAGCTTAAATAGTGCACCAAGAAGTACAACAGCAGCACCGATACCGATAAGGAGGTTTTTGCCGTACTTAAAACCAGATGATTTAATAACACTTTGCAAGCCCATTTTTAAAGCATTTAATTTGGTTAAGCTAATTGATTGAGTTTAATAGTTTCAGGTTGAAAACGACTTTTGAGAGGCAAAATGATCTACTCATTTTACGAATTAAACACTCTCATTAAAGTCTGTAGTAGTTGTTCGAAAAAGGGAAACCTAAGGCTAGAAATCGTTAATCGAACGTCCGAGGAATGTTAAAGCACAACGGAAGCCCAAATAAGACTTGGTTGTATCCTGATATTCCCAGTTTCTTGTACTCGTTTGCAGAAAAAAGCCTACGTCTTTCCAAGAACCACCTCTGACACTTTTGCGCTTGAATGCTTCAGGATCATCATCCTTAGCATCATAACGCAAATCCGGGTTCAAGTCATGTGTAAATGCATTGGCATTTTCGTCATAGGCCGTAACTGTCCATTCTGAAACGTTACCTGCCATATTGTACAGTCCGTATTCGTTAGGGAAATAGGCGTCTGCTTTTACTGTATATAGGCCGCCATCTTCAGGATAATTACCACGACCTGGTTTGAAGTTGGCCAGTAGACATCCTTTAGCATTTCTCAGGTACATACCTCCCCATGGAAATGGAGCAATATCCTTACCACCGCGTGCGGCATATTCCCATTCGGCTTCTGTCGGAAGGCGGAATTCTTCTGTATTCACTTCGCCCTTCTCTGCTGCGCGATAAGTATTCCATAACTGGGTGCGCCAGAAGCAAAAGGCATTAGCCATCTTCCAGTTGACACCAACTACGGGATAATCGTCAAAGGCGGGATGCCAGAAGTAATTTCTTGTGTAAGGCTCGTTGTAAGAGTAGGCATAATCACGGATCCAAACCATGGTATCCGGATAAATTTTCACCTTATCCTTTTTGATAAAGGACGTCCGGGCAGACTGGCCACGATCTACTGCTGCAGAAGGCCAATCTATCCATTCATAATGGTAGACCAGTTTGCCTACATTCAATTCTTTTTTACCGGCAAATTTATCTGCGCCCTGGTAATAGAGATCAGCTAGTGTCTCGTCTTCCCAGTCCAGTTCCATTTCCCAGTCGATTTGTTGGGTACCATCTTCATTTTCAATGAAATGATCCATGTTGGTATGGGCGATAGAGTCCTTTACCCAGTACACAAACTGACGATATTCATTGTTTGTGATCTCCGTATCGTCCATATAAAAGCCCATAATCGATATGGACTTGGATCGCTGTACGAATGTTTTACTGATATCGGCATCTCCCGAGCCAATGTGCAGGGTACCAGAAGGTACATATACCATTCCATATGGATTGATACCTTGCCAAGATGGTCGATCCAGTACTCCGACCAATTGACCACTTTCTTTTGAACCGCAGGCACTTATATAGAATAATATGCCCAGGGCAACGAAAACCTTAAGAAGTTTTTTCATGTCCTTCACCCGTATTTACCTGATAGAATAGTTGGTTGCTAAAATCCTTGCTTAAAATCGACCGTAAATATAGTCGTTTTCATTAGAAATCCAAAAAAGTTCAGCTATTAGTCATTTTTTTTCTGTTAAGATTTATAACGACCTCCGCTAATATGTAGTATTGCCGACAAATGTTAAAGTTTAACGGCAAGTTAAGATTCTTTCTTTAAAGAAACCTGGGATTAAAAATTCGGCCCGGCAAGTTACCACTTCCTGTGTTAATTACCAAATCATACCGCAACATTAACTCAAAACTGCCCTGATGGGCCGTTCGAAATCGGGATACACCGCCTTCGTAAGCGTAAATCAACAAAAATCGCTCCGAAACGCGTGCTCCCGCATGAAGGATATATGCATCTGTACTGTTTTGGCCCCATCCCCGATATCCGCCTCCCAGGACAAACCTGTCTTTCCAGGTAAAAAAGCACTGTGCATCTATCTGTATTTCCTTCAGTTCTGTCCGCATAGCCACAACAGGCCGCCATTCAAGATCGCCGGTAAACCCTTTGTAACTCAGGTGCGCTAATAAATGAGGCTGGAAGGCTATCCCCGCATCCTTATCGGATCCCCGGTATACCAATTGCCCACCCTGAAGATATTTGCCAGAAATACCACCTTCCCAAGACGGATTTTTTATTAAAATACCTGCGTGCATTATTGGGCTCAATGCGTTTGCATTACCAATAGTCAACAGATTATCCTGATGATCTAAACTTCCATCATTGGGATACTGGCCTCCTGGAGTACGAATTTTAGCACCTTCAAGCCCGGATTGGAAAATCCCGCCAGCTAGTCCAGCGCTTAATGTCCATGTTCTGCTCAAATCATAATGATAACTATAAAGGGCAGTGACCTCCAGGTGCTTTTGGATACCGATCTGATCCTGCATAAATGACAATCCTACGCCTGAGGAAATAAAGGGTAAGGGAAGCTGCACACTTCCATGAAAGCCTGAAGGACTACCCGGTAACGCGTTCCATTGCCTTCGCGTTGCAGCCGTAAAGGATAGATTGCCATCTATTCCAGCAACAGCAGGGTTTATTTCAACCTGACTGAATGCGGACAAGATGTACTGCGGAAGTTGTTGGCTAAAAGCTTTGAAGGGCAATAGACTTAACATGCCTGCAATACATATAGTATAAATGACTTTTCTTGAAATCATAACATAGCTATTAAAGACGGTAGATCCTCTACAGGCATTTGGCAGGATTGTCCTCTACAAAGATAAAGGTAAGTTTTTCCAACAAAAACCCTGTTCTGTAATAGCGCGGACCCACCATCCTGGTTCGATCCAATGCAGACAGTCCCAGGCAGATACATACTTAGCACTGATTTTAGGTCGACTTGGAAATCATTGCCTGCTATGACAATTTCTTTCCGACCGAATACGCCGTGGGTCATAACCATAGCATAATATGCTAAAGAACCCGGAAACCTTTCTACCTGTGCCATCATCTGCAAGACCAACCGCTCGGCAATATCCTGATAAGCCGCTGTACTTGTCAAACTATATAATATATAGGCGTTCTCCATCATGACGGCATTACCCGAAGGCAATGCGCCATCGTACAGATCAAATAATGGACTCACCAGCTCTGACGAACGTGTTGTTTTGAAAGCACCTTGTTCCAAATCATAAAATTGATCAATGACCCAGTCCATCAATTTTCGAACATCTTCCATTCCGCTTGGGTCAAAGGTGATTTGGATTCGCTCCAGAAGCGCCCGGATATAAAATGCATAGTCTTCTAAAAATGCATCCTGATAAGCCGACTCTTTGGCATAAATCCGAAAAAATCCACCCTCAGGTTGGGACATATTTTTTCTGATGAATGTCAGAATTTCATCGGCTCGCGTCAGCCAATCCTCTTCACCAAAAGCCCTCCAGGCCGACAATAGGCTTTGAACAGCCAAGGCGTTCCAGGCAAGAATCACCTTGTCATCCAGACCGGGCCGGATCCGATTGGACCGTGCTGTCAACAACTTCATTTGTATATCATGCCAGGCCGTGCGGAATGATTCCAGGGTATATCCATGTTTCATCGCAAAGTCGATATCGCCTCCGACCCGATTGGGAA
>JAGNXB010000075.1 GCA_017985675.1 Saprospiraceae bacterium | reverse complement strand
CGGATCAACAGTACACCGCGCAATGCCTCAATTTGTGAAAGTGTCGTATTGGCATCGCCCGCAGAAATAAAATTAAGGGCACCAGCGGGCTCTAGTGCTTCTTGCTCCATGCCGACTTGAAATGAAAATTGATTTTTATATTCTTTTTCGTAGGCCACCCGAATAAATCGGGAATATAGCAGTTTGTCATTTGGGCCACTGACAATAGATGTCCCGATGGTATTATTTAAGTATTGATTTTGCCCAGGCAAGGTGAGATTCTCCAGATAGGACGCTGTGAGTCGATTAATGGGAAATCGGTTGTAGCTACTATTGCCCAATGCCATGGTGACATTGCCACCAAATTTCCAGCGCTGGTCGCGAAATCCATATGCCGCTTGCCCGCCCAGTTGCCAGCGTGTTGAAAAAGATGGTCGGGAGCGCGCTGTCAGCCTTAGACGAATATTTTCGATGTCATTAAAAGCAATTAAAGAAGGCAAAGGGCCGGCTTCAACACCGGGAGCTATATCAATGTAGCCACCGACAAGGGCCCGCATGGTTTTTGTCATCAATAAAAACCAACGTGTATTAATCAGACTATCCATGTTGGTATAGGTCCTGGCCTCTGGTTCGGATAGGGGCATACGATGTGCTGTCCAGTAAAGACTATCCTCTGCCAACGTCGATGATGTTCGTACCGAATCAGTCCTTAATTTTTCAATCATTCCCGGGTCGGCAGGTAATGGTTCATTTATTCGAATATTTCGATGATCCACCAAGCGTTCGCTATACACACCCATTACCTTATCAACAATGCCGAAATACATGCGAATATCCTCTTGAGCTAACATGTATTTTCCGGATGAATGACGTTCATATTTTTGTTCGACAATCAGATTTTTTACCCAGTTGAGATTGGCATGTGGGTTTATCGTAAATTCAATTCCGGTAACGGGGTAAGTACTGTCCAGAGCAATATATAAGGTACCCTGCAAATACATATCATATTTGTTCCTTGGGTAAAATTCCAGTTTAACAATTTTTTGCCCGTTTTCTTCAAGTGTGTCTACCGGATAGTACCGATAAAGAAGAGGGGCCGTATTGGATATTGGACTGGGAAATTTATTAGTTAGTAATAAAATATTCGGTTCATAAATATCAATGGGCTGGTACAGATATTGAATCGTTTTATCAATCCCCGTGTCATCTGTAAATCCTTTAAATCGAACCGATTTTGTAGCTCGCGTTATTTTTTCCTGCTCCAGTGGTGGATATTTACTGTAAAAGTCCTGAATGTTTTCCTGTATGTAAATGGGAACGATATCAATACTGTCTATTTTATCGATGTCTACGTTTTCCCAAATAAAACGAACTTGTTTAAATAATCGGCTTTTGGTGAATTTTTGGGGTATGTTGCCAAAGCCAATGACGACCTTTTCATACTGTTCATCCTGATAGGTGGGTAGGTTGGGCACCCTGTTTTTATCGCGATGATCTACTACCAGGCGGATAAGCTCCACTGCGGGATTGTCTTTATTGGAATAACGTTTTGGTTTTACAGTAACTTCCTGCATGTCATAAATCGCAGGTTTCATTGTTGCATTGCGCACTTGTTTGTACTCCTTTCCTAATTTGATCTCTGTCGGACTATAACCAATAGCTTCTACCCTGATCTTGGGATACGGCCTATCCAGTGCTAGTTTATAATGTCCTTCCAGGTCTGTAGTGGTGGCTTTTTCGGCATTGCCCGCGACCACCGTGGCAAAAGGTACAGGCTCTGCTGTTTCCGCATCAGTGACTGTGCCCGTTATAACCCATTGAGCCTGTAGGACAAAGGGAATCGCCAGGAAGAAAAGAAGCAGATATTTGCGAACAGTAGTACCTGGCATATGAATGAAAGTTGTTCAAAAACAGATGAACCTACCTATTTGTTTAGCTGCAAGATAGGGTGTTTGGAAATATGTACATATCCAAAATGTATAATTGGAATGCGGTGCTAAGGCTTGAAGGGGTATTGTAGATGCCGTTTAGTCCTGCTTGAATAATCAGTGCTCTTGAATAGATTTAAGATTCATGCTGTCTGCCTGGATAGCAATGCATGCAATAATGTGTGTAAAATCCCTTTGGGTTACTGTCTTTTGATTTTTCAGACAACTTGCAGCTTGTTTAAAAAATAGTCTATTCAGTGCGATGTTCAATTCAAAGTATTCATCCAGATAGCTGTCAGGTTTTTCCAAATTATATGGCTCGTGTAAGGACTTATCTTCATCCAATTGCCAGGGCAATAAGATGTGATCCGTTTCTAAATACCGGCTTATCAGAATTTGTCTCGAAGGCAATGGTTTTTCATTGGACCACCAGATGCCCTCCACTTTTTTCATGGCAATGTATGTGTCATTTATAGATTTAACGGCGCCTAATGTATCCATCATGTCGACAATAAGTTGTGTCATCGCTTCATTGTACTCCAGGTCGCTCTGGATTGCCTGGATCCCTAAATGAACACCCAATAAATTGGAATACAAATCTTCCGGTGAGAAACTGGAATATCGTTCCGGCATTAATGGTATAAAACTAGCTCCAAACCAAGATGCAATTTCGTGCCAGACAGAAATGTCATAGGCAATTAATCCGGCGAGTTCCGTTGCTGTTTGCTGGTCAAGGTTGGCAGGTATTTTTAGTTTTAAATATTTTTGACCTCCTTCCATGCCAAGGTCCATTTCACCTCCATTTATTGTCCTGTCATTATCTGTAATCAGAAGGTATAAATAGCCTGTCCAGTCGGCTACATCCCGCACATGAGCGATATCGACAAAACCACCCCGCCTGGTGTAAATAATCCCATTTCCTTCTGCATTGCTACCCATGTACTGGTGTGTCCCTAAATCATGGATCGCGGTAATATCCGTTTTTCTCAGGAAGGGAATACGACCGAGACGCAGGTCAGCACCAAATGCACAACAGGTGCGTATAATTTTGGAAGGGTGATGTTTTAATTCATTTTTTGAATATACCGGGGGTTTTGCAACAAGGGAGGGTACATAAAAAAGGACAAGAAGGAAAATCAAATGTCCCTGAATGAAAAATGAAATATATTTATTGGTAAAATTCATTTTATAGTTTGTATCATGTTGCCAGGATCATTTATTTGTGGGTTGGGCTTGTTTTAGAAATAATTATCCCCTGAATTGACTTTTCTTGAATACCCGTTTGTTTTTTCAACCGGTGTGCTCGTTTGCCACCAGACAGCAGTGGACTGAATGGTGTAAATAAAGTGATTTCTTCGCCAACTTTTATTTCTATTCCTTCCCTTTTGAGAAATTGTTTTATTTCAGTAACATTTGAAATGTTTTGGTTTTCTATGTCTTTCAGGTTAAAACTGTCGTGTAAAATGCCGATAAATTCCCAAATGAATTCCGGATCATAAACATCAAGTTGTTGTTCAGGATAACCTGAATGCACCCATTTTTGGCCCGCAGATCCCAGAAGTAACGTAATAACCGATACAGGACGGTTTTGGTTGCCGATGAGTTTTTCAGAGACGTTGAAGTGTCGTTGCCAGATCTTGTCATAAACGGATAAATGTTGACCGCCTGCTTTGAGTAAACCAACTCCAAAAGGGGCACATCCGCCGCCCACATCGCCTTTTCCAGTCTGTCTTCTCATTAAATAACTATCGAATGGGTCCAGCATATTGGTGAAATACAATGTTGATTGACCATTAGACTCCTTCTTTTTCGAGTCGTGTTGAGGAAATGTTTCATAAAAATCGACCATATCCTTGATCGCAGCACACTGGCTTGCAGCAATGGGGAAGGACATATAACGAGGTTGGACTCGCTTGGCATCCCCTTGATCCCCATAGGTTCGGTTACCATAGTAATTTACCAGACGAAGGATATTTTCTTTGTCCCTAATCAACACGCCGTCGCTGAATTTGTGAAATAAAAACCCGATGCCAACCTTGTCTTTAATCAGGAGTTGTATGGCTGTATCCGTATAATGGTAACTGGACATACTCACCCAGTTCAAATAGTTTGTTCCGTCTGGCAAATTACAGGATATGCAGGCAATGGTATGTCCAATGCTGGATCGGTAGGGCAATTTCAAGCTGGCTTCATCGCCGCGATTATTCGTAAAATGAAGCTTGTTCCGGCTAAATAGCAGCCGTTTTAACTCTATGCGAATAATGCTCCACAGCGCTAAGCCGGGGCTTTGGTAGTTTATAGGATCAGAGGATGGGTAAACATAAATGGTCAGCATCCCGTCTGCAGGATCTGCCTCATCTTTGACAGTACCTGCTGTCTTATCGCCCGTAGAGGCTTTCCATGTTGACAATGATTGTGCCGCTGTGCCTGGTAGTGTAATTGCCCAAAAACAGAAAATCAAAATAGTTTTGCCTTTTAAAAACAAGGGCATTTTTTTTATTTACATCAAACAACGAGGCCAACCCCTACAGCATTGACCACAAGATAACTTGTAAAACTACGAATTTCCAGGGACACATCGGTTGAAGCCGGTTTATTGGGTAATTTGGGCGTTTATTTTGTATTCACCATTGTTTGAGCGACAACGAGCGTGTTTAGGATCTTCAGTCCAGAACAATAAACTTCAAAATTCCAGCCCTCCTTGCCCTCCTTGCCTTCCTGCCTTCCTGCCTCCTCTACTTCTCTACTCCTCTACTCCTTAACTCCTTCTCAAACCCTCAAACCCTCAAAACCTCCCAACTTCCCAACTCATAAAATGATCAATTTCCTGACGGCCATGAATTGGTCACCAGACCAGATTTCAAGGAAGTAAAATCCCTTATCCAGGTGAGATGTACTTATTTGATGTGGTCCATTGTTATTGGCCAATGATTGACTTGTAACAAGCCTTCCAGCGGTATTTTTAATGTGCACCATGAAATGGTCTTCATGTGGAAGATTGAAGGTCATTTCAAACGCATCCCTCGCAGGATTGGGCCAAATGCGGAGATTTAATTCGTCCGCCTTATCCGGATTGGTTATGTCGGACGTGCCGCATGTGTAAAGTGTTTGAATAATCTCATAACATGTGCTGTTGCTGACATCGCCGTGGGCATAGATATAAAATAGAACAGGGTCCTCATAGGATGGATTTTTTTCGTATCGGCTCCCCAATTTTAATGGTTCCACACCGACCTGATGGTAAATCAAATATTGATTAGTGTCAATGACACACACATTTGTTAATAGTTCTACGGCACAATCCGAACTGTCGATTTGGAAACATTCCTCATGAAACCAATTAGCAAAATAGCCCGTTTGGAATTGGAAGGTATGTAATGTGTCGTCTGCACATTGGGTGGGAGAAAGCGTGCAAATAACGGCATCTGTTGTATCCAGGGCATAAGTCACAGGGATATCAAAATAAAGTGTCCCGATTGTCGTCTGGCCTGGATCTGGTTCGAATTGGACTTTACAATTTGGACAACCAGTAGATAGATTTTTTATAATCCGATATTTGTTGCCGGGATCAGGGGCGTAATCGGGATAAAACAATTGCACCTTAAGATGGATACCGGGATCATTTGTAATGTCGACAGGAATATGTCCTTCAAACCAGATGTCGCTGCAATTGGAACGTCTTAGCTTGCCTCCCATCGGACCGGTAAAGGTCAAACATGTATTTTCAACGGTAGCAATATTTGTTCCCCATCGGTATAGACCGGTCTGATTGTTGATCTTACTCCAGCCATTTGAAGGGTCGATAAAAACGGGTTTGCTAAAAGGGTAATCCGGGTAATTATGTTCGACATACCAGGTTGCGCCGCCATCTACAGTTACTGTCGTTCCGTCGTTATGACCTACGATATAGGCATCATCCAAACCGGGAATAGCCGTAATGCCCCACACGTAGATTTTTTCCGCCGGAGGATTGCCCGACCAGGTGACCGACTGCCAGGTAGCACCCCCATCGGAAGTGCGATAAAGCTGATCGTAATAGTGATCCTTAAAGGCCAGTCCGTGCAAACTATCGGTAAATGCCATGGCGAGCCCATAGGATGTAGCGATGAGCGATGTTTGGAATGTGGACCAGTTGGCACCCCCATCCTCACTGCGCCAAAGTTCACCGGAGCCGGTGTAAAACCAGATATGATTTTCTCCATAGGTTGTTATCCCCAGCAGGGAACCTTTGATTGGTAGGGATATGGTAGACCAGGATTGCCCTCCATTATCCGTATGGTGGATAAATGCAGCATCGGAAATATCCCAGCTTATGATGAACCCATGGTTAAAATCCTGAAATTGTTGGAATTGAATAAGCTGATTATTCAGGAGACCGGGTGGCTTGGCCGATTGCCAGGTTTGGCCCCCATTCTGGGTGTTATACACATAGCGGATGCCGGAGTCGTAATGATTAAAAGAGAACCAGGCATGGGTAGAATCAATCCCGGAGAGAAAGCTGCCGAGTAGGAATCCATTGGCATTGGGTAGCGCAGTATTTTTCCAGCTATTCCCGCCATCGAACGTACGTGATATTTGAACCGGATCGTCGGTAAAGCACCAGATAATATTGGAATCGACCGCGGATATATTCACTGGTTTGAAGGGAGTGTCCATTTTTTGCCATTGCGCAGGCAGGTACACGACAAGGACAAAAAAAGAGACCAACGTTAGACAAAATCTCATGGCAATGGATGTTTTTATGACGGGCAGCTACCGCCCGGATTAAGCGTATGCAAAGCTAAAGGTTTGGGGGAAACAAAACCACTTGAACCAGTGTGCAAATCGATCTGCGACCAGGTTCCGATGGTACGCGATCTCAGGCCATATCCGGGGCCGGTCAGGTCCATTACTGGAGCGATACAACCACGTAATTCGCGAAGGGCACCATTGGCCGGATGGATGAGAATCCAGTCGCGGTCAGGTACTTTAAGGATCTGGAAGTGCCAGCCCCACCGGCTGGTCCAGCGAAGGGACAGCATATAGCGCCCTTCCGGAATGCAGGATACACTCCGTTCATTGTCTCGCCAGGGTAGCTCGATCGTATGACATATCAAGCGCCCGTCGAATGAAAGCTGGCCGTTGGTGCCGGTGGGGTGGTACTTCCGCACAAGGGTGATAACCCTCATGGGATGTGGCCCTTAGGCCACGGAGATGATTTCTCCCGCCTGATGACCCGAGTCATACAGGGGAAGCATAATCCCGTTGACCGTCTTGTAGAATCGTACCGTCAGTGCAATGAAATCCCTGCCATTGCCTTGAGGTACTGAAGCCGGTGTTAACTCAATGTCCTGGACCGTTGCATCGATCAGCATAGGAGCACCATTCGTGATGATAGTCTTGAATGTGCCTGCTTCAAAATCAATGCGAGTCCATACCGATTGGAGGCTAAAATGCGTAGCTGGGTAGGGCGCCTTCAACATGTCGTCCGGAATGAGTCCGGTTACGGAGACAATACCCGTCACGGCATCAACCGATATCGGAGCCTGGACGATCTGATCCAGCACGGCATTTTGGTTCAAACCAAATCCGGTCAGGATCGCTCGTGCCTCCGGCGTTTCCAGTGCCTGACCTATCGTCCGGCTCCCTGCCGGATTGACGTTGTCCAGCACTTTGATGGCGTGGAGCGCACTGTTCATCCGTAAGAACATGCGTCCATCAGCAATTTTGTTGATGGGAGCACCAAATGCTTTACGGATCAGCTTGCCCGTGCGGGCTACCATACCAAATTCCTGAAACGTTTCCTGCACCCTTGAAAAGGCAGGATCGGTTTTGATACGGTCACCTCGGAGCGTAGTGCGTTTGCGGGCATATTGTTTGCCACCGCGTTGGTAATACGTAAGTTCATCAATTGTGCCCTCCAGTTTGTGGACACCGCGTTGCTTAGCCATGATATTTTCATTTAAGTGTAAAAAAGGTGGGGCGAATTAAAGCCGGCATTTAATGACCCCTGTCTATATTATAACGCTTTGGCTTCACCCCTAAAGTGTTGAAAATCATGGCCCCTTTCGTTTTTTGACACCTTTTGACACCTTTTTACACTTTTTGCGCTTTTTTACACTTTTTGCGCTTTTTTACACTTATTGCGCTTTTTTACACTTATTGCGCTTTTTGACACTTTCTGCGCGTTATATTTGTTTAAAATGCCATTGTAGCTATGCGTTGCACAATAAAACGCGTTATTCACAAGTTTTAATAGAAAGGGTTAGTTAAAAAACGAGATTTTATTAGTCCGTTATTAGTCCATTATTAGCCCGTTATTAGTCCGTTATTAGTCCGTCAGAGAGAGAAGCGCCCCAATGTTATCTTTGAAAAGGGCTAAAACAGTAGGATTTTGGACGATTTAGAGGATGTTTGAAAAGAACATCCACAGGTAATAAGAAATAAGGTTCCTAATTGCCGACGGTAGCCAATAGCTACCGCCGGTTTTTTTGTTAACCCAATTTTCTTGGAATGAAACCAGTTCGTATCTACGTGTATCCCAAGGATGTCATGTTGTTTACCATATCCGTTTGACCAAGTACATATTGCCTGAGCCTGGTCAGTGCAAGACCTTTGCAGCGAAGCGAAGAGAAACTACATATGAAACGTTAGAAGCCAATTAGAGATTTAGTTCAATCATACCGGCCCGGAGCTTGGAGTATACATCCACAAGATGTTGTTGAATTTGGAATAGCTAACTTTGAAAGCGCTGGTGTTAAATGGTTATTCGTTTATGCGTGTATTTTTACCAAACAAAGCCTTGGCGGCGGCGGGCGTTTAATCGGAAAATGTCCTCGAACAGTTCGTCCCCAATATGTAGCTGACCGAAATAGGTCCTGCGGTGGTTTATGTTGCCTAGAAACGACTTACAAGGGGTCTTGGTCACCCCTAAATGATTCAAATTGCCAATAGCACTTCTAAGGCCATTGCTGTAATCTCGAAGGGACGTAGCCCCTGCCAATTGCATAAAAATCATCGATGCTACATGGGTCGATTTAGCGATCCCCTTGTTATACTTGTCTGTATCATACTGACGAACCAAGCGCCTGACAACATTTTGGTCAATAAGTGCTAATACTTGTGAGAAAAGACTTAACTTTATTCCGGACATGGTTGTGGTTTTTTGCAACCCTAATATAGGGGCTTCAGCCCTGTCCTTTTTACTTTATTTTGGACGCTTGTGATGATTTTTATGAGACCTCGATACAAACATGGTGGTGTATATGCATTAGATCTTCGGCCTTATCGAAATGAATTCGCTTATTTTGTAAGTTTCAGACCTGAACAATATGGGATTGAAATTTTGTATTCAAGTAATAATGAAGGAGCAAAAGAAAGGGTTACTATAATGCATGCTTTGAATTATTTTACTAAGGAATTAGATATGAAAGTTGGAGAAAACACGAATATTTCAAATTACTACACATTTCCATTTATTAATTTTTTAGGAGGTGATGGATTCTTTAAGGATATGCATATTACTTTTATAAAATGTTTACATTTTTCACAATTACCCTCTGAGTACAAACTGCCGCTCTATAAAATTGCTTTTCTGGGTGTATTTGCCAATTATAAACAAACTTTAAAAATTTATAATCGTGAAATTGATGTGGTAGATCTTGAAAAAAATAAACGTGTTGCCAGAAAAGTGGAGGATGTCAAAAATTTGCCATGGATATCTGATGGGATGGCGTCAAATAGAGTATTTCTTTTTGAAATATGTAACTACCGATACCGGCAGGAGGGACTAAGGTTTGAAGAATTTTATGATCTTTCTGAGGAAGATTATTTTGGTTTTATGAATGAATATTTATATGATAACATTATGTATGTGGATATTCCACCCGAAGCAAGAGGCCATGTTGTCATAGATTGGGAAAATGAGAAACCTAGAGTTTTTCCTGGTTATGATTAGGTGTTATTTTTATAATGTGACTATTCTGAAATAAGGGATATGTATCAGCAAATGGTTTAACTTTCTCAATCATTTTTACAAAAGAATCTCCATAGAAATATAGGATGGTTTCATTTGGTGTTTGTAAATAACGAAGTACTTCTGACTTGTCATCCAGGAGATGTACAATAGTATCAAAGACAAAATTAATATCTGAAGATTGATATATCTCTGGTGAAAGATTGAGATTATCAAAATGTATGGCCATGCCTTCCATATTTCCGAAAGGAATGAGTTGGTTGTCTACACTAATCTCAGATCCTTTTGGGATACCTTTGCTTTCTAAGAAGTTTATAACTTGATTTATAGTATTTTCAAGATTATTAGAGTCAGCTTTCAAAGCTATGTCAAAATTGACACACTCTATTTCTCCAATGTCATTTAGACAAGTGTCAGCTCCAGAAATACTGCCTATATTTTGTTTTTTTAAATATTTAGACAAGGGTTTCTCATAGATTTCTCCTCGATCTATGGGTTCTATTTTATCATTTATTTTTAGGTTTATATGTTTCATTGGGTTGTTTTATATGTATGATTATAATCACACAAATATAAGTGAGTCCTTTAATTTCCTTCTCAACTATTAATTGATGTCATGTGATTCTTATGATCGGAGGCACTGAATCCGTCGATTCAAGGCATCCGTTCGACCAACTACATATTGTCTAGAAGTGATCGTCAGTGGACCTTTGTTGTCAAGCATTGCTAATCATGAAACGAAAAAAATCCATCAGAGCGTTGGTGCAGGCCTATCATGGCCATCAGGGGGCCAGTCTGTTTGGGCGACAACTGAAGATTACTCTTATTAACTTCTTGATAATCTACATGTCAAATGCGATCAATCAATATTGATTTTACTAACTCATAAGCTGTCTGCGGGTCATAGGGTATATCCGGCCTAAGCAAAGCAGTGGTGTCGCCCAAAAATTCAGGGTCCTGCATTTTAGCTTCCATATTCTGGATATAAATTCGGTGGGTTGGTGGACTTTTAACCGAAAATTTCATGTATTCCCGATAGCTATGAAGCAAGGCATTTATTTCCAAATCCGGGTTTTGGGTCAGAGCAACAAACAGATCATAAAGGTCGCGGCCTTTTGTTCGCTGATACATTGCCCGTAATTTGGTACCCAATAGTTCCTCCAAGAGGTAAGTTGTTAGGTGGCAGCTACCGTTAAACCAAGAGGAATTTACCTGGAATGGAAATTTTTCTAATCCATGTACGGTAAAATGTTCCCGAGTATTGGCCTCCACTTTTAAACGCAATCGAATGGATGGAGGAAATTCGGAATCAAATCGATAAATGATCTGCGTGCCATCCCTTTTTGGTTTTACCGTTGATTCACCCAAAAAAGATAATGCTGATTGCAATCGTTGCACAGTTTCTTTTATAGGTTCAGCCCGCACTTGTACCAAATCAATATCTTCTGAATAGCGAGGCTGTGGTTTCAAATAAAGTTTATGTAAGGCCGTTCCTCCACGAAAAGCTAAACTGTTAGAAAGCCATTCATCTGAGAAGATTTCAACCAATGCGCGGCAAATCACTAAATCCTGTTCCACTTGTTCGTTGGATTGCCAAGGCACCTGGTGGCGCCATTCTGTGATATATGCTTGCGGTATCATTCGTCAATCTCGATTTCACTATTTACAATTACCTTCCATCTGTTATCGGAAGAAAAGCCCTTAGTCTTTTTAACTGCTTTTAGTGGGATACGGAATAAACTCAACTTTTCTTCCTTCATAGCTTCAAATAAGGCATTTGCTAATTCAAGGTTAAAGCATACGTTTTCCAATAAATAGCCCAAACGTTGGAGGGTGGTTACATGGACATGGTTCAATATGTTAGAAGTGAAATCAGCAGGTTTGATTACTTCGACCAACTCGTTTAACACAGT
>JAGNXB010000074.1 GCA_017985675.1 Saprospiraceae bacterium | reverse complement strand
AAAATCAGATGTTGTATGGCACTTAAGGAATTAAATAAAAAATGGGGGTTAATCTGCGCCCGCAACATGCGTTGCTCTAATTCGTGATTCAACTGGAATATTTGACTCTTTTGAAGTTCAATTTCATTATTTTTTGCAATTAACGCTTTATTTGTCTTATGTCGGTTATAAGCGCGATGCATAAAGAAAAAAGCTATTAATCCAAATAACAAGACCCCAGCTCCCAACAATTGTTTAAACCGGGTATTTAATAATAATTGCGTGTTTAACAATTCCAATTCAATGCGCTGTTTTTGCAATTGTTTGTCCTTGTTATCAACATCCAATCTTGTCTGCCACTGCTGAAATGCCTGCGTTTTTTCCTGACTGTGCAAACTGTCTTTCAGGGCATTATATTGACCCAAATATGCCCACGCTTGCTGATAATTTTTCGAAGCGGCGAATACCTTTGAAGCTAATTCATACGTTTGTGCCTGATTAACTATACTCTCAATTTCGTCATTTAATTGCAACATGCGGTCCACATGGATTCGGGCATGTGACAAATCGTTGGTGCCCAGATAGCTGTTCCCCAGGTTTAATGAAGCCTGATGGATTCCTCTCGGCTTTTTAAGTCGTTCATAAATGATCAATGCCTTTTTATTATAGGTTATGGCTTCCTTATATTTTTTTTGAAGACACAGTACATGACCTATATTGTTTAGCGCATCCGCTTCTTCTACAATATTGCCTGAGGCAATTGCCGATTCTAAAAATAATTTTAAATAATGTATGGACTGCTCAAATTCGCCAGTCCGTCTTTTTAAAAGACCAATATTATTATATAACGAGGTCAAATCTTCCCCCAAAGTACGCTTCAACTGCATAGCCTGGAGGTAACTTTCCATGGAACGCTCAAAATCATCCATTACATCATATAGAATTCCAATATTTTCATAGATGGATGCCATCTGGTCTGTATCACCCAGGGAATCGGCAATGGCCATACTTTGGTAATAAAAATGAAGGCTTTGGCCGTAATCGCCAAGGTATTTATAAACGATCCCAAGATTGGATAGGTCACCTGCTTCCTCTTTTGCATCTCCCAATTGCCGGTTTATTTCAAGTGCCCGATGAAAATGATCCAGAGCAGCCGCATAATCAGCATGACGTCCACACAACGTTCCGGCTTTTTTCCTGGCATTCATTTCCAAGCTTAACAGACCCGCAGCCTCGGCTTCCTCAATAGCTTTTTTAAAATAAATCATGGCTGAGTCAGGCGCACTTGACCGCATTTGATTTCCCAGCTTTATCCTGGCCAGTATCCGCGTTGAATCCCGGGGTGATAGTAGCTGCAAACGCAACGAATCATCCAGTGTCTGCTGCCCTGCTGCTCCAAGGGAAAGAAATAACAGTGCACAAAATGCTCCCCAACAAATCGCTGGCCATTGCCTCCTCATTGCATATGAGATTGTAACAATTTTCCATCTGCAGGAATCAAAGGCAATATAAGTTGCAAATGAATCTGATCCCCCTGACCATCTTTTCCATGCATAAGTTCTGTTTCCGTCCGTATGGCATATCCCTTAATTCGATTCAAAAGTTTAGCCTGCTCATCCCACGGAATAATTTCAGATCGGTAATCCACCATCTTGTCCGAGGATGCAGGTATTACTACAGGTCCAAAATATACATTTAATTCAACCTGATCATTCGCTATATGAAAATGCAATTTCATAACACTTTGGCCCTGTTGCAAAAACATGGATTGTTCCACCGCAAATTCAAAAAGGGAGGAAAGAATTAACGAAGGAATATATAGGGCGGATAAATCGGAAATACCCGTTCGTTCTATGGTATACATAAAATTCTCCTCATATCGAAGATGTTGTAGATGGAGATACCAATCCAGCATCTCCATCTCACCACTTAATAACACGATATCCCTTTCGTAATGATTTAGATGATACCGGATTAATTTACTAAAAAGGGATAAAAATCGATTTGCAGCCATTTTGTCATCCACTGCTATAAAATGCTGGATCGCATTCAGTGCATTAAACACAAAATGGGGACTTAGCTGGGCTCGCATGACCCTGGACTTTAATTCATTCATTAATGCGAGGGCCTCCTCCTTTTCTTTCTCAAGTCGTACACGCTGAATTTTATTGGCACAAATGGAGGCTATGGCTGTCAGCAAACGCAGGTGTTGCCGGGTGAAATAATCCTTTTCAGGATGCTCACTATCGATTACACCTAATATCTGATCACCGAGTTTAATGGGCACACAGATTTCAGACAAGCGGCGTTCATCATCGACAATATATCTCGGTTCCACTGAAGTATCAAAAATCAGTTGTGGCTCACCCGTCAACGCCGTATATCCGGTAATCCCTTCTCCCAAGGGGACTTCAATGGGATTCAGAATTTCAAAGCGCCCTGGATTTTTTGAGCCCAATGCCGCCTTCTGAATAAGGTTATCCCCTGAAGCATCTACCAGGTAGATAACACAATCTACAAAACCCAGTTTACTGATACAATTTCTCGCAAGGTCCCATAATATATCCTCCTCTGTATTTTTTCCAAATATAGATGTAGAAAAATAAATCAGTACTTCTTCCAGCTCTTCGATGGACAGCACAGACGAGCCAGGATTTGAAGTCGATGTTATCGTATTTTTGGCGGGGCCTTCATGCATAATCGTCATGGAGCAATTGTATTTAACAAAGTAAGGACTTCTTCCGGATATAGGGAATACATTAGCGGATGAATTTTACAGTCTGCTGTTCAAGACCACATCGTGCTGTCAAAAAGTACATCCCGAAAGGCAATGATCCGGCATCAATCTGGAGCAGTTCTGTATGCCCACCTGTTAGGGACCAGTGATTAACTTCTTGTCCGGTAAGGGTATATAGGAATAATTCAACATGCTCCGACGTCGTTTCAATCCGGAATAGGATATCGCCACCAGCACCAGCGTATTGCAGCACGTCGAGAGATTGGATGTTTGGCTTGGGAATAAGATTTTCCGCAATTAATGACATACCCATGGGTGGACTACAGGTAACTATACCTGAAGCGATAAGAGCATCGCGAAGAATTGGATAGTTGGCTGGTTCCGTGCGCATGTCATTGTATTGTTCCAAATGTAAAAACCTGCCGGTCACACTCGTAGAAACCAGATTCCCTGTACAAATATCTCCTTTGTTATATTCATTTAGATAACGCCCCTGCGTGTTTGTGCTCCCAATCAATTTATTGTAATTGAGGTTGAGATGTGGCGCTTCATAGGATAAGGGTCCGGCAGGCTGAGGTACAATATCGTTTACCGGAACGGATTCCAGGTAATTCCCTAACGCGGCAACATAATCTGCATCCGGCGTTTGTCTGGTACCGTTGGAGATAATAAAATGGGGATCATTTTCATCTTTTGAGAAACCGTGCAACTGTACAAAACGGCTATCCTCAAAATGTGTATCCAGTGCTGCTGTTGTCCCCTGAAAAACAGATTCCAACGTATGGGCCAGATCACTAATGACGTATTGGCCATCTTGCCGGCAAACTGTGCTATGTCCGGCACAGCCTGAAGGCTCACCGCTAAGACATCGATGTGCACCGGCTACCATCAAACCATAGGCATCCAATGATTCAAAAAGCCAGGTGGCTTGTTCGCCTGTCATTTCATCATTCAAGGGATGGGGTGCCTGTAAGATTAAACATTGCTCCTGAACACCGGGGTTAAATACATATGTCCCCCAAAAATGCTCCGAAGCACCATCCCTTGTAAGCATCATCAGCGTATCCTGGCCATGAATAAATGCGGTTACCCTATATCCGATTTCCAGTGAATCAAAGAGGGATTTTGCAGCATGGAAATCACCAACCACTAACAAGTCAACGCCTTCCTGCCATACTGTTTGTTGGGCTGCTGTCGGAACAATGTACTCGATACCCGAATCCTCATCCGGTATATCCAAAATGATACTTTTCATCAAATGGGCAAAGGTTTCATCTCCGTTGCTCACATCCAAAACCGGAGCATCTACTGCAAACTGCACCTCCAGATCGTCAATGGCCAACCCGTGATCAATTTTTGAATCATCTTCGTCATACCACTTCAGCATAATTTCTTCACCGGGTTGCAAATGAATCTGAAATGTGTGTGACACAAAAACCCTATTGGGAAGCATATCTCCATTCAACTCAACATGCGCACCAGGTGTATATACCGGGCTGATCGCATTCAAAAAAGGTACTTTTGAATACCCCTCTTCATGCGCTTGGATTTGAGTGATCGGGGCATTGGAAATTTTATAAGAAAAGCGAAGTGGCTGTTCATTTGCAGAACTTGTTTTGCGCCATTGTTCCATCCAATACGAAACGGATAAGGATTGGATAGCCTCTCCGGTTTCATTGCGAAACCGCACACCCCATGCAAAATGAACACCACTTGCTCCAAGTGAACCAAGAGCCCGGTTTGTGCCCGGTGCATTTTTTCTAAAATTGCATAAATGCGGACCTCCGTAACTGCCGTTTGTAGCCCGCATAGGAAAACTGTTGGCGTTCGGATAATCGGTTCTGGCGGCATACCAGTTAAGAATGGTAACATTATTTGTCCAGCCAGTATTATTGTTGTTTGGCAAGCCGTCAAATGATTGGGTATAGTTCATCTGGTTTTGGGTGATCAAAATTTGGGCCTGGACCATGTTTGAACTGATGACCAACAAAAAAGCTAAAAGCAGAACATTATTCGATGTAAACATGATGAAAATTTTTAGGGGAAATTTAAAAAATGGTGTCCGGGATGTTTTTCCGGACACCTCTTAGTTATTTGTTTGTTATTATTTGACCCATGCATTGTCATACGCATTGCGAAGCATTGTACGCAAGCCTGAACCAGTATCCATATTGCCACCGCGGGAATTACCCATGATAACAATTTCAACATTATTTTTGGGATAGGTCACAACGATATTTCGCACGCCCTGACCATTGCAATTTCCATTCTGGGATGAATTACAGAATGATCCGCCTTTAAAAAAGTAGCGTCCCTGCTGTCCTGTTGGTTCGTTAACGGGAAGGATTTCATCACCCCAACCAAGGAATTGCTGGTACATCAACTCACGCGTCTCTTGCGAAATGATGAGGTTAGAATGATTGAGGTAAGCAATAAATTTGGCGAATTGGACCGGTGAAAAATAATAGCCACCATTCCCCATTCGGTCTGACATATCGCCCATCAGCCAACCATTATTCAGACTACCCCACTGATAATAAAGGGTCGGTGTATTGCCTTCAGGACGCGTATCCATTGTTATGTCCAAAGGTGCTAATATTTCGTTGTCCATATATCGTTTGAATCCAGATAGGGTTGCTGAGGCAGCGGCCACATCATCATTTACATTATTGACATTGGCATTGCCACTCATCCGGGCGATCAATACCCGAAGCAAGGCATAGTTGGCATTGGAATAACTGTAGGTTTTGACATTGCTGGTACCCGTTGCAATCAGGGTACGGAGATCACTGTAGTCAATACCTGCATTAGACGCAATACCTGATCGGTGTTCCAACAAATCCCTAAATGTGATCGAGTTGGTATTAGGACCAAATGTCCAGTTGGGTGGCAAAAATTGAAACACATTGGCGTTAAGCCAAAAAGCAGCATTGCCATTCCCTTTTTCTTCCAAAACCTTTAACATAGCGGTGGATGTCATCACTTTGTTGAGACTTGCACCATAAAGCGCAGCGTCAATATTCGAGGCTAGATTGCCGTCATTTCCCGCCCGACGATTGCCAAATGATCCACTGCGATTGAAATGCCCATTATGGTTGATGACGTAGGCGTAACCAGCCCATTGGTTCCCTAATCCGGCCTCCACATTGGCCTGAAAAAGGTTCATGTCAAATTGTTTTTCGGGATTCAGGATCTCGTCTCCGATGATTGATTTTGTCTTCTGACAAGACGTGAATACAAGAAATCCTAAAAGGATAACTGATGTAACGATTGAAAAATGCTTGAATAAATTCATGGTGTAAATGTGTGATTAGGTGAAGATTAAGTACGACGCAAAGATGCGTGTGGGACTTACCCGCCTGCACAGCTGATTGGTGGAAGAGGCTTTTCGATAGATAAAAAGCCCTTTTCAATTGATGGATGAAAAGTATCGGGCACTTTAATAATAAAAACTTGGGGTGACAATCAGGGTTAATGCACCCTATTTGGGTTACCTCCAGATAAAATGGGTGCCCTTTGAGCCAATAGCAATGCTCTTGACATCAAGAAAAAAGGCCGGTTATCCGTAATGGACAACCGGCCTTCCAGCACATTTAGGCTACCAATTTATTGCACCTTAACCAACTTATTCATCACCGTTTCATTGGCTGACTGAATTTGAACATAAAACAAACCCGGCCCGTAATTTCCCAGTGGAAGGTTGATCAGATGCTCACCTACAGGTAACGACGCAAATCCAAATTCCTGAATGACGGCACCTGTCAAATTAAGAACCCGAAAGTAAAGGGGACTTTCAATCGACAATTTAATCAGGTAATTCATCTCTGAAAAGGTTGGAACAGGATAGGATTTCAACACTTCGATTTCTTTACCTACCGGGTTGCCTCCATTGACCTCTTTGTCCTCCTCAATTTCAACACAGGAGCTTGCCTGGCAACCTTTATGATCGGTAATGGTCACGCAATATATGCCCGGCACATTTACACTTATTGAAGCATCGCCGGATCCTGTGGACCATTTAAATGTAAATGGCGCTATTCCTTTGGGGGCAGCTGTCAGAGTATATGCGTCATTTTCTTTGTTGTATTTGAGTTTGATGTGGACCGCACAATCCTTGTTTTCACCGCCCGGCTCTTTGATCACAATACAAGCAGTTGAAATACATCCGAGTGCATCAATCATTTTAACGCAATATTCACCAGGCTCAGATGGGGCAATGGTTTGGGTCGTTTCGCCTGTGTTCCACAAAAACTGGAACGGTGCAGTACCTTTAGGAATGGCTTTCAAGTGAAAACCTCCTGAATTTGCAGGCTGTTTGGCGATATCTACTGCACAATGGTGTGGCTTATCGCCGGGAATCTTGACACATGCTTTGGCTTCACAGCCGGAAGCATCTATCATGACTACGCAATATTCACCATCTTTTTCAATGATAATGGAAGGGTCTGTCGAACCCGTGTTCCATTTATAGGTGAACGGTCCTTTTCCCTGGGGAATGGCCAGTAATTTGATTGGGCCATTCGGAGTATTTGAAGGAACAACCTGGATTTTTACACTGCATTCATGGGGCTTGTCAAATTTAACCGTGTAACAGAACTTGGCTTCGCAACCGGTGGCATCAACAATCACCACACAATATTCACCTGGTTTTTCGACAATGATGGATTGATCATTCGATCCATTGCTCCATATAAACTTAAACGGTGCAAGGCCGATAGGGAATGCCGTTAATTTTGCTTTGCCGCCATCAAAAAATGCTTTGATGGATACCCCACAAGGTTTGTCAAAATGAACTTTTACGCAAGTTTTAGCTATGCATCCGTTGGCATCCGTGATGGTGACACAGTATTCGCCCGGCTTTTCGACCACAATGAATTGTTCATTGGAACCATTACTCCATTGGTAACTGAATGGTTCTTTGCCCTTGCCATTAGCTGTCAATTTAGCTTTGCCTCCATCATATATAACAGTAATTGTAGCGATACAATCGGGGTCGCCTTTTATGGTCACCTCAATACAAGCAGTCGCTGTACATCCATTTGCGTTGGTAATCGTCACACAATAGGTGCCTGATTTTTCAACAACGAGGAATTGATCTGTAGATCCGGTTGACCATAAGTACGAAAAAGGACCATTGCCTTTGGTTATGGCTTGAAGTTTGAATTTTTTACCCGTGTTGTCTAATGGGATCATGTGTATTTCCACCCCACAATCCCCGTTTTGTCCGACGGTTATACATTCCTTCCCTGTGCAGCCATCATGATCTGTTACAGTGACACAATAAGTGCCCTCTTTATCTGGCGTTATGCTTTGGTCATGCGAACCGTTACTCCAGGAATAAGAAAAGGGCGCTTTTCCATTGTTGGCATAAGCTTTCAGGCTTATCTGACCATTATTATTCGTGGTTTGGAGAATGTCAACTGAGAGCTCACATCCTACCTTACAATACACAAAATGTCGTTCCCCCTGCGGGTGGGATTTGGATAACCCGACACTTTGTTTTAGTTCAACGTTATTGCAATCCAATAATGAAATCAGCGCTTTAACCTCCTGGAGATTTTCATCGATGTCAAACTGAGCCAGATATTTGCCATTCGATTGCGTGAGGACCGTTTTTGACTGGGTAATCATGTTGCCGACCTGGATCTGTACAAGTACAGAAACATTGGGCACCGGCGTATTATCGGATTTTTTTACATACCCAAAAATGGTTACCTGATAGGCCATGGCCAGGTTTCCACATAATACCATTAGGAGGAGGAGGAGGCGATATTTCATAATTATAGGGAATATGTAGTTAAAGAGCGGAGCTATTACACCTGTAAAGATACGATCATTCGCTCTTTCGCTGCTTGTCTAATAAACAAATGCCTTGATTTTAAAAAAGGTACCTCAATTTATTCATTGCGAGCAAACCATTCGGAGGCCGGACTTCGAAACGGCTAATCAAGATGTTATTACATTCCACAGTGATATCCTCATTGACTCGTTTCATGAAACATCTGAATACCGACTATAAATTAGAAACACAATATTGTTCAACAGTTAGCGACATTGTCGGCCTATGCAATCCTTATCACCACCTAATTTTACACTGATCAAAGGCGGATAAAAAATATCTTTACTGAAGATTCCTTTTTGTTTCGATAGCAGGATTAACTATGATACGCACTCCGCCCTTCAACCGTGCTTTTTTATTGATGACGCTTCTGGTCTCCGCCATGCTCGTCAGTTGGGAAATGTATTGCCGGTCAAAGGGGTTTGTGGCTACTATGGATGATGACAAATACCTGTGGGCTGAAAAGCGCCACCTGGTGCGTGATAATGATCCCAGTCAGGTTCTTATTATTGGTGCCTCGCGTGCACATTTTGACTTCCAGCTTGATGTGTGGGAACAACTAACAGGTGTTCGCCCAATCCAGCTGGCAGCCGATGGCAAATCCGGCGCTCCCGTATTGTCGGATATCATTCGCAATACCCAATTCAATGGCACGATTGTCATGAATATTACCGAAGGCCTTTTTTTTAATTTTCCACATGATTCCATTGGGGGGTATCGACGAGCAAAAGAATGGGTTGACTTTTATAATAACAGAACCTGGTCACAACGGCTCAATCATACCTTATCCTATGCCATCCAACCTTATTTTGCATTCCTGACCACGGGTGAAGATGATGATCCTGATTTAAAATCAATGGTTAGTGCCATTCCACTCCGCGGACGTTTGCAAGACCCCTATCCTCCCTTTCCCCGCTTTTCATACGTTGATGCAAACAGAAATACAACAATGCTCTCCAAATTGGAAACAGATACTGCTTTCCAGAAGACCATCCGAAGAGTATGGGTCGATCCGAAAGATACGCCTAAGCGGAATGATAAAATGATCGAAAGCAGTTTCCCTTTCTACCTGGATCTGGTACGCACGTTGAAGGCACGTGGTGGAAAAATCATCTGGACGAGAAATCCGTCCCACGGTGATGTAAAACAAATAGAAGACATTAAATACCCCCGTGCGGCCTATTGGGATGCTTTTACACAACAATCCCAATGCCCTTCCTATCACTTTGAAGATTATCCGGCCCTTAACCAATTTTTTACTCCGGAATGGTCACATCTATCCACACCGGATGCCAAAAAATATACCCGCGAACTGATCGGTATTCTCCAAAGTGATGGTCATCTCTAAGTAATTGTATACATTTCGTTTGACACCCTTAAGAAAAGCCCATGTTATTTAATTCTCTTGGTTTTTTAGCGCTCTTAACTTTGGTGTTGATCTATTGGCACCTGCCGGTCACCTGGGCACACAAAAAAAGGATGCTCCTATTGGCCAGTTACTTTTTTTACGGACTTTGGAATCCGCCACTCATTCTATTACTATGGGTATCAACAGTCATAGATTGGGTAGCCGGCAATAAATTATACAAGGAAACTAATCCTCATAAACGAAAGGCCTGGCTTTTGTTAAGTGTTATTTTAAATATGGGATTTTTGGTTTATTTTAAATATGGCGAATTTTTGTTGGAAAACTTTCAGATCGTCTTGGGATGGCTGGGCCTGAGCTTTACGCCAATGGCTTGGGATATTATCCTGCCAATGGGGATTTCGTTCTACACTTTTCAAACCATGTCCTATTCTATTGACATGTATGCCCGACGTATTGAACCGGCAAGGACGTTCCTTGATTTTGCCCTCTATGTAACTTTTTTTCCACAATTAGTGGCGGGACCCATTGTGCGGTCCAGTGAACTGGTGCCCCAGTTTTATGCGCCCATCTGTGCGACAATAAAACAATTATTGTGGGGCACTTTTTTGTTGACCCTGGGGCTTTTTCTGAAGGTCGTGATGGCTGATGTATTATTGGCGGATATTGCAGATGCTGTATTTCGTTCGAAGAAGCTCGTCCACGGTCTGGATGCATGGACAGGCACACTGGCATTTTCGGGCCAGATCTTTTTTGATTTTGCCGGATATTCGACTTGCGCGATTGGCATCGCCCTCATGCTTGGATTTACATTGCCGGATAATTTTAAATACCCTTATGCTTCCATCGGCTTTTCCGAATTCTGGCAGCGCTGGCATATCTCCCTGTCCACATGGCTCCGTGACTACCTGTATATTCCATTAGGTGGTAATCGCAATGGAAGTGGCCGGACGATCATCAATCTCATGCTTACGATGCTGTTGGGTGGGCTGTGGCATGGTGCGGGATGGACCTTCGTATTTTGGGGCTTTCTTCATGGTGTTTATCTGGCTTGTGAACGATTGTTCCGTTCTCGTTTTGGCTCGCTCCGCAACTCCTGGAATGGTATCTTTTTAGCTTTGGGCACTTATCTTCTGGTGAACATTACATGGGTATTTTTCAGGGCCCGCGATTTTGGCAATGCAATTGACCTGCTCAGCGCCATGTTCTGGATCGTTCCTGATGGAAAAAAGACCCTTGAGTATCGGGAAATCGTACAGGTGATGATCGTTATCACTTTATTGTTTTTGTGTCATTGGTTTATGCGAAATTCGTCTGTGAAAGAATTGGCGGATAAAACACCCTGGTGGCTATTTGGAACCGTTTGGGCAATTATGGTGGTTTTATTATTTGTGGCACAGGGTAGTGGTGAGCAGTTTATTTATTTTCAATTTTGATTTAAGTAACATCAAAATCATACGTCATGATAAAAAATATAGTCGTCCTGGTGGACTTTCAGGATCCCAAAGCATTAGTTGTCGCACGCGCCTCCAGCCTGGCTTTGGCTTACCATGCCAAATGCTGGCTCATCCATGTAGCGGCACCCGAACCAGACTTTATGGGTTATGAACCGGGACCACAATATGTGCGGGATGAACGGGCCAGGGAACTCCGTGCGGAACATGTATTACTGCAAAAACAAAAGGATTGGTTGACCACATTTGGCGTTGAAAGTGAAGCGTTATTAATTCAAGGTCCTGTTGCTGAAACCATATTAACAGAAGCGGAAAAACTGCATGCCGACTTACTGGTTTTAGGTCGCCACAAACATAGCACGCTTCATGAATGGGTCATTGGCAGTGTTGGAAAAGAGGTCATACGAAGAGCTGAGGTGCCGGTAGTTGTCGTACCTATTCATAGGGAATGATGCACAGATTGATGTTTCGACAAGGAAGGACAAAACGGTAATCAGCTAAATAAGTCTAAAATCTACAACTTGGGCTGCAGTTATTTTATATTCAGCCCAGGCAAACTAAAAAAATCTTATTTTAGCTGATTTGATGGTAATCACAACCACTGTTGTGTTAATACTATCGTGTCTGTAAAGTCGCAACCATTTTTTCTTAGATGTTCACACGGTACTCGATAACAATGGAAA
>JAGNXB010000131.1 GCA_017985675.1 Saprospiraceae bacterium | reverse complement strand
ATAGCCTGAAGTCTTGCGGTTTGGGCCATCGCCGCAAAACTCAAGACCAGAAACAAAAACATTAGTTTAAACTTTCTCATGTGTAAGGGTTTTAGTTAGACATGGTAGGGTAATAACAAATCGTTTAAGTTTGTTTAAGCAAAGAGATTAGAATCTTCTAATTTGTTAAACAAAGCATCGTCACAACCCCTCAACTTTCTACTCTCTTGGTCGAATTTTCCTTGGATCATGACATGCAATCAACTGTATGTCAACATATAATGAATTGCACTAACATCAGACCACAGGATTTCTTTGCGATGGTCTATTTTTTATCAAAATGGTATCCAAAGAGCTGCTAAACCGCCATTTCAAGGTGCCGTCTCGTCGGTATACACATGGAATGTTTGTTCAATCGATTTTTCAATGTGCTGGTGTTGGCTGCTTCAAACTGGCCAGAAATTGCGATATTAGGTGCCAGATTGGAGCGTCACGCCAATCTGATTTCAATCACAGGGTCTACATCAATCAGTCCAAGATGAAAACTTCAGCCTTTCTAACTACATTTTGCTGCTTGTTATGTCATGTTATGTTGGTTGCTCAGCCACCTTTGGTGAATGGATGGACACCATTTTTACCAAGCGCTGACACCCGCATCATTTATGTGAGCGATTCGGACGGCGATGATTTTACGGCTCATTTTTACATGCCGGATGATGTTGCTGTCGGGTCAGATCCCTTCCTGCCGACAGGATCTATCCAGGCTTTCAAAACGATTGCAGCCGGCATGACCCAGTTGCGGAATGGTTTCCCCGACTGGATCCTTCTGAAAAAGGGCGATGTCTTCCAAAATCAACATTTTGGGATCATTAACCTGTCGGGTAGGAATAGCGATGAACCCGTGGTCTTTAGTTCGTACGGCACCTCTGATCAACGCCCACAGATCCATACTGCCGGCCAACCGGCTATCAGTATCGGATATTATTTTGATAATAATGTTTGCAATGATTTAGCTTTTTGCGGGCTTCATTTGGATCCAAGTCCAAGACCAACGGATGCGGATCCATCGGCGATTCAAGTTTTTGCTGATTTTAATAATCTACTTTTCGAAGATATATATGTGTCCTATTTTTTTACGGCAGTGGTTGTGCTCGACCCGGCAGGTGGTGGTACAGCAAGTAGGTCCAATCTGACCATAAGAAGAAGTGCATTTTGTGATTCGTATACTACGGGTACTGCTCATACCGGCGGTGTATTTATCAATAATGTGGACAGCATCCTGTTTGAAGAAAATCTCGTGGACCGAAATGGGTGGAGCGATGCGATTCCCGGTGCTACCGCCAATGGGTTTAGACACAATACCTATTTTCAGGTGGGCAATAAAAATTTGACGTTTAGGGACAATATCAGTTCACGAGCATCGGCTACCGGTGGCGGGCACCGATGTGGCGGCATAATAACCGGAAATTTATATTTATCCAATCCCCAAAACCTGCAATTTGGCACCCATGAAACAACGATAAACTGGCCATCGGAATTTGTCACCGGAGAGGTGGCTTATAATGTGGTCCTTGACAGTAGGGTGGAGCCCTTTGATCCGGGAAGGGGGATAAGGGTGCAACGTGCAAAAAATGTACAGGTTCATCATAATATCGTCGCGCATTTTACATCCATGGGAACCTACAACCTCGGGATGTTTTTGGACGAAGCGGAGGATGTCGAATTTAACGCGAATATTATTTACAAGTGGGGGAATAACATGCCCACGGGTCCCGCTTATTCCAGCGGTATCGCCCTGGGATCCGGTTTGACAGGAATGAATGTAATGGCTAATAATGCCATTCAAATGGAAAACGAAAAAGGGTATTGTTTTAATACCAATGCTCCGTTTGCAAACGTATCTTTTTCGGAAAACAAATATTATAATGTGAACCCGCAAAACAACTGGTTTCAGCCGGGAGGGAATTTTACCGCCTGGTCCAATATGAGTGGTGAAACCGGCGGTCAGGTACTTGACGTGCCCTATTCGGATCCGGAGCGGAATATTTCATCTTATCTCGCAACGCTGGGCATTGTAGGTGATCTGGACGAACTGATATCCCTTCGGAAAGCCATGAATAAAAGTAACTGGAGTGACAATTTTACAGCACAAGTTATCAACAATTATATACGGGAAGGATTTGATCTGGATGGTCCGTCAGCGATTACTTTGCAGACGGACACAAATAATCGGGTCAACTGTTTTCCCAATCCAACAACAAATATCCTGCATATACAATCCAGGGAACATCTACAAACGATACATGTTTTTTCGACGCAAGGTATAAACATGATGACCGTCGAAACGGTGAAGGATCAACTGGAATTGGATGTACATTTTTTACCACCTGGAATGTATTTTCTACAGATTATTTTACAAAATGGAGACAGGGTTCTTTCTACCTTTACAAAACAACCCTAACCGGATCAAAGTAAAAACATCACCCCCCAAAGGATTGCATTATTTCTTACAACAGTGGCACGCGATGCTAATCGGGTTAAATGGAGGCACAATCATTTATTGGTATGCTTCACTAGCAATTTGCCTACTTTTAACTTTTTTAAAGCCAATGCAGGACTTGGGTTAAATTCAACTATAATGCTTCGTTCAATCATTCTGAAAGGTGTCCGGTTTTTGGGATACGATCTCATAAAGCAACGTGATCCTATTATCGATTCCGATGAGCAATTTATAAGGATCTATCATCAATGCAAGCCATACACCATGACCTCGAAGGAAAGGATGTATGCCTTGTATAAGGCCGTTCAATATGTCAACCAGGCAGGTATTCCCGGGGATTTGGTGGAGTGTGGGGTGTGGAAAGGCGGCAGTGCCATGCTTATGGCCATGATGTCGGATCGTAATATTTATCTCTATGACACCTTTGAAGGGATGACTGAACCAGGAGAACATGATTACAGTATTGCAGGAAAGGATGGCGTGGCGCAGGGGATGTCCATGGCTTCGCTGGAGTCAGTAAAAGCCAATCTTCAAAGCACGAATGTCATTTTTGTTAAAGGAAAAGTAGAAGATACCATTCCTGGCACGATGCCCGGGCAGATCGCTTTACTTAGACTTGATACAGATTGGTACGAATCGACAAAACATGAATTGATTCATTTGTATCCCCTGTTAGCTCCGGGTGGTGTTATTATCATCGATGATTATGGCCATTATGCCGGGGCAAAAAAGGCTGTAGACGAGTACTTTGCTGACAAACCAATTTTGCTCAACCGGATCGATTATACAGGCCGGATTGGGCAGAAAATGT
>JAGNXB010000073.1 GCA_017985675.1 Saprospiraceae bacterium | reverse complement strand
AAAGTGCAACAGCGGGTCATCGGCTTCATACACATCGCCGGGTTCGGTTACGAGCAGGACCAGATCGGCATCTTCAAAGGCCCCTGAGACAAAGGCATTCATTTTTTCATGCATCCGGTAGGATGGGCGAATGACAAATCCCGGGGTATCGGAAAAAACAATCTGAAAATCATCGCCACTGAGAATACCCAGGATGCGATGCCGGGTCGTTTGAGGCTTGGCGGATACAATGCTCATGCGCTCGCCTACGAGGGCATTCATCAGGGTCGACTTGCCTACATTGGGGTGGCCGAGAATATTAACAAATCCGGATCTGTGCATCGGACAAAGATACACGTCTTCAGTCGAGCAATCCCACTTCCTCGTTCAAACGCGAATCAATCGCCTGATAAAAAAACTCCGGCTGACGCGGTCGCCAGATGATGTTGTTATAATCGGGACCAAAATGTGTGTACCGATACAACTTGGTGTCTGTCATTTCTTCGTGCACATGTTTTTCGGTATTTACCATACATATCCAGCCCCCATCTTCATGGATATCCTCCCACCATTCCTCATAATAGGAGTCGTCGTCCCCATGAAAATTGTAGACATTTTCGCAGATGAGGATGAATTTTCGGATTCCGCGTTTGATCAGCGGATCGATCAAGCCCCGTTTGAGCATCTCGATATCATTGTACAGGCAGTCATTCCACTCGCCGATAAACTCGAGGATGACATAGTGTTCGGCATAGTCCGCAAAGAGGATCTTGGTGTACAAGGTGGCCGAACCAAACGTATCCCACTGGGGATGAATGTAATAGTTGTAGACCTTTTGGGTGAAATAAAACTCGTCATACTGCCGCCGGTAGAACGGCGACTGTTTGTCTTCAGAGGCGATATAATGATCCCTCCAGAGGAAAAATGGTTCGATATCATGCATTAGCAGCGGTAAATATCGGGCACCGGTACCAATAAGGCAATACCTGACCCGGGTGTATCTTTGGGTTATGGAAAAACAGATGGGCAAACATGTGGTATTCACCGGGTCTGAATCCACCGGAAAGACCATACTGGCTACCCGTTTGGCGTTAGATACCGGCTGGCCCCATGTCCCTGAATATGCCCGGGAATGGCTTCAAAATAAAAACAGATACACCGAATCAGACGTGTATCGGATGGCCCTCGGTCAATATGCCGCTATCAATGAAGTCTTCCAAAACCCTGAGACCAATTGGGTAGCGGATACAGACCTGCTGACATTTCGGATCTGGTTGGATGTGCGGTACGGGCATGTGGCCCAATGGGTCATCGATCTCCATCGCAGACAAGTTCCGACTATCTATCTGCTATGTGCACCGGATCTGCCCTGGCAAGCCGATCCTTTGCGGGAAAATGAACACGACAGGCAAACGTTATTTGATTTGTATGAAGATATACTTCGGAAAGAGGCTCTACCCTATGAAGTGATCACAGGAATGGGTGAGGAGCGGTATGGTTGTGTGGTGGATGTATTGGAGGGTTTGAAGGTTTGAGGGTTTGAGGAGGCTGGAATAGTGCAACGGGAATACGTATTTTTTTAAGCCTGAATTTTTCCTGGAATAATCAATGTTATTGTTCCACAACTACATTTTTTCCAAGCGTTTTAAAACGCACACCACTTTTTTGTAAAACGGTAATAGTAATATGCCCTGTCTTACTTATTTTTAAGTCTTGAACAATGCCTGACTTTCCTTTATGTGTCCCGCCTATGACCATACATTGGTCTCCATTTTTTAATTGTTGATGGTTGTTTGTCATAATATGGTCTTTCTTGTCAACCGGGCTGTCTGTTTAAATCCAACTCCCGTTGCAACATGTCATTTCAACACGTTTCAAATTCTAAATCCATTTAAACATCTTTAGGAAACTATTCTTTTTCACAAATTTCTTTCAATTTGTCGAGTGCTGGTGGATACTTCTCATTCATATAATCTACAAAATCCTCAGTTGTGTCCAGGTCAACAATAACGGTTGTCGTCCCGTTGTTTTCTTCGAAGGTATAATTTTCAAATCCGTTTGCCCATTTTTCTACGTCTGGTCCTTCTGTAATTTCCTTGTCTCCTTGTAAAAGACCATAATGTTGAATCGAGACAAATTGATTGGGCATGTTTTCAGCTATCCTGGCAACCATACCTCCCTTTTCTCCCTTCTCATCTACTCCAATAAAAAGTATTTTACTTCCCTTGTCCCAACTTCCTTCATAGCTCGATGTCGGGTTAAATAAGGCGGTCCATTGTTCATACGTTGACTTACTGGTTATGCCAAGCATGAAATCATAAACATCGGCTACTTGCGCTTTGATGTTTACTTTGAATTGCAGCTTTTCCATAATAATAATATTTGTTTAATTCGGGGCGTTTCCATCAAGTGATAAATATACAAGATTTTGGATTATTAGGTCAAATGGGACGGAAGATTGCTGTCAGAAGGTCAAAGGTCTGAAAGTCCTAAGGTCGAAAGTCTGAAGGGTGGAAAGGAGTATAAATCCTGCTTGCCAGCAAGGCAGGGTTTATACTTTAAAATGGCGCAGTGGTATATGTGGATGTGGTGTGTTTTTCGTAGGTGTTTTGGTTATCTATTACATCACATACGCCTCACCAAGGGGCGCTCGGTTCGCTCACCGAATGTCAGTATTTTGTTGATTTACTAAAGGCAGTGAGTAAGCCTCGCGCAGGGGGTGGAATAATCTGGAATCTGGGAATCTGGAATCTGGACCAAGACGAGAGCGCAACCTCCTTAACTCCTCAACTCCTTCACTCCTCAACTCCTTCACAATTTATCCAAATCCTCTTCAAAAATCTGGTCAATCATATAATTGTATTGATCAAACATCCGCATTTCTCTGGCATACATTTTAATGGCCGTGTCTTTGGCTTTTTGGTATGCTTCCGTGTTGCCCAGTTGCCGGTAGACCAATGCCAGATAATAGTGTACCTCGGCTACATCACCGGAAGCTGCTTGTTTATGCAATGCCACTAAGGCCCTTTCCACATCACCCCATTCCAAATACAAGACACCCAAATGCAAATAATCAAATAATCCAACAGCATATTCCTTCGATTGGAGCAAATTTTCAATAATTGTTCTGGCTTTGTTATTATCCCCCATTTGTTTGTAACAAAGCGCCTTCACAATAGTAAGATGGTAGGTACCGTTGGAAGTGTACCCAATATCAACCGGGCTGATTCTTTCGAGGATTTCAATATCTTCAATAGCGCCTTTATAATCTGCAAAAAATTTATAACGCAGGGAAGCCCGTATCGGTAGGTAACCCAGGGTATCATACTTTACAGCCAGATCAATATTCTTTTTCCACTCCAAAAAATGACCGGATTTGACATATGGCGCTGCCTTTTCCCAGTAAGCAAAGGCGAAGTGTGGACAAAGGGTTAATGCACTATCAATCAGGTGGTGAAATGCTTTATCAAACTGATAATAGTCATCCATATTTTCGGTAAACAACATACACGCCTTATACTGGGCCGTATCTCCTTCCCATAAATATACATTACAGTTGGGTTGGGCTTGTGATATCGCACCAACAGACATCACCATTAAATAAAGCATCAATCTCTTCATGGTAAAATGTGTAAAAGTTTTCCATTTTCAATCCTGAAAATCAAATATTGATAATAATCTACCTTCATTTCACGCCAGATCTTGGGCTCCCATTGATCCATGGATCTGGTAATCTCCAAAAGTTGATCAAGGATGTCGTCCGAAAATACAAATGGTTGATAGTGCAGATCGGAACTGAGGATTCGGAACCGTCCCGATTCACCCTTACAATTCACCAAAAAACGAATCCGGATAAGACCAGACTCCTGAAGATGCACAGTTTTATATCCCGAAAAAAACAACGAGTCTATAACTCGCTTCCCTCCCCTATATTGAATGCCTTTCCCATCGTTAAAATACTGGATGATTTGGTCATCTCCATTGCAGATTTCGAAGGAACTGTCATCCAGTGTCCAATCCGGAACAATATCATCAATCCACCTGGTCTCCTGGGCACAGGAAGGAAAAGAAACACTTATTAAGAATAACATAAGGTATGCGCCAAAAGGGCAAACATTTCCTATACGCCTATTTTCAATTGACAACATGTGGAGCGGTGTATTATGGATTCGTCTGCTAAAGTTAATACAAAGAATGGATATCCGATGAATTAAAAGGTAAAGCAAGGACCAGACCCTGATCACAGACGCTACAGTTCCCTGGATTATGAACTAAAAAATGAACTTAAAGGACAACAATAACAAGGTTCCTGTCATCTACTTCCAATCCAACCGCTACCTTTGATAAGGTTTCAAAAAAAGCCCCATATTGACAATTCGCCGACGAAGCAAAACCAACTTTATCAGGCAGGTAAAGAACCTAACATGAAAAAATAAATAAAATGAAGCAGAAAAGACAATTATTGCGTAATACTTTTGCGCCAACTATCTTAGACATAATGTTTATTAAAAATGAAAACAATTACTGCATAAAGGACGAATAAATAATTAATACAATTTAAGGATTAATGAATACTAAGTCAGCCTTTATATACAACAATACTTTCAACTTAGAATGGGCTCCCTTTAGCCAATATGACTATTGACTTCTGCAAAATCAATGAGTTAGGGATGGTAATTACCTCCCCTTCAGTTGTCTTCAGATAAACAAAAAAATAGGTCAAATCTGTAATTTCACCTTCAAAAGGAAAGTCTTTATCCAATACCCTAATAGAATCCCCTAATTTCAAGGGATGATTAAAAAAAAGTATGACACTCGAAGTGATATTTGACAATAAGGACCACTGCGCAAAAAAAGCGATTCCCAATGCAGTCAGTATTGTGCTTGCAAATACAGCAATTTCATTTTGCTCTAATCCCCAAACTCCCGCAAGCAAAACTACAACAGCAATAGAAGCAAACAAATTGATTACTTTGATGATCATTTTCCTTCTGGCACGCTGGAGTGCCGTGTTTTTTAATGCATTGTTAATAATGGTCATACTTGCAAACAGAACCAACGCATAAATAATAAGAATAGCCAGGCTCTCTAACATTTGTATTTTCTGAATTTCCATAGTAAATAAATAATTTAGACTTCTTTTAAAGTTGAATTGTTGTTCTAAAGTAATGGCTTGAAGCTAAAACATTTCGACATCCACAATTTTCACTATTGGTCTGGTTATCAAACCTGGAATTGAATGACATCAGGACATTGTTATAAAGCCTGTCCAAACGTTAATACATTATTGTCCGGATCAAGTAATGAAAATTCGCGCTGGCCCCATGGTTTTGTATTCAAGGCACCATTAGGATGTATCCGCACCTGCTGATCAATCCAGGACTGATACAAACCATCTACATCATCCGTTCGTATATACACACCACCATAATTTGAATCAGGATCTAAATCAGCAAATTCAAAAAAATGAATTTGAACATCATCCCTTGCTACCATAAGGTAACCTTCATAGTCGGTAACGCCAATATCCCGAAACCCCAATTGGTCAACATAAAAATGACGAGTGGTCAATTTGTCACGCATGGGCAACTTAGGATGTATAGCCGTTAACATATTCCATTTTTTATTCATCATTTAATCCTTCATAATCCACCTGTACATAGCCATCTATGAAACGTGTGTTAATTGAATGCCTGAAAGCAAAGTAGATCATTAGACCAACCGTTCATTACTACTCCTCGAAACCCGCTGTAGCATACACCACACCAACTGCTGCTTTTTTGCGTTTGGCGACCAAATCAATCAAGGTCATCTGCGCATTGATAAAAGTTGTTTCGCGGCTATTCACCAAAAAGAGCGAACTCTCTCCAGCCTGCAGGAGGGTTTGCTCGGCATTAAATAAAGTCTCCAGGTCCTGCACCGTTTTGGCATACAGCTGGATTTGATTCCCTGTTACTGTCCATTCGTTCCAATAGGCTTTGGCTGTATTTAATAATTGTAAGCGCACTTCACTTTGTTTGTAATTGGTCTCTTCGATATAGACGTTTGTCATGGCCAGCATCCCCCGCTCCTTTCTCAAAAAGAGGGGCATACTAAATGCGGCACCCCATTTAAAATTATTGATCGAATAAGTTGCAAACGGGTTGCCATTTACCGCTTCCGAAATCGGGTTATACGTGACATTCAGAGATGGTTTTAATCGATCCGTCCTCAATTTTCGATCGATATCCAATTGAGCTAAGGTATAACTGTAAAGTTGAATTTTAGGATGACGGTTGATGCGATCTTCTAACTGCAGTAATGAGATCAACTCGTCATCAAGACCCAGATCATCCCGGTATAAACCCGGTATGGTCGCCGGCTCCAATTCAAGAGGAATCAATCCATCGACCCACAAAAAAACGGAAAGCTGCATCCCGGCATTTTTAAATTGCAGCTCCGCCTCCTGCACACTCAACATCCTGGACTGAACCTGGATGGAAGCTTCCAGGGTATCCATTGCCGGCCGATCACCCAGCAAAGCACTTTGCCGAATTGCAAAAAATCGTTCCGTTGCCAGGGCAAGACCTTCCTGATAAACCAATAATTGATTATATTTTAAAAACCAGCTCCAATAGGCGTTTGCCGCGTCATAATATAATTCATTGAGCATTAATTTTCGTTCGGCCTCCGTCACATTTTGATAAATCTGAGCCTGTCGTAATGCTGCCCTGCGTGCATCAATAAACAAACCCTGACCAAGTGGCATCGTAATACCGGCATACCACAAACCTGATACCGTATTATTTTCCGGATTTAAATATAAACCCTGATTTTGTTCAAAACCTGCTTTGACATTTAATCCAACCCAGGTAGGAATCATCAACCCCCCGTTGACCAAACTGTAATATTGTTTATCGTCAAAATATTTCTGATCTATCTCCCCGAAAGTCACCGGATCAAAACCACCCTTTGCCTCCATTAGTTTTGCGTCACCTTTTTTAGGTTGTAACGCAGCCTGCAACGCCAGAGGGTGATGCAACTTCACCCGCTCCATAAATTGTTCATAGGAAAAGATGACCCCACCATTCGCCTGGCCATATGACAACGCTATAGCGAAAAAAAATAGGCAGAAAAAAAGGATTACTTTCATTTTTTATTTTGTGGTTCATTTTTAGCAGCAATCCGGACATAATAATCCGGAGGAAATCCGTTTACCTGGCGCCACAGCTCATACCAGATCGGCACATCTTTTAACAAGGCCATGTTACTGGTAGCCGCACCTACACGCAACGCATTGGGCCAGGGATGATCATCAGGATCGGGTACCACCAATATGCGGTATTGCCCATTATCACTAATAAAATTGTCCATCGCAAATACCAATCCACCATACGTGCCATAACTTACATTAGGCCAGCCTGAAAAAACAACAGCGGGCCAACCGTCAAACTGAATGCGCACGGGACTGCCTTTTTTTACAAGCGGCAAATCAATAGGACGCACATACATCTCCACCGCCAAATCATAATTAGCAGGCATAATACTGATAATCGACTCTCCCTCTTTGACCATTTCGCCGATACCCGCCTGAATCGCCTTGGTGATATAGCCATCCTGTGGCGCCGTGATATAATATAATCCGGAACGAACCGAATAATTCATGTACTGATTCTGCATTTTGGTAACAATCGCCTCCGAGTCGTATAATGAGGACAGCGCCGTGTATTTATCCGATTCCGCATTGGACACTTTGTTTCGAAATTCAGCTTCGATTGTAGTCAATTCAATACGCGCATTGATGACTTCATTTTCGGCTGTGAGTAATTTATTGGCCTGCGACAATCTTTTCGCTTCCGCTTCCTGCATTTTCATCCTGCGCGTCTCTAGATCCGTTAAGGATTTTAATCCTTGTTTGTACATCTGCTCACCGCGTGCAAATTGCTCTTTGGCAATGTCGAGTTGGATGACTGCTGCGGTCAGATCAATACTGTCGCTTTGCACTTTCAGGCTCGCTTGCTGCAGTTTGTTTTTTGCCTGTGCCAATTTTAATACACGCGTTTGCAGCAAGGCATCAATTTGGCTGTCCAGTGCTTTGACCTTTTCTACGTAAGAGCCGACCGTTAATTCTTTAGACTTGATTTGTTGTTCCGTATTGGCCAACAAATTCGGATCAAAATATTCATCCTTTATCTCCGAAATAAATAAAATGGTATCACCCTGAGCGACAAAGTCACCTTCCTGGACAAACCATTTTTCGATTCGACCAGCTATGACCGAATTTATGGTTTGGGGGCGCTGCTCGGGATTCAGTGCGGTGACATAGCCACGAGCACGAATATTTTGCGTCCATGGCAAAAACATGGATAGCAAAATAATCAGGGAAAGGATCAACAATAGATACAGGAGTTTTTTTCCTGTCTGCCGATTTTCCACCATATGGAGCGCAGTAAAATTTTCATGCGCAAAGTGGTTTTTTATCGTATTGGTCGTGATATTTAACATGGTTGTCGCTTCGTTATTTTATCCACTTTTTGATCGTTCCATCTTCCATCAAGCCCACTTTATTGCATAGCTCCATCATGTAGGGATCATCTGATACAGCTACCATTGTCCAGCCGTTGTCGGGCGACGTCAGGAATCGAATAATTTCTTTTCGCTCTGTTTCATGGATATGGTCCAGCACGTCTTCCAGCAGTAGCAATTTGGGCCGGCAAACAATGGCTCTTGCGAGCAATATTTTTTGGACTATACTTCGGGGCAATCGCACACCTTCCGGATCGATGAAGGTATTATATCCCAAAGGAAGCTGCCGAATAAAATCATCCAATCCCAACTGCTTAATGGCCCATTGCACCTGGTCTTGTGTTGCACGCTTACGACCCAGCGAAATATTTTCAAGCACAGTGCCATTAAATAATTGCTCCTGCATCAGACAATAACCCATTGAAGCATGGAGGGACGCCAGCGAATAATTGCCGACCGGTAGGCCATTATATGCCATACCACCCTGGTGTACCCGATAGAGTCCTCCGAGGACCTGCAATAAGGTCGATTTCCCCGAACCGTTGGCCCCTTTTATGCAGAGGCTGTCTCCCTTTTCTAAAAACAGATTTATCCCACTCAGGGTATTTTTATTGTATTGGGGATAAGAAAAATAGACATCCCGCAGCTCGACTTCCATTCCCGCTTCCTCCCTGTTATAAACAAATGCAGAGCCTGTTTCTTCGTCTAATGTCATATCGGTTATTTCACCTATTTTTTCCAGCGAGGTGAGTACATCGTAAATCACTTCCATGCTAACAATTAATTTTTCCACAGAAGCCAACACCATAAGGATAATAATTTCTGCGGCTACAAATTGGCCTATATTCATCTGCTGCTCCATGACCAGCATTCCGCCGATGATAAGCAATCCTGCCGCTACAATTACCTTAAATGCGACCAACATACCATATTGCCGAATGAGTACGCTAAAATGGCTTTCCCTTGCGGCTATATACTTGTGGGAGAGATCGTCTGTACGACTCATCGGCAAATCTGTAATGCCAGCCATCTTAAAGGTGATATTTGCTCGGGCGAGTTCTTCCAGCCAATGGGCCACCTGATATTTGTATTTGGATTCCATCAGACTCGTTCGAATGCCTTTTTTTGCTGTAAAACGAAATACGACATAAATCAATAAGATTAATACAACACTAAACAAAATAAAAAAAGAATGGTAAAAGGAAAGCAATATCAAGCCAAAAAAGACCTGTAACGAAGCAGTAGAAAAATCTATTAATATTTTTGACAAGCCTTTTTGAACCGACATAGTATCAAAAAAACGGTTCATCAGTTCGGGGACATAGTGTTTATAGAGCACCTCCAGGCGGATGCGCGGTATGCGGTAGGCAAATTCAAAAGCGGATTGGGTAAATATTTTTTGTTGCAAATTTTCGGTAATCCGCAGCTGGTAAATATGCAGGATGCCGGTGAATACCAGACCTGCAAGCACAAAACCCACCAGCACGATCCAGGATGTGCTGATTTGTCCACCCTGAATCATATTGACAATTGCCTGAATGCCCAACGGGAGGGATAGATAAATCAAACCATTAAAAATGGCATAGGTATACAATTGAAAAATCTCTTTCTGGTTGGGCTTGAGTAGCCGCCAAAAGCGCTCTACGGGTGTCAGGGTTTGTGGTGCCTCTAAGGCCATTGTTTACTTTTTGATTGTTTTAAAAACCATGTCGGTATAAAAATTTGTCACCGCGTCTTCATCACTGTACTTATCGGTAAGCCGGGGTAAATGTTCGGCAAAAAAACGCTGGTGATGAGCGCCTTCGATAACATCGGAAATGAGCATGTGCGGATATTTGTATTCGGGATTGATTTCCTGCACGATACGGCTGACATGTGCAACGATTTGTTTGTAGCCGGAAAATACCCCATCCTCGTTTTCGCGATCCACGACTTTGGTGAGGTAGGTTTTTGAGGAGTCGGAAATCACGATGCGGTGCAATTTACTGGTATCGATATGCGGAAATCCGCCACTGCTTTCATCAGATTGGGTGAGAATTCCAATGGCAATTTTAAGTCTGACTTCGGCAGATTCGATGTTAGCGAGGCCAAAAACGAGTTTGTATTCCATCCATCCCCAATACCAGGAAGTAAGATAAAGCAATAACTTGTGTTTGCTTTCAAAGTAGCGATACATCGATGCTTCCGGGGACTGGATGGCCTGACTCAACTTCCGGAAGGTAAACGCTTCAAAGCCAATCTGCTCAATGAGATCAATGCTGGAGGCGAGGATCTTTCGGCCCAACTCGCTGGTTTCCGGGCTTTTAAGATAGATCGTGGGGTTGATCTGGATAACTACATTTGAGAGCATGCCGTTCATTTTGCAATCTACGATCGCTATTTTAATAGTAATGCTATCAATAACATGGTATAGGGAAAAAGGTTTAGAGACTTTGATCAATCCCTTTAATTGAGGCTAGATTTATAGACTAAACCATCGTCTGTCTCCAGAATGAACGACGTCGATTTCAATAGGAACGGGTGCAACCCTGGGTTTATAAAAAGCGGATTCACTAACTAAGATGGGGGTTGAATTGTGTGTGAAGACTTTAATGACACTAATTGACCGAAAATTCCATCATCTCTAACGATTCCCTAAAAACGATTCCCAGATTCCAGATTATTCCAAAATCACACTCTTCTCAAAACCTCAAAACCTCAAAACCTCACCCCTCCCTACTCCACCCGATCGGCCATCCGATATACCGTTTCCACAATTTGATCAATAACAGGTGGACAAGGCGCATATTGAATTTTATTTTGATCAAGGCCCCAAATATGCACCGTGATGACATGGCGTTTGCGGCCATACGCGACCATGACTTGTAAGGGGATGGGTTTGGGTTTTTGGGATTTGCGACGGTAACAAAGTTGGTCCTTACAATCGTATTCCCTTTCGAGATTAAAATAGCCCTGGGCCTCAATCCACTCCGCAAAATCTTCCAATTCGCGCCGTGTAATGTTTTTTTTGGTCACCATTAATCCTTCACGTTGGGTTTGCACTTCGCGGATGACACGGCCCTCTGAATTAATGCGCACATATTGACGCGATACCGGATTTAATCCGCCATAATATCCGCCGCCACTCACCTCGATGGTAATGGGTGTCAGCACCGGTGTTACAGCCTTGGGTTCACGTTGCCAACTCTCCCAAAAAGCCCACCACCGGGAATTCGTATTTATTTCAGGGCCAGGTTTTGTTGACCTTTTTTTATCGACAATAATGGTAGGTAGTTCATACCATGGACGCAAAAAAGGTGTGACTTCACTTTCAACAAGATTAAATTCATAGTGCCGACCCGAAGATTCACCGGTAGCATTAAATCCAAGTGTCAGTTTTCCGGCCACAGGCATGTCTGCACAATAGGATTCAAGGCCCCGATACGTCATCATTAACCGACCATCGGTCAAAGCCCATTTGCCCTCCCGATACACCCCATTGGTATGCTCCTCAAAGGTATTATCAAATCGAAAATGTAAATAAGATGGATATGCTTTTCCGCCCTGGTGGATTGTTTTTCCCGATGCGGAATGGATTGTCCGGACGTAGGACCAATACGACTCAATTAAATCCATTTCGACTAATCGCGAAAATGGACAAACCTCCGGAGCCTGGGCAATAAGCTGCGGCCCGATAAGGAGAAAGAAATAGAAAAAGAAGCGGGTGGGGTGTTCCATAGTTCCTAAAATGGGACAAGCGGGTCTTCACCCGCCTGCCCAAAAAATTCCCCCCTTAAAGTTTTATACCTAGTGTCAAGGCAAACAGGTCCTGGACCAGCCTTGTATTTACATTTAATTCAGGAGCCACA
>JAGNXB010000019.1 GCA_017985675.1 Saprospiraceae bacterium | reverse complement strand
CTGCATCTCCACATCATTGAGCGATTGCCCCACAAAACGGCCGATGATTTTACCTACCGGTATCCGCAACTTACTGTCGGGACCGGGCCATTCGGTGATCTGAACGACCACCTTTTCGCCGTTTTCGGCATCACTTTTTGAGGAGGGATCGATAGCGATATCAAAAGGCATATTTAGCTTGTCGGGCACGACGATATCCCGCTTTTTGGTGCGGTGGAGGGTGCCGATAAACTGATCATTCACCCGCTTGACAATGCGCACGATTTCGCCCTCCGGCCGGCCACGGTGGGCTCCGGCCATGCGCACTTCGACCGTATCACCCTGCATAGCACTATTGACCGAACGGGGTGGTATAAAAATATCCCGCTCCTGGCCGGGCACCGATATGAAGGCTGCACCCGATCGGGTCAGATCGACGGTACCGATGATTGGACCGGTAATATGTGGCATTCGCGGCGCTTTATTGCGGGCTTCCGGGCCGGTGCCACTCCAGCGGAATTTGTCTTCACCGGCAGGTACGATGGCATTTTTTTTGGCCAGATCCTCCAGGGCGTGCTGGACGCTGTTGCGGTCGTTATCGACTTTCAGTTTGCGGATGGCTTGTTTGGCATTGATCGCTTTGCCCGGCTGGTGGCGGTACATGCGCAGCAAGGCCTGCTGCAGCTCTTTTTGTTCGAGCTTGCGGCCTTTGATTTTAAGTTTTTTGTCCATGTTGTTTATTTTCCTTCCGTCTCGCGGAAGCGTCCCTCATCGGTGATAATCCACCGTTCGGTAATGGTCTGGGTAGGGTCGCCAATAATGTCGGTCGCATCAAGTGCGCTTTCTACCATAAATATTTCAAAGTCTTCCGAAATCATTGCCGCACCTTGTCGGATGGTGCCCGAGGTGGCATCGGTTTCGGCCAATACCAGGCGGTCTAAAAATACGCCATCCGGATCCAAAAGCACCAAAACATACGTATAATGTAATAATGCGGCTTTCCAGTAGACCATGCCGTACTGCTTTTTGGTACGGAAATGAAAGCCGGGCAGGTATTCGGTAAATTCATCCGGCACTTCGCCTTCCCACTGCTCGATAAAAAGTGCACTAAGCATCTCCGGCAAAGGTTTGTTGGTCTGCTCAAAGGCATCGCGACTGGAATCGGTCACCGTCACAGGAAGGGGAACCTCCGGGAAATAACGCAATAGCAGTTGCAGGTCTTCTTTGGTTGTACCGGGTGCTGGCATACCACAAAGGTCCGGAATCTTTTATTAAGTGTACCCATTGGTCCTTAAAACCTTTGTCATGCGGTGTGTAAAGTTGGTTGATAGCTTGACAACATATTTGTGATCGTGGTTTGTCTCTCCCCCATTTGGGGGCCGGGGGGCAGACAAACCGCTACATAAATTCATTCGTGAAAATTCGTGGTCTAATTCGTGAAGATTCGTGAAGATTCGTGGTCTAATTCGTGGTCTAATTCGTGGTCTAATTCGTGGTCCAATTATACAAGTCATCCCTTCTACAACTATTTCTTTGTGAACCTTGGTGATCTTCCTGCCTTTGTGGCAATCACGGCCTATCAACCTAGCAGTACGTTTAGTCTTTTTAGGCATCCCGTAAATGGTTAGGGGTAAAGGGTAAGAGATAAGCGGCAAATTACCCTGGACATTTACACCCCCTGCCTTCTAAGGTCGGCCAGGCAGACAAACCACCACCCCATCCCCATTTTACTCCCCACCAAATCGCCTTTGCCCCATCAATTTGTTTAGAATTTTTCTAAATAAGAAGGATATGTAATCCCTCCTCCAGTCCTAAATGTTAAGGTTATACTTTTGCATGAATTGAAACGTGTACACGCCATGAGTTGGTTTTCCCATTTTCTGACATCCTCCATTGGCCAAAAGTTGGTCATGAGCCTTACCGGTCTGTTCCTGATCCTCTTTTTACTTGTTCACCTTGCGGGCAATCTCCAGTTGCTCGCAGATGATGGCGGGGAGTCCTTTAACGTGTATGCCCGGTTTATGACGACCAATCCGCTGATCAAGACGTCTTCCTATCTGCTTTATGCCTTTATCCTCCTGCACACGATCCAGGGGATCATGTTGTGGCGCAAAAACCGCGCATCCCGGGGGGGCATCGATTATGCCGTCAAGCGGACCAAGGCCGTCAATACCAGCGCGCTGCTTTCCAGTCGCATGGCCTGGTTGGGCATTGTCATTTTTGTATTCCTGCTGATCCATATGTACCAATTCTGGTTGCAGATGAAGCTGGGCAATATGGGATTGGTTACCTACGACGCCTATCCCGAACCCTTGAAGGACCTGTATGCCTCAGTCTATGTGGTGTATAAAAATCCGACTTTCGTCTTGTTTTATGTCATCAGTATGATTGTGGTAGGACTTCACCTTTGGCATGGATTTCAATCCGCGTTTCAAACGCTGGGCCTCAACCACCGCAAATACACGCCGCTGATCCACGCGGTGGGAAAATTGTACGCGATCGTCATCCCCGCATTGTTTGCGCTGATTCCAATCTATATGTACCTGTTTCTTTGATTGCTGACCTATCTGAAATGAAACGTCCAGTAGCTCCGACAATTTTGAAAGAAACAACAGCATGTCAACGGGTCACGTTGCGTGCTGATCATTCTACCAAGACCAACCAGCTTATAAATCCAGGTTTTCTGCCGCATCCGGAAGCCGTAAAATTGGCATCATTATGAAACTAGATGGTAAAATTCCACAGGGCGCCATTGCCGATAAATGGACACGCTACAAAGCGGAGTGCCCGATCGTAGCACCGCATAACAAACGCCGGCTCGACATCATCGTGGTAGGTACGGGCCTCGCCGGTGCATCCGCTGCTGCTTCGCTGGCCGAACTGGGCTACAATGTCAAAGCCTTTACCTTCCATGACAGTCCGCGCCGGGCACACTCCATTGCAGCGCAGGGTGGTATCAATGCCGCCAAAAACTATGCGAATGACGGGGACAGCGTGCATCGCCTTTTTTACGATACCGTGAAAGGCGGTGACTACCGTGCCCGGGAGGGCAACGTGCATCGCCTGGCCGAAGTCAGCTCAGATATTATCGACCAATGTGTGGCTCAGGGTGTACCCTTTGCCCGCGAGTACGGCGGCTTGCTGGAAACCCGTTCGTTTGGCGGTGTGCAGGTCAGTCGTACCTTTTATGCCCGGGGTCAGACCGGCCAGCAATTGCTGATAGGCGCTTATCAGGCGCTGAGCCGCCAGATTCATACCGGTGGTGTGCAGATGTACAACCGCCATGAGATGCTCGATGTGGTCATGATCGATGGCAAGGCACGGGGCATTATCGCCCGGAATCTTGTCACCGGAAAATTGGAGCGCTTTGGCGCGCATGCCGTTGTTTTGGCCACCGGCGGTTATGGCAACGTGTTTTACCTCTCTACCAACGCGATGATGTGCAATGTCACAGCGGCCTGGCGCGCGGTAAAGCGGGGCGCATATATGGCCAATCCCTGTTACACACAGATCCACCCGACCTGTATCCCGGTGAGTGGCGACTACCAGTCCAAGCTCACCCTGATGTCGGAATCCCTGCGAAACGACGGTCGGGTATGGGTGCCCCGGTTGAAAGAAGATGTCATGGCTATCCGGGAGGGTCGTAAAAAACCGATCGATATCCCTGAGGCCGACCGCGATTATTTCCTGGAGCGCCGTTATCCGGCATTCGGTAATCTCGTACCCAGGGACGTTGCGTCACGGGCCGCCAAAATGGCCTGTGATGAAGGCCACGGTGTGAGCCGTAGCGGTCTTGCGGTGTATCTTGATTTTGCTGCCGCTATTGAGCGATATGGCAAGTCAAAGGCACATGCTACAGGTCTTGAGAATCCGGACAAAGCCACCATCACCCGCCTTGGCGAAGCCGTCGTGAGTGAAAAATATGGCAACCTCTTCGAGATGTACGAAAAGATCACCGGCGATGATCCGTACAAAACGCCAATGATGATCTTTCCGGCGGTACATTACACGATGGGCGGGCTGTGGGTTGATTATAATTTGCAGACCAATATTCCCGGCTTGTTTGCACTGGGTGAGGCCAACTTCTCTGACCACGGAGCCAATCGCCTGGGCGCATCGGCATTGATGCAGGGTCTGGCTGATGGCTATTTTGTTTTGCCTTACACCATAGGTGCCTTCCTGGCCGACGAGATCAAAACCCCGGCTATCGATACCAAACACGATGCGTTTGTCCAAACCGAAAAAGAGGTTGAGGGTCGCATTTCTAAACTCTTGAACATCGGTGGCAACCAATCTGTGGAGAGTTTCCACCGCCGGTTGGGCTTGACGATGTGGGACTATTGTGGCATGGCACGCAATGCAGAAGGACTGACCAAGGCGCGTAAAATCATCCAGGATCTCCGCGATGAGTTTTACAGGGATGTCTATGTGCCCGGAACGGCCAATGAATATAATCCGGAGTTGGAAAAAGCGCAGCGTGTGGCCGACTTCCTGGAGCTCGGGGAATTGATGGTCGTGGATGCGCTCCAACGCAATGAAAGTTGTGGCGGACACTTCCGCGAGGAATACCAAAGTGCGGATGGGGAAGCCCAGCGTAACGATGCCGACTATGCCTATGTCGCCGCCTGGGAATGGATGGATACGGGAAAAGAACCCCTACTGCATAAAGAGGAATTAGTGTTTGAAAACGTAGCACTTAAAACAAGATCCTACGCCTAAAAAGCCAACCCTATCCGACAACTATTAATCTGTCAAAATCATCCATAAGATGAAGCTCAAACTAAAAATCTGGCGCCAAAAAGGCCCTTCCGATAAAGGTGGTTTCAAGCACTATGACATTGAAGCCAATGAACATATGTCCTTCCTGGAAATGCTTGATGTATTGAATGAGGAATTGATCAGCAAAAAGGAGGAGCCGGTAGCGTTCGAACATGACTGCCGGGAGGGCATTTGCGGCACCTGTAGCATGGTCATCGATGGGCAGCCACATGGTCCCCAGGCGGGCACTACAGCTTGCCAGTTGCATATGCGGCATTACAAGGAAGGGGAGACGATCGTCATCGAACCTTTCCGGGCGCGGTCATTCCCGGTGATTAAAGACCTGGTGGTAGACCGTTCGGCGTTTGACCGGATCATACAGGCCGGCGGTTATATTTCAGTCAATACGGGTTCGGCGCCCGATGGCAATGCCGTACTGGTGGAGCGGGATAAATCGTCGCTGGCGTTTGAAGCGGCAGCCTGTATCGGCTGTGGCGCTTGTGTCGCTGCTTGTCCGAATGCCTCTGCCATGTTATTTGTATCGGCCAAAGTGAGCCATCTGGGTCTGTTGCCACAAGGCGCAACGGAATCGGATACGCGGGTACTGAATATGGTCAAACAAATGGATGACGAAGGCTTTGGTCGCTGCTCCAATGTCACGGCCTGCGAAGCGGAGTGCCCCAAACAAATCAGTGTCACCAATATCGCCCGACTAAATCGTGCCTACCTGGGTGCAGCCTTGAAATCGGAAAATAAGTTGTAGTTGAGTTGAGGAGTCGAGGAGGGGAGGAGTTGAGGAGGAGCGCCCGATTCTGTGGGTCGCGTTGGGGTTGCGGGGTGTGAGATGCGGTTTTCCGTTCATGGCCCCTGACCCCTGAACCTTTACCATTTACGACATGCGGATGGTGGCTCATTTTTTTGGCCCCTAACCGCTTACCATTTACCTCTTACCATTTACGAAATGTGGGATTCCAATAATCTAGAATTCGAGATGTGAAATGGGGCATTTCGTAAGCCTCGCGCAGGGGCGCTCGGTTTGCTCACCGAATGTCGAATTGTTGTTGATGTGCAATGGGGCATTTCGTAAGCCTCGCGCTGGGGCGCTCGGTTCGCTTACCGAATGTCCACAGGACACCAGATCACTCCTCATCCCTCATCCCTCATCCCTTAGTAATAGGCCTTGCGCAGGGGCGCTCGGTTCGCTCACTGAATGTCAGCATTATGTTGATGTCCTAAGAGGCATTTCGTAAGCCTCGCGCAGGGGCGCTCGGTTCGCTCACCGAATGTCCACTGGACATTCGCCCCTTCGGGGTCTGTGAGCTCACCCTTTGGGGTCTGTGAGCTCATCCACGGCTCGATGCAGATACCAGATTCCCAGATCCAATGTCGTTTAGTTAAGAATCTCGGTCATTTATAGTCATATAAGATCTTCTCCCCCAGTTCAACCCCTTCAGGGTTGCTGATTTTTTGTTTTTTTCATCCCCCGGGTTGCACCCGGGGCTATTGAAATTGAAGCCCTTCAGGCTTCAGTTTCGTGATATTATTAGCCCAATATCTATCTGTGATGTAAGTGATTGGATTCAATTAAAGGAAGGAGGTCTATCAACCCAACCCTGAAGGGGTTGAATTCACTGAATATATTTTAAAATCTCCAAGGGTCCATTTCCTTAACTAAACGACATTGATTCCCAGATTCCAGATTATTCCGAAATTCTCCACACTCCACACTCCACACCCCCTCCTCCCCTCCTCCCCTCCTCAACTCCTCCCCTCCTCCCCTCCATCAATACCTTATATTCCAATACGGATTCCGCTTGCCTTCCATGCTTTCCGAAATATACTTTTGAAGTTTGGTCTGGTATTGAGCGGCAGTAATTTGTTTGATTTTTTTGCGCTTGGGAAGGGCAATTATTTTTTCAGGTGGATTGCGGTTTATACCGGTTGCGGAGACTAACACGGCGCCGTCATTTATGTCCAGCTCCAGGATCATGCCGGGTAATCCGCCATAACCTTCAGGGCCGAAGGGCAATGGAATTTCTGTCGTAAACCAGGCTACTATACGCTGGTTTTTTATGGTGTCGCGCGTCTCGGCACTCATGCAGATATGTCCCTGGATATCTTTTATTTCGGATAAAATTTTCCATTTATACGTGGGCAATTCATCTTCCACTAAATAAATGCGATCGGGCATTTCAATAATATCTCTGCGCTGGTTTGTTTCGAGGTTGCGATACAGGAACAATTCCTCTTGCCGCCAGGACCAACCCCCGCCTTTTTCTTTCTGCATTTCGGCATAGGCGTACAGGCTGGATATGGAATCAAAATTCAGTACATATTGACTGGTATAACCATCATCTTTCCCCCACGTGAGCATGGTCCGTTCCTTTTCGGCCTTGCTGAGAAAGGGGAGGTAATCCATCATCCTGGTCCAATACGTCGTTCGGTCATATTGAATTTCACCGGTCATGGTTTGGGCCTTCAGTGCTATGCCAGAGCACAAACAAATCAGGGTGAAGGAGTATAGGGTTAAATAGCGCTTGATCATCAATAGTAGTTGGATTGTTTTTTAAGTTCGGTATTTATGCCTTGAAGATTATAGGTAAAACTCAATAGGGCATACCGTGACAGCGTCGTGGTCCGGGTCTCTGAAACGATATTCGCATTAGCAAATTGGGAGACACCAAGATTGCGGTTAAACACATCGTAAATGGCCAGCCGTACCTCTGCCCGATTATTGGGTAAAAAGACCCGGTACAATGAGGCATTCAATATGGGGACATCCTGATTAAAATCAAATCGATCATTTTGATATCGATCATAATTAAAATTAGCATTGATAAACACGCCCCAAAAAAGTCGGGCACTTAGATTAAGGCTGTAATTTTCGTTGAGTAATTGTTGATTTTGACTGGTATTAATGGAATACCGTGTGTCCGTTATACCTATACGGGTAGATAAAAACGCTGTAAAAAATTCGCTGGGAGAATAATTGAGACGTATGGTGCCGCTATGATTTATGGAGAAGGTTTCATTTTCTGTAGCATTGACTAGCGCAAAGTTTTGGTTTAGTCCGGCATTATAATTCAGGTTAACAGTAAATTTATTTTTTATAATGGGGAAGCCATAGCTGAGATAAGACCATACGCCGGATCCGCCTTTATAGTTGATCATGCGGGAAGTGGTGACAAATGAACTATCAACCTGCTGCTCCTGGACAAATTGATTTTCTGTTAGCGTATACGACAGGGAAATATTAAAATTGGTAAAACGAATAGGATTATTTTTTCTGAAGCTTGCTGAAAAACGGTGATCTATTTGAGGTATGAGGTCCGGGTTGCCTTCCCTGATAAAAAGTGGGTTGCTATTATCCACGATGGGTTGTAAGTTTCGAATGGATGGCTCACGTGCATAGGCGCCATAATTCACATTGAGATACTGGTTTTTTTTGATAGCGCCATTAAAGGAGACATTTGGGATCCAATTGTAATAATCCCGTTGTATGCGGGTCATAATTCCTGCTGATGGTCCGGCCTGAAAATCTCCATCCAGTTGAAAAAGCTGCCGTGCCATTCCAACAGACAAGTTAAGACCCTGGTGTGAATATCGCAGGGAAACACCAAGGCGATGGAGGTCGATGTTATTTGTGTAATAACGGCTCAGAAAGTCATTGGCTTGCTGCTCGCCGTTGGCAATGTCAAATACATCCCGGTCAGAGCGTTCAAAGCGATGTGAAAAATTGTAAAAGGCCTGGGCAAAAAACTTCTTGCCAATCGGCTCCACGTGCAGCAGACTGGATTTAATTTGTTGGCGTTGCGTATTGGTCAGGTTGTCCTGGTAGATAGATGCCAGCGAATCCAAAATGCCTTCGGTGGTATAAAATTCATTTTCTGATTCCTGCTCATTTTCAGTGTCACTTACATTGTGCAGATAGTTGCCACTTATCGCCGAACTTCGGCCCGGATTTTTATATTTTTTGCGATAGATTATGGAACCATTTAAGAGAAGATTTTCCAGGTTGGAAGTATTGTCAAATCGGGTAAAGTTGGACAGCGATTCATCCTGACGCAGGTATTGATATTCACCATTATTAAACGTGTTCCGGACGGCCATGCTGGCATTGGCGCTGCCAACGATGGTGTTTAGGGAATCGATTTTATGTTCCAGGCGCACCTGTATTTGATGCGCATTTTGTGTTTGATCCCTTCGGGTAATATCCCGATTAAAATAGGTCTGATCCGGCAGAAAATTTTCCTGATTTCGTGTTGCGGCGGCAATAAGGTTGGTGTGATTATAAAAATACATGGAATTCAGTTCCGTTTTGTCTGAATACCAGGTATAATTGATTCCGGCAGATCCATTCTTGGGGAATCCGGATTGCTGATTGCCGAAAAAATTATTTTGGATGCTCATGTCATCATCATCGGATGAATAATACACCATACGATCGCCCCCGGCGCCGAACCCGAAATCGCCGCCATCATCCCAATTGAATGCCTGGCTACCCCGAAAATCCTGATAGTCATCCCAGCCCAATCCATTTCGGCCCGTATTATTGCCCATGCCGATCAGGCTAAATTGTTGTTTTTTATCGAATCGATTGTAATTTCCTTTGAGCTCCATCCGCTCTTCTGTTCCTGCTCCAGCAATGATTTTACCAAATCCACCTTTTTTGAATTCATCTTTAAGTTCAAGATTCATCATTTTTTCCGGCGGTTTGCTATCGGCGCCGGTGAGTTTTTTCTCCTCTGTCTCTTCCGTAAAAACCTGCACTTTGCTTATACCTTCTGCCGGTAAGTTTTTTGTAGCTGCTTTGGGGTCGCCTCCAAAAAACCGGCGCCCATCTACCGTGACCCGATTGATCGCCTGACCTTCTGAAGATAAACTGCCATCTGCGCCAACCTCCATACCGGGTAATCGTCGCAATAGGTCTTCAACCGTAGAACCAGGGGGTACTTTAAATTTTGACGCATCATATTCAATAGTATCTCCTCTGATACTCATGGGTGCTTTGGCCGCACGAACGACTACTTCAAAAAGATCTTTGGCAATTTCTTCCAGTGGAATTGCGCCCATATCCATTGTTGATTTTTCACCGGGATCTACTTCCAGCAAAAGAGGCATATATCCGATGTATGAAACTTTAAGCAGGTAGCGTCCGCGTTTGATATGTTTAATTTGAAATATACCGGCATCGTTGGTCAAGGCATAAGTGACCAGCGTTGTATCTATCGGATCAAGGAGTAACACCGATGCCAGGGAGAGTGGTGTACCCAAAGTATCTGTGGCTTTACCACTGAGTTCGAAAAGTTTTGATTGTCCGGAGAGGCCAAATGCAAGTAGTAAAAACGACGGTACAAGTAGAGCAACCTTCATAGGGAATGGTGTATTACAGGCTAAAGATGCTAAAGCCAATTATTATTTTGTAATAGATAACGTTTCCTTAACTTCTGAATGTAGTTACTATTGTGGTCCTGTATGTTTTTAACCTCGGGTGGATGGTTACTACCTTCTGAGATATAGCGAGGAGGATAAATTGGAATATGCCTAAATAATTGATCTGAAATTAGCGCTGCTATTAACCGCTTTACTTTTGCTAATAAGGTCTCGGCTAAATCATTTCACAAAAAAATAATTAAACTAAAATGTTTAAAGTGGATTAGCTGCAAACGTATCTCCCTGATTGAGATCTCCTGTACGAACTCCTTTATTAAACCAGCGCATCCGCTGCTCGGAGCTGCCATGTGTAAATGACTCTGGTACCACATACCCCCGGGTGCGCATTTGAATGCGATCATCTCCGATAGCTTCGGCTGCCCCTAAGGCTTCTTCCAAATCGCCCTCTTCCAGAATATTTTTCATTTTTTGCGCATGATGTGCCCACACGCCGGCCAGAAAGTCTGCCTGGAGCTCTACCCGGACAGAAAGATCATTTGCTGCTTCTTTCGAAATCCTGCTCTGTTCTTGATTGACCTGCCCAAGGATGCCTATCAAATTTTGAACATGGTGTGCCACCTCGTGGGAGATGATATAGGCCATGGCAAAATCACCAGTAGCACCAAATCGGGTTTTCAAATCACTATAAAACTGGAGGTCGATGTACACCGTCTGATCTGCCGGACAATAGAAGGGTCCGGTAGCTGCACTGGCATATCCACATGCGGACTGATCCTCGCCGGAAAAGAGAACCAGTTTGGGGTGGACATACGCTTTGCCGATCTGGGCGGGAAATAGTTTGTCCCATACATCTTCCGTATCCTTCAAAACGACACCAACAAAAGAGGCAAGTTCATCATCTGCACCACCCGTTTGCTGGGCGCCTTCGGCGGTACTCGTTTGTCCACCTCCCTGCAATTGTGAAATGAGTTTAGCGGGATCTTCGCCCATGATCAGGCCAAATATCACGATTAAAATAGTGCCGATCCCAATACCTGCACCTACTTTTCGTGCAGTACCTTTTCTGCGGTCGTCCACATTTTGACTACCTTCTCTGCCTTCCCATTTCATAACATCGTGTATTTGTTAGCCGAAAGATAAGCATCCCATTTGTTTTATGTGGTCCTTCAGGTTTTGCCCTATCTTGTGACCTCCTCGCACCTAACCTTATGGCAGAAAAAAAACTATTTCTCCTCGATGGACACGCGCTGATTTACAGGGCTCATTTTTCCTTTATCGCACGGCCACTCATCAATTCCAAAGGCTGGAATACGTCCGCTGTAACGGGATTTGTGAATACCCTATGGGATATCATGCAAAAAGAAAACCCTACTCACCTGGCCGTTTCCTTCGACCTTCAGGGACCCACTTTTCGACATGTTATGTATCCGGCGTATAAAGCAAACCGGGAAGAACAACCAGAGGATATTGGGTTTGCACTGCCCTGGGTGCGCGACATCCTTCGTGCCTGGCACATCCCTGTTGTGGAATTGCAGGGTTATGAGGCAGATGACGTCATTGGCACGCTAGCCAAACAAGCCGAAAAAGTAGGCTATCAGGTCTTTATGGTCACGCCGGATAAAGATTATGGGCAACTGGTTTCTGAAAATGTCTTCATGTATAAACCTTCCCGCCAGGGGAATGGTATCGAAATACTGGGTGTACCTGAAATCTGTGAAACCTGGAACATTCAACACGTCGATCAGGTCGTAGATATGCTTGGGCTGCAAGGCGACAGTGTAGATAATATACCCGGGGTGCCGGGCATTGGCCCAAAGACTGCCGCAATACTTTTGGAGCAATATCAGTCAGTAGAGAATCTGCTTGAAAACGCGCACCTGATCAAAGGCAAAAGCGGCGAGCGCCTGTTGGAATTCAGGGATCAGGCCATCATGTCGAAGACCCTTGCACGTATAGATATTGAGGCGCCCATCCAGTTTGATGAAACGCAATTCCAATTGGATCCGCCCGATCGGGAAAAACTGGCGGACCTTTTCCGCGAACTGGAATTCCGGTCTATGGCGCGTAAAGTGCTCGGCGAAGAACCGATCCAGGCTGCTACACAGACGGACCTTTTTAATCAAAGCACCCCAGAAGCGCCACCAACAGGTCCTGCCCCTTCCAATTATTCGATGGCCACGATGAACATCCACAACGTCACCCATGCCTACCATCTGGTAAATGACGAAGTGAGCCAGGAAGCACTGATCAGACTGTTGGAAAAAGCTCCGGTCATTTGTTTTGATACGGAGACGACAGGCATTGATGCAATGGCTGCCGAAATCGTCGGGATGTCCTTTGCGATCCAGGCGCATGAAGCCTGGTATGTACCCATTCCCGATGATCAGGAGCAAGCTAAAACGCTCATTCACCGATTTAAAAAGATACTGGAATCGCCTACGATTGCTAAAATCGGGCAGAACATTAAATATGATGCCGAGATCCTGAGATGGTATGACATCCATCTGGAGGGCATCCTTTATGATACCATGGTCCTGCATTATCTGCTGGAACCGGATCTCCGGCATGGCATGGATTACATGGCCGAGACATACCTGAAATACCAGCCTGTCTCGATCGAAACGCTCATTGGACGCAAGGGCAACAAACAACTCACCATGCGGGACGCGGATCTCCAAAAGGTGTCCGATTATGCTGCTGAAGATGCCGATATCACCTTACAGCTTTACCATTATTTGATGCCGCTGATCAAGGAGCAACAACTGGAGCAGCTTTACCTTGAAATGGAGGGACCGCTGATCAATGTGTTGACGGAGATGGAATTTGAAGGCATCCGCCTGGACGCAGGATTCCTGGAGGTCTATTCTGTCGAGCTGGAGAAACAAATCCGGGATACGGAACGCGAAGTTTATAAAGCGGCTGGCTCTGCATTCAACATATCCTCTCCCAAGCAGATTGGCGAGATCCTTTTCGATCGGATGAAAATACCCTATCGCTGGGGGAAAACCAAAACCGGCCAGTACAGCACCGATGAAGAGAAGCTGACCGAATTGGCGGTGGAAAATCCATTTGTTCAAATGATTCTCGATTATCGGGGCTTAACCAAATTAAAAAGTACCTACGTCGATGCCTTGCCACGGATGATAAATGCAAGGACGGGCCGTATCCACAGTTCGTTTAATCAAACGATTGCAGCCACAGGGCGGTTAAGTTCGAATAATCCCAACCTCCAAAATATTCCTATCCGGACACCGGAAGGTCGTAAAGTGCGACAAGCGTTCATTCCTAGGGACTCGGATCATATCTTATTGGCGGCGGATTACAGTCAGATCGAATTGCGGCTCATCGCACATATCAGCGGCGATGAGGCAATGATCGAAGCCTTCCAGTCGGGTCATGATATTCATGCGGCTACGGCTGCCCGGGTGTATGGAGTCCCGCTGGACGAGGTGAGTGGTGACCAGCGCCGTAACGCGAAGACAGTGAATTTTTCTATTATTTATGGAGCAGGAGCAACGAATCTGAGTCGCCAATTAAGTATACCCAGAAAAGAGGCTGCCGAATTAATTGAGGCGTATTTCAGCCAATACCAGGGCCTGAAACATTATATGGAAAGCACCGTCGAATTTGCCCGAAATAACGGCTATGTCGAGACCCTGATGGGGCGCCGCAGAAAATTGCGCGATATCAACAGCAAAAGCGGACTCGAACGAAGCAATGCCGAGCGCATGGCCGTCAACACGCCTATTCAGGGCACGGCGGCAGATATGATCAAGGTGGCCATGATAAATATCCACGCTATGCTGAAGGAAGGGAATTACCGTAGCAAAATGATTCTACAGGTACATGACGAATTGGTCTTTGATATTTACAAACCAGAACTCGATGAACTACGTCCCAAAATTGAAGATTTAATGAAACATGCCATCCCTAATCTGAAGGTGCCGATCCTGGTGGGAATGGGCACAGGGAATACCTGGCTGGAGGCGCATTGATATTTATGCTGTTAGAAATGTGAATTTGTGAATAGTGGATCAGAATTTATCAGTCAGGCAGTACACCTTGCAATCAGTACAATGTGGATCATGGCATTTGCAGCAAATATGGTAAGCATCCAAACTTACTCATTATTAAAACTGATACTAAACTAAGGCTAAAAATTGAATATTCCAGGTTAGTTGGGGTAAAACTATTAGTAAGTTCAAAAGTTGTTTCTGCAGTTTCGAGTTCGATTAATTTATGGTTGTTGTATTACTACTTTATGTTGTTCAAATATTTTATCATTTTTAGATATTAGAGCAAAATATACACCTGGTAATAGAAAATCAACATTAAGGACGCCAGGGAGGTCGAGTTCCTTTATAATTACATTCTTTCCTGTAAAATCCTGTAATTGGATCTTCACCTGTTGCAATTGTTCAGTATACAAGAATAGTTGCTGATTTGCAGGATTGGGTGATATAGTGATAATCTTGTCCTGAATAGGATTATTTGTTCCTACCAGCCCAAGGTTTTCATTTCTTAGTAGTATTCCATTTGCGCCGGCAATATAACCAATTTTTTTATTCGCATTAAAAGCCACTTTAGTATAATTACCCTTAATACTATAGGCTTCATCATCTCGGAACCAAGTCACTCCACGGTCTGTTGAATTAAATATATTGCCATGGAAACCAACAGCTACACCTTCAAAATCATTAAAGAAATCCATACTCATGCAACTCAATGTGTGATTTAATGTTGAAATTGACCAACTGTTACCTGAATCATTCGTCTTAATCATTAAAGGGTTATAGAGTCCTCCAATCAACCCTTCATTATTATTAAAAAAATAAAGGGAAGTCATTACAGAAAAAACGAATATAGGCTTCACAGGAATCTTTAACCAAGACTCTCCACCATTTATTGTTTTAAAGAATGAAGAACTGTATTCATTGCTAAGGGCAAAACCAGTATCCTGAGAAGAAAAATAAAAATCAGTTATCCAGGAATCATTATTTTTGGTTTTCTCATTCCATGAAATTCCACCATCTGTTGTTTTTAGTATTTTACCTTGATCGTCTCCACAAAAACCAATCGTGTCATTAATAAAATATACAGAATTGTATGATTTATTTTCGGATTCATTTGCATTTGTCCAGTTCATTCCACCATCAACTGTATGTAACAATTTCCCATTACACGCGATGAAACCTGTATCTGAATTGACGAAATGAACTGAATTTATATGCATCACGGTATCTAGTTTCAAAGGCTCCCAATTCAAACCGGAGTCAGATGTTTTGAGCAAAGTGCTGTTTTCCCCAACAATATAGCCTATGTTATTTGTTGGAAAGTGAATATCTACCAAGTGCTCAACAGTTCCAGAGCTGACAGGTCCCCATTGAGCAAATGAATACATGTTTGTGACGAATAGGAGGATAGTTGCAAGAAATAATTTGAAATGTTCCATATAAAAATATTTACATATGATGACATTGTTCTTCTAGGGATCTGAAACAATAGCCTATTTGAATGGATTTGTATAACTCCATTAATGAACAAATTTACATAATTAAACAGTCAAAGTAAAGGGCTTTCGACCCCAGCACGTAGCTGACAGACCTGAAAGGTGAGCTCACGTACCCGTAGGGGCGAATGTCCAGTGGACCTTCGGTGAGCTAACCGAGCGCCCCCGCGCGAGGCCTATTGATAGGAATGAGGGGTGAGGGATGAGGAATGATCTTGTGTCCAGTGGACATTCGGTGAGCGAACCGAACGCCCCTATTGATAGGAATGAGGGTTTGAGGTTTTGAGGGTGAGTGAACCGAACGCCCCCGTGCGAGGCTTACTTATTACCACAACCTCAAATCAAATAACTGCGAGCCTTTCGAGGACAGGGGTTTTCCGCAATGCTGCGGTAAAAACGATATTCATTATCATCAAAGAAAGAACGCAAAATATAAGGCCTATTCCCCAAGTCAGAGCGCATCATCAAAGTAAAGAGGAAGTCAACACATACGGGTCGCAACCATCGAAAAGCACTAAAAACACACTTATGTAGACACCTAATTTTTGTGAGCCCAGAATGTAAACTTGGATAAATCTTTTTTGCATACGTTGAATGGATTTTATAAACCATCATCCATTTGTATAATTTCATGAGTACCTTTAATATCAAGAAGCCATTTCCACTCGAACAGGCATAAAAACCAAAACTGATGACAAAGCAACCACTATCCCCCAAGGGTCAACCCAACAACCCGCTGCACGGCGTCAAGTTGGAAGATATGGTCAGCAGGCTAGTCGACTACTATGGTTGGCCTGAACTCGCCCGAATGATTCCGGTGCGGTGTTTTACCATCGACCCATCTATCAAATCCAGCCTGGCCTTCCTTCGCAAAACGCCCTGGGCGCGTGAGAAAGTAGAGCAGTTGTATATGTATATGATCCGATGACTACCACGAATATTGATATTTCGTTGTTTCGTTAGGTCGTTATTTCGAAAAAATCACGGGAGTGTATTTGTGACAACCATGACAACCAACTATTGTTGGTTATGCGTTTATTCGGTTATTCGTTTAGGTGTGACGGTAATGGTATAAGGTATGGCGTACATCCTCTGGTTTGATGCCCGCTACCAATGGTTCCGTTCAACAGCGTGTTACTCACATTCATGTAGTATTTTCGGATGGCGTTCGTGATGGCGAAGTGATTCATCGCTTGGCTTGCAGCCACGATGAAAACATATTTGTAAGCGGTTATAATACTTTCCGTCCGAAAGTCTGTTGTATCGCTAAAACTCAGTTGTGTCATACGAGTTGAGCGTTCTTAGTCTGTCGTTTAGTTCTGCAAGTTCTCCAATTTTCTCCGCTCTGTCTTGTCCTAAAACAGTAACGTTTTTTTATTTTATCCCAATCCATGCATTAGGCTTCGAGCGAAGATCACTTATTTAGGGGCACCTCTTTCAACCTCCCCCATTGACCTAACAAATCCTTACAAAATTATTACTATAAAAAGCCTAAGCGATACTTCGTTATATACAAATTACTTAGCTATAGATATGCTCATTGAACCATCGCTGAAGCATATGCGGTATGGGATCGAAATGCCTTGCTCGCCCTCCGTAGGTTTATCGGAAGAGGGTTTGTCCGCCGCAGGCTGACTACAGGAAAGCTTGACCTCCAGAGGTTGGTCGCATGCGTATCTCGCCTGAATTTCTTTAGTCTTGGCCTATTTCAGAGGTTAATAGCAGAGCTCTAAAGCAAATTTAATTTTTTACTAATGAAAGTTTATGATTTATACCTAACCAAATGATGTCAGAATGCTCATATGCAGATGGATTATTGCGTTGTCCAAACTGATAAGTATAAGTCAAAGAAATATTGAGATTGTCATTAAATTGAAATGCAGGTCCCAAAATAATACGATTATTGTCAAGCATATTGTAAATAATTTCCCTGCCTGTATTAACAAAAATCTCATCTCCAAAATTCAATAGTATTTTTTTTTCAGGATTTTTGTCCGAGAACCTTATAATTGGAATTGAACAAAATAATCTGTATCTGAATCGATAATTGAAAGAATCATTTTCTGTAATTTCGTTATTGACTATTTCTCTAAAGTATCTAAATTCAATACGAAATCGATGTTGGATAAGAAACTTGTCAAATTTTTGTTTTGAATTTATTTCCTGATATGGTCGAAATTCAATTTTAGACAAAATGTCATTTTTGTAAAATGTAAAACATGCAATGCCAGTTATTCCATTGAAATTATTAGTGATAGGATAACCAATCCCTGTCCGAAATGTCATTTGCGACCATTGATTCAAATTATGGACTCTTCGTAAACTTATGTCAGAATACAATGTTGCTTTTTTTGATAGCTGGAGTTCATTATAATATTGAAACCATTGATGGTTACTATAAGATACAGTTTTCTGTGCAAGAGCTAAAGCAGTATAGCAAATTAAAAAAAAGAATAATATTATAAATCTTTTCATTTAAAGTCAACCGAATGTTTTTTACTGGTCATATTATTACCGTGTTGTCATGGATTTATATGTCGTGATAAAATTGGTGATAACACCTGCATGGACAAAAGCTATTTTTCCCAATTGTAGAAATCAGGCTACTTCTTTTTCAAAAAGCAGGCCTTAAGGACCATCATAGAACCTTCGATTTTCCCTTCGATTTCCTCATCATTATCAGTGAGGCGAATGTTTTTTACAACAGTGCCCCGTTTCAGGATGGACGAACTGCCTTTTACCTTCAGATCCTTAATCAGCAGGACGGAGTCGCCTGCTGCCAAAATAGTTCCGTTGCTGTCTTTGACTTCCATATATTTTTCCTTTTAATTGAGTCCCTCCCTGCTTTTCCAACCAGGCGTATGTGTGCCGGCAGTTGATGTGCGTTTTAAGGGCTGACAAAGGTAGACCATCTTTAGAAAGTTCCTGGTATTTCGTCTACAATCCTCCAATGATTCGCATCATCCTGCCGGAAAAACCATCACATTTATCTAAGGCACTAGCTACAAGATAAATCTTTGTTGGGTCGACAATCTGTGTAAACCTTTATTTATGCAAATTTTTTACCCCTAACAATGATATTTTATCTTTCTGTATATCAATAGTATAGCCATTTGCAAACGTTGACAAACGGCTACAAACGTACCTAAACGTTTAAAAAACGACTACGGCTTTTTCACCCCCACATCTTTGCCTCATCGAATTTATTTCTTCACTTTATCAAATCATGTGTTATGAAAAACTTAGTCAATCGCGTTCAGCTCATCGGCAATCTGGGTATGGATCCCGAACTCAAGACAGTCGGCCAGGGAAACAACCTGGTCAAATTCACACTCGCCACCAACGAGTATTTTCTCAACAAGGAGCGTGAGAAAGTCACCGAAACAACCTGGCATAATCTGATTGCCTGGGGCCCGCTCGCAGAACGTCTTGCTGCTATTCTGCAAAAAGGAATGGAAGTGGCGGTATCCGGTAAAATCCGCAACCGCAGCTACGATGATAAGGAAGGTACCCGCAAGTATATTTCTGAAGTCGTTGTGGATGATTTTTATCGCATTACCCGTGGTCAAAAAAGCGAAAGTTTGCAGGTTGTAGAAGAACCAGCAAAACTGCCCTTTTAGTCGGTAATTTATGCCGGTCGCTGCACAGACATGGTAGCGGCCGGCATCTCTTTAAGTGCTGAAGATTACCTTTTCAAAAGAAAAGTCCGGTTGGATCGGGATCATTTTAAGCCCCCTTATAAGCGCGATTAAATGCAAATGTTGATTTAATCCACACGAGGGTTTATCACACACAATCGGACCTATTCATCATCCATTAAACATCGGTCATGCAAGAATCATTTCTCCATTTCATCTGGCGCACCGGTCGCTTCCATCAGCAGCAACTGCGCACCACCTCCGGGCAATCGGTAAGTGTCATTCGTCGCGGACAATATCAGGGATACGCAGGTCCTGATTTTTCCGGGTCGCATCTTCGCATCGGGGATACGTTATGGCACGGGCATGTGGAGATGCACATCTTTGCATCAGAATGGTACAAACACAAACATCAGGATGATCCAGCTTATGAAGCGACTGTGCTGCACGTTGTCTGGGAAGAGGATCAACCTGTATTTCGCCGCGATGGCAGCCGACTGCCGTGCCTGGAATTAAAACAGCGGGTGGATCCCAACTTATTGGCGCGCTATCAACGTTTGGTTTACGATGGAAACGGAATTCCCTGCAAATTTACTTTAAATGAAGTGCCACATCTGACCAAGCGATCCATGCTTGATCGGGTGCTCATCGAGCGGCTGGAACGAAAAGCCCGATTAGTCCTTGAGACCCTAAAACAACAAGGTGGAGATTGGGAAGAAACTGCCTGGTTGCACCTGGCTGCTGGCCTGGGCATGCCTGTCAATAGTGAACCAATGTTGCAACTCACCCGTAGTATGCCACTTCGATTCCTTAAACGCTATGCCCATGCCCCACTTCAGATTGAGGCGCTGCTATTTGGTCAGGCAGGCATGTTGGATGCTGAATTTACAGAACCCTATCCAAAGTCGCTTCAAAAGGAATTCCAGTTTCTCCAGGCAAAACACCAATTGCGACCAATGCCTGTAAATCGATGGAAATATCTGCGGATGCGGCCTGTTGCATTTCCTTCTCTGCGCATAGCCCGATTAGCAAGCCTGGCCACCCATCAGGAAAATGCGCTGGCGAATATGCTTGCTGCATCCAATCCCAACGAATGGATAAATAGTCTGGAGGTCCTTGTACATCCCTATTGGACCAAACATTATCGTTTTGGGCTCCGGTCTCCAGCCCTCATAAAAAGTCTGGGCAAAGGGGCCGCAGAAGGATTGGTCATCAATGTATTGGCACCGATGCTCTATGCCTATGGACAGGCTCGTGGCGAATCACGATGGCAGGAAAAAGCAGTTGATGTACTAATGGCTACCGGAGTAGAAAAAAACGCCGTTACCCGTAAGTGGAAAGATTTTGAAATGCCTTTACGAACAGCGGCAGACAGCCAATCTCTGCTCGAATTGCAAAAAATGTACTGTACACCCCGTCGTTGCATTCATTGTGCGATTGGATGCCATTTGATAACGACTCTCCGTAAAGGCAATCCAATTCTGATGGAGGAGCCACAGGTTATAGTGCCCCAGCAATCCATGTATAGTTCAGCGGGTATTTAACTAGGGATAGTTGGCACATTTCTCCGGACTTTTTGCTTGGGTGCCTTCAGACCACGAGCAGCTAGTTGGTAAAAAGTCCAGCCGGGTTAAACAAATAAAAAGATTTGGAGCAAATCGTTGAAGTCACCTATTGTCGTTGAGAAATCCTTTACATTTGGCGCGCTTAAACGATTCCACTATGATCTCCGCACTAATGATCGCCGTTTTTTGTATCGGCTACCTGGCGATAGCCCTTGAACATCCCATCAAAATTGATAAAGCCGCAAGCGCCCTGTTTACAGGTGTGCTCTTGTGGGTAATGCTCATCTTTTCCGGTGTAGGTGGCGAACATGGTCCACACGATGCCCTTGTCCACCATTTATTTGACATTGCCAGTATTTTATTTTTTCTACTGGGAGCGATGACGATAGTGGAGGTTGTGGATGCACATAATGGTTTCTCAACCATTACAGATCGTATTCATACCAAGAGTCTGGTCAATTTGGCCTGGATTTTTGCTCTGGTCACTTTTTTCATGTCGGCTGTATTAGACAACCTGACCACATCCATAGTGATGATTTCGTTGGCAAGAAAATTAATCCCTGATGTCAAGACCCGCTGGTTATTTGGCGGTATCATTATTATTGCTGCCAATGCAGGCGGTGCCTGGTCGCCAATTGGTGACGTGACCACCACCATGTTGTGGATCAAGGGCCAGCTACCAGAACCATTGGTCTTTATAAAAAATCTGCTCATCCCTAGTTTGGTGACCATTTTAGTACCGCTGATTTTCCTCAGTTTTTCATTGCGCAATAAATTCACTGAAGAAGTCGTCAAAAAACCAGTTGAGGGAGAGGGCGCACATCATGGGCCAACACATTCCAAAGGTGAACGCCGCCTGGTTTTTGCATTAGGTGTAGGTGGATTACTTTTTATCCCGGTCTTCAAGCAGATCACGCATTTGCCCCCATTTATGGGTATGATGTTCAGCTTAAGTGTGCTCTGGATATTTACGGAGATTATGCACCGTAAAAAGGTACAGGAAATTAAAAGCAAAATGACCGTGTTGCACATTTTACAGCGTATTGATACGGCCAGCATACTCTTTTTCCTTGGTATCCTGCTTGCCGTTGCTGGTTTACAGGAAGCGGGGCACCTGGCTACCTTAGCTACCACTCTTGACAATTCAATTGGCAATATCTACGCAATAAATGTCATGATCGGACTACTATCAGCTATCATTGATAACGTGCCTTTGGTCGCTGCGGCGCAGGGTATGTATGAAATTGCCGATACGGGTGTATTTGCAGCCGGCGGTGAATTCTGGCAGTTTCTCGCCTATTGCGCGGGTACAGGCGGTAGTTGCCTGATCATTGGTTCTGCAGCCGGTGTAGCAGTCATGGGCCTGGAAAAAATTGACTTCATTTGGTACATGAAACGCATCTCCCTTTTAGCTTTATCAGGATATCTAGGCGGCGCACTTGTGTATTATTTGATGCACGTGCATTAATGCAACCGGATAATCCTGGGATAAAATAGATCATTTTGCCTGCCGAATTTTCGTTTTCGGCAGGCAATTTTTTTGTGGTTATTGATACACGTTTTATTATACCATTATTTGTTCTCAATTTGACGTTTTTAATTTTTCAAACGCCATAGTAATGATCTGTTCTGCTACTTCCTCTAACGTATGAATGGATCCTGAAAATGGAAATGAAGCCAATAACTTGTCTCTTCGATAAAGTGTTGCACTCCCATTCATTTCATTTCCAGTTGTCTTATAAAGACCACCCAGATAATAGTGCTCTCCTGCAAATTCATCAATATCCCAATATACCATAGCAGGCTCATTATCGCCGGCCAGTTGGCCCAGATAACTATTGACCGCTTTGGAAAGCCGCTGAAGATCCTTGTTTTGCTCTTGATTCATAAAGACAGTTCGTACAAATACCGGTAACGCCTGAGGTATTGGAAAGGGATTATCCGGATCCAGGATGCCTATATCAAAACTTTCGACAGCAATCAGCTCCGGCTGCTGCACCTTGCCTATGTCCATAGCTAACCGTGGCACCTCTTCCAAGGCACTGTTAAATAGTTTGGCAATATCGATATACGTTTTATTCGATGCGGCTATAAACGGCATATTATTGAGCAGGCTGTAGGTTAGCAAACCATGCCCGTACCGGCTGGCTTCAAAGCTCACTTTGTCGGCGGCACTACCCGCCAGGACAAACATGCCGCTGCGGTCGTTCATGCGCTCCAGGGCCCGACGTTGATCGCTGTTGAGTGCTTTTTGACCCGGTTCCAGGCTTTGCACCACCTTACCCGAATTGCAAGCATCCAGGATTAAAATGCGTTTTAGGGCCTTCACATTCCGAATCCATTTCTGCAGCGTGTCTTGCCCGATGGCCAGGGTATTTCGTGTTATGGGATCATCGAGTTTGTCGTCCAGGATGTCTGTCGTTAGATAATAAAACTGGCCTTTTTCGCTATTGTCTGGATAGGTGATGCCGTGTCCGGAAAAGTACAACAACAGGATATCATTAGGATTTGATTTTTCTGCAAAATCCGCCAGAGCCTTGGCGATTTCTGCTTTTCGCGGATATGGATCAGCGCTGGTTGTCAATAGTTTGATCTCCATGTTTTCGCCAAACAAAGGAGTACCTGAAAGCCTCAGCGCTTCTGCAAAAGCAGTGGCATCCTTATCAGGATAACGCAGATTGAGCTTGCTGCCACGGAAGTTGGACGTGCCTACCACCAGGGCATATAGTTTTATTTCTTCAAGGGCAACATCCCTTTTTTTTGAAAGCGAAGTCAAAGGTTTCCCCTTCGCTCCAACGGGATTGTAGGATAGGATATATGGAGGTCCCTTGAGCCATTCATCCTGATTATAAGCACGCAACGAAAGTCGGTTGAGCGAGTCCGGGAAAAAATATTGCTCATAAGGCAATAAATTCACTACAAATTCAGCTACAAAATCGGGATTAACATTTGGCTCCAATTCAATTTTGTCATTTAAAAATAGCGATACCTTTCCAATCCCCCCTTCACGAGCTTTTAACCGGACCTTTATCTTATCGGTTTCAATTGCAGCATTGATAATTTTTGGGTATAGAGCTACATCAGCCAGAACATCCACAGGACGCAATCCCCCGGGTGCAAAACCTAACAATTTCTGCAATATTCCCGGTTCAAAATAACGGTCTTTGAGTTGCTCTAATTCGAGAACCTCCGTACCCAAACGAAAATACATATTTCGCATCGCGCCTTCCGAAGCATCAAATAATCCACCAGGTGTAGAAACAACCCAATCTTTTTCACCCATCATCAGCATGGTGCAGATCTCCTTGCCCGTCTGGATATCCCAATATTGCAATGTCCCGTTATACCTTGCTGATACAGCGGTGCGGCCATCCGGAAGGAATTCAAACAAACTCACCTGTAAAGGACCATGACCGTCCCAGAATTGATCTCCTGCAAATGCTTCCGTGGGCTCATGGCCTATTTCCAAAAGGGATTTACCACTTGCCAAATCCAATAATATGACCTGCCCATCACTGCGGATAATAACAATATCTTCTACCGGAGTATATTGTATTTCGGCGACCTCAAACGTTTTTGAAATAAATATTTGTCGTGTTATCTCCCCTGTTTGCAGATCCCATTCTGTGAGCTTTCCATTCTCTCCCAACGCCAGGCCTTTTTCACCTGAAGGATTAAATGCAGTGGCGATCGTTTTTCTAAATCTATCGTTAGTCTGCTCGATCCCTCCGGTCTGCAGATTCCAATAATTTATTTTACCATCAGGTAACATCGAAAGCGCATGCCCACCATTGTCATCAAAGTGAACAGCGTGAAATATCAGATGCCCCTTTTTATTTTGAACCAAATTGCCTGAACGGGTATCCCATGCAGTCCAATTTCCTTCCACTTTTGCCATTGCATATCGCCCGTCTGGCGAGAAAAATAATTGCTGATCATATACCCAACCCTCGTAGTTATAAGGATATAATACTTGCTCCAGTTGGCCCTTTTCCAAATCCCATATAGTTGTCACATTTACATTAGGGCTATAATAAATAAATGCCGGGTCTGAATCATCACCAAATGGTGAATCGATAGGACGGCCATACACTTTCCCCCTGGGTGTTTCAAATCCTATAATCTCTTTTTCCTCATTACGAATAAAATCAATAATATCATTTTTATTTGTTTTGTCGACATTACGGAACATGACGCGCGGTTCCTTAGACGAACCGGCTAGCAATCTTTTTCCATCGGCTGAAACAGCCAGATCATGAATCACCTCCATATGTTGATCCGGCAAGAAGGCCAGTACTGAATCCAGGGTCGTACCACTAAGCCGAATAATACTTCCACGCCGATCGGCAACAAAAAGGTCTTTATGGTCCGGAGAAAAACAAAAAGTATTTACCTCTTCATAGCCTGTACGCTTCGTCACCAGGCTATTTCGTTGATCCTGGTTAACTATTTTTAGTGTATTGTCAAGCCGGGACACCGCGAAACGATGAAAATCAGATGAAAAAGTAAACATAGTTTCATAAGACAGTTCCCTTTCCATTCTGGATATAATACTTCCATTTGTTAGATCCCAAAGCAAGACAGTTCCATCCGAACTTGCCGATAAACATCGGCGCCCATCATGCGAAAGCACAACTTCGTTGAGCATCTCTGGCAGCTCAACCATGGGGTATGCTAATGAATCTGCTAGCAGATTCCAAACCAACAGTGCGCCAAATCCATGCCTTTTTAAAGGTTGGCCTGGTGTGGTCATTGCTACGATTGTAGGATTACCCAAAGCGCATACTGCAATCTGGCCATCCCGCGAATAGTCTACTTTATTTATGGTTAAATTACCCAGTGTAATCAACTTCTCGACCAATCCTGGTGTCGGTGTTTTGGACTGAAACCAAGCAGGCTGATACGGCATTCTCCAACGCATGGTGCCCGCCATAATATCCCAACAGGAAATGGTTGAATCAGGATGAAAAAGGAGTAGACTGTCGCCTTGACATTGTGAAGATGATGACGAATCAGACTGCACCCTCCAAAGGAGTTGACCATTTTCCAGATTCCATCTATTCAGACTATTATCCTCTAGCAGAGCAACAGCTGACTGGCCATCAGGCCCATAACACAACACTTTGGGTGTGGTTTCTGTCCGAATAAATCGCACAAACTTTTTACTATCCAGGTCCCATAACATCAGCCGGTTGTCCCAGCCGGCACTCAATGCCTGGCGTTCATCCGGTGAAAAACACACAAGCACCGCCTCATCCGTGTGCCCATCCCGTTCAATGACGAGTTCAGGTTTCTGGGCGTTCAGAATGCCGGTGAACAGAAGGAAAAGAAAGGATACCCAATTTTTCATTAGTGGAAGTTGGCGCTGTTTAGCAAGAATGATTAAAATTAATAAAACAGAAATATTTGGTTTATTCAGACCACCGGGAAGCAGCCTAATTCATGTGTTAACCAAATTTCTTAGCGGGTACAAACATGGGCAATAAACGTACAATTTATTCCTCAAAAATACACGGATGTAAATGTAATGAAATTTTAAATGGCTGTTATAATAAATATTGGCCATCAAAATTGAGATGACGCTTCTTGAACATTGGATTAAAAACAGACCAAAACCAACAAATTACATTAATTTAACCTCTGATTTAACAAAACTTAGATTCAAGTCATAAATGCAACAACGCCAAATGAAAATACATGCCTTTATCCTCTTTAGTCTGCTGAGTACAATTCTTCAAGCCCAAATCGGTGTCAATATTGGTTTACCCGAACGGGGGGGTACATATATTGACCTCGTCCGCGAAAATTATCGCTGGAGCAACCTTCTCAACGGCAATATTCTTAGCAGCAACGAAGTGGATGCCCAGGGTTGGCCGACCGTCGACGCTCTATACATCGTGGACTTCCGCCCGGTAGCCGAATGGGTCGGGTCAATCGATGATCCGGAAGTATACCGCCTGGACGTAAGTGGGACCTGGAAATGCTCTTTTGTCGGTCAAGGTCAGATTAGTGGAATAAGTGGTGGGACAGTACAAAACCTCCAATACGATGCCCTTAATAACACCACCACCTTTGATTTTGTAGTGGCTTCTGGTAGCAACGGCCTTTTTCTGATCAACTTTGGAAATACACGACGCCAACCCTCCGCTCCGTTAAACTCGGGTTTTACGCAATTTAAAATGCTTCGCCCGGGATACACAGATGACAGCGACCTATTCTATCCACCTTTCATGGCGATCTTCGATTCGATCAAATTCACAGCAATCCGGTATATGGTATTCACGGAAGCTAATGGCAGTGACCCTGATTATCCGGCAGTTACAGAATGGTCCCAACGAAGGATGCCCAACGACGCGGCGCAAACGGCAATACCCACGATTGGAAAAAATGAAGGTGGATGCTGGGAGCACGTCATCGAAATTGCTAATCGCACCAAAACAGGTGCATGGATCAATGTACCGATCTCTGCCTCCCCGGATTACGTGATGCAATTAGCAACGCTGTTGCAAAATAGCCTCGACACTAATCTGAATATATATGTCGAAAGCAGTAATGAGGTATGGAACACCGCCCCTGGGTTCGAACAAAGTCAGTACAACCAGGCTCAGGCCACGGCATTGGGAATTGGCGAACACGAGAACCACGCCAGGCGCACAGTAGAACTGGCACAAATATTCGGATCGGTATTTGGCAAGAGTGCCTTGAACGAGCGTATAAGGGTGGTGCTGTGCAGCCACCAACCCATGTTGAAGTGGTGGGTAGAACCTATGCTACAATACATCCAGTCCCAATTTGGGCCACCATCCGATTATATCTATGCCATTGGCAGCCAGACGTACTTTTCCGGTGGTGCTCAGAATGGCGAAAGTGTGGCTAAAATATTAAGTGACTGCCATGCCAGCATCACCGCTCAGATCACTGACACAGGCATCAACGAAGCAGGGCGTACACAGTGGATCGCCAAGGCAAATGCCTGGAACCTCCCTGGTGGTTACGTGTCATACGAGGGCGGCCCTGACCATGGTGGCGGCAGCACGGATAATATCGACAACCGAATTATAGCTGAACGAAATGTCGGTATGTGTACAGAAATGCGCTACAATCTGGATGAAGCCTTTGTACAGTTGGGCGGCACGCTGGCCATGCAATTTACACTTACCAGCGCATATAATCGATACGGTTGCTGGGGTCTCACAGATGACGTGAATAAGCCGAACCGCAATTTCAAATTTAGCTGTTTGCAAGATTTTTTGAATGAACTGAATACAAGTGCTTACAGTCCTGCCAATATAGCTGATCCGAAATTTTTTGTATTTCCCAATCCCTCCTCCGGACATTTTTTACTTGAATTTTCTTTGAATAACCCGGCAAATTGCGCTGCACATCTGTTCAATGCGCAGGGAAAACTGGTGCATACTCTTTTCAATGAACAGGACTTTCAGGCAGGCACAATTCAAAAAGAATGTAACCCGGGGTATGGGCTTTCACGGGGGTTGTATTTTGTAAGATTAAGCGTCAATGGAATAAATTTCACGAGGAAGCTGGTGATAGAAGACTAAAATAATGTCATTACATTATAACTCCATTCCTCCATTAGGTACTAAAATAAATGAGATTAGTTGTCGAAATAGATGTAAATCAAGCGACCAGCCTAGACATCTTATAATTTGAATTGTAAAAAAGCCATAGCATCTTCTGGTAAGAAATATAAATTGTCCAATTTATTAGTTTTCGGCATGCTGCAGCTCTAGCTCCTGTAAGCATCATATCCAGGCATTCTTAACTTTCTAATCATAGAAAAATTTATTTTACCTGAGATACACCTGATTATTTGCAAAAAGAATCTTTACTATGAAGCCTAATGCATGGATTGGAATTTAAAACTAAAAGACAAGGTAGAAGATGGTTACTAATCGACACTTTCAAGAAACAACTATCATTGTTTTATCTGATTCGGTAAAAAATCACCATATTAAAAACAGGCTTCAACGAATTAGTCAAAAATCTAATCCTTAATCCCTGCCTGCTCTAGTCAATTTTAATCATTCGCTTCAAATACCGATTGCCTATTAAATCAGTAAGTATGAGTACATAAAAACCTGCTGGAATAGTACCGCATTCGATCTGTGTATGAACGCCAGTCAACTTACCCCAGTTTAATAATTCCCCTAATCCATTGTACAGGGAATAGGTCATATAGTGAGCACCAGGATCTTCAATGTTCAGTCTGTTGTGCATTGGATTGGGGTAGATATGGATATGTTCACTTACCGGCAATTTGTCGATTTCAGTAATAAAACAGGAGGGCGGAGATTCCGGAAATAATAATTCATTGTTTCCGTAAAAACATAAAAACCCATCATTATAGTCCGTATAACAAAAGTCAAAGTGAGAAATGACGCCAAAGTTGCTTCCAATACCATCTATCCAATATTGGTCTCCCCATGCTGGTTCAAGTTTATTGACCAATCGTTTCCTTCTCCGTGGTTCACCATTATTAAGCACTACCGTATCTATATCGATAACCTGCAAAATGCAAAAGGTTTCAATCGGAAAGGTGTCATTTATATCCAGATTAAAATCATACAGCAACACCTCGTTGGCATTGCCATCCTTATAAAAAACTTTTTTGCTGGTATCTTCCCGGACATAACTGTGGGAAAATGCCCAGTTTGTATTCAGGGTATCGTGCGTATAATATAACTTGTTATAAAGTACGGAATTAACCAACGTATCTTCTCCAATCCTTACGGAATAAGAAGAGGTGTTGGGCGAAAAAGTGGGATAAACGGCAATATTCCATTGGTTGCCGGGTGTGACAAAATCCTGTGCCTGGACCTGCGGAACAGTGTATAGGAAAAAACCAAAAGAGGCAAAAATAAACGTGGCGATTTTTTTCATTTTTAACCCAATTAGGGTGACGTACCTGTATCGTTGATACAAATGCATTCAAAAAGACTTCCTAATTCCGCTAAGTTAGATGTAATTTCTTTTATTCCCGAAGTAAATATTTTTGAAAATAAATTGGTCTAACCGGTGGTGGAGTGCGTCAAATTGATGGAGTACAATGTAAATCCAATGTCGTTTAGTTAAGCATCTTAGCTGACTTATAATGCAGTCCAACCTTCCGCAATGGGTCGATATCGCCAATAAAATATCTCAATACCGAAGCCTGAAGGGCTTCAATATCCATAGCCCCGGGTGCAACCCGGGGTAAACAAAAGGAGCATTTCCAACCCTGAAGGGGTTGAACTAGACGCGATGATCTTTAAGAGTAATAGTTACTGACCATTCTTAACTAAACGACATAGAATGTATATCCTTGACCAAAAAGGAAAAGGGACCGGCACGGTTCCCTCCGTGTACTCCGATCCCTTACTCCATCTTGACATTTATCCTAGACGAACCCTGAGGTTCGATGCACGCTCTTTGGCCTGGTGCAGATTACTCCAGGCTTGACGGTATTGCTCAAAGCGGGCATAATCTGCAAAAATCAAGGTCTCACCTCCTGACAAATGCAGCCGTATGCGATACCGTACCCGGCCCTCGCGTTGCGTGAAGTCCGTGATGAAGTTCACAATTTCGGCTCCATTGATCAGTCGTATTTGACTCATTTTTGCGCTGCTGCTATAGCTGCATAGAGTTATGCAAGAATGGTTCCAATTCTGATCTGGACTGTCCGCCATTTTTGGAATAATGTGACAGGGAAACAGACGGATATTGACGGGACAATCCGCCGAAACTTGCCATTTTGTCAGTTATCCCCAGATGGCATCGCCTTTGTACTGCCTAGGAAAACGACTACGCTATGCAAAAAGGACAGATATCCGTTCAAACAGAGAACATCTTCCCTATCATCAAGAAATTTCTCTATTCTGACCATGAGATATTTCTGAGAGAATTAGTTTCCAATGCCGTCGACGCGACCACCAAGGTTAAAGCCCTGTCTTCCAGAGGCGAAGTGAGTGGCGAATTGGGGGATCTCACGATCGATATTATTCTCGATAAAAAGAAAAAGACATTAACCATTCGCGATCGCGGTATCGGCATGACTTCCGAAGAAGTGATCCGCTATCTCAACCAGGTGGCCTTTTCCAGTGCTACCGAATTCCTCGAAAAATATCAGGACGAAAAGATCATAGGCCACTTTGGACTTGGTTTTTATTCCGCATTTATGGTAGCCGATCAGGTAGAGGTGGTGACGCGGTCTTGGAAGGATCCGCAGGCCAGCCGCTGGATGTGTGACGGCAATCCGGAATACACCCTCGAAAATGCAACGCGTGAAGAACGCGGCACGGATATCATCCTGCATATCAATAAAGACAACAAAGAGTTCCTGGAAGAAAGCCGCATCGAAAATCTGCTGCGCAAATACTGCCGCTTCCTGCCCGTGACCATCCGCTTTGGGACCAAAAAAGAAACGGAATGGACCGGTGAAGGAGATGACCGCAAATCAGTCGAAAAAGAGGTCGATAATATCATCAATGACACAGAGCCACTTTGGAAAAAGCAGCCTGCCGAATTGAAAGATGCCGACTATCTCGCCTTTTACAAGGAGTTGCACCCTTTTAGTACGGATCCCCTCTTTTGGATCCACCTTAATATCGACTATCCGTTTAATCTTACGGGCATCCTCTATTTCCCGAAGATTCAACAGTCGATTGACAACCAAAAAAACAAAATTCACCTGTATTCCAATCAGGTCTATGTCACCGATGAAGTGCGCGAAATTGTACCTGAATTTTTGACGCTCCTGCACGGCATCATTGATTCGCCGGATATTCCCCTCAACGTATCGCGCAGCTATTTACAGAGCGATAGCAATGTGCGGAAAATCAATAGCTATATCACTAAAAAAGTCGCCGAAAAACTGGGCGGCCTGTTTAAAAAAGATCGTGAAGCATTTGAGCAAAAGTGGCCGGACATTGGCGTCTTCGTAAAATATGGCATGCTCACTGACGAAAAATTTCACGAATCGGCGATCAAATTTGCCTTGCTCAAAAACCTGGAAGGCAAATGTTTTACCATCGACGAATACCGCGAGCATATTAAAGCGCTGCAAACAGAGAAGGATAATAACCTGGTGGTACTTTATACCACCCAACCACAGGTACACCATGCTTACATACAGGCAGCTAAACAAAGAGGGTACGATGTGCTGGAATTTGATCAGCTCATCGACAATCACTTTATGCAGCACCTGGAACACAAACTGGGTGACCTCCACTTCAAACGGGTAGACGCGGATACGGTAGATCAACTGGTCGCCAGGGAAGAAACAACGGAATCCGTGCTCTCCGCCGACGAACAGGAAAAAGTGAAGGGTTATTTTTCATCGGTCCTGGATGAAGGCCATCGTTCCAGCATTCAATTAAAAGCATTGTCCCCACAGGATCACCCGGTGATGATCACCCGGCCGGAATTTATGCGCCGCATGCAGGAAATGCAGTCCATGCAAAACATGGGTGGAATGGAATTCCCGGATATGTGGAATCTCGTCGTAAATACCAATCATCCAACGATTGCCAAAAAACTGGCTGGCATGACCGACGAAACAGCAGGTCAGGAATTTGCTTCCTATCTGTATGATCTGGCCCGTCTCAATCAGCAAATGTTAAAAGGCGAAGACCTGGCGCGTTTTGTCCAGCGCTCCCTGGAAATGGCTGGCTAATTCAGTTATAAATGATTTAAAAGGGCGAAGCACCACAGTAGTGTTTCGCCCTTTTTTTGTGGGGGTGCTGGTTGCTGGGTCGCCGGGTTACAGGGGTGCGGGTTGCGGGCTTGGACATCTATTTTCTGGCGATATAACCCCCAGCGTGGGTGGCATTTATTACCATATCACGCAACAATCGCGGTGTGCATGCGGCGGGCGCAACGTAAAGCCTGATCAATCCCGCATCCTGCAACCCAGATTCTTAGATTCAATATGTCCAGATTCCAAATTTGATTGGTCAAGGGATGGTGTTGTGAGAGGTACCACATAATAAGTATTTATACTCTTTTTGTAGTATCCGAGTTGTTCTATCATTACCCGATAAATAGAAGTTAAGTCTATCAGGACATTTTGAGGTGTTCGCTGGCAAAAAGGGGTTAACCGGGTCTTTCTCCAGCTTACCATAATTGGCTACTTCACAACCTGTTCGGTGTTGTTTTATGCCTTGAAATGTACATAGTTAGTTAAATATTCATATCAACACAAAATAATATTGACAAACACTTGCATATTTAGAAATAACATATTACATTGCTTCCTCAACGATATATATCAGGGAGCAAAGTTAATTAAGATGAGTTTCTGTTTTGATTTTCCTATATCAAATTTTGGCTTCAATAATTGCCTGGATGTGTTTATATCGGGCGGATTTACCAACGGTTCTACATTTATACCTTTCCAAACAAGCAATGATATCGAGATCTGTAAAGATAATTATTTTGATCCTGAGATAGATTTCGAAGTGAGCGGATGCATGGACAATACACCTATTCCGCCGGGAAACCCAGATAACAACATCTCTGATGATTATTATTTTGTCACTGTTGACATTGGCAACGTATCCGGCCTGAATTGGACAATCGAACGAACCCTGGTCGACCCATACCCCAATGAACAGGATACCCGGGAAAGAGCCGATGGAACGGGGAATGCGCAGATCGAATTGGGACCATTCAAAATACAGGAGGGAGGCTGGTTGTTGACACTTTACATTATGGATAGTTGCGAATATGTGGAGTATATTGAACCACCGGCATATTGTTCAGGATGTGAAGACTTCTATAATGTAAAGATTGGCAATGTTCAATGTAACTCTTCAAACAATACGTGGTCATTTGATATAGAAGTTCCAAGTGAAACTTCAAGTAGTTACAAACTTAATGGTATATCGTATAATTACAATGTGATTTATACTATTCCTGATCTAACAATCGGGGACGGATGCCAAGTGTATACTCTTGGAGAGAGTTCTTGTATAACTGAATTTATTATTTGCCCACCAAAGCCGTGCAGTACCACTTGTAATTTGGAGGTCTATGTCGAAGATGTCCCGTGTATAAAGGACGAGTATGATGACATCACATATTATGTGGATCTGGAAGTGCTGTGGCCACCATCAAAATATGCTTGTTATGAAGCAACTGATGTTGATGGGAACTCATTGGATGATGGCCCTTTGCCCTCACCTCAGCAGGTTGGGCCATTTGACGAGGATATCTTCCTCACTATAAAGGTGTGCAATTCCAGTTGCTCCCCTACTGCCAATTGCCCATGCTATAAGACCATTTATGTGCCAATTCCTGATTGTATTCAAGGTGAACCTTTGCCTTTGACGGGAACATTTGAGACAAAAGTTCGTATCCATGGAGATGTATTCGTACAACCCAATCCTACGCACTCAGGCGAGATTATTATTTATTCTAGTCTTCCAAGGACGGAGTATGAAATAATTGATGTCCATGGGAACCGGATTGTACTGGATTCATTCACATGAACAGAGCATCGACAATCCCTCCAGGTTCCATCTGGATTATATTTTTTGACGTATAGGGACATGAATGGTCATAAATCTGTACTCAAGATCATCAAACAGTAATTGTTTATTCTACGGCCATCCTGCACAAATTTTATGCAGGATGGCTGTATTATTTACTAAATGATTCGGGTTATGAATCAAAAAGACACGGTTTCTTTTTCTTTTCTTCTATTTTGTGTATTTGTATTCTTGATAGGATTTCAACCTGTCTTTGCTCAAGATTGCCAGTACCCAGACACATTATCTTGTTTTATCAACAAAAAATATATACCAGGACCAATCCAACTGGAATTAAAGTCAACCAGTATTATAGATGAAATTATTTCAGAGTTTTCTTTATTATCTTTTGCAGATGTCTCAGGCGATTGTTATCCAGAAATAATTGTTAAAGGCCAAGGAAAACGAATTCTAATTTTAAATCCTGCCTCTGGAGATACTCTGTTTTCTGTTCCAATTTTGGCATCCTTTTTTCTTAACCCAAATATAGCTATTGCAAATATTGATGATGATCAAATTCCTGAATTATTCCATAATTTACATAGTAATTCAGGAGTTCCTGCGTCTGGCAGGATAGTTTGTACAAATTTGAATGGCACCACACGATGGGTTTCGGATGATTATCACGTGGACAACAAAAGAGAACAGTGTAAAGGAACCATTGGATTTGCGGATTTCAATCAGGATGGCATACCTGAGGTGTATGTAGGCAATCGCATTTTTAACGCCCGTACGGGGGCAAAACTCGCAGATGGGGGAGATTTTGGAATCGGCTATAATGAGTACTTTGGTGCTTCTGTAGCCGCTCAATTGGATGGGGATCCTTCCGATCTGGAACTCGCTGCCGGATATACCATTTATAAGGTAAAAATATCCAACCCTGATGGTCCTTTAGGCAACTCCATGACACCGAACACGATACAGGTCGATGGACAATTCCGCGATGGACTCACCGCCATAGGGGACATTAATAGCGATGGCATACTGGACGTGATCGTCCACAGTGAGACGCCACAATTCGAAGCGAGGTTATATGCCTATACGCTTGCCAGTGGTACACCCACCTTGCTGGCCAAGGTTATCCCACCTGTCAATACGTGGAACAATTCGAAAAATATTCATCCAACGAATACTCCTGTCATTGGGAGAGTCTCTCCATTCGGATTTTCATCTATTTTGATCGTCCGAGAAGAGCAATTGCTGAGTTACCAATATGATGGCACTACTAATTTGGCCCAGCAATGGACCTTCCCACACACAGATAAATCGGCGAATACCAGTATAGCACTCTTTGATCTTAATGGCGATGGTATTGTGGAAATCATCCACCGGGATGAAACCCATCTCCGAATCATCGATGGTAGCTCATCTGTTCCTATGGAAATCGCCAGTGCGCCTTGTGAATCATCCACTGTTTATGAAGGTCCTATTATCGGCGATATCCTCAATAACGGTTCCTCCCAGATTTGCGTAACCTGTACAGAAGGAATCGCTGCAAATTTCAAAAGTAGGGTTAAAATCTTCGGCTCTCCCGACAGCCTGCCCCCCTGGGCACCGGGCCGGAAAGTTTGGAACCAGTATGCCTATCACATCAATAATGTCAACGATGATCTCACCATTCCCGTCGTCCAGAAAAGCAATGCTACTGACCTCAATGGGCGCTACAACAGTTTTATGGAGCAACAGTCCCTGCTGGACACCAATGGCTATTATCGCCAGAGGGCAGGGGGGATGTATGGCGAGATCGGTTGTATCAACTACGATCCCACCTCTCAGCAGTACACCATCTCATTCGATCTCCACAATCGTCCCGATGCATCCCTTACCGCTCCTGTCGGCATACCGGTAGCTTTTTACGATGCAGATCCACTTGTTGGCGGTACCCTGTTAGGGGTCTATTTCACCTCGCAACCCATGCTAGCAGGAGAGAGTCTGCTCAATCTGACGTTTAGTTTCTCTTCTCCGCCGCTCACCCAACTGCACATGGTGGTCAATACAGATCAATCCACTCTTTCCGGGGTTGATGAGGATGATTTCGACATTCCGGAGTGCGACTATACTGATAATTTCTCCATAACCACGGACTTAGTTCAAACACAGCCCGACACCCTCTTGTTAGGCACATGCGACCCCGCCCAGTTAGGGGTGTTCACCGACACGCTGAGTAATCAGCAGGGCTGTGACAGCATTGTTATCCGAATGGTCACCATGCTCCCTTCAGATGAGACAATTGTCTCCCTTCAAACGTGCGATCCCGCACAGGTGGGTACGGATACCCTCTGGCTCCAAAACGCACAGGGCTGCGACAGCATCGTTGTTCGCATGGTCACTATGCTGCCCTCCGATGAGACAAATGTCTCCCTTCTTACATGCGACCCGTTACAGGTGGGTACAGACTCCCTCTGGCTTCAAAATTCGCAGGGCTGCGACAGCCTTGTGATTACCAACCTGGCTTTAAGTCCGTCATACCTTTTTCACATAACCATAGATACCTGCGATCAGACCCTCGCTGGTACAGATACCTTTTACCTGCAATCCATCGAAGGCTGTGACAGCATCGTGGTACTTACGACGGTTTCTACGGGACATTATCAGGAGAACACCTTCCAGATCATCTGTGGGTCTGGTGTCAACTATATTGATACAGTCGTCATCACCGGAGGTCCTTGTGATAGCCTGTTCATCACTTATCACCAGTATGTACTACCAGACACTACTCTCATGTCAATCGGTACTTGCGATCCCACACAGGCAGGGGTGTTTATAACGACCCTGCAAAATCAGGCAGGCTGCGACAGCACCCTCATTACGACGATATCCCTGCTACCCCGAGATACCAACCACATCAGTGGCATAACCTGCAACATCACCCAGGCCATTCAAGATACCCTAACATTCATAAATCAATACGGATGCGACAGCACAGTGATTCAGTCCATCGTGTACATGGGTGTGGATACCCAGTACATTCAACAGTATAGTTGTGACTCGTCCCAGGTGGGCACAACTGTCAGTACACTGACAGGAATGTATTGCGATACGGTTAGAGTGACAACAATTCAGTGGTCGCCCTTCAGCCTGAGTAATGAGACGATATATTCATGTGATCCGGTAGGTCCGGCAGCAGATACCACCTTCCTATTGGCCAGCAGCGGCTGTGACAGCCTGCATATCCGACACTACGAATATAACTTTCTTGATGCCACGCTGGCCATTGACCATGAACGCTGTGCAGGTCAGCATAACGGAATTATCCAAGTGCAACAAGTAACTGGCGGACTGGCTCCTTACACTTACAGCATCAATGGAGGAAACATCCAGTCTGATCCGGTATTTGACGACTTGTCACCCGGCATCTACACGGTAGAAGTGAAAGACGACAGAGGCTGTATACGCACCTATTCAGGTATCATCATTCAATCCGGGCAGACAGTGCAGGTAGATATAGGACCGGATCAAACCACGGTTTTGGGTGTAATAATTGACCTGAGTGTACAGGCCAATGCCCTGCTGGACCAGATCCAATGGTCGGCATCAGATCCGCTGGTTTGCGCGACTTGTCCAACCACCAAACTGGGACCAATTACAGTCTCACAGACAGTAACAGTGCAAGTATTAACTGTAGAAGGCTGTCCCGGTAATGATGCCCTGCAACTGACCCTGCAAAGTGTGGAGCCAGAACTTAAAGATTTATTTATTCCCAATAGTTTTTCGCCCAATGGAGATGGCATAAATGATTTATTTACGATTTACGGAAATGCATCAATCAGCTTTGTCCGCAACCTCGCCATTTATGATCGATGGGGCAATTCATTATATTTCAGAGAAGACCTCAATATCAATGATCCCAGCCAGGGATGGGATGGATTATTTCGCGGAAGAATGATGGATCCGGGCGTGTATGTTTATTTTTTTGAGGTGGTATTTACAGATAGCTCGGTACGGATTTTTAAAGGTGATGTGACGTTGGTGAGGTAAAGGAATTTAGTAGATTATTGATATATTAATCCTCGAAACTCGCATCCCGCAACCCAGATTCCAGATTCTCAGATTCCAGATTATTCCTCCGTCGTCTGTCTTCCGCAACCACATCACGGTCTCCAGATTCCAGATTCCAGATTATTCCTCGGTCCTCGGTCCTCCGTCCTCCGTCGTCTGTCTTCCATCTGCCGCATTACCCAACGAATCACTACCAGCCTCCGTTTATACTTTAAACCACGCATTACATAACATTTAAAATATCATCGTATGAAGTTGCCGATTATTCTTTCGCTTGTTTTAGTAATGACTGCGCTACAAGGCTGCAGCGACAAAGAGAATACACTTTTATCCACTTTTCAGGATGAGTCGTTTATGTTTGGATATTACAATGACTTCAGCACGCAGGGTTACTCCAAAATATTTCTAATCCAGGATGGCAAACTTTATCCTGATGCAATGGGGCGGTTCCAGAATCCGCCATTGTTTAATGCTATCCCGCTCTCTGATGAGCTGTATCAAAAGGCACTACCTGCCATGGACCAGTTTCCACAGACGTTGCTGACCAATGCCGATGAAAGCTTCGGTTGTCCAGGCTGTGTAGACCAGGGTATCCTGTATATAGCAAAAGAGGTAGATGGCGAAATGGTGTATTGGCATCTCGATCCACAAACGTCGGCTATGCCAGAAGCCCTTCAGGCTTATGGCGTATTACTTCAACTTGTACTGGAACAACTGCCGGAATAGAATTATTTAAGAGCGCATTTTTCCAAGGTTAAGGTGTTTAATGAGTTGTCCGCAAGGATACATCCTCCGATGTTCCTTGCGGATTTTCATTTTAGAAATACACCCCTTACTTTTTCACCAATTTCATAACCGCGCTCTGCCGGTCTGCAGTCATCCGCAACAGGTAAAGACCCGATGACTGACCCGTCATATCTATAGGCACCATTTGCTGACCTACCGGTATAAGCTTCGAATGTACCACTTCCCCCAGGGCATTAAAGATTTCACAGAGAACGGGCAGGGTATGTGCATCTTCTGCAATCAGCGTAAATAGCCCGTCTGAAGGATTGGGAACAATACGCCAAACCACATCAGATTTGTTGTCAGCTATCGATGAAATGATTTTTGCCTCATAGATGGCTTTCCAGCCTTCATCCCGTCCTAAGCCATCTGTGGTAAATTCAATAAACATATCGCCTCCCGATGAGGTCACCGCTCCAGGTATGGTGCTGCCCGAATAACTCCCCAGGAGCGGAGCGGATCCATCCGATCCATCATATACACGGATTACATCCTCAACGGCCGTTTTTAATTCCTCAAAAGTAAACGTGATGGATTCTGCATTTTCCGGTTCGATCAACCACTGACACAGACTGCCGTTGCCATATTTATTCGTTCCACTGCCATCATCCAGATTCCCAACAGGATCGGTTAAGGAAGTTGTTCCCGAGCAGTATTGGACCGCATCGGCCGTATAATAGGCTTCCCATCCACCACCTGTACCTGATGCATCACTCTCAAAGTGTACAAAAAGAACCCCGTCGCTGGAAGTGATAGGACCGGGCACGGTAGTCCCCGTACCACTGTATATCAACGATGAATTGGCATCTGCCCCATCATACACCCGCACAAAATCCTTCCCATTTTCCAAGGCCATTGCCGAAAATTGCAGACTGATCGTGCTGCTGCCGGGCACCTCAATCAACCAGGTACAATCCGAATTATTCGCATAATTATTCGTCCCGCTCCCATCACTGATCGCTCCTGCACCCGCGCTCAATACCTGACCGCCCGTACAGCCTGGCGCTGGTTCTGAAGAGGTATAACTTGCGGCCCATCCATCAAAACGGCCCAGCGCGCTACTTGCAAAATGCACCAGCAACGCACCCCCACTAGAAGTGATCGGAGCAGGAACCGCCGTGCCGGAATACACACCCAATATAGGCGAGCCGACAGTAGGACCATCGTACAACGTCACCACATCAAACCCATCTTCAGTAACCATTGTCATAAAGGTGAGTGTAATGCTCTCCGCATCAGTGGGCTCGATCAGCCAGTAGCAATCACTGTTATTAGCATAATTCGCTGTGCCACTGCCATCTTCAAAGGCCCCCGATCCAGCGCTGAGCGTGGTGGTGCCCAGGCATGACGGCACCATGGATGAAGCATAATTAACCTCCCAGCCTTGAGCCACGACAGACCCATTCGTAGTGAAATGGATGAAGAGAACCCCATCACTGGAGGTGACCTGTACCGGTAGCATATTGCCACTAGCCGATAAAAGAACCGGGGCATTGGCGTCTGCGCCATCATAAACCGTCAGCACATCATTACCCGATTCCAGATTCATTTCCGTAAAATCAAGCGTAATGGCATTCGCACCCGGCGGAGCAATCAACCAGGAACAATCGGAATTATTTGCATAACTATTGAGTCCGCTCCCGTCGCTGATGGTGCCTGCGCCCGCATTTAAAACCTGGCTGCCCGAACAGCCCGGCACCGGCCCCGCAGAGGTATAATCGGCTGCCCAGCCCTCAAACCTACCTAATGCACTACTTTCAAAATGAATTAACATCGCACCTCCGCTGGAAGTAACCGGAGCCGGGATATCCGTACCGGAATAATCACCCAGAATAGGTGAGCCGGTCGTAGCCCCATCGTAAATCGTCACAAAATCAATACCTTCCTCGGTGGCCATCGCTGTAAACGTTAGGGTAATACTCACCGCATCCTGAGGCTCGATCAGCCAGAAGCAGTCGCTATTGTTGCCATATCGTCCGTTGCCACTGCCATCTTCAATAGCACCCGTGGCATTGGTCAATGTGGTAGTGCCCTGGCAAAAAGGCTGAGCCAATGAGGTGTAGGTGGCGGCCCATCCCTGAGCTACCCCGGCACCATCGGACGTAAAATGAACAAAAATCACCCCGTCGCTCGAACTTACCTGAGCAGGCAACATATTGCCACTAGCCGATAACAGGATCGGTGCATTTTCATCGGCTCCATCGTATACCGTTACCACGTCACTGCCAGATTCCAGATCCATTTCACTAAAATCCAATGTGATCGAATTGGTTCCCTGTGGCGAAATCAACCAGGTGCAATCCGTGTTGTTGGTATAATTATTCAAACCACTGCCGTCACTGAAACTTCCCATGGGGTCCTGCAAGACCTGTGCACCAGCACACCCGGGCGCAACTACCGTGGACGTATAACTTGCCTCCCAGCCATCAAACCGAACGAGAGGATCACTTTGAAAACGGACTAACATAGCACCGCCACTCGAGGTAATGGGCGTTGGAATGGTATTGCCGGAATAAGTGCCCAAAACCGCCGACCCAATCGTAGGTCCATCATACACTGTCACGAGGTCATATCCTTCTTCTGTGTCTAATTCCGAAAAGGCAAGTGTGATTGTGGCGGCATCCGTTGGTTCGATGAGCCAGTAACAATCGCTGTTGTTTCCATATCGTTCCACTCCGCTGCCATCTTCGAGGTCACCACTTGGGTCGCTTAGTGTTGTCAGCGGTTGGCAATAGGTCATCGCAGCGGAAGTATAATCAGCCGACCATCCCTGTGCCGAACCGGAAGCATCAGATGTAAATCGAATAAAAAGGATGCCATCACTAGATGTTACCGCTGCAGGAAGCGCATTGCCGGTAGCCTGGAGCAATACAGGTGCATTGATGTCTCCGCCATCATACACGGTCAGAAAATCTTTCCCATCCTCCAGATCAAATGCGGTGAAGGTCAATGTAACGGTATTGGCTCCGTTGGGATTGATGCGCCAGGTACAATCCGTATTTTTGGAATACTTCGACAACCCACTGCCATCATCAAGAGTGCCGCTTACATCGGATAGATCGGTATGGCCATTGCAGGCCGGGATAGGATTATCTCCTATCCCAACCGCATACCACGCGTTGTCCACAGCGAGGTATTCCGGCGAACCGGCACCAAATAGATCTTCTGCGGCCATGAGCGATCCCTCCCGTGCATCTTCATAATTGGAACTCGTGGATGCGGTGATGTAAGTAGTGAGATTGCGGTAGGCGATGCGTTCGGCTTTGTCAAGACCTATACCGGTCACATTATACGCGTCGCCATTTTCATTGACGCCATTGCCTCCCTCAGACAGTAAATAAAACCAATGATTTTGGACGCCGCTATTGACATGCACGCCACCAAAGTCGAAGGTTGTATCGGCCGGATTGACCCAATACGAATCATTAAAACCATAAGTATCCGGCTGTTGTTTGGCGCGTGGATTTTCCATCGACCGGACATAACCTCCGGGTATCAGGGATCCTTCTTCGCCATGCAGCCAATTGGCCGAATCGGGTTTGGCATAGTGCTCCACGGCCGTGCCGAAAATGTCGGCAAAGGACTCATTTAATGCACCGGATTCACCCAAATAATCCAACCCACCGCCGCCATTATTATTGATGACACCGTGGGTAAATTCGTGGGACACGACGTTCAGATAAGTACGATAAGTGGTGCTTACACCATCACCGTCGCCGAGAAATAATTTGTCCAGCGTCCAGGCACCATTAGGCCATCCAAATCCAAAATGGACATACGACTGAATGAGGGCACCGGCATTGTCGTAGCTGTTGCGGCTGTGTTCGTTTAAATAATAATCATACGTCTGCTGCATGCACCAGTGCGCATCCAGGGCAGGGTTATTTTCCTGCACGACTTTATAATTGCCGGAATTTCCAAAAGCGGAAAAATTCCACGTGCCCGGATTGGCATTGACATTTATGGTACCCCCAAAATCAGTGCCGTTACCATCAAAAAAGGAAATAGTGTAGGGCGGATTATAAAGCGGCAATTGAATGGGAATAGTAAAGGGCGGGAAGGAATCGGCGAGTGGAATGGTTTGTGCAACGGTATTATTTCCGCCGTCTTTAAAAAGCAAATAAATGCTGGGCTTGGTTTGGCCGGGACTTTGCCACCAGGGCAGGTTCATCACATTCAGTGTAAGCGACCGGATCACTTTGATTTGTTCCTGCCACACATTATCCGCATCGATAATGTCGATAGCGGCGTTGAGGTTTTGGGTATGCTGAATATTTTTAGTTTGAATAGGACGACCCGATTGCTGCAAGCGATAACCTCCGGCAAATTGGTCCGTAGTAATCGAGCGCTGGCCACTAAATAGGGTATGTGCGGTACCCGTCACGTCGCCGGTGCAAACCGTCGGTACACGACGCACTAATGCGCCGGAATGGGCATCAATAAATACAATAGATTGCTGTAAAATATCCTCGGAATGAACGTGAATACGGTAGGCCAACCGGTAATGTTCGGTCTTGGGGTTTGGGTCGATACAGGTGATGACCAGCGCTATGTCCTCGGCTGTTTTTTTTGCGGTGCCGCTAACCGCTGCAAACGCTTTTATAATAGCTATTTCCTCACTAATGGATGGACGCACATCGAGCTGGATACCTGCATAAAACCGGCCATTGGCTTTTTCCAGTCGACCTTGCCGGGTATGCAGCATGATGCCGCCGCCATGTACAGGGATCTGCCGGTAATACTGGTGAAACAAGGTATGGGTAAGACCCCGCGCATCCGTTTCCGCCCGCTGGCTAACGAAGGTGTCGTCAGGCCCTGTGTGCAGCTCCGGTGCAAATCTGGAGAAAAAATTGGCAGAGGTCAGTCCATTTGTCCGGAGCTCCGAAGCCGGTGCCTGATTAAAATGAAAATATACGGAGGCGCCTTTTTGAGTAAACCAATCGCGGGTTGTGCGGTGGCTGGGTGGATTTTCAAACGTTTTGGGTGAAGGTGACTGTGCGGAAAGAAACAATGGGCAAAATGCGATCAGCCCAAGCAGGTACAAATACAGACGCATAACGAATGGTTTAGGAAGGACATTGTACTCAAAGATAATCTTTCCCACGAATCAGATGCGGATACCTACTACGATTTTTCACGGCGATAGTTAGCAGGGAAATACAGGGGGAAGGATTGGTTTTTTGATTCTGAGGATGAAACGATAAAGCTACCCACATCAGCACCAAATCTGTAATACATAAATGGTCACAATGCATCCTGGAGAGCCCTCATCACTCCACCACCAGCCTGCCGCTGGCATACCTACCATCCACATCATAAAGATTGATGAAATAATGACCCGCGGACCAGCCCCTAAGGTTTATTTCAAGTTGTTGGCCAGGCCATGGAGATGCAAAAACCTCCCTGCCTTGTACATCAAAAACAGTCAGGGTGCCACCAGGCAGGCTCTCAGGAAGACTTATGGTGACTTGCTCTATTGCCGGATTGGGACGAACATCCAGAATGAGAGTTTGTGCTCGTACTGGCAGAAAGGAGGATGTGCTGAGCGTACTGTCACACACCGGACCAGTATCCAAGCGATAATTGACCAGATTGGGCATACATTGACCATTGGTGGCGGGTAGCATTACGGCCCGCTGCTCGAAGCCACATGCCAGCCCTGGCTGATCGGGCTGATGCACCACATGCAGGAAGGGTGTGGTGCCATTGGTATTCATATACATCTTGCAGTCAGGACCGATCACCAAATATTGAAAAGCTGTAACAAAAAAGTTCTTCCAAATAAATCCATCCCACTCGGCAATCTGAACTGCACTACCTGCAAAATCTGTCGCCCAGGTGTCCAATTGCCATAATCGATGTGTATTGTTGATATAAATATACCGGGAGCTGGGAGAGAAAGCACCTGTAGCAAAATAGGTGAATGTAGTATCAGGTAATGCCCATTGGCGAAGATTGGACAGCTCCCCTGTAGCACGATCAAAATCAAACAGCACGATGCCCTCGTCGCGACTAAATCTGGCTAACTGTGTACCGTCAGGACTAAATTGCAAATTACTTCCACCGCCCGGATCATCAACAGGACCAATGTCCTGGGTACTATGCAAAAAAAGACTATCTTTTTGGACCAGAAAGCGCATGTAGGTATTGTTCACATGACCGATCATCATTACCCACCAATCTAACCCATTTGCATGTTTCACGGCATGAAGTTCACACCAATTTATTTTACCTTTGTAAATAGTTTTGTTCTTGGAGCTTACTATCCCATCTTCATTATTTTCGAAATGAATTGTTGAGTATAAAAGTTTTTCAATATAAATATCAACTTCTGGGGTTATAGTATCTTTAGCATGAATAATATAATATTCATCCGGCATGCCGGGCCGTGGCAGGATCAGGCTACTATTTCTGACCGGATAATAGGTCAATTCATTTGTTTCACAACGAAGTGTCCACCTTATACCAAAATTGATATGGTTGCCATTTTCCATTATTTCAAAATTTCGATTGAATATCCGGCACCCATCTGTATAAGCTAACAATTCTGCTGTTTCAGGATGGGAAATACTAGCATTTGTTAGTAACATATCTCCTGCTCCTCCTAAATATGTTGCATTATTTATTCCATTATTGAATTGAATTATACTAATTCCAATATTGCTATCTGGATCCACATTTATTGGTTCATATCCTAATAGCCATGTATAATCATTTTTTTGGGTAGATGCTTCGACGATTGAAAAAAATAGTATGTATAAGATTATAGCGGTTCGCATATAAATAAATTTAAAGCAGGGGATACATATGTGAATACGTATCCCCTGTAGAAATAAAACAATTTAGCGTTGAATAACTTGGAGCCTCTGTATGGCTTGGCCTATGCCGGGGGCAGAAATGCGTACAATATATGTACCGCTCTGCATGCCGGATAAGGTTAACAAATGTCCTGGTCCCTCATATTTATCAACCATAATAGTACGGCCAAATAAATCTAAAAGGTCAATAGAAGAACCTGCGGGCATGGTAGACCAAATAGTGGCTATATTACTCGCTGGAGTTGGGGTAATTGTAAAAGCGGCTGATAAATCGTGTTCTTCGTTGGAGGA
>JAGNXB010000072.1 GCA_017985675.1 Saprospiraceae bacterium | reverse complement strand
TCTATTGGAGGTGATGCAGCAGCAGCTAGACCAGATGGGAATCCTAAGGCCAACCGATTTAAGCCAGCTGTGGTCCATTTGGGTCCTTTCAAACTAGCTGCAGGTAAAAAAGCATCGCACCAGATCACTATTCCTAATTATGTTGGAAGTGTACGCCTCATGGTCGTCGCTGCAAATGACAAGGCGTTTGGTTCAAAAGATCAAACCATTCCAGTCCGAAAACCTTTAATGGTGGCAGCAACCTTGCCAAGACAACTTGGTATTAAAGAATCGCTTGATTTGGCTGTAACTGTTTTTGCGATGGACCCCAAGGTAAAACAAGCTTCCCTCTCGATGAAAGAAACCAGTGGCCTTGTTCGATTCACTGAAGGTTCATCAAAGACTGTTTCGTTTTCAAAAATGGGCGAACAGACGTTTTATTTCCCAATTGTTGCTGGCAATGGTTCGGGTACTGCTAAGTTTGAAATTGACGTATCCGGTGGCGGAGAATCCGCAAAACAAAAAATTGAGATTGCCATTCGCAACCCAAATCCTATCCAGACAGTCACCTATGAACAACTTTTAAAACCAGGCCAAAACTATACTTTTTCAGCCCCTTTGGCAGGTACACCGGGTACCAATAAAGCTGTATTGAATGCGATGAGTGTCCCGCCTGTCCAATTGGAAAGCAGGCTAAATTATCTAATGAATTATCCATTTGGTTGCCTGGAACAAACCACCTCCGCTGTATTTCCTTTACTTTATATCCACGAAATAATGGATCTTCCACCCGGTGCCATAAAGGATATGAGCAAACGAATTGAAAAGGGTGTTCAGCGTATCCTCAGTATGAAGGATGAAAAAGGAAGGCTATTGTATTGGCCCGAAGGCAATTATCACCATCCATGGTCTGAAATTTATGCAAGCCAATTCCTCGTATTAGCCAAAGAAATGGGCTACACGATCCAGGAAGCAGCATACAAACAAATCCTGAACAATCAAAAACAACTAGCGAATAATTGGCAAGCAGCGGACAAGCACCTTCGGGATTATGGCGAATATACACGAGCTATTCAAGCCTACCGACTCTATATGCTGGCTCAGGCTGGAGAAGGTCAATTGGGCGCTATGAACAGATTAAAAGAACGTAAGGATCTCGCTGATTTAGATAAATGGCTACTCGCATCAGCGTATGCCAAAATGGGTAAAAAAGATGTTGGCAAATCCATGACAGCAAATCTTGCAAAAACAGTCTCTCTTTATAAGGATACCCGGTTTACCTTCGGTTCAGACGTAAGGGACCTCGGTTTGATGAGCATGGCTTTCCAGGAACTCGGTGATAGAGAAAATGCATTTTTAATACTCCGGCAATTGGCAGCGAAATTAAATAGCGGTAGCTGGTATTCTACGCAATCCGTTTCAATTGGTTTGTGGGCCTATGCTAACTTTATTCGCAAATCTCCCTCAAAAGGAAATTTCAATATGATCTATACCCTGGCCAAAGGTGATCGAAAGCAAATTGGCAGCACGAAACCGCTAATTCAGATTCCATTGACACCCGGCGATGTCAATCAAAAACCTCTAGTTGTCGAAAATACATCCCAGGAAGAGCTCTTCATACAACTTGCTTTATCCGGGCGACCTGACCTTGCCCAGGAATTTGCACAAGAAAAGGGCATATCCCTCAAAATCAGGTACATCACCATAGATGGCAATCCGCTCGAAATATCACGACTAGCATTGGGTACGGACTTTATTGCAATAGCTGAAGTCCAGCATGAAGGTGCTACAGATGAAACGCTATTTGAAGTTGCCCTTCATCAAACCTTTCCTTCAGGCTGGGAGATCCGGAACCTTCGCATGGACCAGGAATCCGTGACAAAACTGCCGACTATGGTGTATAAATACCAGGATATTAGAGATGACCAGATAAACACCTTTTTTGACTTGAAAAAACAACGAAATAACCAAAATCAGGTCATTTCCCAACTCTACTACATTGCACTAACAGCTTCCTATCCTGGAAAATTTTATCTACCTGCACAACAAGCGGGGGCTATGTATGATCCAGACTTTTCAGCCACCATTCCCGGCAAATGGGTAGAAGTATTCGATCCCTCCAGGTAGAAGAAATCCAGAACAGATCAATGGTATTCTTGTTTCAGTAGGAATTGACGTGAACGATAATACGTGAGATGGAAGATTCAATGTATAGTGAAATCCCAGAAGCCAAAAGTGATCAACTTGAGCATACCAAGGCATTAGAACCTGTTGAACATCAGGTTCCAGATGCAGTGTACATTCTTCCTCTACATTTCAAGCCAGTGTTCCCAGGGATCATGGTCCCTCTGTTATTTAAGGGTGAACAGGAGCTGCGTACCATCCAATTGATTCATGAAAAGTCAAATGGTTTTGCCGGTCTGGTTTATGCTCCTGCTAAGGATACATCTTCAGATGATCCCTTCCCTTGGGATATTGGCATTGCCGTTCAAATCGTCCAAACAAGGATGATTGGGCCAGATACCGTTCAGGTCCTTGTCCAGACCTTCCATCGGTTTCAGAAAGTGCTGAAGATACCCGCGACTACGTCAGAACTCTGGAAAATCAAACATCTGCCTGACAGCTTAAAACAACCGGATATCGAGATCAAAGCCTATATGCTGGCTATTGGTAATGAAACCAAACAATTAATCAAGGCCAACCAGGTTGTCCAGGAACAATTAAACCTGGTTGCGGGTCAAATCAACTATAACCGACCTGGTGCTGCTATGGATATCGTGTCCAATATCCTCACCAGTGACCCCAATCAACTTCAGGAACTATTAGAAGCCCTTGATCTACGGGAGCGAGCGCGATTGTTATTAAAGTTGCTCAAAGAAGAAGTAGAGTTGGCAATGCTCCAGCAGAAAATTCATACTGATATCCAGGAAACCGTTGATAAACAGCAGAAAGAATTTTTTCTCCAACGGCAACTTCAGGCAATTAAAAAGGAGTTAGGCCTGGAAAAAGATGATCAGGAGGCAGAAATTGAGTTCTTGCATAAAAAGCTCAAACGATTAAAGTTGACTAAAGCAGCTAAAGCTGTTGTTGAGGAGGAGATGAACAAATTAAAGTTGCTCAATCCTCAATCACCTGAATATCATGTGTGTCGTAATTATCTGGAGTGGGTGACAGATCTTCCTTGGGGAAAAACATCCGAAGACAATCAGGATATTGCCAGTGCGCGCAAGTTACTTGACGCGGACCATTATGGATTGGAGGATGTAAAAGATATGATCCTTGAATTTCTAAGCAGTATCATACGCAAAGGCAAAGTTGCAGGTTCGGTTATTTGCCTGGTTGGCCCTCCTGGCGTAGGGAAAACGTCTATTGGTCAGTCCATTGCTTCTGCGCTGGGTAGAAAGTTTTTTCGGTTTTCTGTGGGCGGGATGCGGGATGAGGCTGAAATTAAGGGGCATCGTCGGACATACATTGGTGCCATGCCTGGCAAGATCATTCAGGCACTGAAACGCGTTCAGGTCGCTAACCCGGTTATCATGTTGGATGAAATTGACAAAATCGGGGCTAGTTTCCAGGGAGATCCCGCGTCAGCCCTCCTTGAAGTCCTTGATCCAGAACAAAATAGTCATTTTTTGGATCATTACATTGATACACCTTTTGATCTTTCCAACGTCCTGTTTGTAACTACTGCCAATCAACTGGATACGATCCCATCGCCACTTATGGATCGGATGGAAGTGATCAGGCTTTCAGGCTACATTCTTGAAGACAAGATCCTCATTGCTTCACGATTTCTCATTCCTAAGCAACTAAAAGAGCATAATTATAAGCCAGACGAGATTGTCTTTGAAGACAATGCTCTGCGACAGATCATCGATCGATTTGCCAGGGAAGCAGGCGTACGTAATTTGGAAAAACAATTGCGAAAAATCATTCGAAAAATAACGCTGCAATTGGCGGAACAAAAAGAGACCTCTCTTCTTGTACGAAAGGAAGATGTCGAAACCTTCCTTGGAAAGCCCCTGTTCCAAACTGAATTACTGTATACCCGAAATAATCCTGGTATGGTCCTAGGCCTGGCATATACGGCTTATGGCGGTTCGACCCTCTACATTGAAGCGGCAGGAATCAGGAGCGGCACACCCGGATTTAAACAAACCGGACAACTGGGAAAAGTGATGCAGGAGTCAGCCGAGATCGCATATTCTCACATCAGAGGCCGACTTTCGGATGGACCTGAGAGCAATGACTATTTCACACAACACTTGGTGCACCTCCATGTACCTGCCGGAGCTACCCCAAAAGACGGGCCTTCGGCTGGGGTAACCATGGCCCTCTCCCTTTATTCGCTGGCCACTGGTGAAGCAGTCCGAAAGGATGTAGCCATGACCGGGGAACTCACATTGACTGGCAAGGTTCTTGCGGTTGGCGGCATAAAAGAGAAAGTGATTGCTGCTCGTCGGGTTGGAATCATAGATCTCATTTTGCCCAAGGATAATAAAAATGATTTTGACCTATTGCCGGAGCATATCCGCGATGGCTTCAATGTGTATTATGCCGATTACTTTGATGATGTTGTCAAAGCAGCCTATTACCCACATTAAATATTATGGCTTTTTAAAAGCAGGCTCATTTAAAAAAGTATGGTCTGTCAGCGATTCCAGGAAGAGCATTAAATCCCTTCGTTCCTCTACCGTTAATGAAAAAGGTTGGACAAGGGGACTTTTGTTGGGATGTGCATTACCCCCTGATTGAAAATGGGTCAACACTTCATCCAACGATTGTAGACTGCCATCATGCATATACGGGCTAGTAATAGCAATATTACGTAGCGTCGGTGTCTTGAAAGAACCAACATCAGCGTCACTTCCAGTAAGTTTGAAACGCCCCGGATCCGGGTATTTTGCATATAAGCCGATATTGTAAAATTTATAATCGCTAAAGTCAAAGCCGGAGTGGCAAGCTGCACAACCTATTTTTTGAAAAACTGCCCAACCATTTTTAACGGAAGCATTGACCGCCCATGGGTTGCCTTGATAATAATGCTGATCCCAGGCTGAATTGCCGGTAATAAGCGTCCTTTGAAATGCGGCTAGGGCACGGGTCACACAAAAGGCATCAGGCTCCCTGTTGTAAGCTGTTCTGCACGCTGTAACATAATAGGTGGTATTTTTTAGCTTACTAACTATTTCTGGAAAACTAGTATTAAATTCATGAAACTCCTGAACCGGCACGGCTACTTGCTGCTCTAATGTGGGCACCCCACCCTCTCTGAGATAATACGGATGGTAGCCAATATTTCCTAAAGGAGGTGCATTACGCAGTCCTGTACGACCATCTATACCAATCGGCAATGCGATTTGCTGTCCAAAACCATTTTCTTGCATATGGCAAGTCGCACACGACAAACTAGTATCCCGGGAAAGGATTGGGTCATAAAAAAGACGCCTTCCCAAATCAATCCGCTCTTGGGTTAAGGGATTATCGGCTGGAATAAACATTTCCGGAAATCCAGCAGGTGTAGTCAGTATGTAGGTTCCAGGATCAGCAAGAATTGCGTCATCCTTTACACATGCCGAGACGCTAAGCACCAAGAGGATACAATACACATAATAGGCTGGACACCCGATAAAGTTCATATCTACCTGGTGTAGTCTATGATCACACATTTTTCGTATTGAAGCAAGATATCATGCCTTTTCAGACCGATGATATACATTCCAGAATCTAAGTGAGGTGTAACGATGCGAGATGTTTCGGGTGTAATAAGATAGGATGATATTTGGCGACCATCCGTATTATAGATAACCAATTCTGCATTTGAATTAATTCCTCCGTTATTGATTTCTATGGTGGCCTGGCTTATTGAAGGATTTCCAATGATTTTAAAATATACATCCGATTCAACAGCGTTGGCCGGGATAGAAGAAATGGCGTCAGCTGTAAAAACTGGTCCAGATGTAAAATTTTTCATCATATCTCTTACCATCGTCCCGTCTCCGTGCAGAATGTTATCGATATGGACACCTTTAAAGAGCTTGGAATAATCGGCTTTGAGAAGGATTTTTATGGTATCACCTGAAAGGTCAACATTTGTTAAAATCACATTCACCGGAGTCAGTACCGCATCGCCCACTGCATGAAATTCCCAGATTTTTTCTGGTACATCGTCCTTATTGTAATCAAATAAACCTTCAAAACATAAAAAACGATAGCCACTAACCCAGCCCCAATGAGTACTGGGATTCTGGTATGCCAAAGGGTGACCTTCAGGCCAAAAAGCTGGATCGGAATGATTCATTGTACTATCTATACCTACATTCCATTTGATTCCTTCGACATTTGATAATGAAGCCAGACCGAGGTCATATGCCTTTTTGTTTCCGTTGACCAGCAGATATTCTCCTTTGAAATCTGTTTCCTGGCCTCCGTCGTGTAATAGCGTTATATTAGAGAGGTAATATTGAAGCCTGTAAATACTAAACATCCCATAACTATGCTCGTAATTTTGACCAAAGGCCAAGTCAATCCCATCCACTTCATGATCAAAAATTAACTGAACTGGCTTTTGAGCCGTAAGCAGCATGGTGAATAGAAGTAGCGCCGGTATCAGGATGAATCGCATTGGTTTGAGGTAGTTGTCCACGAGAGTTAAGATTTGGTAGGTTCAGGATTCTGACAAGGTTCATCCGCTTTTTTGCCACATACAGCGCATTCGCCCAGTTGCCCTTTAATCATCGGATTGTTGGAAGCACAACTGCCCCTGAATTCCCTACCCGTGAGAATATGCCGGATATTGATTAAGATGAACGAAAGGCCAAATGCGCAAAAGATAATGAGGAGGGTATATAAGAATTGCATAGTCAAAGATAATACTTATGATGTGTTTAACAGGATACTTGCATCTTTGGTTCCAGAAAAACACAGAAGGAAATGGATCCAAAGCGGCATCAACTCAGCATGGAAGCATTTGGCCGATTGTGCCAGATCATGGATGAACTAAGGGAGCAATGCCCATGGGACCAAAAGCAAACGTTTGAAAGTCTGCGTAATCTCACGATCGAAGAAACATATGAACTAGCGGATGCTCTCCTGGAAAAGGATATGGGTGATATCAAAGAAGAAATTGGAGATATTTTGTTGCATATGGTCTTCTATGCTCGCATCGCTGAGGAACAAGGGGCTTTTACCCTCCCTGACGCTATTCATGCGATTTGTGAAAAACTAATCCAAAGGCACCCTCATATCTATGGCGATGTGAAAGTTAAAGATGCAGAAGAGGTCAAACAGAATTGGGAAAAACTTAAATTACAAGCGGGTAAAAAGTCAGTTTTGAGCGGAGTACCCATTTCGTTGCCTGCAATGGTAAAAGCATACCGTATGCAGGAAAAAACAGCACAAGTGGGCTTTGAATGGGATGAAACCGCGCAGGTTTGGGCTAAGGTGCAAGAAGAACTGGATGAGCTCCAACAGGCCATCCATGAAAATCAAGGCGCCGCAAGGGTTGAGGAAGAGTTTGGTGATGTTTTATTTGCACTAGTTAACTATGCCCGATTTATTCATGTTGATCCGGAGACGGCTTTAGAACGCGTGAATAAAAAGTTTAAACGAAGGTTTGAATTTATAGAAGGTGCAGCAGGTGATCGGCTTCAATCGATGACTTTGGCAGAAATGGATGCATTGTGGGACAAAGCAAAAGAAGCTGAAAAAGGATTCCTTTGAGTCTGTCCTAACTTTTGTACATCTATATTAAGTTGTACCATGTACGGGAGCGCAGTGCTACTCTTTGACGATTAAAAGATTATATGTATCTTTGCACCCGCTAAAGACGATTTTCGCAATCCCATTTGGTAACCCACACATAATCAAAACAATGAGTGTTTATCTAAGCAAAGAAAAGAAAGACGAGATCTTTCAAAAGCATGGTGGTGACGCCAGCAACACAGGTTCTATAGAAGGACAAGTGGCTCTTTTCACATATCGGATAGCTAGCCTATCTGAACATTTGAAAACGAACAAACATGATCATTCCTGCCGCCGGGCGCTCTTGCACCTTGTAGGTCAACGGAAACGGATGCTGTCTTATCTGACTAAAAAGGATATTACGCGCTACCGTAACATCTGTGACGAACTCGGCATACGCCGATAAAAACCAAAGCGTGCCCTATTCATTAGGGCACGCTTTTATATTTTTAAGAAGCGACTGTGCTGTATAGCAGTTCATTGATAATCTCAGACGGCTCCCCAACATCGCAAATACCTGTTACTGCCGTGCTTTCCCTTCGCTTCAGGGACCTTCATTATTTTACACAAAAACGCTTTTCTCATGGGGATGCAAACTCCAATTTCAACCTCCTTCAACCTGCCCGATGGGCGTGAGGTCATTATCGAAACCGGCAAATTAGCGTCCTTAGCTGATGGATCGGTTGTAGTACGCTGTGGCAACACAATGCTTTTCGCCACTGTAGTTTCTGCTACAGAAGCGAAACCTGATCAATCCTTTTTCCCACTATCCGTGGATTATCAGGAAAAATTTGCCGCCGCAGGTCGTATTCCCGGAAACTTTTTCCGCAGGGAAACCAAACTGAACGATTACGAAATCCTGATCTCCCGCCTGGTAGACAGAGCTATACGCCCACTTTTTCCTGATGGGTATATGAATGAAACGCAGGTGGCGATAAACCTGATCTCCACTGACCTGGATGTACCACCTGATGCTTTTGCTGCATTAGCTGCCTCCGCAGCGCTTGCCGTTTCGAATATTCCATTTGCAGGCCCGCTTTCTGAAGTCAGGGTAGCAAAAATAGATGGCGTTTATCATGTCAACCCTAATCATTCAGACTTGAAGCGCGCCACGCTTGATATGATTGTGGCAGCAACCGAAGCGGATGTCATGATGGTGGAAGGCGAAGCCGATGAATGTGCTGAAATTGAACTAATCGAAGCGATCAAGGTAGCTCATGAGGCGATCAAAGTCCAAATTAAAGCACAACATGCACTCGCAGCGCTGGTTGGTGAAAAAGCTACAGTAAAACGTGTTATCGCTGAACCAGTTACAGATCCCGATTTGCAAGCTGCGATTAGTGATTTTGCCAAAGACACTATCTATCAAACGGCAAAAGGCGCTTTGACCAAAACAGTGCGTTCGGATCAGTTCAAAGCAGTTAAAAAGGCATTCATCGAAAAGGTCACTGCCGAACAAGGTGAAGAGTATGTAAAGTCAAAAGCAACCTTGATTTCGACCTACTTCGATAAATTGCGCAAGAAGGTAACGCGTACCATGGTGCTTGAGGAATCCATTCGTTTGGATGGACGCAAATTAGACCAGATTCGTCCAATTTGGACAGAAGTGGATTATTTACCCTCTACACATGGTTCTGCTATTTTTACCCGGGGCGAAACGCAATCTCTTACATCCTTGACTTTGGGCACAAAGACAGACCAGGCAATGGTTGATATTGCACAGGAATTTGGATATTCGAACTTCCTGCTGCACTACAATTTCCCAGGATACTCTGTAGGTGAGGTGAAACCCAATCGCGGCCCGGGTCGCCGTGAGGTAGGACACGCTAATCTCGCAGCAAGGTCCTTAAAGAAGGTTATGCCTACTTCAAATTTCCCGTATACCGTTCGTCTTGTTTCCGATATTCTTGAATCCAACGGTTCATCATCAATGGCAACGGTTTGCGCCGGCACATTGGCTTTGTTGGATGGCGGAGTACCCATTAAAAGCCCTGTTTCAGGTATTGCCATGGGTATGATTGCTGAAAACGGTAAAGTAGCTATCCTATCCGATATTCTTGGCGACGAAGATGCCTTAGGCGATATGGACTTCAAAGTGACCGGTACAGCTAAAGGTATTTGCGCTTGCCAAATGGATATCAAAGTAGATGGATTGCCCTACGAACAGTTGGAAAAAGCACTGGATCAGGCACGACAGGGCCGATTGCATATTCTGGGCGAAATGAGCAAAACACTTAGCGCACCACGAGAGGATATGAAGCCACACGCGCCACGCATCGTAGAATTGATCATTGACAAAACCTTTATCGGTGCTGTGATCGGGCCAGGCGGTAAGATTATCCAGGAGATGCAAGAACTTACCAATACAATTATCAATATTGAGGAGAAAGAAGGTAAAGGATATGTCCAGATTGCCTCTAGTAATAAGGCTGATATTGACAAAGCTGTAGCCCGGATAAAAAGTATTACCCAAGTTCCTGAAGTGGGCGAAGTGTATGATGCGAAGGTTGTTTCTTTACAACCATATGGTGCATTTCTCGAATTTGCCGGAAAGAGCGGACTACTCCATATTTCTGAAATCTCCTATGCGCGGGTTGAACGCGTAGAAGATGTCCTCAAGGAAGGTGATACAATCCGTGTGAAACTTACTGAGATTGATGAACGTACCGGAAAATATCGACTAAGTGCTAAAGTGCTACTCGAAAAGCCAGAAGGTTGGGAAGAAAGTCGCCCACCTCGTCGCGATGATGACGGTGGCGGTCGCCCCCCATTCCGGGGAGGCGGAGGAGATCGTCGTCCACCGCGTCGATAGAAAAATGAATATTGTTGAAAAGCCACCTTCGGGTGGCTTTTCTTTTTCCCAGTCTTTATAGTTCATCGCAATACGAGCACATTTTCAAAGGAAGCACTTATCTTGTCCTTGTGCAAGCGAATGTATACTTTTTTGCCATATGTACTTTACTTACTGGCTGTGTCGGACAACGAACGATCTATCCATTAGCTCCCTGGGAACGCACCTTCGGCATCCAGGCAGGAGGCCCCTTCATAGCGCTAAATAAATCCACCGTACCTGTACCATTTTCTGCCATTTACTTTGCTCAGGGCTTGAAGAAAGCCAGTTCTATTCAATTCGGGCTCCATCCCACCGCTATTCTCTTTGGTACTTTGTATGCAGATGCGGGTATCCAAAAGTCATTTGTTTTTTCAAATGGGTTTTTACCTGGCATTAATGCTTCACTACTACTCAATACCATGGCTACGGCTAGTTTATCAAGATTTCGCTTTTATCCTCAGTCCGATATTACTTGTTGGTGGTCAGACAAAGGCCGCAATAGACTTTTATATATCGGCGTAACACATTGGTTTGACCCCTATTATCACCAAGTGCAGTTCACCCCTTCTTATCAGCTCTGGCGGCCCGCCTTTTGGATTGGCGTTCAACACCGTCGTAAGCAGTGGGATTTTACAATGGAGGTGAAATGGTTAGCTCCGGGAGAAATAAATCGGTTTTCAGCTGTAAAATATATAGGCGTATCAGACCAAGGGGCGGTTGGTATTTATTTTTCCACCCAATATCGATTCTGATGAACCAAAAAACGGCTTTCATTCTCTGTTCTATATGGCTTTCTTGTGCAGGATGTTTACGGCTGGATGATCAATTCTTCGACCCTTCTAAGATTGATGCATACCGGATGCATGCATATACCGGGGAGGTCGATTTTCGATTGCCTCCTTCCTATGACATAGCGACCAATCTTATCCAATGGCAACTAATTCCCAGCTATGCCACAAATAATAAGGCCACGAATATATGGTCGGTATTTATTGGCAGGCAAGAAGGATTGCCGACAGACACTATAATCCTATACTGCCATGGTAACAGAGACCATCTGGATTTTTATTGGCCCCGGCTGCAATTATTGGCTCATACTGGTGGTAAACATCGGTATGGTGTGTTAAGCATTGATTATCAAGGCTTCGGGTTATCTGAAGGAAAACCCAGTCAGGAAGCTTTAATCCAGGATGTCCAGGCGGCCCTTGATTGGTTGGCTGAGCGGAATGTACCCCCGGAACGGATCATTCTATACGGATTTTCGTTAGGATCTATACCAGCTATTCATCATGCTTCACTTGAGCCCTTAAGTCAGTCTGGCAAATTAATTCTAGAGGCACCCTTAAATAGTAGTGCTACCCTTGTGCAGGATGCTTCGACCTTAAGTCTTCCAGGAGCCTTTGTAACTGATTTGAATTTCAATAACGAACGTCTAATCCAGCATGTTGACAGGCCTTTGTTGTGGATTCATGGCACACATGATGAAAAAGTCTCCCTTTTGGCGCACGGCGAACCCGTTTTTCATGCGCACAAGGGACTTTTCAAAGAGGCACTAATTGTTGTTAATGGTATACATGATAAGCTTCCTGAACAAATCGGTTTCGAAGCATACCTGGATAGCCTGGCTGCATTCATTGTCCGCTAAACGTCTTTGAAGTACTAGTAGTCGTAATGATCATGTATATTTTAATTTATAAATATTTACATTTGTATTATAATATATTTATTAACATCTGTTTATTAATTACTTATGATATTTTAACAAAACACATGAAATTTTTTATAAAATTTTTTACAAATTAACTTTGCAATAATATATAGATCCCCTATATTTGTAGTGTTGAACAGATGATTGGCTTTAGGCATCTGGCGACTGATTGTAATCCCTTTTTTCGAACCAAATCCCATGAACATGGTTCATCTTGACATTTATCCAAAGCCGTCACCCCAGGAAGTACAGCAAATCCTGGCCGATCTTGAATC
>JAGNXB010000018.1:32973-46989 GCA_017985675.1 Saprospiraceae bacterium | reverse complement strand
TGCCCTTCACCTCTTACCCATTAGCCATTACCACTGCTAGTAACCTTCAGACCAGCCTGTTTACACTTTTTACTATTTACTTTTTACTTTTTACCTTCTCCGTTAAACAGTAAAAGACCACTAAAGCAGAAGTTGATTTTCGTAGGTGAAAGGAGGAGATTTGAAGAAAAAAAATAAAATCTTTGGTTTAATCGCCAAGCTTTTGGTTTCTTTGCAAAACTTTTCAAACCATTAAAAGTCTAACAATGGCAAATGTTGCTGAACGCGTGAAGAAAATCATCGTCGAAAAACTGGGTGTGGACGAAACACAGGTCACTCTGGAGGCGAGCTTCACGAATGATCTTGGTGCTGACTCACTGGATACAGTCGAGCTCATCATGGAGTTTGAGAAAGAGTTTGATGTCTCAATTCCTGACGAAGAAGCCGAAAATATCCAAACAGTAGGCCAGGCAATTACCTACCTGGAAAACAATCTGGAAAGCTAATAGGCATGACCCCTCGCTGGAGGACAGTGCACGCTATCCGGTCAACAACCGATTACTAATGGTCTGGCCGGATCCCAACCACAAATCAGCACAATAATCTGGTTTGTGGTTTTTTTATTCACCCTTTTTCCAAACATTCATACTTTAGCAGTATGAGAAGAGTGGTAGTAACAGGAATCGGAGCAATTACACCAATTGGCAATTCCGTAGAAGCCTTTCGCGAAGGACTAAAAGCAGGCCGGAGTGGTGCCGGACCCATCACCTATTTTGACCCTGCTGCATTCAGGACCAAATTTGCCTGTGAGGTGAAAGGTTTTGATCCTGAGGCATCGATCGACAAAAAGGAGGCCAAACGGATGGATCTATTTTGTCAGTTTGGTATGGCTTCCGCTGCTGAGGCAATGAAGCATTCAGGCCTTGACCTGGAAAAGCTAAATCTCGATATGGCCGGCGTGATTTGGGGTTCCGGTATTGGTGGTCTGGTTTCACTGGAAAAGGAGATTGAATCTTTTGCCATGGGCAATGGCACACCGCGGTACAGCCCATTCCTCATACCTCGTATGATCAGTGATATTGTAGCGGGACACATCTCGATACTGTATGGTTTCAGAGGTGTGAATTATGCGACCATTTCTGCCTGCGCCTCCTCCAATCACGCCCTGATCAATGCGATGGATTATATCCGCATGGGACGGGCTGATGTGATCATTGCAGGTGGCTCCGAAGCGGCAGTTACGCATGCCGGACTGGGCGGTTTTAACGCGATGAAAGCCTTGAGCGAACGCAATGATGATCCGGCGACTGCTTCCCGACCATTTGACCGGGACCGCGACGGGTTTGTGTTGGGCGAAGGCGCCGGTTGTCTGATACTGGAAGAACTAGAGCATGCCCGTGCCCGCGGTGCCAACATCCTTGCCGAAGTGGTCGGCGGCGCCATGACAGCAGATGCCTACCATATGACCGCACCACATCCCGAAGGTCTCGGCGCAAGAAATGTCATGCTTGCTACATTAAAAGATGCCGGCATGAACAAGGAAGAAATCGATTATGTCAACGTGCATGGCACGTCTACTCCACTTGGAGATATTGCTGAAACCAAGGCCATCACCCAGGTGTTTGGCGACCATGCCTATAAGTTGGACATCAGCTCGACTAAGTCTATGACAGGTCATTTATTGGGCGCAGCGGGAGCGGTTGAGGCCATTGCCTGTATCCTGGCGATGCAAGACAATTTCATACCGCCTACCATCAACCACTTTACCGATGATCCGGAAATCGACCCGCGACTGCGCCTGACGTTTAATCAGCCCATTGAACGAAAAATCAGCGCCGCGCTCAGTAACACCTTTGGTTTTGGCGGCCATAATGCGTCCGTATTGTTCAAACAATTCACAGACTAATTGAAAGCGCTACGCAAGTTCTACAACCTCTACTTTTCAAAGGAACGTGATCTTGCGCGTAAAATGCAGGACCTTCTGGGCTTTACCCCTTCTAATCTGCATCTCTTTAAACTGGCTTTTTTTCACAAATCTTCTACTGCTGTAGGTGACCTGCCCCAGCATAATAATGAGCGACTGGAATATTTGGGTGATGCGGTTTTAGGTACCATTGTCGCCGAATATCTTTTTAAAAAGTATCCGGTTGGTGACGAGGGATTCCTGACTAAAATGCGGAGCAAAATCGTCAAGCGTAAAATGTTAAATGATCTGGCATCCGATATGGGGCTTGACGTCATATTAAACGAATACAACCAGGCGCGAATCAGTAGTTCTATGCTGGGCAATGCGTTTGAGGCATTGGTCGGTGCGGTCTATCTGGACCAGGGATATGCCGGCACCCGAAGATTTTTGGTTCGACGGGTACTACGCAAATACCTTGATATCCATGGCCTGGAGACATTTGATGATAATTTCAAAAGCCAGCTTTTAGAATGGTGCCAAAAAAATGGCAAAGAAGCGGAGTTTAAAGTCATTTCCCGCTTCAAACATGACAAACGGGATCGATTCAAAGTAGCGGTGTATGTCGACGAACAACGACTATCTATCGCGGAGGATTACAACAAAAAAAGTGCGGAGCAAAGTGCCTCCGAGAAAGCATTGCAGCTCCTTGGTGTCCTCCAGGAAGAAGTGTGAGCTCCATTTATTTTTGCGTAAGCACTCTGTAGCTTATACCAATTTCATCCAGGGCATGTAACATATCATTGTCCACGTTTATTTGGAACTTCCTCGAATTCGTACGCAGCATGCTTTTGGTTTCCGGATCAAAAACAGTCACCCCCATGGCGTGTTTTCCCTTGTGTTTTTTGAAACACTTTTCGAGGGTTTCCATGAGTTCCATATTAAGTCGCTCCAGTGGCACATGCAGTGTGATACCACGTGTGAAATGTTCCCCGGCAGTTGATAACAACGACACATCACTGACCTGAAAGCGATAAGTTTCCTGGTAAGGCTGTTTGCTGTTCATAGCAGTGAGGAGCAGGCAGTGGCCCGGCTCAAAGAGGTGTTTAAACTTTTGATAATCCTCCCGGAATAAACGAATTTCCATTTCGGAAGTATAATCCTGGACTTTGAAAAGACCAAACATGTCTCCGCCCTTATTGGAATATTTATGTTGTGCCTCTGTCACGACGACCGCCATGCGGAAACGGTGATTTCTGATTTCTATGGCCTTATCAACCGTTGTATTCGCGATAAATTCCGTCTCCAACTTGTACTGATCCAGGGGATGACCAGACAGATAGATACCTGCTACCGCTTTTTCTCTGGATAATTTTTCAGTCAGACTCCAGGGCTCTACAACCGGAGGTACGGGCAGCACGACCGTTTCCATGACATCGGATGCACCAAATAAACTTGCCTGAGCCGAGTTGTCCGATTGACCCAATGCGCCGCCAAATTTCATGAGGTGCTCCAGAAATGATTCGTGGCGCTCGGTGGGTGCAAAATACTGGGCCCGATGAAGATCCGAAAAACAATCAAATGCCCCGCCAAGTGTGAGGCTCTCCATGACTTTTTTATTAATCACCCGCTGATTTTGCCGGCGTACAAAATCAAAAATATCAAGATAGGGACCATTAGCCGCCCGTTCTTCAATAATAGCTTCAACTGGTCCTTCACCCACCCCTTTCAGTGCTGACAATCCGAAGCGGATGGCGCCTTTTTCATTCACCGTAAAGTTGAGCTGCGACTCATTCACATCCGGACTGAGAATCCGCACACGCATTCGTTTACATTCGTTGAGGTAAAAATTGACCTTCTCAATGGCGTTTTTATTGTGTGTCAATACAGACGCCATAAATTCAGCCGGATAGTGTGCCTTCAGCCACCCTGTCTGAAAGGCAAGCAGCGAATAAGCAGCGGCATGCGAACGGTTGAATCCGTAGGATGCAAACCGCGCCATGGTATCAAAAATCTCGTTGGCCTGTTCTTCAGGCACATCTTTTTCAGCGGCCCCAGCAACGAAGATGGCCCGTTGTTTGGCCATTTCATCAGCCTTTTTTTTGCCCATCACCCGCCGCAGCAAATCGGCTTGTCCGAGACTAAATCCACCTATGGTGCGAGCGGCCTGCATGATTTGCTCCTGGTACACCATAATCCCGAACGTGGGCTTCAGGATGTCTTCCAACCAGGGATGCGGATATTCGACGGGCTCGCGGCCATGTTTGCGCGCTACGTACTTAGGGATATTATCCATCGGACCCGGTCGATACAAGGCATTCATGGCTATCAGATCTTCGATATCTGTCGGTTTCAGATCCCGAAGATGTTTTTGCATGCCGTCCGATTCAAACTGGAATATTCCATTGGTCTCTGCACGCTGGAATAACCCAAAGGTCAATTCATCATCCAGTGGTATTTCGTCGGGGTCCAGGCGTTTGGACTCGCCAAAACGCAGGACGATATTCTCAATGGCATCCTTTACAATAGAGAGCGTTTTGAGCCCCAGAAAGTCCATTTTGAGCATCCCGGCACTTTCCACGATCTCCCCTTCAAACTGGGTGACCAGCAAGTCGGTATCTTTGGCTGTACAGACCGGGACCATGGTCGTCAAATCGTGCGGTGCGATGATGATTCCTGCCGCATGGGTACCTGTGTTGCGCACCGATCCTTCCAGGCGCCGGGCCATTTGCAACACTTCCGCTTCGGGCGTATTACCTCCGATCATTTCGCGCAACTGGAGGATATGGTTGATATCATCGCCGGAAAATTCTTCTTCCAGATCCGGTACTGATTTTTCGAAAAGACTCTTCAGTGTCGTACCCGGTTTTTCCGGAACCAGCTTTGCAATTTTGTCCGCATCCGGAAGCGGCAAATTTAAGACCCGGCTTACATCCCTGATCGAGGATCTGGCCGCCATCGAACCAAAGGTTACAATCTGGGCAACCTGATTGCGGCCATATTTTGCCACAACATATTCGATGACTTTCTCCCTGCCCAAATCATCGAAGTCGATATCGATATCGGGCATGCTTATGCGATCCGGATTGAGGAATCGCTCGAAAAGCAGATTGTATTTAATGGGATCAACATTCGTAATCGTTAGGCAAAAGGCCACTGCCGAACCTGCCGCAGAGCCACGTCCCGGACCTACCGCTACATTGAGCGTTCGAGCAGCCCGCACAAAATCCTGCACGATGAGGAAGTATCCCGCAAAACCCATGTCGCCAATGACACCCAACTCAAAATCCAGCCGTTCACGAATCACTTCATTTATCTCCGGATACCGCAGTTTTGCCCCTTCATAGACCAAATGACGGAGATAGGCTGGTTGGTCGGAAAAACCAGGAGGCAGGGGAAAATTGGGCAGCATGATATCCCGCGACAAGTTGAGTGTCTCTACCTTATCGTAAATCTCTACTGTTGTATCAATGGCTTCGGGCACATCATAAAAGAGGTGCCGCATTTCTTCCTGTGTTTTGAAATAAAAATCACTGGACGAAAATGCAAACCGCTGTCCTTTTCCCTCCCCTATCGGATCAGACATTTTTGAGCCCGTGTTCACACAGAGCAGGATATCATGGGGCTTCCAGTCATCCTCTTCTACATAATGTGAGTCATTGGTAGCGATCATCTTCAGACCGTACTTGCGGGCAAAGCCGATAAGAACCTGATTTACATCTTCCTGGCTATAACCAGAGGGCACTACGACGCCGCGTTCGTCGCGAATCGTGATATTTTCGAGTCCCTTATGACGCTGGAGTTCAATATAAAAATCATCACCGAGGAGGTCTACCCACCAGCGCAGGAGAGCCTCAGCTTCTTCCAGTTTGCCATGGATAATAGCCTGTGGAATTTCTGCGCCTATACAACAAGATGTCGCTATGAGCCCTTCGTGATACTGTAGCAGGAGTTCCTTATCGATACGAGGGTACTTGCTGTAAAGCCCGTCGATAAATCCCAGAGAACAGAGCTTCGTAAGATTGGCATATCCCACCGCGTTTTTGGCCAACATCAACTGATGGTATCGCTGGTCGCCTTCGTTGCGACTAAACGCCTTGCGATGCCTGTCAGCTACCATATAAAATTCGCAACCGACGATAGGTTTGAGATCCCGCTTCCTGGCCTCATTGACAAACTGGTAGGCCCCAAACATGTTGCCATGGTCCGTAAGCGCCAGGCCTTTCATACCGTCACGGACGGCCTTGTCCATCAACTCTTTAATATTCGACGCACCATCCAATAGGGAGTATTGGGTATGGTTATGCAGATGGACAAAATCCGGCATTAGGTAATCAATTTGGCGGTAAAACGGAAGTGGAGATATGCAGAAATGCCCTCTTTCCTGATGGGACAAAAGTAAGTAATTGATCGGCTAATACGGCAGGACAGGATGTTAAAGTAGATAGTAATTTAAGATCAACTCTACATCCCTTAAGTATTAAATCAAGGTAAAATGGTTCACAAAGAACCAATTTTGGTGCGGAGTTTGCCGTTTAAACCTTTCTTTGCCCTCTGCATTGTACTTACTTTGTACCTAGATTCAAGCCTATGCGATTTCCACAACGTGCTGTTTTTGCCTTTCTCCTGAGCTGTTCATTTACCACAACCCCACTTATTGCTCAAAACCATCACTTTCAGCGTCCCGCTGATGCTGCTTCCATTCACCGGAATATTGAAAAACTGGGTGTCCTTGGGACAGTGATGTACGTGGCGGCTCATCCGGATGATGAAAACACCCGATTGATCTCCTGGTTTTCCAGGCAAAGGCTTACCCATACCGTTTACCTCTCCCTCACAAGGGGTGATGGCGGGCAAAACCTGATTGGCACGGAGATGAGCGAATTATTGGGAGTCCTTCGCACACAAGAGCTGTTGGGCGCCCGCCGGATCGATGGGGGCGAGCAGTGGTTTACTCGTGCGAATGACTTTGGTTATTCTAAAACAGCGGAAGAGACCATGGCGATATGGAACAAGGATGCCGTCCTGGCCGATGTGGTTTGGGCCATTCGAAAGTTCCGGCCGGATATCCTTGTCAATCGGTTTAATGCCGAAAATTCAGGTTCTACGCATGGCCATCATACGGCTTCGGCCATGCTCGCACTGGAAGCTTTTGACCTTGCCGGAGACCCAAAGGCATTTCCCGAACAACTAAAATATGTGCAGCCCTGGCAGCCGCGTCGCATCTTTTTCAATACCTCCTGGTGGTTTTATGGCTCCCAGGAAGCTTTTGATGCCGCCGACAAATCCCGGATGGCTCATATTGATATTGGTGTCTACGAGCCCTGGTCCGGATTTTCCAACTCGGAGATTGCGATGAAAAGCCGGAGCATGCACCAATGTCAGGGCTTTGGATCCGAACTGACCCGGGGCTCGACCATGGATTACATGAATCTGCTAAAAGGAGATTTACCGCCCGATCTGAATGATCCATTGTCGGGAATCGACATGAGCTGGCAACGGATATCCGGAGGCGCTACAATTCAAAAACAAATCCAGGCAATAAGTGATAACTACGACTTTAGAAATCCTGCGTCATCGCTGCCCGCATTGATCGATCTCCACAAGCGGATCAGCCAAAGTCAGGATCACCCCTGGAAAACCCGAAAGTTGGAGGAGTTAACCCGGGTGATCACAGATTGTGCAGGCCTATTTGCCGAAGCAAAAACCAGTCAGACCGCTATTGGCCGGGGCGACACCCTCACCTTTAATGTAGAAGTCACACAGCGGGCAGGAGCCCCATTTACGTTACTCGGCATCCGGTCTGCGGCTATCCGTCTCGACACAGCTTTTTCCAATCCACTGGTAATCAACACTCCATGGAAAACTCTTATGGCACACCAACTCCCAAAAGAGGTAAGTTATACAGCGCCATTCTGGTTAACTCAGCCTGCACAAGGGGGGCTTTACAGCGTAGATGAACAAACATTAAGAGGCAGGCCCGAAAGCCCCTCCCCAACTGAAATAACCTTGATCTTGGGATTGGAAGACCAGCGTTTTTCTGTTACCCTCCCGGTGACGCACAAGGAGGTAGATCCCGCTTTTGGAGAGCGATACCAACCATTACAGGTCCTACCTGCAGGCTTTATTACACCTGTCCAACCCGTTGCATTTTTCCCGACGAATGCTGCCCGATCTATCCAGCTTCGCGTAAAAGCAGGTAGGGATAATCTGGAGGGTGAGGTAATAATCCACCTGCCTGAAGGGTGGCGCGCTGAACCTGTGTCGCAGCGTGTAGCCATTAAGTTGCAAGGCGATGAATTAGAGGTGCAATTCAACGTCTTCCCACCGGTGGATGCCGATGTGACCGAAGCTACCTTCACCTTAGCGTCCAAATCGCAAACCTTTCCTTTTGCACTTCATGAGGTCAAGTATGATCATATCCCACACCAGGCCGTCCTGATGCCATCGTCTATGCGCCTGGTCCATGTCAACCTGGCTATTGCCGGCAAATCCGTGGGTTATATCGCCGGTGCCGGAGACCAAATTCCAGAATGCCTGCGCGATGCCGGCTATGATGTGACTATCCTCGATGATGCCGCCATCACCAAGGATAATTTGCGCCATTTTGATGCAGTTATTACCGGTATTCGTGCTTATAATACCCGGGATGCCCTTAAATTCCGACAGGAAGATTTAAAAGCTTATGTGGAGCAGGGGGGCACGCTTATTGTGCAGTACAATACACCTCGCGGTCTGGTCACCAATCCCTCTCCACTACCGTTAAAAATCTCGCGTGAGCGGGTTACTGATGAAACAGCTACGATGCGACTGTTAGCGCCAGACCATCCGGCGATCAAGACACCAAATGAAATTCGTCCCGCTGATTTTGAGGGATGGGTACAGGAACGTGGGTTATACTTTGCAGAGGAGTGGGATCCTGCATTTATCCCATTGATTGCGTCCGCTGATCCAGGCGAAAAAGAGACCATGGGTATGCTGGTAACGGCTCCCTATGGCAAGGGACATTATGTGTATACCGGTATTTCCTTTTTCAGGCAATTGCCAGCCGGCGTGCCAGGTGCTTATCGGTTGCTCGCCAACCTGATTGCACTGGGCCAAACTGACCGACCATGAGCAGGCAAGTCGAACCTACCGATACAGATCGTCCACCCCTATTTGGTACCTGGAAGCGATTCTATTGGGTCGTCATTCTATCCCACGCTCTGCTGATCCTGTTATTTTATCTCCTGACCAAATGGTATAGCTGATGCATTGGATCGACTGGACCGTCATGCTGGGCACCCTTGCGGTGATAGTGATTTACGGCGTGTATAAAACACGTCATGTCAACACCACCCAGGGATACTTGCAGGGAAACAAGGATCTGCCCTGGTGGACGATAGGCCTTTCAATCATGGCCACTCAAGCTAGTGCGATTACCTTTTTATCCACACCCGGGCAAGCGTTTGATGACGGCATGCGATTTGCGCAGTTTTATTTCGGTCTGCCGGTTGCCATGATTATCCTGAGCATATTTGTTTTACCTATTTATTACCGGCTCAATGTTTATACCGCTTACGAATATTTAGAACAACGATTTGACCTTCGGGTGCGGACATTTACAGCTATTTTATTTTTGATAGCGCGGGGTTTAGCCGCCGGACTGACCATTTACGCACCATCTATTATTCTTTCATCACTCATGGGATGGAGCCTTACGCTGACTAATTTATTGATGGCCGTACTTGTCATTGTGTATACCGTAGCGGGTGGAACAAAAGCCGTGAGTGTCACCCAAAAACAGCAGATGATTGTCATACTCGGAGGTATGTTTGTGGCTGCCATCGTTTTACTTTATCAGTTACCCGCTCATGTGGGATTACAGGAGAGTATGCAACTAGCCGGGAAGATGGGTAAACTGGAAATTGTTGATTTCAGTTTTGATTTGTCCAACAGATACACGTTTTGGACGGGCATGTTAGGCGGCGTTTTTCTTTTTCTGTCATATTTTGGAACAGACCAGTCACAGGTACAGCGATATTTATCTGGTAAAAGCCTTACCGAAAGCCGGCTGGGCTTATTATTTAATGGCATTGTAAAAGTGCCCATGCAGTTTATGATTTTATTCACGGGTATTTTAGTGTATGTATTTTTTATTTACACACCGGCACCTGTACATTTTAATAATGCAAATGTGCTGCAACTTTCAAAAGCAGGTGAACGAAGCGCGTATGATTCACTGCAAATAAAAAATCTCCAATTGTTTGCCGAACGCAGACAGGCGGCGGATGAGTTGCTAATTGCCTTAAAATCGGATGACGAAACGTCTATTGCGGCAAAACAATCGGCGATGAAATCGCTGGAAAAGCAGGATCGGGAAAACAGAGCGTTGGTCCATGATTTAATGGAACGCGTCACGCCCGGGTCGGACACCAATGACCGGGATTATGTCTTTGTCACATTTATAACAAAGTACCTTCCGATTGGACTAATAGGATTATTGTTGGCCGTTATTTTTTCAGCGGCGATGTCATCGATCAGCTCGGAATTAAATGCGCTCGCCACGACGACCGTGGTAGATATTTATCGTCGGTCCCTCTTTAAAACCGGTACTGATGGGCACTATTTACTGGCATCGCGTGGGTTTACAATTATGTGGGGCGTCGTCGCGCTGATCTTTGCAGAAACGGCCAGTTTATTTGAAAATCTCATCCAGGCTGTAAATATTATTGGTTCGTTGTTTTACGGGACGATTCTGGGTATTTTTATGACCGCTTTTTTCCTGAAAAAAGTGCGCGCCAATGCGGTTTTTATTGCTGCACTTATAGGGGAATCAGTGGTGCTGCTGATTTTTACATTAGATCAGTATGACATTGTTTCCGTAGCCTTTCTTTGGCTCAATCTGATCGGATGTTTGGTAGTCATGGGCTTAGCCTGGGCAATATCATTAATGAATAAACCAAGACATCCATCCCCTATCATCCCTTAAGAATCATTCCATTTTATGGAATGGTTACTCAATAACTACCAATTTTTGCAAGCCAACTGTTGATTCGTTTAAATCTACCAACTTTAAAATGTAAATACCTGAAGAAAAGGCAAAAACGGGAATATCAAAAGTTTGTGACAAGGCAGGTATAACGTCTGAATAAATGATTTGTCCAGAAGGATGAACAACTTGTAAACTTAATTCCTTGAAACGGCTCCCCCATTCGCCCAATTCCAGGCGGGCGACTTCGGTAGCCGGATTGGGCATTAATTTAAAAGGAAATACTTGTTCAACGTTTACAGACGAAAGATAATCGCACGCCTCATTAGGACCTAAAACATTAAACCGGTCTGAACGATAATATATTTCCGCATCACGGTAACATCGCGTCCAGGCCGGTACATGATCACCTGTATAGTAACAAAATGCATGATCAAGTATGGGCAAATCAGGAGTTCCAATTTTTTAAATGTAGACATATTCGTAATAAAACTCCTGGTTTGGACCATAATACGAAGACGTAAAAAATCGCTTCAAAGGCACATTGTCCACCACGATCGTGTTCACAGAATCTACAACAAATCGCTCCGGATATGCGGAGTGATCACAGTTTAATAAACTAAAGGAAACCGAATCACCCACCTCCAATGAATAATCATAAATAAGTCGAAGTGTATCCTGCCACCATAAAAACACCTGCTCCCCATCTTGTACAGTAATAAAATCACCCACCTTGCGGCCATTTTTACCATCGACAATGGTATCCCCTGTAACCTCGACGGTGTAATAATCAAAAAGTGGGTCGTTTAATGGATTAAAATACCATGCTTTATTGACATGCCAAATCGCACCAATGGGCGCCCATTCATTTTGTGCTAATCCAATAAAGGGCAGGCTACTTAATATACAAATAAGTGCACTTTGTTTCATGATTGGCTGGTTGAGGTATATCCAAATTGGGCTAGTCAAAAATGTTATCGGAGATGTAGATAACCATCCAACAAAATGGTCAGGGAGCTAAAATACCAAAACTTTGCGAGCCTACCCGGGGATCTTCAAATTTTAACGAAAAGATCATCTATTGTGCTGAATGGCGACAATTTCCTAATTTCACGGCTCATTAAATGAAGTTGCCATGGCAAACCAATTACTAGCCGGAAAAAGAGGAATCATATTTGGTGCATTGGATGAACAATCCATCGCCTGGAAAGTGGCCGAACGCGCCTATGCCGAAGGTGCCCGATTCATGCTTACCAATGCTCCGGTAGCCATGCGTTTCGGCAAAATCCATGAGCTCGCTGCAAGTTGCGAAACGGAAGTGATCGCCGCGGATGCCACATCGCTGGAGGATCTTGAAAACCTGATCCGCCAATCCGAAGAAAAGCTGGGCGGCAAGTTGGATTTTGTGCTCCACTCTATCGGCATGTCGCTAAATGTGCGCAAAGGGAAAGGTTATACGGATCTCAACTATGAGTGGATGCAGAAGACGTTTGACATCTCCGCCATTTCCTTCCACAAGCTCATGCAGACCCTCCTCAAGTTGGATGCCATGAATGACTGGGCCTCCATTCTTGCACTCACCTATATCGCTGCACAGCGGGTATTCCCTGACTACAGTGAAATGGCTGAGTCGAAAGCCTTGCTTGAATCATTTGCCCGTAGCTTCGGTTATCACTTTGGCACTTTAAAAAAAGTCCGTGTTAACACCATTTCCCAATCTCCCACGGTTACTACGGCCGGCTCAGGGGTAAAAGGCTTCCAGGAATTTTTTGATTATGCCGACAAAATGTCGCCCTTGGGCAATGCCCCATCAGAGGATTGCGCCGCTTATTGCATTTCGATGTTCAGTGATCTGACCCGCATGGTCACGATGCAAAATCTCTACCATGACGGTGGCTTCTCCAGCATGGGCATGAGCCCCGCGATATTGGAAGGATAGTTAGGGAGGGTTTGAGTTTGCAGGTTTTGAGGGTTTGTGTTAGAAGGGTTTGAGGGTTTGAGTTATCTGGGTTTGAGGCAATATTTGTAACCCGCATTTTGCAATCCGTATCCTGCACCCATCAAATGGTAAGGGGTAAGTGGCTAAAATTTCACTTCCAAGCACCCCGTAACACGAATCCTGCATCTCGTAACCCGCATCCCGGATCTCTTAAATGGTAAGGGGCCTGTGTGTAACTCGCTTCCTGAGACCCGCATCCCGTAACTTCGTAACCAGGATAGAATACGTCAACATCCAGTCCCTGACTGCCGCCAGGCAGGCTTCGACCTTTTAATCCTCTTCGACTCCTCCTTTCCTCGACTCCTCAACTCCTCAAAACCTCAAAACCTAATTCCTATCAACAGGGCGCTCGGTTCGCTCACCGAATGTCCGCATTTTGTTGATTTACTAAAGGCAGTGAGTAAGCCTCGCGCAGGGGCGCTCGGTTCGCTCACCGAATGTCCGCATTTTGTTGATTTACTAAAGGCAGTGAGTAAGCCTCGCGCAGGGGCGCTCGGTTCGCTCACCGAATGTCCGCATTTTGTTGATTTACTAAAGGCAGTGAGTAAGCCGCACGCAGGGGCGCTCGGTTCGCTCACCGAATATCCGCATTTTGTTGATTTACTACAGGGCATTTCGTAAGCCTCGCGCAGGAGCGCTCGGTTCGCTCACCGAATGTCCGCATTTTGTTGATTTACTAAAAGCAGTGAGTAAGCCTCGCGCAGGGGCGCTCGGTTAGCTCACCGAATGTCCGCATTTTGTTGATTTACTAAAAGCAGTGAGTAAGCCTCGCGCAGGGGCGCTCGGTTCGCTCACCGAATGTCCACTGGACATTCGCCCCTTCGGGTACGTGAGCTCATCCCTGTGAATAGGCCTCACGCGGGGGCGTGGAATAATCTGGAATCTGGAAATCTGGAATCTGGACCGAGACGTGAGCTCACCCTCAAAACCTCAAAACCTCAAAACCTCACTACTATCAACAGGGGCGCTCGGTTCGCTCACCGAATATCCGCATTTTGTTGATTTACTACAGGGCATTTCGTAAGCCTCGCGCAGGAGCGCTCGGTTCGCTCACCGAATATCCGCATTTTGTTGATTTACTACAGGGCATTTCGTAAGCCTCGCGCAGGAGCGCTCGGTTCGCTCACCGAATATCCGCATTTTGTTGATTTACTACAGGGCATT
>JAGNXB010000018.1:0-32873 GCA_017985675.1 Saprospiraceae bacterium | reverse complement strand
ACTACAGGGCATTTCGTAAGCCTCGCGCAGGAGCGCTCGGTTCGCTCACCGAATATCCGCATTTTGTTGATTTACTACAGGGCATTTCGTAAGCCTCGCGCAGGAGCGCTCGGTTCGCTCACCGAATGTCCACTGGACATTCGCCCCTGCGGGGTACGTGAGCTCACCCCTGCGGGGTACGTGAGCTCATCCTCCTCAACTCCTCCACTCCTCCACTCCCTTATTGCTTTTTAGCAGCTGCACGCCCAACCATACTGGACAGGGTTCGAATTTCGAAAATGGTATAACCGAGATACAGTACAAAAAACAAAACGATAAAGGCCCGACCTTCAGGTTGGAGCACCTTGGTGTAAATAAATAAAAAAATCAGGCTGGCCATTAATTTGCCCAAAACGGAGCCAAGCGTAAGTGCCGTAAATAAATTGGGATTGGGATGAAGAATTGCTTTCCCACCTAAAAAGAGAATTTTAGCAGTCATTAGGGTAAAAAAGACCCATTGCCACATCACTTGCGTCCAGGTCAGAAAATCAGGGTTGAGCCATTGCAATCCGGCTGCCACCAATGCCATGCTGATTGAAAGGAGTCCAAACCAAAGCCAATCCTTTTTATGAATAGCACCGTCCAACATAAATCGCTTCCATTAATTAAGCCCGATTGAAGGGCACCTGGTTCTTAGATTTAGCCCAGGCTTTTTATCACCCGATAAATTGCCGCCAGGGTAAATAACAACACTCCGATAAGCATAAAAACCGGCTTTTCCATTTGCAGCCAGAGGTCCACCCGCTTACCTAGCCAAACACCAATAAAAATTAATACGCCCATTTCCAGCCCCATGCCGGTGTACTGAATAAACCGTCTGTTTTTATCAGACACGGGCATCAGCGTTTCAGTTATTTGCTGTTGCCGCAGATGCTTTATCTGCATTCGAAGTTGATCGTGCTTTTTCACCTGAGCCCATGGTACAGGTCACGTTAAACACAGCCCCAGAATGGACAATCAATTTGTCGGTCTTGACATCTCCGGTGACCTGTGCTGTTTCCTTGACACTCAGCACTTCAGCAACCCGCAGGTTACCTTTAAATGAACCTTCGATAATTGCATTCATGCATTGCACATCACCGATAACCTGGCCTGTAGAACCGATAATAACTTTGGCCTGGCAGTTCAAATTTCCTTCCAATTGTCCGTCAATCCGGAAGTCACTTTCAGCTGTAATGTTACCTTCTACCCTTGTCCCTTGCACTAATGAATTAACGGAAGCCGTCGAAACAATAGGTGAAGCATTTTTTTTGTTCTTGTCCTCAGTCTTGGATCCAAACATAATCGTTTATCTTAAGATGATGGTCAATAAAAAGCCAAAAATGCCCCGGGGAACACCCGGGGCATGACAAATATACTTATTTCTTATGAAAACGCCAGTTAGAAGCTTGGGCAGTAAACACCTCGACGCTCAGGTCCACATATTTTGTAGAATGCGGCAAGTTCAAAGCCACCCTGATTATTGGATGCATTACTCAGTGACGAGATATTCAAGTCATAGCTGAATCCTACACCAAAACGATCGTATTCAAAACGTGTGCTCAAAATCATAGCATCAGCAAGAATACCTTTATCCAATTTGTTGGCCAGACGTACCCAGGTACCAAACATAAATGCCTGATACAAACGCTGGTTGCCCAGATTAAATTTGAAGCTCGTTCCACCGTTGATTTCCAGGGATGGACCCTGAAGGAAGGTCACGATACCCGGAACCAATGCAAAACGGCGAGTCAATTCAAATTCACCACCGGCATGGATTGTAAATTTGCTATACATCAACTCAGTGCGATTTTCATTAAATGAAACGTTGGCGCGGTTGATATGGTGGAAAGCACCACCAAAATAAAGATTATTGTTGGCATCAAATACTGAAAACCAAAGCAAACCTGCAGAAAGATCCGGATAGAAGAAGTTGCTGCGGTCAAAGTTTTCAAAAGAAGGACGCGTCGGGTCATGTTGTCCGTCACCATTGTGCTGGGTACCCCATTGCAACGCATTAAAATCCAGGCCGCGTTGTACGATGCCCAGGTCAGCTCCAGCAACCAGGTAGTGGCCCGAATTACGGGTACCCGACATTTGTTTGCTATAGGAGACAGATCCCATGAATTTGACTGTACTGAAATCCGCAGAGCCCGCTACATCCCCATAAAAATTGGCGCCTACACCTAAATAGTCTCTCCGGCCAACAGCAATACGTTGGTCATAGGAGACATTATACGTATTGTAGGCATTGGACCTGAGGATACTGGCCCACTGATTACGGTAATTACCCGTGATACGGTGGGTACAGTTCATAATTCCTGTCAAGGCCGGGTTGAGATACAACGGGGCCATATAGAACTGTGAGAAGTGAATATCCTGTGCCTGAACCTGGACAGGAGAAGCCAACCACCCTAAGATGACAAGTGATTTGGCGAATAGAGAAATCTTTGTAAATAGCTTCATAAGCAGGTTTATTGAACAGCTTTCGAATAAGAAGTAGCAATATTAATAATTCTTAACGATAGTTGCCAGGGTTTTGTGAGTATTTTGTTGTTAAAACTTTTAGATCCATTTTGCACCATAAACGCTTACTAGCTGATTATCATAAACATCACATTCTTTCAAAAGCTGTAAAAAAAGTGCAGAAGTCACCTCTTCCCGGATAAAAACGGCAGGTATATGTAAGGCTACAACCACCAAATCACCCTGAATACTAAACCCGTATCCTTTCAGATGCCGGTTTTCACGCAACAAAAAAGTCAACAAGGCCTTCCGCGATGTCTCGACACCTATCCGAACCAGATGAACCTCGGCGCACAATGTAGCATGTTCCTCAGCATAAGCCAAATGGAGTTTCGCTGATCCCTCCCTGATCGCCCAGGCATTGCGACTACGCCGGGCTGGCAAAGGATCATATCCCATTACCTTTAACATATGCTCTAATGTTTGGGCAACACCCTCTGGCTGAAAAGCAGGCAATCGATCCAGACCTGGCACATTCGCATCTCCTCCACTCGCTTCGCCTGATTGCTTATTTTTTACCGCTTCCAACGATTGTGTCACTTCAGCCACTGGAAAACTTACCCATTTGCCATCCAATACCCGATATACACAAGTAATCCTGTCCGCCACATCAAATCCCCAAAAGACCATGCCTTCCTCAGGCAAAGGCAATTCCTCCCTGTCCTCAAGCGGCACAGTCAATGCATTGACAAAATAAGCTACTGGTTCTAAAGGCGTACTTGCGAAAACAGCAGCTCCAGACCAACTATTTTCATTGGTATATCCAATAGCTATGCCACTTACGCTATTCAGGAATACCAATTCGGATTCCAACCGTACGTTATCTCTTTCCAAAACGAGATCGCGATAAGATCCGAGCACATCGGCTGGGAATAAAAAGTACCCGACACCCAATGGGAGCGCAGGGGAAGAACTGTCCAAACCATGTGCCAGGAGCTCAGATCTAAATGGAATGTGCGCCCTCATAGCTCTTCAATTTTGGTATGGGCCAACATCAACAGATAACTTTTTCCAAATGCGATATTGTCACTAAAATCCAACGATTCAGGAAACAAGCCTTCACATTTCAATCGGTCTGACCATTCCTCCTGAAGATGCCGGATCGTTTTGTGAATCGCTTTTTTGTCAAATCCTTCTCCACGGCCCTTGCCCAGAAAAGGGTATCCTAATGCCTGGACAAATTCCGGCTCCGTTAGAAAATAATACAACGCAAAAAGGTCTCTCACCAGCCCGGGCAAAGCATAACGGTACAGACAATATCCTATAATAAATCCGGGAATATGGGCTGCATAAACCCGCGAAGGAAGTATGTTATAACTGTCAATCTGGTCTACTTCAGCCAATAGGATCTGTCGCAAACGATCCGAAGCTAAGGGCTCTACCGTACCAAACGTGGTGGTCACCTCATAAAAATCGGCCTTTAAAATGATATCCGGCAATGCCGCCAACTTACCTAGTTGATCAACCATCGACTCCAGCCGTAAGATCTGCTGTTGATCGGATGGCTGAAAATAGGATTGATGAATGTTCTCTATCACTTCCTTGAGGTGTCCCTGTGGTGTAAGCAGAAATTCGATCTTATAAAGTGTTGCCAGCACCGCATAACAAAAGCCTGCAGGATATTTGGCATGGCGTTCCTTTTCCTGTTCAAACCATTGAGTAAGCGCACTGATTTGCGTCCTAAACCATTGTATGCTGATGATTACTTCTGACTCTGGCTTTTCTTTAATGTGTGGCTCAAAAATCGGTTGCAAGCTTCCATATTCAGTGGTCAGTTTGTCATCCATATGATCTGCCTCCAGCGCCATTTCTTTCAGCGCTGCCACCAATTTATACGGGTCTGCCTCCCTGGCGGCAATACTAAAGCGCAGAATAATGCGCCCGTCTTCTTCAAGCGCATAAAACACAAATCGCAGCCTGTAATTGATCTCCAGCAATTTAAGGAGAAGTGATTCCTCTACATCAAATACCCGCCCTACTGTCGTCACTGCTTCACAACCTGTATTGCCCAAGACACCGCTTATCCTCCTGGAACCCTGATAGAGCTCAAAACTGAACCTGCCTTCCCGATCGGCGACCCAATGGATATTCCCTTCGATGGGATCGTGCAGATAATAAAGGACATGCTGGAAACTTTTTTCCCATTTGTTTCCTGCGAAGTAAACTATGGCACGCTCCCATGCCTTGTATTGGTCTGCCGACTTATACGCATCTGTATACCTTCCAAGGCGGAGTAACCGGGAATCAAAGGGTTGCGCTTTGTGGACACGCAATCTATCAAACCATGCCATGTGAAAGGTACAAATTTGGAGGCGGAAAATACTACTTTTGGAGCGATGTCCAGCACTTCTACACTTCCCTTCTTTACCAGCATCCCACCAGATCACGCCACACATCCCTTTTTGTATGCGGATAAACTGATGCTTTGGGGCTCCTGCTTTAGCAATACGATAAGCAACAAATTAATAATCGATCAATTTCAGGTTGCTATCAGCCCGTATGGCATCGTTTATAATCCGCTGGTGATGGCCAGGCAAATTGAGCGACTCGTTGAAGGTAAACAGTTTGAAGCTGAGGAATTGGTTCCTTATGCTGATCTATACCACTCACCGTGGCATCATGGCGATTACAGTCATCCCGACCGCGACAAAGCTTTAGCGCATATCAATGATGCATTTGATCAAGGCCGAAGATCATTAGCCCAATCGAAAATCCTGGTGCTCACTTGGGGCCATACACAACTCTTCCTGGATAAAGAGCGTCAATTGGTGGTAGCCAATTGCCACAAACGACCGGCATCCGCATTTGAAGAATACTACGCAGGATTACAAGAGCTAATCGAGGTCTATGACCATTTGATCCACTGTTTACGCCAATTCAATCCTTCATTGCAAATCATAACCACTGTTTCACCAGTCCGTTATCTGCGTAACGGTTTTGTAGCCAATACAAGAAGTAAGGCCACTTTGCATCTGCTGGCCGACTATTTGAAAAAAAAGGGGGTAGCTTATTTCCCTTCTTACGAATTATTAAATGATGAACTGCGAGACTACCGGTTTTATGCCGATGACTTAATCCATCCTTCTAACGCTGCAGTCCAAGTGATTTATGACCGGTTTTTAAATAGCTGGTTTGATCCCGCTGAAGCCGACCTCCTCACGGACATCCGAAAAATAACCGCATCAAGGGCCCATCGTCCGTTACATCCCGATACACCCGGATATCAAAAACACCTTATGGCGATAAGGGAACGGATTGATCTTTTGAAAAAACAATGGCCTGCCTATAACTTCCTTTTTAATGAGCCGGAACGATGACTTTTCCCCGGGTATCTGGCGTTAATGTCAACCGATCTGGATCAAGATTGAGCAGCACAACACCTGGTTTTTTACCGGGTTCCAGTGAGCCCAATTCTTTTTGAAAACCCAGGGCCTCTGCGCCATTCAATGTAGCCCAGTTCAGCAATTGCTCGAAGGGAATCCAGGCATTATAACGCTGAATCGTTTTCATTTCTTCCAGGATGGACAATTGCCAATTGGAAGTAAGGCTATCTGTACCAATGGTCATGCGGGCGCCGGCATCGATAAACGCCTTGTAATCCGGAAGTCGATTTTCGATGTATAAATTTGCGTTGGGGCAAGTGGCCCAATAGACCTGATCACTCCATTCCTGTGCAGAGCGGATATCTTCCGATCGGGTCAGGGTGTTGTGCACAAAGAGGGTACGATGCCCGGGATCCATATGGGTCATCGCATATTGAATCGAAGATTTGGCTGTGGGAGAAAATGCAGCCAACGAAATGCCAATACGAGCATAAAAATCATGGAAGGGACCATTTCCCTCCAGAAAGAGTTGATCTTCGGCAGGTGTTTCCTGATTATGGATCGAGATCGTCCGACGCTCGGAGGCATTTAAATCATGTAATAATTTAAATAGGGCTGGGCTTACACTATAAGGGGCATGAGGTACCAGGGATTTTGCGCTGCCTAAAGTGAGCCCGAGCTCATCAAAAACCGGCTTGTAGCCAGCTAATACTTCAGAGGCCCGATCATCCTGAAGGAAATCAAAACACTCAACAAAGGTGTAATACCGCATGTGCCCTTTTGCCTTCAGCGGGTATGTATCTGTTTTGTTGGATATATCGCCAACGGCAACAATACCCGCCTCCAGCATATTTGTTTCGGCCTGGGCAATGGCTGCTTCAATAACTTCCTTCCCGGCCTGACGCCCCTGTACCACTTTCGTAATAAAGGATATAAGTCCTGTTCCACTCGGCGCCACACCTATCATATGGGAAAGCTCCATATGGCAATGTGTATTAATAAAACCAGGCACCAAAACACCGGAATAAGCCTCTAGAGTAGAGGGTTCATGATGTGCTAATTGGTCTATTCCAAGGATAGTTCCTTTGGCATCGACAAGGATAACGCCGTTGCGAATTGGTGGTGCTGCAACAGGAAAAATCCAATCAGCGGAGATTTTTCGAACAGGCATCAGGGGAATTAAAATTCGTAGATGAGAATACCGTTTTTCATACGCGGCTCAAACCAAGTCGATTTGGGCGGAAGCACGCCTTCTTCATCAGAAAGAACCATCATTTCCTCCAACGAAACCGGGAACAAACTAAAGCCTACGCGCACTTCCTTTTGATGAACAGCCTGCTTAAAGGCATCCATACCATACACGCCGGGAAAATATTCTATCCGGCTGTCCGTCCGTATGTCATGCACATCCAGCAGATTGGTCAGGATCTCATCATTAAAAAGCTGCACATCCAAAAGGACCGTTTGATGATTATACTTTTCCAGCACTTCCTGCTTCCAACTCAGGATGTACCATTCGCGATGGAGATACATGGTTAGCTGGTGTTTTTGTTGAGGTTTGACCGGTTCTAGGGAAATAGTAATGTCCATGATTCTGGACAATTTAGCCATAAATACGGTGGGTGAGAGATCCGCAAAAACATCCACAATGCGATTGAAATCAAGTATTTCAACCTGATCTGCAGCAAAAAAAGAAGCCAGCAATCCCTTATAAGTTCGCTCCGATGATCGCTCCGCCAGGCGGCCGTGCAACAAGGCCATAGCACTGCTGCGGTGATGGCCGTCAGCGATATAACTTTCACCTATTTCCTCAGCAAACGTGCGCTGCATATCTGCTATAAAGGAAGGATCTGCCACAGCCCACCAGCTATGATCAATATTATCCGCCTCAAAATGAATGGTAAGGTCTGCTTCTCTGGTTGAAATATAATCACGCAACCTGGCTGTAAGGCTAGGTACCGGTGTATGTGTCAGCAACACAGGCTTGACAATAGCTCTGTTTCGAAGCAGTAGATTGAGATGAATTTGTTCCTTATCAGCAAGCGTGTGTTCGTGCCGTTTGATCCGGCCAGATAGATAATCGTCAATATCTGCAAGGGCAACAAGCCCGACAAAAGCATGATCTGCATAACGGATCCTGTAGATGTAGAGGGCTTCTTCTTCACATTTACTGAATAGGCCGCTGCGGCGAAATTCCGGAAAATCCTCCTTCATCCCCTTAAAAAAAGAGTCGGAGGAAGTGATATAATCGGGATTGGGATAAACAGCCTTAAAGGTGTTGATTTTCATGCGGTCAAATTGATCACAAAGCTACGTATAGATCTTTCAGGTAATGCTTATCGGGTCAATTTAGACAGGCCATTTAGCAGCCAGACCGATTCCTTCTGGATGATGCGGTCAATCAGGGCATCGGCAGCAGAGGAAATGTATTTGAGATCGCGCACCATCTTAATAAATGCCTCCGAATCGGGACAGTTTGCGTCTACCTGAGTCAGTTCGTCCAGGGCTCTGACGACCGGCTCAAGCTCCCGTTTTTTGCGCTGGACCGCGATCATTCGGAAGACCTCCCAAATATTTTTTTCCGCAACAAAATATTCTTTCCGACCGCTGTCTTTTGATTCTTTGACAACAAGACCCCATTCTACGAGCTCGCGCAGATTCATATTTGCATTGCCCCGGCTGATATCCAACTGAGAAATAACTTCATCCGCACACATAGGCTGGGTTGTAATCAATAACAAGGCATGAATTTGGGCCATGGTCTTAGGTACACCCCAAGACCCTGCAAGGCGTCCCCAGGTTTCGATAAACTTATCCCTTCCCTCATTATAATCCATAGCGTTGTGCCCTATTCGAACTACACCATAAGACAATAATGGGTACGATTGTTCAAACAACCCACTAAAAGTTTACGCTTTTACATCCACAAAAGGCAATGTAGTCACCTCCGCTTCCAAACGCTTAGCGCCTGTGTTGACATAAATCAGGGATCCCGGGCTGGCGAATGGCAAGGAGACATAACCCATCCCTATTGGAATATCCAGTGAAGGCGATTGTGTACCAGATGTAACAACGCCAATGGCATTGCCATCACCATCTTCCAATCCATAACCATGTCGAGGCACCCTTCTGTCTTTCACAGTAAACCCGACCAGTTTGCGGGACAACCCGGCGGCCTTTTGAGCATTTAGCCGATCAGCGTCGACAAAATCCCCCTTTTTCAACTTAGTGATCCAGCCCAGACCAGCTTCAAGTGGCGAGGTGGTATCATCGATATCGTTTCCATAGAGGCAATAACCCATCTCCAGTCGCAGGGTATCTCTTGCGCCAAGTCCACAAGGCTGAATGCCAAATGGCGCTCCGGCCTCAAATACCGCTGCCCACAACGCAGGCAGATGTTCATTTTCTGTATATAGTTCAAAGCCACCACTGCCCGTATAGCCGGTAGCAGAAATGAGTACATTATCCACACCTGCTATGGTGCCTTTGACAAAATGGTAATAAGGAATAGCCGAGAGATCAATGTCTGTAAGTGATTGCAAGGTTTCTACCGCTTTAGGGCCCTGCACGGCCATCAAACCTGTTTCTGAAGAAATATTGATCAATCGGGTATCGTACTGATTATGCCTGGAAATCCAATCCCAGTCTTTTTGCATGTTGGAAGCATTCACGACCAACAAAAAAGCTTGTTCGCCTTCATCGCACATGTTTTCAGGTAACCGGTAGACCAGCAAATCATCGACTATACCGCCTTCACCATTGGGGAGGCAGGAATATTGAGCCTGGCCGATGGCGAGTTTAGAAGCATCATTGGTGGTCACTTTTTGCACCAGATCCAAAGCTTGTTTGCCGCGTACAATAAATTCACCCATGTGTGTCACATCAAATACACCCACCTTCTCGCGCACAACAGCATGTTCTTCGCGAATACCCGAATAGGAAATGGGCATGAGATAACCTGCAAAAGGAGCCATTTTGGCACCTAAAGCTTCGTGAATGGCAGTAAGCGGTGTATGCAAAAGGTTTTCCATAAAACGTAAGATTTTTTGAGGCGATGAATCCGTTTATAACCGGAGAACTTCCGGTCAATCAGTAAATTATTTCAATGTTTTCAATGATATCGCCCGGCACCAGGCTATGGACGATATCCATTCCACTTTCTACTTCTCCAAAACACGTATACTTCCCATTTAAGTGATAAGCAGGTGAATGCGTGATGAAAAACTGTGTTCCTTCCGTATGCAATCCGGCTGATGCCATACCCAACAAACCGGCCCGATCAAATCTTGAAAATCCCACTTCGGATCGAATGGTATAATCCAGCGAACCATAACCATCCCCACGCGGGCATCCTGCCTGCACGACAAAATTAGGCACAACGCGATGAAATACTTTGCCATCGTAGAAGCCGGCTTTGGCCAATTGGATAAAATTGCCCACCGAGCCCGGCGCCTTATTGGGATCGAGAATTAAAATAATATTCCCTTTTGCCGTTTTGATCACTGCCCGGGTATTTGCCTTTACCAACAGTACATTCTCCCAGTCAATCGGATGATTATAGGCTACCTGGACAGGTACAATTTTGTTGCGTTTGAAAAAGGACTGCGATACAACCAGTTCATTATACACTTCAATATCACCAGGAAGCTTGCAGTTGGCCAAGGCTTTTTGAAAGCTTGTATCTGAGCGGAGAATATCCCTGTATCCCGATGTTGGATTGCGCAACGCGGCAGCGGCTGTTGCAACGCTTCCGGCATCCCGGCTTTGTAAGGCCACATTGAAAAATTCACCCAGATTTTTGCGAATACTTCTGGCTGATGCACCAAAAATTGTGTTGAAATCCGGGCGATCTGAAATCTCCTTTAAAGCTTCTATTGCTGTCGTTTTGGTATATCCAGGTCTGCTGCGTGCCCACTCTTCCCGCAGGAAAGGAACATTCCAACCAAACTGGCCCATCGCCTGGATATATACCCCCCTGAGATAAGGATCCTGTATGGTATTGAGGGCAAATTTGAGATCGTTTTGGATTCCTGTACGGGTGACAGGCAAAAACACCGGACATATACGGCTGACAGCGCGATAAAGGTGGGCTTTTACCCATGGATGTTTGGTTGATCTTGCTAATTGCAACCACTCCTGACTTTCTTTGGGATCACCAATGCGTGAAAGCACCTCAGCAGCGACAAGGCCTACCTGATAGGAGGAATCCCGAAATGCTTTGATCAGGGCATCCTTGACTACGATATAATCAAAGTTGCCCAGTGCCTTTACCATATTACATCGTACCCTGTAATCCTTTTCAAGCGGGAGCAATCCAGCCAGCGAGTTTAAGGCCAGTTCGTTTTTACTTTTTCCCACAGCCTGAGCTAACAACATGCGGAGGTCCGGATCCTGTTCGCTGCGCAAGGAGGTGACCATTTCCTGAATAAGGGTATCAAACGTGACACCTTTTGCCCGAACAAAGTAATAGGCAGCCCTTTTCCTCGCTTCTTTTGGCGCTTGATCTGTCCCCAGGATCGATGCCATGCGCATTGTGCCAGCGGGCAGGGTATGCCCTGATAATGCAAATTCCAAAATGCCGAGAGTTTGGCCCATTACATAAAGTGAGTCAGCCAGCGTATATGATTTAATAGCGCTGAGGTGATCGAGATATATAGTGTCACCCGATTTGCCCACAGCTTCCAGTATAGCCGCATTCAGTGGTGCCGACAATCCCAAAGTATCCCAGGGATCGAACGCCCCGATTAAGGGCAATACAGCACCCGGAGAACGGATTTGGCCCAGGGCATATGCTGCCATTAGCCGGATATCTTCAGCCGGATCAGTCAATAATTTGGCAAGATGTATAATACTGGTAGAGTCGCCAACCGAACTCAGTGCAAGTGTGGCATAATAGCGATAAGTAGGATCCGTATCGGTTAAAAAAAGGTACAAACTATCCAGCACCCGCCTATCCTGGATGTCCAGAATCTGACGGGTTTTAGCATCATCCAATCCTATTCGGATGGCTTTCACGGGTTGCTTTTCAGCAGGAATGCAGGAGCCCAGCGCCAGGATCAACGCCGTTGTACAAAGTAATCCAATCCGATTGGACCAGAATCGATCAGACCGCAGAGCAACTTGAAAAGCGATCATCAGAAGCTCTCATTAAAAATGTCCTCAAAAAATTCCTGATCATCACCGGGCACTTCTTCGCCACTGGGTTTTTGGTATTGGCCGCAATTCAGTTCAATGCCAATATTGCCTGGATTTTTAAATCGTCTTGTGGCATCGTAAGGTGCAAAGGGATTATTTTCAAGCCCTCGCAGTGCCTCGGAAAATATGGGGCGCGCCAAGACAGAACCCTGTCCATCTGCCGGATTGGTAAATCGGATCCAACGATCTTCACCACCTACCCAAACGCCTATAACCAGGGATGGGGTAATGCCTATGTACCAGCCGTCGGCATAAAAATTTGTTGTACCTGTTTTGCCGCCAAAATCACTCTTTACGCCTGAAAATCCTGCAGCTCCTCTCGCGGCAAAGCGCAACATCTCGACCATCACAAAATTGGATTCCGGACTAAGCGCCCTGCGCTCCAGGGGCGCTTCCTGGAATATAACCCGGCCGTAAGCATCCTCTATTCGTGTCACCATTACCGGCTTGTTGAATACCCCATCGTTGGCAAACGTGCTGTAGGCACCCGTCATTTCCAGGACACTTAAATCTGCAGACCCCAAGGCTATTGAAGGTTGCCGGGGCACCCGATATGATCCGTTTGCAGTGCGTGCCGAACTATCAATTCCCATAATATTGATGAGTCCGCGCACCGGTTGGGTATCCCCCAATTGTTTCATCAGGTAAACAGAGAAGGTATTTTTACTTTTTCGCAAGCCTTCAAAAAGGGTATATGATTCACCGGAATATTCATCAAAATTACGAGGCGTCCATTCCTTATCCAGATTAAAATTCCCTTCGCCTGGTATGATAGTCTGTGGATTATCATATAATGTCATGCAAGGTGAAATAGATTGCAAAGCAACAGCAGTAGCATACACAAACGGCTTAAAGGTAGACCCTACCTGACGGTCTGATTTGACGTGGTCATATTGAAAATGCCGGTAATTCACACCACCTACCCATCCTCTTACATAACCATTGGAAGGGTCTATAGCCACCACACCGGTCTGCAGAATCATGCGGTGATACTTGAGACTATCCAGCGGAGTCATGAGCGTATCCTTCTGAAAACCCGGGGATTCATAATCAAATACGACCATTTTTACCGGCGTATTGAGCATTTCATCCAATTCCTTCTGGTAAGTGTCCCATTTCTTTTTCAACGCACCCCAGTTTTCCCCTTTCATAATCGCCTTATAATCTTTAACCATCGATGGCGAAATGATTTTCAAATCCTGCAATTCCTTTAAATAGCCTGGTTTTGCAAGCTCGCGCAGCATTCGGTCTACATCCAGATCCCGCAGCATGATCCGGCCGATCTTAATTTCCTGCTGTTCGACAAAGGGCTCAAACGACCTTGAGCGTATAAGCATATATCGCTCCATAGCGCGCACTTGCTCCTGGAGCTTTTGTTGTCTGAGTTCGATCTCGGCCTCGGTATTATTGTCAGCCATATGTGTCCAGGGATCCCTATTCTTCCAGGTTCGCCAAAACTTCTTTTGAAGTACCGGCATATGCAGCGCAACGGCCGCTTCCAATTCCTTTTGGACACTTGTATCGATAGTGGTATAAATACGCAGACCATCCCGATAAATATCGTACTTCTCTCCATTGGGCTTGCGGCATTCCGGTCTGTCTAATAGCGTCAGAATCTCCTTGCGCAGCTCCATCCTGAAATAAGGCGCCAGTCCTTCATCATGAGAGGCGCGGCTAAATCTCGAAATATCAATGGGTTTATCTTTAAGTACCTCAAATGTTGCTTTGTCGATGTGACCCTTTTTACGCATCTGCGCCAGTACCACATTTCGGCGGCTCATGGTCAGCTCAGGTCTACGCAGGGGATTATATAGTGACGGATTCTGCAGCATACCCACCAGCGTTGCTGCTTCTTCCACAGCCAGCGAATCCTGTCCTACCCCAAAATAAATCTCCGAAGCCGCTTTGATGCCATACGCGCCATTGATGAAATTAAAATGGTTGAGGTACATCGAAATGATCTCCTCCTTGGTATAGGCACGTTCCAATTTTACGGCCGTAATCCACTCTTTCATCTTAATGGACACCAGCGAAAATGCCTTGCGCAATTTGCCCATACCCGAAAAATCCCTGTCTGAATAGAGCAGTTTAGCCAATTGTTGGGTAATCGTACTACCGCCTCCACTGCCGGTATCCCCCATAAACACTGTTTTGACTGCGACACGACCGAGGGCAATAAAATCAATTCCAGAATGCCGTTTAAACCGGATGTCCTCTGTGGCAATTAAGGCATTGACCAGGTTGGGGGACAGTTCTTCATACCGGACTGGCACGCGGTTTTCGATATAATACCGCCCAATGTCTGCACCATTGCCATCAAAAACCTGGGAGGCTTGCTTGTTACTGGGATTTTCGAGATCATCAAAGGAGGGCAGGTCCTGAAAGCTCAAATAAATGAACCATAGAATAAGTGCACATATAAAGCCAAAAAACAGCCTCCAAATCCACTGAATGACCGCCTCCTCTCGCGGGCGAAAATCACGATGCATCCAAGGAATAGTACTCATATAGGGCTTTGATTGGGTCAAAGGTAGTGATTGATGGTTATCTCTGTTCCATCCGGCCGGACTAAAAGAGTGTCGGATATATGGATAGTGCTGTTCTTACCTGTTCTGCTGTGACTTCAATATCCCATTCTGCCTGCCCTGGACGTCGCAACATCACACAACGGATCGTGCCAGCCCTGTTTTTTTTGTCCTGAAAGATATAAGGCAAACATCCTTCGGGATCAACTGTGCGGAAATCCAAAGGCGGAAAAAATCGCTGAATCGTTCGCCGAATATCCGTCCAATCTTCCCAGCTCAAGCCATTATGAGTCAAAGACAACCATGATTCGAGCAACATCCCGGCCGCAACAGCTTCGCCATGTCGTATAGCCATACTGGATTGGAGCGCCCAACTTTCGATGGCATGACCTAATGTATGACCAAAATTCAGGATCTTCCGAATTCCTTTTTCATGGGGATCCTGATCCACAATACGACGCTTGATAGCTCCTGCCCGAAGGATCATATCTATATCCACAGTATCAATACCAGGCATACCGGACAAATCAGACCAGAGCGAAACATCCTGCACAAGGCCATGTTTGAGCATTTCTGCAAATCCCGATCGCTTATCTTCTAATGGCAGTGTTTCCAGAAAAGCCGGGTCAATGACCAGCGTATCTGCCGGAGCAAATGTGCCAACGATGTTTTTGGAATAATCAAGGTCAATGCCGGTTTTGCCGCCGATTGCCGCATCGACCATTCCAAGCAGCGTAGTTGGAATATGTGCAAATGATATGCCCCGCTTAAATGTGGAAGCTACAAAGCCACCCATATCTGTTACTACCCCGCCGCCCAAATTGATCAGTAGGGCATGCCGATCAACCTTATTCGCCATCATCGCACGCCACAGATAAGCGGCTGTGTCAAGTTTTTTTTCTGACTCGCTCGCAGGTATCACCAGTGGATGAATTTTCTCCTCGACTTGTTGTTGCAAATATGGCAGGCAATGGACCAGGGTATTTGTGTCTACCAGTGTGATGATCTGACTAAACTTTTCCTGTGCCAGCCACGCTCGAAAAGCATCCCATGCACTGTCGCCACTGAAGAGCTTAAATTCGGATGTGGGGATGGTCACGGCGTTTCGATCAATTGTTTAGCCAATAGATTGACCTGCGCCATATGGTACACATCGTGATTGATCAGTCCCTGGATCATAAATCCCCAGGTGTACCCTCTTCCCGGCACAATATCATCCAACATGACTGCTTCAAAATCGGATAAGGCTTCCAGAAGTTCTTGCTGACTGTCGGCAAATTCGCGAATCAGCACTTCCCAGTTTATGCCGGTTGCATCGGGCCAATCCTGGTCCGGATTCAACTCATACTCATCTTCCCCCTGCAGCTTTTGGATGACATATTTGCGCCAAGCCAGCACATGCAACAATAAGCCAGCAATGGAAGGGCCTTTTTCCAAATGGAAAGAAAATGCAGTCGCTGGTATTCGCTCCAGTGTTTCAAGCCAGGAGGGGCCAAACCATGGTGTTCCTGTATATATGGTTTCAGATTGGTCAATCAGGTCTATTAATCGCTGTTGCATAATCATGGTTTTGCGGCAATTTGATGCAGACTCCAGGCCTGCGGCTTGTCCTGGAACAGGGCTTTTGTAAGGGCCCAGGTCTGTTGAAAGAGATCGGATTGACGATAACGATCCAGGTCAGCCTCTGATTGCCATCGGCTATAGGTGAATAAAACAGCAGGATCAGTTTTGTCCTGCCATAATACCAACGACTGGCACCCTTCCTGCTGTCGAATAAGGTCACTAACTTCATGGAATAGCGCCAAAAAATCGGGAACAAAAGCCTTTTGGAAAGTCATTTTTACTATCCGTTCCACCATAATCATCGAGCTTAAGTCATGGAGTCAACCTTACAAGGAATAGGCTAAGGTAACCGTTGTGTGGGACAGGAAATCCAGATTTTAATATTTCCTTCCTGTTAATTTTGCGTAAAAGTACACCCCTGCAATTAATTCTACTTTGCTTTGTGATAAATGGGGTGGAACTTTTAACCCCCTTCTACCATTAATGAGGGTAATCGGTTCGAAACTTAAATAATTGATACTTGAGCGAAATCATCCTGCAGATTGAAGATGTTGATCTAGTCCAGCTTTATGGCGAGCGCAACGTCAAATTAGATCTATTGAAAAAGGCATTCCCGGACGTCACCATTACATCGCGAGGCAACAGCCTTAAACTGAGCGGCGACAAAAAATTTACCCAAAAGGTCAAGTCCAAAATAGAGCTGATGATCAAGCTCCTCAAGGCAGAGCACGACCTCAGCACCCAAATGGTAGAAGATGTGATCCAGGGAGAGAATCCTTTTGAATCTCGAATGCCCAATGGCCCGGGTGACGCAGTCATTGTACATGGCCGTAATGGTCAGCCTATAAAAGCACGGACACCCAATCAAAAGCTGATGGTGGAGTCTGTCGAAAAAAATGACATCGTTTTTGCCGTAGGCCCAGCCGGTACCGGCAAAACCTACACAGCTGTAGCCCTGGCTGTCAGAGCACTTAAAAATAAACTGGTCAAAAAAATCATCCTCACCCGTCCTGCTGTTGAAGCTGGTGAGAGTCTGGGTTTTTTGCCCGGCGATCTTAAGGAGAAAGTGGATCCATACCTGCGCCCTTTATATGATGCGCTCGACGATATGTTTCCGCCGGACAAGCTGGCGCATTTCATGGCTAATCGGATCATCGAAATCGCCCCCCTGGCTTTTATGCGAGGCCGTACCCTGGACCATTCCTTTATCATCCTGGATGAAGCCCAGAATGCGACTTCCATGCAACTAAAAATGTTCCTTACCCGACTGGGTCCGTCGGCACAAAGTGTCATCACCGGCGATTTATCCCAGGTGGATCTGCCCTTCCATCAAAAATCAGGACTCCAGCAAAGTATAAACCTGCTGGACGGCCTGGATGGCGTAGGTGTGATTTATCTACAGCCGGAGGATGTCGTCCGCCACCGTCTGGTCAAAGAAATTATTCGTGCCTACGAACGCGCTGATGCCGAACAACGCCATCAACGGCAAATGCGCGATGAAGCACGCGACAAAGCGAACCACCCTCCGGCAGCCACGCAACCTGAATCCACGGAAAGAACGACGGAGGATGTATAACCAATCATGTCATAATGTCCAAAAATCCGGCTCCAGCTCGGGCGCTCCTATAAGGGGCTCAAGGTGATAGCGATGTTGGTACCCAACTCTCCCGGGCCAGCCGCCAGTATGAATGAGCACCACATTTGAGCCACGAGGAAAAAAATCTTCCTGGATCAGTGCTACGATTCGCTGAGCCATTTTGCCATTGTAGATCGGATCAAATGTTATCCCCGTTTCTGCTGCTACATTATGGATGAATGCCCATAAGTCCGTGTCTTTCCGCGCAAATCCTTTTCCCGGTGCAAGGTTATCTACCGTAATCGTACCGACCGGGTTTACACCAAATTGATCCAATACGCTCCTAAACCATCCTTCCAGATCTGGAACTTTTATAGCTGGAAAAACAAGCAGGGTTTCCTCCTTATGCAAGGCTGAGGCTAACCCTGCAGCCGTACTTCCCGTTCCGGCTGGAACAGCAATATGCGTAATTGGCGCTTGAACCTGGGCACGTAGTTCGGGGAGCAGCTCCGCAACACCTTCAAGGGCAAGGGGATGTGCGCCGCCCATGGGAATGACCAGCCAATCAGGCCATTGTTCATGCAGCTCCGTTTGCGCTGCGGTATACTCCGGCTTCGACAAAAACGTCAAAGTCATACCCCGCGACCGCAGCCAAGCCAGAACCGGATTATCAACCGGGTGACCACGTACTATGCCCTTTGATGGTAGTCCCAGCCGTTGTGCGGAGGCCGCTACAGCGACAAGGTGGTTTGAAAATGGACCACCGAACGATACGATACCTCTTTTCCCCAGCAGTTCTTTGGCCGAAAGGATATGAAGCAGTTTTCGCCGCTTATTCCCTCCGGTATGCGGATCGGACAGATCGTCCCGTTTTAGATAGACATACACCTCCTTCTCTCTGAAAAGAGCATGGTTCCAATGCTGGAGTGGCGTTGTGGGCATTTTAAAAAAGAAGCTCCTAATCCTACGCTTAGCGCTGGATTAAAAAGGTGCCACTTTCAATGAGTTGACCTGCGTTCATGACCCGATAGACGTGCATCCCTTGAGGTAAGATGCTCACATCCTGACTGATTATACCATGTAAACCTTCTCTGGACAATACCAATTGACCATGGGCAGAGAAGATTTCCAATCGAGCTGGTTGTGTTAATACATTCATGTCAAACCGGACCATATCCATAGCAGGCGATGGCCCACGAAACAAGGATACCGCCAATGGTTTGGGCTGGTGAATGGAAGAAACGCCATTGTTTTTATACTGGACCTGAAAAACCACATCCGGATTGTCGGGATCCACTTCAAGGATGGCAATCGGCTCTTTGATATCAGCCGCGTAGTAATGATATTCCAAGGTCGTGTCTTTACCCAACCCGGGCAATGGAAATCCAAACGTGGCAAGATCGACCCAAAGTCCGAACACCTGCACTTCGACCGTCGTTTCTGTAATCGTCCGACGGCGTTCCCGCAGTGATTCATAACTGCCACCGGGGATTATGGTCTCGCCCCAGCCATCGACCACGTCAAGGCGACTAAGTGATTGATTGATACGTATGGAGTCTGGCTTTAGCGGCAAAGCAGCAAATAACGAATCGGGCAAGATAGCTGTGCCAAAAGCAACCAAAAATGAACTCTCGGATGTATTGACATCGAAAAAATTCATAGGCGCCCGTTTTTCGATCACCGGCGGATTATACGTTGGTGTTATCGATATCGGAAATCCACCAAAACCGCCACCCACAAAACCGAGCAGCGTAATTTCTGAAGGGGATCTGGTGTAGTAACTTTCTCCAAAGCCGTTATTGAGCAGCATGTTTGCGTCCGGAAAACTGGCAAAAGCACTGCCCTGTGACGCATTCAAAACGGGGATAACTAAAGTCGTATCTACGCCAATGGCCGAAAAATCCCAAACCTGATTTTCGCCGCTCATTCCAGGGGTTACGCCTTGTGGGGTGTTATCCTGGGCCAGGCGAAGGGTATCACCTACCGTATAAAAGGAAGAATTGGTGATCGTGATTTGAGCCGCTGTCGGCACTATGCCGAGTAGAAGTGCAATAAATAGAGTATGGATACGCATAAATGAGGTTGTAACGGTAAGCTACAAAGGTAAACAATCACACGTCACATTGTAGGGCTAAATATGCAGCCCCTGGAGCGCTACCAGGCGACTATATTCGCCACCCTGCTGGATGAGCTCTTCGTGGCTGCCGCGCTCAGCGATACGGCCTTCGCGCAACACCAGAATCATGTCGGCCCGACGAATAGTGCTGAGCCGATGGGCAATTACAAGCGCGGTACGATTCTCGAGCAGTGATTCAAGTGCTTGTTGCACCAGGCGCTCCGATTCACTATCCAGCGCTGATGTGGCTTCGTCCAGTATCAGGAGCTGGGGATCGCGCAGCAATGCCCGGGCTATCGTCAATCGCTGTCTTTGTCCGCCACTCAGCTTATTGCCGCGGTCGCCAATACTTGTCTCCATTCCTTCCGGCAAAAGCTGGATAAACTCCAACGCGTGCGCTTTTTCGGCGGCATCACGTAGAGCTGCCTCGTCAACACTCAAGCCGAAGGTGATATTATTGGCAATGGTATCATGGAAAAGTATCGCCTCCTGGGTCACTATACCTAACAGACCACGCAGATCCGACAAGTGGATGGCACGCAGGTCATGACCATCTATGGTGATCCGGCCTTGTGTCACATCATAAAAGCGGGGTATGAGGTCGGCGATCGTTGATTTACCAGCGCCGGAAAGTCCAACCAGGGCTACTGTTTTTCCCTTGGGAATATCAAAGGAAACACCTTGCAAAGCCCACCCTTCCGCATTGGGATATTTAAACCAGACATCTTCGAAATGCACGCCATCCCGGATCACATCCAGTGCCACCGCCTGCGGATCAACCGGCATACCTACCGGGGCATCCAGTATTTTATCGACCCGATCCACTGCAGCAAGGCCTTTTTGAATATTGTACCAGGCATTGGTCAGAGACTTGGATGGTTCGATCACATTATAAAAGGCGAGCAGGAAGGCCATAAAGGATTCTGCACCCAGTTCGCCGGAAAAAATCCGCTGTGCTCCGACCCAAAGCAACACCGATACTACGGTAATACCCAGGAATTCAGAGAGGGGCGAGCTGAGGTCCCGGCGACGGATGATCCGGGTTTGCATCGTACGATACGACTCATTGATCTGCTGGAAATGCCGCTGCTGAAACCGCTCGGCGCGGAATGCTTTAATCACACGCAAGCCGCCCAATGTTTCCTCCACAGTAGAGACCAGTCTGCCCAGCATATCCTGCAATTCACCAGATTGCCTGCGCAGCCTGCTGCTGATACCACCGATGATCAACCCTGTAAACAGCATCAATCCAAAGACGATAAGTGTGAGCCCCGGACTCATATAGACCATGATAAATAAGGCACCGAGGATAGTGATCGGCGACCGAAATACGGCCTCCAGCACGTTGAGAATACTCCACTCGATCTCCTGCACATCAGAGACAATCCGCGATAATAAATCGCCTTTGCGCTCCTCATTAAAATAGCCCAACGGTAGCAGTGTCATTTTATCAAATACCGCCTCCCTGATGTCGCGGATGATGCCATTGCGCACCGGAGCAATGAAATACATGGACAGATACCGGAAAAGGTTTTTTAGAAAAAATAGCGCGATGAGGAGGAGGCAGGTGTATAATAGTGCCTGCGACCTGCCGTCACGTTCGATGAGTACATTGAAATAATAATTGGCACCCTGCAACAGATCATTCAGCGAGCTATACTGCTCGGGGGCAGTGGCTACAGGCGACTCAAGATTGAAGAGGATTCGGAAAAAAGGAATAAAAACCGGGATGCTGACTACGGTAAATACAGCCATCAGCAGGTTGGATAGCATATTAAGCAACACCAGCCTGCGGTAAGGCAGCAAATGTCGGAGCAGGCGTTTTAAATCTTGCATAACAGGGCCTTAGGCCTCACTCGCCATCCTTCATAGAGAAGGTATTGAGAAAGCCGGTATTGAAGTTTCCACTGAGGAAATCTTCATTTTTCATCAGCTTCTTGTGGAATGGGATCGTTGTCTTGATTCCTTCTACAACAAATTCTTCCAGCGCGCGCTCCATTTTTTTAATGCATTCTTCCCGGGTACGGGCACGGCAGATCAACTTGGCGATCATGCTGTCATAATAGGGCGGCACGCTATATCCCGCATAGACATGTGTATCGACGCGTATCCCATGGCCTTTTGCCGTATGAAAAGAAGTAATTTTGCCCGGCGAAGGCCGAAAATCGTTGTAGGGATCCTCTGCATTAATCCGGCACTCCATGGCGTGCATCAAAGGGAAATAATTTTCCCCGGAAATAGGAATACCGGCGGCTACTTTGATTTGTTCTTTGATGAGATCATGATCAATGACTTCTTCCGTCACCGGGTGTTCTACCTGGATCCGGGTATTCATTTCCATGAAATAAAAATTCTTGTATTTGTCGACCAGAAATTCGATGGTGCCTACGCCTTCGTATTGGATGGATTTAGCGGCCAGGACAGCAGCATTGCCCATTTTTTCCCGCAACTCCTGATCCATAAATGGAGAAGGCGCTTCTTCCACTAATTTTTGATGTCGACGCTGAATCGAGCAATCACGCTCGGACAGATGACAGGCATTCCCATACTGGTCACCGACCACCTGAAATTCAATATGACGTGGCTCTTCGATATATTTTTCAATATACATGCCGTCATTAGCAAAGGCACTCCGAGCTTCATTGCGGGCCATCGACCAGGCACTTTCAAACTCGGATTCTTTCCATACGATCCGCATCCCTTTGCCGCCACCACCGGCGGTAGCCTTAAGAATGACGGGGTAACCTATGTCTTTACTGACTTTATGCCCATGTTTGACATCCTTAATTAAACCTTCGCTGCCTGGCACTACAGGCACACCGGCTTTGATCATCGTTTCTTTGGCGGTGATCTTATCACCCATTTTGCGGATCTGGCTAGGCGTGGGGCCTATAAACTTGATCCCATATTCCAGACAGACCTCGGCAAAGTCAGCATTTTCGGCCAGGAAGCCATATCCCGGATGGATGGCGTCGGCATTGGTAATTTCGACCGCGGCCATGATGCGGGGCACATTGAGATAGGAATCTTTGCTGGAAGGCGGGCCTACACAGACGGCTTCATCTGCAAAGCGAACGTGAAGGCTTTCCCGGTCAGCAGAACTGTAAATGGCAACCGTTTTGATGCCCATTTCCCGGCATGTCCGGATGATCCGCAAGGCGATTTCACCCCTATTGGCGATAAGTATCTTTTTAAACATGGTGAGGATCGATTGGTTAGCCAGCTGGGTCAACGAGGAAGAGTACCTGATCGTATTCAACGGGCGTAGCGTCGTCCACCATGAACTTCACTACTTTGCCGGACACTTCCGATTCGATTTCATTGAACAGTTTCATCGCCTCAATGATACAGACGACATCTCCTGATTTGACATGATCTCCAACCTGGATAAATGCCGCTTTGTCAGGTGATGCCGAGCGGTAAAACGTACCTACCATTGGCGATTTAATTGCCAGCAGGTTGGAACTAGTTGCAGGTGCAGCCGATTCATTTGTGTTTTCCGCAACTGGAGCAGGCGAAGCAGCCGGGGCGCTGGCCGCCGGAGCGGATATCGGTGCAGGCTGAGCCATTGGCTGACTGTACATCGGATATACATTTTCCGTCCGGCCCCTGGAATAGGTGTCGGTGCGAATCGTCAGTTCAAAGTCGCCTTGTTTTACTTTGAATTCAGCGAGATTTGTCTTGCTGATCAGCTTTATAAGTTCGTGTATTTCTTTGTTATCCATGGCCCTTTATTATTTTGCCCGCTCAATATACGATCCTGTCCGCGTATCAATTTTGATTTTTTCACCCGTAGTGATAAAAAGTGGTACACGCACTTCTGCTCCCGTTTCTACTGTCGCCAGTTTTAGGGCATTTGTGGCAGTATCTCCGCGCACGCCGGGTTCGGTATAGGTGATTTCTACAACGATATGCTGTGGCAATTCGGCAGTTAGTGGCATATCCTTTTCAGCGTGGAAGAGGATTTCGATTTCCATGCCCTCTTTTAAAAACTGAGGGCTGTCGATTAAGGCTTCCGAGATGGAAATTTGCTCGAAGGATTCATTATCCATAAAGTTGCAGCCCATTTCATCCTTATAGAGGAATTGGAATTTGCGGCGTTCAACGCGCACTTCATTGACTTTGTGTCCTGCGGAAAACGTGTTTTCCAATACTTTACCGGTGGTGACACTTTTGATTTTTGTGCGCACAAAGGCGTTGCCTTTACCGGGTTTTACATGCTGAAACTCTACAATTGTAAAGATATCGCCGTTCATTTCAAGACACATCCCGTTGCGGATATCGGAAGTCGTTGCCATAGTTGGTTTTTTCGTTCGGGGTGCAAAGATACGGATTCTGTAGCATTTCATCCGAATCAGGTCTATGATTTCCCGATTGTGACCAAGCTCACAACTTGCGATTCCTAAAAACATACCTTTGCGGTATGAAGCGATCACTTTTAACCAGCATACTTGGCATGCATTGTCCCCGGTGCCGCACCGGCAAGATGTTTTCCACGGGTTCCTTCTCTTTCAAGCGGTCATTTGACATGAACAGCCACTGTCCGCATTGCCAGCAAAACCTTACACCGGAGCCCGGATTTTATTTTGGGGCGATGTTTTTATCGTATATCATTACAGGCTGGTTTAGCCTTTTTATCGTCGGCATCGTGCATTGGGTTTTCAAAGTCAGCCTGCTGCCATCGTTTGCCATTTTGTTAGCCATTTTGGCTTTGCTCTTTGTCTGGTTTTATCGGATTTCGCGGGTTTTATGGATTCATTTGAATGTAAAGTATAGTGAGGGGAGGAGTTGAGGAGGGGAGGAGTCGAGGAAGGGAGGAGTCGAGGAGGGGAGGAGTCGAGGAGGGGTTTTGAGATTTTGAGAATGAGCTCACAGACCCTGTCGCCTTCGAAACGATTAAACCTATGCAATTGACAGTAAGCATTTGCGGCTAACTGACATTTGTGACACCCCCGACGCCAACGACACCTAAAACAAAAAGCAGAAAATGACTTTTTGAAAAGCTACTACTGTTATGATACAGTTATGTTAAAGTTATGTAACAGTTATACAACAGTTTTAAACCCTAATATCATCGTTTGGGCTATGCTGATTGATGGCTGCGCCGTTTGGGCTGCGCTGTTTGATATATTTCCCTGCAATGCCCCGCTACTACCCTGCGGTCCCCGCATCTCGTAAATGGTAAGGGGTAAAGGGTAAGTGGTAAGTGCTAAGGGGCCAGCAAAATTTATTCAACCCGCAACTCCAGATTCCAGATTCCAGATTCCAGATTCCCAGATTCCAGATTATTTCATTCCAGATTCTCAGATTCCAGATTCACTAAGTCCCGGTTTTTTCGAAATAACGCCTTAACCCAATAACTCATCTACTTATTGTAATCCCACCGCAGCAACAAAGCGCCCCAGGTGAAGCCGCCACCAAATGCTGTCAATACTAACCAGTCGCCCTTGTGGATTTGGTCTTCGTAATCCCAAAGACAAAGTGGCAATGTGCCGGCTGTGGTGTTGCCATATTTTTCAATATTCATCATGACCTGATCCAGGGGTATTTCCAGCGACTCCGCCACCGCGGTGATAATCCGCTTGTTGGCCTGGTGTGGCACGACCCAGCGGATATCCTTGGTGGTCAAATTGTTTCTGCCAATCACCTCTTGGACGGCATCAACCATGCCTTTTACGGCATGTTTGAAGACCGCCTTACCTTCCTGATATACAAAATGCTCGCGCGCCAGCACGGTATCAATGGTAGGTGGCTTGATGGAGCCACCGGCTTTCATGTGCAAAAAGTGGCGGCCATTGCCATCGCCGCGCAATACCGCATCATGGATGCCATTGCCATCCTCTGCCGGCTCCAGCATGACAGCGCCGGCCCCGTCACCGAAAATAACACAGGTAGCTCTGTCCGTATAATCGAGAATGGAGGACATTTTATCCACGCCCACCACGACGACTTTTTTGTACGTACCGGATTCCACAAATTTGGATCCCGTAAATAAGGCAAATAAAAATCCCGAACACGCTGCGTTGATATCATAACCGAATGCATTGCCGGCGCCGATTTTGTCGCAGATCGTATTGGCGGTATCCGGAAATACCCTGTCGCCCGTCACGGTGGCACAGATCAACAATTCAATCTCGCTGACATCCGTCCCCGTTTTTTTTAAAAGTTCGAGTACAGCAGGTACGGCCATATCCGAAGCACCCAGACCCGGTTCCTTGAGGATGCGACGCTCGCGAATGCCCGTGCGGGTATAAATCCATTCGTCGGTGGTATCGACCATGGTCTCCAATTCCTTGTTGGTCAGAATATAATCCGGCACGTACCCACCTACTCCGGTTATTGCCGCTCTACGTCGATCCATTATTATCTTGTTGAAAAAGAAAACAAAACTACTGAAATCCCTTCAGTAAAATAATTCGTTTTTGTCCGCATAAGACCCATTTTCAGGCTATCTGGCCCTGTACTGATAAAATAATCGACGAAAAGCGAACATTCCCCGACGATTACCCGTACACATACCAAACGACTACGCACATCATGTTTCGCCAGGCTTTCCTCATCACCATCCTTACCTTTACCTTATCCGGACCAGCCGGTGCCGGTGGACCGATGGTTTCCAATCCGCTCTCTTTCCTGACCAGCTTTGATCAGGCCCGGGAACGAGCATTGGAGGAGGACAAGCTGATCCTCATCGAATTTTATGCGTCGTGGTGTATGCCTTGTCGATGGATGGCTTCTACCACCTTTAATGACCCGGAGGTAATCGCGCTCATTGATGCGCATTATATTCCCCTTAAGGCGGATGTGGATCGGATCGAAGGCTTCAAGCTTTTTGAGAAATATGCCGTCACAGTGCTGCCGACAACCCTCGTACTGAATACATCTGGTGAGATCATTGGCCGATACGAAGAATCCCTTGGCATCACCCAATGCCTTGATATCCTCCAGACTTTGCATAAACATCAGGGCTCTGCCAAAAAACCCATAGCAATTAAGACAACCCTTGAAGCACCTAAGGTGAATGTTGCGAAGGTTCCCAACACCGGACCATTGATGGATCCCGTCAGCACTGCCTCGTCAACCTCTAAAGCAGCAGATTTGCCTGCCGCCCCTAAAACAGGCTTCAGCGTACAAATCGGTGTTTACACCCTGTATCCCAATGTGTTGAGCAAACATCTTGAAATACAGCAGCTCGCTGCTACCCCTTCCTGGCTGGAAGAAACGACGGTGGACAAATCCACTGTATACAAACTTTTGAGTGGCCATTTTAAAACACGCAGCGAGGCCGAAGCCTGGCGCGCCGTTTTGGCCCAGGCCCAGATACCCGGATATATTCGGGATTTGAGCCGCACCTAACTATGGATCAATTTTGAGTTTTGGCTTTTGAGATAGTGTAAAGCCGGCCCGTATGGGCCGGCTTTACTATTTTACCGCCTAATAGACGAGATTATGGCATCGCAGGGCAACCTATTGATCACAAACATCCATCGCATTTGGCAGGCTGATCCGGAGGGCCTGATGGGCTGGCAGGCTGGTGCCGAGATGCGGCATGTGCCCTCCATCGAAGATGCCTGGCTACACTGCGAAGCCGGTCAGATCACGGGTTTTGGCCATATGTCTACCTGTCCGCAAGGATCATATACCACCCTGGATGCCAGGGGCGGGGATATACTCCCCAGTTGGGTAGACAGCCATACGCACCTTGTTTTTGCCAAAAGCCGGGAAGAAGAATTTCGGTATCGGCTGGAAGGGATTTCCTATGAAGATATTGCAAAACGCGGTGGCGGAATTCTCAACAGTGCCACCAAACTGAGGGAAATGCCTGAAGAACAGTTGCTGGACCAGGCGCGGACGCGATTACACGAAGTGATCAAACAAGGCACCGGTGCCATCGAAATAAAAAGCGGCTATGGACTCACGACTGAAAGCGAACTAAAAATGCTGCGGGTGATCAGGGGGCTCAAGGAAGAAGGACCCATACCCATCAGGGCCACCCTGCTTGCGGCACATGCTCTGCCCCTCGAATACCGATCAAACCGACAGGAGTATATTCGCCTGATCATCGATGAGATCATTCCCAGAGCAGCCGGGGAAGGACTGGCAGACTACATCGATACGTTTTGCGAAAAAGCTTTTTTCCAGCCTGAAGAGATGGAAGCTATCCTGGAAGCGGGGATGCGATACGGACTGCGTGGCAAGGTGCATGTCAACCAGTTTTACAGTATGGGCGGTATCCAGACGGCGATCCGGCAGGGTGCTTTGTCGGTGGACCATCTGGAAATTGTTACCGATGAGGATATTCAAGATATGCTGGAATCGACGATTTACCCGGTATTGCTGCCATCGGCTCCCTTTTTCCTTGCGGACCACTACCCGCCTGCACGCAAGATGATTGACACCGGGCTCGGTGTAGCATTGGCCTCTGATTACAATCCCGGCACCAGTCCATCCGGAAGGATGTCGATGGTGATCACGCTGGCCTGTACCCAAATGAAAATGTTACCCGAAGAAGCGATCCACGCAGCGACTATCAATGGAGCCTGTGCCCTGGAATGGGAAAACAGCCTGGGAACCATTGCCGTTGGGAAAAAAGCTAACCTTATGCTGACCCGGCCGATCCCTTCATTGGCATATATTCCGTATGCTTTTGGCAGTGATCTGATCCAATCGGTTATCCTGGATGGTGTTATTTTTTAGGGGCCAACTTGATTCCCATTAAAATTCAGGTTTATTTCGCATTTATTTTGCCAATAAATCCGGCTTCCCGGCGTTCATTGGCTGTAATTTTGATTTATTAACCGGATAGGTGGTAAATTTGCCCGGTTTTTGCTGTAATAATCCCAAGCTCACATCCATGACCCCTCGTATTCTCCCAATAACTGGTTTTATCTTATTTTTTGCTACCACCCTCTTTGGGCAAAGACCGACACCAGCACTTTATGGTCCATTGCTCGCACCGGCTACAGCTGACAGGGGAGCATGTAATAATGCAGGCACAGTAAGTCTGAATCTGAACGGCAGTGCACAGAGTTCCAACCCATCCTTTCTGTGTTTTGGAGATTCCCTGTTTATCACTCATGATGGCAATGCGGATCTGAGCGGCGACCCTAATCCGGCCACCACGCCTGGGATTGGGTATGCATTTTACAGTTGTCCGCCCACAGTAGGTGGCATGACCCTGACCAGTATTCTAACGGATCCCTGCATCTTCAATGTACCCCCATCGCCAACAGGGATCTGGATAACAACGGGCAACACCGCAAATGGCAATACCGTATTTGCGAATAATGGATTTTTGCAGCAATTTTTTAACGCCGGCAATCCCGTACAGATTTGGTTTGCCCCGGTTACCGTGGATGATTTTTTCAGCAACACCTACGAAGAGGCATCGCCAGGCGCTGGAGCCGGACCTTGTGTGGATGTCAATATAAATGATGCTTTTTCCGTCGTTTATCTCAACGAAGTTGTAGTCTCAAACCTGGATGTATCCGCATATGGAGTCATGCCCGGCACGGGTTCTTTTACCATCAGTGGTGGATTACCCCAGTTTAATGGGAGCACTTATTCGGTGTCGATCTATCAACGGACCAATCCAGCAGTAACGGGTACAGTGACAAGTGGTCCGGTCTCACATGGTGGCACAGTCTCGTTCACGGTACCGAATGACAACGAGTTTGTGGTAGAGATCAATGATGGTACCGGGTGTGCGACCACTTTTTTTGTCATCGTGCCTAGTGTGGTCATCGAAATGGACTGCATTGATATGGTGGAAGGCAGCTCAGGATGTGTGAATGTCCGAGTTAGGAATTATTCCAGTGTGGAATCCCTGCAATTATTTTTTCATTGGGATCCGGCTGTAGTCAGTTTTCAAAGTATTTCCAGTCCAAGTCTGAGCAATTTTCAGCCTGCAGCGAGTTCGACAATTATCGGTGATTCAATACTTGGCATCAGTCATTTTGCATTTCCGGGCGATGTAGTCCCCAATGGAGATATACTTTTTACAATCTGCTACACGGCGGTTGGTAATCCCGGTGATTGTAGCCCCATCATCTTAAAAACCCGGTTCGATGGCGCCAAAAACGAAGCGATTATTGGCCTCGGTGGCGGCAATGATGCTCAGATCGGCATTTCTTCGCTGGAAGGATGTGTGTGCATCGTGGAAAGTGGCAACTTACAGGTTAGTCTGACCCCAACACCCATTTCTTGCTCCGGACAGGCCGATGGCACACTTAAAATAGATGTTATAGGAGGAACTGCACCTTTTACCTATAATTGGGCACACGCAACCAACGGCGCCTATCAGGGATCAGGATTAATGGCGTTTAATCCCAGTTCGATTACCATCCCTTCACTGATACCGGGTCTTTATTCGGTAACGATCACGGATAGTGGCAACCCGACTATCCAGGAGATCCGCTCCATTAATATTTCTACCCCTTCGCCCATCTTTATCAATCTGGACAATGGCAATCCATCCTGTTTTGGCGATACGGATGGCTTTTTGCTGGCCAATGTGCTTGGCGGTACAGCGCCGTATTTTTATTCCTGGTCCAATGGCGTCCAGGGTGTAGGGATCGACCTGATTGACAATCTCGCTGCAAATAATTACAGCCTGACCATCACCGATTCGAATGGCTGCACGCAAGTAGGCTCCCGTATGTTGGAGACACTGCCCGTTGCAATCAGTATCCTGGATCAACAGGATGTCACCTGCACCGGCATGGGCGATAATGGAAGCATACTCATTGGTATCACCGGTGGCACAATCAATCCGGGTTCTGCTTATACCATCATCTGGAGTCCAACAGGTAGCGGCACCAATCTGACCGGACTATCAGCGGGCGTTTATTCGGTGACAGTGACGGATGACAATAATTGTGTGGATTCTCTCAGCGTGACAATTACAGCCCCATCTGCACCGGTGATTGACAATCTGCTGGTGACCTCGGCGGGTTGTATTGACAAAGCAAATGGAACAATTACCGCTCAGGTAACTCCTGCTCCTGGAGCACCTAATTTGACGTATTTATGGACTGGCCCGGGTGGCAATCTAACCGGCCAGCAGATTACCGGACTTCTGCCCGGCAATTATTTCCTGACCGTCGTCGATGACAAGGGCTGCACGGATACTGACGTTACATTTGTGGATGCGATACCCACCTTCCAGATCGTCGATACCTTTATTACCCTGCCGATCTGCCCTGGTGCAGCGAATGGTTCATTAGGGCTCCAGTTGGTCGGTGGCACACAGCCTTATTCTTTTACCTGGTCTAATATCGGTACCCCATCACCCAATTCCGTTAATTCCCCTATCGCTGCGGGCACTTATCAAGTAACCATCACCGACGCGGAAGGGTGCGGACCAACGATAGCTTCATTGACCTTACTCGATCCACCGGCTATTGTAGCAAGTATCACGGGCATCGACTCGGTGAGCTGCAATCAGGGATTGTGTGATGGTACGGCCACTGTCACCGCCGGTTATACCTTCGGACCAAGTGGTAACTTCACCTACTCCTGGTCTTCCGGTGAACTGGATCTACTTGTGCTCTCCAGTACAGCTACCCAGTTGTGCGGAGGCATGCAACAAGTGACCATTTCGGATGGCTCCTGTGCTATCGACACCTTTTTGGTGATACCAGTGCCGGAAGCCATCATCGTAGATCCGGTGGTGACCAATATCAGTTGTTTTGGGGAAATGGACGGGGTTGTATCTGTCCAGGTCACTGGCGGATCACCTGCCTACGCTTATATCTGGGCAGTGGGAGATACGACTACCACGAATGCTAAAACTGGCCTGGGCACAGGCTTTTATCAGGTCACCATAGTCGATCAAAAAGGCTGTGTGGGCACGTCAACGATCGTCGATATTTCCGAACCACAGCCTTTTGTGCTGAGCCTGGATAACATGTTGACCAAAAATGTGCGTTGCGAGGGCGAAGCCAACGGCACCATAGCTGTCAATCATCAGGGCGGAAATCCGGGTCCACTGCAATTTTTGTGGTCTGCAGGAGGCTCTCTCACGAATGTAGCCACAAACCTCACCACAGGGACTTACACCGTTACTGCCACAGATAGCCGAGGCTGTGAGGATACGCTGACACATTTGATTGGTTCGCCGCCTGCCATCTTTGCCACGATACCCTTGCTGGCCGAACCGCCGTGTTATGGGGAATCGACCCTGCTTTCCGTGAGCAATGCGACGGGAGGCAATGGTCCAACCTATACGTTTTCGGTAGACAATGGCCTGACACAGGCATTAAATACGGGCGTATCTGTCTTTGCAGATCAAAGCATCCTGGTCACGGTATTTGATGCCCAGGGATGTAGTTGGGATACCTTGGTATCGGTTGGTCAGCCGGATCAGATTTATCTGGACCTTGGGCAGGATATCGAACTGGAACTAGGCGACAGTGTGACGATAGGTCCGGTCAATGACCTTGGGGCATTCGGCATTGTTAGTTATGTCTGGAATCCGGCAACGGATCTGGATTGTGCTTCCTGCGAGAAACCGGTTGCGAGACCGGGTGCAACGACCACTTACAACTTGTATATCGAGGATGCCAATGGCTGTAGTGCGGAGGATGAGGTCACGCTTACGGTGCGAAGCTTCCGCAGGGTGTATATACCCTCGGCATTCAGCCCCAACTTTGACGGATTTAATGATCTGTTTACCGTATTTACGGGCAAGGGCGTAGAGCGGATTGACTATATCCGGATTTTTGACCGCTGGGGCAATCAGGTGTATGAATTGCTGGATGTGCCACCGGGATCGGATGGCAGTGTGACGGGTTGGGATGGCCATTTCCGTGGCAAGCTGATGGATCCGGGTGTGTTTGTGTACGCTATCCAGGTTCGATTCCTTGACAATCAGGAGCTGATATATAGGGGTGATGTACAGATTATGCGGTAGGATTGGGCAAGGTATTTTCGTAATAATCTGGTAATCTGGAATCTGGGGTAATAATCTGGAATCGTTAATAGGAATGAGGGCTGAGGAATGAGCTCACGTACCCCAAAGGGGGCGAATG
>JAGNXB010000130.1 GCA_017985675.1 Saprospiraceae bacterium | reverse complement strand
TTCACCGCACCTGGCAAGGATATTCCGAATATTGTTTACGGCGTCAATCATGCCTCGGTTGATTTTGAAACGGAGCCGATTTTCTGTGCTGCGTCGTGTACGACTAATGCTATTGTGCCTATTATCAAGGTGATAGATGACTTGTTTACTATTCACCATGGTCACATAGAAACGGTGCATTCGTATACGAGTGACCAAAATTTGCTGGATAATTTCCACAAAAAGCCAAGAAGAGGCCGTGCTGCAGCCATTAACATGGTCCTTACCTCTACTGGTGCGGCCACAGCTGTTGCGAAAGTCCTTCCTCACCTGAAAGGTAAGCTTACTGGTAACTCAGTACGGGTACCCACGCCCAATGTTTCCCTGGCGATCATGGTGTTGACTTTAGATAAACCTGTGACGGCCATTCAAGTCAATGAGGTGATAAAAAATGCTAGTCTGGATGGTCCCTTGGTAGAACAAATCTATTTCTCTACCGATGAGGAATATGTATCTACTCACGCGGTAGGCATGACATCTACCTGTGTGCTGGATGCGCCTTCAACCCTGGTTTCGGAGGATGGCAAGACGATCACGCTTTACGCCTGGTACGACAATGAATTTGGGTATACCTGTCAGGTGATCCGGCTTGCAAAACATGCTGCCCATGTGAGAAGACCAGCTTATTATTAAGTCAGGGAAAAAGAAGGGCTGATTGGTTGTTTGTTTCGTCACATTCTTCGATATACTGGAAAGTATCAATGCGACACAATAATGTGGTGAGATACTGAGCCCTTCGACTTAACGGCACTTTGACGAGTTGTTCGAAGTCATGGCCTGCCAACAGCACGCCCTGGCTATCATTTAATCCTTCGGAAAGGTGGTCGCCATGGATAAATAAGGAACTGCGACTAATGGTAGGGGTATTGCCCAGATAAAAACTTAATCCCGTCCCTTTTTCCTTAGCATTGACCGGATATATTTTAGCCGGACCGGTACCAATGTTCCTGATTCGGACCTTGACCAAAATACTCGAACGCTTTGTCTGCACGATCCACATCGAGTCAATGATGACATCCGGGCAACCATTAAGTGTATCTGAAAAGAAAAATTCAGAAGGTTGTACCGGATATGATGGTTGACTTTGAACAGATGCGGCAGGCAATGCAAAAAGTTGAACATCCTCCTTTTTGAATGTAAAACGTTTGTTTTGAAGAAATGCCCCGGGTTTCATAGAGATGCTGGATTTTGCAACAGTAGCTGCCACCAGATCTTTGTAGACATCCAACCCTGCAGCTGACAGACTGCCATCCTCGCTAAAAACCAGTCCGGCAATATCCTTTGGCTTACCGTTTAATTTTAGCGGCTCACTACCTGAATTTGCAATATCACAAGTAAAGGAAACCTTGTTTTCCTGGATATCAACATCCCTAAAGAGTAAGAGTCCACAGCGTTTTCCTGCGTAGCTGTCCGGCTCCCACGTTTGGGCAATGGCTATAGCGTTGTTCCAAAATAAAATGCCAATGAGTAAAATACGAAATGGGAAGGAGCGGCTTAAAAATGTCAACATCATCAATTTATCTTCAGGAAAAAGGGTATCGGTTTTTGAAGATTACCCGAAAGTAACGTTTAATTTCCCAATATAATTCATGATAAGCTAAAATGAGTGCCATTATTTGTTCCTGCATATTATCCGCAATACTATGGCCCCAGTCCAAGATGCTCCAAAACCATGATTACCCATTACCTTTGCGCCTTTCAAATGGTGATCAACCACAATCCAATCCTTCCTGTATGACCGAGAAGACAAAAATTCTCCTTCCATTGCTCCTATCTGTAATGATGTCGGCTGGCATTATTCTAGGAGGAAAGATGCAGGATGCAGGACCCATCGTAGAGATTATCCGATATAAAGACAACCTGGGCAATGCCGCCATGGAGGGGCCTATCGAAGAAATGATCAGGTATATAGATGCCCGATATGTAGACCCCTTAAGTAGAGACAGCCTGATAAAACAGGCTATATCAACAATAGTTGGTCAACTAGACCCCCATTCTGACTGGTTACCGCCATTGGAAGTGCAGCGGCTTAAGGAATCAAGGGAGGGACATTTTTCCGGTATTGGATTGGAATTCACACTGTTGAATGATACAGTCTTTGTATTAAGGAATCTGGAAGACAGTCCCTCCAGCGAAGCAGGGATCCTGGCAGGTGACCGATTACTGATGATCAACGATAGCATCATCGCCGGCCCGGGAATTACCTATGAAAAGGTGGCAACGCTTATCCGGGGTGAGCAGGGCTCAAAAGTACGGCTTAAACTATGGCGGCCTGGTGAGGGCAACCTGGACGTGCAGGTGCGCAGGGCGTCCATTTCCACACCGAGTGTCATGCCTGGGATAATGTTAGACAGTACTACCGGTTATCTAGCCATAAAACGATTTGGTGCTACCACGTACCGGGAATTTATGCAGGAATTGGAGATATTGAGCAGGGACCAGGGTATGAAGGACTTACTCATTGACCTGCGGGGCAATCCGGGTGGATATCTCAATGAAGCCACCAATATACTTAGCCAGCTCTTTGAAGATAGAAAAAATTTATTGGTGTATACCGTGGGACGGACGAATGATCGCAGGGAGTACACTTCTACAGGGAAGGTCTTTTTCAGAGTAGGAAAAGTCATATTGCTCGTGGATGAGGGCAGCGCTTCCGCGAGTGAAATCATGGCCGGAGCTATTCAGGATTGGGACAGGGGCCTGATAGCCGGCCGAAGAACATTTGGAAAAGGACTCGTACAAGAGCAATATCCGCTAAAAGATGGTTCGGCTCTACTCCTTACCGTATCCAGGTATTTCACACCATCCGGCCGATCTATCCAACGCGATTATTCGGATGCCCAGGCTTATGCTAAAGATCTGACTTCCCGGTCTGAATCGGGTGAGCTAACTGCTGCAAAGCCCGTATTCACCCAGGACACCACTGTTTTTTTTACCTACGGTGGCCGTGAAGTATTTGGAGGCGGAGGCATAGTTCCTGATATACATATTCCTTTGGATTCCGTTCGTGTTTCTACCGTATACCGTCAGTTGCTGGAAGTATTACCTCGGTTTATAATAGAGGAAATACTACAAGGCAATCCGCGCTACACTTTTGAAGATATAACCGATCAGTCGAAGGTTCTGGATCAGGAAGTATGGGCAAAATATGTCCAGTTTGTAAAGAAAAATAATGCAAAATTGGCAGCCCAACTTGAATCCAAGTCTATGGCTAAAGCGATTAGATACCGTTTATTCAATGAAGTGGGCCGAATCCTGGGTGGTGAAAACGCACAAAATGCAATTACCGCAGGTTATGATCCAGAGGTACAGCTTACGCTGGGCCTGTTTAAGCAAAAAAAACTTTTTGACGATCTGGATTAGATTGTGGCA
>JAGNXB010000071.1 GCA_017985675.1 Saprospiraceae bacterium | reverse complement strand
CAATACAGTGCATGCACGGGTATTCCGGTAGTACTAATGAGTAATACCAGTCCTAAAGTGATCGCTGTTAATTGTTTAGTGAAGGACATGGGGTGCAAAGATACGGAAAAAGTTGATGAGTTGGGAGTTGATGAGTGGAGGATGAGCTCATGTACCCCGAAGGGGGCGAATGTCCAGTGGACATTCGGTGAGCGAACCGAGCGCCCTTGCGCGAGGCTTCAGAAATGCCCCATAACACATCAACATAATGTGGATATTCGGTGAGCGAACCGAGCGCCCCTGCGCGAGGCCTATTCATAGGGATGAGCTCACGTACTCCGAAGGAGGCGAATGTCCAGTGGACATTCGGTGAGCGAACCGAGCGCCCCTGCGCGAGGCTTATTGATAGGAGTCAGGAATGAGCAACGTCTCGGTCCAGATTCCAGATTCCCAGATTCCAGATTATTACGAAATCACAAACCAGATCATCCCTCAGCCCTCTTTCCTAATAACGATTCCCAGATTCCAGATTATTAGTCCATCACTGATTCCTCATCCCTCATACCTATCAACGATTCCAGATTTTAAATTATTTCGAAATTACTCTCCACACTCTATTCTCCACGCTCCACACTCAACTTCAAACCCTCCCAGTTTGACAACGCCGGTTTCAGATTCGTTGCTTATCTTTCCTGACAAAATAAAACAATATGGCCACATTGGATCGGCGCGAATGGCTCAAAAAAAGTGCACTTACTCTGGCAGGCATTGGCCTTGCTGGGCGTATGTCCAGTCTGTATGCGCAGGAGGAATACACGGATTATATCAAAATAAGCTCCAATGAAAATCCCTACGGTCCTTCGCCCATGGCCGTTGAAGCAATGATTAAAGCTGTTACATCCAGTAACCGATATCCCTGGCAGGTGACAGCCGAACTAAAAGAAAAAATTGGATTAAAACACGGACTTTCTGCGGACCATGTCCTGGTCGGAGCCGGTTCGTCCGAATTATTAGGCATTATTGCTGCCTATGCCGGCAGGGAACCCGGTAATATGGTGGCGGGCCATCCCACTTTTAAATTATGGTTTAATGCCGCCGAATCGTTTGGACTTCAGATTCGAAAAATACCCCTTACCCCGGATAAATATCACGATATACCCGCCATGGTTGCGGCCATGGATGACAAAACCCGCCTGGTATATATCGTTAATCCACATAACCCGACGGGCACTGTTCTTTCGCACACGGTCATGGAAAATGCCGTCCGGAGTTTTACCCATCAATCACTGCTTTTATTGGATGAGGCATATATCGATTATATCGACGAACCGGGTCAGGCGCAGCTGGTCAAAGAAAATAAAAATCTGATTATCGCAAAAACCTTTTCAAAAGTATACGGCATGGCCGGTGCCCGGGCGGGATATATTCTCGCCCATCCGGAGATGATTCAATCTATTTCTTCCTGGATGGCCTGGCCTAATGCAGGGGTGAGTACGGTATCGCTGGCGGGTGCTTTGGCTGCATTGGACGATCATGCTTTTGCCCAAATGACCCGATCAAAAAACAATGCGGTCAAAGACATGGTCACTCAGGCATTAACCGAAATAAATGTCCCTGTTATTCCTTCCTCAACCAGCTTTATTTATTACGATACTTCAGCCCTAAAACATGATGTTGCTGCCGCATGTGTTGCCGCTAACATTCATGGTGTACGTACCTACGAGGAAGGCACTGCCTGGCGCCGCACCAGCCTCGGCACCATGGCAGAAATGGAAAGATTTATTGATGTCGTCCGGAAGTGTTGAGTGTTGTTGCGGGTTGCGCGCGCGAGTTACGGGTTACTATCAATGTCGTTTAGATAAGGAAATTGATCCTTGAAGGCTATCTCATATCACCATCAATTTCAACGCTCTAGCAGGATCGAACCATCAATATTTTTGTATCTAATTACTTTCATCTATAATAGGATTAGCGACTAAGGTTTCACGAATCGGAAGCCTGAAGGGCTTCAATATCTGTAGCTCCCGGTGAAACCCGGGGTAAGAAAGTCAACACTTTCCAACCCTGAAGGGGTTGAACTGGTTGTGAAGATCTTTTGACTCCAATGACCAATAATTCTCAACTAAACGTCATTGACTCCACGCTCCAGTTCCTCCTCCCCACCTCAACTCCTCCCCTCCCCACTCCTTACTTCACTATTATCACCTCACCACTATAAAGCTTCGATTCTTCATTGTCAAATCTCAATAAAGCGGTATACACATAAACTCCCGGATCAAGTGTCTTTCCGTCACTTTTCCCATCCCAACCATATTCCGGATTATTGGGCGGAAGGTCGCTAAAACTGGACAAATAATTTCCCCAGCGGTCATAAATACGCAACGATTCGATGAGCACCAGCGACTCATCGCCATATATCGTGAATTTATCATTAATGCCATCATAATTGGGTGAAAAGGCATTGGGGATATATAAATTATCCTTCCTGATAATGACCAGATCCAACGTCATCATCGAATCACAACCATTCACACTGATCAGGTTTTCAACATAGGTGCCGGACTGCACATACGTTTCCTGATTGACCGGCCAGGTGTATTTTCGAATGGCACTAACGGATTCTTGAAAAGCATAAGATGGGTGAATCGTCAACAGCAATCGATGGATAGAATCACAACCATTTATTGTATTGTTAGCCAGCGTATACACGCCACTTTGAAAATAGGTTGTATTATTTAGCGGCCAATAAAAGGAATCACAATGCATGACAATTTCATCCAATGAAAAAGCTTCGTCCACTTCCAAGCGAAGAATCAGATTGGAATCGCATCCGGATACTGTTTGCAGATCGGCTGTATACACACCGGATGCCGTTAATAATGTCCCATTAAAGGAAAACGCTTCGCCATCACAAATAGAAACGGACATACTGTCGGTAATAATAGGATTAATTACCAACGATAACGTAACAATCGAATCACATCCACTGGCCGTAATTAATGTATCCAGATAAACACCGCCCTGCGTCAGATTATTTCCACCAAAAATATAATTACTACCCTGACAAATTGATCCAGTCAGATCCGTTTCTTTAGAACTCACCACAGAAAGCGTTAATATCACTGTACTGTCGCAGCCGGCAACACCTTGCAGGTTGGCGGTATATTGCCCAGGGGTATTAAGGATATCGCCATCAAATAAATAACTTTCACCAGCACACAATTGTACATTCAACGGAGTAGTCGTAATGGGCGTCACACCCAATGTCAAGGTGACCAGACTATCACATCCATTTGCATTTTGAAGATTGGCGACAAATTGACCTGCAGTGGTCAGGGATTGACCATTAAACAAATATGTTTCGCCTTCGCAAATGGTAGCTGTTTCACCAGACGATGTTGCATTGTTTACGGTTAGTTGAAGCGTTGTAATCGAGTCACACCCCCCGGTAGAAAGCAAGGTATCGATATACATTCCCGATGCGGAAAGGGCATTACCTCCGAAAGAATAACTCTCGCCATTACACAACGCAATATCAAGCGCCGCTTCAATGACATCCACCACCGAAAGCGAAAGCGTCACTGTGCTGTCACATCCGTTTATCGTCTGGAGGTCGGCAGTATATGTTCCTGCATTGCTGATTTGAGTTCCCTGAAAGGTATAAGTCTGCCCTTCACATATTTGTACGTCAATATTTGTTGATGCATTGGCATGTGCGGTAAGCGTTAGGGTGATCACACTGTCACAACCCCAAAGATTTTGAAGCGTGTCTGTATATAAACCGGATGCGGTATAGGGCACACCATTAAAATTATATATTTCACCGGAGCAAATAGATGCATTTACGGCGCTGGTGGAATGCGGATTTATACCGAGCGAAAGCGTAACGGTGCTGTCACAGCCATATTGATTTTGAAGCAGGGTGGTATAATCACCGGCCTGCGTGAGCGTGTCGCCGTGAAATAGATATGAAGCACCGGCACAAATAGAAGCGGACAGGGCTGATGCGTTAGCCTGGTGCACTACCAGGTTAAGTGTGACAGTACTATCACAGCCAAAACCATTCGAATAAATGGCTTCATAATTCCCTGCCGTATTCAGCATCTTCCCATCGAATGCATAGGACTCACCGGAGCAGATCGATGCATTCAGATTCGTGTAGGATGCTTCATTCACGACGAGGGTAAGGAGGACCGTACTGTCGCAATTAAATTCATTTAATAAAAAAGCATAATAGGATCCTTGGGTTGTGAGCTGAACACCGTCAAATTCGACATATTCACCCTCACAAATTTCCTCATTGATTTCGGTATAATTCAAATCATGGACTACAAGATGTAAGGTGACCAGGCTATCGCAGCCAAAAACATTTTCCAGAGTAGCTGTATAACTCCCCGTTTTGTCATACGAGTCGCCATTAAAAAAATAAATATCCCCTTCACAGATCTCTTCATACTGTTCTTCGGTAGATATGTAATTCACCTCCAAGGTCAGCGTAATGGTACTATCACAGCCAAATTCGTTTTGAATTGTTTCTTCGTATTGTCCGGGCTGAGTCAGGTACTGACCAAAAAAATCATAACCATCCCCTTCGCAGATAGCGGCTTCCATTTCGGATTCCCCTGCAGGATAAACTTCCACATTCACCGAGGTGACCACGGTGCACCCGTCATCGTCGGTTACGGTGAGTAGATAAGTCCCTGTTTCGGTAAAAGTATTTGTTCCGGAATTGGGATCTTCACCACCACTCCATTCATAGGAAACACCTCCTGTAGCGGTTAGGGTGACGCTGCCACAACCGATAGTATCGCCTTCAATCTCCACTTCAAATAAGGGCGGATTTAATCCCCAGGTGATATTGGTATAATTCTCCGGTGTATCGGAATAGATGGTTACGCAATCCAGATCGCCGGGAAATACGATGATGGCATATCCTTCCTGGCCAATGATGGTCATGTCATTGGGAAAGGTCATACCTCCGCCGTCATAAATGACGATATAAGGATGAGAAAAGGTGAGGGTGACAGCGAGACCGGGGTTACCCACGGAGGATAATAATAGCGCGGGATTGGTGACGGTTTCAGAAAAGCACATTTCCGTCTCTCCGCCCTGTCCGGCGGCCCATGTAGTGCGCGGTACGGTAGCATCGGGAGGCAGTGGTCCGTTAAATCCGCCAAACGCTGGGTAGTTGTAAATGTTGGGTGTAGAGTCAAACGTATAATTGGCCGTCATCGTCACATTAATCGGCTGACCATTAAACATGATCGTCCCGGTGGCGCTGTTGCCCGAAAAATTATTCCAGGTTGCCCAGTCATAAAGTTGATTGCATTGGGCATTGAGACCACTTCCTGCAAATAGAAAGCTGAGAGCCAGGATCGAAGCAAGTAGCTTCCTGCGGAACGAACGGGTGGCGCTGTTAAACATGATGCATAAGTGCGTACTTAAGGGTTGATGAACCGGAACCATACCCCATCTCCATATTAAATTGGGATTCACTCCGGTCTCTAGGAACAAATATAATGTTTTATTCGGGTTTGCAATAATCTGGAATCTGAGAATCTGGGTTGCGGGGTACGGGATCGCAGGGTACGGGATCGCGGGTTGCGCAAGGCGGGCCCCGGATTAGCGGGATGTGGGATCGCTGGGTGTAGGGGGGGAGTCCATTTCAAAACGGCGTAGCCCAAACGGCGGCCCTTTTGTTGAATGGGATATGGAATAATTAGACACCAGTCAATAGATGCACATACTAAGCATCCGTCATTATACTGACCAAAAACCATAAGAATTGGTCATTACGATGACGAAACCTTAATATATTTAGCTTTTCTGCACTTACCTATGATTGATATTGACCCATTTCCCTAGGATTGAGTCACTAAATCTACCTTCACATCAGCAGAATTTGAATGATCCGCAACGGTCTCTTGTTTTAGCACCGACTTCTTCGCCGTACCCAGCTTTTGGGCCCACACATAAAATGGCATGGCCGACAAGGTGGTGGTCACGGCGATTAGTACCAGGATGGAATAAAGGGAGGCATCAATTAATCCATAAAACATGCCGATGTTGGCAATGATCAATTCCATCAGTCCGCGCGAATTCATCAGTGCGGCAATCGACGCCGAATCAGAAACGGAGTATCCGGATAATCGCATCGTGAAATACAACGGTACAATTTTGCTTCCAAAAGCAAGCAGCAAGATTACGATGGTAGGGATAAGCAGACTGGCAGAAGTAAGTGTAGCCAAATTGGTATTTAATCCGGAAAAAGCAAAAAAGACGGGCAGGAAAAGGATCACTGTTATGTCTTTTAGCCGGACAGATAATTGCTGAAGAAATAATTTATTTCGCGGCATCGCCAGACCCAACATAAATCCACCGAAAACAGAATACAATCCAATATGATCTGTGAAAATCGCGCAAACAATTAATAAAAGTAAAATAACACTAAATAAGGACGGCTCCATGACCGTCTCATCCTTGCGGGATTCTACCCATTTTCGGATCAATGGTTTGACGACATAAAAAAGAACGATCACCAAGCCCAGCGCACCAAAAAACATCAATAACACGCCGTGCAAAGCACCACCTACTGCCATGGCCGTCACCAGTCCCAGTAGAATCCAGCTTACGACATCCTGTAGACTGGCAGACAGCATTGCCAACCCACCCAACTTGGTATCGATAATGCCCCGCTCCTGGAGGATACGTGCCAGCATAGGGAAAGCAGTTATTGCAAAAGCAGTGCCCAGAAAAACGGCAAATGCGAAATAGGAAATCTCTTTAGTATTCAGTAATTCGCCATACATGAACGCAGCCAGGAACCCTGCTCCAAAGGGCACAAGGATTGCACCCAATGACAGCGCACCTGCATCCTTCAATACCTTTTTATTAAATAAAGTGAGATTAATTTCTGTGCCGACCAGGAACATATACAGGGACAAACCGATGTTGCAGATCACAAATAACATGGGCATGATACCCGGTTCGAATACAGTGGCCGAGAGCTCCGGAAACAACTTACCAAACAAGGTCGGACCAAGTAATACGCCTGCAATCATCTCCCCCACTACACGCGGCTGAGCGATGAGCCGCATCAAACTGCCTACAATTTGGGCCATTGCCATGATGACGGCTAGCGCAATAGCCACTTTAACAAATAGTTCGAGATTTCCCATGATATGTTCTTTGTTAAAATGAAGCCTTACCGGTTAGGAGGGATAAACCAAAAACGATACCAAGGCTTTTGCAAAGTTGCAGGATGATCACCATTCCCGGAAGGTTCACCTATAATGGTCTACCCCCCATCAAAAAAGCAATTCTAAGCAAATTCTAAGTTTTGAATTAGCCATTTAACGACCAAACTAAAAAATCCTGGTTGGGGTTGGATGAAATGGATGATTAACCGGCACTTGTGGAATAAGACCTGAAGGTTCTGATTTTACTGAGGACACTCGAATCGAAAAGTAGACCCTAAATGATAAGTATTACAAGGTATTCCGGAGGTGATATGCATTTTATTTTATATATATTGGACCATCTCATATTGGAACAATTTATCTGCAATTATTAAAAACAAGACCAATACTTAGAAAAACACCCTCCACATTCTAAGCAGCCTCTAAGCATATTCTAAGTTTTAGACGTAGGATTGCAGATCGAGGTGGATATAACTTTGTGCGGTCAAGTTTTGACATGAACAAACCTATTCTAGTTTAAATCCTGTGAACATGAGAAAACAAACCCTTGGCATTTTTGTGCTTATTCTGGCGCTAATTGTCACGGTGTCATCTTGCAAAAAAGATGGCATTGATCCTGTAAAATCAAACCCCGTCGCTTCCTATGACGCTGAAGCAGCGTTGAAATGGAACCTGCACTTTTTAAATGTGGAGCGATACGCAGCCGGTTACCGTCCCGGTCCTGCGCCACGTGCATTAGCTTATTTAGGGTTGGCTACTTACGAGGCCTGCATTCCCGGTATGCCTTCATATAATTCACTGGCCAATCGATATGCCGGACTCTCCATCCCCCCATTATTATACGATGAGGTACACTGGCCTACGGTAGTACATACCATTTATGAAAACATGATCCCCAAGTTCTTCGCGAACCCGCCGGCTCATGTGCAGACAGAAATGCAAAATCTCGTACTCAGTCTAAATACAAAATACCTTGCTGAGGCAGGTGCTGCCGTTTTTAATAATTCCCGCGCTTATGGAAACGCCGTAGCAGAAGCAGTATGGGCTTGGTCGGCCACAGATGCGGCAGGACATGATGCTTACAAAGACCCTTTTGGCAGCTACGACCCCTTTGCGGTCTATAAAAAACCAGGCGACTGGTTGCCTACAACGCCTGGTCCACAACAACCCATGTATCCCGAGTGGGGCAAAGTGCGCACTTTCGCGATCAGCCAGGATCAGAAAGTATCCAAACCGCCCATTCCTTATAGCGAATCACCTTCCTCCGAATTTTACTCCCAGGCGCTCGAAGTATATGCCCAAAACACACCTACCCTGCCCTACAATGTAAAATGGATTGGTGAATTTTGGAGTGATGACCTTCTTAATCTGACCTTCAGCCCCGGCCCCCGGTGGATGGCAATTGCCAACCAGGTGATCGAAAAAGAAGGCAGCAGTCTGGAAACAGCCATCGAAGCATATACCAAAGTAGGTATGGCGCTCAATGATGCTGCAGTTGCCTGCTGGCACTCCAAGTATCTTTATAATGTCGAGCGTCCTGAAACCTACATTCAGCGCATTATCGATCCTAACTGGGATTGTAATCTCAACAACCCGATCACCGGCGATCAAGGCTTTACACCTCCATTCCCAGCTTATCCTTCCGGCCACTCCACTATGGGTGCTGCAGGCGCAGAGGCACTGGCCAGCGTATTTGGATATGCCTATAGTATGACCGACCGTTGCCATGAATTCCGCAATGAATTTATTGGTGTGCCGCGCACATTTGGAAGCTTTTATGAAATGGCGCAAGAAAATGCCTGGTCACGTGTACTACTTGGCGTACACTTCCGAATGGATTGCGATGAAGGTGTGCGTCATGGTACAATTATCGCGCGTGAAGTGAACCGCCTGCCCTGGAAATAAATAAATCCCAATATAGTGTTGTGTTAACACTATTCTCTTCATCACGGGATTAATGGTTATACTTAACAAGGAGGTTGCCCCAACAGCGACCTCCTTGTATTTTTTAGAAACCCCTTTCATCAATTCACAATCCAAACCGATGAAATTCATTTCACTTTCCTACATCATCCTAATCTTGTTTGCCTGCAAGCCAGAAGCTCCTAAATTAGTGAAAAAAGAAATGCGCTATATTTCCGGCGAACTGCTCTCAACCCACCATGAATTAAATGGAAAAAAAGAAGGTAAATTGTTGGAATATTATCCAGACGGTCGATTGAAATCGGAACGTTTATTTATAAAAGATAAAGAGACGGGAAAAACCATGGTGTATTTTCCGGATGGTCGCATAAAAGAAGTACAATTCTACGAAGATGGTTTGAAAGAAGGTGGCGATACGATTTTTTATGAAAACGGAAATCCTCAATTTGCCCTGTCTTTCCATAAAGGAAAAAAAAATGGCTACCTCAGAAAATGGACACCCAATGGCGAATTAACCTATGAAGCCAAATTTGCCATGGACTCCCTCGTGGAGGTGAAAGGGCAAGCCACCGGGAGATGATGGGAGGGTTTGAAGGTTTGAGGGTGAGCTCACGTGCCCCGAAGGGTGAGCTCACGTACCCCGCAGGGCGAATGTCCAGTGGACATTCGGTGTGCGAACCGAGCGCCCCTGCGCGAGGCCTATTATCAGGAATGGGGGCTGAGGAATGAGGAATGATCTGGTGTCCAGTGGACATTTGGTGAGCGAACCGAGCGCCCCCGCGTGAGGCCTATTATCAGGAATGAGGGCTGAGGAATGAGGAATGATCTGGTGTCCAGTGGACATTCGGTGAGCGAACCGAGCGCCCTTGCGCGAGGCTTACGGGATGTAATAATCTGGAATCTGGGAATCTGAAACGAGAGTGAAATCATGGCCAGAAACATCAAATTCATTATAAAGAACATAGAACAAAGTACTCAGAACAGCTGATCCCTCCTCGACTCCTCCTCAACTCCAACTCGACTCCGATTCATTAAATTTATTTTACTAAATTGCATTTCCTTCACATCCAGTTGATCAATGCTTCGAGTCGCATGCTTTATCCTGTTGTCCGTTGTCCTGCATACCTCGGGTTGGCGAGTGTTGCATGCGCAGGATATTAGTGGCTACTGGCAAGGGGTACTTTATCAGGATTTTCCGACAGGCACTGTATATCATCCCCTCTCCATGAACCTGGCTCAGAACGGGACGGCCATCACCGGTACTTCAGAAATACTTTGGGCTACCGACCCGGCCTATTATGGGATTATGTCCCTTAATGGCACATTTGATGGCAGTCTTTTTTCTTTTCAGGAATTAACTATTCTGGATCAAAATCCACATCCCAGCGCCTCGTGGTGCATTAAAAGCGGCGATCTGATCTATAATGATATCAACCAGGTACTCGAGGGACCCTGGCAAGCTTCCAGTTGTTATCCAGGCACCGTGGAACTCCACCGCCTTACCCTGCTTTCGGACACGATTTTTTGTATTGGCGATACGGTGCGGATAGAAGTCACCGGCATCAATATACGCTGGTATAGTGATCCCGCATTAACCAATCTGCTCGATACCGGTAATATCTTCTATCCCGGCATTACCGCTACAGATACATTTTATGTGACGCAAACCCATTACTTTACGGAAAGCCCACCCTTCCCTATTCAGGTCATTATAAGTAATCCTGGACTGGATACCTTTTTCATGGAACCTGCGGGTTGCGGCTTACCCGATGGATCTGTCACCCTCTCTGCAACGGGCGGCATTCCGGATTACCAATTCGAACTGGACGGCGGTCCGTTTCAATCCAATCCCACCTTCACCGGTCTTGCAGAGGGCAACTATACCATCTCCATTCTGGATGCCCATGGATGTACAGCTTCTGCGCAGGTCCAGGTATTAAAATCTCTGCCGCCTCAGATAGACATCCTGGATGTGCCTGTTATTCCATGCGCTATGGATACGACTTCGGTAAGTGTTTTTGCTACCGGCGGCACAGGTGCACTGATGTATCAACTCAACGTCATGCCCTACCAAATGGGGTCTGTATTTAACGGGCTACCTTATGGAAATTATACCGTTATCGTATCAGATGAAAAGGCTTGTAACGACACAGCCACCTTTTTTCTGGATACGCTTGTGCCCCCAATCATTATAAATGTGGTTGGAATATCGCCGATTTGCGCAGCCACCAACGGCTCGTTGACCATCCTGGTTTCGGGCGGAAATGGCCCCTTGAGTTACGCATTATCCGGTACTAACTTTCAGGCATCAAATGGATTTGGCAATCTTGCAACAGGCGTTTATGATATAATAATTGAGGATTCCCTGGGATGCCAGGTGAAAGACAGTTTTGAATTATTGGCTGTTGACAGTCTGGTAGCGATTCAAACGATAATTACACCTTCTGCATGTGGGAAGGCAAATGGCAATCTGGTCGTGCAGGCACAAGGGACATTCGGTTCCTTATTTTATACCCTGGGCAGTCTGCCCGTGCAGGATAATCCGACCTTTGAGAATCTGCAATCCGGACTCTATCCACTCCTTGTAATCGATGGAAATGGTTGCACCGGCACAGATACGATTCTGATCTCTGAAATGCTCCCTCCTATCATAGAGATTGACCATATCCTTCCTACCCGCTGTGGCCTGTCAAATGGCGAAATGGGCCTGTCGGTAATACATACGCTTCCAGTTGTTTACGCTTTAAATGGAGGCACGACGCAAGCAAGTGGTTATTTTCCTGATCTGGGCCCCGGTGTTTACACTATTCAGGTGACAGATACCTTAGGCTGTAGTGCCGCCTCAGTCTTTACGATTGATTCCTCATCCGCCCCTGAAATTATTTTGCTGGATATAGAAGACACGGCTTGCAGTGAAGCCAACGGTGCTATCACCCTGCAGGCTCAGGGCGGGCTGTCGCCATTGTCCTATTCGGTCAATGGCGGATCATTTCAGACTTTGAACAGTTTCGAATCCCTTGCCTCCGGAAATTATACTATCACGGTACAAGACATGGATGGATGCCTGTCCGACACAATAGTATTTATTGAAAACAACACAGGTATCCTGCCAGGTTCTGTTACATTCTCCGATTCAGATTGTGAGGGTACCTCGGGGCAGATTGAGATTGTAGCAACTGGCGGCATCGGCATACTAACCTATGCTTTAAATAATGGCCCTGCCCAAAACAATGGATTATTTCCGAATCTGGCTCCGGGAAATTATACACTACAGATCAAGGATGAAGCGGGCTGTCAACTCCTCGTCAATCAAATCATCGGAGAAGAACCTTGTGATGTATTTATTCCCAACAGCTTCTCCCCCAATGGGGATGGGATCAATGATGTTTTTCGCATTTACGGCCCCGCTCATACGGGTGTTATGATTACAAGATATTCGCTTTTCGATCGCTGGGGCAACCAGCTTTACGAACAAAAAAATATTCCTCTGGACACGCAGGCACCGGTTTGGTGGGATGGCACATTCCGCGGAAAGCCCCTGGATAATGGCGTAATCGTTTATGTCATCGAGCTTGCATTTGCAAGTGGAACCAATCGCATCTACAAAGGCGATCTGCAGATGCTGCGTTAGGAACAGTAAAAGTAAGTCGAGGAAAAGGAGTCAAGAA
>JAGNXB010000129.1 GCA_017985675.1 Saprospiraceae bacterium | reverse complement strand
ATAGCCAATGAAACGGTGGACCAGGATTTGCGGTTGATCAGCGGTATTCCGCCCTGGGTGCAAATGTATTATGAGCGGCTCCTTGCCAAAAGTGGTAAATCAACGATCAGCGAATTGTTCCCTAATTATAGTGTCTTTGTTTATGGCGGTGTAAACTTCTCCCCATATCGGGCACGGCTGGAAGAATTGGTTGGCGCACCAATCCAAACCGTTGAGACCTATCCTGCCTCAGAAGGATTTATTGCCTTTCAGGATATACCCGGCGATGATGGCTTGTTGCTCAATGTCAACTCGGGTCTCTTTTTTGAATTTGTGCCGCTTCAGGAAGTCTCTGCTGAAAATCCGCGGCGATTGCGCCTGGCTGAGGTAGAATGTGGCATCGATTATGCACTGATTATCAATTCCAATGCAGGACTATGGGGTTACAGCATAGGCGACACCGTGTCTTTCATTTCTCTGAACCCCTACCGCCTAAAAGTGACCGGACGTGTAAAACATTTTATCTCCGCGTTTGGCGAGCATGTCATCGGCAAGGAGGTCGAAGCGGCGATGAAAGAAGTGACGGCACAGTTTGGTCTGCGTACGGTTGAATTTACGGTGGCACCACAAGTCACTCCTCCGGAAGGCGGTCTGCCTTACCACGAGTGGTTTGTCGAGTTTGCTACCCAACCGGAGGATCTGACAGCTGTGGCACTCGTATTGGACAAAGCGATGGTAGGGCAAAATATCTACTACGAAGATCTCATCAAGGGTCAGATCTTACGGCCACTTGTGCTCACCCCACTGCAGCAGGATGCATTCCGGGAGTATATGAAAAGCGAGGGGAAACTGGGTGGACAGAATAAGGTGCCTCGACTTAGTAACGATCGGAAAATAGCGGATGCCCTGGGGCCGTGGCGAATGGCGGGGGAATGATGTGCGGATTATTTTAATTGTTTTGCTCTGGCGATATACCAGCCAAACACGATAAACATCAGGCCTAAAAAAATCCATACCAATAATCCTGCTTTTTGATCCGCATCGGATGACAAGGCTATTTGGACAGTTTCCACTGAAATGGTGATAAATAAGCCCAAAACAATAAAGGCCAGCGCGACCAACAATTTCAGGACAAGTTGGTACTGCCTTTCCCGATTCTCGTCAGTCAGCTTCACGGGATAATTAATCATATCTTTTGTATACTGCGGAACAACCAGCACGAAAAATGAGGTAAAAAAACCAATAACCGGCAACAACCAGATCATCGCCCGGGATCCCCAGCCATCCACTTCTCCTGATGCGTTGAAGTGGGTCGGTATTTTGGCCGGTAAATCCGAAAAATGGATGAATATATAAGCACACCATACAAAATGTATAATGCCAATAACAACATAGATCAGGCGCATATTCATTTGTCAAAAGTAATTTTATTCTCTGGTTTTTCCAAAAAATAATCGGTTCGTTATGGACTGCTTCGGTTTCAGCATGCTGCATTGCCGATTGGACCTACAACCATTGTTTTAGGGTGACCAGTGCAATTACCTTGCAGCTTCATCATCTAAATTAAATAGCATGAATACCCAATTATTGTTTTCCATATCATGGCGTGTACTGTTCCTGATTACCCTTGGCGCTTGTTCCAAATCCAATGATAAAACATCAACATTACCAGTTATTGACGGGCAATGGCGTATCACTTATTACTGGGATAGGGACCAGGAAGAAACAAATAAATATACAGGATATACCTTTGATTTTCAAACAAACGACCTCATCGAGGTGCTTGTAAACGGAGTGCAATCCACAGGCACATGGCTACAAGGCACTGATGACAGTACGAACAAATTAATCCTGACCTTTACAAGCAATCCACTGTCCGAACTGAATGAAGACTGGCACGTTATCGAACAAAGCACCACGAAAATCCGTTTGCAACACATCAGCGGGGGTGATGGACATATTGACTATCTGACCTTCGAGCGGAATTGATTTTTCAACCGCAATAAGTGCTTAAAACATACCTCTACTGTTTTTTCATCGCAACAAAAATCCGATTTTTGCGTATTCCTGATTAGGCAAATACTGTCTTTAGGAAAGAAGCTTTATCGAATACACCCTTTAGGGAAATTGAACGAGTTGAAGATGATCATGAAAGGATTTATTATGTTATCCCTTCTGTTGCTGGCGTTCACAAGCTGCAATGAAACGCCTGTAGAGGAGACCAAGCGCCCCGAAATCCGCAATGAATTTGGAGAAATTGAGGAACCTGATCTCCCGGTTCCCAATTGGATGGATAAGGATACACTGAAAAGAAAAAAGATAGATACCCTTGCCGCTTATGCCATTTCGTATGCTACCGATTCTACGCAACATTATGTCATCTATCCCGATTTCTATTCAGAAAATGATTCAATTTCTTACACCATGTTGAATCATCAACTAAGCACTATATTAGCAAGAATAACAAGGCCTACAGTAGAATTGTATCTGGAATATTACTTCGACGATGGCGACTTAAAATTCATCCGTCATAGGGAATGGAACCAACGCCCTGAAAATAGTGGCGCCCGGGAAATCCATTTTTATTTGGAAAATCAAAGGATAATTTTCGTTCGGGAACGAACCGTTTCACTTGATTTAACCGAACCTCCTGCCCGAATTGCCTTCAAAAAAATGCAACCCAGCCAGCGCCCTATTGAAGCATTGAATAAGGATAAAGATGACTACTGGCCTAAAATAAATGCTTTTGTTGAAGAAGATCTAAACCAGCGATCCGCCCAATAACCTCATTTTACCACTGGCCACATTTTTATAGGCTGAGATGGCGTCTTTTGCAAGACTTACATTTTCAGAATATGATTCGAGCTTAAGGATTTGGCCTCTTAAAACGAATAGGACGACCCAAACTGCAGCATTACTGACCAGGAGCGGGCATTGTATCCAGACTTATCATAATCTGTGTGGCTGCCAGGACGATATTGTACAAGTGGCTGTACAAAAACACCCCATCCATTTGAAGGCTTCCACATGACCCTGGCTTGGGCTAGGTACCCCAATTCCAAACGTTTTGCATAAGCCAGGACAGGTGTAGTATCCCAATATTCCGGCATGCCATCCAAACCCACACTTCGGCCTTTAGCCGTTTGAGAAAGGTTTAGCAATATGCCCATTGCACCATTCACCTGCCAACGATCGAAGCCCCACTGATAACCTGCTGCCAGGGGCAGATCCAGGATATCGATGCGATTGTAATGTTGCACTTCTCGTACTTCATTAAATACAACCCACGCCGAATCCTCCCAGGGTGTCATGGTGCCATTTGCCTCAAGGATAAAACCGGTTGCAAGTCCCCAGCGGTTTGTTTTTGATGTGTTTGTCCAGTCCAACCGACTATTCATCCGGGTGTGCGCCACACCGGCTTGGACAAATACACCTGTTTGGGATGTCCATCTGCCTTGTATGGCGGTAGACCAGGATTCCAAGGGAGTTTCCATTTTCTGACGATTGTCTAT
>JAGNXB010000070.1 GCA_017985675.1 Saprospiraceae bacterium | reverse complement strand
AATATCTACCCAGTCTAACCAAGATAGGACAGGACAGCCATCAAAATCGGAGGGAAACGAATTCCCTGTCCTTCTATACTTCGTGGCGTTAGTTTTGGTTTGCTGGGTAGTTTACCGGAAAATGCGGAACCGTAAACCCCGCAGAACCGTCACGAGCTACGTTAGAGGCTCCGGCACTGAAAAAGGCTTCAGCGCTGAAAGAGGCATGAACGCTGAATTGGAAATGGCACATAAGCTTGTACAGTTCGGAATTCCTCGCGAACATATATTCCATGACCTCTATATAGTTAAGAATCAAAATGAATTTGCACAAACGGATCTTGTCGTGTTGACTCAAGTTGGACTCCTGGTTATTGAAGTAAAAGAATATGCCGGTTGGATCTTCGGAAGAGGTAATCAAACCCAATGGACGCAGGTGTTGGCCTATGGAAAACAGAAATACTATTTCTACAACCCCATTTTGCAAAACCAAAGCCATATCGTAGAGTTGAAAAAACACCTCCGCCATTTTGAAGACATGCCTTACCATTCTATAGTGGTGTTCTTTGGGGATTGTGAATTTAAAAGCATTAATTATGTTCCTCAGGGCACCCTTATTGTTAAAGCTAACAGGATGTCAGAAGCGCTTAGAGATATTTTAACTCAAAATCCCCCACATGCATACAAGGACAAGGACGAGGTCATCCGTATATTAAGAGAGGCCGTAGTAAAGGGCACTGACCAGACAATACAACAACAACATATTGAGAATATAAAGGACAAGTTGGGTACGGACAGAATTTATGATTAAAGGATTCTGGTTATATTAGGAGGAGGCAAGATGAAATAAATAATAAGAATAGCCAGGCATTACCATCAAGAATTTATTATCGGCAAATTAATCGCCTCATAAGGAGAAACAAAAGCACATAAAATTCGATTTACCCATGCATTTAATCAACGATCAACCTGACTTCTGTTTAAAGGTGTCGGCGGAACCACCATAAATGCCATCAAGACTTTCATCATGCCTCAATAATCCTGCGAGTTAATTATCCTATGAATGGCAAGGTAAAATATGAGTTCTCAGCCAGTATCTGGCAACACTCCTCCACAGGCGGGTGGTATTTTGTTTCCCTGCCGGTGGAAATGGCAGCGGAAATCAGGGCCAACCTGAAATGGCAAGAGGAAGGTTGGGGTCGGCTCACTGCAGTAGCCAGAATCGGAAATACGGAATGGGAGACCGCTATATGGTTTGATACAAAGCACCAGACCTATTTGCTTCCGCTCAAAGCAGAGGTCAGAAAAATGGAAAGGCTTGAATCGGATCTATCCCTTCATGTAGTCCTTTGGATATAAATGCCATGAGGTGTCGTGCCCCGGCAAGATCCTATTTGAAAGTTTAGCAGGAGTACATTTCCGATATGGATGACAAAGATGCGTTCTTAATCCTCCAACAATTAACAATTAACAGGAAGGAGTACATCCGGGACTACCCACTATAAAGGCTAGCCAACTCACTCCAGGATAAGGCGAACTCAAACCCCGTATAAATGGATTAGAATATCTACCTTTTGCCCCCTAAATCAAGCACCCAACAGGAATGAATACCAACGGCCCTGCCGGAAGGACACGTAGAAATGAAATGCCAGGGCCTACATCAACGGATAGTACATTCCATGGATGGCACCTCCCAGGCACCCGACTTCCGTTAGATTTTTTCACCCAGCTCCTCACGAACTGGCTACTGCCTATCATCTGCCTTTGTAGCGCATACTTGCCCGTGCAAGCCCAAACGAACGCGCTCTGGTCGCGTATGGAGGCACGATTGGATCAGCCCAATGTGGACACGAGTTACCAATTCATCCTGGATGACATAAAGATGCATTGCGGGCACGATGCCAAATGTCTTTTGGCCACGTATGATACCATAGCCATTCAATTAGAAAAAAAATTCAAATTGGCGGCCGCCATCAAAGTGACAAAGGCATTGATCGGTGTCGCGGAGCAGGAGGGGTTGATTTTAAAGATGGCGCAAGGCAATTATGATGTATGCCGATATTATGATGCCTTGAAAAATGCCCGATATGCCGTTGTGTACCTGGACCGTGCACTCCGGTATTTTGAAGAAGCCGATAGCCCAAGAAAAGTCGTCAAGTGTAAATTCTGGAAAGCCAAGTTGACCTCACCACCCGATGGCCAGATGACTAATGCCGAAAGGGAGGTTCTGGACACCTTGATCCGCGAGGCCATAACTTTACAGGATAGCATTCTCGCGTGCAACATCATTGTCCATCGGTTTATGTTAGGTATGCACATCGATCCACCCGAAAAGAGCAATGCTTATCTGAGCCTGTTAGAGCAAATGACGGATCCGGCTTCGAAAAACCGAAGTGATAACATCAACCTGGGAGACTATTGGAATGCCAAAGGCAGTTTTGAGTTACAGAATGGCCATCCCCAAAAGGCCAAAACGAATTTTGAAAATGCATTGGCTGTATTTGAAAAAATTGAAGACCCCTGGCGAACTGTATATGCGCTCATCCATATCATTGAAACAGACTGGATGCTGGGTAACCATAAAGAGGCTAAAGACAAACTGGCCATTGCCCTGAAGATGAGTGAGGCTGTCCACTCCGATGATTTATACCTCAATCTTTTCAATATCGCATCCCGCATCGCTGAGGAAGAAGGCCATTATCAGGAGGCCATGGAATACCAGAAAAAGATGTTTGCCGCCCAGCAAAGGATATACGCAACCGGTGATGAAAAAATAGCGGACAACTACTACCTGGAAATTGAAAACAAGCAAAGTGCATCCGCATTGAAATCGCGCAACAACCAACTACTGTACACCATCATCATTATTGCGCTGGTCTTGATGGTTGCCACCGCGTTGTGGATCGGATTCTACAAACAAAGAAAAGCAAGGCGAACACTTACTGATCAGAATTTATTAATCCAGGCGCAGGCTGAACAACTCAAAGCACTCGACGCTGCCAAAAGCCGGTTTTTCGCTAATGTCAGCCACGAACTCCGCACCCCCCTCACTCTACTCACCAGTCCAATCAAAACCCTGCTCAAGGAAAATCAACTGACCGAAAAACAAACTCAACTCCTGCACATGGCCGAACGCAGCGGTCAGCAACTCTCGCAACTCATCAATGAAATACTCGACCTGCGCAAACTCGAAATGGGCAAAATGAATCTTTCACCCGAACCCACTGAACTGCGCACCTATTTCGAAACATACTTTGCACAATTTGAGTCATTGGCTGCGCAAAAGCAGATCGATTACCAACTATCCTTTGCAATTCCGGAGCAGGCCATAGCTGATCTTGACCGTGAAAAATGCCGCCAGATCCTGTTCAATCTGCTCTCTAATGCCTTTAAGTTTACTCCGCCTGGCGGGCGTATTGAAGTCAGGGTACAAGTGACCCATAGCACATTAACCCTTTGTGTGATCGACAATGGCCCTGGTATCCATCCCGATGATATACCCCTTTTGTTTGAACGTTACTTCCAGACCACCCGCCCGGAGAAAGGTGCCGAAGGTGGAACCGGCATTGGTCTGGCCCTATGTCGCGAGTATGCCCAATTGTTTGGAGGCCATGTCAGCGTGGAAAGCACCCTTGGCAAAGGCGCAGCATTTACCGTGACCTTTCCAATCGCATTGAATCAAACGAAGCAGGCTTCAGTAAACGGTAAAGTAATGAGCGATATCCCGGTGCTTACGCCAAACATTGGTTACGATGATGTAAACACCGCTGCCAACGGACACCTCAAAGAAGTGAACACTTTAAGCCAGGGCGGCATTCAAAACCGCCCGACTATTTTGTTGGTAGAAGACAATCCCGAACTGCGAAAATATATCAGCCTGGTTTTGGAAGAAAAATACCAGGTGGTCACCGCAGTAAATGGCCAGGACGCCCTTAGGTTAATGTCAAATGACGAATCAGGTCAGGAAATTAAAGGCAACAAGGATAAATTCACTTTGAAAGATGCCACGTACATCATACCTGACCTCATCCTCTCCGACCTGATGATGCCGGTCATGGATGGCTATCAACTGCTGGAGCGGCTCAAATCAGACGATGCTACCCGCCATATCCCTGTCGTCATGCTCACCGCACGCGCAGAGGCGCAGGACAAACTCAAGGCATTACGCATTGGCGTGGATGATTACCTGACCAAACCCTTCGATGAGGAAGAACTGCTGGTGCGTATTCAAAACCTGTTGAACAATCAAGCGTCACGGCGAGTCGCTATTACCCCGGATGACTCTATCCCTACAGTTCAGGAAGTCCCGGCCGCTCCGCTCATGTCAGCACCTGACCGCGAGTGGCTCGAAGCATTTGAAGCCTATGTGCAAAAACACTTTGCCGGAGGCACCCTTAGCGTTTCGTCATTGACTTATGAGTTTGCCATGAGCGAATCCACCTTGTTGCGCCAACTGAAACGGCTTACGGGGCTTACTCCGCTCCAGTACATCCAGGAGGTGCGGCTCAGTGAAGCGCGGAAGTTATTGGAAAACCGCACTTATAGTTCTGTTGCCCAGGTAGCTTCCAAAGTTGGTTATGAGGATGCCAGCTCCTTTACCCGGGTATTTAAGCAGCGCTTCGGGAAGCGGCCCTCTGAACTCATGGAGGCCTGATATTACCTCTGTCAGAGCCTATATAGCCTCATTTTCAAGCATTTTGACGGATTCTGCACGACGATTGACGGATTCGGCTGTCGGCTGATGGCCACTTTTGTGAGGCAAAAACGCGGTGATGGAAACAACATTGCCAATTTCCTAACAAATCTTTCAATCCACTCTTTTATGAAAAAACGCTTTACACTTTTACTCCTGACTTTATGTACTATCATCATGAGCCATGCGCAGGTCACGAATGTTGCCAATCTGCCGGGAGAATTACCCATCGGAACTGCACTGAAAGGCACCGATTTGTACGTGAGTTTGCTCGATGGAAACAGGATCGTCAAAATAGACCTCACTCAGCCATTTCCGGCCACGCCAACAACTGTAATAGCGGATATTACCAATCCAACCGGTCTACTGGTCGTAGGCGATTATCTTTATTTCAATACCGAAGGCGTAACCCCGGCTTTTCCAAGTGCCAGATCCTTCCGGATTAATCTGACCAACCCAACCCCTGTCATCGAACAGGTTTTGACTAATGTTATCGACGATGCACAAGGCTATGCCCGGATAGGGGACACCTTATACATCGGCAGTGCCAACAATGGGATATTCCGGATCGACCTGAGTCAGCCATTACCACAGGCTGGTGTTCAGATCAGCCCTGAAAAGTGTTCCGGAATAGCCATACGTGGCAATGAACTTTATTATGGTCTCTACAGTGGCAATAATGTGTCCAAAATCAATAGACATCAGCCCAGCCCAACCCCGGTAACAGTCGTCTCGGGCCTGACCGGGCCAGACGGCTTGACGTTTAGCGGAAATTTTTTATACGTGTCTGAGTCTGCGGGTAGCAGAACTGTAAAGTTCGACGTTACTCAGCCAAATCCAAATATTGAAACAGTTGCAACCAGTCTTGAGGGTCCTACGCTGACTGTTTTCGACGGATTGAGTATCTACTTTGGCCAGCAAACTAGTGGTCAGATTTCAAGGTTGGATATCAATGCGCTCTCCTTCTCACCTCCGGCTTCTGTCTGTCTTACCGAGGCATCAGCTCAACGCAATGGTGGTTCACCTTTGGGTGGTCAATACAGTGGCCCAAACGTTACTGATAACGGTGATGGAGCCACCTTCACCTTCAATGCGCAAGCGGCAGGACCAGGTATGCATACTGTCACGTACACCTACGGGGCTTTGACCGCTAACGCTTCTATTACTGTTGGAACCACCTTCCTGCTTACTACTTCTTCCACGCCTGCTTCTGGTGCGACAAATGACGGTACGGCTACTGCCCTTGTCTCTGGAGGCACTGCACCGTACAACTATCTTTGGAGTAATGGAGGTACGAATGCTACGATTACAGGCCTGGCTGCAGGAACATATACAGTGACAGTGATTGATGTCAGCGGATGTGTCCAAATCTCCTCAGCTACAGTGCAACAGGAAGTGTCAGGAGATATCTGCTCCGGTGCCATTGATATTAACGGGCTCTTTACCAACAACATCGGCATACCGGTGGTGTCCAGTCCTTATAACAACATAGGAGCTTCAGTGACTGAAGACCCATCGTTTGATCTGGCTTGCTTTTTTGAAAATGATCCATTGCAACATACGGTTTGGTTCACCTTCACCGGCGATGGCAACCGCTACCGTATCCGCAGTGTACAAGGCAGTGCTACGCAATATATTCAGGATGGTGACACCCAGGCAGCACTATTTTATGACAATTGCGCTAATCCCATTTTTCTGGGATGTATAGACGATGAAGATGCTTCTACAGCAAAGTTGAACTTTGCTTTTGAAGCCATCACCACACCCGGTGTGGAATACCGGTTGATGCTGGATGGATATGGTGGCTTTCAGGGAGAATTCTGCCTCGAAGTCACCCTGGTTGAATTTGTAAGTGCTACAGAAATTACTAACACTGAAATAGGTATTTCCCCAAATCCGACTACCGGTCTCATCCAATGGAGTAATGTAGTGGCTGATGATGTACAGGTCTTTGATTATACAGGCCGTATGGTGCAGCGATCAGCCAATTCGGGGACTAGCATTGACCTTTCCGGCCAGCCTGCCGGTTTGTATATACTGCAGATCCGTGAGAAGGATTCAGTGTACACAGCGCGGGTGGTGAAGGAATAATTTTATAATTGCATATCACCCAGAGTAGTAACCGCTGGTCCGGTTCAAACCAGATTATGCCAGGCATACCGTGCTTTGACGTGATCTCATGACCCGGACCTGGCGGTTAACCATTTAGTGATCATGTGCTGAGATGAGTATAAACGCATGATAGGTACAAAATAATTCCTATAAGGAAAGGCATGGAATTCACTGATTCTTATACCTGACATAGTGGTATTTATTAGCTCGCTACTGGAAAGGGTCATTCTGACATGTCATTATAATTTTTAAAAGTAAATTGCTCAACAATAATTAATAATGTATGGCGACACCTCAATTTAATTGCCTTTCCTTTAATGGCATAAATAATTACCTGGATTGCGGCAAGATAGATCTTAGTACTTTTTCCAACCATGAATTTACCATTGAAGCATGGATTAATCCTATCCGGGGTTTGGATGTAGTGGATATTCTTTCCTTCTCCTCCGATACTATTCCGGCCATGCGAATGGGACTGGATTCAGCGACATCTATCAGATTACATTCGCTTCTATTCTTAACGAATATCCAAAATCTATGGAATACCCCAAGCCTGACCATTTCCTATGGCCGCTGGCAGCATTGTGCATGTGTTTATGGTGATCATTATAACGGAACACATAAATATGTTGAAATATATATTGATGGGGTTTGCCAATATGATTGCCTAATACACCCCACTAACCTTGTTAATACTCCGTTTCCTTCAGGGATGCATGATATAACGATTGGCTGTTCTGCCAAAAATGGCGTTCCTTCTTTTTTCAATGGCAAAATCTCCGAAGTGAGAGTATGGAATAAGGTTCGAACCCTCGAAGAAATAAAAAGCACGAAAGATCAACGACTGCTGGGTATTGAATCTGGTCTTGTGGCCTATTGGCCTCTTTACTCGTCAGATAGTAACCAAGTGACCATCAAAGACCAGGCCGGCACATTTGATGCCACTATAACTGGAGCCAGCTGGCAGCTTGATAATTTATTATTACCAGATCCCTTAAGTGGAAATCAAACTTCTCCAACACCTGCTACAGTACCACCTGTCGGGCAGCCGGAAATAACATCGCAACAAACACCAAATCTGCCTAATGGAGGTCATGACCCAATATCATCTCTTGATCAGCATGACTGGCGTCAAAAGATCATCACTGAAGCTAATCATGCGACCATTGATAAAGTTTTAGAACTCAAGGACTCTACATTTTCCGAATTTAACCTACTGAAAACTGTAACCGATACTTTATTCAAAGTGGTACGTATCAGGGACGTACATGTTGAGTTGGTGAATGGCTCTGAACTTGAAAAAATAGAATCAGGTGCAGCTAAGCCCGATACGGTCGGAAAAGGAAAGACTAAAAGACCTGCATTTGATAAGAAATTCAGCATTAAAAAAGGTGGAGGCGTAAAGATTAGTGGCAAAACCGACTTATTGGGCCTTAAATCTGCGGAAGTTGCCCTCGAATTTGCAATAAATGATAAAAAAGAGAAAGATGCATTAATTAAAATAAAAACAACGAGTAGTGAAGGTCAGGATATTAGTAAAATTCTTGGAGGAATCCTTGCACGGGAAATAACTGATGTTCTCTCCGTTTTAGATACAACCGAAATTTTGAATCCTTCCTTTGCTTTTTCCACCTCAAGCGTTTCTGATGATGATGAACCATTTGATGTTGGAGTCAGTGAAGGATTTAACTTCTATGGACAACTCAATCTAAGTAAATTCAAAACAGACTTTAATCCAGCAAATATCGGGTTAGGGGAAATGTTGGGATGGGTAGCTCAAATCTTTGGTATAGAAAAAATTACCGCCCATTTATGCCTTAACAAGACATCCACCGGAATACATTTTGAACTGAATGCCATTATCGAACAAGATATTTCGTTTTCTGCAGGCAGTCATCTTGAAATTGTTTACCAGGGAGTGGTCATCAGCCTCTCTGTGGGGGGAAGCCCACCTTTACCCAAGATTTCCATTCAAAGTTCGATGTTGCTAACCAGTAAAATCATAGGGGCAGACAACCTGGCACTTACAGGAGAAATAAGCCTCAATCCTAAAACCATTGGTGGTGCCTTTTCTTTTCAAAACGAAACAAACCCATATCATCCTTTCAACTTCTCGCTGGTATCTGTAAAGGATATGGCTGTTGAAATCGGAGGATCGTATATCAAGCCATACATTGACAATTTCGGATTCGGAACCGAAGATTTAAAAATCGGTGATGTAAAAGGAAGCCTGGCTGTAAAGCTCGACACCAATGGTTATGATAACTTCGTTTTTAATATTGGGGTAGAAGAAATTTCACTTCTTCAATTAGGCACCGCATTTTCTCCTGCAACATTTATTGCTTACCAGGCCCTACCTAATGAAACCACCAATCCACTGGAAACCTTAATAAACTGTAAGGTACTTGATCTGAAGATCTCTATTGTTCCGGTCGCCACTACCATCGGGCAATTGAATTTTGACAAGGAAGGTTTTAACGCCGAAGGCAAGCTGAGCCTATGGGGATGGGTAGCGATGATGGAAGCCCATATCTCCAATAAGGAGTTTGATGTATCTGCTCAAATAGATCCGTTCCAATTGACTACAGGAGGTTTCGATCTGGTGAAAGTTGCTGGAGCTGGAAATAACCAAAAACCTAATTTCAAATTAAAATTAGGCCAGGAAATAACTCCTGAGTTTGAGATGTCGCTTTCCGTTACTATTTTGGAAGTGCGGCAAGACGTCTATGTTTATGCTGGTAAGGATGGATTAAAATTTAGATTTGAAGTTGTAAACCTGCTTTTTAATGCCTCATTAGAATCTACTTTAATAAGTTCATCCTATTCTGGAAAAGGAAACTTTGAATTTGGCATCAACGAAAAGATCAATCTAGGGATCCTGGGCGAAATCAATTTAAATGTTGAGGCAAATTTAGCACTGACCATTCAAATAGATCATACGTTTTTCCTCAGTCTTACAGGTGAGTTAACTTTTATGGGCATGGCTGTCGGTATTTCATTTCAACCCGAAACCGTAATTCATAATTTTGAAGATCTGCCATCAGCATTGATTGCGTATCTGAAAATGAATGGCCAAAAAATATTTGGTGTTGTGTTTGCTACCCTTTCTGAATGGGCAAATGCTGTACTCAATCGCGTCATTACATTTAGTGGTTCGGTAGCTCAAGTCGCTAAGGAAGGATTTAATTTAAGCATGGGGGCCATAAGTGAAATAATAGAGGCTTCCAGGTTGCTCGGTGAGACGCCAGCCCAGATAACCAAAGGCCTGAAAGACTTCTATGGCCTGAGCCTGGATCAGATTGTTTCTGCGCTGAAGCTGGCTGAGTATTCTATTGAGGAAGTAGTAGATGGGATTAAGGAGGCTTATCATCTATCGGATAAAGCGGTAACGGATATACTAAGAAATGCCGGGTACACTACCAGCGAAATCATTAAAGTCCTGGAGTCAAGTTTTAGGTTAACGTGGGCTGAAATAGCCTCTCTGTTAAATGCAGCCAATTTTCCTGTAGACCAGGTTGCAAAGGGCCTTAAATCAGCTTTTGATATTAGCGAGAAGCAAGTAACCGATGTTTTAAAGGAGGCAGGCCATTCGGTTGAAACCATCACAAAAGCCCTGAAATCTGGGCTCAATATCTCAAAAACATTAGCTGCCAATACCTTAATGGCAGCTAACTATCCTGTTGACCAGGTGGCCTCTGGAATTAAGGCGGCCTATAATCTTGGTGAAACAGCAGTAGTTGAAACGTTGACAAAAGTGGGTTACTTCCCGGATGAAGTGGCTAAGGCCTTGCAAAAGACTTATGGTACCAGCGCCGAAGGTGTTGCCTCTGTTTTGAAAGCGGCTGGATACACCGTCGCCGAGGTTACTACAGCACTGGATTGGGGATTGAACTTGTCCGAGAACAGCATCAATACAGTTTTAGAAGGGGCTGGTTACGCTTTTGAAGAAATTCAAGATGTATTAAAACCCCTTAATCCAATCAATTGGCTACCAGGCCCTGTTCAATCCTTTGTAAGCAATATTTCAAATTGGAATCCTTTTTAGTTGGTGAGAACATATAAATCGTAACAACATGGAACAAGAAACATCAAGACAAATCCCATCAGAAGTTCAAAAGTATTTTAAGGCTTTGAGCGAGGATAGATCAATGAGAGAAGACTTTTACGGAAAATTTAAAACCCTTGAGCCCAAAAATTGGCTGGGCTTCGTGCAATTAGGCAAGGAAAAGGGTTATGAATTTACGGTAGATGACCTGAAAGGTATGCTGAGTGATGAATTTTATACTGGCCATAGAGCGGCCTGGAAAGATTCGGCAGCACCTTCTGCTGATTCAAATGTAATGGCCGCACTGCCCATCATTGAAGGCACCTGGTTTTGGGCTGATCAACCGGGAAAAAAAATAATATTTACCCGGGCAGAATATAGTGTTTATGAAAATGACATTGAAAGGGAGAAAGGGAAATATTCGGTGAGCAATGAAATAATAATTGAATGTGCTACCAGTTTTTTAGCAAATAGCGAAAGGAGAGCTACCTATGCAAAGGTTGGTAGCTTTATTGGTGACACCATGACAATGATGATGGAAGGTGTAGAGAAAAAATACAAACGCTGGTTGGGTGGGCGCAGAGCAGATACCCAATCAAATAATAGTTTTATAGGTGCCTGGTTAGATATTAATGCCATAGACGAAAGTGTCCAATTGATTTTTACCAATGACACGCTAACGCTTACCGTGGATGAGGATAAAATTACACCCGACATGATGTTTCCAAACATCGCAATAGGGTATAAAGTAACTTCTGTTGGACATATCCTTAAACTGAAGAGTGATAAACTCGCTAGTGATTGGAACATAAAACTATTAGCACCTGATTTGATCACTCTTCGTCAGGATAATATTGAATTTGTCTTGAAAAAATAAACCATAATGACTCCCTTGAAGATGAACTCCTGAAAGCCCAAGTCGTTCCAACAAATTTTAAGGACCGCCCTAAAGAATACTCATCAGTGTATTCCCTGCAAGGTTTGTAGAACCAAAGAAAATCGTCTTAAGCCGGATCCCGTTGACTCCTTCTCCAAGCAAAATCCTATTTTACGCACGAAATAGCATATCCATCAAGACGCGCTTCACTCCGGACATAGAATTCTAATGTATTGCAGGTTTTAGGTTATCATATCATGCGGCTCACTTCATCAAGCCATTGGGCACATGGTTGTCGTCCTGGCACACCTTATTTGCATTTATTAAATGCTCCGCGCATCTTCATCCTTTGGGTTATGGTCATGTGCATGCCCTCATCAGGCTTCAGCCAGGCTGATTCCATCCTGGCCTTTCCGGAAGCTGAACGCCACCTGCGATTGGATAGCTTGCTTGGAAAAATCGGCTACACGTATTCTGAAGGTGCCAGCCGCCGCCTTGAAAAAATGCAAAAGGAATTTGAAAACGAAGGATTTGAAGACCTGGCCTTGATGTGCCTGCTCCATCGTATCATTATTCATCCCTCCGGCACTGAAGCAGACCTGCAGGCCAGAGAACAATTGCTGCTCCAATCGATTGATGAAGCCCGTCGCAAAGGCCTGAAACGAGGAGAGGGTAAACTCCTGCTGTATGGAGGCTTTCATGCCACCGAATATGGCTGGTGGGGTATCGGGTTTGAACGGATGATGAAAGGCTATGATCTGCTCACCCAATATGGTTGGTCTGACTCTCTTCAAAAAGTCGATGACCTGGAAGTAATGAGTAATGTATTCTTTGGTTTCAGTGATTTTGAATCCTCCATCCGCTTCTTCAAAGAAGCCGAGGCAGTAAAATTGCCGGCACCTTCGGAACAGTATCCCCGAAATCTATTAAACAACATTGGGTTGTGCTATCTGAAAATGGAGCAATATGATTCTGCGGTCTATTACCTCGCCCAGGCTGTAGAAGCTGCTAAGGTTGCAAAGGATACTTTTTGGGTCGCTCTCACCACCGGCAATCTGGGACACGCCTATTACAAAATGGGGCGGTATGACGAAGCCTGGCCACTCATTGAAACAGACTATAAAGTGAGCATCCGGATGAATCAGCCGGGCAGCGCCTCCAATGCGGCACAGACATTAGCTACCATGGCGCTGTACAAAGGCTCGCTACATGAAGCTGAAGAATACATGCGCTATGCGGACAAGAACAAAATTACCTACGAGCCCGAAGGCCTGATCAATTACTACTCCAATCTCTACACCTATACAAGGCTCAAAGGCAATTTTGCCCTCGCCGTGCAATATGCCGACTCCCTTGATCTGTATACGAAAAGACTGGAAGCAG
>JAGNXB010000127.1 GCA_017985675.1 Saprospiraceae bacterium | reverse complement strand
AAGCGATGATCCTTCAGGTATTTTTGAAATAAATCGCGTCAATGGCCGAATCATTTTCAACCGTGGCATGAAAAACTATAAAAGCGACAAAGCCACGGAAGGATTACCCAATGAAGAAGCTGCGGTGGAACGGGTTCAGGCATTCTTGAAGCAACTCCCTGGAAACATCAATTCAAACGAATTATCAAAGCCCGAGGTGTCATTTCTGGAGATGAGTTCACAGAGAGATCAGGAACCGGCTCAAATATATCGAAAAATGGTCACCGTCCGCTACAATCGCATTATGGACAATTTACCGATAGAAGGAAAAACCAGACTAGTGTTCTCTTTGGGTCAAGATGGCGAACTAACCTATATGTTGCACGACTGGCCAAAATGGAAAGCAAGTCCGATCCCTACTGATGGTCTATTCGAACCGAAAGAACTTGAAAAGCGCATTGCTGAAAAAGTCATACGCGCCACCAAAGATGGCAAGGATATATTGGTGGAAAAACGCCATGTAGTACTTTATGATGATGGTGCCGGAAAAATGGAACCAGCGGTTTACGTCCAGGCACGCTACACAAAAACACAAAAAGGGCCAGACGGAAAGGATTCTACCATCACCGTTCCCTACGATTTCTATGAACCCATAATGAAAAACACCGCCGCATTGTACCCACATGTCAAAGACCAGAATCTGAAAAATACTCCCGCCGAACTTAAGGAGGATCAGCGCAATACTGCCCCAGATATCTTGGACAAGGAGGACGAATAAAGAAGATATTCTTCAGAAAACAATGAACTGTCGCTAATCGCCGCCAATCCCTAAGCCGCAACGCCAAGGGAGGCGGCGATTTCAGTAGAGTTAACGTTAAAACTTTAATGAATCAATCACTCCGGCCCAAAAAAATAAAATACAGAATAATTGCAACTGACAATCAATGTATCGTTTGGAAAACAATTGTATTTCTAAAACTACCCCACTTTTAAAAATAGGAGATCATACCACATTTATGATCAATATGCAAAAAAGTAGTTAGATAGGAGGGATTCGCCCTATTGCTTGACTATTTTTATCATCCTACTCCGTTGATCCGTTTCATTCATCACCTTCACAAAATACAGCCCAGCCGGAAATGACGAAATATCAATAGCTTGTGCGGCGGCATGGGCGTCGACACGGCGCAGCATGCGACCCATAGCATCATATATCTCTATATGGAATTGATTTAAATTTCCTCGCACGGTAAACGTATTCACAACAGGCATTGGAAAAATTTGAATCCATTCATCATCCAACAAATCCTCCTCTAGTGCGCTAATATTCGGGTCATAAAAACCAAAATCAACACTGTTATTACCACACCCATCGTAATCAAAATAACAGTTGTATGGATCGCCATCATTCAGCGGTTCGCCATCTGCACTTAGTGTTACAATACCGGACATAATATCCGTAAAGGAATTGCCAAATCCATTATTATCGAAATCAACATCATTATTTGCAATGGGTTCATAGCCATTGGTTGATACAAAGTTTTCTAACGGCTCTCCGGGTCCCCAATTATTTACCTGCCACACAAAAACCACATAGTTACCGGGTTGCAATCCGGAAAAACGATAAAACCCCTCTTCATCCGTCACCTGGACTCCTCCAAAGCCTTGCCAATCCGGAATATCATCTGCGTCAGAATCCGCCCAAATGACCAATGACACGCCCGGAATACCCGGCTCATCCGGGTCATTGATCCCATTTCGATTGATATCATTCCATACCCTGTTGCCGATCGATACAATGCCCGGCGATACCTGATCCGTACAATCTTCATAACAATAAGCCATATCATTTATGGCAAGGATCATTTCATCCCCCATGGCTTTTCCTATATTCAAAAAAGTAAGCGCATTATTATTAAAATGATAAATGGCATCTTCGGGCGACAAGGATGCATTCAGATAATAGGGCTTGGTATCCACAAAGCCCACTTTACCCCTATAAATTAGATCATTGCATCCCACCCCTTGCTGCGCAACAGCAACAATATTTTGCATGCTCTGCACCCACGAATCATCGATTTGCTCAAACCCACCTTGTCCCGAACTCGCAATGACTATGGGCAAATCAGGTTTAACAAGGTCCTTCCTTACATCATTGATCAGATGATACAAATTGCTTTCATATTCATTTAAAAAATTGTCCGATGCGCCATCATTCCAACCTTGAAACCAGACAAATCCCGAAAGTTCAAAATCCGATGCCCCTATATTGGGAAATTCGCTTCCCATATTTTCCGTCACATCCTTCACGGTATGTATCATGGCATGATAAAATTCACCTGTTGTACCTCCTGCCGAAGGTGGCCGAAAATCTTCTGCCAAACTCTTGCCCCCCCATGCCGTTTTTATAATTAATATCGGATCTTCATAATATTCATCCAACTGATGCGCAAACATTAATTCTGGTCCTATTAAATCAGCATAAGCTCCTTGGCCAACCGTAACGTTCGATTTAATGGTTTCGCTATTTCGTTCAAAATATAAAAATGCGTTGTCCAGTGTTTTCCAGTTGGCCTTTTGACCAATTTGGGTCCATTCACCCATCACATCTTTTTCTGTCACATCCACCAGACTGCCGGGATCATTTTCGGGATCTTCAATAGTGCCATATCCTTCCATATTGGACTGACCGGCCAATATAAATACCCTCACTTTTTTCTTGGATTTTTCCTGGCGGGTTACAATGGGAACATAGCCGATTTCCAACCCAGCAGGTGGCTGGACAATACCCGCCGGATCGACGGTTGCTATTCTTCCAATCGCAGGGGGCGCCAAATATTCATCCGTATGATGCCAATTGGCGTGTAGAAGCTCGACCCTGGTTTGAAGTTTAGTCCTTAACGCTTCCGGAAGATTGGCGTGGATGATGGCAGGTTGGTCTACAAAACGATACCAGTAATACGTAACTGTCGTTCCGTCCCCAAGGTCAGCTTTGAATGGCCCTGCAGTTGGCCCAGGGCTATTCCAGGGACCATTGGGATCTTGCCACGGGCAGTCCGGTTCCAAGGGGGTCAAATACGTGATTTCCGGACGGGGTGATTTGGGTACGGCGGTCGTTAATAATTGGGTAGATGCGGGCACATCTTCCGCAGCAACAGCACGCCACTGGTCATTCGGACCGAGGTCGAAATATTCCGGTAGTAAAAATTGGTTATTCTTTTTTTCAACAATATTTTTGTCATAAGCAAAACCCATAATGTTGGCATTTTGCTGCACATTATCGATGTAATTTAAATCGATGTCATGTTTTATCCCATTTTGTTTGTTCTCCGAAATTTCAGCGGCCATAGCACCGCCATTATTGACAAACGGAACACCATAAGTCCCCGCACCTTTAATGGAAGGTAGTACAGCAGGGCCGCCGCTAAACCAGGATTCCAGATCATGCCAAAGCGCATCCTGAGAGTAACCCGAAATGTGACTTAAAATCATCGAATTATCTTCGTTGTTGGCCGGAAAATGCAATCGTTCCACC